>NZ_VUOT01000001.1:0-1219818 GCF_009829295.1 Nocardia sp. CY15
GGCAACTCCAAAACCGAAGCACTGCGAGTACTCAAACGTCATCTCGCCGACGTCGTCTACCACCGGCTCCAGCAAACCAAGCCCCACACCACTTGCCACGAGGCCGCAGCTTGACATAGGAGATTCACGAAGACCTCCGGCAGGTGAATGCGTTCCTAGACAGCTCGCACTTCACCCGGAGGTCTTCGCCATGTCAGCCCGACACGCCGCTACCAACGTCCGTGGTCAGTACAACTAGTCGCCGGACCTCGGTCGCGGCGAGTTTGACACCCTGTGCCTCTGCCAGCGCTTGCAAACGCTCGAGGTGCGGGTTCTGAGGCACGGGGTTACCGGCGCGAGGGTTGCCGAGCACCTCTTGACCTTGTTCACCGCGTTGGGTTTCAGCGCTGTAGCCTTCCCCACGCCCGGGCCCACAGAACCCACCCGCCGAACGAAGCTACGGAAGAACTCCTCCCACCTCCTGGAGAAAACCACTCCACCATTCTGGACTGCCCCAACCCAGCAACCCATCCACCTGTGACGGCACCGCGGCTTTCAGCCAGGCGTCAGACTGTGACTTTCAGCCCCTACCCCCACCGACACTCGGGCCGTGGGCGATGACGAGGTCGCCCTCGATGTGGACCGCGGCGGCGGACTGGGTCAGTTCGGCGGCGCGTGTGGGTGCCGGGACGGTCCACCAGCCCTTACCAGTGCCCCTGGGCAATGGGTTGACGTCGCTATCAGGGTTTGCGGCCGACGGCGCCGTAGAGCGATACCTTCTTGTCGTGGCTTCGCGGAGGCTGGATGCCGCCGGTGCGCCATCGGTGGATCACCTCGACACCGGGATCCACCAGTTCCAGATGCTGGAAGAATCGTGCGACTTCCCCCCGGGTGCGCGGCCGCACGGGAATCCCGCGATCGGCATAGACCTGCAACAGCCGTGCCATTCCTTCGGGATCATCAGACCCGGCGTCGAAGTCCGTCGTGACATGCGACATCGCCAGATAAGAACCCGGCACCAGCGAGGCCATCAGAGTGTTGACGACGTCGTAAACATCGCCGGGCACGAAGTGCAGCACGGCCATCAGCGACACCGCCACCGGTTGCGACAAATCCAGCGTCGCTTGCAGTTGCGGCGCGGCGAGGATGGCCGCCGGGTCTGCGGCATCGGCCTGGATGTAGGCGGTGCGGCCCTCGGGCGTGCTCACCAGCAGCGCCCTCGCATGCGCGAGCACGACCGGGTCGTTGTCGACATACACCACCCGCGATTCCGGTGCCAGGCCTTGGGCGACCTGGTGCAGGTTGGGCTCGGTGGGGATACCGGTGCCGATATCGAGAAACTGGCGAACCCCCTGCCCGACGAGAAAGCCAGTGACGTGGCGCATGAACTCGCGGTTGGTGCGCGCCGTCAACCGAACCGCCGGAAACTCCCGCAGTGCCTGCTCAGCGGCGGCTCGGTCGGCCTCATAGAAATCTTTACCGCCCAGGAAGTAGTCATACATCCGGGCCGGGTGCGCCACATCGGCACGCAGATCGATGAAGCCGTCGGACACAGCAGGGTTCTCCTCGTGGGGTCGAGCTCGGTCAGTACCCCGCAGGTATACCGCAAGCTTCAACCACTTGTTCGAGGAATGAAAAACGCATGCTCGCACAACCTTCCGAACATGAGACAGACACCCGAAGGCGTCAGCACACCCCCACGCGACCGCCGCCGCACGCGGGTTGTCGGTCAAAGGGGCAGGTAATCGCTGAGGGTCGTGTGGGGCGCGATCAGGCTAGGAGAGAGAAGCCCTTGGGCGGCGCGCCCTCGGCGAACAACATCTGCACCCGAACTTTGCCTTCTCGTATCTGACGGGCTTGCCGGTATTCCGGCGAGTCGTACCACTGCCGAACCCGATCCATGTCGGGGAACTCGATGACCAGGAATCGAGGTGAGTCCCAGGTTCCCTCCACTGGTTCGGGCGTGGGGCCTGCGACCAGATAGCGGCCGCTATAGCTGAGGATCGACTTTTGGGCCGCCGGGGCATAGGTCGCGCGGCATGCGGCGGCCGACGGCTCCCTGCGTGCGTGGCTCGCGCGTACCGGGCCCCCAAGCGGCGCGCTGCGGTGTCCGAGCGAGTGCCCGCCGCTGGATAGCACCAGCTCGGCGGCGAAACAGCTCGTCGTGTCGTCGCCATGGCTGCGACTTCCCCCGATGTCCATAAAATGATCAATTGTTGGGCACGGGTCGGCCCAGTGCCGGCTCAGCACCTCGGATGCCTGCTCCACGCGCTGCGCCGGCTCGACGGGCATTCGCAGTTCCGCGGATGCCCGTCGAGCGGATGACGGTCAGACCGCTGCGGTCTCGCGGACAGCATCGGCGACCGCGGGGGAATCCTTGCGCAGGATCTTGGAGTGGTTACTGGCGACTTTCGCGCTGATCGTGACGTTCGGGTTGTGCGCGATGACCGGGTCGAGTATGGCCCGGCCCTGTTCCATCTCGTCCTTCTCGCTACCGAGGCTTTGTCCGGTGGCCAGAACGAACCGCACCGGGCGGGCCGCGCGTTCGAGGACCGGCACGCTGGCGGCGGCGATCTCGTTGAGTTCGATATTGGACTCGGCATGCTGGGCGGCGCTCATCCGCGCGGCCATACCGAACGGGCGCGCCAGTGGCAGCAGGAAACGCATCTTGTGGAACAGTTTGCGGATCCGCTCGGCGCCTTCCTCGCCGGTCAGGCCGTACGGGAAGGCGTCCACGGTCACCACTCCCAGGACGCGGCCGGGGTTCCGGTCGGCCCAGTGCCAGCTCAGCACCCCGCCGTAGGACCAGCCCACCAGGATGATCGGCTGCTGCACACCCCGGGCCGCGAGCACGGCATCGATGTCTCGCAGGCATGCCTCGAAGGAGTAATCCGCGGATTGCTTCGATTTGCCGCGGGCCCGCTCGTCGAAGGTGATGTGTCGGTAGCCGGGGCCGAGTTCGGCGATCACTTTCTTCCAGTGCGACTGGTCGGCGTAGGCGCCGTTGAGGTAGACGACCGGCCGGCCGGAGCCACCGGAGTCGGTCACCGCCAGTGCAGTGTCCTCGACCGGCACCATGCCGGTCCACATCGATTCGGTCGTGTTGCTGCTGGTCGCTGCGTTGCTCATGGGAATACAGTCGCCGGACCGGCTGACATCGGCCTGACATCGGTCTGACACGCCACCTGACACACGGTGTCGCGCGCTCACAGCGACCGATACCCGGCAGCGTCTCGAAACCCTGGTAATGAGACGGTCCTTGGAACAGCTGGTTCGAGGCGAGGCCGGAAGGTTGGTGTGTACCGAGATACCCGGCGATGTAGTCGTGTGCGGCGGGGCGCGCCCGCCCGACTGAACGTGGATACACATCGACCACGTCGACCCCGAGTTGTCTGGATTCTGGTGTCGGCGGATCCTGACCTCCCCCGGGCCGGGGGCGGTGAGGCCGCTTCAGATCCGTACCGTCTCGGCGTGTGAGCGAGGTAGTCGAGGAGCCGACAGGATCGATGGCCGTGGCACGGCGCGACGCGCTGCTGCTGGTCTTCGCCTCCGGCGCGGTGATCGGAGTGCTGGGCGGGCGATCTGGGAGGATCTGGTCGCCGCGACCGGCGCCACCGAACGCGAAATGGCGCAGCGGCTCAAACGACGCGGACTCGTCGCCGGCCAGCAAGAAATCCTCGACCGCATCGGCCCCATCGGATACACCCACAACAACCAGGACCCCACCCACCTCGACGACATCCCGCTGTGGGTGCTGGTCTCTCCGGCCCGCGCTCCCAACCTCCCCACGTGTCCCTGCACACCCGGCGATCCGGCGCGGAGAGGACCCCATCCGGAGTCGTCACCCAGCATCTCGCCGACGGCGGCAGCACCGTCGACCTGGGCATCACCCTCGTCCCCGCACCCCACAACCCGATAACCGCCTTCGAGCCGCGACTGCAGCACCACTACAGTCAAACGGCCCCGGAACACCCGCCTGAGCGAGTTCCGGGGCCATCGCCAATGCCTGGTCGATCGCGGTACCGCCACCGTATCCGGGTGACGAGTGGGTCCGGGGTGCAGCCTTTGTGGCTGTGGCAGAAGAACTCACTCGGTCTTCGGGTAGGGCCCCACCTTTCGGCGTGTCCGGGGGTCGGGCCTCGAACGATTCCACCAAAAGTCACCAGTCAGCCGTTATCGAGCGATTACCCGACCAGGCGACTACCGATCAGGGCTGCAGAATCCGAATGAGCCCCGAACCGGTCTGCGGCGGTTCGGGGCTCGTTCAGGGGTATTCGCGCCTACCGTCCGATCGCTCAAACAGTTGACGACTCGAATCTATCCCGCGTGCATTGCATCTGAGAAATCCGCTGTGGCGCCAGAAGGTTTGACGTCGGCGCCGCTCAGGCGGCGATCCTGAGCATGCTGGCGCGCACTCTGGGCAGTCGGCCCGCGATGACCTGGGCGGCTGACTCACTGGCCTTGCGATCGTTGTGGCCGTAGTAGCGGTCGGTCGTATTGACCGATTCGTGCCCGGCGTCGCGGGACACGACGAAGATCGGGACACCGTCCTGCAATTTCCACGAGATGCCGGTGTGGCGCAAAGTGTACGGGGTCAGAACCTTGCCGCTGAGCGTACGGATCCCGGGGCCGTACCCGGCCAGCAGGTCGTCGGGGTCGGCGCCACGCCATAGTGCTTTGTTACGCAGGAGCCGGAGGTCTCTGCGCGCCAGCAGCAGCTGCTCGAACAGTTCCCCATTCGTCGTTGTCGAAGACGTCGATCTACGCCCAGTCGTGGCGCGGAAGCCGCATCCCCGCGCAGGGGTTGTAGGGCAGCAGCGGTACGGGTCGTTGTTCGACCGCGGCGCGTAGCATCGCGCTGAGGATGGCGTGCTTGTCGGAGATTGTTTTGGGTGCGTTGCCCTTGTCCTGCTGCAGATAGACGATCCAGGCGGCATCGGTGTCCTGAGTGACCGCGTCCAACGGTGCGCGCTCACCGAAGAACGGGATGATGTCGTTGCGGATGTAGGCCAGGTACTTACGGCGGCCGTCGTCCTGGACACCGGTCAGACTGTTGACGTACTTGGTCAGCCACTCGACCAGCAGCACCGTGCCGAACTCGGCTTCCTGTTCGGTCTCGACGACCTTCAGCGCCTCATCGATCCCGACGCGGTCGATCAGGCCGGCCACCACTGGGCCTTGGCGTAGTCATCGAAGGATCGCGAGGACTGCCGGCGGGTGCCGTCGGTGTCGTAGTAGTGGAAGGGGACCTGCCAGTTGACCGTGCCGTCCTTGCGCGGCCGGGGGCGAGGTGTGGGCATCCAAGAAGCTCCTCGGTGGTCGACGTCGGTCGACGCGTTGGTGCCTCGAGAAGCGAAGTGGTGACCGCGGTGGTGACGCGGCACTGAGGCCAGTGTACCGAAAGGACTGATGACCTGGGCGTTCCCTGCAGCCGAGCGGGGTGTCGATCCCTCCGCCCGGCCGCCCGGAAAAGCCCTGGTCAGCGACCTGTCGGTGACACCTGCAGGTTCACAACACGTCGACACATTCCACGAGAGGACGTAACAGGATTGTGGCCGCGGCGTCAGCACTCCAGCTCGAGGCCACATTCGCTCCCACGTTGGTGATGCCGTCACCATTGAATCGGGGACGGCGTCATCACTTACCTGCCAGGCCAGTTCGCCGGCATCGCGGCAACCCGATGTGTGAGGAGCACCCGGACGAGCAGTCTCCGCACGCACGTTCGACGGGTGTCCGTGTTGCGGCAGCTGCCGGTAGGTAGTGGTCTGAGAGTTTCGGATGTGGGTTGTCTACCTATGCGAGGACGGTTGGAGGTGTCGGTGGGTACGGGTGCCGGTGGGCAGGATTCCATCGGGTGGTCGATGCCCGTCGGGGACGATAGCGACCCTGTGGTGCACAGCGCAGTGGAGCCGATCGGGCAACGACGCCCAGGGGGTCGCGGTCGTCGATCGGATACGTGGTGTCCCGGGTGCCGGGCCCCGGCTTTGCGGGCGAGGCTGCGGCGAACATATCCATTCGGCCGGTGGAGGCGGGTGCCTTCCGGTGGTCGTCGATGCAGAACTGGTTCCTATGATGACTGCACTGCTCCCCCTTGCCTACGGGTATCTACGCGATGACCTGATCGTCGACCGCGACCGCGACCTTGGCGAGGACACGTTGCGCGCCGCCGCCAGGTCGCTGGGCTACGAGCTGGCCGCCGTGTTCCACGAACCGCCGCCGCAGGGCGGATTGCTTCCACCGGCGTTCGCCGATCTGATCCAGGAATGCCGCCGCGCCGCAGCGCACGTGGTGATCACTTTGCAGGGACACCTGTCGAACATGGCGATGTCGAGGATGGTTCTGCAGGAGGTCCTGCACGTACGCGCCGAAGCCGTCGTCCACGAAGTCGCGCACTGAACCTCACAACCAGGCGACGGCGAGAACCCACCGTGGTCGCGTACCCACTTACACCTGTAACCAGGCCTGGGCAGCCAGGGCCCAGGCACAGCAGCACGACAGACACCGGCGATCAATGCCGGTATTCCGCAGGGCGTGAGTATCGGCTCGGGCGGTCAGTCGATGACATGCAGCCGAACCCACTGCGGCAGCTCGGCGGCGGCCGGGTGGGCCTCATGGAAATCTTCGCCACCGAGAAAGTAGTCATACCTCCGGACCGGGTAACCCGGGGGTATGTCCATATCCAATGATTTTGCGCGAAAGCTATTGCGACCCCCGAGAGCGCGGATTCGGCTTGTCCATTCGAAGCGGCCCGTGTGCCGTCGCACCCACGGGCCGTATTGCGCTGTCACCGCTACGGAATCACAGCGTTCTGCGTGAGTTGGATACCCGCAGGTTCACTGGTCGTGCGGAATGCGCCGCCCAGGAAATGGCTCGGTGTCCGTTGTTGTCAGACGTGGGGAGTGCAACGCGACCACCGAACCGGAGTGCGCTTACGCTGCAGCGGAGCGGTTCGCCAACGGGCTGAAGTGCCCGAAACCTCTCGGACCAGACAATGAAGCTCTGGCGGTGGCCAGGAGAAAGAGAGTCCGAAGTGAATTTCCTATCGATTCTGTCGCTGCTTCTCAGCGCCGGAAGTAGCGTATTGTCCCTCGGCAGCAGCGTGCTCTGACCTCGCAGGTCCGCTCCTGCTGCTGTGCCGGTCCGCACAGGTCGGCCGGATCACCGGACCCGTCCCATCGAGGTGGCGGCGAGATAAGTGCTCATCCCTCCAATCAGCGGCCGCGATTTGTCCGGGCCGAGCCCCCCGGCTGGACTCAGCACTGGCTATCTCGACTCCCGGCTGGAGTGTCCGTGGCAACGACATGCGTGGTTGCGGGGCCGAGTGGACCCGATGAGAAGTTGTCGACAACTCGTGAAACCCTTCTACAGGAGTTACCGACAAGGTCATCTACTGGTGTATCGGGGTCGCCTTCCTGCTGGTGTGTTGGTATCCCTTGCCGATCTCGTCGAGTTCGCATTCGGTCAGCACCTCTTCGATCCGGTCGAAGCCATGGGGAGCGCGGTCGGCAACTTTTCGGAGGATGTGGTCGACCGGCATGTCCCGGTTGGCGAGGACGATGGCGTTCACCACCTCTCGCCGTGCCGCCTCGTAGGCCTCGAGTCCTGCGACTGCATCGCTTCTCGCAGCCAATTCACGCGCCAGCACGCGTGCGTCGACGATGGCCTGGGATCCACCGTTGGAGCCGACCGGATACATCGGATGCGCAGCGTCGCCGAGGACCGTTATCCGGCCATAGGTCCAGCTTGTCAAAGGGTTCCGATCGACCATGGGATATTCGAGGATGGTGTCGCTGGCCGCCATCAGCTCACCCACGTCCTGGCCGTCGAACTGCCAGCCCCGGTAGTGCGGCAGCACGTCCTCGAGTCGGCCGGTCCGGTTCCAGTCCGGAATTTGCTCGGCCATATCCGTAACCTTGACCTCTGCCACCCAGTTGATCAGCGCGCGCCCGCGCTGTCGGGCCGCCGCGGAAATGGGGTAGGCGACGAACTTCGCGGCATGGTTGCTTCCCGCGATCACCATGGATGCGCCGGACAGGAAGGGCCGAGCCTCGCTCACGCCACGCCACATACGGATGCCGTTCCACAGAGGCGGACCTTCGCCTGGTTGCAGCTGCGCGCGCACAGCGGAATGTAGTCCATCGGCACCGATCACCGCGTCGGCACGCATCTCGACGATGCGGTCGCGGATGCGATCGTGGATCCGGACACGGACGCCGTCGGCGTTTTGAGTCGCGTTCTCGAATCGCATGCCGGTGCGCACCGCAGCCGGACCGATGCGCTCGTAAACCGCGTTCAACAGCAGCATCTGGAGCTCGCCGCGATGAACCGAGTACTGCGGCCAAGGGTGGCCTGCGGCAAGTCCGCGTGGTTCACGCCAGATCTCGTTGCCGAACCGGTCCAGGTGCAGGCATTCAGCTGTGGGGATGGCGATCTCGGCCAACCTCTCCTGTAGGCCCAGCTCGGCCAGTTCGCCGGTTGCGTGTGGTAGGAGATTGATGCCGACCCCGAGTGGGCGCAGCTCGATGGCACTGTCGATCACGACGGCCCGGACGCCGGCGGCGTGCAGACTCAAGGCCGCTGTAAGTCCTCCGATTCCGGCTCCGACGATCAGCACTTTCATGAGTCGGCACTCGAGTTGGTGCAGGGGTTCATATCGTGTTCCTCGGAGGGTTGGGAGAAGATCAACTGTGGTCGTTCCAACCTCCTCCAGCAGGTGCCCTTGCGATAGCAACCCCGGTGCTGGTCGGCGCACCCCCAGCGGTGGGTGAATCCTCACCCAAGGGTGGGCCGTCAGTGAACCGACGACTTATCCTGCGCAGTGCCCTCGATCGGGGCCGGCTCCAGTTATCCAGCTGCCCCGCGTTGGGAAGTGATGTCGTGCAATTACTGCTGCGGTGGGCATAGGGTACTTGCGTGAGTGGCTCTGCCCGTGATGTCTTCGAGCATCTGTTGTGGGCGAACCCACCGGACGCACCTGAAAGTCGCTTCGGCACCGCGTGCGTGATCGGCGGCAGTATCGCTGGTCTTCTTGCCGCACGTGTGCTCGCCGACTATGCGCGGCGGGTGGTCGTGATCGAGCGGAACGAGGTCGCGGGGAACGACTCGGTGAGCTCTGGTGTCCCGCATGGCCAGCAAGTGCATGTGCTCTTGCCCGCCGGATTGGTGCGGATCGAGCGCCTGCTGCCCGGCTTCGCCGAGGAGGCGTATGCGCTGGGCGCAGTGCCCGCCGCGCCGGAGAGAGCCAGCCTGTACTTCGACACCCACCCATGCCTGCAGACCCGGCACGAGCCGCTGATGCTGGCGACCCGGCCGTTCTTGGAGGCTCGGATACGTGCTCGGGTGCTGGCGCTGCCCAACGTGGTGATCAAGCGGGGGCGGGCGGTCGGTTTCGACAGTCACAAGGGCGCGGTCTCCGGTGTTCGGTACATGGTCGATGACGCCGAGAACCTGCTCGAGACCGACTTCGCCATCGATGCCATGGGGCGTGGCAGCCAGCTTTCAGCCTGGCTCGAGCAGGCTGGGTTCGACCGCCCGCCGCTGCAGCGGTTACCCAGCGGAATCAACTACGCCACAGCGCTGTTCGATCGCGTACGCGACGACGAACCCTCCTGGGCCACCACGCTGGTGCAGCACTCCCCCGGCCGGGGGCCGCGAGGCATCGCGCTGTCGGTGACCAGCGCTGTCGAGAGCGGGCGCTGGATCGTGATGTTGATGGCGCACCACCCGGTCAAACCGCCGCGAACCGTCGAAGAGTTCCGCGAGTTGTGCGCGCACATGCCGCATCCGTTCCCAGAGGCAGTCGGCGGGGCACTCGTCCGCGAGATCGTCACCTACCACCAGAGGGACAGTCGCCGAAGGGATTTCGCCGGACCACTGAACCTGCCTGCCCGCCTGGTGAGTGTGGGCGATGCCGTTGCCGCGTTCAACCCGGCATTCGGACAAGGTATGTCCTCGGCGGCATTGCACAGTTCTTGCTTGAACGAGTATCTGCGGGCAGGGCCGGACCTCGACCTGCCCGCGAGAGAGTTCTTCGACCTGCAACAAGTCGTGGTAGACGCGGCATGGCAGGTTTCGGCCGGAAGCGACGCTGCCCGGCTCGACGCTCTCGACAATGCCGAGGTGCCCGAAGAGGTACGGCGCCAGCGGTGGGCGCTCGAGCAGATCACGGCCGCCACCGTCACCGACCAGCATGTCGCGCAAGCCTTCCGGGACGTAACGTTCATGCTCGAACACCCTGACAGGCTCGCCGACCCGACGCTGCTCGAACGGGCCGTCACCGCCAACCGCGCCAACGCGGCCGACAAAACCGATCGGACATAGCAGGTGGGGCGGTCCCGTGTTATGAGTTCGCGAATCCGTGCCCCGAGGCATCGGTGCACTCACTAGCACCGCCGAGTGCTTCTAGCAGGGGACGTACCTTCCCGCCCAGCATCGAGCCCCGGAGCCTTCCCGATAGTTGGGATACCGTCGATGTCAATACTTGCTCGGCAGTGCCGATCAAAGTTCTCGATTGCAGGAGCGCTGAATGTGGAAGAGCCTGAAACGGGCGGTTACGGGGCCGGAGTTACCCTCCGAGCCGACACTGCGGTCGGTTCCGACCCATAGCCGGTTCGGTGCCGCACGATTCACCGAGCTGTGGTATCCGCGAAGTATCACGGTCGAAGTTGTCGGCGCGCCGCGGCTGACCGTACAAGACGAAGGCCTGCCGCGCCGACTCGCTACGAGCGTGGCGCCACCAAGGATCCTTGCGACCAACCGACGCAGCGTGACGCTCATGGTCGAGAGCGATCGGGCGGTCATCTCGGCGGGTAAGCGCGGCCTGCGACGACGCACGTACCGATGCGAAGCGCTCGTGCGAGGAGTCACGTACCGGCTTATCCCAATCGGACCCAAGCGCGCCACCCTCTTCGCGGGAGAGTCCCCCGTAGGGCAGTTCAGGACGTCGAAGGTCAATCACCCACCCGAAACCATCTCCTGGCTACCGACAGCCACACCACAGGATGTCGGAGTCGGAATGCTGCTCAGCTCAGCCCTCGGCGTCGGCGCCAACGGATTGCTCCGAAACCTCCTCCGCGACCTCGACTTCATACCCACACCCTGAGTCGACGATTAGAACCGCGATCTACCCCGGCGATGCGCGGTTCGGGCCCTGCGAGCAAGGTTGTGAAAACGCAGCTTCGATAGTTGTTGTGATGTAGGTGTTGGTTTCCACAGTTGAGGTAGTCGGAGCCTCCGCGGCCGCCCTACTCGGTGCACATACGGACCGTGGCATCGGCGTTATTCTCCACCGACCCTCGCGTGATGTCGATGAATCGGCTTCGAGGATGCTGGACACCCATTGCGGCACCACACCTTCGCACTCGGGAAAGAGCCGGCGCCGCGTGTGTCCGGTAGTGGGGCTGCTGCGGTCGAAAGAACCTCAGCCGGCGATATAGCGCAGCATCACCGCGGTGTCGAAGTGCCTCGTCTCTACCAATCGGAGCTGGATGCGCTTGTCCAACGGTGGAAAGAGCGGTGTGCCGCCGCCGAGTGCCACGGGCAAGACGAACAGCTGGTACTCGTCGATGAGCCCGTGGGGTATCAGCGAGGCCGCGAGGCTCGCGCCACCGACCTCCATGACGCCAGAGCCTCCGGCCTTGAGCCTGCGGACCTCCTCGACCGCGTTCTCGCTGACCAGCGTGCTGTTCCAGTGGACCTCGGTGAGTGTGCGGGAAAAGACGACCTTCGGCTTCTCCGTCCAGAGCGTGGCGAACTCACGCTCGATGCGCGGCGCGTCCTCGGGCACGTGCGGCCAGTACTCGGCCATCAGCTCGTACAGGCGACGGCCGTGCAGCGACACCTCGATCTCGCGGTAGCGGTCGTTGTGGAACTGGTGCAGCTCCTCGTCCGGGTTGGTCCAGTCGATGCTGCCGTCGCGATCGTTGATGTAGCCGTCCAGGGACACACTGAACCCGTAGATCAGTTTCCTCATGACGGGTAGACCTCCTACACGCTCGAAACTCATCGGCGCTCATCGGACAGAACTTATCCACGAAATCATCGGACATGGCGGTAGCAGATGACACAGGTGGCGCGGCCGGGGAAGGCTCCGTGGATGTCGTCGCGGCATTCCCCGCGGATGATGATCACCTAGATCCCGCCGGGCCAGACATCGAACCATCCACGCGCCCATTCCGGCCGCAGCGCGACAGCCGGCGGGTGGAGTGCCCATCGAGGCAGGGGGCGAAGGTAGGCGATGCCGGCGCCGAGATCGAAGGCGCGATCACGGGGCGGTTCGCGTTCGCTCCGGACTACGAGGTCCGGCTGGATGGTCACGGGCTCGATGGTGAGACGCGGTGCTGCTGGGGCGAGATCGCCTTCACTGCGGCGTTCACCTTCGGTGGCGCGGTGCCGAACGGCAACCGGGTCTCGGTGCCGGTCTTCATCCTGTGTCGGTTCCGCGACGGTCGGGTGAGCTGGGAGAGCTTCCACTTCGACGTCGCCGGCGTCGCGCGCCAGTGCGGCGTCGACGCTACCGCCCTGGTTCGGGCGTCATGATCGTCGGTGCTCGCCGGCCGAGCAGGACAACGATGCGCGCGGCCCGGCACGAGCACTGGGGATCCCCACTGGAGATCGCCGACGTCCCACGGCCGGAGCCTGCCGCCGGGGAAGTCCGCATCGCGGTGCGGGCGACCAGCGTAAATCCGATCGACATGCACACCGGCCGTAACGCCGGTTACGAGCAGTCCATGCGGCTGCCCTGCATCCCCGGATGGGACGTCGCCGGTGTGGTGGATGCGGTGGGCTACGGAGTAACCCGCCATGCCGTTGGCGACCGCCTCTACGGACTGGCCTGGTTTCCCTATCCCGCGGGCACGTACGCCGAATACATGACCGTTCCCGCGTATCACTTGGTGCCGATGCCGAGGTCGGCGTCCTTCGTGGAGGCGGCGTGCTTGCCGATGGCCGCGCTGACGGCGTGGCAGATGCTCGACGCTGTCGGGGCACGTGCCGGTCGGCACGTTCTGGTCGGTGGAGCTTCCGGCGGCGTGGGTCACGTCGCGGTGCAATTGGCCCTCGCGCGCGGCGCCACGGTCACCGCCCTGGCGAGCCCCGATCACCACGCCACACTGCACGAATTGGGCGCGCACACCTGCGTGGACTACACCGATCGGGATGCTGTCACGGCGATCGGGAAGGTCGACGCTGTGCTGGATCTGGTGGGACACGATTTCGGCGCCTCGCTGTTCGATCGCGTGACGACCGGCGGCGCGATCGCCTTGGCGACCGCATGGTCGATCAAGGGATACAAAGCCGTTGCGGCGCAGCGGGGTATCCGCGCGGCCTCATGCTTGGTGGAACCCGACCCCGCGGCACTCGCGGGGATCGCGGAGCTGGTCGATTCGGGCGCGGTTCGCGTCGTGGTCGGCGCCGAGTTCGACCTCTCCCACGCTGCCGATGCCCAGCGATGGGTCCAGGATCGCCGCGGCTTCGGCAAGGCCGCGATCGTGGTGAACACGCAGGAGCGTGCGTGAGCGAGAAGCCCAAGCAGCTACGCGGTATCGCGGTGCGCGACAAGCTCGTCGGCATCGCGACCGAACTCTTCTACGACCACGGTGTACGCGCCATCGGTGTCGATGAGGTCGTGCGACGGGCGGGGATGGCGAAGGCGAGCCTGTATCGATGGTTCCCCACCAAGGACGACCTTGTCCTCGCTGTGCTGCAGCGGCGCGACGACAACTTCTGGGCCAAGTGGGACGCGACCGCGGCGCGCTACGCCGACGCGCGGTCCGAACTCGATGCCCAGCTCGCCTGGATCCAGGAACTGGCGACGCGTGAGGGCTATCGCGGCTGCGCTTTCGTCAACACAGCCGCGGAATTCAGCAGTGAGCAATCGGAGCGAATTCGGCAGCGTTGCGCCGAGCACGAACACGAACTCGCGCGACGGCTACGCGCACTGACGGCACGACTCGACGTCACCGATGACGACCGACTTGCCGATCAGCTCCACCTCGCCATCGTCGGCGCCTTCGCGGTCGGCGGGATTTACCCGACAGGTGGTCCGGCCGTCCGGCTCGAGGCATTGGCCGAGGATCTGATATCGCGAGCGCGAGCGGGACGTTGACTCGTCGAGTCGCCCGGCCTGCCGCCGTCCCACCCATGATCAGGTCGAACAAGCGACGGCGTTCCTGGTGATCGACGACCTCGACCTGGTCGACATCAGCGGCTATGCCCCTCGTCGTAATGCCGACGCGGGCCGGCATGGCGGCTGCGGTTCCGTGTGAGAATCAGCGTGAGATCGGCCGGTCTCCTCTGAGAGCGGCCGGACCTGCGGTGTCGCCGATTCCGCAGCAGAGCGATACAGGTAGTTCGATGCCCGACACACATGCCGAGTTCACCCGCAGACAGTCCTGGGAGCGGATGGCCGGCATCCCCATGATGGCGCTGGCCCTTGTATTCCTCGGCGTCTACGCCTGGCAGGTGCTCGATACCGGGGCCTCACCTCGTCTGGACGCCTGGCTCACCCGGGTGGACGTGGCGATCTGGGCGGCGTTCGCGCTCGATTTCGCGGTGCGGTTGTGGCTGTCCGGGAACCGGTCGCGGTTCCTGCGCACCCACCCGGTCGACTTGTTGATCGTGGTGCTGCCGCCGCTTCGCCCGCTGCGGCTGCTGCGGGCCGCCATGCTCGTGATCGGCACGTTGAACCGGAACACGACGACCAGAGCCAGGCTCGCGGTGTTCGTCGGGGCCAGTTCGATACTCCTGCTGCTGCTGTGCAGCCTGGCCTTCTTCGACGCCGAGTACGGGGCGACCGACAGCAAGATCCACGATTTCGGTGACGCGCTGTGGTGGTCGATGGTGTCGGTGACCACCGTCGGCTACGGCGATGTGTATCCGGTGACCACCGAAGGCCGTTTGATCTCGTTGATCCTGATGACCTTGGGTATCGGCCTGATCAGTTTCGCGATCGGCACCACCACCAGCTGGGTGATGGATCAGCTGAAGAGTGTCGAGGCGAATGTGGAGAATACCGACCGGGAGATCACCGAACTCATCGCCGAGATCAAAGCCCTGCGCGCAGAAGTGGCCGCGCTGCGCTCCACTGCGATTGCGCCGGCTGCCGTGCCGACCGAATGAGCGTAGGGCTCACCGTTCTTGCCCGCGGGTGCCTCATCCCGACCCGCTTCGGAGTGCCCGACGACATCGATGCCGAGGATCCAGCGACGGGCCTGATCGCTTGCGGCGCAGGCTCACTATCGAAACGAGCGTACGTACCCCCGCCATCCGATGACCGGAGCATTCGACATATCGGACGGCGCGGCCCGGCAGGGCGCGCCGAGGTCTAGACGATCGTGGCAGCGATGAGCAGGTTCCAGATCTCGCCCTGATCGACGACCTCGACGCCGAGCTTCCGCGCCTTGGCCAGCTTGCTGTCACCGACTCCCGCACCGGTGATGAGAAGGTCGGTATTCGCCGAGACCGAGGACGCTGCCGTCGCGCCCGCTTTCTCGCACAGGCGTTGGAATGTCGGGCGGGCGACCTTTTCGCCCGAGCGCGGGTCGCTGATCGCGCCGGTGATCACCACCGTTTTTCCTTCCAGTGGCGCGCCGGCCGCGATGACCGGGGGAGGGTCTTCCTCGCGCACGTCCAGGCAGACGCCCGCCGCTCGCAGGCGTTCCAGTTCCGGACGCAGGCGAGTGAGGTGCGTGACCAGGGAGGCGGCGACCTTCGGTCCGATGTCCTCCACCGCCAGGAGCCGTTCCTCGCCCGCGTCGGCGACCTCCTCGAGGGAGCCGAATCCCGCTCGGGCCAGTCGAGCGGCGGTGCCGTCGGAGGCCATCGGGATCGCCAGGCCGATCAGCGCGCGGCGCAGGCCTACTCGGCGGCTGGCATCGATCGAGTCGATCATGCGCGCGGCCGAGACCTCGCCGATGCGGTCGAACTCGAGCAGGCGCTCCTTCGTCAGTGTGTAGAAGTCCGACGGGCGCTCCAGGATGCCGGCCTCGGCCAGGCGTTCGATCCACACCTGCCCGATGGCGTCGATGTCGGCCGCCGCCCGCGACGCCCAGTGGATCAGCCTCCGCACCGTCTGCGCGGGGCAGGAAACGTTGGTGCAGAACAGTTCTCGGCTGTTGCCCTGTTCGGTCACCGGCTGCTCACACGAGGGGCAGGCGGTGGGCGGCACGATCTCGCGCTCCTCGCCCGTGCGCTGAGAGGCGTCGAGCACGCCCGCCACGAACGGGATCACGTCGCCCGCGCGGCGCACCAGCACGGTGTCACCGACCTTGATGTCGCGGGCGCGGATCACCTCTTGGTTGGCCAGCGTCGCTTTCGTCACCGTCGTGCCGCCCACGAACACCGGCTGCAGCCACGCGACCGGGACGATCTTGCCCGTCTTGCCGACGTCCCAGACCACCTCGGACAGCAACGTGGTCTTCTCCTCGGCGGCGAACTTGAATGCCAGCGCGCCACGTGGGGAGTTCGACCGAGTCCCGGCCGCAGCGTAGGCATCTCGGTCGGCCAGCCGTAGCACCGCGCCGTCGAGGTCGTAGTCCAACTCGTTGCGACCTTGCTCGATCGCGGTGATCACGGCCTGTGCTTGTTCGGCATCGGCGCAGTGGCGCATGTCCGCGCCTGTGATCCCCAGTGCCGCCAGGCCCTCCTGCAGGTCGAGCGCGGCGGAGTCGGCCGGGGTGTCCAAGTCGAAACCGAAGAACTGCAGGCGACGCTCGGAGACTGTGGCCGGGTCCTTCGCCCGCAGTGTGCCCGCGGCGGCGTTGCGCGGATTGATCAGCGGCTTGTCGGGATGGGCGGTGTTGTAGGTGAGGAAGGTCGAGCGCAGCATCACGGCCTCGCCGCGCACCTCCACCCGCCCGGGAACGTCGATCCGTTCGGGGACGCCGTCGACCAACGCGCGGACCAGCACGGTCACGTCATCGCCGGTGGTGCCGTCACCTCGGGTCACGGCTCGCACCAGCCGCCCGTGCTCGTAGATCAGTGCGAGGGACAGGCCGTCGAGTTTGGGCATCACCACGACGGGCTGGCCGGGGAAGCGGTCGAAGAACGCCGCGACTTGTTCGGGCTTGGTCGCTTTCTCCAGTGACAGCATCGGACGCGAATGCCGGACCGGGGCGTGCAGCACTGCGGGCGCCCCGACCTGCTCCAGCGGATTCGGGTCGGGCGTGAGGTCGGGGTGCGCCTCGATCAGGCCACGCAGTTCGTCCTCGATCGCGTCGTACTCGGCGTCCGCGACCAGCGGCGAGCCCTGATAGTAAGCGTCGCGCAGTGCCACAATGCGGTCCGCGAGCACCCGGATACGTTCCCCAGCTTCCACAGCACCTGACGCTACCGACACCCACCGACACTCGGTGTCCCTACGGCCGAGTCGGCGAACTCGGCGCTGGGTTCGTACAACGAGATCGTGCCGACCCCCTGAATGTACGGCCTTGAGGCCCTGTCCCGCGTGCCGATACTGTGACGCCCGCGCGGCAAGATCATCCACTGTCTGCCGCATCGATCGGGAGGAATGACAGTACATGCGTAGCGCAGTCACGCTGGTGGTTCTGGGTCTTGTAATCGGCGCGCTGACCGGTTGCGGCAGTAGTGACGACCAGCAGACGTCGAGTCCGGGGCGGTCGAACAGTTCCTCGGGCGACACGAGCGCCTACTGTGCGGCGGGGAAGAACTTCAGCCCAACGGTCACAGCCACGAACACCTCCACCGAGCAGACGCTCGCCGCAGTTCGCGCGATCGAGGCAGCCGCCCCCGCGGAGGCCAAAGCGGGATGGACCGCCTATGCCGAGGGCTACGAAAAGTTCGTCGAGGGCAGCAAGCTGATGAAGAACCCGTCGCGCCTGGAGGAGGCCGCCAAACTGATGGAGGAATCGTCCACAACGTTGGAGAGCCCCGCAGTCCGGGCCGCGACGGACCACCTGGCGAAGACCTGCGGCTGACTCGCTGAACCGCCCACCCGGAGCCGGGTCACGATCAGCGACGATCTTGTGATTCGGCCGAGGAGCGGACCGCAGTTTGCTGGGTCACGGTGAGGGTAGGCCGGGAGGGAATCGGTTCGGTGTAGGAGGAGGCAGTGGTGGGACACGCGTTTCCAATCGTGCACGACGTGACGGCGGTATCTCGGTTATGACCGCCAACCGTCGTCCGTTGGGAGGATATGTCGTCACGATGGTGGCTTACGCGACCGTGGTGTTGGCGGTCGTGCTGCTGGGGAGCGCGACGGGCCGCAAACTCCCGCGCGCGATGAGCGTCGGCGATCTGGTGGTGACCGCGTTCGCCGCCCACAAGCTGTCGCGTCTGGGGACCAAGGCCGCGATCACGGCGCCGGTGCGTGCCCTGTTCATGCAGCCGGTCCCGCACGACGGCGGGCCCGGAGAAGTGGCCGAGGAGCCGAAAGGGACCGAGGGGATCAAGCACAGCATCGGTGAGTTGCTGAGCTGCCCGTTCTGCTTCGACGTGTGGGCGATCACCGGCTTGACCATCGGCCACGTCTTCGCGCCGCGGGCGACGCGAGTGCTGGCAGACGCCGCGGCGGCTTTGGCCGGCGCCGATTTCCTGCACCTGGCGTACGCCACTGCTCAGCAGATCGCCCAGGGAGAATTTCCGGCGGGCCGATGATGAAGCGGTGGCTCGCCGCGACCTTCGTGACCGAAAGTGTGCGGTGTGATCATGGAGTGAGTTGCCGGGGTTGAGTCCAGCGGGCGAGCAGGACGGTGGCGTCGTCCTGGAGTTCTCCGTTCTGATGGCTCAACACGGCTTTGATGAGCCGGCGAGCGGTCTCCGGAGGTGGGTAACCGGCGGCGGCTTCGCGGCGGAGGAAGTCGAACAGCCGCGCCTCACCGAAGAATTCGCCGGTGTGGTCGCGGGCTTCGGTGATGCCATCGGTGTAGAGGACCAGCCAGTCCGCCGGTTGCAGGACCTCTTCGCCGACGCGCAGGTCTCCCAGACCCAACCCGAGCGGACGGCAGTGGCCGGCATGCAGGGGTTTGACGACCTTCCCCTCGCGCATCAGCAGTGGGTCGGGGTGGCCGGCGTTGATATAGCGGAGGCGGCCGCTTCGCAAGTCGAGTTCGGTCAGGACGGCGGTGGCGAACACCGTGCTGCCGAACTGGTCGCTGATGTGCTCGTCCATCGTGCGCGCTTGTTCGAACAGACCGCGCCCGGCGTGGCGGGCGCCGCGATAGGCGGCCAGCGCGGTGGCGGTGATCAGGCCACTGCGCAGGTCGTGGCCGACAGCGTCCAGTACGAGCAGGGAGGCGGTGCCCTCGGAAAGGGCGTAATCGAAGGCGTCGCCGCTGACATCGTGGCGGGGCTCCACCACGCCGGTGACGACGAAGCTGTCCACCCCCGCGGTCAGCGGTGGTAGCAGTGACCAGATCAGCTCCCCACTGACCGTGCGGGGCGTACGCAGCCGGATCCGGTCGAAGGCGTCGCCGTACTGCGACACCAAGGTGACCATGTGACCCGCGAGTTGCGACACCCACCGGCATTGCATCCGCAGGCCGGGGTCGTAGAGGTCGTCGGGGTCGTCGACCGCGACGCGGAGGACACCGAGCCGCTCGGCTCCGTCCACCAGCGGTACCCACAGCCGGGCCCCGCCGGAAGTATGGGAGGGCAGCATCTGTACCTGCCGGAAGGCCCGACCGGCCAGAGTGCTGTCGATGTCGAGTTCGACCTCGGTGGCTGCGGCGTGGCCGTTGGCGAAGCCGGGCGGGATGGGATGCAGGTATCGCTGGTCGTAGTCGGCGAGGTAGATCGTGATGTGGACGCCGAGCGCCTGACCGGCGGCGTCGGTGACGGCGGGGAGCCGGTCCGGTGGGGCGAGGTCGGTGCCCTTCAACAGCTGTAACAGGGCGGACAATGCCGCGTTGGGCGCTTCGCCGTCGCGGATCGGTCGGCTGAAGGTGGCGTGCTTCGACCAGGTCAATTCATCGAGTCGTTCGTTGGCCGCTTGGGCAAGGATGTCGCGCTCGAGCGGTGGCAGCTCGCCGGTCGAATGCGCGTAGGCGTCGATGTCGAGGTAGCCCGCCACGCCACCCAGGCCGAAGTAACGCAGCCACAGCTGCTCGAGCGAGAGCTCAGCGCCCTTCAACGCGAGGAACAGGCTGCGCTGCTGCTCCCGGCCGCGGTCGGCGGCGAAGTCGTCACTCATTGCGCCCAGCCTGGGGCGCCGGCGGCATCGTCACCACGTCTCTCCGGACAGCACATGGAGGTCACCGGCGTAGCCGCACCGTGGACCGGGCGAGCTGTTCGGCGATCCGTCGCACGGTGAGGTGCTGTTGCTGAGCGGCGCTGACCAATGCGAGGAAGGCGGTCCGCTCATCGACCCCGTCGCGAGCCATCACGATGCCCTTGGCCAAGGTGATCGCCTCACGCGCACGTAAGGTGTCGGCGATCTGCGCGCTGAGGCGCTCGGCGTTCTCGGCGGCCCGCGAGTTGGCGAGCAGCATGGCCGCCTGCGTGGCGAACATGCTCAACAGGTGCTCCTCACGCCGCCCGTAGGCGCCGGGGTGCCCGGCGTAGACCTTCAGCACACCGAACGATCGCTTCCCCGCTACCAGCGGTGCGCTCAGCGACGAACCCAGCCCCAGCTCGACCACCTTCTTCGACCAGGCCGACCAGCGATCGTCGGCGCCGAGGTCGTCGACACGCACCACGACGCGGTCGGACCAAGCGGTCAAGCACGGGCCCAAACCCAGCTGGTACTGCAACTCATCGGCGCGCTCGACAACTTCGTCGGTAGCCGCCGCGGTCACCCGGTCGCCCGTAGGGTCCGACCGGGTGATCCCGGCTCCCAGCGTGCCGGGCACGACCTCAGCGGCCAGCGAGCTGATCAAGGTCAGCGCCGTATTCACCGTCTCCGCCGACAAGAACAAGCCCGACATACGCGCGAACACCGCCCCGAGCTGCTCCAGCACCATGCGGTCTTCCGCGAGAACCTCCGCAGGCCGCGCCTCTGGGGACATAGCGCTCACCTCTCCTCCGGCTGCACGCCCGCTTCCGCCCGTTCCGGCGGTACCCACGCTGCCCCCGTTCAAGCCCACCATCGAGGTCGCGTTCCGCGACCTCGGCTCCGCCCACCGGATCGCGCAGCCGATCGGCTCACGCCCTGCAATCCGTCGACCCATCGCACTCTCCCGAGGACGCCACTCCGCTGCGACATGGCGTCGCTGAACAGACACCGGCACGCGGGAAGCCCTGACATCACGCTCGGCGGCGGCTCGCCGCGCACCTGCGGTTCGACCGCTCTCTACAGCTGGTGGGTACGCAGTCGATACCGGCGCTCGGCGTACGCCAGGTCGTCACGCCACAGCCGGGTCGCGGCGCGAGTCATCAGCGGGCGCAACACCGGCAGTGCCCGACGCGCGTGCCGGAATCCCGGCCGCTGCGAGTTCGCGATCACTGCCTCGATCACCGCGGTGCGCGGACGGCCGTCGGAGCCGGGACCCAGTGGTGTCGCGTGGGTTTCGATCACGCTTCCCGTTCCCTCACCGGAGACGATGCGCATGACGATGGTGCGCGGATCCGGACACGTGAACTCGGCTTCGACCGGCACGCCGAGCCGGCGGGTCACGCGGAAGGTCACGGTGAGCAGGAACCGATGATTCTCCTCGGTGATGTCGTGCCGTGGCGGGGCCTGCGCCACTTCCAGGCGGGTGAACGAGTACGGATGCAACCAGGAGCCGTGCCAGGGGTCGAGCCGGTTGGCGATGATGTCGCGAGGCTCGCATACGCCGGTCACGCTCGTCACCGCGTGCACGGTGGTATCGGCAGGGCGGGAGCCGATGATCGGTGCGTCGGTCGGTGGCTGCTCTCCGATCGTGTCCAGCCGCACCCAGACCAGCACGCCATCGTCGTAACTAGGGTACGCACGCCATCGAGCGCGCCCGGTCGCTTCTACCCGTAGACCGTGCCAACGGCAGATCAGTGCGGCGTCGTCGACCTGCGCCTCGGCAAGCGGAGCTCCCAGGTGCGGACACGCTCCCGGACCGACATGCAGACTGTTCCGCTCGTCTCGCCATGCGACGAGTTCTACCCCGCCGATGCTCGTGCCGAACGGACGGTCGCGCCCGATCTCGCGACTGGCGGCGAAGGTGTACCAGTTACCTGAGGGCCGCTGTTGTGACCATCGCAGTGCGGCCGCGATCAGACCGGGGTCCGCGTCCGAGTGAGTCGGCCGCTGGCGGGACCATTCCTCAGGCGAGAAGCGCTGTAGTGGAACATTTTTCGGCCACCTGCCGAACACGGCGCGTTTGCTCACGGTGTCCCCCCGCGAGTGGCGAGGGTGCGCAGAATCGCCGATCGGCCATGGCTGGGGACCGTCTGCAAAGAGTGGCCGGTACCGCCCCACTGACGCACCAGCGTGTTCGCCGCGACCCAGCCGGTGGTCGCGGCCCGTTCCATCAGCGCTACCGGCAGGTCGACGCGTATGCCGTCGCCTGCCAGGACCAACCGCGGGTGCGGAGTCGGCACACCGGGCCGCCGAGCGAAGTCGCCGGGCGCGAACCGTGGGCAGTCCTGCCGCCACAGCATGCTCTCCCCCACGACGCGGGCCTCGGCGGTCTCGGGATAGATCTCGTACAGCCGTGTCAGCAACCGGTCGCGCACCTCCTGACGTGCCCCGTCGCGCGGTATCTCGTCCGCGACGGCGTAGGCGTGCAATTCGACGACACTTCCACCGTTTCCGCGTGCCCAGTCCGCCGCTTGCTTCTCGTAGGTGTTCACCACGCTGATGTTGTCGAGCGGATCCAGATTTCCGGTGCCGAGGAAGCTCGGACGGTCGGCGCGCACCGGCTGGTTCAGCCACAGACGAAGCACGGCGAAGGATGGCGCGACGGCCATACGGGCTACCTGCGAACGCCACGGGGCATTGCCCAGCGTGGGAGACGCGGCGACGATCCGGCGCAGCCCGGTGACATCGACGGCCAGGACCACCGCGTCGGCGGCCGTCTCGGCATCGGTGTCGTCGACCACTCGGAACCCGGTCGCGTCGTCGGTCTCGATTCGGTCGACACATACACCCAGGTGGAAGCGGACCGTGCCCGGCCGCTGGGGCAGTCGCGGCGCGGTGAGGTAGTCCGCGAGCGGTGTCCACAAGCTGACGTCGAAATTGTCTTCTGCCACATCGAACAGCAGGCCTTCGCTGGAACCCAGGAAGTAGATGTGGAACATCGTCGCCAGCTCGGCGGCGGACATGTGCTGGGGAGCGACGAAGAAACTACGCGAGAAGACCTCGAACGCGAGGTGGCGGGCTGCGTCGGGAAACTTGACGCGACGCAGGAACGTTTCCGCATCCAAGTGATCGATTCGGTGGTAGATGTCCGGAACCGAGACCGCGGCCAGCGGCGCGGCAGCGCGTGGGTCCATACGAATGAGATCGCGCAGTCGAAACGTCGGGCTGCGCAGCGCGAAGGCGAGCGCATTCCAAGGCGGGGCGCTGGGCAGATGACGAAAGGTGTCGCGGCGGCCCTCGGCATCGATGAGCGGGTAGTCGTCGAGCCGGCGCAGCCTGCGTAACTGCGGATCGGTGCGGGCCAGCAGTTTCCGGAGATTGTAGTACTGCGCGAAGAAAGCGTGGAAGCCACGGTTCATCCCGACCGTGCTGCGGTCGGGAAGCTGTTCGGTCCAGGCGCCCACACGTCCACCCAGGTACCGCTCGCGTTCGATGACCTCGACGTGAAATCCCCGTTCGGCCAGCCCCGTCGCGGCCGCCAAGCCCGCGATCCCGGCACCGACCACAACGGCGCGCGGGCGCCGGCCGCCACGGCCGACGTCCATGTGCCCCGCGGCCGCGGGATAGCGCACTCGCCGGGGATCCCCGCCGCGCCGAGAAACCGGCGCACCGAGCCTCATTGCCGGACACCCCCCTGCCGCTGCCGTGCCCGCTCCCAGCCCAGTAGCACCGACGTCACCAGAACGAAACCGAACAGGAAGTCCTCCACCGGGATATCCCATGGGAATCGAAGTCCGAGAATGTGTTCCGGGTTGTACCGCACGATCGGTGCGTCGAGCCTGGTCAACCAGCCGTCGACGGGAATCTGGAACCCCAGGACGATCAGCATCGTCAGCCAGTAGCCGGGTCGCCGGAACAGCCCGGTCCGCAGCAGCGCGCACTCGACCAGACACACCCCGACGACCGCCACCACGGCGGGCAGCGTGTACCCCGGACCCACGACGCTCATCGTCGCAGCCCTTTTGTCGCGCTTCTGCTGCCGCGGCGGCGGACCGTGCCGAGCAGTGTTTCGACCGCGACATAGGTCAGCAGCCCACACAGCGGGACGACAAGGAAGAACAGCAACTCCTCCAGCGGAATCGCACCGGGCAGGAACACACCGAGCAGATAGCGGGGATTGAAATCCCACACGCCGGCGGCAACCGCCACGAGGTCCCAGGCCACGAACAACATGACGGTGGGCAGCAAGGCGCCGAGCAGGAGCCGCGGCCTGCGGTAGACACCAGGACCGAGGAACTCCAGCGGAGCGGTCAGCACCAGGCAGACGACGAGAACGAGGAGATAGCGCCAATGGTCCATACCAGCACCTCACATGTGTTCGCGCGGATCGGCGGAATGCTGCGGTGATTCGGAATCGGCCGGTGTGGCGGCGGATGCGGGTGCGTGGCGCCGCGGGCCCGAGGAAACCTCCGTCAGTACGGCAGCGATCACGTCGAAGGGTGACCGCTTCGCCATTTCCGATGCCAACCGGCTTGCCGCCTGCCGGAAGGTGCCGGATTCGAAGATCTTGTCGACCGCCGTCGCGATCGCTGCGGGCCGCGGCCATGCTGTGCCGAGATCGATGCCTGCTCCGGTGTATGCCACACGGGCCGCGGTCTCCGGTTTGTCGGCGGTATCGCCCGCGACGATCAATGGCACGCCGTAGCTCAGTGCTCGGTTCACGCCACCGTAGCCACCATTGGTGATCATCACGTCGACGCGGGACAAGAGCTGTGCATAGGGAATGAACTCGGTGACATACGCGTTCGCGGGCAGCGGCCCGACGGGTGCGCGCGAGCCACCGGTGCACGCGACGACCACTACCTCGCAGCGGTGGCTCAGCGCGGATAAGGCCGGGCGGAGCAATTGCTCGAAACACCGGTTGTCCCATGTGCCCTGTGTGACATGAACGATCTTTTTCGCGCCCTCCAGGTCGGGCCACCAACTCGGCAAGTCGACATTTTCGGAGGCAGGGTTCGAAATCGGCCCGGTGAAGACAACCGAGGGCGGCAGATCGCTGCGCGGATATTCGAATCCGGGCACAGTGAACTGCAGGATTCGATCGGCGAGCAGGGGCCAGTCCAGCAGGAATACCGGTGCGGGCCCGATGTCGAGCGCACGCAGAATCGAGTTCAGCCCGGCCTGGTCACCACGAAACAAGACCTGCTGCACGAACCGGTTCATAGCCGTGTAATCACGACCCGCACGCGGCTGCCAGCCGATCCCGAACGGCGCACAGTCCGCGCTGGACAGCATCAACGGAACGACGCCGCAGACGATCACCGGCGGCCGTTTCCGCCGCGACAGCAACAGCGGAATGGCCCCGGTGAACATCACATCGACGAGAACGGCGTCGTATTCCGTTCCATCCAGTTCGGTGACCAGCGCGCGGTACTGCGCCGAGATCGGGGCGAGGAAAGCCGACCGCAGTTCCGCTCGGCCGGTTCGCCACCGCCGGACCAGATCCGACGATCGGCCCCGTGGCGGCGCGGCCCGCGCCATCTCCGCGTCTCGCGGCAACACCGCGAATTCGACGTCCTGCGCTCGGGTGGATGCGCCGAACGCCTTTCCGGCGACCAAGCGCACCTGATCACCACGCCGCCGCAGGTCGGCCGCGACGGCTTGCATGGGCGCCACATGCCCGGGTATGGGACTCGCTGCCAACAGGTATCGAGCCATGCCGAGAGTCCTCGCTGATCTCTTGATGCATCGCAATGAATCGAACGTGCTCGCCGTACGAAGTCGTTTGTTCGATATCGCCGACTCCCGCACCGTGAATGCTCACGGCGGAACAATTGGAGGCCTGACGCGCATGAAAAGATCCTGTGCGCACCGAGTACGCGTCCACCCTGATTGTCTCAAATATCGGCAGTTCATCGGACTGGAACGCGCCGAAGATACACCCCGCGTTTCACTCGCGCCGAGCGGACCTCGCGGCCTGTGCTGCTTCCTTTTCCGCCGCGCCGAGCTTGCGGGTATCACGCGGCTCGGCGAAAGGCTCAACGTCCTCCGGCAAGCCCTGAGCGATGGCTTTGCCGTGATCGAGCTCGGCGTTGATCTCGGCGCCCAGCAACAGCGCGATGTTGCTCAGCCACAACCACACGAGAAAGATCACGACACCCGCCAGCGACCCGTACGTCTTGTCGTAGGAGGAGAAGTTGGCGATATAGACGGCGAACAACACCGAGACGATCAGCCAGATGAGGACTGCGACAACGCCGCCAGGGCTGATCCATTTCACCCCGCCCTGTCGGGCGTTCGGGCTGGCCCAGAACAGGATGGCCAGCAGCACCGACAGCAGGACGAACAACACCGGCCACTTCACGATGTTCCAGATCGTCACCGCGGTGTTCCCGACACCCAGGAAGTCGCCGATCTGCTGGGCGACCGGACCGCTCGCCACGACTATGGCCGTGCTGATCACCAGGAGGATCACCGCGACGATGGTGACGCCGAGCCGGATCGGCGTGGTCTTCCAGATGGGGCGCCCCTCCCCGATGCCGTACACCACGTTCGATGCGCGCATGAACGCGGCGACATAGCCCGACGCCGACCACAACGCAACGGCGAGACCGAGTATCGCCCCGAGGCCCGCGCCTTGCTTGTTGGCCTGAGCCTGGGTGATGAGTGTGTGCACGAAGTCGGCGCTCGAGCCCGGCGCGATCTGCTGCGCCTGCCTCACGAGCTCGTCGGCGGCGTTGGGCCCCAGCAGCCCGAGCAGCGACACCAGGACGATAAGGCCCGGCACGATAGCCAACACCGCGTAGTAGGTGAGTGCGGCGGCCAAGTCGGTCAGGTTGTCGCGCTGGAATTCGGAGGCCGCGCGTTTGACGACCGCGAGCAACGACGGTTTCGACAGTTCGGCCGGGCTGCTCGGCTCGTTCGAGTCGAGATCCGGCCGGGCTCCGGTATCGGTCGCCCGACCTCGCGCCTGGACGTGATCCTGCGTACTCGCCGGATCTTCGGCGCTGCTCTCGTACCGGTTCAGTCCGCCGCGATCTGTCGCCATCTCGTTTCGCCTCGCTCGAACGCGTCTCTCGATCACACGCGGAATGCCAGTGCTCCGCGTTGAACGAGTTGTGCCCGGAGCGACGGTGCTCAAACGCCGGGGGCGCTGCCGAGGTCAGTCGGGATACTCGTGGATGGTCAGCAGGAGATGGTCCAGCTGGGTACGTAGCTGGACAGGGCCACCACCGCCCGCCGCCGCCACGGTGACCAGTTTGGTCGCCAGCACCCGCAGTTTGGTGTTGGTTTCCTGCGACCGCCACCGCAAGACCTGAAAAGCTTGCTCGGCGGTCAGCCCGTAGGCGAGCATCAGCATTCCCTTGGCCTGTTCGATCGCCGCGCGGGCCTCGACCACTTCCGGCAGCGTTTCATC
Organism: Nocardia sp. CY15; assembly: GCF_009829295.1. NCBI lineage: Bacteria > Bacillati > Actinomycetota > Actinomycetes > Mycobacteriales > Nocardiaceae > Nocardia > Nocardia sp. CY15. The sequence continues at coordinate 27,564 of NZ_VUOT01000001.1, forward strand.
GATGGCTTCGCGTCGCTGCTGGTCGACGGTGGCGGTCAGATCGATGAAATAACCGGAGGTGCCCACGACCGCACCGGTGGCGTCGAAGATATGGTCGGCGACCACCAGCACGTGGCGGAGGCGGCCCGCCGTGTCGATGATGCGGTGGCGGCTGCAGAACGCACCGTGATCGCGCACCGCGATGGCCAAAGCGTCGGCCACCGCGGCGCGGTCGGCGGGGTGCTTGTGGGACAGCACCAGTTCGGTGGTCGGATGCACCTGACCAGGGACGTAGCCGTACAACTCGGCGACCTCGTCGGACCATTCCCAACGCTGATCGTCGAACCAGAACCGGAAACTGCCGACCCGGTCACGGCCCTCCGCTTCCGGCCCGGCGCTGTCCGGCCCGGCCGCGGCGTCCGGCCCACTGGCATCACTCATCTGTCCCATCATGCTCCCTGCCGCCGCCACTTAGGAGCACATTCACCGCGCCCACGGACCTGGCTCCGCGAGCAGGCCGGCGTCCCGCCGAACCGGGCGGGCTCGCGCCGACGGCGACGCCTGCATGAAGGCCCTCCCGGGTGCAGCGCCGTACGTCGCCGTGGAGCCGGGTGCGTAGGGCTGCTAGCAGTTGCTCGACGAGTCCTGGCCAGGTCCCACTTGGATGCCCACCACGCAGGTGTCGTCGTCGGTGTCGGCGTCGCTACCGTCGAGCAATTCGTCGAGACGGTCGTCCAAGCTACCGGTGAGCTGTGCCGACGTCGCGAGCAGCCGTTCCACACACTCGTCGAGCAGCCGATCCCGGCGCTCGATCAGCCCGTCGGTGTAGAGCAGGAGTGTGTCGTCGGGTTCCAGTTGGAGTTCGGCCTCCTCGAACGTCGTTTCCGCGACAGCGCCGAGGAGCATCCCCGCCAGCATGGGCAGGCTGGATGCTTGGCCGTCGCGTATCAGCACCGGGGGTAGATGGCCCGCCCGGGCCCAGCGCAGCACCCGGGTGTGCGGGTCGTAGAGCCCGCAGATGGCGGTGGCGAAGATGTTGTCGGTCAGGTGGTGGGCCACCTGGTTCAGCCAGGTCAGCATCTGACCCGGTCCTGCGCCCGTGGCGGCGAGGCCGCGCAGGGCGTTGCGTAGCACGACCATGCCGGTGGCCGCCTTGATGCCGTGGCCGGTGATGTCGCCGACGGACACCATGATCTGCTTGGAAGGCAGCACGACCGCGTCGTACCAGTCGCCGCCGACGGTGTGGTCCTGCTCGGCGGGTCGGTATCGCACCGCGATGCGCAGCCCGAACGCCTCGATGGACGGCTGCGCGTCCGGCATGATCGCCTGCTGGAGCTGCCGCGCCAGCAGGCTCTGTTCGGCGGCGTGCTGCTCGGTGTGCGCGAGCCGGTCGCGCGTCGCCGACAGCGCGACCTCGGTCCAGTGCTGGGCGGAGATGTCCTGATAGGCGCCGCGGATGACGGCAAGGTGCCCCGCCTCCAGGACCGGTTCGGCAACGATCCGGATGTGCCGGGTCACGCCGTCCGGCCGGATCAGGCGGAACGCGGTGGAGGCCGAGCGACGGTAGCGCAGCAGAGTCCGCAGGAACCGTCCCACCGCATCGGCGTCGTCGGCGTGGACGTGCCCGGGCAACTGCGCGAGCGGAATCGGGGTCGCGGTCGGGGCCAGCCCGTAGAGGGCGAAAAGCTGGCTGCTCCAAGTGATCTCGCCGGTGGCCGCGTTCTCCTCGAACCCGCCGACCCGGCCCAGGCGCTGCGCGTGTTGCAACAGGGTCGCAAGCCGCGCTGTCTCGTCCTCCACCCGCCATACCACGAGCACGGTGTCGCCATGGCGGCTGATGCTGAGCGCGGTCGAAACGGTCAGCGGCACTTGATCGACCAGTTCGGTCAGCATCGCTCGGTCGGTGCGGTAGGACTCGCCAGTGGCGAACACGTGCTCGATCCGCCCGAACAACTGCCCCTCGCCCGCGGCCAGCGGGTAGGCCTCGAGCAGCAGTGCGCCGTTGACCAGGCCGCGGGGACGGCCTGCCGGATCGACGAAGCAACTGTTGACGTGGTGGATGTAGAAGTCGACGAGCGTGCCGCTGTCGTCGTGGTGGGGCAGCAGCACGAGCGCCGGGTCGAAAAGTCCGTCCGCGAGCCGTACGAGTTCCGCGACGTCGGGCTGGACCGGTGTGCGCACAGGGGCCAGGTCCGACTCCAAGGTGTGCGCGCACAACTCGGCCAGCGCCTCCAACTGCCGGTGCACCTGCGGCGGCTGCGGCTCGAGCGGCTGCGGCCAGCACACCTCCAGCACGCCGAGCAGCTTGCCCCCAGCGGCCGCCGGGATCGCCGCGCGGCCGCCGTCGCGGTCACCGATCGACGGCAGGCCGGACCGGCCCAGGTCTTCGATCCACACCGCGTTGCGCTCCACCAGTGCCTGCCGGGCCGGGGTGGCCACGCCGGGCGGCACATACCGCCATCGCTCGGCCTCGTGCGGGCCGATGCCGGCGAAACCCGCCAGGGTCAGCGACGCGTCTGCTCCCGCGGACCAGATCGCCACTGCCGTGGCGCCCAGCGGCGTCACGGCGTGCTCCAGCACCGACTCCGCCACGCGTTGCGTGTCGCCGGCGGCGAGCAGCCCGCTCTCGGCGGTGCGCAACCGCACAGCCGCCGATGGCTCCTCCGGCGTGGCGGTACGCAGCAGGAACTCCCCCACCACCGCGCTGACCTTGTCCTGCGCCGCCTGGTTGACCAGGTCGGCGGCCAACTCCAGGGGAGTGATGCCCGCTTGCTCGGCGAGGGCCTCGAGCTGCCGCACCGCCTGCGCGGGCCCGCAGCGCAGCCGTTCGACCAGTACGCCCTTGGCCATCTCGATCAGCGCGCGTCCGTCGGCGGTCGCCTGAGCCTGCTGGATCTGCTGGCGCAACCGCTCCACGGTGGCCGCGAGGCGGTGGACGGTGGCCCCGGCGCCCGGGGGCTCGTTCGGTGTCGTATCGGTCTCTGTGCCGGGGCTTTCCAGGTCGGTCATCAGACACCCAGCCAGTGCTGGATGCACGCGATCAACGCGTCCGCGTCGACCGGCTTGGTGACGTAGTCGTTGGCGCCTGCGGCGAGACTCTTCTCGCGGTCGCCCAGCATCGCCTTGGCCGTCACGGCGATGATCGGCAGGTTCTCGTACTGCGGCATCTCGCGGATCTTCGCCGTCGCGGTATAACCGTCCATCTCGGGCATCATCACGTCCATCAGGAGCAGGTCCGTCTCCGGGTGAGCGAGCAGCTTCTCGATGCCCTCGCGCCCGTCCTCCGCGTGCAGCACGCTCATGCCGTGCAGTTCGAGGATGCTGCTGAGCGCGAAAAGGTTACGGGCGTCGTCATCGATGATGAGCACCGTGCGGCCTGCGAGCTTGCCGTCGGGATGGTGCGGCGCGGCGGCCGGTGCGTCCTCGCGACGTACCAGGGGCACCATGTCGCCGGGCGCCTCGGCGGTGACGTGCAGAACGATCCGTTCCCGCAGATCGTCCAGGCTGGACAGCAACTCCAACGGCTGGCGTGTGGCGCGACGTTGCAGCACGCGTTCCTGCTCGGCGTCGAGCCTGCGGTTGTGGACGAGGACCGGCACGCCGCTCAACGCGGCGTCTCCGTCCATCGTCTCCAGGAATCGCAGCGCGGCGCCGTCGGGCATGTCCATCTCGAGCACCACGCAGTGGAACGCTTCGGCAGCCAGCGCCGCCGCCGCCTCTTCCACCCCGACCGTCGTGACGACCTGGACCGGACCGCGTGGGTCGTTGCTGTCCGCCAGTTCGGCGACGGCGCTCTGCGCGACCAGCGACAGCAGGCCTTGCGGGCGTTCCTCCACGACCAGCAATCGGCGGTGCTGCTGGGGCGTGGCGGGAGCCGGAATCTGCGCCGGGCGGCTGTCGGGCTGCTGTGCGTCGTCCTCCCGCTCACGGGGCGGCGCGTCCTGGAAGTCCGGCCGGGCGACCGGGAGATACAGCGTGAACGTGCTGCCCTGGCCGAGCGTGCTTTCGGCGCTGATGGCGCCGCCGAGCAGGTAGGCGATCTCCCGGCTGATCGACAGGCCGAGGCCGGTGCCGCCGTACTTGCGGCTGGTCGTGCCGTCGGCCTGCTGGAACGCGCCGAAGATCGACTCCAGTTGGTGTTCGGCGATGCCGATACCGGTGTCGATCACCCGGAACGCGACGGCGGGGCCGTGCTGGCGCACGGCGGCGGGCAGCTCGCTCGCCTCCGCGGGCTCGATCCGCAGCTGCACCGACCCGGTCTCGGTGAACTTCACCGCGTTGGACAGCAGATTGCGCAGCACCTGACGCAGCCGGGAGTCGTCGGTGAGCAGGTCCAACGGCAGGCCGGGCGAAGTCGTGACGCGGAAGCGCAGACTCTTCTGGGTGGTCATCGGCCGGAAGGTGGCCTCGACGTAGTCCAGCAGCTGACGCAACGACACGCGCTCGGGTGTGAGGTCCATCTTGCCCGCCTCCACCTTGGACAGGTCGAGGATGTCGTTGATCAGCTGCAACAGGTCCGAGCCCGCCGAGTGGATGATGCCCGCGTACTCGACCTGCTTGGGCGTGAGGTTGCGGCTCGGGTTCTGGGCCAGCAATTGCGCGAGGATCAGCAGACTGTTCAGCGGGGTGCGCAGTTCGTGGCTCATATTGGCCAGGAACTCCGACTTGTACTTCGAAGCGAGCGCGAGCTGCTGGGCGCGGGTCTCCAATTCCTGCCTGGCCTGCTCGATCTGGAGGTTCTTGGCTTCGATGTCGCGGTTCTGCATGGCCAGCAGAGCCGCCTTGTCCTCGAGCTCGGCGTTGGATCGCTGCAGCTCTTCCTGCTGCACCTGCAACTCCTCGGAACGGGCTTGCAGTTCGGTGGTCAGGCGCTGGGACTCGACCAGCAGCTCGTCGGTGCGGGCGTTGGCGATGATGGTGTTGACGTTGACGCCCACCGTCTCCATCAGCTGGTCGAGGAAGTCCCGGTGGATGCGGGTGAAGCGGTGCAGCGTAGCCAGCTCGATCACACCGAGGACCTGATCCTCCACCACGATCGGCAGCATCAGCAGGTTGAGCGGCGCGATCTGTCCCAGTCCGGAGGAGATGGTGACGTAGTCGCCGGGCACGTTCTCCACGGCGATCGTGCGGCGACTGCGGGCGGCCTGGCCTACCAGGGACTGGCCGAAGGCGAACCGCGTCGGGCTGCCCGGTTCCTCCGGACTGCCGTAGGAGCTGATCAGCCGCAGCTCCGGCTGCTCGTCGCTGTCGTCGGCAAGGTAGAACGCACCGAACTGCGCGGAGACCAGCGGCGCCAGCTCGTCCATGATCAACCCGGCCACCACATGCAGGTCGCGCTGTCCCTGCATGAGACCGGAGATGCGGGCCAGGTTGGTCTTCAACCAGTCCTGATCCTGGTTGGCCATGGTGGTCTCACGCAGCGACTCCACCATCGCGTTGATGTTGTCCTTCAGCTCCGCGACCTCGCCGGAGGCCTCCACGGTGATGGAGCGGGTCAGGTCGCCCTCGGCCACGGCGCTGGTGACCGCGGCGATGGCGCGGACCTGGCGGGTCAGGTTGCCCGCCAGCCCGTTGACGTTCTCGGTCAGCCGCTTCCACGTGCCCGAGACTCCCTCGACCTCGGCCTGCCCGCCCAGCCGGCCCTCCGACCCCACCTCGCGGGCGACGCGCGTCACCTCGGCCGCGAACGCGGAAAGCTGGTCGACCATCGTGTTGATCGTGGTCTTCAACTCGAGGATCTCGCCGCGAGCGTCCACGTCGATCTTGCGGGTCAGATCGCCCTGCGCCACCGCGGTGGTGACCTGGGCGATGTTGCGGACCTGGTTGGTCAGGTTGTTCGCCATCGAGTTGACGTTGTCGGTCAGGTCCTTCCAGGTGCCCGCCACGTTCGGTACCCGCGCCTGACCGCCGAGCATGCCCTCGGTGCCGACCTCCCGGGCGACACGGGTGACCTCGTCGGCGAACGCGGACAGCGTGTCGACCATCGTGTTGATCACACCGGCGAGCGCCGCGACCTCGCCCTTCGCCTCCACGGTGATCTTCTGGCTCAGATCGCCGCGCGCCACCGCCGTGGCGACCTGAGCGATCGAGCGCACCTGGCCGGTCAGATTGGAGGCCATGACATTGACGTTGTCGGTCAGGTCCTTCCAGGTGCCCGACACACCCCGCACCGTCGCCTGGCCGCCGAGGTTGCCCTCGGTGCCGACCTCTCGGGCGACGCGGGTGACCTCGTCGGCGAAGGCCGAGAGCTGATCGACCATCGTGTTGATGGTCTCCTTGAGCTCCAAGATCTCACCGCGCGCGTCCACCCGGATCTTCTGGCTCAGGTCGCCGCGGGCGACCGCGGTCGTGACCTGCGCGATCGAACGCACCTGCGCGGTGAGGTTGTCGGCCATCACGTTGACCGACTCGGTGAGGTCCTTCCAGGTGCCGGAGACGCCCTTGACGTCCGCCTGACCGCCCAGCCGGCCCTCGGTGCCCACTTCGCGGGCGACGCGGGTGACCTCGTCGGCGAACGCCGAGAGCTGATCGACCATCGTGTTGATGGTGTTCTTCAACTCCAGGATCTCGCCCCGCGCGTCCACCCTGATCTTCTGGGACAGATCACCCTGGGCCACCGCGGTGGCGACCTGAGCGATCGAACGCACCTGCGCTGTCAGATTGCCCGCCATGAAATTGACCGAGTCGGTGAGGTCGCGCCAGGTACCGGAGACGCCCTTGACATCCGCCTGACCACCGAGGATGCCCTCCGTGCCCACCTCGCGCGACACCCGGGTGACCTCGTCGGCGAAGGACGACAGCTGGTCGACCATCGTGTTGATGGTGTTTTTCAACTCCAGGATCTCGCCGCGGGCGCTCACCGTGATCTTCTGGCTCAAATCGCCCCGGGCCACCGCGGTCGTCACCTGGGCGATGTTGCGGACCTGGTCGGTCAGGTTGCCCGCCATGAAGTTCACCGAGGCGGTGAGATCGCGCCACACGCCGCCGACGCCGGGCACCTCCGCCTGACCGCCCAGCCGGCCCTCCGAACCCACTTCGCGCGCCACGCGGGTGACCTCGTCCGCGAACGCGGACAGTTGGTCCACCATCGTGTTGACGGTGTCCTTCAACTCCAGGATCTCACCGCGCGCGTCCACGTCGATCTTCTGGGAGAGGTCGCCGCGCGCCACGGCCGTCGCGACCTGGGCGATGTCGCGCACCTGGCTGGTCAGGTTGCCCGCCATCGCGTTCACCGAGTCGGTGAGGTCCTTCCAGGTGCCGGACACGCCGGGCACCTCGGCTTGACCACCCAGCCGCCCGTCCGTACCGACCTCGCGCGCGACGCGGGTGACCTCGGAGGTGAACAGCGACAGCTGGTCCACCATGCCGTTGAACACCGTCGCGATCTCACCGAGTAGCCCGTCGGCGTCCGTCGGTAGCCGGGTGCCGAAATCACCGTCGCGCACCGCCGTCAACCCGGCCAGCAGTTGGCGCAACTCGACCTGGCCCGCGGCCGTCACTGTCTGCTCGGTTCCGATGCGGGCAGCTGCCGCCGTATCCGTCATGCTCATCCTCGTTCTGCCCCACCCGATTCGGACGCGACACCGCGTACGACGGGTCGCTGACCATCGGTGCTGTGCTGGCTGCTGAACACGGAGACACCGGCGACTACATCTGTTGAAAGTATCATTGACGAGGCGCACCGCTCGGCATCCGGTTTTCGCCTGACCGACTTCTATCCAGGGCCGGCCTCGGGCTGACCACGGCCCCGACAAAGACCGGTCGGCATCGAGGGTCGATGTTCCCGGCCACGCCGTTCTCGTCAGGAATGCGCCCGAGAGATGCCGATGCAGGTGCCCAGTGAGCGGTTGAGGGCCGCCACGATCGTCGCGATAGCGTCTTCGTCGGGTACGGCTCTGCCCTGAAGCCTCTGCCCCGCCGCATCGACGAAGATGCATATGGCGGCCCCGGTGATCCCACTGTCTGTTGTGCTCAGTGGGAAGGTGCGCGGTAACCGCTATCCCAGCTCATTCGGGGTGGGCGGCGGTGTCGGCGCGCTGGTCGAGGGTGTGCTGGAGTTCGGTGTTGCGGCGTCGAGCCTCGGCGAGTTGATCTTCGAGGATGACGATGCGGGCGGCTGCTTCGAGGGTGTTGCCGTCGTCGACGAGCTGGCGGACGCGGGCGGCGAGGCGCAATTGGTGGCGGGAGTAGCGGCGGTGCCCGCCCTCGGAGCGCTGTGGCGTCAGTAACTCGGCGGCGTCGAGGCCACGCAGGAAGGCCGGGGTGACGCCGAGGATTTCCGCTGCCCGGCCCATGCTGTAAGCGGGGTAGTCGTCGTCAGCGAGCCGGTCCGCGGCACTGGAGCCGCTGGTCGGGTTCGTGTTCGGTTGGTCCACAACACCTCTCGGGGTCAACGCCGTCAGGCCCCGGCGCACAGTGCGCCGGGGCCCGAGATCTTTCGAAGGGGGTTTGATTTCAAATCCATCCGCCGACCGACAGGGTCGGCGTTTGCCACCGCGCCCGATACTTCCCTGGCACGCAGCGAGTAGGTAACGGTTTCAGCGACCACCTCCCGGGTTGACGGACCTGTCTGCGGTATTTCGTCATCCCCTCCGGCGGTCCGGCCGACTGCACCGGATTCTCTTCTCCGCCGGAGGGGATGGTGGATGTTGCATTCCGGGCAGTTCACCTGCCCGGCCACTGGACTCTTCATCTCCAACGACAGTGACTGTATACCGCGTCTCTAAAAATGTCTACAACCATCAGTGCAGATTTTTTTCGTCCGGCGCATGGTGTTTACATCACGGCGGATGCCGGGTAGGCGTGGGGTGTGACTACCGCAGAGCCCACGCCGCCAGACGATGTCGAACGGTTCGCGTTCGAGGCCACCCGCGCGGTGATCGAGCAGGCCAAAGGCATCGTGATGCTGTTGTACGGAATCGGCGACGAGCGAGCGTTCGCGTTGATGCGGTCCTGCTCGCAGAACACCAACGTGCGCGTGCGCGACTTGGCCCAGCGGATCGTCACCGAACTCCCGGGCTCGGGTGGTCAGCGCACGGTAGGGCAACTGCGCGCCGAATTGGACCGGATCATGCTCGGACCGCTGCCCCCGCGCGACTCCAGCTCGACCACACCGCTGGGACCCACCCGCGATGCTCGGTGAACCACACCGGGTCGCCCACGGTGGAGTCGCGGACGCTCCGAGGGCACGGCGGTGCCTAGATCTGGCGTGTCGGCGGTGCGGTGTATTCGAGCCGCGATAGTCGTCCGCCGCTACGTGCGGTAGCCCCCAGCCGACGTCAGCCTCCGCTTGTGCGCGCGGGCGCCGCCTGCGCCGACATTTATAGGCGCTGAGGCCGTTCGGCGGAGGATTCCACAGGGTCGAAGTTCATCGGCCGAATGCTTTGAGGAAGGTTGTCACCGCGGAGCGGGTGAGGGCGTGCAGTTCCGCATCAGCGACCGGGCTCGCGCCGAGCCGGAGCATACCGTCGGCGGGACCGGCGAGCAGCGCTGTGAACTGGGCAGCGGCGATGTCCGGATCATCGATGTCGAGGCGGCCCGCCAGTGACAGGCGTGCGAGCCGATCGGCAAGGGCCGCGGTAGCCCGGCGGGAAACCTCGGTGACGAGTTCGACCAGATCTGGGAATTGCGCGGCTTCCGCGCAGACCAGGCGCCGCAACGCACGCGATTCCGCGGCGCAATAGCACTGGACCAGCTGTAGCCCGACCTCCGTCAATCCGATGCCCAGATCATCACCGGGCGATGCCAGCCGCTCGACAGCGGCCAGGTTGGCGGCCAGCGCGGTCTCCGAAAGCGACTGCACCGCTTGACGGAACAAGGACTCCTTGTCGTGGAAGTGGTGGTAGACGGTGGCCTTCGCAACCTTGGCCTCGGCAGCGATGTCATCCATCCGGGCCTGCGCGTATCCCACACGGGCGAAAACGGTGAACGCCGCGGCCATGATGGCCTGCCGTTTGTCGATACGCCCCCGCGGCGGCAGCTGCCGGGACGAAGGGGGTTGCGACACGATCATCAGCCCATCGTAATCGCACGGGCAGCTATGTGAACTCGCCGGTCTACTAGATCATACTGATTGACATAGACTGTTCAGTCTAGTTGACTGATCTCATCAGTTCGATCAGGAGGAAGATTCGTGAAGACGGTTGTGATCACCGGCGGGACCGATGGCATGGGGAAAGCGCTCGCGTCGACCTACCTGCGTCGTGGCGACCGGGTAGTCGTCATCGGCACCGACGCGTCCAAGGGACAAGCGGTCCTGAACGCCGCGGCCGAACTCGGCGCTGAGGCGCGGATCGAATTCATTCGAGCGGACTTGAGCCTGATAGCGGAGAACCGGCGGGTGATCGAGCAGATCACGGCGACCTACCCGGTAGTCGACAGACTCGTGCTCGGCGCGCGGTATTACCGCGCCACCCGGTTCGTCACTTCCGAAGGCTTCGAAGCGAATTTCGCCTTGTTCTACTCGAGCAGGTACCTGTTCGGACACGGGCTCGTGACACAGATGGCGACGGCCGCCTCACCAGTGATTCTCGACCTGGCAGGCCCCGGCGGCGACCTCGACGGAATCCGTTGGGACGATTTGCAGTTCGCCGGCGCCTACGATCCCGACGCGGTCATGAGGCAGTGCGGGAAGTTGAGCGATCTCCTGGCGGTCGGTTTCACTCGCCGCTACCCCGACAGCCGAATCCGCTACATACTGCTCCACCCTGGGCTGACGGCGACCGGATTCACCGGGCAATACGATGCCGCCAGCGCTGAATTGGTCGCTGACATGCGAAAGCGCGGGCAACCGGTGGAAGCTGCTCTCACCCGGATCCTCCGCCACCTCGATCACCCGCCGACCGCGCCGCTGAGCGCATTCATGCAGGACGATCCCATCGACGTCCACGGCGAACCATTCGATCCCGAAGCCGCCGACCGCCTGTCCCGACTGACCGCGACCCTGCTGAACGCGGCAACCATCAGCGGTACATGAGCACAGCGAGGGCTGTCCGATCTCCGGTGTCGGCTGGGCCGAGCGCGGTCCGCGTGTCGAAAGGCGAGCGGCAGCACGAATGAACCGCGACATGAGCAGCGGCCTAGACAGCCAGTGGCGGCGGCGCCGGAGCGGGCCGGTCAGGTGGTTCATAGCTCCGCCATGCCTCGGCCAAGCGTCGCGCGGCCTCGCGCAAGGAGCCGGGATCGGCGACGAAGCTGATCCGGACGTAGTCGATGCTGCCGCCGGAGGCGTCGAGACCGGCGCCGGGCAGGATCGCGACACCGTGCCGCAAGGCGCGCTGGGCGAACGAGGTGCCGTCCCCGTAGGGCAGGCGGATCCAGAGTGTCTGACCGCCGGACACCGTGGGAACCTCCCATCCCGGTAGTCGCTCGGTCAGCTCGGTCACCAGGACATCATGACTGTCCTTGCGCTGCTGCGCGATTCGCTCGCGCAGCGTGTGCAGGTCGCGAAGCAGCCAGGCGGCGGCCAATTGAGCCGGGATGTTGCCGCCGAGATCGTGCACGGCGCGCACCCGGGCCAACCGGGCGATCACAGGACTCGGTGCCCGCACCCAGCCGACGCGCAGTCCGCCCCAGACGATCTTGCTGAGCGAACCGATGGATATCACGGACTCGTCGTAGGCTGCCAACGGCGGGGGCGGCGGATCGGTGCCCGGGAATCCGAGGTCGGTCAGCACCTCGTCGTCGATCAGCGGCACCCCGGCCGTTCTCGCCGACTCGACCAGCGTCCGCCGGGCCAGCGCGGGAAGAACCGCGCCCGTGGGGTTCTGGTAGGTCGCTACGACGTAGGCGAGCGCCGCAGGGGTCACCGCACCGAGGCCCGGCGGAGCTGTCCGCGTTATCGCCGCCACCTCCCGGAACGCCTCCAGCGCACCGGGATAGGTGGGCGCCTCCACCAGTACGCGGTCGCCGGGCCGCAGCAGAGCGCGGGCGAGCAATGACAGTGCGTGCTGTCCCCCACCGGTGACGAGAATCTGCTCCGGATCGGTCGGCACGCCACGTTCTCGGTATCGCTCGGCGACTGCCCTGCGCAACAGCGGATGCCCGGTCGGCCGATACCCGATGTCGCCGTCGGCCGCAGCGAGTTCGGGGAGGATCTGCTGATACGCGAGTATCACCTCGGGCGGCGGTGTCGTAGGGGCCGCGCAGGCGAGCGCGATGACATCGCCGTCCGGTTCGAGCAGCTGCAAGAAGGCCGGAGAATGGGTGGTCTCCCGGGCCGGGATCGCCGCGGGCCCCGCGACCCGGGTGCCGCTCCCCTGCCTGCGCACCACTCGCCCCTCCGCGCTGAGCAGGTCGTAGGCCGTCACGACCGTACTGCGGCCCACCGCAAGTGCTTTCGCCAGCCTGCGGTCGGGCGGCAATCGCGTGCCCGACCGCAGCTCGCCGTCATCGATCAACGTCCGCAATCGCCCGGCCAACAACAGATACAACGGCCCTCGGTCGGCGGACCAGCGACCGAGACGGTCGGCGAGTTCGATTGGCTCCATAAGCAAACCATTCTGCCCCGATTGGCTCTAGGGTCCAGCCCCAACCGTCGCCAGGATGAAGCCGTGAGCAAGATTTCGATCACCGATGTCATCGACGACCTGACCGGACCGTGGCAGCCGCGGGACCTGGCCACGGCGAACGACGCCGTGGTACGCATCGCCCGCTTCCACGGTGCGTTCCCCTGGCATCACCACGACGAGGACGAGCTGTTCCTGTGCTGGAGCGGTACCTTCCGCATCGAATTGCAGGACCGCGAACCGGTGACGCTCGGTCCCGGCGATATCTTCGTCGTTCCGCGCGGAGTCGAGCATCGGCCGGTGGCAGAGCAACCGGCTCACGGGCTCATGATCGAGCGACCTGAGACGAAACAGTACGGCAACTGAACACGGCAGGTTCGGCCGATGCAAGCCGGTCGGCCGCGGCTCGTCAGCGGCGGCTTTCTCGATTGAGATCGCGATGGCGGGGTAGTTGTCACCTACGTGCGGTGTGCATCCGCCCGACTCCGGGTGACCGCTGACGACGGAGGTAGCGACATGGCCGAACATCGCGAGACCGTAGCCGGCAGCGTGCCGGCGGAGGTGTTGTCGCGCACGGAATTCGCCGATCGAGTGTTGCGTGCCGCCGCGACACCCGAGCGAATCGCCGACGTTGTCGCGCAGATCGTGGGTGAGCGGATCGAGATCGGCCCGATACCGGTGGCGTTGAACGGACTCGTCCACGCCACCGCCATCGGCGAAACCGGACCCGTGCACGCCACGCGATGCGATTCGGGCGCCTGGGATATGACGATCGCGGTACCGATCCTGCTGCGCCTGCGCGTCCGCCTGCCGGGACGGACGCTGCGATACATCGGCGCGGTACGGGTACTGATCCGGCTCGCGTTGATCCCCCGCGAACCGTGCGGACTGTTCATACGCACCGACGATGTCCGCGCCGAGGACCTCACCGTGAGGATGCGCGCCCGCGACCTCACTTCCCGCGTCGTCGGAGGCGTCGGGCGGGTCGACTCCATGGTGGCCGAGTACATCCTGCGCTACATCGATGACCTGTTCGCGGGCCCCGAGTTCAGCGACGTACGAGATATCGATATCGCCCACATCATCGAGCGAGCGTGGGACGCGGGTCTCGTACTCGATTTCCGCGACCGCGCCGCGAGCTGATCGGTCGATACTCAGCAGTTCACCCGAGGGAGCCACCTATGACCCGACCCGACAACATCTCCGCCGATGACACTGCCGAGGATGCCCGAGAAGAGAGCATCCTCGGCGGCCGGTCCGCCGAGCGGTCCGGCAATGCCCCTCGCAACCTGGCAGGCCCTGGACCGCACGCCGACCAGGACGAAGACCCGGACACATAGCTCCGAATCGAGTAGCCCACTACTCTGTCGCGGCGCCGGTCACCCGGAGACGCTGGGTTCGAGCACCAGCCAGCGTGAACCCAGGTCGGAACAGGATCGGTGCAGCCGATGGATACCGAGAGGAAACCCCAGCCCGAGAGCATCTCGGACCCCGAGACGGAAGATTCGGCCACGCCGCCGGGTGAAGCCACGGCACGGGCGGCCGCGTCGGCGGCGAACCTGGAACGAGACGTGCGGGCCGTGACCCGCAGTAGCCGCTACGCCCTGATCACCGCGTTGTGCGTGGCGATACTGTCCAGCGGGGTCTCGGCGGGATCGGCGATCTATGTCAGCAAAAGCCAGCTGGAGAGAAGAGAACACGCCGAGGCCGCCCAAGTGGTGCGTGACAACCGGCAGACGGTCTACACCGAGCTCGCTGCCACGCTCATGGCGTACGTCGAGGAACTCGGCGGCCTGAAGGGTGAATTGACCCAGAACCCGCCCGACCGTGCGGAAGTCCGTGCGCAAGTACTCGAACTCCTGGACAAGGGACAGCTGATCTGGCGAACGTTGACCACTGTCCTCCTGGTCGGGAACCTTGCGTTCGTGCCCGCGCTGGAAAGCTTCACCTACGAGTACTACGTGCCCTTCACGAAGGATCACCTCAGTCCATTCCTCGCGCGCGGCGGGGCCGCGGAGACCGATGAGGGCCTGCGTCAGAGCGGCCCGCCGCTGCTCGCCGAGGTCGACCGGATGATCGCCGGGATCACGGACTTCCTGACGTCCTTCCTCGACCAGGCCCGAGAGGACCTGGGAATCGGCTGACCCGCAGACGCGCTGTCGAGAAGCGGACGACTCCTACACCGCCCTGCCTGGAGCTGAGCACATCGTTCGCCCGCGCACGATCAGAAGAACGGCATCCGCAGGCGGTGAACCGGCATCGCCGCCGTCTGAGTCACCGTCCGTGTGAATTACCTGTGCGGGTGGGTCGTTCGCCTCCGCGACCGTAGTCATGGCGGAGATCGGTGGAGGTACCCAATTCGCCGAAATGGTTACCGCTCGGAGCGGCTCGTTCACGCCGCGGGCAGTGCGTCGCGGTCGGACAGCAGCGGTTTCAGAGGTCGGTTCAGCGACCAGCGGTGTCGACTGGTCGCAGTACGCGGCTTCGAATGATTCATTGACACAATGATACAAGCTTTGTACTTTTATATCATGATGGAGCGGCCCGACGAGGTGGACGAGAGGATCCTGGATGCCGCGCTGGAGCGCATCCTGCAGGTGGGGATCCGCCGGGCCAGCATGGAGGACATCGCCCGCGTGGCCCGTCTCAGCCGCATCACAATCCACCGCCGGTTCGCGGGCAAGGACAACCTGATCGAAGCGGTACTCGCCCGCGAGACCCGCCTCATGCTCGCCGAAGTCACCGCGATCGCCGCCACCGCCGCCGGTGTGGACGCCCAGATCGAGGAGACGATGCGGTACGTCCTGCTGCAGACCCGCATCCACCGGCTGGTCACCCAACTGCTGCAGGTGGCGCCCGACGAAGCGTTGCGGTTCTCCACTGTGCAGGGTGAACGCCTGGTGTCCATCGGTATCGATTACATCGTCGGCATGCTGACCAGCGCCCAGTCCTCGGGGCTCGTCGACGACTACGACCCGCGCCCGGTCGCCGAACTCGTAGCCCGCCTCGCCCACTCGCTGATGCTCACACCCGGCGGCGGCAGTGTCGACTTCACCGACGACGAGCGCGCCCGCGTCTTCATTCGCACCACCATCGTGCCGCTGATGAAACACGGCATCACCCGCCTCGACGAGGAGCCAAACCATGACCGCGTCCGCGACAATTCCGGCTCGCCACCCCGACCGGCCCCGTAAAGCACCCGGCCTCGCTCCGATCGCCGCGCTGCTGCGCATCGGGAAGCCCTCCCCCCAGCGCTGGCAGTCGCTCGGCGAATCACTGCTGGTCGGCGACGAGCCGATGGACCGCCTCGTGGAGTGGATGTACGCCGAAGGCATGGCCGCCACGCGGCCGCTGTTCGAACAGGCGCTGCGGTCGGGCGTCGACAGCGTTCCCGACGCTCCGGACTCGCTGCGCGCGTTCTTCACCGTCGTCGAGGACACCCCGGCATGGGTCGACCCACATCTGCTGCGCGATGGCGAGCGCGTGTTCCGTTCCGGAGGCAACGACGGGCTGTACTTCGCTCGCGACGTCTCCTTCATCGGCGGCTACCTGGCATCCGGGTTCAACAAGACCCTCCTGCGCACCGGCGCTTTGGAGAAGGGACCGGCTCGCCGGTTCGCCGAAACCCTGCAATGGGCGATGGACGTGTCCACCGAGAACGGCATGGATCGCTACGGTGTCGGCTACCGCTCCACCCTGCATGTCCGGCTCATCCACTCCCTGGTCCGCAGGCACGTCGCCGCCATGCCCGACTGGCGCACCGAGGAATGGGGCCTGCCGATCAACCAGACCGATATGGCCGCCACTCTCGTCGGGGCCCTGCTCGCACCCGTCGTCGGCGGCATGGCGCTCGGCGTCATCCCCTCGCCCCGCGATTTGGCCGCCGCCGCCCACCTCACCCGCTACGTCGGCTGGCTCATCGGCGTCGAAGAACAATGGCTTCCCACCGGCTTCCGCGACGGGGTCGCCATTCTGGACCACTGCCTTACCGCCATCACCAACCCCGACGAGACCAGTCGTCAGCTCGCCCTGCCCATGGCCGACGATCCGCTGCACTGGTCCTACCCCAACCTGCCCGCTCTGCGCGGCCGGCTCGCCCGCGCCAAGCACCTGTCGGTCACCAGCGCATTCCTCGGACCCAAAGCGATGCGGATCCTCGGACTGCCCGCCTACGTCTTCCCCTGGTATCCCGCCCTGCGCATCCCCGTCAATCTCGCCCGCAGTGCCTACCGGCACCTGACTCCCGGAGGCCTGGACCGCGCCGCTGTCCACGGCCGCCGACAACAAGAAGCGTTCCTCCGACGCCTCATCGGCGAAAGCAGCGCCACCATCGGCCGATCCGCACCACCACTGGGACGAATCGCATGACCCAGACAGAACGGACAGAATTTCAGCAGTTCTCGTTGTTAGAAGTGCCGACGACCGGGTAGGGCGACTCATGGGTCGGGGCCGTATACCGCAGAGGACGAAAGAAAATGATGACCTTGGATCAAATCATGGCGATGGCTCGTTCCTGGTGGAACCAAATGTTCCCCGGCATGCCGATGATGATGTGATCATCCGGCATGACCTTGTAACTGCCTGATGGGACACTGATCCGGCGACCGCGCCGCGCGAGTCGCCGGACAGGAGAGTCGCTTTCAGCGACGGTAGCGGAGTGCGCCACCGTCACAGGGAGACCTGCGCGAGTGCCCGGCACCCTACCTCCGCGCGCCGAACCCCGGGGTGAAGGCCGCTCCACCCGCAGATATGGCCGAAAGTGTCGATTTCTGACCTCAGGTGTTTGGCATCGGACTTTGCCCAGGTCATAGCGTTGGGTCCATGAGCACACCTTCGATCGTCATCATCGGCACCGGATTCGGGGGGCTCGGCATGGCGATGGAACTCCAGCGTGCCGGCCTGCACGATGTCACGATCCTGGAGCGGGCCGAGGAGGTCGGCGGCGTCTGGCGGGAGAACACCTACCCCGGTGCGGGCTGCGACATCCCTTCGCCGCTGTACTCTTACTCCTACGCGCCGCGCACCGATTGGCCCAAGCGGTTCTCCCAGCAGCCGGACATCCTGGCTTATCTGCGTGGCATCGCCCGCGATCACGATCTGATGTCCAAGATCCGCTTCCGCAGCGAGGTCACCGACGCCGAGTTCGACGAGGCCACCGGACGGTGGACCGTTCGCACCGCCGACGGCGCCCAGCTGACCTGCGATGTGCTGGTCTCCGCGGTCGGACAGCTCTCCCGGCCCGCGCTGCCGGACATCCCCGGCGTGCACACCTTCGCCGGGACGGCCTTCCATTCCGCCGAGTGGGATCACGAGGCCGACCTGACCGGCAAGCGGGTAGCGGTGATCGGCACCGGCGCGAGCGCGGTGCAGTTCGTGCCCGCGATCGCGCCCTCGGTTGCGCACCTGACGCTGTTCCAGCGCTCGGCCGCGTGGATCATGCCCAAGCCCGACGTCGAGTACAAACCCTGGCATCACCGCGCCTTCCGGCTGCTGCCGGTCACCCGGCTCACCGAGCGCTTCGCGTTCTGGCTGTTGTGCGAATTCCTTTCCCTGGGAATCGTCGACGTGCCGGTCATCCGCAAGCTGGTGACCCGGATCGGTCTGCGGCATCTGAAGCGTCAGGTGGCGGACCCGCGACTGCGGGCAGAGCTGACCCCGGACTATCCGGCCGGGTGCAAGCGGGCGCTGTTCTCCAACGACTACCTACCCGCGCTCACCCGTCCCGACGTGACCGTGGAAACCACCGCGATCACCGAGATCACCCCGGCCGGCGTGCGCACCGCCGACGGCGTGCTGCACGAAGTGGACGCGATCATCTACGGCACGGGCTTCAAGGGAACCGAGTTCCTGTGGCCGATGCGCATTTGCGGCCGGGCCGGGCGCAAGCTGGCCGACGAGTGGTCGCAGGGCGCCCGGGCATACCAGGGCATCACGATTCCGGGCTACCCGAACCTCTTCTTGATGTACGGCCCGAACACCAACCTCAGCGTCGGCTCGATCGTCTACATGATCGAATCCCAGGCGCGCTATATCCGCCAAGCCGTCGAGCGCCTGGCCGAACGCCCGGGCCACGTACTCGAGGTGCGTCCCGAGATCGAGGCCCGGTTCGATCGCGCATTGCAGCAGCGCCTCGACCGCACCCCGTGGAACTTCTGCTCGAGCTGGTACCGCAACGCCGCCGGACGGATCACCAACAACTGGCCCGGCACCGTCACCAGCTACCGGCTGCGCACCCGCAAGCTCGACGTCGCAGACTTCGAACTCAGGCCCGTCGCTTGACCCGGCAAACCTCCTCACGACAACAACTTCGACAACTGGTGGAGATCAGATGACGTTCGACTACGACGTGGTGGTCGTCGGTTCCGGCTTCGGCGGCAGCGTGACCGCACTGCGACTGACCGAGAAGGGCTACCGGGTCGGCGTGCTCGAGGCGGGAAGGCGCTTCGCCGACGACGAATTCGCCAAGACCTCCTGGGACGCCCGCAAGTACCTGTGGGCCCCCGCACTGGGTTGCTTCGGCATCCAGCGGCTGACACTGCTGAAAGACACCTTCATCATGGCGGGCGCGGGCGTCGGCGGCGGCTCGCTGGTGTACGCCAACACCCTCTACGAGCCGCCGGACAAGTTCTACCGGGATCGCCAGTGGGCTCACATCACCGACTGGAAGGACGAGCTCGCCCCGCACTACGACCAGGCCAAGCGGATGCTGGGCGTGACGACCAACCCCGCGACCACACCCTCGGACCGGGTACTGGCCCAGGTGGCCGAGGAGATGGGCGTCGGATCGACCTACCGCAGCACCCCCGTCGGCGTCCTGTTCGGCGGCAACGGCGCGCGGCCCGGCCAGGATGTACCCGACCCGTTCTTCGGCGGGGTCGGCCCCGCCCGCAGCACCTGCACGCACTGCGGCGAATGCATGACCGGCTGCCGTCACAATGCCAAGAACACCCTCGTCAAGAATTACCTCTACCTCGCCGAGCAGGCCGGCGCGACGGTCCACGCACTCACCACCGTGACCAATGTGCGACCGCTGCCCGGTGGCGGTTACGCGGTCTCCACCGCCCGCACCGGCCGGTTGATCCGCAAAGCCCGCCGGACGTTCACCGCCGAGCACGTCGTGTTCGCCGCCGCCGCGCTGGGGACCCAGAAGCTGCTGCACCGACTCCGTGACCGCGGGTCGCTGCCGAACATTTCTCCGCGTCTGGGGGAGCTCTCGCGCACCAACTCCGAGGAGCTGCTGTCCATACGCAGCCGCCGCAAGGACTCCGATTTCACCAAAGGCGTCGCGATCACCTCATCGATTCACCCGGATGACGACACCCACATCGAGCCGGTGCGCTATGGCAAGGGCAGCAACGCCATCGGCCTGATCGGCACCGCCATGGTCGACCCCGACGGGCGTACCCCGAAGCTGCGCCTGTGGGCGCGGACGATGCGCGAACTCGGCCGCGACGCCCTCCACGTGCACAACCCGCACCGCTGGTCGGAGCAGATGATCGGGCTACTGGTGATGCAGTCCGTCGACAACTCCATCACCACCTACACCAAACGTGGTCTGTTCGGTCGCAAGATGACCACCAGACAGGGCGCGGGCGAACCGAATCCGACCTGGCTGCCCGCCGGGCACGAGGTGGCCCACCGGGTCGCCGACAAGATCGACGGCATCCCGACCGCGGGCTGGAGCGCTCTGTTCGACATCCCGATGACCGGGCATTTCATCGGCGGCTGCGTCATCGGCGACTCCCCGGAGGCCGGGGTCGTCGATCCGTACCACCGGATGCACGGATATCCGGGGCTGCACGTCATCGACGGCTCGACCATCTCGGCCAACCTGGGTGTGAACCCTTCGCTGACGATCACCGCGCAAGCCGAGCGAGCCGTTGCCCTCTGGCCGAACAAGGGTGAGCCGGATCCGCGTCCCGAACAGGGCGCGCCCTACCGCCGCATCGCCCCGGTGCCGCCGCGCAACCCGGTGGTCCCGACCGGTGCGCCTGCCGCTCTGCGGCTGCCCATCGTCGAGATCAAGGGGCCGGCCGATCGACCCGAGCCGGCCGCCGAGACACGCGGCTGACCGACCAGCCGGTCGACCGGCTTCCGTCGCCGCGACTTGCCGCGGTGGCTGCTCGCGCACGGCCATCCCGGTCACGAGCCGCCCACGCGCCGAGTCGCGACGACGGCAGCCAGTGCAGCTATGTGACCCGGGCGTGCCTCAGAGCTCTCCCGCGATCGGACGGCGGAGGCTACCGGCTCTATCTGTGGTCGGCTCTGCTCATCCGCGATTCCGCCGAAACCTGGAATTGCGCTGTCCAGATATCGGTCTCGCGTGCGATCACCTCGTTGACCCTGTGCGAGAAATCTCGGAGCAGGACCATCCGCCGGTCTATCTCCCCGTTGGAATTGGCGGGCGCCCTGGAAACAGATGCCCACTCGAGCTGGAAATCGCACAACATCGCGTTGATCGACTGCGCGCTTCGCATGTCACGCATCCACGCTGTCGAAATGCCGAAGAATCGGTCGATCGCCGCACAACCGGCGGCGAGGGTGAGCAAAGCGTATCCCCAACTCGGGTCGACGGCCGAGACCCCGGCGGTCGTCAGCAGTGGCACCAGAATGCCGAGTAAGCCCAGCCCGAGCATCGCCGCGGTGAGGGCTAGGCTCGTCCGCCGCTTCGTCAGTCTGTCCCTCGAATACCAATCGCGTGCGTCTATGGCATACGACTCGACACGTTGGAACAGCCGGGCAAGGGTCTCATCGGAACTCGACCAGTCGGCGGAGCGGAGGTCCAGCGAAGGCGGCACCCCGAGGTCCTGCGAGCGATCCCCGCCGAAGGGCGATCGGTGCTCTGTCACGGCCGTACTGTATCGCCCACTCGCCTCGATGATCACCCGATCGACTGTACCGCCGGTGGAGCGAGCGCCGCCGCCGACGTCCCCCGCGCCCGATCGCGCCTGCGACACGTGCGACGCGGTGCCACAATGGGATTCGGACCTGTGGCGATTTCCACACCACCGCTTGCCCGCCGTGCGCACGGGAGTGATGCCGTCGGTGTCTCCGCGGGTTGCGGCACAGCTGCCGATCCGGCTCCGATCGAGCCGAGGTCAGGCCTGTCGACCAGGTACCGCACCACCCGACCCGCCCACCGATCCGCCCCGGCCTCCGGCCGGCCGAGCCCGCGCCGCAGAGCTTCAGCGTCCGCGCCCGGACGCGCAGCACGACCCGGCAGTGAGACGGCGCTCGTCGGAATGGATGAAGCGGTGGGCCACGCCGCGCACTGCGGGCTACCGTGGCGCCGCTTTCCGGCAACCCCGACCGGCCGAGTCGCGGCGGACCCGCAGCCGGAAATGGCTCCCAAAACCTTTCCAACAGTTCGCTTCCCGCGTTGATTCACCCCTTTCGGGTGAATCTCGACGCACTGTTGCGGCCACGTACAGGATTCCCGATGAAAAACCGTGACGCCTTGATGTCGCGATAACCAAGGGATCGCTCAATCACAAGCATCCGGAAACCGGTAATCCGAGCTTTCGATGCCTGCATTCGTGCATACCACCGCCCGATTTTGCTTTCGGCGAGCTATCTATACGAACAAGTGGCCGGCGACCGAACCGTGCGTCGGCGGACGGACGATCCGGAGCGCTGGTCGACCACAGGCGAACCTCGCACGCGCGTGCTCTCGACCGGGTGGGGTAACTCCCCCATAGCAGCGATCCCCGACCCGCGCTACGACCACTCGACGACAAGGGCCGAGGAACTTCTCGACCGACGGCCCCGAAGGCACTGCTCCAGCCCAGGACGATCGAAGGAGAGTTTCATGCCGGCACGCCGCCGCACCTATCTCGTCCGTCTGGATCCCTGGATCCTGAGCGAGAGCGCCACCACGACGGGAATCCGCACGCAGTTCTTCGAGTGGCTGGAGATCACAGCCGACACCGAGGTCGTTCAACTCTGCGGAGCCGATCGAGTGGTGATCTCCTGTTCCCCGGAACGGGCCGATGAAATAAAAGACCTCGAATACGTCCTCGACGTCGAACCGCACGAGTAGACACGAGGCCGGGCAGCGACAGACCCCGGAACGGTTCACCCGACCGCTACCCGCTCCAGGAAGTCCCGCAGCAGCCCGACGACCTCCGACAGGTGCGTCTCCAGGGCCCAGTGCCCCGCGTCTTGGAGGACATGCAGTTCGGCGTCCGGTAGATCCTCCAGGTAGGCGCGGGCGGCGGGTTCCGGCATATAGCCGTCCCATGGACCCCAGACGATCATGGTCGGCGGGCGATGCTCGCGCAGGTACGCCTGGTACTTCGGGAACATCGCCACACTCCGGCCGACCTCCGCGAAGAGATCGACCATGATCTCCCGCCGCCGCGGTTCCATCAACGCCCACGACAACCGCCAGAGATCGGGGCTGATCCGATCCGCGACGTGTGCGGGGACCTCGCCGAGCACTTCCTCACGCAGACCGCCTTCGGTGACCGCTTCGGCCAGCGCGGCCCGGCGGGTCTGCGTCGGGTCGGCCCAGTACTCCTGCAATGTCCGGTACTTCGGACCCAGCGTCTGCTCATACGCGTCGCCGTTCTGGATCACCAAGCCGGTGACCCGGTCCGGGTTGCGAATAGCCAACTGGAAGCCCACCGCCGAGCCGTAGTCGAACAGGTACAGCGCGTAGCGGGACAAGCCCAGCGTGGTGACGAACCGATCGAGCAACTCGGCGTAAGCCTCGAAGGTATAGGCGAAACGAGAGCGGTCCGGTGTGGCGCTGTACCCGAAGCCGGGAAAATCGGGAGCGACCAGACGCCAGCGGTCGGCGAGTGCGGCCATCAAATGGCGATATTGGAACGACGAGGAGGGATATCCGTGCGGCAACAGCACCACCGGTGCGTCCTCGGGACCGGCCTCCCGGTAGAAGATCTCGATTCCGTCGATGTCGACTGTGTGATGGCGAATCGCTGCGTTCATGTACTGGCGTCTACCCCGATCGAGACGCTCTGAACTCGGCGCTGTCCCGAAACTGCGAAGGCTCTATACCGGGACCCCTCCATAGGTTCGCCGGTGTTTCGCTTCGAAGAACGACAGGGCCCCGAACGCCATCAGGCCGAGAGACCCTGGCGTCATAGCGGCCGCGCACGGCAGGCAGACCGGATCCGGCCTCGGTGACCGTGGGCGGCTGGAACACGTCGCCCGAGTCGATGACCGTCGATTCCAGTCGCAGCAGCGTGAACCCGGAGTCGAGTGGCGTGCCGGCGATTTCGGATGCCGACGCCGGATGCCGAGCCCGGCTCGGAACTCGCCGGGCAGCTGCGCGTATCTGCGCGACCGCGTCGAGCGCTACAAAGTGCCCCGGAGCTTCGACTTCGCAGACGACCTGCCGCGGACCCCCACCGGCAAGCTGGTCAACGGCAAACTCCGCCAACGCTGCGTGTGAAGCGTGAAAGCACCGCGACGGAGCATGACGAGCTACGCGGCGAAGGTGAGCAGATCGTCGCTCACCGTGTCGGCCCGCGCCATCAGCCGTGCGATGGCTGCCGCCACCTGGCCGGGCTGCTCCAGAATCACGGAATGGCCCGCGCCATCGACCATCACGAAATCCGAGTATTCGACGGCGGCGGCCATGGCGACGGAATGCGACGGCGGTGTCATGAGATCGGCGGAGCCGCACAGCACCAAGGTGGGGATCTGCGACAGAACCGGAAGGGCGTCGGTCCGGTCATAGACCATGAAGTCGCTCAAGAAGCTCGCCATCGTCACGATCGGCGTCTCGTTGCGCATCGCGTTGGCCAGGGCGAGCACCCGAGGACTCACCTTGCGATCACCGAATTCGGCGGTGCGGATGACCGGCGCGAAAAGCTTGCAGGCCATGAGCTTCGCGTGGTGCATCACGCCTGGGGCACGACGCACGGCCGCCTGGAACAGCGAGACCACCGGGTTGCGCAGGAGGCGGCCGAAACCGGCGTCGGCAAGGCCGCTCGCGGCGGTCGCCAAGAGTGCGACGCCGACGATACGGGTGCCGATCTCGTGCGGATTGCGGCTGGCGTAGGTCAGCGCGGTCATGCCGCCCATCGAGTGTCCGACGAGGACGACCGGTCCGGTGGGCGCCACCGCGTCGAGAACGTCGCGCAGGTCGCGGCCGAGTTGCTCGAGGTTGTAGGTCCGCCGGGACGCCGCGGCGGACTCTCCGTGGCCGCGGTGGTCGTAGCAGACTACCCGCGCGCCGGCGTAGCGGCGCAGCAGCGCGTCGCGGACGTAGGTCCAGGACTCGGTGCGCAGGCAATGTCCGTGCAGCAGGACGACGGTGAGATCGGCGTCTCGCGGTCCGTATTCGCGGACCGCGAGCGCCACGCCGTCTTCGGTCGAAACCGTGGCACGTCGTTCCGCCGAGGTGGGGATTGTGCTGAGGATCGACATGGGCGGCTCCGGTTCGCTGATGGTGACTTGTCCAACTCTGCGCCGGATTCGCCGCTGGCATCAGGCCCCCGAGTGCTGAGGTCCGCCCCCCGAGGTGGAGCCGATCCCCACCCAAGGTGGAGGAGCTGCCGCGGCTAACTCGCCGGATCGGCTCCGAGCATGCCCAGAGCGAAATCGCCGTATCGTGCGGCCACCTCCTCCGGCGTAGCCGGGCCGGACTCGCGGAACCACTGCGGGATGGCGGTGCACATGGTGGCTATGGCGCGCCCCGCGGCCCGGGTATCGGTTGTGCGGATCCGGCGCTCGGCGTGGGCCTCGGCGATCGCGTCGTCCAGGATGGCTTGGATGTCCCTGCGCGAGCGGGCGATGCGCGCGCGTTCGCCCGGCGAGAGGCTGCGCATCTCGCTGGCGCCGATGAAACCGAGGTCGCGGCGGTGGGTATGGAACAGGGCCAAGGCTTCGACGATCAGGCGCACCCGGTGGACGCTGTCGCGGCCCTCGGCGCGGGCGGCGCGAACTCGCCAGTGCAGTTCGTCCATGGTCAGATCGAGGATTCGGACCAGCAGGTCGTGCTTGTCGCGATAGTGGTGGTAGAGGCCGGGGACGCTGGTTCCCGCCCGCCGGGCGACGGCGCGCACGGTCGTGCCGTGATAGCCGATTTCGACGAACGAGGCGAGGGCGGCCGCCAGCACCGGGTCGACATCCAACGGGGCGAACACACGCCAACCGCCCGGCGCACCCGGCCCAGGCCCGGGCCGGTCGGTGACCGGACGGGCTGCGGAAGACGTGGCGCCGAGCAAGTGGGTGACCGGCACACCGAGCACGTCGGACAGGCGGGTGAGCCGAGCGAGGGAGATTCCGGTCTTTCCCGTTTCCACCGCGCTGAGCGTCGCCGGGCTCACCTCGAGACGCCGCGCCACTTCGCGCAGCGACAGACCCGCGGCGCGGCGCGCGCGGCGAATCGCCTCGTGCGGTGTCGCGTACTCGGCCTCGTTCGGCATGTTGTTCAGAATAACTGAACGCTGTGGAGAATCGCTTCCCAATCGGGGATATAGGCTCTGCCTGGTATTTTGACACCGCAGCTGACCAGTGGGACAGTGTTCAGGCGGACCGATCGATCGGTTCTCCGCCCTGGCTCCGGATGTCGAGGAGGAATGCGATGCCGATCGATCTGACCTATTCCGACGAGGTTCGGGCGCTGACCGACCGCACCCGTGCATTCGTGCGCAAGACGGTGCTGCCGATCGAGGACGAACACCACGGCGACATCACCGCCGCGGGTGGGGACGCATTGCGCGCCACGCTGAACGAGCGGGCGCGCGATGCCGGAGTCTTCGCACCGCACGCGCCCATCGAGTACGGCGGTCACGGGCTGTCGATGTCGGATCGCGCGCCGGTCTTCGAGGAGGCGGGCTACTCCCTGTTCGGCCCGGCAGCGCTCAACATCGCGGCGCCCGACGAGGGCAACGTCCACATGCTCGCTCACATCGCCGACCCGGAGCAGAAGTCGCGCTATCTGGAACCGCTGGCCCGCGGTGAAGTGCGCTCGGCCTTCGCGATGACAGAACCCGCGCCGGGCGCCGGCTCCGACCCGGCGGCGCTGGCCACTCGCGCCGTGCGCGCGGCCGGTGGCTGGCGCATCAGCGGCCATAAGCACTTCATCACCGGCGCCGACGGCGCCGGCTTCTTCATCGTGATGGCACGCACCTCCGGCGAACCGGGGCAACGTGGCGGCGCGACCATGTTCCTGGCCCCCGCCGATACTCCCGGCCTGCGCGTGGGGAGGCACATCACCACGCTGGACCGGGCCATGATCGGCGGCCACTGCGAGGTCTTCTTCGAAGACATGTTCGTCCCCGACGAAGCGGTACTCGGCGCCGTCGACCGCGGCTTCCAATACGCCCAGGTGCGGCTGGGTCCCGCCCGCATGACGCACGTGATGCGATGGCTCGGCGCGGCGCGGCGCGGCCACGACATCGCCGTCGAGCGAGTCGCTCAGCGGGAAGGCTTCGGTGCGCGCATCGGCGATCTCGGCATGGCGCAGAAGATGATCGCCGACAACGAGATCGACATCGCCGCCACCCGCGCGCTACTGGTGCGCGCCTGCTGGGAACTCGACAACGGGGAGCACGCCGGCAACGCCACCTCCATCGCGAAGACTTTCGCCGCCGAGGCGATCTTCCGCATCGTCGATCGCAGCATTCAGCTGTGCGGCGGGCTGGGCGTCTCCGACGACCTGCCCCTGGCGCGCCTCTCCCGCGAAGTTCGGCCCTTCCGTATCTACGACGGCCCCTCCGAGGTGCACCGATGGGCGATCGCCAAGCGAGCGGTCAGTGCCGCGCGCCGGGCGGGAACCGACCGGGCGTGATCCGGCTTCGCGTTCGCCGCCGGGCGCGCCATACACCGGACAGGAACGACCGCAGCCGGGGGCGGCTTCAGCGCGGACCAGTTCGGCGAACGTTCCGTTGACGAATGCCGCCGACCGACATGACGAAGAGGACGCGCCGACTTCGGCCGCGTGTGCCGTCATGGTGACGAGTCTCCGCGTAACATCCGGACTTCATGTCCGCCCGCGCGGTCGAGGCTATGCGAGGGCGAGAGCGACTCCCCGAGTCGTGCGGCGGACACAGTGATCGGACTGCGTCGAGGATGATCGAAAGGAGAGCCGGATGCCGGCGCAAGACCGCCGATACATCATTCTTCTGGATCCAGGGCGTCCCGGCGACGAGGTCACGCTGACGGCGAACCGAGAGAAGTTCTTCGACTGGCTGAGGGAAACCCGCGCCGAAGTCGTTCAGGACGGCGGCGCCAATCGAGTGGTCATCACTTCGGGGCCGGAGGTAGCCGAACAAGCCACGAACCTCGATTTCGTGGCCGGTGTCGAGCCATTCGCATAGCGGCGTCGGATCAGCCGGTGCCTCATCGACCCCCGCGCAGATCCGCCGCCGTCAGCGCGGCTGACGGCGGCGGATACCCACGGGGAGATGAACCCAGGGGAATCAGCGTCCGTGCTGATGCGCGGACTGGCGCGCCTCGTCGACGTCCGCCTCGGCCCTCGCCTTCTCGGCGGCGGCTTCCTTCCCGGCCGCCTCGCGCTGCGATTCCGCCTTGTCCTGCTGCGCGCGGCCCTCGTCCTTCAAGTCCTCGTGGCCGGCGACGGTACCGGCTGCTTCCTTCACCTTGCCCTTGACATCTTCGACGACGCCTTCGACGCCTTCACGAGCACCGCTTCCATGTTCAGCCACAACAACCTCCTGGAATATCGGAACAAGCTGACACAACGCGCATACCCGGGAGACCGGCCTCGAACCGTCTCCAGCGATAAAGATCGCCCTCGCGCGCGTATCCGGCCCGCTCACAGGCGGGGTGCTTCAGCGGAGATCGACGCCGTCCTCACCCGCGATGGCGGGATTCTCCGAGCTTCCGCCATTGATCGCCGTCTACTGGACCGGCGACAGGACGAGCCGGGCGGGTGCGGCGAGCTTACGTCTCCACACCACCGTCGCCCGACAGTGTCAGGTCGACGGGATCCCCCGGCAAGTCGGGACGGAATACACAGCGTGTACGCGTGTAGATCGTGGGCATGCATTCGTTGCAGTGGACGCAGGCCGACCGGGTGGAGGCATCCGACCGGATGCGATGCAACAGATTCGGTTCCCGAAGCAGAGCACGCCCCATGGCGACGAATTCGAAGCCTTCCGCCCTCGCGAGCCGCATGGTGTCCAGGTTCGTGACGCCGCCGAGCAGAATCAGCGGCATCGACAGTTCCCGCCGGAAGTGCCGTGCCCGCTCGAGCAGGTAGGCCTCCCGATACGGGTACTCCTTCAGGAAAGCCTTGCCCACGGCTCGGAATCCCCATCGCGCAGGCACTGGAAGAACTTCGGCGAACGACTGCCGCGGCGCGTCGCCATGGAACAGCAGCATCGGGTTGAGCAGTGAGCTACCCGCCGTCAGTTCCAACGCGTCCAAGGTGCCGTCGGCCTCCAGCCAGGCGGCGACCTGCACCGATTCGGGCACCGTGAGCCCGCCCCGCACGCCGTCCTCCATATTCAGCTTCGCGGTCACCGCCAGCCTGCCGCCGACGGCTCGCCGTATCGCGGCGGCGATCTCGCGCGCCAACCGCGCACGGTTGGCCGAACTCCCGCCGTACCGGTCCGCACGGCGGTTGAGCTTCGGGCTCAGGAACGCACTCACGAGATAGTTGTGCCCGAAATGGATCTCGACCGCGTCGAAACCGGCCTGTTCGGCCAGCTTCGCCGCGTCGGCATGGGCGGTCACCAGCTCGCGGATCCCGTTCTCGTCGGGGCTTCGCATCATGCGCATCGAGAGCGGGCTGAGCATCCGGCTCGGCGCCAGCGCCGGAGCCCGGTTGGAGGCGGCGTTGGCCACCGGACCGGCGTGACCGATCTGCGCGCTCACCGCCGCACCCTCCCCGTGCACCGCTTCGGTCAGCCTCCGCAGCCCGGGTACCGCATCCGGACGCATCCAGATCTGGTGCCGGTCCGTGCGGCCGCCGGGCGCGACGGCGCAGTACGCGACGGTGGTCATCCCGACTCCACCGGCTGCGACCTCCCGGTGGAACTCGATCAATTCGTCCGTCACGACGGCGTCCGGGGTACGACCTTCGAATGTCGCGGCCTTGATGACCCGATTGCGCAGGGTGATCGGCCCGAGCTGGGCCGGGGCGAATACGTCGTTCATCGTTTCTCTCCTGTCGGCGCGGTCAATCCGGCGACCACGAATTCCCGGAGGGTGGCGACCGCCTCCTGCGATATCTCTCGGTGCTCCGCACTGCCGAATCGCATGATGAGGAGGTCGAACGCCAACATCCACCGACGCCTGCTCTCCCGTTCGCTCAACCCCGGCAACAGGCTCACCCACGAATCCATGCGGAACCACGGCTGACGCCACTCGGTCACCTGCCTGCCGAGCACGAATTGCGCCAGCAACCTCAGGTGCATGCGCCCCACCGGATCGGCGGACAACTCGACGAAGGGCTCGATCACCGCGTCGACAACGTCGGTGATCGACCCCGGTCCGCTGGTGACAGCTGACAACCGGTCCTCCCACACGGGCCCCAGGCGCGCCTCCAGCAACGCCGCGACAAGCGCGTCCTTCGATCCGAAGTGGTAGTGCACCGCCGCCGGATTCGCTCCGGCCTCCGCGCAGATCCCCCGCACCGACACCTCGTCGTAGCGGCCCTCGAGCAGCAGCCGTTCGGCGGCTGTCAGTAGACGCTCGCGAGTGTTCACCGATTCGGAGACCTGTTTCGGCATGCGACCAGTGAAACACGTTTCCATCGACGGTTCAATCAGTGATTGAACTATCGTTTACGCAAGCGACCCTAGGTATGCCTCGTGCCTTGCGGTCGTAGTAGCTCCGCTCGGGGCTGTTCACCGCCTCCGCGGAGCGGTCTTCGGGCGACCTCCGGCTCAGGAGTTGCCCGCGATGATCACCTCGGGAATACCAGTGCCGATCGGGACCGCCCGGCACACCGGCGCGGGACTGCCCGGATCCAGCACGGTCAGCAGCAACTCCTGTACGAACGGGTCGTACACCATGTGGAAGTGCCCGGTGTGGTTGACCGGGCACAAGTCCTGCAGGGCGATGTTCCGCGCACCCGGCCCCCGCAGCGCGATGTTCTCGAACGGCTGGATCATCTCGTCGACGCGGCTGCCGATGGTCACGTACCCCACGCCGGGCACCGTGTCGCCGCCCGCGTTGAGAGCCAGCATGGTCGGCGACCCCTCCGCCTGCTGCACCGCGGCGAGCGAAGTCACCTGTGCGAACGCCTGCAACGCGCCGGGGATCGCTTGGGCGACCGGCACCAGCCCGTACATCACACCGCCGTAGCTGGGCGAGGCGAGGCCGACCCACTGCTCGACCTTGGGCGCACCACCCAGCTTGTTGACGTAGTAGCGGGTCACGTTGGCGCCTTGCGAGAACCCGACCAGGTCGACCTTGCCCGCGCCGGTCGCCGCGAGCACCTGATCGACGAACGCGCCGATCTGGTAGGCACTGAGCACCAGATCCTCGGTGCCGTAGCTCTCCGCACCGGGTTTACCGCCGTAATTCAGGGCGAAGACGCAGAATCCGGCCGCGGTGAGCCGCGGCGCGATCCCCGCCCAGTCGGAATAGGCCGAGGAGTCGGTACCATGCGCGAGCACCACCGGACGGGGATGCTCGGCACTGGGGACGCAGCCGAAGTTGTTGGTACCGGCCGGTACCGCGTTCGGGTGGCTCTTCTGATACCACGCGGCGGCCAGGTGGTCGGACTGCGGCGGCGCGGGGTGGGTCGGCACATCGGCCGGACGCAAACCGGGCGGCTCGGCCGCCGCCACGCCCGGGCCCAGCGCGGCGGCGCCGGCGACCACCAAGGCCAGCACGGCGCCACGCAAGTGTGAAATACTCCAAGCTCCCGCTGCAGTCGGCTGTCGCATCTCACAATGATCTCTCCGATCGGCTCGAAATGCTCGCCGTATCGGGGTGTTTCGCCTCCCCTACTTCTCGGGGGTCTCGTCCTCGGCGAGGATGCGGTAAAGAGACTTGCGGGTCTCGGTGAGCAACTCCGCCGCACGCGCCGCCTGCTGCGGAGTACCCGCCGCGGCGACCTGCGCCACCGCGCCCATCAGCTGCGCGGCGAGCCCGCGCAGGTCCATCGCCTGCGCTCCGACGTCCTCCCGCACGTCCGCCCAGGGATCGCCCAGCTCGTCCCGGTTCGCCGCGACGTACTCGGTACCGGTCTCGGTGAGCTTAGCGGTCTTGCGCCCGGCGACCTTCTCGATGAGGACCAGACCCTCGTCCTCCAGTTGCGCCAGCGCAGGATAGATCGAGCCAGGACTCGGCCGCCAGATGTCGTTGCTGCGCTCGCGGATCTGCTGGATGAGTTCGTATCCGTGCATGGGCTGCTCGGCCAGGAGCAGCAACACGGCGGCGCGTACGTCACCGCGCCTGCCCCGGCCGCCGCGACCCCGCCCGCGACCGAAGTGCGGGCCGAAACCCGGGCCGAAGCCGGGGCCGAACCCCGGACCGAACTCGGGACCGAAGCCGTGACGTCCGCCCCTGCGGAAGCGCGAGCCGTGTTCGAAGCCCTCATAGCCGGGCAAAGGCCCGCGGCCACGTCGGCCGAATTCTCGATGTTCTCGGTGTTCCATGTCAGCCTCCCAGGGCTCTCGTGTTCGTTTCACGCTATCGACGATATATCGGCAATGCATCGAGTGCAAGGGAGTTCTCCGACGCGGGCGCGAGAAAAGGTTCAGATCACCAGCGAGTCGATCCAGCGCGCCAGCCGCGCCCCTTCGTCGACCATGAGCTCGGGGTCCCGAAAAGTGTTGGTGAGCAGGGAAATACCTTGATAAGCCGCGACATATGCGACCGCGAGCTCACGGGAGTCGGCGCGCCCCATCTCCGCGAACTGTCGTTCGGCCCAGTCCACCAGCACGCGCATCACATCCGCGGCCGCGGTATCCAACCCGTCACCCCGCTTGTCCAATTCCGAGGACAAGGTGCCGAATGGGCAGCCGTAACGCACGGTCTGGTCACGCTCGGCGACCCAACCCGCGATCAGCGCCTTCAGCCGCTCCGAAGGCTTCTCATGCCGGTCGCTCGCGGCGATCACGGCTTCCAGAATGCGGGCGTGCGAGCCGATGGCCGCCTCGATGAGCTGGTCTTTCGTCTTGAAGTAGTAGTAGACGTTGCCGACGGGCACCTCGGCGGCGCGGGCGATGTCGGCGATGGTCGTCTTCTCCACGCCCTGCTGATAAAACACCCGCACGGCAGCTTCGACCAGCCGCTCCCGCTTGCCCATCCGGGTTGCCGTCCCTGAGTCAGTCATACAACTAACTGTAGACAATGCGGGTACGACCGGCTACGTTCATTAAGTCAGCCAACTAACTTAGGAGTTGTCATGATCGTGGTCACCGGAGCCACCGGAAATATCGGCGCGCCCCTCGTGCGCTTGCTGGCCGACGCCGGGGAAGAGGTCACGGCCGTCGCACGGCATGCCGGCCACCCACCGCCCGCGGGAGTCCGATCGGTTCAAGCCGATCTCGGCGAGCCGGAGAGCCTCTCCTCCGCCTTCACCGGAGCCGATACCCTGTTTCTCTTGATCACCGGCGAGCAGTTGGTGGCGGGTCCGGAACCAGAGCGGGTGCTGAAAACCGCCGCGGCGGGCGGCGTGCGGCGCGTGGTCTTCGTGTCCTCACAGGGCGTGGCGACCCGGCCCGAGGCGGCCGGCTACGCCCGGCTCATCGCCTACGAGCAGTCGATCAGGGAGTCGGGGTTGGACTGGACCTTCCTGCGACCGGCCGGGTTCTTCTCGAATACCTACGCATGGGTGGAATCGGTGCGCACGCAACGTCTGGTCGCCGCGCCGTTCGGTGACGTCGGTCTCCCCTCGATCGATCCGGCCGACATCGCCGCGGTCGCAGCGGCAGCGTTGCGCGACGACCGGCACGCGGGGCAGGTCTACACCCTCACCGGACCCGAACTGTCCACTCCACGAACCCAGGCCCAGGCGCTCGGCGAGGCACTGGACGAGCGGCTCCGATTCGTGGAACTGACTCGGGCGCAGGCGCATTCGGCGATGCTCGGTTTCATGCCGGAGCCGGTGGTCGAGCACACGCTGACGATCCTCGGCGAGCCGACACCCGCAGAACAGCGGATCAGCCCCGATGTACCGCGCGTGCTCGGACGCCCCGCTACGAAGTACGCCGAGTGGGCCATGCGCAATCGAGCGGTCTTCGCCTGACGCCCGAAGAACACCGCGCCACAAGTCGGACGGTCGGTGACGTCATCGTCTCCGGCTCGGATAGGGACCACTTCGCCGGTCTTCTCGGACTCGAACCACGCACTCGCCGCACCGGGGCTCGTCAGCCGATGTCGACCGGGTCGATCTGGACGCGGAGAGGGGCATCGGTGCGGTGTGTGCTGCGCACCGCCTGGGCGGCGCGCAGCGCACGCGCGAGCGCTCCTCCGTAGCGGCGCTCGACCCGCAGCAGCAAGCGTTCGACGGCGGCGGGGGAATCGCCGGAGGAGAACGGTTTGCGGGCGCCGTCCGGCAGCGGTACCGGTCCGAGGCGATCGACGGTGTCGGGGAGGTCCGCTGCCGAGAGCAGTTCGGCGATGGTGTCGGCGGTGCCATCGATGGCGGCCAGACGAACCGCCGGCGGGAAGCCGACCTCCGCGCGGGCGGCGACCTCGGCGCGCGCGGCGCCCACCGGATCCCACCGGACCAGCGCCTGCACGGTGGGAATCGAAGGCTCGGCCATCACGATGACCTGGCCGTGCGCGCGGACCAGCGCCGCGGCGGCCATCCAGCGGCGCAGTGCGTCCTCGGCAGCTCGCAGGTCGGCACGGCCGAGCAAGGCCCAGCCGTCGAGCAAGAGGGCCACACCGTATCCACCGTGGACCACGGGTTCGGCGCCGACCGTCGCGACGACCACCTGCGCGCCCGGTTCCACGGTGTCGAGTACCGCGCCGCCGCCGGAACCACGAATCGGCACACCGGGAAAAGCACGGCCGAGTTCCTCCGCCGTACGCGTCGCGCCGATCACCACGGCGCGCAGCGCGCGCGACCCGCAGGTGCCGCAGCGGAACGCGGCCTCGGTGATCCCGCACCAGCGGCAAGCGGGGCTGTGTGCTGCCGCGCCGGATTCGGCCGCCGATCCCCGCGGTCCGCCGGCCTCCGGCAGCGCCAGCGGTCCGTTGCAGTGCCTGCATCGGGCAGGCGTGCGGCATTTCCCGCAGGCGAGCGCGGGAATGTATCCGCGACGCGGCACCTGGACCAGTACCGGCGCCCCCTCTTTCAGAGCCGCCCGTGCGGCCGCGAAGGCGACACCGGGAACCCGGACGGCCCGCGCCACCGGATCGCGCTCCAGTGCGATGTCGCTGTCGCCGGGGGCGCTGATGCGGGGAGTGACCTTGCGCAGGACGGCACGGTCGGCGACCAGATCGTGCGCCCAGCCGGATTCGACCACGGCTTGGATCTCCGCGGTGCGCGCGAAACCCGCCGCGACGAACGCCGCACCGGTCTCGTGCGCCCGCAACATCGCCACCTCACGCGCGTGCGGATACGGTGCGCGCTGTTCGGCGTAGGTGTCGTCGCCGTCGTCCCACAGCGCGATCAGCCCGAGGCGCGCCGCCGGTGCGAACACGGCGCTGCGCGTGCCGACCACCACCCGCGCCGAACCTCGCAGCACCGCGAGCCAACGCCGATACCGGGCCGCTGGACCGAGGCCCGCCGCCAGACCGACCGCGGAGTCTCCCACCAGCGCAACACATTCCGCCAGCACCCGGTCGAGATCCCGCTGGTCGGGCACCATGAGGATCGCGCTGCGACCGTGCCGGGCCACCACTGCGGCCAGCTCGGCCAGACGGCGAGGCCAGTCCTCCCCGGGCAGCGCCTGCCAAGCCGCCCGCGCGCCTTTTCCCTCCGCTAGCGCACCGACGAACGCCGCGCCGTGGACGTAACGCTCCCAGGAAGCGAGATCTACCGCTACGGCCGGAAGGTCCTGTGGAACGGGCGAGTCGGCGGGGGCGGCCGGGTGCGTGGTCGCGGCGGCGGAGTGAGGGTCCGTATCAGGCTCACCACCATCTGCCCCTTCAACGGGCGACCGCACGGCGCTCTCCCCGTTCGCCGGGCTCGAACCACCGGGTCCGGCTGCCCTGGCCGGTCCGATATCCGCGCGCACCGCTTTCGCACCGTGTACTACCGAGTCGGACTGCCCGACAGAAGGTCTCATGGACATCGACTGCGAAATCGGCTCGGCAGGGCTGGAATTCACGGCAGGCGACTGCGCAGAGGTTGAGCCACCGTCGATTTCGGTTTCAACGGCATGCTCGTCAACGCCGTGGACCAGGGCAGGATCGGCAGCGGAAACCGGGGCTTCGGTGGAAACAGGTTGCGCCGCAGCGGACTTCTTGCCGCCACCGGTTTCGGTGCGCGCGTGACGCGGCGGGATGGCCAAGCGCAGGACATCCGCGCGAGTGCCCGCGTAGCGGGCGGCCACCGCACCGGCCAACTGGAGGATCTCCGGGGTCAGCACGCGTTCGCCGGAGACGACGCGTTCGAGCTTGACCAGCTTGCCGCCGTGGTCACTGTGCGCCAGTCGCGCGAGCAGGTAACCGTCGACGAGGCGGCCCGCGAAACGGACACGCACCCGGACCCCGGGCTGGGCGATTTCGTCCAGCTCGGGGGACACCAGGTAGTCGAAGTCGCGGTCGAGATGCGCGGGCGACAGCAGCGGGAGGACCCGGGCGATCGGCAGCGCGACAGGTGCGGGACCCGCGGCTGTACGGTCCGCTTCGGTAGCGGAGGTATCCGCCGCGGGTTCGTTCACTCCGACCCGATCGGGGTCAGAGTCCGATGGCCGCGCGCAGCTTGTCCGCGCGGTCGGTGTGCTCCCACGGCAGATCGACGTCGGTGCGGCCGAAGTGGCCGTACGCGGCGGTCGGCGCGTAAATCGGGCGCAGCAGGTCCAGGTCGCGGATGATCGCGCCGGGGCGCAGATCGAAGACCTCGGTGATCGCGGTGGCGATGCGGGCCGGGTCGACCTTCTCGGTGCCGAAGGTCTCGACGAACAAGCCGACGGGGGCCGCCTTGCCGATCGCGTAGGCCACCTGGACCTCGACGCGCTCGGCCAGATCCGCCGCGACCACGTTCTTCGCGACCCAGCGCATGGCGTAGGCGGCCGAACGGTCCACCTTCGACGGGTCCTTGCCGGAGAAGGCGCCGCCGCCGTGGCGTGCCATGCCGCCGTAGGTGTCGACGATGATCTTGCGGCCGGTCAGGCCCGCGTCGCCCATCGGGCCACCGAGCACGAACTTGCCGGTGGGGTTGACCAGCAGACGGATGTTCGAGGTGTCCAGCGACGGCACGTCGAGGTCGGCGAGCACCGCGTCGAGAACCTTCTCGCGGATGTCGGGCGCGAGCAGGTTGTCCAGATCGATGTCGGCGGCGTGCTGGGTGGAGATGACCACCGTGTCGAGGCGAACCGGGCGGTCGCCGTCGTACTCGATGGTGACCTGGGTCTTGCCGTCCGGACGCAGGTAGGGCAGCACGCCGGACTTGCGCACCTCGGTCAAGCGGCGCGACAGCCGGTGCGCCAGCGCGATCGGCAGCGGCATCAGCTCCGGGGTGTCCTTGGTGGCGTACCCGAACATCAGGCCTTGGTCGCCTGCGCCCTGCCGCTCGATCTCGTCGTCGGAGCCCCCGACGCGCGCCTCGTGCGAGGTGTCCACACCCTGCGCGATATCCGGCGATTGCGCGCCGATCGCGATATTCACACCGCAGGAATTCCCGTCGAATCCCTTTGCCGAAGAGTCATATCCGATTTCCAGGACCTTTTCCCGGACAATGCGCGGAATATCGGCGTACGCCGACGTGGTGACCTCACCCGCGACATGGACCTGGCCGGTCGTCACGAGGGTTTCCACCGCGACCCGGCTGCGCGGATCTTCCGCGAGCAACGCATCGAGAATGGAATCGCTGATGGCATCACAGATTTTGTCCGGATGACCTTCGGTCACGGACTCACTGGTGAAAAGCCGGCTCCCGGACGTGCGCACAGTTCTTCCCTCTCCCTCAACGGGTTACTCGTATCGGCTTGCGACAGTAACGCGATGTCGCGACCGCGCAACCCTTAGATCTCAGACTATTCCAAATCACCGACAGAACGGGCGCCAACTACCCAGCCATCCCAGACAGCCGAACGCACGGTGTCTCGTCGGTGCCGAAATGATGACGGCGTCGCGAACGAACGACCGATCAGACAGCAATCCTGGCAGGCACCCGTCGGCTCAGCGCAGCAACACACTCAGCGCGTCGAGCACGCGGCTGGCCAACAGCGCCTTCGAGCCGTGATCGAGTGCCTGCTCGGTGCCGTCCGCGCCGAGCAGCCAGCCGTCGTTGGTGTCGACCTCGAACGCCTTGCCCTCTCCCACCGCGTTGACCACGAGCAGGTCGCAGCCCTTGCGTGCGAGCTTCGCCCGCGCATGGGTGAGGACGTCGCCGTGCTCGTCACCGGTCTCGGCGGCGAAGCCGACGATCGCGGTGCCGGGCAACTGCCCGTCGCGTCGCGCCTGCACCAGTCCGGCGAGGATGTCGTCGGTCTTGGTCAGCGCGATGACGTCGGGCTCGCCCGCGCCCTTCTTGATCTTGGCGGCGGCGACGTTGGTCGGCCGGAAATCGGCGACCGCCGCGGCCATGATCACCGCGTCGGCGCCGACGGCGTGCTTGTCGACGGCGGTTTTCAGCTGTTCGGCCGTGGTGATGTGCACCAGATCGACGGCGGCGGGCGCCGCCATCTCGATCGTGTTGCCCGCGATCAGCGTGACGTGGGCGCCGCGCTGGGCCGCGACCCGCGCGAGCGCGTAGCCCTGCTTGCCGGAGCTGCGGTTACCGAGGAAACGCACCGGATCCAGCGGTTCCCTGGTGCCGCCCGCCGTGATGACGACCCGGCGGCCCTCCAGATCGCGCGGAATCGCGTCGGCGCGCTCCATGAGCAGCGACGCGAGGCCGAAGATCTCCTCGGGCTCGGGCAGTCGTCCCGGGCCGGTGTCGGCGCCGGTGAGCCGGCCCGCCGCGGGCTCCATGACGATCGCACCGCGGGCGCGCAGCGTCGCGACGTTGGCGACGGTCGCCGGATGCTCCCACATCTCGGTGTGCATCGCGGGCGCGAACAGGATCGGACATCGGGCCGTCAGCAACGTGGCGGTGAGCAGGTCGTCGGCGCGGCCGGACGCGGCGCGCGCCATGAGGTCGGCAGTCGCCGGGGCGATGACCACCAGGTCCGCCTCCTGGCCCAGTCGAACGTGCGGAACCTCGGGCACGTCGGAGAACACGCCGGTGTGCACCGGGTTCCCGGACAGTGCTTCGAAGGTCGCCTTGCCGACGAACTCCAGCGCCGACGTGGTGGGGATCACCCGGACGTCGTGTCCGGTCTCGGTGAACCGCCGGACCAGAGAGCACGCCTTGTAGGCGGCGATTCCTCCGGCTACGCCGACGACGATCCTTGTGGTCACTACGCCTCCGGCCTAGTCGTGGTCACAGCGAACTCGGTCGCCTCACTCGCCTTCGGAGTGTTCGAGCAGGTCGGAGTGGATCTCGCGCAGGGCGACCGACAGCGGCTTCTCCTGCAGGCCCGGCTCGACCAGCGGGCCGACGTACTCGAGGATGCCGTCGCCGAGCTGGTTGTAGTAGTCGTTGATCTGACGGGCCCGCTTGGCCGCGTAGATCACCAGGGCGTACTTGGACGACGTGCGCTCGAGCAGCTCATCGATCGGCGGGTTGGTGAGGCCGACCGGGGTGTCGTAGGCGGGCGCGGCCTTGATGTCCGTACTGCTCACTAGGGGAACTCCTGGTGTCGGGTGTCGCATGAACGAAGCCCGTCGCGGTGCGGCGCGCTGCCGCCTCCGGGCTTGCTCGCTCATGCCGTAGTGGATGGCGCATGCGCGACGGGCCCTACGAGGTCAGGCAGGCTCCTCCGCGGGCCGGATCGCTCATGCGCAGGTGGGGGTCACGAACTCGAATTTGTGCTAACGAACAACGATACCAACTGCTCACAGGCGCTGGTCACCTCGTCGTTCACGATAACGATGTCGAACTCGTCACATGCCGCCAGTTCCGTCCTGGCTGTTTCCAAGCGGCGCTCGATCACCTCGGGGGATTCGGTGCCGCGTGAGGTCAGCCGCGCCACCAATTCCTCCCAGCTCGGCGGGGCCAGGAACACCAGGATCGCCTCCGGGATCGCCCGGCGCACCGATCGCGCGCCCTCGAGATCCACTTCGACCAACACCGGAAGGCCTTCCGCCAAGGCGGCGCGCACCGGCCCGGCGGGGGTGCCCGAACGCTGCAATCCGCCGTGGATGTCCGCCCACTCGAGCAGCTCACCCGCCTCGATCATCGCGTCGAACTCGGCGCGGGAGACGAAGCGGTAGTCGAGGCCGTCGACCTCCCCGGGCCGCGGGGCCCGGGTCGTTGCCGACACGCTGAAGACCAGGTCGGGCAGTCGTTCGCGGACACAGCGGACCACGGTGGACTTGCCCACGGCCGAGGGGCCGACCAGTACTACCAGTCGACCCTTCCGCGTGTGTTCGATCACCCTCGTCGTCAGGCGTCGAAGTCGAACCGGGCCAGCAGCGCCTTGCGCTGCCGGTCGCCGAGTCCGCGCAGCCGCCGGGTGGGGGCGATCTCCAGCTCGCTCATGATTTCCGCCGCCTTGACCTTGCCCACCTTCGGCAGGGCCTCCAGCAGCGCCGACACCTTCATCTTGCCGAGGATCTCGTCGGTCTCGGCGTCGGTGAGGACCTGCTTCAGGTTGGTGCCGCCACGCTTCAAGCGCTCCTTGAGCTCCGCCCGAGCGCGGCGAGCGGCAGCCGCCTTCTCCAAAGCAGCGGCGCGCTGCTCGTCAGTCAGCTGGGGAAGGGCCACGGTTCCTCCGTCTCATCGTTCATTGCATCAACTCCTGCCGGTAACCCGGCAGTCTCAGCGACCGTACCCACGACGTCCGCCGATTGCGAACCCACCCCCCAGGTCAGCGCATGATTCCGGATATCGCAGGCACCGGGGTGGTGCGTCGAGCGGCCGGTCCGCGCCACCGCTCCGATCACCCGGCGGACGTCGCGAAATACGCCGCCAGCAGGGCTTTTTCGACAGACCGAGTGGTTTGCGAAAGGGTTGCTGGACCGCAGCGCATCGTTCCAGCAACCCCTCACCCGCCCTACCAGGAACTTTCTGGAAATTTCCCGCGTGTCGCGAGTTCTTTCCGCGTGTCGGGCGTCACAGCGAGGTATGCCGTGCACTCCCGCGCGGCATTCGGTGTCGATTTGTGAGCCCTGTACGGCGTCCAGGTGCGATGCGCCACCCCGCGCACCGCTCAGGACCCGAAATCGACCCAGTGACGCGCCCAGGCCCCAGTAAACGGCACCTGTGTGCGTGCACTTGCACGCGCAGATGGCCGAAATGACGGAAGGCCGGCGCGGGGTGCGCCGGCCTTCCGGGTCATTTCTGCAGGAACGCGAACGCGTCCTGGAGTTCGTGCACTCTGGCACGCAGTGCCGGGACGGTGGGGCCCTCCCGCAGCACCTCGCGCGAGACGTTCGGGAGGACGGCCCCGAGCACCGCCTCGGGTACCAGGTCGCGGATGGTTTCCGGGCCACCGCCCTGGGCGCCCACCCCGGGCATGAGAATCGGCCCGTTGAGCGCGGAGAGGTCCGGCGCCTCGCTCAGCGTGGCGCCCACCACCACGCCCACCGAACCGAACTCACCGCCCGGATTGCGGGCCGCGGCCTCGTCCACCATCGTCTGCGCGATCGCGCGGCCGTCCGTGCCGACCGCCCGCTGTACCTGCGCCCCTTCCGGATTCGACGTCGCGGCGAGCACGAAGACGCCGCGGTGGTTGGCCTCGGCCAACGTCAGCGCCGGAGCCAGCGAACCGAATCCGAGGTACGGCGAGACCGTCACCGCGTCCGACCCGAGTGGACCGTCGGCCAGCCACGTCCGGGCGTAGGCGTCCATGGTGGACCCGATGTCGCCGCGCTTGGCGTCGGCGAGCACCAGAGTTCCCGAAGCGCGCAGCACATCGATGGTCCGCTCCAGGACCGCGATACCGCCGGAGCCGTAGGCCTCGAAGAACGCGACCTGCGGTTTGACCAGCGCGACCAGGCCGTCGAAAGCCTCCACGCAGATCTCGGCGAACCGCTCGAGCCCCTCGGCATCCTCGGTGAGGTCCCAGGACCGCAGCAGTTCCGGATGGGGGTCGATGCCGACGCACACGGGCCCGAACTGCCCCATCGCGTGCCGCAACCGTCGGCCGAAGGTCTTCATCTCGCCCGTTCCGTCCTGCCGCGGCTCACCCACGCAGCACCGAGTGCAGTTCCTGCAGGGACCGCACACCGATTCCGCCGTTGATGCTGGCCTCGATGCCCTGCACCGCCGCAGCGGCGCCCTGCACGGTGGTGATGCACGGGATGTTCACCCCGACCGCCGCGCTGCGGATCTCGTAGCCGTCCACGCGGGGACCGGAGTTGCCGTAGGGCGTGTTGAACACCATGTCCACCTCGCCGTCGCGGATCTGCTCCACGATGGTGGGCTCGTCGTCCGGGCGCACCTCGGAGTGCTTGCGCACCTGTTCGCAC
Source organism: Nocardia sp. CY15 (assembly GCF_009829295.1). Lineage (NCBI taxonomy): Bacteria > Bacillati > Actinomycetota > Actinomycetes > Mycobacteriales > Nocardiaceae > Nocardia > Nocardia sp. CY15. The sequence goes on from NZ_VUOT01000001.1 coordinate 69,581, forward strand.
GGAATCCCGTTGCGGCGCAGCATCTCCGCCGTGCCCTCGGTGGCGAGGATGCGGAAGCCCAGGTCGTACAGGCGCTTGACCGGGAAGACCATCGCGCGCTTGTCCCGGTTGGCGATCGAGACGAACACGGTGCCCTCGGTGGGCAGCGAGCCGTAGGCGGCGGTCTGGCTCTTGGCGAAGGCGGTGCCGAAATCGGCGTCGATGCCCATCACCTCGCCGGTGGACTTCATCTCCGGCGACAGCAGCGAATCCACGCCGCTGCCGTCGGCGCGGCGGAACCGGTGGAACGGCAGCACGGCTTCCTTCACCGCCACCGGAGCGTCCAGCGCGACGTGCCCGCCGTCGCCCTCGCCCGGGAGCATCCCCTCCTTGCGGAGTTCGGCGATGGTGGCGCCGAGCATGATCCGCGCGGCGGCCTTCGCCAGCGGCACCGCGGTGGCCTTGGACACGAACGGGACCGTCCGGCTCGCCCGTGGATTGGCCTCCAGCACGTAGAGCACGTCGTCCTTGAGCGCGTACTGCACGTTGAGCAGGCCACGGACGCCGATGCCCTTGGCCAGCGCGACGGTGGAGCGGCGCACCGCCTCGATGTCGCTGCGGCCCAGCGTGATCGGAGGCAGCGCGCAGGCCGAGTCGCCGGAGTGGATGCCCGCTTCCTCGATGTGCTCCATCACGCCGCCGAGGTAGACCTCCTCGCCGTCGCACAGCGCGTCGACATCGATCTCGATCGCGTCCTCCAGGAACCGGTCGACCAGCACCGGGTGCTCCGGGCTGAGCTCGGTCGCGCGGGAGATGTAGCCCTCGAGGGACTGCTCGTCGTACACGATCTCCATGCCGCGACCGCCGAGCACGTAGGACGGGCGCACCAGCACCGGGTAGCCGATCTCGGTGGCGATCTTGCGCGCCTGCGCGAACGTGGTCGCGGTGCCGTACTTCGGCGCGGGCAGCCCCGCCGCGACCAGCACGTCGCCGAACTCGCCGCGATCCTCGGCCAGGTCGATGGCGGCCGCGCTGGTGCCGACCACCGGCACCCCCGCCTCGGTGAGGCGCTGCGCGAGGCCGAGCGGGGTCTGCCCGCCCAGCTGCACGATGACGCCCGCGACGGTGCCGGATTCGCATTCGGCGTGGTAGACCTCGAGGACGTCCTCGAAGGTCAGCGGCTCGAAGTAGAGCCGGTCGGCGGTGTCGTAGTCAGTGGAGACGGTCTCGGGGTTGCAGTTGACCATCACCGTCTCGAACCCGGCCTGCGACAGCGTCTGCGCCGCGTGCACGCACGAGTAGTCGAACTCGATACCCTGGCCGATCCGGTTGGGCCCGGAACCGAGGATGATCACCTTCGCGCGCTCGCGCTGCGGCGCCACCTCTGACTCGGCGGCGGGATCGAGTTCGTAGGCCGAGTAGTGGTACGGGGTCTTGGCCTCGAACTCGGCGGCGCAGGTGTCGACGGTCTTGAAGACCGGGCGGATACCGAGCCGGTGCCGCAGTGCGCGCACTCCGGTCTCACCCGCCAGCTCGGGCCGCAGCGCGGCCAGCTGACGGTCGGACAGGCCGTAGTGCTTGGCCCGGCGCAGCAACGGCTCGTCCAGCACGGGCGCGTCGAGGATCTCCTGACGCAGCTCGACCAGTCCGGCCACCTCCGCGACGAACCACGGGTCGATGCCGGAGGCGGCGGCGACGTCCTCGATGCTCGCGCCCAGCCGCAGCGCCCGCTCGACCTGGTAGATGCGCCCTTCGGTGGGAGTGCGCAGGTCCTCCAGGATCGCTTCGGCGTCGGTCCACGCGCCGTCTTCCTGGGTCCAGAAACCCGCGGCCTTGGTCTCCAGCGAACGCAGCACCTTGCCCAGCGCCTCGGCGAAGTTGCGGCCCAGCGACATCGCCTCGCCCACCGACTTCATGGTGGTGGTCAGCGTGCCGTCGGCGCCGGGGAACTTCTCGAACGCGAACCGCGGCGCCTTGACCACCACGTAGTCCAGGGTCGGCTCGAAGCAGGCCGGGGTTTCCTTGGTGATGTCGTTGACGATCTCGTCGAGCGTGTAGCCGATGGCCAGCTTGGCGGCGATCTTCGCGATCGGGAAGCCGGTCGCCTTGGAGGCCAGCGCGGACGAGCGCGAGACGCGCGGGTTCATCTCGATGACGATCAGGCGCCCGTCGAGCGGGTTCACCGCGAACTGGATGTTGCAGCCGCCGGTGTCGACGCCGACCTCGCGCAGGATGGCGATGCCCAGATCGCGCAGCTTCTGGTACTCGCGGTCGGTGAGCGTCATCGCAGGCGCGACGGTCATCGAGTCGCCGGTGTGCACGCCCATCGGGTCGACGTTCTCGATCGAACAGACCACCACGACGTTGTCGCGGCCGTCGCGCATCAACTCGAGCTCGTATTCCTTCCAGCCGAGGATGGACTCCTCGATGAGGACGTTCGCGGTGGGCGAAGCGGCCAGACCGCCGCCGGCGATGCGATCGAGGTCCTCGTCGTTGTACGCCATGCCGGAACCGAGGCCGCCCATGGTGAACGACGGGCGCACCACCACGGGGAAGCCGAGCTCGCCGACCGTCTCGCGGACCTCGTCCATGGTGAAACAGACCCGCGAGCGGGCGCTCTCCCCGCCCACCTTGGCCACGATGTCCTTGAACTTCTGCCGGTCCTCACCGCGCTGGATGGCGTCGAAGTCGGCGCCGATCAGCTCCACGCCGTACTTGTCCAGCACTCCGCGCTCGTGCAGCGCGACCGCGGTGTTCAGCGCGGTCTGGCCACCGAGAGTGGCCAGGATCGCGTCGGGGCGCTCCTTCTCGATGACCTTCTCCACGAACTCCGGCGTGATCGGCTCGACGTAGGTGGCGTCGGCGAACTCCGGGTCGGTCATGATCGTCGCCGGGTTCGAGTTGACCAGCGACACCCGCAGGCCCTCGGCCCGCAGCACCCGGCACGCCTGCGTGCCGGAGTAGTCGAATTCGCACGCCTGGCCGATGACGATCGGGCCAGAACCGATCACCAGGATGTGCTCGAGATCCTCGCGGCGAGGCATCAGGCTCCTTCCATGAGACCGGCGAAACGGTCGAACAGATATGCGGCGTCGTGGGGGCCTGCGGCGGCCTCCGGGTGGTACTGCACCGAGAAGGCGCGGCCGTCGACCAGCCGGACGCCTTCCACCGTGCCGTCGTTGGCGCAGACGTGGCTCACCTCGGCCGTGCCGAAGGGTGTGTCGAACCGCTCGCCCCGCTCGCCTTCCAGCGCGAACCCGTGGTTCTGCGCGGTGATCGAGATCCGGCCGGTCTCGTGCTCCACCACCGGGATGTTGATGCCGCGGTGGCCGAACTTCATCTTGTAGGTGTCCCGGCCGAGCGCGCGGCCGAGGATCTGGTTGCCGAAGCAGATACCGAACAGCGGCAGGCCTTCGCCCAGCACGCCGCGGGTCAGCTCGATCGCGTCGGTCGCGGTGGCGGGGTCACCGGGGCCGTTGGACAGGAAGACGCCGTCGGGTTTCAGTTCGAGGATCCGATCCAGCGTCGTCGAGGACGACACCACGTGCACCCGCATGCCGCGCTGCGCGAACATACGCGGGGTGTTGGTCTTGATCCCGAGGTCGACCGCGACGACGGTGCACCGGTGCTCACCGTCCGGCTCGATCGTGTACAGCGCGTCGGTGCTCACCTCGCCCGCCAGGTCGGCGCCCAGCATCGACGGCTGGCCGTTCACCCTGGCCACCAGCTCGTCGGTGGCCGCGAGGGCGTCGCCGGAGAAGATGCCCGCCTTCATCGAACCGCGGGAGCGCAGGTGGCGCACCAGCGCGCGGGTGTCGATGCCCGCGATGCCGACGACCCGCTGACGCTCCAGTTCCTCCGGCAGCGTGGTGGTGGCGCGCCAGTTCGACGCGCGCCGCGCCGGATCGCGCACCACGTACCCGGCCACCCAGATCTTCGCGGACTCGTCGTCCTCGTCGTTCCAGCCGGTGTTGCCGATCTGCGGCGCGGCCGCGACCACGATCTGGCGGTGGTAGGACGGGTCGGTGAGGGTCTCCTGATACCCGGTCATCGCGGTGCAGAAAACCGCCTCACCGAGCGTCTGGCCCACGGCGCCGTAGGCGCGGCCGCGGAAAACCCGGCCGTCCTCCAGCACGAGTGCCGCGTCCGTCCCCGCCCTGCTCCCGCCCGTGTCCGTCCCCGCCCTGCTCCCGCCCGTGTCCGTCCCCGCCCTGCTCCCGCCCGTGTCCGTCCCCGCCCTGCTCCCGCCCGTGTCCGTCCCCGCCCTGCTCCCGCCCGTGTCGACTGTCATCCCTCGTCATCTCCCGTCATCGTCCCGCTCTGATCCGCCGCGGTAAGCCCGCGCCAAGCCGGGTAGACCGACTTGTCGTCGCCGCGGAAACCCGTATCGATCTCGGTTCCGGTCGGCAGCTTCCAGCGAATGACCAGCACACCATCTTCCGTCATCACTTTGCCCGCGTGTCCGCGTTCGGTGCGCACCGCGGTGATGGATTCCTGTGGAATCCAGATCACGGTCGCGCCGTCGCGTTCGAGCAGAATCCCCCGTTCGAACCGCGTGAGTTCCGCGGTGGCCCGGAAACCCAGGTCACCGACCGTGATCCGGTCCTGCCAGCTGGGCGCGATCGTGCTGCCCAGGTAGAGGCCGGTGGTCGGCTCCAGCACCTGCGCGCCGAGTTCGGCAGGCACGGCAGGCAACGTGCCGATGCGCTCGGCCTGACGCGCGGCGCGGTTGCGCCAGCCCCGGTACATCAGCCAGAGGCAGGCCACGAACAGGACCAGCAGCCCGACGACCCACAGCGTTCTCTCCACTCAAGAACCTCCTCGAACACCGCGCTCGTTCATCTACGCCTCCGCCCGGTTGCCCAGCGCCTTGCCGTCGCGGGCGGTGACCCGGCCGCGCAGCAACGTCGCCGTCACCCGCGCCGGGAAGGTCATCGCCTCGAACGGGGTGTTGTTCGCGATGCTGGCCAGTTCCGTTCCGCGCACCGTCCAGCTCGCCTTCGGGTCGACCAGCGTCAAATTCGCCGGCTCGCCGACCTCGAGCGGCCTGCCGTGCTCGTCCAAGCCGACGATCGCCGCCGGACGCTCACTCATGACGCGGGCGACGCCGCGCCAGTCCAGCAGCCCGGGCTCGACCATGGTCCGCACGATGATCGACAGCGCTGTCTCCAGGCCGAGCATGCCGGGCCGGGCCGCGGCGAACTCGCAGCACTTGTCCTGCTCCGCGTGCGGAGCGTGGTCGGTGGCGACGCAGTCGATGATCCCCTCCGCCAGCGCTTGCCGCAGCGCCGCGGCATCGGACGCCTCGCGCAGCGGCGGGTTGACCTTGTTGACCGCGTCGTAGGTCTCCAGCCGGGAGTCGTCCAGCAGCAGGTGGTGCGGGGTGACCTCGGCGGTGATGGCGATGCCCTGCGACTTCGCCCATTTCACCAGCTCCACGGTGCCCGCGGTGGAAGCGTGGCAGATGTGCACCCGGGCGCCCGCGTCGCGCGCCAGCAGAGCGTCACGCGCCACGATGGACTCCTCCGCCGCGCGCGGCCAGCCGGCCAAGCCCAGCCGGGCAGCGGTCGGCCCCTCGTGCGCGATCGCGCCCTTGGTCAGTCGCGGCTCCTCGGCATGCTGGGCGATCAGGACGCCGAGCGAGTTGGCGTACTCCAGGGCGCGGCGCATGATCAGCGGGTCGTAGACGCAGTGACCGTCGTCGGAGAACATGCGCACCGCGCCGACGCCCGCCGCCATCGTCCCCATCTCGGCGAGTTGCTTGCCTTCCAGACCGACGGTGACCGCGCCGACCGGGTACACATCGACCAGGCCGACCTCCCGGCCGCGGCGCCATACGTGGTCGGTGACGACCACCGAGTCGGCGACCGGGCTGGTGTTGGCCATCGCGAACACCGCGGTGTAGCCGCCGAGCGCGGCCGCGGCGGATCCGGACTCGATGGTCTCGGTGTCCTCCCGGCCCGGCTCACGCAGATGGGTGTGCAGGTCGACGAAGCCGGGCAGCAGAATCTGCCCCTGCGCGTCGATGATCTCGGCGTCGACCACGTCGAGATCGGCGCCGATCCGGCGGATCTCGCCGTCGGCGACGAGCACGTCGACCGGCTCGCCTTCGCCGTACAGCAGCGCGCCCTTGATCAGAACGGGCGTGTTCGCACTCATGCTGTGTCCTTTCCGGCACGAGCGGGGACCTGCGTGGTCACGCTCCGCTGCCTCCTCCGGCCCTGACCGCTCATGCCGGGTCCCTTTCCGGCACGAGCGGGGACCTGCGTGGTCACGCTCCGCTGCCTCCTCCGGCCCCGACCGCTCATGCCGGGTCCCTCTCCGGCACGAGCGGGGACCTGCGTGGTCACGCTCCGCTGCCTCCTCCGGCCCCGACCGCTCATGCCGGGTCCCTCTCCGGCACGAGCGGGGACCTGCGTGGTCACGCTCCGCTGCCTCCTCCGGCCCTGACCGCTCATGCCACTGCCTCCTGTGTGCCGACGAGCAGGCGGAACAGGACCGCCATGCGCATGTGCACACCGTTGGTGACCTGTTGCAGCACCGCGGCTTTCGGGGAGTCCGCGACCGAGGACGCGATCTCCATGCCGCGCAGCATCGGGCCGGGGTGCAGCACGACGGCGTGGTCCTCCAGCAGGGCCAACCTACGCTCGGACAGTCCATAGGTGATCGCGTACTCGCGGGCCGACGGGAAGAACCCGCCGTTCATCCGCTCGGCTTGCACACGCAGCATCAGCACCGCGTCGGCGCCGATCAGTTCGGCGTCCAGATGATGTGACACGCGGGCCGGCCAGGTCTCGACGCCGACCGGCATGAGCGTGCGGGGCGCGACCAGCACGACTTCCGCGCCGAGGGTGGCCAGCAGGAAGACATTGGACCGCGCTACCCGGCTGTGCAGGATGTCGCCGACGATCACGACGCGCTTGCCCTCGATGTCGCCGAGCCGCTGCCGGAGGGTCAGCGCGTCCAACAGGGCCTGAGTCGGGTGCTCGTGCGTCCCGTCGCCCGCGTTGACGACCGCCGGGCCGGAGTTGTGCCCTGCCGCGACCGCCCACTCGTCCATCCAGCGTGCGATCTGGTGTGCGGCGCCGGAGGCCGGGTGCCGCACGATCAGCGCGTCGGCTCCGGCAGCGTGCAAGGTCAGCGCGGTGTCGCGCAGCGACTCCCCCTTGGCGACCGACGAGCTGCTCGCGCTCACGTTGATCACGTCCGCGCTCATCCATTTGCCCGCGACTTCGAACGACACTCTGGTCCGGGTGGAGTTCTCGTAGAAGACCGTCATCACGGTGCGCCCGCGCAGCGTGGGCAGCTTGTGCACCTCACGGCCGAGCAGGGCCTGTTCGAACCGTTCGGCCTCGTCGAGCAGTTCGGTCGCGGCGGCGCGATCGAGCGCGGCGACCGACAGCAGATGCCTCACCGGCGTACCTCCCGTCGCGAGGCGGCGTGCGTCGGATTCATCACGCCTCCTCCTGGTGCAGGTAGACGCCGTCGCGGCCGTCGTGTTCGGTCAGCAGCACCGAGATGTCCTCGGATCGGCTGGTCGGCACGTTCTTGCCCACATAGTCGGCGCGGATCGGCAGTTCGCGATGGCCGCGGTCGATGAGCACCGCCAGCTGCACCGCGCGGGGGCGGCCCAGATCACGCAGGCCGTCGAGCGCGGAGCGGACGGTACGACCGGAGAACAGGACGTCGTCGACGAGAACCACCAGCGCGTCATCGATGCCGCCGTCCGGGACGGAGGTGCGTTCCAGCGGCCGGTGCGGCCGGCTACGCAGATCGTCGCGGTAGAGGGTGATGTCGAGCGAGCCCAGAGCCGGGCGGACGCCGGAGAATTCCTCGATCTTCTCGGTGAGCCGCGCGGCCAAGGTGGTGCCACGGGTGGGAATGCCGATCAGTACTACGCGCGGCGCGTCCGGCTCTCCCGCGTCCAACGCGGTCTTCTCGATGATCTGGTGCGCGATGCGCGCGATGGTCCGCCCGACATCCGAAGCCGACAACAGCTCCCGCCCCACCGCCACCCATTCCGGGGTGTGTCGCTGCGATGTCTCGGCAGCGCCGCCGGACTTGGCGGCCCGTTCTTCGGGCACGGCCATGCCGACCTCCTTCCCCGCCTCACCGGACGGTCCGTTAAAGGATGTCTTACGGCAAGCAGCGTAGCAGCGCCGCAACCCCCGGTTTCACCAGGCATATCCCGCTGTGAGCGGGGCCACTGCAGCCGAGCGGACGCGGACGCCGCTCCAAGCGCACCGCGCGGACCCGTCCGGTCGGCCACGCCGACAGCCGGACGAAGCTCCCGACAATCCTGACCGAAATCCGCTAGCACGTATGTTCGATCAGCGGTACGCTCCCCTCATGTCCACACCGCTCCAGGGATCGCTGCTCGACGGATTCGGTGATACCGAATTCGCGCCGCTTCGCGATGCGCGCCGGACGGTGCTCGACCACGGAGCCTGGGTGGATCTGCTGCCCGGTTGGCTTTCGGGCGCGGACGCGCTGTTCGACCGACTGGTCACCTGTGTGCCTTGGAAAGCGGAGCGCAGGCCGATGTACGACCGCGTGGTCGACGTGCCCCGGCTACTGCGGTTCTACGCGGAGCACGAACCACTGCCGGATCCGGCCCTGGCCGACGCCCGCGCGGCGCTGAGCGACCACTATCGTCACGAGCTCGGCGAACCGTTCCGCACCGCAGGCCTGTGCTATTACCGGGACGGGCGCGACAGCGTCGCCTGGCACGGCGACAACATCGGCCGCGGCGCCACCCACGACACGATGGTCGCGATCGTGTCGGTCGGGGCGCCGAGGGCGCTGCTGCTACGCCCCCGTGGTGGTGGGGCGAGCATCAAATACGTTGTGGGCCATGGCGATCTGCTGGTCATGGGCGGCTCCTGCCAGCGCACATGGGAGCACGCGATACCGAAGACACGCAAACCCACCGGCCCACGGATCAGCATCCAGTACCGCCCGCGCGGCGTCCGCTGACGCCGTGCCCGCACTGTGCTCCACCCGACAGCGCGCCGGCTTGACCTGAACCGCCGTTGAGGTCGGAAGCTCGTCGGCATGAGTACGACAGCTTCCACACCGCCCCTGGTCGAGGACACAACGGTCGACCACACCGACGACATCGCCGCGATCCGGCAGATCGTGGCCAACGCGGAGGCGGGTTTCAACGCCAACGACGCCGCGCTGCTGTCCGCCGATTTCACCGCCAACGCCGCCGTCGTCAACGCGATGGGCACGCTGATCACCGGATTCGAGGCGCTGCTCGACGCGAACCGCCGAGGTCTGGCGGGATTCCTGAAAGACCAGTACGCGCGCTACGAGATCGCCGACATCACGTTTCTACGACCGGACGTCGCGATCGCGCACAAGCGGGCATGGGCGACGACGGCCGACGGAGAACTGCTCGACAACGACCATGCCATGATCGCGCTCTACGTGCTCGTCAAGCAGGGCGATCGCTGGTACACCGCCGCCCGGCAGAACACTTTGGTGCCCGCAGCCGAATGATCCGCCGACCGGCGCGTGTCACCCGGGCCGGTTAGCCTGGCATCATGAGCAATCCAGGGGCGGGGGTCTTGGCCGTGATGCCGCTGCACACGATCAGCGAAGTCTACGGCGTGGCCGGGCTGCAGGAACGATTACTGCTGGAAATCGCCGAGCTGCCCGACACGCCGCGCTTGACCGCGGCGCTGGATCTCGCGGCCGACCTGCATCGTGACGATCGTTACGGCCGCGAGCCGTACCTCAGTCATCTACTGCGCGTGACGATTCGGATCATCAGCCACTACGAGGTCAAGGACCCGGACGTGGTCGCGGCGGGCCTGCTGCACGACTCGGTCGAGGACCACGCCGCCGAGCTGGCCGCCGACCGCCCCGGCCCGACCGTCGACGCCGCTCTCGGCGCGCTCACCGACCGGTTCGGTGAACGAGTGGCCGATCTCGTCGCAGCGGTGACCAATCCCGAACCGGATCCGGCGCGCGACCGGCAGGCACAGTACCGCGAGCACGTCGCGACCAACCTGGACCGCGACCCATGGGCCCGGGTGATCAAGCTCTCCGACTTCACCGACAACGGCGTAGGCATCCTTTACGCCACCGGTCCCGCAATGGGCAAACTCGCCGCCAAATACCGTCCGCTCACCGCCGTGTACCGCGACCTGGTCACCCGGCCGGACACGCCGCTGGCCGACCACGTCCGGCAGCACATTCTCGATCAGCTCGACCGCGCGGACGAGCGGTTCGAGGCGATCCTGTCGCGCGACTGATCGCCGGGCGGGTCGGCGACGCGACTGTGCCTGCGGCACAGAAGTATCGGCGCCAACCCGCACCCTTCCAGGAAGCGGTGAGTGGTCACGGCGCGCGCAGCACCGACTCGACCAGCTCGCGCACCGCCGCCAGCAACCGGTCGGTCCGACCCGCCCGCACCATGCTCGACACCAACTCGGCGCTCAGCGCCCCCAGCAGCAGCCGCCCGACCACTTCGGCATCCAGGTCAGGGCGGGCTTCGCGCAGCAACGTGGTGATGTGGTTGTCCCAGAACGCGTGGAACTCGGCGGTCCGCGGATGCGGCGGCTCGGTGCGATAAACGGCCATCAGCTCGGAGTTGTCGATCACCAGCCGGGCCATCGCGTCGAAGTAGGCGATCAGGCGCGCATCGGCGGGCGCGCCGGGGCCGAGCGGCGGCGGGCCGCTGCTGATCGCGTCCATGAGCGTCAGCGCGCTCTGCGCCACCATCTCGTGCAAGAGCCCGGCGCGGCTGCCGAAGCGATGGAAGATCGTGCCCTTACCCACTCCGGCGGCGGCCGCGACGCGATCCATCGTGATCGCCTCGGCGCCGTGCTCGGCGAGCAGCGCGAAGGTGGCATCCAGGATCGCCTGCCGGTTACGTGCCGCGTCCGCCCGTTCCCTGGGCCGTTCCTCGCCCATCGCACCCGCTTTCTAGACAAGTTGACCGACGGTCCATATCATCGAGGGGCTAATTGGACCGACAGTCAACTTATGGAGTTAGTGATGCGGGCAATCGTAATGACGGCACAGGGCAGCCCGGACGTGCTGGTGGCCCAGGAGGTCCCGACGCCGCGGGCGGCGGCGGACGAGGTGGTGATCCGCGCCGAGGCGATTCCGGTGCTGTTCCCGGAGACCAAACTGCGTTCCGGCGAGTTCCCGATCGGTGCGCCGCTGCCGCTGGTCTTCGGTTTCCAGGCCGCGGGAGTCGTCACCGAGGTCGGCACGCATGTCGATCCGGCGCTGACCGGGCGACGTGTCGTCGTGTCCACCAATGGTTCCGGCGCCTACGCCGAATTCGTCGCCGCTGCGGCTGATTCCGTGACGCTCATCCCGGACGGCCTGTCCTCGGTGGACGCGGCGGCGGTACTGATGAACGGTTCGGTGGCGATCCCATTGCTGGAGACCGCCGCGCTGACCGGGGCCGAGACCGTCCTGATCGAGGCGGCCGCCACCGGCGTCGGCAGCGCCCTGACCCAGCTCGCCAAAGAATTCGGGGCGGGTCGCGTCATCGGCACGGCCGGTGGTCCCGACAAGGCCGCCCATGCCCGCGAGCTGGGAGCCGACGAGGTGATCGACCACAACGACCCGGCGTGGACCACGCGGTTGCGCGAGGCACTCGGCGGCGCAACGGTGGACGTGGTGTTCGACTCGATAGGTGGTGACAGCTCGTCGGGCCTGCTCGATCTCATAACGCCGTTGCGCGGTCGGCTGCTCGGTTACGGGTGGTTGTCCGGAGAACCCGCGCGGATAACGGCGACCGACCTGATCATGCGTGGACTCACCTTCACCGGCTGCGCGGGACCGGCCTGGTCGAACCGAGTCGCCCAGGCGGGTAGCACCGTTCTGGCCCGAGCAGCGGCGGGTGGGCTCGACGCGCTGGTCGAGGCGGTGCTGCCGCTGGACCAGGCGAGCCACGCGCACCGGCTGCTGGAGGATCGGGCGCCGCTGGGCAAAATAGTGCTGAGCCCATGTCCGATCATGTCGTGAGCAGCACGAGGCCGACGGGACCGTGGCTAGGGTGGGTGGCGTGCGGACTTCCCCGGAAACCCATGTCGGCTCCGCGAACGCGCTCACCGCACGGTGGTGCGCGGCGGTGGGCGAGCGAGACTTCGTGGTGTCGGGGGCCGGCGTCTGGCCACTGCTGGCCTTGCTCGCCTCCGCGGCGGACGGTCCGGCGCGGGATGAATTGGCGTCAGCGATCGGAGTGCCCGCGGCGGAGGGGCTAGACGGAGCGCTCCGGTTGCTGCGCGATCTCGAGCACGCGGAAGCGACGTCGGCGGCGCTCGGCGTGTGGGTGCGTCGCGATCTTCCGCTGCGCGAGGCGTGGTCGCGGGCGCTCCCCGACGGCGTTCTCGCACGGTTGGCAGGGCAGGCCGAGCTCGACAGCTGGGCGGCCCGGCACACCGCCGGCCTCATCGAGCGGTTCCCGCTCACTGTCGATCCCGACACGTTGCTGGTGCTCGCCACCGCGCTGGTCGCGAAGACCAAATGGCACGTGCCTTTCGAGGTCGGGACGCTGGCACCGAACGAAGGTCCGTGGCAGGGACATCGCGGGCCCGGATTGACTCGCACGAGCACCGACCTGACGAAGGCCGCGATTCTGGACGCACCGGAACCGATCACGCGCGTCGTCGTCGAGGGCGTCGCCGACCTCGACGTCCACCTTCTGCTCGGCACCGGAACACCCGGCGCCGTGCTCGGCACGGGACTTGCGGCGTTGTCCGGCAACGCGCCGATCCGCACCGGCCTGCCGGTCGGGACCGTGGGGCCGGGACTGACCGTACGCACCGAGCCGGTGCTGTCCGGCAGCGGTCAGCTACGGGTCCGGCTTCCTCCCTTCGAGATCCGATCCACCCACGACCTGCTCGGCGGATCCGACTTGTTCGGCTTGGCCGCCGCGACCGACTGCGGCCGCGGCCATTTTCCGGCGATCTCGCCTTTCCCCCTCTGCGTCGGCCAAGGAGCACAAGAGGTGCTCGCCCGGTTCAGCCACGAAGGTTTCGAGGCCGCCGCCGTCACGGCCTTCGCGTTGCGTGCGGCGGCAGCGGCACTGCGGCGCAACCACGCGCCCGTCGTCTCGGTGAGCTTCGACCGCCCCTTCGGATTCATCGCCGTACACCGCCCGACAGGTCTCGCGATCGTCGCAGGATGGATCGCCACTCCTCCCACCTCCACACCATTCGCCCCAGCCTGACCGCTCCGAGCGGAACCCGAGAAAGCCGACGGCGTCACCTACCGCCGGGCGAAGTATGGAGCGTGCTCCGGCAAGACGCCGCGGGCGAGCAAGAACGGCGGGACGCTGCGCAGGACGGGGATCCGGCGCAGGGCGCGGATCGGCAGCGGTGCTCGGGGAGCACGTGCGATGTCGATTCGTCCGTCGAGAGCGGGAGCTATGGCCCTGGCGTGCAGCAGCCGCTGTATGCCCTGCGTCACGACGGTCGGAAATCTGCGCCGCCGCTGGACCTTCGCCAGGTCCCTGGTACCGAGCGTGCCCGAAAGCAGCCGCGGGGCCAGAATTCGGGCCGCGGCGACGGCGTCCTGGACGGCCAGGTTGATGCCGACGCCACCAGCCGGGGACATGGCGTGGGCGGCGTCGCCGAGACAGAGCAGACCGTTGGTGTACCACTTGGTCAGCCGGTCGAGTTCGACCTCGAGCAGCTTGACCTCGTCCCAGCTGGTCAGGGCGTCGACCCGGTCGTGCAGCCAGGGCGCGGCCTCGGCCAGGCCGCGCATGATGTCCTCGACCGGCCCGCGGCGGGCGGATTCGTCGGCGCCCTTGGCGATCAGGGTCGCGCACTGCCAGTAGTCGCCGCGGTCGAGCAGGACCGCGACCCGCCGGGCGGTGACGATGGGCAGCGCGCCCGCCGGGTCGATCCCGGTGCGTGGCAGGCGGAACCACCAGACGTCCATCGGCGTGGGCCATTCGCGGGTCGGCAGTCCCGCGGCGCGGCGCAGCAGCGAGCCGCGTCCGTCGCAGGCGACGGTGAGGTCGGCTTCCATCGAACCGGTCGTGCCGTCGGCGCTGCGGTAGACCACGCCGCCGACCCTGCCGTCGACCCAGATCAAGTCGGTGGCTTCGGTGTTCATCCGCAGCCGGAAGGTCGACTCGGCTTGCGCGGCACGCGCTAGCAGGTCCAGCAGGTCCCACTGCGGGACCATGGCGACGTACTTGTGCTTGCCGGGCAGGTTCTTCAGCGTCGCGAGGGTCTGCAAGCCCCCCGCTATCGGCAGTTGTACCTGATCCACCTTGCGCGCGTTCAGTTTCGCGAATTCCGCGCCGAGGCCCAGTTCGTCGAGCAGGTCGAGGGTGGTGGGATGCACGGTGTCGCCGCGGAAGTCGCGAAGGAAGTCCTTGTGCTTCTCCAGCACCGTGACCTCGACACCGGCTCGCGCGAGCAGCAGCCCGAGCACCATTCCGGCCGGCCCGCCACCAACCACCAGGCATGTCGTGCGTTCCATCGACTGTGTCTCCCTCGGTCGCCGCATCGCCGCAAGGTGTCGCCTGTTTGCGCGAATCCTAGTGTGGCGGGCGAAGCACCGGACCGGATCGGCGATGGCCGACCGATTCCACGGCGGACCTCAGCCGATATCCCTGTGCAGCACGAAGAAGTACGGTTCGGTCATGCCGCGCAGGTCCATCACGCCGAGCAAGGTGTGCTCGTCGGCGCGCCGGAAGTGATCGATGATCGGCAGGTGGTCGTAGACCATCGCGGCACTGGTCACGCCGCGGTATTCGATCTCGCGCAGACGCGCCGTGGGCTTGTTCGTGCGCAGCGCGGGGCGCACGACCGGCAGCATCTTGCGCACGGCACGCACTCCGGGCAGCGGCACCTTCCCCGCCAGCGAAAGAGGGACCCGGCGCGGGTCGATCGGAAATACCGTGCCGCCCGAGGTGAACAGCAGCGGATGCACACTGTCCGAGCCGTCGAACTGCTTGCCGTACCAGCCCGAAGCCACCAGGACGCCATCCATCGGGTGCCCGGTGGGCAGTTCCTCGCCCCGCCAGCGGCCCGTCGTGATCTCCTCGACCCGCGCTGCGGGGAGGCGGTCGAACAGAGCCCACGCCTCCTGCGCGGTGTGGACATCCGTCATGGTCAGCTCGTTCGCGGCCATCTCTCCTACTTCCTCACCGAGGCAACGTTGCGATAGACACCCTATCTGTCTCTCAGAGGAACGCGTCCAGCGGCGGCCTGCGGGGCTTCGTCCCGGTGTTCAGTAGGTCGCCATGAGATAGATGCCGACGATGATCATCACGCAGGCGGCGACGCGCTTGGGGTTCACCGCGCGCCGCGGGAATCCCATCAGCCCGAAGTGGTCGATGGCAAGGGCGCCGAACATCTGTCCGGCGATGATCAGCGCATTGAAGGTGCCCGCTCCGACATCGGACGCCACGGAGATCATCGCCAGGATCGCCGCACCGCCCAGCAGACCGCCGAACGGCGCCCACCGGGGCATAGTCCGGATGTCGGCCCGCGTCGGCCAAGGCCGGTTGGAGGAGACGGCCAGCGCCACCGCGAGGAAGATCGCGAAGCCGGTGAACGCCACGGCGTAGGAGATCACGCCACACAGCCAGACGTTCTTCAACGCCAGCTTCAAGGAGTTCTGACAGCCCGCTTCCACGGAGCGCAGTGCGCCGCCGACCAGGATGAACACGAAGATGAGTGCCGTCGTGACACGCGGCAGGGTGGTACGGGTTTCGGCGGTGCGAACCGTCATCGGGAACCCTCCGGAGGGGTGCGAGAAGTGGATGGCTGACCGGCAGCTGAGGTAGATCTCGTCGTCAGGTCACGCTGGCCGTGCGCTCGCCTTCTGCGGGTTCGTCGGTCATCAGGTAGATCGCGAGTGTGATCAACCCGCAGGCCAGCAAACGGGGAAGGCTGGCGGATCGCTCCTCGAATCCCATGAGTCCGAAGTGATCCATGATCACGGCGACCACCATTTCGCCGATGATCACGAGCGCGCTGAACGTCGCCACGCCGACGTACCGGGCTACGGCGATCATGCCCATCACCGCCGCGCCGCCCAGCAGGCCGCCGAACGGCGCCCACCACGGCATGTTCCGCACGTCATCGAGGCTCGGCCACGGCGTCTTCGACGATACGGCGAGGAAGATCAAAAATCCGGTCAGCGCAACGGCATACGAGATCACCGCGCACAGCCACATATTCCGCATGTGGTTCATCAGCGTGTTCTGACAGCCGGCTTCTGCCGACCGTAAGGCGCCTCCGACCAGTATGAACAGGAATACCAGTCCGACGACGATGGTCATGAGCAAACACATCCTTGGCTTGGCGGCGGACGAACACCGAGATCGCCTCGGACACAATGGTTTCGCTCCGGCGATAGGGCCGGTACGGTGTCCGAGCCGACGTCCGACCGCTGTGACCCGGATAACGTACCATCGTCTAACGGCACGTTCAACGGGTTGTCGCCGCCCTTCCATCGCACAGTAAGGCCCGCACCGACAGGGAAGGGATATGGAGGAAGGGCTGCCATGATGGCACTCGTGCCCGATCTGGTCGATTCTTCCCCTCGGAACCCGTCCACGGCCGCCGCGGCCACACCGACGTCCGGGCGGAGAGTGCGGCTGAGCGTCCTGGACCGGGTTCGTCTCTCCTTACTGGCGGCCGGTCTGCTGTGTGTACTCACCGGCCTGCTCCCCCGCGACGAAGCCGAGGCGAATATGCGACGCGTCGCCCCGTTGCTGCTGTTTCTCGCCAGCGTGATCGTGCTGGCCGAACTCACCAGACGAGCCAGGGTTTTCGACGTCATCGCCCATCGCCTCGCGATCCTCGGTCGAGGCCACTACCCGGCACTGTTCGGCCTCTGCGTACTGTTCGCCTCCGCCACGACGATTCTGTTGAACCTCGACACCACCGCGGTACTGATCGCCCCGGTCATGCTGGCACTCGCGGCGCCTGCCCGGATTCCGCCGCTCCCTCTGGCCATGACCACCCTCTGGCTGGCCAACACCGCGAGCCTGCTGCTGCCGGTCTCCAATCTCACCAACCTGCTCGCCGCCGATCGGGTGGCGCTGACCTCGACCGAGTTCGCAGCGAAGATGTGGGCGCCCCAACTGGTTTCGATCGTCGCGACCATGGTGTGCCTGTGGGTGTGGTACTGGCGGCGCGGACAGCGGGAAACCGAGCGCTATGTGCCCCCCGAGCCGATCCGCCCCGCGAACTTCCGAGAGCGCTCGCTATTGTTCGTCACCGCGGGGGCCTGTCTGCTGTTCATCGTCGCCATCCCCATGGTCGGCGACCGGATCGGTATCGCGGCGACACTCGCGGCGCTCATCGCGGTGGCGGCGTTCGCCGTCTTCGACCGCAGCGCCTTGCGGCTGTCGCTCATCCCCTGGCGGCTGCTCGTGTTCGTGGTCGGCTTGTTCCTGGTGGTGCCCACGCTGAGCCGATTCGGCTTGGCCGATGCGATGCACGCTGTGATCGGCACCGACCCGGGTGCCTCCGGCGCGTTCCGGGCCGCCGCCGCGGGCGCGACCCTGTCCAATATCGCCAACAACTTGCCGGCCTACACCGCGGGCGAGGCGGTGATTCCCGCGCAGAACGGCGATCAGCTTCTCGCGTTGTTGATCGGCACCGATGTGGGCTCGATCGTCACGCCCTGGGCTTCGCTTGCCACGTTGCTGTGCTTGGAGTTCTGCCGCACGCACGACGTGCGGGTACCCATGCGGCGTTTTGTCCTGACCGGCCTCGTCCTCGCGGTGGTCGCCACCGCAGGGGCGGTGGCGGCGCTGTTGATCTGGGGTTAGCCGTCGAGACCGCCGACGAGGCGCGTCAGTGAACAGGGCCACTTCCGAATCTCTGGGACCGACTCCCGCTTGACCTCGAGTGCGGTCGAGGTCAGAGGATCCGAACGAGGCAGGATCGAAAAGCTCGTCTCGATCCGATCTCAGAACGCGGAGTCACTCCGGCTCTGTTGGGCTCCCGCTGGTCATCCGTACACCCACCAGCGGGAGTTTCGAGCCTTCTGCCGGAATCGGGGGAGAGTCCGAGAATTCGAGGCACAGAGACGAACTCAGTCCACTGCGGTGATTTCCCACTCGTAGACGCTGAGTTCGGAGGCCCCGGTGGTGTGCACGGGATCGGTGAAAACGATTTCCCGGGCGGCGTCGAGGTTTTCGGCGTAGATCACGTACGCGCCGCCGGTGCCGTCGGTGAAACGGCCGCTCTCCTGCAATTGTCCCCGGTCGTGCAGTGTCTTCAGGAACTGCCGGTGCGGCTCGATCACGGCGGCGTCGAAACGCGGAGTACGCATCGCCATCACGAGATACCTGTTCACGGTTCGGGCTCCGGACGGGGCGCCCTCGTCGCCGCCGCGGCGGCGCGCACCTGCGGCGCCACCAGGACGACCTGGCCCAGCACGCCGTTGAGGAAGGACGGGGAGTCGTCGGTGGACAGCTCCTTGGCCAGCTCGACCGCCTCGTCCACGGCGACGACCGGAGGGACGTCGCTCGCGTGGAACAGCTCCCAGACCGCGATGCGCAGAATCGCGCGATCCACGGCCGGGAGGCGCGAGAGTGTCCAATCCTGCAGATACGACTCGATGGTGCCGTCGACCCGGTCGAGGTCGTCGGCGACGCCCTCGACCAAGGTGCGGGTGTAGGCGTGCACCGGCGCGACCGACTGGTCGCGGGCGGCCAGCTCGGCGCGCTCGTCGACCAGGTCGGCTGCGTCGACGTCCCTGGCCTCCGCCTCGAACAGCAGGTCGACCGCCCGGCGGCGGGCCTTGTGCCGCGCGCCGAGCTTCTTGTACGTGGACTTCTTGTCCACGGGCTGTTCAGCCACGGTCACATCATCCCGGAATCGGCCGGCCGCGGTATCAGGCGTTGACCCGGCCGAGGTAGCTGCCGTCGCGCGAGTCGATACGCAGCTTGTCGCCGGTGTTGATGAACAGGGGGACCTGCACCTCGGCGCCCGTCTCCAAGGTGGCGGGCTTGGTGCCGCCGGTGGAGCGGTCACCCTGCAGCCCGATGTCGGTGTGCTGGACCACGAGCTCGATCGAGACCGGGAGCTCGACGTACAGCGGCGCGCCCTCGTGCATCGAGACCTGCACGGTCATGTTCTCCAGCAGGAAGCGGGCGCCGTCACCGATGGTGGCCTCGGAGATGGAGATCTGGTCGAAGGTCTCGCCGTCCATGAAGACGTAGTCGGAGCCGTCGTGGTAGAGGTAGGTCATGTCGCGGCGGTCGACGGTCGCGGTCTCCACCTTCACACCGGCGTTGAAGGTCTTGTCGACCACCTTGCCGGACACGACGTTCTTCAGCTTGGTCCGCACGAACGCGGGGCCCTTGCCCGGCTTGACGTGCTGGAATTCGATGATCTGCTGGAGCTGACCGTCGATCTTCAGCACAAGGCCGTTCTTGAAGTCGCTGGTGTCCGCCACTGTCTTCGGATCTCCTCGTTCTACCGCTTGGTCTCGGGCAGACCGGCGTCAGTCGACGACGGTCAGGTCTTTGCTGGTGTGGGTGAGCAACTCCGGGCCCCCTTCGCGCACCACGAGCGTGTCCTCGATCCGGACCCCGCCGCGGCCGGGAAAGTACACACCTGGTTCGACGGTCACCGCCACGCCAGTCAGAAGTGTACCGGTTCCGGTTTTCGCGATTCCGGGTGCTTCGTGGATCTGCAGACCGACCCCGTGGCCGAGACCGTGCACGAACAACTTGCCGTGCCCGGCGGCCTCGATCACCGCCCGCGACGCGGCGTCCACGTCCGCCACCGGAACCCCTGGCCGCAGCGCCTCGCGCCCGGCGCGCTGGGCCTCGGCGACCAGGGCGTACACCTCGCGCTGCCAGTCGGTCGGCGTGCCCAGCACGAAGGTGCGGGTCATGTCGGAGTGGTAGCCGCCGACCACCGCGCCGAAGTCCAGCTTGACGAAATCACCGGCGGCCAACACGGCTTCGGTCGGACGATGGTGCGGGACAGCCGAATTCGCTCCGGTCGCCACGATGGTCTCGAACGACACCGCTTCCGCGCCGTGCTCGAACATGGCCCACTCCAGATCCCTGGCCACCTGGCGCTCGGTGCGGCCGGGACGCAGTCCGCCACGCTCGAGCAGCGCGGCCAGACCGGCATCACCCGCCGCGCAGGCCGCGCGCAACTGTTCCACTTCGTAGGCGTCCTTGACCATGCGCAACTGCTCGACCAGGCCGGGAGAAGCGACGAACTCCAGGCCGGTGCGCTGTTCGAGGAAGCCGCGGTGCTGGTCGACGGTGACGACGTGACTTTCGAAACCCACCCGGCCGACCTGCCACTCCCCTGCCAACTGCACGATCCGCCGCGCGGTAGCCCGCGCGATCTCCGCGCGCAGGTCGGGGACCTGCTCGGCGACCTGGGTTCGATACCGGCCGTCGGTGCCGATCACGCTGCGCTCCTCGGCGGTGCGCGTGTCCCAGGAGTGCACCAGCAGCGCCGCGTTCGAGCCGGTGAACCCGGTCAGATATCTGATGTTCACCAGATCGGTGACCAGCAGGGCGTCCACCCTGTTCTCCACCAGCAGGCTGCGTAGCGCAGCCCGCCGCGCCGCGTAGTCCGGCACATGACCCTGGTGATCAGCACACATGTGTCAAAACTACCGCCGACACACCTCCGGCCGACAGGCAACACGTACCCAGCGCGCCGCGCGTCGTCGTCGTCGAAGCGCATGGAAACGCGCTAATACTCTGGCGCTCAGGATGTTTCGTCTTCCGGACGACTGCTGAACAGTCACCTGTTCACATTCGATCGCGTTGTACACATTCCGGGCAGCGACAGCTTTCCCGCGCCGCGGACGGGCGAGAGTGGAGCCATGACTCCTCTCGCGGGCGGCGTGCTCACCGTGTGGTGCGCGGCCCTGACAGTGTTCGACCTACGTGAACGGCGGCTACCGAACGGACTGACCGGTTCGGGGATGGTGGCGATCCTCGGATATGCGCAGATCACAGGGCAATTCGCCGACGCGCTCCTGGGCGCACTGCTGCTGTCGGCGCCGTACCTGCTGGTGCACCTCGTCGCGCCCCCCGCGCTGGGCGCGGGGGACGTCAAGCTCGCGGTGACGCTGGGCGGGGCGGCCGCGCTCGGCGGCGCGCAGACGTGGGTGTCGGCGGCGATCGGAGCACCGGCGCTCACGGCATGCGGGGCCGTCGGCGTGCTGACGTGCCGGATGCTTTTCATCCGCGACGAGCCCGGCAACCATGCGGTCACCGTGCCGCACGGTCCCGCGATGTGCCTGGCGACATTGCTCGCCTTGCTGTCGTCGACCTTGGATTCGACCTGAGGCGGGCAGTTGCCGCACAGCGAACCCGCCGCGCGCCATCGACCGGACGGCGAACCCAGCAAATATGCCGCAATTCATCGGTAGCATCAATGGCGAGCCACGACTTTCCCGAGCAGCCGCCGGAACCGCGCTCGCGTGCGGCACCTCGGCGATCGCCACCGCGAGTGCGCCAGACCAGCGATGCAGCGAGAAGGAGCCGCCGAGTGAATCCGAGGCATCCGTCGCGGAAGCCGATCGTGGTGGGAACCGACGGTTCCGCCGAGTCGATGGTCGCGGTGCGCTGGGCCGCGCAGACCGCCGCGCTGCACGACGCGCCCCTGCACATCTCGTTGGTCGTCGAGTCGTCGCTCGGCTCAGACAACGACGATCCGCCGCGGCCCGCGGCGTTGCTGCGGGTGCGCGAAGCGGACGAGGCGATCGAGCGCGCCGCGGACGCCGCCGTAACGGCCGCACATGTGGTGCGCGACATCGCCATCGGCACCGACATCCGCACCGCGCACGTGGCCACCGCCCTGATCGAGCGCTCCCGGAGCGCGGCGATGCTCGTGGTCGGCACCCGCGGCATCGGGCGAGTCCAGCGTGTCCTTCTCGGATCGGTCAGCGCCACCGTCGCCCGGGATGCGGGCTGCCCGGTGGCGGTGGTACCCGCCGAAGCGCCACTGTGGGACCGGGCCGGCACCAGCCCGGTGATCGTCGGGGTGGACGCCTCCACCGACGAGCAGGCGGCGATCGAGGTGGCGGTGACCGAGGCGTCGCTGCGCGGGGTCGAATTGGTGGCCGTGCACACCTGGGGCGAAGTCGAGCCGCTCGCCGCCATCGGCACCGACTGGGCCGCGCTGCGCCGGACCGAGGAAGCGGCGCTGGCCGCGAGCCTGGCGGGTTGGCAGGAACAGTACCCGGAGGTGACCATCCGGCGTGAGGTCGTCCGCGACCGTCCGGAGCGGCGGCTGCTCGAGCGCTCGCGGGACGGACAGCTGCTGGTGGTGGGCAGTCGTGGCCGAGGGACTTTGGGACGGCTGCTGTTCGGCTCCGTCGGTGACGCGTTGCTGCGGTCGGTGGATCGCACCATCGTCATAGCTCGCTGAGCGCGCCGGGTCGCGGTATCCGGCCCTGCCCTGGCGTTCGCGTCGTCACGGCGGGCCACGTTCCCGGGCACCGGCGTCGACATGGGAAGATGAACGACGTGCTGCGTTGGATAACTGCCGGAGAATCCCATGGTCCCGCTCTCGTCGCCCTCCTCGAGGGAATGGTGGCAGGCGTCGAGGTGACGTCGGACGAGATCTCCACGCAGCTGGCCCGCCGCAGGCTGGGATACGGTCGCGGCGCCCGGATGAAGTTCGAGGCCGACAAGGTCACCATCGTCGGCGGCGTGCGGCACGGGCGCACGATGGGCGGCCCGGTAGCCATCGAGGTGGCCAATTCCGAGTGGCCGAAGTGGACCACGGTCATGTCCGCCGACCCGGTCGATCCCGCCGAACTCGCCGACTTGGCCCGCAATGCCCCGCTGACGCGGCCCCGGCCCGGACACGCGGACTACTCCGGCATGCTCAAGTACAACTTCGACGACGCCCGCAACGTGCTCGAGCGCGCCAGCGCCAGGGAGACCGCCGCGCGCGTCGCGGCCGGCACCGTCGCGCGCAATTTCCTGCGCCAGGCGTTCGGCGCGGAGGTCGTCTCGCACGTCGTGTCGATCGGAACGGCCCAGAACACCTCGGGGATCGTGCCGACCGCCGCCGACCTCGCCGCGGTGGACGAGAGCCCGGTGCGGGCGTTCGACAAGGACGCCGAAGCCGCGATGATCGCGGAGATCGAGGCGGCCAAGAAGGACGGCGACACCCTCGGCGGGGTGGTCGAGGTGGTCGTGGAGGGACTTCCGGTCGGCCTGGGCTCCTTCACCAGCGGCGAGAACCGGCTCGACTCCCGCCTCGCGGCCGCGCTCATGGGCATCCAGGCCATCAAGGGCGTCGAGGTCGGCGACGGCTTCGAGACCGCGCGCCGCCGCGGCAGCCAGGCACACGACGAGATGCGCCCCGGCCCCGACGGCGTGCTGCGCTCCACCAACCGCGCGGGCGGCCTCGAGGGCGGCATGACCAATGGCGAGGCGTTGCGCGTGCGCGCGGCCATGAAGCCGATCTCCACGGTGCCGCGCGCGCTGTCCACGGTCGACATGACCACCGGCGACGAAGCCGTCGCCATCCATCAGCGTTCGGACGTGTGCGCCGTGCCCGCGGCGGGCGTGGTCGCCGAATCCATGGTGGCGCTGGTCGTGGCGCAGGCCGCGCTGGAGAAGTTCGGCGGCGACTCGCTCACCGAGACGGCCGAGAACATCACCAGCTACATCAAGCGGATCAGCACCCGCCCCCACGTGCCCGCGGACAGTCGGTCGCAATGATCGTGCAGACCGATCCGCGCGCCCCGCGCGTGGTGCTGGTCGGACCGCCGGGGGCGGGGAAGTCCACGATCGGCCGCAAACTCGCCAGGGAACTCGGTGTCGAGCTGTACGACACCGATGCCGGCATCGAGCGGGAGACCGGTCGCACGATCCCGGAGATCTTCGCCGAAGACGGCGAGCCCGAATTCCGCAGGATCGAGGAGCGGGTGGTGCGTCGCGCCGTCCTCGCCGAGCGCGGTGTGGTCTCGCTCGGTGGCGGCGCCGTGCTGTCGGCGAATACCAGAGCCTTGCTGCGCAACCGCACCGTGGTCTATCTGGAGATCAGTGTGGCCGAAGGCCTTCGGCGCACGGGGGCGAGCACTCAGCGCCCCTTGCTCAACGGCGCCGACCCCAGCGCGAAGTACCGGGAGCTGATGCGCACCCGCCGTCCGCTCTACCGGGAGGTGGCCACCGTGCGGGTCCGCACCGACGGCCGCAGCCCCGGCCGGGTGGTGCGCATGATCATGACCAAACTGGGCATGGAGCCGGTGGAGCCCGCCGAAGCGGATCTGCGGCCGCCACCGAGCGGGATCCCGCAGGGCAGCAGCCGCTCTCGCGCCCGCCGGCGCGCCCGGGCCAGAACCGCGGCCCGGCGCAAGGCCACCGATCAGGACGAGACCGCCGACACCGCGGCAGGCCCCGCACCGGAATCCGCCGTGACCGCCACCGTTCGATCCCGCCGCGCCCGCAGGGGCGGCGCGGGCGAACCCGACGCCGCGAACGGGGCGGGCAGCGCTGAGACGGCAGGCAGCCGATCCCGGCGCGCCCGCGCACGTCGTGCCCGCTCCCGGGCACGTCAGCAGTCGACAACAGCACCAACAGAATCGGAGCAAGCCACGTGACAGAGCCGAGTCGTCTCGAAGTCCGGACCGCCGACCCGTACCCGGTGATCATCGGCCGCGGGTTGCTCGGCGAACTCGTCGAGTCGGTCAGCGGCGCGACCAAAGGCGTGCGCACCGTGGCCGTCTTCCACCAGCCGCCGCTCACCGAGACCGCGGAGGCAGTGCGAAAGGCGCTGGCCGACACCGGTATCGACGCACACCGCATCGAGATCCCGGACGCCGAGGCGGGCAAGGATCTCGCGGTCGCCGGGTTCTGCTGGGAGGTGCTCGGTCGCATCGGCCTGACCCGCAACGACGTCGTGGTCAGCCTCGGCGGCGGCGCTGCGACCGATCTGGCCGGTTTCGTCGCCGCCACCTGGATGCGCGGTGTGCGCATCGTGCACGTGCCGACCACGCTGCTGGCGATGGTCGACGCCGCGGTCGGCGGCAAGACCGGAATCAACACCGAGGCGGGCAAGAACCTCGTCGGCTGCTTCCACGAGCCCGCCGCCGTGCTGGTTGACCTGGCCACGCTGGAAACGGTGCCGCGCAACGAGATCGTCGCGGGCATGGCCGAGATCATCAAAGCCGGATTCATCGCCGACCCCGTGATCCTCGACCTGGTGGAGCGTGACCCGGAGGCCGCGCTCGACCCGACCGGCGAGGTGCTGCCGGAGCTGATCCGCCGCGCGATCCAGGTGAAAGCCGACGTTGTGGCCGCCGATCTGAAGGAGTCCAGCCTCCGCGAGATCCTCAACTACGGCCACACGCTCGGCCACGCCATCGAGCGCAGGGAACGCTACCGCTGGCGGCACGGCGCGGCGGTCTCCGTGGGACTGGTCTTCGCCGCCGAGCTCGGGCGTCTCGCGGGCCGTCTCGACGACGCCACCGCCGACCGTCACCGCGCGATCCTGTCCGCGGTCGGCTTGCCGACCAGCTACGATGCCGACGCGCTGCCCCAGTTGCTGGACGCCATGCAGACCGACAAGAAGACCCGCTCCGGCGTGCTGCGCTTCGTCGTGCTCGACGGCCTGGCCAAGCCCGGTCGCCTGGAAGGACCCGATCCCACCCTGCTGGCCGCCGCCTACTCGGCGATCGCTCGGGAGGACAGCCCGAGCGGTGGTGCGGTCCTGCTGTAGACCCGCAGCACTTCGAGACACGAAAACGGCGCGCCCGGGTGGCCGGGCGCGCCGTTCGTTCGTCGAATCAGATCGCGATACCCGCGGCGGAGTACATCGACGGCGGGGTGGAGCGTTTCTTGCCGTTGCGCCGCTCGACCAGCATCCGGCCGATACCGACGCCGATCAGCGCGGGCACGAAGATCAGCAGGATGATGAACGAGGCGCCCGCCGTCACTTCGAACAGCAGGCCGTTGTCACCGAGATCGAACCGGGGAACGAAGTCCAGGATCCAGGCGACGAGGCCGCTGCCGATACCGGCCGCGACCGCGGCCTTCAGCCACATCATGGTGAGATCGGCGCCTCGTTCCGCGTCCCCGCTGGCCGCGCGGTCGTTGCGACCGTCGAGCACACCCCAGGACACGATGGCCGCGACCAGCACGATCAGGCACAAAATGCGCATCAGCGCCCCGTGCGTCGGCCAGTACACCATCGCGAACCCGAGTACGGCACGCAACGCCACCACCAGCGCGCCGAGCACCACGGCCCGCAACCACCAAGCATTCATGCGAAACACCATAGCCGTGTTTTTCGGCATCGCCTATGGCGCTGCGTGGCTCAGTTGGACGGAACCCAGAGGTCGTATCTACCACTGCCGTCATCGCGCCGAACGCACCGCGCCCGATCATTCCAGAGCGGCGCGTCTTTTCGGCAGCTTGCCAGCGAGACGTTCGACGCCGACGCCACACAGTGGAACCCCCAGCTGGGCTGCGCCGATGCGCAGCCAGAGGCTGCGGCCGCCGACTGTCCGCCGAACACGAACGCGGACGCGGCGATCGCCATCGCGGCGGCGATACCGATTCGAGTGAACATAACGCTACCCCTCCCCTTGAAATGTCCCCTTGAAATGCGTTCCCTACCCTTGGAATCCGTGGGAACGCATTGAACAACAGCATAATACGGCGACCACCGCAGTGGAATGAGCGTGGACGCACTGGTACTGCAAGTTGGCAGAGTCGCCGCCTCCAAGTCGTCCCGAAAGTCGAACGCGGGCAGCCCCGCACCGAGCTGATGTCGACCCCGGCCTGCACCCACGCAGCAGTGTCACCCCGGCACCGTACTCGGAAGCTGGGCCATCCTGTCCTGCGAGCGCCCAACGCCGACACGGACCGCCACCACGAACAGAACTGGTTTCAATTCCCGGGTTGATGCCCCTCGCCCATCGCCGCCGCCATCTCCGCGCGCGGCGCAGGTTGCCCGGTGAACAGCTCGACCTGCCCGTACGCCTGGTTCAACAGCATCTGCAATCCGCTGACGACGGTGTGGCCCGCGCGTTCGACGGCCTCCGCCAACGGAGTGGGCCACGGGTTGTAGATCGCGTCGAGCACCACCGGAGCCTCGGCCACCGCGGGGGCGACCACCGCGGCCGCGGGGGTGGGAACGGTGCTGACCACGGCGCCTGCCGCCGCGCAGATCCCCTGGAGAGGTCCGGCCTCGAAGGCGGCCAGTGCGGCGATCATTCCGAGCCGCTCGGCCAGTTCCAGCGCGCCGCGCGCCCGGCCCGGATCCCGCGCGACCACGGTGACCGTCTTGGCCCCCAGTTCCGACAACGCGAGCAGCGCGGGCCGCGCGGTGCCGCCCGCCCCCAGAACCACGCCCTCGGTCAGCTCCTCGACCCCGGCGCCGCGCAGCGCGCCGAGCACGCCGTCCACGTCGGTGCAGTCGGCGCGCCAGCCGCCTTCGGTGCGGACCAGCGTATTGGCCGACCCGACGAGCACGGCGCGTTCGGTGCGCTCGTTCGCGTAGGCCAGTGCCGCTTCCTTGCCGGGCATGGTCACCGAGAGCCCGACCCATTCCGGGCCGAGCCCGTCGACCAACCCGGGCAGCTGCTCGGCCGAGCACTCGATGCGCTCGTAGGTCCAGTTCAGCCCGAGCGCGCGATACGCGGCCAGGTGCAGCTGTGGCGATCGCGAGTGCGCGATCGGCTTGCCGAGCACCGCCGCCTTGCGACTAGCGGCCACCACTGTCCTTGGAACTGTCCAGAATGCCGCTGCGCTGCGCCCGTGCGATCAGGCGCAGATGCTCCTGATAGTCGTCGGTGAACAGGGTGGTGCCCTGCTTGTCGACGGTGACGAAGTACAGCCACGGCCCCGGCTCCGGATTCTCCATGGCCCGCAGCGCGTTCAACGACGGGGCCGCGATCGGAGTCTTGGGCAGGCCACGCATCGCGTAGGTGTTCCAGGAGGTTTCCTGGGCGCGGTCGGCGTCGGTGGTCGCCACTTCGGTGCGATCGAGGGTGTAGTTGACCGTCGAGTCGAACTGCAGCATCTGATCGACCCGCAACCGGTTGACGATCACCCGCGCGACCTTGCCCATGTCCTCGGGTTTCGCCTCACGTTCCACCAGCGAGGCGGCCACCAGCGTCTCGTACGGCGTCAGTTTCGTGTCGGCGCCGGACTGCAGCAGGCCGGTGGACTCGTAGCTCTTCGCGCTCGCGCTCACCAGTTGCCGCAGGATCTGCTCCGGTGTGCCGCTGGGATCGAAATCCCAGGTGCCCGCGGCGATCAAGCCTTCCAGCTGCCGCGTGCGGTCCGGGCAGTCCTTGACACCCTGCATCGCCCAGGCGGGCACCCCCAGCGCGGCCAGGTCCAAGCCCGCGCCCGCGGCGTCGAGCTGTTCGTAGGTCACGCACTTCTGGTTGGGGCCGGTGCCGATGCAGCTGGCCTCGGCGATCTTGCGGTAGATGCCGTCATACCGCCCGCCGGTGCTCATGTCGTGCTGGTCGTGCAGCAGCCGTCCCTCGGAGACGACCAGGTTGCCGACCCTGGAATCCTTGCCGACCAGCGCGGCCACCGCCTCCACGGCGGGGCTCTGGCTGGGGATCGCGTAGAAGCCGGGCTGCACCGTGCTCATGTTCGCGTTGCGCACAGCCGCTTGGAAGAACGCGCCCGTGCTCGCGACGACGCCGCGCTCCATCATCGTCGAGGCGATCTGCTGCGAGGTGTCGCCCGGATGCACCTGCACCACCACCAGCGGTCCCCCTGGCCCCGCGAAGTCCTTCGGCGGAGCCATACCGCCGATCAGCTTCATCCCGGCGAAGATCACGGCGCCGGCGAACAGCAGGATGAAGGTGCCCGCGACGAACCATAGGTTCCGGCGGCGCTTCTTGCGCTCGGCCGCTTTACGGGAAGCGACCCGGGATCGCTTCCCGCGCTGCAAGCGGCCGGAACGCCCGGGCTCGGCGCGTTTCGACTCGCCGCGCTTCGAGCGGCGCGGCGACTCCGCGTTCGTGGCCCTCGGGCGTTGCCCGCCACGCCGCGGTGGAGGTGGCGGCGCGGGTGGCTCCTCCTCCTCGTCGTCGTCGACGTAACGAGGGATGACGGTCGTATCGTCGTCGTAGTAGTCGTACTCGTCGCCCTCGTGTTCGTCCCAGGCCCGGTCGTCTCTCCGGTAACGCCGATCAGCTTCGCGCTGTCGGAACAGTTCCTCGGCCCGCGCCCACCGATCCGTCATGCATCGTCCCCGGGCGACGCGGGACGTCCCGCTTCCACCGACCTCAACACCGCACTCCGTTCGTCCAACCATCCTTGCAGGATCGACACGGCCGCCGCCTGATCGATCACCTGCCGCTGGCCACGCGCGCGAACTCCGCTGTCCCGCAATGCACGTGCAGCTGACACCGTAGTCAAACGTTCGTCGGAAAGCCGGACCGGCACCGGCCCGACGGCGGCCCGCAATCGCTCAGCGAATGCGCTGGCCAGCGTAGCGGCAGTCCCCTTCTCCCCGCGTAATGTTCGCGGGAATCCCACAATTACCTCGACTGCCTCGTACTCCCGCACAATTTCGGCAATTCTTTCGATATCGGGTGCGGAAGCCGTCCCTCTGGACTGTTTCGCGCGCGGCACGGTCTCCACCGGGGTGGCGAGAATCCCGTCGGGATCACACGCGGCGACCCCGATCCGGACACTGCCGACGTCGACGCCGATCCGCCTGCCCCGACCGGGATCGGTGGCGGGATGCGGCCGGTCGGCGCCGCGCTGCGCCGACCTCTCCGGTTCCGCGGCCTCGCCCATCACCCGGCGAGTTCGGCCACCCGCGCGCGGACCGCGGCCAGGCCCGCCGGGATGCCGGACGGATCCGAACCCGCGCCCTGGGCCATCTCCGGCTTGCCGCCGCCCCGTCCCGCGATGCTGGGACCGAAGCTGCCGACCAGATCGCCCGCCTTGACGCCGAGCTCCTGGGCGGGCTTGTTCACGGCGACCACGAACGGCACCTTGCCGTCGGCGTTGCCCAGCAGCACCACCACGGCGGGCTCGCTGCCGAACCGGCCGCGGATGTCGGTGGCCAGCGTGCGCAGATCGCCGGCGGGTACGCCCTCGGGCGCGGCCACGGCGACCAGCAGCAGGCGGCCGATCCGCTCGGCCTCCTCGACGAATCTGCCCGCCGAGGACAGCACGGCGGCCATCTTGGTGCGCTCGAGTTCCTTCTCGGCCACCTTGAGCCGCTCCACCAGCTGCTCGACACGGCCGGGCACCTCTTCGGAGGGCACCTTCAGCGCGGAGGCGACACCGGCCAGCAGCGCCCGCTCCTTGGCCAGGTACTTGTAGGAGTCCAAACCGACGAACGCCTCGACCCGGCGTACCCCGGAGCCGACCGACGCCTCACCGAGCACCGTGATCGGGCCGATCTGCGAGGAATGCTGCACGTGCGTGCCACCGCACAGCTCCATCGAGAACGGGCCGCCGATCTCCACGACGCGGACCTCGTTGCCGTAGTTCTCGCCGAACAGGGCCAGCGCGCCCATCTGCTTGGCCTTCGGCAGATCGGTGACGAAGGTGTTCACCGGGAAGTCGGCGCCGACCGCGTCGTTGGAGACGGCTTCGATGTCGGCCTTCTGCTGCTCGGACAGCTGGCCCTGCCAGTTGAAGTCGAAGCGCAGGTAGCCCGGCTTGTTCAGCGAACCGGCCTGCACGGCGTTCGGGCCGAGCACCTGCCGGAGGGCGGCGTGCACCATGTGCGTGCCGGAATGGCCCTGTGTGGCGCCGCGCCGCCACGCCGGGTCGGCCTGCGCGAGCACGACGTCGCCCTCGGTGATCTGGCCGTGCTCCACCGTGGTCTTGTGCACCCAGACCTTCTTGGCGATCTTCTGCACGTCGTTCACGCGCAGCTTCAGGCCCGATGAGGCGGTGATGGAGCCACGGTCGGCGATCTGGCCCCCGGACTCGGCGTAGAGCGGGCTGCGGTCCAGGATGACCTCGACGTCGTGCCCCGCGGTCGCGGTCGGCACCCGCACGCCGTCGGCGATCAGGGCGAGCACGGTGGCCTCGGAGGTGAGCTCGTCGAAGCCGGTGAACTCGGTGGCGCCGCGGTCGACCAGTTCCTTGTAGACGGTGAGGTCCGCGTGGGCGTGCTTGCGGGCCTGCGCGTCCTCCTTGGCACGCTTGCGCTGCTCGGCCATGAGCGAGCGGAAGCCCTCTTCGTCGACCGACAGCCCGGCCTCGGCGGCCATCTCCAGCGTCAGGTCGATCGGGAAGCCGTAGGTGTCGTGCAGGGTGAACGCGTCCGATCCGGCGATCGTGGCGCCGCCGGCGGCCTTGACCGCTGCGGCGGTGTTGTCGAACAACGTGGAGCCGGTGTTCAGCGTCTTCAGGAACGCCGTCTCCTCGCCGACCGCGACGGTCTCGATGCGTCGGAAATCGGTGGCCAGCTCCGGGTAGGACGGGGCCATCAGGTCGCTGACGACTCTCATGAACTCGCTCATCACCGGCTTCTCCGCGCCCAGCAGGCGGGCCGAGCGCACGATGCGGCGCAACAGGCGGCGCAGCACGTAGCCGCGGCCATCGTTGCCCGGATTCACGCCGTCGGCGATCAGCATCGCGGCGGTGCGGGCGTGATCGGCGATCACGCGGAAGCGGACATCGTCCTCGTGCTGGACGCCGTAGGAGCGCCCGGTCAGCTCCTCGGCCTTGTCGATGATCGGACGGAGCAGGTCGGTCTCGTAGACATTGTCCACACCCTGCAGCAGCAGCGCGATCCGCTCGACGCCCATTCCGGTGTCGATGTTCCGCTTCGGCAGCGACCCGACCGGAGGATGCCCGAGCTTGGGGCTCAGCTCACCACGGACGTCCTGCATGAACACGAGATTCCAGATCTCGAGGTAGCGGTCCTCGTCGGCGACCGGGCCGCCGTCGCGGCCGTGCTCGGGTCCGCGGTCGTAGTAGATCTCCGAGCACGGACCACCCGGGCCGGGCACGCCCATGTCCCAGTAGTTGTCCTTGCCGTCGCGGAACTGGATGCGTTGTTCGGGAATGCCCGCCACCCGCTTCCAGATCTCCGCGGTCTCCGGGTCGTCCTCGTACACGGTGACCCAGATCCGCTCCGGGTCGAACCCGTAACCGCCTTCGTCCTGCGGTTTGGCGATCAGCTCCCAGGCGAGGGAGATCGCCCCCTCCTTGAAGTAGTCGCCGAAGGAGAAGTTCCCCGCCATCTGGAAGAACGTGTTGTGCCGCGTGGTGATGCCGACCTCTTCGATGTCGCCGGTCCGCACGCATTTCTGCACGCTGGTCGCGCGCGGGTAGGGCGGCGCCTCCTGACCCAGGAAATACGGCTTGAACTGGACCATGCCTGCGTTGACGAACAGGAGGTTCGGGTCGGCCAGGATCAGCGAGGCACTCGGCACCTCGGTATGGCCGGCACGGAGGAAATGGTCCAGGAAACGCCGTCTGATTTCGTGGGTCTGCACGAATACCCAGCCTACCGGTGCCGCGCACCCGAATTTCCATCGACCGGGGTCCCCGCGCGCCCCGGTGAACGGCCGGCGAACCGGCCCGGCCGAGGTCAACCCCGGACGATGCGGCGCAGCTTGTCGACCCGGGGCCCGATCTCCCGTTCGTGGCCGTGGTCGGTGGGGTGGTAGTAGTCGACGCCGACGAGCTCGTCCGGCGGGTACTGCTGGGGCAGCACGCCACCGGGGTCGTCGTGCGGGTACTTGTAGCCCTGGGCGTTGCCGAGGGCCGCCGCGCCCGCGTAATGACCGTCGCGCAGGTGCGGCGGGACCGCGCCCCCTCTGCCCGCCGCGACGTCGGCCATGGCCGCGCCGATCGCGGCCACGACGGCGCCGGACTTCGGGGCGGTCGCCAGGTGGATCGTGGCCTGCGCGAGGGCCAGGCGCCCTTCCGGCAGGCCGACCAGCTGCACCACCTGCGCGGCGGCGGTCGCCGTCTGCAACGCCGTCGGGTCGGCCATGCCGATGTCCTCGCTGGCGTGGATCATCAGCCTACGGGCGATGAAGCGCGGGTCCTCCCCCGCGCTCAGCATGCGCGCCAGGTAGTGCAGCGCGGCGTCGACGTCCGAGCCGCGGATGGACTTGATGAACGCGCTGATCACGTCGTAGTGCTGGTCGCCGGCACGGTCGTAGCGGACCGCCGCCTTGTCCACGCTGGCCTCGACCAGGTCCACGTCGACGGTGCCGTCGAGGGAGGACTCGGCCGAGGCTTCCAGGGCGGTCAGCGCGCGGCGGGCATCGCCGCCCGCGATACGGACGAGGTGATCGAGCGCGGCGTCGGTGACGGCGTACTCGCCCGCGAGACCACGCGGGTCGGTGACAGCGCGGCCGAGTACCTGGCGGATGTCGGCTTCGGTGAGCGAGCGCAGTTGCAGCACCAGCGAGCGCGACAGCAGCGGCGACACCACCGAGAACGACGGGTTCTCGGTGGTCGCGCCGACCAGCAGGACGATCCGGTTCTCCACGGCGGCGAGCAGGGCGTCCTGCTGGGTCTTGGAGAAGCGGTGCACCTCATCGATGAACAGCACGGTCTGCTCACCCGCCGACAGCCTGCGCCGCGCCATGTCGATGACCGCGCGCACCTCCTTCACCCCGGCCGAGAGCGCCGACAGCGCCTCGAACCGGCGGCCGGTGGCCTGCGAGATGAGCGCGGCGAGGGTCGTCTTGCCCGTGCCGGGCGGACCGTACAGCAGTACCGAGGCGGCGCCCGAACCCTCGATCAGCCTGCGCAGCGGGGAGCCGGGACCGAGCAGATGCTGCTGGCCGACCACCTCCTCCAGCGCGGCCGGACGCATGCGCACGGCCAGCGGCGCACCCGAGTCCCTGCGCACCACGGTGTCGATCGAATGCTCCGGAGGCACGGCGGCACCGGGCACGTCGAACAAACCATCGCTCACGGAAAGAACGTTACCGAGCCGCACCGACAGCGCCGGCATACCGTTCCCGCGCCGCGACGGCACGCCCCGATCGGCGGAGCGACCGGCCGAGTTGCGAGTCGCCGGTACTTCGGATGGGATCGGTACCCGTGACTGAAAACGCGATCGTTTCAGATTCCTCGGACTCCGGGCGCTTCGCTCGGCGCACCCTCTTGAAAGGCAGCGCGGCCGCCGCCACCACCACGGCGGTGCTCGGCGCCGCACGCGCGCGAGCCGCGATACCGATATTCCGGCACGGCGTCGCCTCGGGCGACCCGCTCCCCGACGGCGTCGTCATCTGGACCCGCGTGACCGTCTCCGACGACGCGACGCCCGGCTCGGGCTTGGGCGACCCGGCGACCGTGCGCTGGGAGATGGCCGCGGACGAGCGCTTCCTCTCGATCGCCGCATCGGGGTCCGTAACGACCGCGGCGGAGTCCGACCACACCGTGAAGGTCGACGTCTCCGGCCTTGCGCCGGGGGTCGAGTACTACTACCGATTCACCGCCCTCGGCTCGACCTCACCGGTGGGCCGCACCAAGACCGCGCCCGCCACGGCGGACGCGCCGGACCGCCTCCGATTCGGCGTGGTCTCGTGCTCGAACTGGGAAGCGGGCTATTTCGGCGCATACCGCCACCTGGCCGCCCGCACCGACCTGGACGCGATCGTGCACCTCGGCGACTACCTCTACGAGTACGGCCGCGGCAATTACGGCGGGCGCGACGGCGCCGTACGGTCGCACGAACCCGCCGACGAGATCGTCGGCCTGGCCGACTACCGCATTCGCCACGCCCAGTACAAAACCGACCCGGACCTGCTCGCCCTGCACGCCACGCTGCCGTTCATCTGCACCTGGGACGACCACGAATCCGCGAACAACTCCTGGTCCGGCGGCGCGGGCAACCACGATCCCGTGACCGAGGGCGGCTGGCCGGACCGGCGCGCGGCTTCGGTGCACGCATACCTGGAGTGGATGCCGGTCCGAGCGTCGGGATCGGGCGCCGACGTGCGGATATACCGCAGACTGCGCTTCGGCACCCTGGCCGAACTCACCATGCTGGACCTGCGCAGCTACCGGGACCAGGAAGCGAAGCCGGGAGCGCACTGGCGCGCGGCCGACGATCCGGCGCGCACCATCACCGGAAAGGCGCAGATGGAATGGCTGACGGCGGGCTTGGCGTCCGCGCCGGTGCGGTGGAAGCTGGTCGGCAACTCGGTCATGGTCGCGCCGCTGGTCTTCCCGCCGCTGGAGCCGGCCACCACGGCGGCTTTCACCAGCACCATCGGCGTCCCGCAGTCCGGCCTGCCGCTGAACGGCGACCAGTGGGACGGGTACACCGCCGACCGCGCCCGCCTGTTCCGCGCCATCATCGACCAGCAGATCTCGGACGTGCTGTTCCTCACCGGAGACATCCACTCCTCGTGGGCCGCCGACCTACCCGTGGACGCGGCGAACTATCCGGGCGGCGCGACGGCGGGCGCGGAGTTCGTCGTGCCGTCGGTGACCTCGACAAGCATCGGCGACATGCTCCGGGCGAACTCCGCTCCGATCGCCGAATCGATCAAGACGGTCAACCGTCATCTGCGCTACGTCGAACTGGATTCGCACGGCTACGGCGTCCTGGAGATCACGGCGGACCATGCGCAGATGGACTGGTACTACCTGCTGAACGTGGCCGACCCGAATTCGGGTGTGCGCCATGGCGCTTCGTTCGCCGTCCGCTCCGGGGACCGGATCCAGGCGCGGCAGAACCCGATCGGCTGACCTTCGCGGCGGATCACTCGCCGCCTGCGCATCCGCCGCCACCGCCACCGCATCCTCGTCCACCGCCGCTGTAATCGCTCTTACCTTGCGGCTTGTTCCGCCACTGACGGGCGCGCGTCTCCCTGCTGAGCTGGGCTCCGGCCGCGCGGGCACGTGTCGCCGGGTCATCGCCGACCCGGCGACGTGCCTTGTTCCGTCGGGAGATCACGACGCCGATCACCGCGGCGACGACAACGATCACAAGCAAAACGAGCACTAGCCGACCCACCCGGCACTCCCTCTTCCCAGCGCTCGCATCTCTGATGACCGAGCGCTCCGAACCTCTCATTGTGCCTGGGCGAGAGGGCAATTCATATCCGGTTGCGCAGGCCGGAGGTTGCTGAGAGCCGGCAGCGCACGATATCTCCCGGACGTCGATCACTCCGGTGGTTCCGACCGGCTACGACGCGCAAGCATTCGGCGACATGCCCTTCCGGGGTTTGCCCGTAACCGGGGCTGACGGGACACTCCGGACCACAGGTCACCCAGCGGTCCAGCGGACGGAGGTCCGCGGAAAACGGCGGACCACCGCCGCCGGGCTTCGAGCGCCCGCATCGTGCAGCGGCGCGGCATCCATATCCGGCTTCGTCGCGGCCGATCGCACGGCCGCGCCGAGCTTGGCGGACACCGGCGCAAGTCCTATTCCGACCAACGCTCTTCCAGCATCGCCGAAACGTCCTCGGCGAAGTCACCGACGATGTCGTCACCCGTGCAGCGCGCGTCTTCGGCGAGCGCTGCCCAGCGGTTGATCAGCGCCGCCGACCGCGGCACCGACAACCCGTGCTCCCTGGCGGCCGCGATACGCGTGTGATCGGCGGGCAGGAACCAGTAGGTGGACAGCCATACCCAGATCAGCCGGGCTTCCAGGATGCGTTCGGCGAGCTGTTCGTCGTCGGCCAGGGCGGGCCACACGCCCACGACCTCCGCACGCCAGGCCTCCACCATCTGCTGGGCTCGTTCCCGGGAGAGTTCGACGTCGCACAGGCAGCCGGGGAAGGACACCAGCGCGTAGGCGATGTCGAGGGTGGCGTCGCGGAAGCCGCCCCACTCGTAATCGAGGAAGCGAGCGCCCTCCTCGTTCAAGATCACATTGTCCGGGCAGAGGTCCGAAGGGCTGAACGCCCGGAAACGACCCGCCGAGAAGAGCCGATTGCCGCGCACGATCCGCTCGGCGATCTCGCCAGGCACCTCGATGCCCAGTTCGCGCTGCAGCATGCCAGGCACCTCGGCGATCGCCGTCTCGGCCTGCTGCGCGATGCCGTCCACCCGGTGCACCACGTCGACCCGGCGCAGCAACGCGACGAAGTCCGCCTCGCGCCCGACGGTGGCGGCGTGCATGCGGCCCAGCGCCTGGGCGAACGCCATCAGGGCGTTGCGGGTGGCCGGCTCGGCGCCCGAGTGCAGGACGGCGGTCAGCAGCGAGTTCTCACCGAGATCGCTGAGGATCAGCAGTCGGTCGGGGAGGCTGTGGGCGATCAGGTACGCGCCCGGGCGGTGCTCCCGGCTCAGCGCGGTGGTGAACTGGTAGGACACCGCCTCGCGTAGGAAGGCGGAATCGATGCTGGCCACCCCGGGGGCCAAGCCGCCGGTCCGGCGATCCTGGGCGGCCCCGCGGACCTGCTTGACAATCAGGGTTCGCGGCAACGAGAACGCGTTCTCCGCTACACGCACACGTAGGACCGTCGTCCTACCACTACCGCTGAGTTCGATCGGATCGCTCAGCTTTACCGGAGCACCCATTCGCTTTGTGAGCAACTGTTGCGCTGCGGACACGACTTCGGCGGCGCGTTCGGCCAATAGTGCGGTCATCGCCTCTCAAGTTACTCGCATCGGGTCACTTCTAGCGAGCGGTTACACAACCTTTCCGCGTCGCCCGGCGTGTCCGCGGCGAGGCTGGACAGCCGCCGCCGGTCGCTTGACACCTTTGCACCCGTGGGGTTTTCTCATCGTCAACTGCCGTGCGCCACACCGCAAACCAGTTGAGTGGAAAGGTCTCCGCGTGACCGAAACCCCGCCCCCCGCACCCAAACAATCAGCTGGCGGCGCTTCCTCCCCCAACGACGACGAACACTTCGCGGCCCGGCAGGGCCAACACGGGAGCCCGCATCCAGAGGCTCCCGGCCCCGGGACCGGCCACGCCCGCCAGGAAATGGCGGGTTCTTCCGGATATCCGCAGGCAGAGGGCCCCGGCGCGGCGCACTACGGCAGTGAACCACCGCCCCCGCCCGGGGGCGCCCCGCACCCCAGCTACGGCCCGCCGGGCACCGGGCCGGGCTGGAACCCGGCAGGCCCCGCGCCGGTCCAGGAGCCGGTCTACGGCTACCAGCAGGTCCCCACCGGTCCGAGCACACTGGACGTGGGCCAGGCGCTCAGCTACGGGTTGGCGGCGTTCCGGGCCAATCCAGGGCCGTGGGTCGGGGTGACCGCGGTGGGCCTGGTCATCTATCTGGGGTTCCTGCTCGTCGTCCAACTCACCGATCCGACGACCATGCTGCCGCTGCTGTTCATCTTCTTGGCGGTCATGGCCGGGATATGGCTGTTGCAGGCGGCGATGGTGCGCGGCGCACTGTACGAGACCGACGGCACTCCGCCACCGTTCGGCGCCTATTTCCGGTTCGTGAACGCGGGTAATGTGCTGCTCACCGCGCTGCTGGCGTTCCTGCTGACCTTCCTCGGCTCGGCGATCTGCTTGCTTCCCGGGTTGATCGCCGGGTGGCTGTGCATGTTCTCGCTGCATTTCGTCGTCGATCAGGACCAGGGTCCGTTCGAGGCGCTGAAGTCCAGCTTCACGCTGGTGGTGTCCAACGCCTGGCAGGTGCTGCTGCTCGCGCTGGCAGTGCTGGTGGTGACCTTCCTGGGGCTACTCCTGTGCGGTTTCGGCCTGCTCGTGGCGGGCCCGGTCGCCACCATCGCGGTGACCTACGCCTACCGCACGCTCACCGGCGGCACGGTCGCCGCGCGGTGAAGCCCGCCTCACCTGCCGATCGGTGAGCGCCTCCCGATCCACTGTGTGAATCGTTCGAGCGGTCCGGCCTCCTTACCCGTGCGAGGCCGCAGCGCGAGCACGATGACCCCGGCCACGATGACACCCACCATGTTCACCGCGAGCTGACCCGCGGACATGAACGCCACCCGCCATTCCCCCAGGGTCGCCGCCACGACGGCGAAGCCGGCCGCGGGCACGGTGGTCACCGAGATGAACACGCCGACCAGCGCGGCCGATTTCGCGGTCACCAGCGACAGCATGCCAGCCGCGCCCGCCAGCAGCGCGACGACCAAGGAGAATGGTCCCACCTGGTAGATGAAGTCGACTTCATCGATACCGGAGACCCCGTCGATGGTGATCCAGCCGGCCTGCTGCCACACCAGCGTCGCCAGCAGCGTGACCACCATCGCCACCGGAAAACCGACCGCGAGCGCGATGGCCGACCGGCGGGCGAGCCGGAATTCCCTGCGCACCAGAGCCACCGCGAAGGCCGCCAGCGGCCCGAACTCCGGACCGACGACCATCGCGCCGACGACGGTCACCGACGAATCGGTCGCGACGCCGACCGCGGCGAGCAGGCAGGCGATGGTGAGAAAGGCGAGAAACGTCGCGTTGAGACTCGACTCCTCGTGTGTCTGCGCGAGCAGTTCCTCCCACACCACCGCGTCACTCGGATCGCCCGGCGCCTCGTGAACCGCACGTTCGCCCGCCTCCGACAGCATCGTCTCCACCGGCGTGAGCGTCAGGCCGCCGGAGCGGGACACGCCCAGCGCGGCCAGATCGTCGAGCACGTCGTTGGCGGCCTCGCGAGCCACGTCCGCCTGCACGAGGTCACCCTTCGGCTCCAGAGCGGCGCCGCGTGCCAGGGTCACGTGCGTGACCCCCGGGTCGGCGGCGAGCACCGCGAGCACCTCGTCGGTGATCTCCGGCGGGCTGATCATGCGCAAGTGCAGCAACGGATTTCCTCGCGGTCGGCGTCCTCGAGCAGAGACGTGGCTGACCAGAAGGTACCGTTCGGGCGGGCGCCTCGCTACGGCGCGGTCTTGCTGTCCGCGCCCTTCTTCTGCTCCGGCTTGACGTCCAGTCCCGCTTCCTTGCGTTGCTGCTCGGTGATCGGCGCGGGCGCGTCGGTCAGCGGGTCGACGCCGCCGCCGGTCTTCGGGAACGCGATGACCTCGCGGATCGAGTCCTCGCCTGCCAGCAGCGCGGTGACCCGGTCCCAGCCGAAGGCGATGCCGCCGTGCGGCGGGGCGCCGAAGGCGAAGGCGTCCAGCAGGAAGCCGAACTTCTCCTGCGCCTCCTCATGGCTGATGCCCATGACCTCGAAGACGCGTTCCTGCACGTCGCGGCGGTGGATACGGATCGATCCGCCGCCGATCTCGTTGCCGTTGCAGACGATGTCGTAGGCGTAGGCCAGCGCCGAGCCCGGATCGGTGTCGAAGGTGTCCAGCGACTCCGGCTTCGGCGAGGTGAACGCGTGGTGCACCGCGGTCCAAGCGGAGTGGCCCACCGCTACGTCGCCGCTCGCGGTCGCCTCGACGGTGGGCTCGAACAGCGGGGCATCCACAACCCACACGAACGACCAGGCGTCCTCATCGATGAGCCCGACCTTGCGGGCGATCTCGACCCGCGCCGCGCCGAGCAGACCGCGCTGCGCCTTGGCCGCGCCTGCCGCGAAGAACACACAGTCACCCGGAACCGCGCCGACGTGCTTGGCCAGGCCCTCCCGCTCGGCCTCGCTGAGGTTCTTGGCGACCGGACCGCCCAGCGTGCCGTCCTCGTTCACCAGCACGTACGCCAGCCCCTTGGCGCCGCGCTGCTTGGCCCAGTCCTGCCAGGCGTCGAGCTGGCGCCGCGGCTGGCTCGCGCCGCCGGGCATGACCACCGCGCCGACATAAGGCGCCTGGAACACCCGGAACGGGGTGTCCTTGAAGTAGTCGGTGCACTCGGTGATCTCCACACCGAAACGCAGGTCGGGCTTGTCGGTGCCGAAACGGCGCATGGCCTCGGCGTAGGTCATGTGCGGGATCGGGGTCTGGATCTCGTAGCCGACCAGCTTCCACAGCGCGACCAGGATCTCCTCGGCCAGCAGGATCACGTCCTCCTGGCGCACGAAGCTCATCTCGATGTCGAGCTGGGTGAATTCCGGCTGGCGGTCGGCTCGGAAGTCCTCGTCCCGGTAGCACCGCGCGATCTGGTAGTAGCGTTCGATGCCACCGACCATGAGCAGCTGCTTGAACAGCTGCGGGCTCTGCGGCAAGGCGTAGAAGCTGCCAGGCTGCAGGCGGGCGGGCACCAGGAAGTCGCGGGCGCCCTCCGGCGTGGACCGGGTCAGCGTGGGGGTCTCGACCTCGACGAATTCGTGGCGGGCAAGCACCTCGCGTGCGGCGGCGTTGACCTTGGACCGCAGCCGGATGGCGTGCGCGGGCCCTTCGCGGCGCAGATCCAGGTAGCGGTG
Source organism: Nocardia sp. CY15 (assembly GCF_009829295.1). Classification (NCBI taxonomy): domain Bacteria; kingdom Bacillati; phylum Actinomycetota; class Actinomycetes; order Mycobacteriales; family Nocardiaceae; genus Nocardia; species Nocardia sp. CY15. The sequence goes on from NZ_VUOT01000001.1 coordinate 110,654, forward strand.
CTTCAGACGCGCTTCCTCACCGGGCTGCTCGTCCAGCTGGAACGGCAGCGGAGCGCTCTCGTTCAGCACCTCGAGCTCGGTGACGTTCACCTCGATGGCGCCGGTCGGCAGCTCCGGGTTCTCGTTGCCGCTCGGTCGCGGCTCCACGGTGCCGGTGACGCGCACGCAGTACTCCGCGCGCAGCCGGTGCGCCTGTTCGGCGGGCGCGCCCTCGCGGAACACCGCCTGCGCCACGCCGGACGCGTCACGCAGATCGATGAAGATGACCCCACCGTGGTCACGCCGCCGGGCCACCCAGCCGGTGAGAGTGACGGTCTGACCGGCATGCTCGCTTCGCAGCGAACCAGCCAAGTGGGTGCGCAGCACGGGGTTCCTTTCGACGACTCTGGCACCGGGCGCGGGGTGACCAGGTGCGAGTCCATCGTAGTGAGACACATTCCCCGAGTGGAAACCGATATCGCCGCGCCCATGCCAAGCTGTATCCGAGGCAGTGTGAATCGGGGAACCGTACGAGCGGGGGCTGCGCGGCCCCGACGGTCGAGCGAGAAAGCGACGACGATGACCTTCAACGAGGGCATGCAAATCGATCCCGACCGGGTTTCCTCCGGCGGTCCAGGCATGGGCGGCAAGCTCGCGCTGGGTGGTGGCGCGGGCGGACTCATCGTGCTGGTGCTGGCCCTGCTGCTGGGCGGCGACCCCGGCTCCATCCTCGGCAATTTCACCGGCGCGCCGGAGCAGAGCCAGACCCAACCCGGCACGGCGGGCACACCGAGCCACTGCAAGACCGGCGCGGACGCCAACAAGTACGTCGACTGCCGGGTGGCGCTCACCGCACAGAGCCTGGACGCCGTGTGGTCGGCCGAACTGCCCAAGCAGGCAGGCAAGCGCTATGTCCAGCCGCAGGTCGTACTGTTCTCCGGCGCGACCGCGACCGGCTGCGGCAATGCCACCAGCGATGTGGGGCCGTTCTACTGCCCAGCCGACCGGACCGCCTACTTCGACACCAGTTTCTTCCAAGATCTGGTGGACCGCTTCGGTTCCAGCGGCGGTCCGCTCGCACAGGAATACGTGGTAGCCCACGAGATCGGCCATCACATCCAGAATCTGCTGGGTGACCTCGGCCGCGCGCAACGCGACCCGCGCGGGCCGGAGTCCGGGGCGGTGCGCACCGAATTGCAGGCCGACTGCTACGCGGGCATCTGGGCACACTTCGCGGACAAGCAGCCTGCGCCCGGCAGCGATCAGCCGTTCCTGAAGCCGCTGTCGGACAAGGACGTCGCCGACGCGCTGTCGGCGGCGGCCGCGGTCGGCGACGACCGCATCCAACGCGCCGCGCAGGGGCGGGTGAATCCCGAAGCGTGGACACACGGTTCGTCCGACCAGCGGCAGAAGTGGTTTCTCGCCGGATACCGGACCGGTCAGGTCCGTGCTTGTGACACCTATTCGGCGCAGGATCTGAACAATCCGTCCGCCTTGCGATAGAACCGGATCGAATCGCCTCAGCGCGCCGATTCCCGCAGGGGTCGGCGCGCTGTCATGATCTACGGCAGTTCGTCTGCGCCGCAGGCGAACACGGACAGCACCGGGAAGATGGGATCGATGCGAGTAACGAAAGCTGTTCTGCTGGTTGTGATGCTGATCGTCGCGGTGGGCTCGGGGACCGCCACCGGCGACCCGGCCCTGGACCGCCCGAGTGCGCTACCGCCGATCAGCGCACCATTGGCGCTGTTCACGCTGACCACCATTCCGGACGGATGGCAGGCCCGGACGGATCTACGCCCGCAGTTGGAGATCTTCGCCGACGGCCGGGCGGCCAGCAGTCCCGATGCCGTGGCGGCCGAGCGTCGTCCCGAGACTCCGCCGAAGCGGATCGACGGCCACATCCCGCCCGACGTGCTGAGCGCGGCGCTGGCCGAGACCAAGGCGCTGGCCACGACGGACCTCGGGGTGCCCAAGGCCACCGATCAGAGCAGCCGGATCATCGACTACATGCCGCAGTCGCCCTCGGAGGACGTGCATTTGGTGGTGTACTCGCCGGAAACCACCGAAGGACTCGGCGCCGAACAGCAGGCCGCGCGCAAACGCTTCGCCGATCTCTACAAGAGACTGCTCGACTCGTTCGTCCCGGACAACTGACATTCGCTTTGCACTCGGCCCGAACGACGGTGAACCGTTCGGGCCGGGTGCGGCGCGAAACATCCGTCAGAACTGGTCCTGCTCGTAGTCCGAACTGATGATCTCGTCGGAGTGCGTCGCGCCGATGACGTCGGGGGTGGACTCGCCCAGGGGGCCGGTGAGATCGTCGTTGCCGGTCGGGCTCAGGTACGGCTGCACGTTGCGCGAATGTTCCTCGTCGTTGCTGCGCTGCCCCGCCGCGGCGGCCGGACCGCCCATGAAGCTGTTCGATCCCGCCGGGGTGGTGCTGCCGGGTGTGCCGGTACCGAATGCAGTAGTGCCGGGCACACCGCCGACCGGGCGAATCGGAGCAGCCGTGGCGCCGGGCAGGCCGCCGGGCTTGGGCACCGAGGGTGTGCTCGGACTTCCGGGCCGACCTGGGCTGCTGCCGAGAAGCGCGCTCGGCGTGCCATGGCTGGTACCGGGGCTGTGCGAATTGAGCACCGACGACGGCGTGGTCGTGGGATTCGACGTCCCTGGCGTGTAGGAGTCCAGGCCCGCCGCCTTGGTCGCGGTGTCCGACGCGGTCGACTGCGCCTGCTCCAGGATGGGCTGGCCGACGTTCTGCGCCAACGCCTGCGCGACCTCCTGCGGGGCTGGCCCGCCGCCCGGCGCGACCAACTGCTGCACCATGCCACTGAGTTCGGCGGTCTTGCCCGCCAGGTCCCCACGGGTGGCGTTGACCACCCCGACGGCATGGCCGAGGTGTTCGGTGGCCGAGGCGATCAGCGTCGCCTGCGCGGGCGGGGTCAGGATCACCGGCGCGAGCGCGGTCGCCTGGGTGGCGAATGAGGACGCGATGCCGAGCAGCTGGGCGTTGCCCTGCTGGACCACCGCGGCCGCACGCTGGGTGATCTCGGAGATGTCGAGGCCCCGCTGGCTGGTCTCCTGCCCCTCCACGTTGGCCTGCTGGCTCGCGGCCTGGGCATTGCGGGCGGCCTGGCTCTGCCACAACTGCTCGACGGTGCCCATGCTTCCCTTGCCCACCTGCATGGCCATCTCGATGATCTTGGAGGACTGGCTGAGGATCGCGGTCGGATCGAGCGCGCCGATGACACCGGTGCCGAAGCTGCCGAGCAGGTCCAGGATCGGCTTCATCAGCACGTCCACGCCGGGCAGCGCGGGCAGCGCGACGCCCTGCATCAGCGCGGCGACCGGGTCGGCGGGCAAGGGGGGCAGCGCCCCGGCCGCGGTCGCCGCCTGATTCACCGTGCTCGCGACGGCGCTCGGCGCGTCGGCGAGCGAGCCGTTCAGCACGCCGTGCGCCTGATCGAACGCCGCCTCCACCACCGGCGTCGCTACGTGGCCGACCGCTGTGTTCATGTCGCCGAGCAGCGCCGACGCCTCGTGCGGCACGCCGGGCACGTCCTGTGCGCCCGGTGCGCCGTTCAGTCCGGGCAGACCGGCAGGCACGGCGCCCGCCGAATGCTGCTCCTCGGAAATCTTGCGCGACAGCACGAAGGCGGGCGGCTCGATGGGCGGCAGGTCTTCGGGCAATTGGGGCAGCGGCAGGTCGAGCACCGCCTGGGCCGGCGACTGCTGCAGCGCGTCCAAGACCGTCTGCTGGCCGATGGCGACGTTCTGCTCGGCCGCGTGCGCGACGGCGTCGTCCTCCGGCGCGATGACGCCACTGTCCAGCGGTCTCATACCGCGCCCCCGATCTGGCCCGTGATCGAGCCGAGCGCGCCGGCGTTGGACCAGTCGGCGGCGTCGTAGGCCGCAGCGGCGCTGAAGGCCGAGTCCGAGAGCTTGGCGTACTTGGCCGACAGATCGTTGATGTCCTTGGCCTGCAACACTTGTGCCGCGGCGAACATCGCCAGGTAGTCCGCCCCGATCAAGCCGAATACCGGGACGAGCGCGGAAACGTTCTTCACCGCGTCGAAATTGCCCGCCCCCGCGAGATCACCGGCGATGCCCGCGTTCGTCGCGGCGAACGCCCGGACCGCCTCGGTCTCTACCGAGAGATCACTCATCGAGTTGCCCCCCAAATCGTCGTACAGAGCTGCGTCTTGAACTTGTCGTGATCCGCCGGGCTCCTGCCGAATCGGCTAGAGCCGCTACGGTTGCGCTCAATATAGCGGACCGTACCGGCATGTTTCGAGCCCGAACGCGCCGCACGGCAGGGCAATCGGAACGAAACTGGAACGTGTTGCAAATTAGAACAAGTTCTATATTCTCTGTCCCATGAAGGTCGCAGTGACCGGCGCAGCCGGATACCTTGGCACGAATCTGCTCCGCCTCCTCATCGAGCGCGGCCACCAGGTCACCGCCATCGATCGGGCGATCCCCGCCGAGACGGCGACGCCCGGCGTCACCTGGGTGCGGGGCGACGTGCTCGACCCGGCATCCATGCGCGCCGCGCTGGAGGGCGCCGAGCTGGTCTACCACCTGGTCGCGGTGATCACCCTGGCCGAGAAGAACGATCTCGCCTGGCGGGTGAACACCGAGGGCGTGCGCGTGGTCGCCGAGGCGGCGCTGGCGGTCGGCGCGCGCCGGATGGTGCACGCCAGCTCGATCCACGCGTTCAACCAGTACAGCTGCGGCGGGCGGATCGACGAGAGCGCTCCGCGATCGACCGACCCCACGCTGCCGGTCTACGACCGGTCGAAGTGGGCGGGCGAGGTGGAATTGCGCAAGGTGATCGACCGAGGCCTGGACGCCGTGCTGTGCAACCCCACCGGCGTCTTCGGCCCGCTCGACCACGGCAAGCCGCTGTCGCGCATCAACCGGACGCTCAAGGACGCGGCGCTCGGGCGCATACCCGCCATGATCGGCGGCGGATTCGACCTGGTGGATGTCCGCGACGTGGCCGAGGGCCTGATCCTGGCCGGGGAACGCGGCCGCACCGGGGAGAACTACCTGCTCGGCGGATCGATGATCTCGATGCTCGAACTGTGCCGTATCGCGGCGACCCACGGCGGCAAGCGCGGGCCGAAGTTCGCCATCTCCCCCAAGCTCGTGTCCGGCGTCATCCCCGTGCTGGCGCCGATCGGCAAGCTGTTCAACTCCGACATCGTCTCCAAGGCCGCGCTCGGCGCCCTGATCTCCGCACCCGTCGTCGACCACGCCAAGGCCGAACGCGAACTGGGCTACCGGCCGCGCCCGCTCGACGAGACCGTCCGCGACCTGGTCGCCTTCTTCGGCGAGCCCATCCGGATCACCCCATCCGACACCCGCCGGATCGCTTGACAGCTGATAGAACACATGTTCGACTGAGGGGGTGCGGTGGCAGAACCAGACCCTGGACGCCGAGGACGGCGCGCTGCCCGGGTTGTCCCGGGCGGGTCTGGTGCGCACCGTGCGGACGCCCGAGTTCGAGGGCATCACTTTCCATGAAGTGCTGTGCAAGAGCGCGCTGAACCGGGTGCCCGAGGGCGCGAACGTGCCCTTCCAGTGGACCGTCAATCCGATGCGCGGTTGCTCCCACGCGTGCCGCTACTGTTTCGCACGCGGCACGCACGAGTACCTGGATCTGGACGCGGGCCGGGATTTCGACTCGCAGATCGTGGTGAAGACGAACGTCGCCGCGGTGCTGCGCAAGGAACTCGGCAGGCGGTCCTGGCGCCGCGAACCGGTCGCGCTCGGCACCAACACCGATCCCTATCAGCGCGCCGAGGGCCGGTATCGACTGATGCCGGGCATCATCGTCGCGCTGGCCGAGTCCGGCACCCCTTTCTCCATCCTCACCAAGGGCACGCTGTTGCGCCGGGACCTGCCGTTGCTCGCGTCGGCCGCGCGCGAGGTGCGGGTGAGCCTCGCGGTGTCCATCGCGATCCTCGATCAGGATCTGCACCAGAGCCTGGAACCCGGCACGCCGTCCCCGCGTGCTCGCCTGGAGCTGGTGCGGGCCCTCACCGACGCGGGGTTCGCCGTGAACGTCTTGGTCGCGCCGGTCATTCCCTGCCTCACCGACGGCCGGGCACATCTGGACGCGATCTTCGGCGCGATCGCCGAGGCGGGAGCCGAATCCGCCGTCGCGTTCCCCATGCATCTGCGCGGCAGCACCAGGGGCTGGTTCCTGTCCTGGCTGGCCGAGCACCATCCGGCGTTGCTGCGCCGGTACCGCCGGCTCTACCGCGGCGGCGCCTACGTCACGCCGGAGTACTCCGCCTGGCTGCGCGCGCGAGTCGCTCCGCTGCTGGCGGAGCACGGTTTGACGGCGCGCAGGCAACCCGAACCGGAGACACGACCCGAAACCGCGCACACGACCGACGCGCAGCTGGCATTGTTCGCCTGACGCCATCCTCGCCGAATCTCGCCGGTCCTCGCACTTCGGGGCGCGCACCGCATTCGACGGAGTAGTTTGGCGATGGCACCTCTCAGCGACGAGGAAGTGAAGCAGGCATATGGTTTCACACCAAAAAGATGTCGGCACAGCGAAATTGGAAAAGGTCGTCATTCGGTTCGCCGGGGATTCCGGCGACGGAATGCAGCTGACGGGCGATCGCTTCACCCACGAGGCCGCCGCCTTCGGTAACGACCTGGCCACCCAGCCCAACTTCCCGGCCGAGATCAGAGCGCCACAGGGCACCCTGCCGGGCGTCTCGTCCTTCCAGATCCAGATCGCCGACTACGACATCCTCACCGCGGGCGACCAGCCCGACGTGCTGGTCGCGATGAACCCCGCCGCGCTGAAGGCGAACCTGGAGGATCTCCCGCGCGGCGCCACCGTCATCGTCAATACCGACGAGTTCACCAAGCGGGCCCTCGCCAAGGTCGGCTACCCCGCCGATCCACTGGCCGACGACACGCTGTCGGATTTCGTGGTCCACCGCGTCCCGATGACCTCGCTCACCCTCGGCGCCACCGAATCGACCGGAGTCGGCAAGAAGGACGCCCAGCGCGCGAAGAACATGTTCGCCCTCGGCCTGCTGTCCTGGATGTACGGGCGACCGATCGGCGGCACCGAGCAGTTCATGCGGGAGAAGTTCGCGACCAAACCGGACATCGCCGAGGCCAACATCCTGGCGTTCCGTGCGGGTTGGAACTACGGCGAGACCACCGAGAGCTTCGCCACGACCTACGAGATCGCGCCCGCCAAGCTGCCGCCGGGCACCTACCGCCAGATCACCGGCAACACCGCGCTCGCCTACGGCCTGATCACCGCCGGTCAGCTCGCGGGGCTGCCGGTCTTCCTCGGCACCTACCCCATCACGCCGGCCTCGGACATCCTGCACGAACTGAGCAAGCACAAGAACTTCGACGTCACCACTTTCCAAGCCGAGGACGAGATCGCCGGAATCGGCGCGGCGCTGGGCGCTTCGCTCGGCGGCGCGCTCGGCGTCACCAGTACCTCCGGTCCCGGACTCGCGCTCAAGAGCGAGACCATCGGCCTGGCCGTGATGACGGAGCTGCCGCTGGTCGTGATCGATGTCCAACGCGGCGGACCGTCCACCGGCCTGCCGACCAAGACCGAGCAGGCGGACCTGTTGCAGGCGCTCTACGGCCGCAACGGCGAATCGCCCGTGGCGGTGCTCGCGCCGCGCTCCCCCGCCGACTGCTTCGCCACCGCGGTGGAAGCCGCGCGGATCGCACTCACCTACCGCACGCCGGTGCTGCTGCTGTCCGACGGCGCGATCGCCAACGGCTCCGAGCCCTGGTCCATTCCCCAGGTCACGGATCTGGAACCGATCGACCCCGCGTTCGAACCGGAAGGCGAGGACGCCGACCCCTTCCAGCCGTACGCGCGCGATCCCGACACACTCGCGCGCCCGCTCGCCGTCCCGGGCACGAAGGGGCGCGCCCACCGCATCGGCGGTCTGGAGAAGGCGGACGGCAGCGGCAACATCTCCTACGACCCGGCCAACCACGAACTCATGGTCCGCCTGCGGCAGGCCAAGATCGACGGCATCGATGTGCCCGACCTCGTGGTCGACGATCCGGACGGCGGCGCCGAGCTGCTGTTGATCGGCTGGGGCAGCTCCTACGGTCCGATCGGTGAGGCGTGCAGGCGCGCGCGGCGTCGCGGGGTTCCGGTGGCCCAGGCACATCTGCGTCACCTGAATCCGTTGCCCGCCAACCTCGGTGACGTGCTGCGCCGCTACCGCGTCGTGGTCGCGCCGGAGATGAACGGCGGGCAGCTGGCCACACTGTTGCGCGCCAGGTACCTGGTCGACGTGCGTCCGTGGACGAAGATCGCGGGCACCGCGTTCTCCGCCCAGGAACTGGTCGGGGTCATCGACGCGGCACTGGACGGTTCGATCACGGAGATGGAACAGAACAAGGTCTTCGCCGCACGGGCGCGGGCCACGTACCACACGGCTGGGGGTAACGCATGACCATCGTGGAGACCTCGCTGGTCGGCACCGATCTGGGACTGACCGGAGTGTCCGGGGTGCCGTCCGCGGACCGACCGCAGAAGGTGAAGGACTACACCTCCGATCAGGAGGTGCGCTGGTGCCCGGGCTGCGGCGACTACGTGATCCTGGCGACGGTGCGCGGCTTCCTCGCCGAACTCGGATTGCGCAGGGAGAATCTGATGTTTGTGTCCGGGATCGGCTGCTCGAGCCGCTTCCCGTACTACTTGGAGGCCTACGGCATCCACTCCATCCACGGTCGTGCGCCCGCCATAGCGACCGGTTTGGCGGTCAGCAGGCCCGACCTGTCGGTCTGGGTGGTGACCGGTGACGGCGACGCGTTGTCCATCGGCGGCAACCACCTGATCCACGCGTTGCGCCGTAACGTGAACATGACGATCCTGCTGTTCAACAACCGGATCTACGGCTTGACCAAGGGGCAGTACTCACCGACCTCGGAGCAGGGCAAGGTCACCAAGTCGACCCCGATGGGCTCGGTGGACCATCCGTTCAACACCCTTTCGGTGGCGCTGGGGGCCGAGGCGACCTTCGCCGCCCGCGCGCTGGATTCCGATCGCGCGGGACTCACCGAGGTACTACGCGCCGCCGCGGAGCACCGCGGCACGTCGTTCGTGGAGATCCTGCAGGACTGCCCGATCTTCAACGACGGCTCCTTCGACGTGCTGCGCCGGGAGAACGCCGCGGACCATCTGATCCCCCTGCGGCACGCCGAGCCGATCCGTTTCGGCACGGAGGGCGAATTCGCGGTCGTACGAAAGGGTTTCGGGCTCGCGGTGGCCCGCACCGACAGCGTCGCGGAGTCCGACATCGTCGTGCACGACGCCTACGCCGACGACCCGGAATACGCGTACGCGCTCTCGCGCCTGTCCGACCAAGGGCTCGAGCACGTCGTCACCGGCATCTTCCGCAGCGTCTCGCGGCCGACCTACGACGACGCGGTGCGCTACCAGACCGACACGGCCCGGGAAAAGAGCCCCATCGGTCCCGACACGCTCCAGTCCCTGCTCACCGGGCGCGAGACCTGGACGGTCGGATAACCGGCCGGGTGCCCGTGCAGCGGGTCAGCCGCGCTTGGCGAAGCCGAGCTCGACGACGGCGTCGCGTTCCTGCTCCAGCTCGGCGACCGAGGCGTCGATCCGGGGACGGGCGAGGTCGTCGATGGCCAGATCGGGCACGATCGTGTACTCGCCGTTCGCGCACGTGACCGGGAACGAGCTGATCAGCCCTTCGGGCACGCCGTAGGAGCCGTCCGAGGGAACGGCCATGGAGACCCAGTCGCCGTCCCGGGTGCCGCGCACCCAGTCGTGGATGTGATCGATCGCGGCGCTGGCCGCACTGGCCGCCGACGACGCGCCGCGGGCCTGGATGATGGCGGTGCCACGCTGCTGAACGGTGGGCACGAAGTCCTCGGTCAGCCACGCGGGATCGCCGACGAGGTCGAGGGCGCGACGGCCCGCTATGGTGGCGTGCGCGATATCCGGATACTGCGTCGCGGAGTGGTTGCCCCAGATCGCGACTCGCGCGATGTCGGCGGCGGCCGCACCGGTCTTCTTGGCCAGTTGCGCGATGGCGCGGTTGTGGTCCAGACGCGTCATGGCGGTGAAACGCTCGGCGGGCACGTCGGGCGCGTTGCTCATGGCGATGAAGGCGTTGGTGTTGGCCGGGTTGCCGATCACGAGCACCTTCACGTCGTCCGCGGCGCTGGCGTTGATCGCGGCGCCCTGCTCGGTGAAGATCGCGCCGTTGGCGGCGAGCAGATCCGAGCGTTCCATTCCGGCGGTGCGCGGCCGGGCGCCGACGAGCAGGGCGATGTCGGCGCCCGCGAAGCCGATCCATGGGTCGTCGCTGAAGTCGATGGACTTCAGCAATGGGAACGCGCCGTCTTCCAGCTCCATCGCGACGCCCTCCAGTGACGCCACGGCGGCCGGGACTTCCAGTAGCCGCAGACGCACGGGCGTGTCCGGGCCGAGCATCGCGCCGGAGGCGATCCGGAACAGCATGCCGTAGGCGATCTGGCCCGCGGCTCCGGTCACGGTGACGGTCACGGTCCCAGCGGCGGTGCTCACGACGAACTCCTTGCGGTCGGCGGACTCTCGCTGCCCACCCTAACCACACTCACCGCCTCTCGATGCCCACGGTGAGCCACACGACACCCGCCGCGACCCGGTACCGAGCTCGGGGAGGAGGAGCGGCCCGGAGCAGATACGAGCGTCCACGCTACGAGGCACAGCGGCACGGAGGTCAGCCGAGCGTGGCGACCTCGGTGTCGGTCAGAACGATCGGCGACACCACGTCCTTTGCCCGCGCCAGCCGCACGGCGCGGTAGAGCGGCCGTTCCTCCAGCCCGGCGTCGCGCGCCTCGGCGCGCAGTTGGTGCACCAACATCTCCGAAACGGCCACCGCCGCAGCCAACCGACTCGCGGCGAGCGCGTCCGCGAGCCTGCGCAGGCCGAGCAGATGCAGTTCGCGGCCGCTGCCCGCGTCGGTGTACATGGCCAGCGGAACGACCTGCGACACCTCCCCCGCGGTGACCCGAAGGGCGATCCGGCTCAACCGCGCCGGATACACCAGGATCTCGACTCCGGTCGCCGCCGAGATCTCCACCTGTCGTTCGCCGAACAGCCTGCGGGCGTGAATCCGCGTGCCGGTCAACCACATCCGCCGTCGGCGCAGCGCGAGGGCGTACAGGACGGTGGGCGCGCCGACGACGATGCCGACGGCCACCGCGATCGGCCAGCTCACCACGGTCGCGGCCAGCAGCGCCGCGCCGAGCCCGATGCCCGCCGCGGCCAGCGCGAGGCGGCGCAGCATCGGCGCGTACAACTCGGGCGCGACCAGATCGAGCCCCACCGGCGCGACCGCCCGCTGGTCATCAGAATTCGTGGACACTGCTCCGCCCTCTCGCGACTCCGGCCGCCGGTGGTGTGCGCGCCGGTCACGCTACCGCGCCCACCACCCGTCCTGCGACGGATTCGACGCACAGTTCCGTGCGCGCGGCGGTTGTGCCGCGATACCCGACGGCACGCGCAGCCGCCGCGCCGCTACCCGGCCAGCGACTCCCGGATCACGCCGACCGCCTCGGGCAGCGGAATCTGCCGCTGGTCACCGGTGGCCATGTCCTTGAGCCCGATCGTGTTGTCCGCGAGATCGCGATCACCGAGCACGAGCGTGAACTTCGCCCCGGAGCGGTCGGCCGCCTTCATCGCGCCCTTCACGCCGCGCCCGCCATAGGCGAGATCGACCCGGACGCCCGCCGCGCGCAACTGCGCGGCCACCACGACCAGCCGCTGCTTGGCGGCGTCGCCCAACGGCACGCCGAAGACCTCGCAGCGCGCCGGGTTGCCCGCCGACTTGCCCTCGGCCGCCAACGCCAGCATGGTGCGGTCGACGCCGAGGCCGAACCCGATACCCGACAGCGGCTGTCCGCCGAGTTCGGCCATGAGACCGTCGTAGCGGCCGCCGCCGCCGATGCCGGATTGCGCGCCCAGACCGTCGTGCACGAACTCGAACGTGGTCTTGGTGTAGTAGTCCAGGCCGCGCACCATGCGCGGGTTCACCACGTACGGCACACCCAGCGCTTCCAGGTGGCCGAGCACCTGCTCGAAGTGCGCCTTGGCCGACTCCGACAGGTGATCGATCATCAGCGGCGCGTCCGCGGTCATCGCACGCACCTCGGGTCGCTTGTCGTCCAGCACGCGCAGGGGGTTGAGCTGGGCGCGCCGCTTGGTCTCCTCGTCCAGCGGCAGCCCGAACAGGAAGTCCTGCAGCAGTTCGCGGTACTGCGGACGGCACGTCTCGTCGCCGAGCGAGGTGATCTCGAGCCGGAACCCGTCGAGTCCGAGCCCGCGGAACCCGGCATCGGCGATGGCGATCACCTCGGCGTCCAACGCCGGATCGTCGACGCCGATCGCCTCGATGCCGACCTGCTGCAATTGCCGGTACCGGCCGGCCTGCGGCCGCTCGTAGCGGAAGAAGGGACCGGTGTAGCACAACTTCACCGGCAGCTGCCCGCGGTCGAGGCCGTGCTCGATGACCGCCCGCATCACGCCCGCGGTCCCCTCGGGACGCAGGGTGACGCTGCGGTCGCCGCGGTCGGGGAAGGTGTACATCTCCTTGGTGACCACGTCGGTGGACTCGCCGACACCACGAGCGAACAGGCCGGTGTCCTCGAAAACCGGCAGCTCGATATGCCCGTACCCGGCCAGTCGGGCGGCGCGGAGCAGACCGTCGCGCACCGCGACGAACTCGGCCGAGCCGGGTGGCACGTAGTCCGGTACCCCCTTCGGGGCGGAAAAGCTGCTGGTCTTGGTCACGATGCTCCAGTTTCCACCACTACGCCCCCGCAAGTCCAACCGGTTCGCCGAACCGCCCCTGAGGGAAGGTTGCGGAGCAGTCTCAGGAAGAAATGGCACACTCTTACCCGATGTAACCGGATACGGGAGGAACGTGGTAGTGCCGAGCAACGAACAGCGACGAGCAGCGGCGAAACGCAAGCTGGAACGTCAGCTCGCCAACCGGGCCGAGCGGGCGCGCAGGCGCAAGCAACTCACCATCGCCGGATCGGTGCTCGGTGTCGTCGTCGTGGTCGCCGCCGTGACCGGGGTGTATTTCCTGACCCGCGGCGAGGACAGCGGCAGTTCCGACGCCGCCGACCCCTCGCTGTCCAGCGCCCCCACCGCGGCCGCGCCGCCCGCCGCGAAGGCCAAACCCGCGACGGTCGACTGCGCCTACCGCGACAGCGCCAAGCCCGCGGACAAGCAGGCCACCAAGCCGAAAGCCGACGGCATCCCGACCACCGGCGTCGACGCGAAGGTCAGCGTCAGCGTGGAGACCAGCCAGGGCCCGATCGGCCTGACCCTGAACAACGCCGAGTCGCCGTGCACGGTGAACAGCTTTGTCAGCCTGGCGGCACAGAATTACTTCGACGGCACCAGCTGTCACCGGATGACCGCGGGTGAGGGCCTGAAGGTCTTGCAGTGCGGCGACCCCACCGGCACCGGGATGGGCGGGCCCGGTTACGAATTCGACAACGAATACCCGACCGATCAGTACGCTCCAACCGATCCGGCGGCGACCTCCGAGCCGATCGCGTACAAGCGCGGCGTACTGGCCATGGCCAACGCGGGCCCCGGAACCAACGGCAGCCAGTTCTTCATCGTGTACTCCGATTCGCAGCTCCCGCCGCAATACACGATTTTCGGCACGGTGGACGACAACAGCCTGGGCACCCTGGACAAGATCGCCGAGCTGGGCCAGGACGATTCCAACGGTCCCGGCGATGGGAAGCCGAAGCAGCCGGTCACGATCCAGTCGGTTCGCATCGACCGCTGAGCCGCAGCGCCCGGGCCCGCCGCCGATCTCCGGCCGCGGGCCCGAGCCATATCCGGCCCCGTCCGGCCGGAGCGAGGATAGTCGAACCTTTCTTCGGATAGGATGCCCTCAGTTCGAAGATCATCCGGCGCGCCCGCAGACACGCCGGAAATGTGCGATATATGCTGATAAAGCAGCACGCTCGTTCGATTGTGCCGACCTTTGTCGGGTAATCTCGAAACAAGGAGTTCCCGCAGCGCAGTACCCCCTCGGCCGGGTGATCCCGCCCTGGGAGTGCCGCGCCGCGAGCGCTCCGGGTGTCCACGTTTGCAGGCGGGACCCGCTGCACGGGACTACAGTTCGCGTGGCGGCGTCCGTAACGAAGCACCACAATCATCCATAGTGATCACTGCAGCATCGGGGAGCAGCCATGTCCGAGGAACTGGACGACATCGGCCGGGAAACCGCGGCCATGATGAGGACAATGTTGCAGCTTGCGACGCTCGTCGCCTTGCGGACCCGCGAGCGTGGTCAGAAGGAAGCCGAAGCGCGCGCCAAGCTCACCGAGGCCCGTATCAAAGAGGCCAAGGAATTGCAGCTCCGTGAAGCCAGGGACGCGAAGGCCAAGGACCCGCGCAATACCGAGCTGGCCAGGCTGATCGAGAAGCCGCTCGCGGAAAAGGGTGTGTCTTTGGAGAAGGACCGCTTCTCCGCGCAGGCCGAGGCAGGACGGATGGCGGCCAATGCCGCCGCCACCGCCAAGCCTGCTATGCAATACGATTCCGCGGAACGGCGGATGGCGATCGCCGCCCATCTCGCCAAAATGGGTGTGGCGCCGGAACTCGCGGCGGTACGGATGCTGATCGAAGTAGGGCAGGCGCAACCGCCGGGCGAAGCCGTACGCGGCCGCCCCGACGAGGCGCCGTCGGTCACCAGGGCGAGGGAACAGGAATCCCGCGGCCTGGAACGCACGAGGTAGCCGAACGAACAAACGCCCGCCGGATTCCGGCGGGCGTTCGTCGTTCCGGGACTCTCGCGAGAACCGCTGTAGCACAGCAATTCACGTGCGGAAGTCACCCACTGTGGGATCACCGAACATGCCGTGCTGCGGCGACTTCAGGGGCAGCGGGCTGAGCATGTCCTTGTGACCGTTGCGCACACTGCAGTACTTGAACGGCCCCTTGGGGTCGAACAGCTTCGACATGTGCGGGTCCGCGTGATCCAGGAACCAGACGCTCAATCCGGTCCGCCCGTCCAGCCGGTAGTGCTCCCAGGCCCGCCACAGTGCGTCCAGGCGGGCGACCGCCTCGGCATGCTGCCACCACTCCGGGCACCACACCGTGTCACTGAGATCGGTGACCTGCCGCCGGTAGACCAGGCTGAGATAGTTCTCGACGAACTCCACCACGCTCGCGTAGATCATCGGTTGTTGCTGCTGCTCGGTCACAGCGGCCGAACCTCCTCGACTTGTCCCTGTTCCTGCGGCGGCGTCGACTTGGTCAGCGACGGCGAGCCCAGGTCCGTGATCTCCGTCTTGCGCTGCGGATCGTGACGCGAGATGGACTTCTTCACGTCGGCAGCGTACTCACCCTCCCACCACGGCACGGTCCGGATGAGCACCGGTGGCGCACCGGAGGGGAACAGGATGGCCCGGCCGCGCGGCAGCGTCGCCAAACCGTTGACCGAGAACGTCTTGGACGAGCTGAGCGAACGCGAGTAGCTCTTGCCACCCTTGGATTCGGAGACCGACTGCGAGATCGCGTCGTAATCGCCGAGCACGTCCGAACGTTCCTGCAGGAACTTGGTGTCGTCCACGCCGCTGCCGAGCACCTTGATGTTCGCCGCCGACCACAGCGCGTTCATGCCGCTCTCGCCCCAGCAGCGCGCGCCCTGCGCCCAGGACTGCAGCACCGTCATCACCACGATGCCGCGCGAGCCGAAGTGGCTGTACTGCTTGGGCAGATCCTTCCAGCGCACCACGTTCGCGGCCTCGTCGAGCACCGCGAGCATCGGGATCGCCAGTCGCCCACCGGCCGACTGCGACGCCTTCCGCATCGCCACGTCCACTACCGCCTCGGTGAGCGCGCTCACCAGGGGGGCGGCCGACCCGCGGCCTTCCAGCGACAGGCTGTAGAGCGTTCCGTTGTTGTCCAGGAACTCCAGCTCGTCGAATTCCCTGCGGTCGCCGCCGCGGGTGATCCACGGATGCACGTTCGACAACTTCAGGCAGCGGATCATCTTCTTGGCGGTGCCGAAGATGCCGCTGCGCGTCCGCGGGTCGGTGTTGTACTGCGAGGACAGACCCGAGGCCGTGTAGTGATGGCGGGCGGCGCGCAGGAGTTCGATGGGCTCGGTGTCCTGCGGGTTGGTCACCCATTCCCACACCTGCACGATCGGCCTGCTGCCGTTGCGATCGCCGACCGCGGCGGCGAGGAACAGTCCGGCCAGCAGGTCCTCGGCCTCGGGATCGAAGAACGCGTCGGTCTTGGTGTCGCGGCCGTCGTCGCCGTCGGCGAAGTGCCCCGCCAAGCGCGCCGCGCGCATTTCACAGCCCTCGCGCTTGGCATCAACCCAGGACAGCGGATCCCAGAACCAGGTCGGCTCTTCGCCCGCGACACCCTGCGGATCGAAGACGAAGGTGGGACTTCCCTTGGCCTCGCGGACGTCTCGGGTGGCGTCGACCACGTCGCGTTTGTTCGAGGTGGCCAGCACCGGGCCGATCGCGGTGAGGATCGCCGGGATCACGCGGGATGTCGACTTGCCCTGACGGGGACCCCAGATGTCCAGATGCAGATCCTCATAGGAGCCGTAGAGCATCACCCCGTCGGCCACACCGATACCGATCGGCACGCCGGGAAGATCGTCGTAGCCGAGTTTCACGCCGAGCTGCTGGGCCTTCTCCCGGACACCCGCCTCGGTGAGCATCGAGATCGCGCCGCCGTTGCCCATCACGTCGGCCTTGTCGTCGACCGGCAGCCTGCCCTTCGTCCGGTGCTTCTGCAACCGCTTGCGGATCACCAGATAGGCGATCACGCTCAGGATCACCAGCAGTATGATCGCGGTGGCCGCGCCCGGCCATTGCAGCTTGCCCCGTGCCAGATCGGCCGCGATGGCGATCGGGTTGAACGGGACCTTCTGCGGGCTGCCTGCCAGCAGGTTGCCCAGATGCAGCGCGAGCCAGAGGGTTCCGAAGATCGCGAAGCCGGCGTAGGTCAGTAGCAGGCTGACATCGGGTCCGGGCACGGCCGGATCCGTCACCTTTTTCTTCTTCGCCATGTGTGCCTCCTGGGTCGGCCGTCCGGTACGGAAAGCGGGTGGTCAGCGGAATGCGTCGAGCCGCCAGCCATCGGGTGTGCGCACGACGGTGGCGATCACCGTCGCGGGCGGCAGCGGCTCCTTGCGCCCGTCCGGATAGACGACGGTCTGCTCGATCCCGATCTTGAACTGCTGGACGTTCGGGTCGCTGAGAGTCGGCGCCTTCTCCCCTGACGCGAACGTGAACGCCTCCACGCGCGCCCCTTCCCTCGCCCAATCCGCCCATTGCAGCGTCGACTTCGGCGTCTCCACCGCGGTCGGCGCCGCATCCAGCATACGAATCAGGCTGGGGCCGAGAAACTTCCGAGCCCGGCTTAGCGAGGCGCCTTGGCTCTCCGTGGCGGGCTGCCAGCTGTAGATCTCCCGCAGCGCCGCGACCGCGACGCCGTCGGGCGTCACAGGGTCGGGGGCGGGCACGCCTTCCAGCAACCGGGGTGTGGACGTAGCGGGGCGCGCCGCATCGGATCCCGCGTCCACGCCGCCACAGGCCGCGCTCAGCACCGCGACGCTCACCACCAGCATCACCACCAGTTTCGCGCGTGCACTTGCTCTATCCATCCAGGCTAGCCGCATACCGGGGCGGCGCGGCAGTCCCGCCGCCGCGTGTTCGGACCGGTGGACGCTCACAACACCCTCCTCGCACGTCCGTCCCCCGGGACCGCGACTTCCGAAACACCGCCCGCGGAGCGGGAATCCGCACCCGGCACCGATTGGATCATCCGCCCGTTCCCGGCGTAGACACCGACCTGCGCGGGACCACGCGGACCGAACGAGCTGAACACCAGATCTCCCGGCCGCGCCTTGCTCATCGGCACTTCCGCACCCGCCTCCCATTGCTGTTCGGCCGTGCGCGGCAGCGTCACCGTGCCGGAGGACGCCGCGAACACCGCCGCCGCGGTCAAGCCCGGTCCGTCCAGTCCTCCGCCGGTGGGTCCTTGGGGTCCGCCGCCGCCCCAGACATAAGGGGTGCCGAGCCATTCGTGCGCGGCTTCCACGATCTGGTCGCCTGTCGACCCCTGCCCGGGGGTGAATCGGCCGACCGAACCCGGCGCTCGGTACTGCGCCTCCATCGCGAGGATGTTGCGCACGTACGGCTGGGTCTCGGCATAGTGTGCCGCGAGCTGGTTCGGCATGCCGCCGGAGGCCAGCACCGCGCCCTCGCCCGCGTTGTACGCCGCCAGTGCCAGCGCGACGAGATCGCCCTGCACGCGGCCCTCGGCCTGCCACCGCTGGATCTTGTGCGCGATCGCGCACATGTAGCGCCCTTGACCGATGATCGCGTCACCGTCGTCCCACACACTGGCCACGCCGTTGCCGTCGGCGTCGATCACGTAGGGCTGACCGTCGTCGGGATTGATGCTCACCGCGGTGGTCGGCAGGAACTGCGCCAGCCCCTGCGCACCGGCGGGGGAGGTCGCGCCGCGCCGGAAACCGGACTCCTGCCTGCCCTGCGCGGCCAGCAGCGACGGCGTGACCTGCGGGCAGATCGAACCCGCACGGCGGTACCAGATCTCCAGTTCCTGCGGCACCTTCCCCGCGGCGAGCGCGCCACCGGCGGTGCCGAAGCCGAGAGTACAGCGTGGATCGTTGGAGAAGGCGCGCGCACCGCCGACATCCGGGGTCGGCGCGCCGTCCAACCAGGGCAGCGGGTCGATCTGACGTCCTCCGGTGAACCGGCCGCCCGGGACGATCTCGAAATGCAGATGGGGGCCGCTGGATTCACCCGCCGAACCCACCGCGCCGATGTGCTGTCCCGCGGTCACCGTGTCGCCCGCACGGACGAACACGCCGGAGTCCCACATGTGTCCGTAGACCGCCGAGTACGAACGGCCGTTGGTATCCACCGAATCGACGACGATCCAGTTGCCGAATCCCGACGCCGGACCCGCGGCGACGACCCGGCCGTCGGATACCGAGAAGATGGGCGTGCCGTCGGCCGCGGCCAAGTCGATGCCCCGGTGCGCGCCACCCCGCGAGCCGAAGGTGTCCGACACCGTGAAGGTTCCGGTGGCCATCGGCAGCGTGCGGCGCAGCGGACCGGCGCCCGCGGCGAGCGAGGGCGTGGCGGTCGCCGCCGGATTGGTCTGTGTCGCGCCGGGACCCGTGGTCGCGGCAGCGCGCCGATCGCCCGGCGCGTAACCGCCCAGCGGCGGAAGCGCCGACTGCGAGCCCAGCACCGACCTGCCCTCGCAGGCATCGTCCACGGCGGGCATGACGATGACCAGCACGATGGTCATCAGGCCGAGCACCGCGCCCAGCGCCGTCCACAACGCCGATTTGCCGCTCATCGCCGCACTCCGGCATCGTGCCGCGCGCAGCCGTGCTTCACGTCCGGCGCCGGGCTTCGTTGAGGGTGTCGGCCAACGTGCGGTTCATCTCGGCGGCGGCCGCCAATTGTTGTTGCAGCAGTGCGACTTTGCGCCGCAGCGCCGTCGCGTCCATCCGCTCCAGACTCGGCCCCTCGGCCGCGCGCACCCAATTCCGCACCGAATTCGTGTGCACGCCGATCTGTTCGGCGACCACGCGGCAGGCCTCCGATTCACTGCGCAGCTTGCCGGTCAGCGCGATGACCTGTTCGACCGCCGCTTGGCGTACCTCCGGTGAGACGCGGCGGTAGGACCGGTGCGGCATCATGCGGCGCTCCCCGGCGAATTCGATCCGCGCGAAGTCGATTCGGTGAACTCGCTGAACCGCTGGTTGGTGTCGTGGATTCCGCTTTCCTTCTCCGACAGCGTGAATTCCATGTGGAAGGGGATGCCGGGCCGACGGTCCTCGCCGATCTTCAGCAGGAACTTTCCGGTGCCGGGCGGGGAAGGGCGCTGCTGCCCCGGTTTGAGCGCCTCGCCGGTCAGCGCTTGCGGTGCGGACCATCCGGTCACCATCTCCTCCTCGGCCGATGTGAACGGAACCGTGCTGTCGAGCCGTTTGATCTCCTCGGCCGGGAGCGCGCCGAAGATCTTGGCGCGCGCCCGCTCGAGGAAACCGAGCGCTTTCGCGATGGCGGCTTCCGATCCGAGCGCTTGCAGGTCCTTGATGGTGTGGCTGATCATGATCAGCGCGGTGGCGATGCCGCGCTGCAGCCGGGTGAGCTCGTCGACGCGGTCGACCATGAAGTCGCCGAGACCGAGCACCTGCCACAGCTCGTCCATCACCACTTGGAAATAGCGCTGTGGGCCGAGTTTCGCGTCGGCGAGCACGTGCGCGGCCTCGACCGAGGCGAATCCGTCGGCCCAGCAGGCCAGCATGACAGCGGCCTTGAGCTTCTTGTCGCCGGTCGGGATGTGCGAGACGTCCATGCACACCGCAACCGCGCTGGTGTCGATCGGCACGGTGGTCTGGCCGTTGAACACCGCGCCGAAGGGGCCCTGGGTGAGCGCGCGCAGGGAGCGGCGCAGCCCCTTGATCGCTTCCTGGTATTCGGCCGGATTGTCGGAACCGGCGTCGAGCATCAATTCCTCACCGCCGCCGACGATCACCTCGAGGAGGTTCTCCATGATCGGCGGTTTGTCCGGCGTGTATCCGCTGCCCGGCCGGTAGAGGATGCGCAGCGCGGTGGAGATCAGCGTCTCCTCGTAGTCGCGGACGCGGTCGCCGCGCACCAATTCGACCAGACCCGCGATCAGCGTCACCTGCCGGGCCCGAAGGTCCTGCAACACCTGCAGTTGCAGTGCCGGGAACTCCTCCAGTCGGGGCACCACCGCACCGAGCACGCCCGCCGCCAGCGGGTTCAGCTTGCCGTGCCCGTAGCCCAGATCGATCACCTGGCCGCCGACCAGTTCGACCATCTTGCGGTAGTCCGGTTTGACGTCGGCGAGAATCAACGGCGTGATCCCCTGCGCGATGCCGCCGAGCACGATCCGGCGCACCAGCGAGGACTTGCCGAAACCGTTGAGGCCGAGTACGAACAGGCTGGGGGCGGTGATGAAACTGCCGCGCATGAACCAGTTCATCGGATCGAAGCAGACCGGCGCACCGGTGTGCAGATGTGAACCGAGGGGCGTGCCGATCAGCGGCGCGCCCGCGCCGACCGACCACGGCCACAGGCCGGCGACCTGGGCGGTGGTGGCGCGGTACTCCACCGGGCGGCCGACCACGTTCATGCGCCCGCCTCCCGGTCCCGCGTAGCCGCGGTCGGTGAGCTGGGCTGTGCTGCGGTCGAATCCGTCCTCGATCGTCTGCTCCGCGCGGGCCGCGTAGTTGCGGCGGCGGATGTCGTCGGTGCGAACCCGGAACTGCGCCCACGCCGCACGCAGGCCACTGCCCTCGCGGGCGATCATCTCCAGCTTGGCGCGGGTGGCGTCGTCCAGCAGCGGCGGACCGGACTGCTTGCGCCGATCCGCTTTCGCCTTCGCGCGGCGAGCCGCTTTGTCCGTGTACGGGGCGCCCATGGCGCGGTCGGCGGTGTAGTCGACCTTCGCCGACCGCGCCACCCGGCCGTTCCTGCCGCCGTTGCGTTCCGGCCGCGCGGCGATGCGCTCGGTGACCGCGTCACGGGACATCCGAGAGTTCCGCTCACCGCGTGGACGTTCGGCGTGCGCCCGGTCGCCGCGCACGCCGTCGGACCGGCCCGTGCCCGCTCGCGTCCGCCGCTCCGCCGTCCGCCGATCGGGCGCGTCGACGCCCGGCCGGTCCTCGCCGTTCACCCGCGCCGAATCCCGTGCGGGGCGGCGGCGCTCCGGCCGCTGTCCCCACTCGTCCCGGCCGGATTGTTCGAGCCGCCTGCGACGTGCGTCCTCGTCCCGTTCCCGTACGGGTGGCTCGTAGTCCCGTGCCATGAATCGCTCACCCCGCCAGTGCCTTCGGAATAGTCGCGTGTTCCGGCAGGATCACCCCGCAACCGAGCGAGGCCGCGAAGGCCGCCGCCTGGTAGCGGTAACACCGCCGGATCTTCAGACGCGCCTGCGTCGACAGGTCGCGCGTGATGGCTTCGATGCGCGGCAGGTCGCCGCGCAAGGGCTCGGTGATGGTCACCAGCGCCCCGAAGCGGGTCACACCGTGACCCCTGGCCTGCTCTTCGCGGGCCTGCTGAGTCGCGCCCACCCGCAGCGTCGCCGCCGCGGACACGACCCCGCGTTCGCTCTGTTGGGCCACCAACGCGTTCTTGAAGTCGTCGTCGACGATTTCGGCGGCGTCGGCGGCTGAGTGCGGACGGTACACGATCGCGATACGTTTGCGCGGGACTTCGGGATTCGGTGCGAGCAGCCGCTGCAGCACCCGCTCGTCGACCGCGCCCTCGGGAGCGGCGTCCATCTCCCAGGTGACCGACCGGCCGCCGTCGTGCACCAAGTGATCCCACTTCTCGTCATGGGACACCGGGCCCGCGTCCGCCCAGTCCAAACCGTGGCCCTCGGGTTCGCCCGCGGCCACTTCCAGGTCGGCCTGCGAGGCGGGATCGTAACTGCGGCGGATGAACGAGATCACCTCGTCGGCCGACATCGGCTGTGCGCGCACACCGGCTTCGGCGAGCGCCGCGCAGATCCCGGGCAGCCGACGGCCGATCTCGACCGCCTCCTCCGCCGGGTTCTTGCGGCGCTCGGCGGTGGTGGCCTTGAACGTGATCGCCACACGCGGCAGCAATTGCACACGCTCCTGGGGCAATTCGGTGGCCAGCTCGTACATGACCTGCTGGGCCAGCTCCGGCGCCTCCGGCCTCGTGATCGTGGAAACCTCGGTGAGCAGGCGGTTTCCGGTCTCGGGCACGGTGTCGATGACCGGCACCACGGCGACGATGTCGCTGGTCTGTCCCACCGAGGCCAGGAAGGTGCCCCACGCCGACACCCACCGGTCGATCACCGGCTGGTCCACCGCCTCGTGTCCTTGCGGCCACGCGCGCAGCACCACCGTGTACTGGGCGAACTGCGGGAGGTGGATCATGCCGAAGCTGTAGCCACCCGCGTCGATGCCCTCGTACAACTTCGAGGGCGCCAGCAGTCCGGGCAATCGGGTGACGCCGCCCGGGATCCGGGAGAAGCGGCCACCGCGGTACACGTGCTCGCCGCGACTGCGCGAGCGCATCCAGTTGAACATCATCAATCCCGTCTCGTAGCCCGAACGACCTCCGGTCCGCCACACCAGCGGGACCATGACGACGACACCGGTGCCGCCGACGATCAGACCCCACTGGAAGCCGCCGACCATCGCGGTGATCAACGCCGTGATCACGACCGCGAAGCCGAGAACGGTTTCCTCCCAGCGCAGGCCGAAAAGACCCGCGCTGCGCGGCTTCTGCCAGAGTCCGTACGAGCGCCGCTCGTAGGTGTCGGTGAGTGTCATCGCGGAATGGTGCTCCTCCCGAGGTCGGGTGAACGGTTCGTCCAGCGATCGCCCGCGACGTCACCCATGGCTTGGTCGGCCCGGCTCAGGCCGCCGCTCGCGGCGCGCGCCGCGCCGATCCGGCCGGCCGCCCTGGCCGCTCCGGACGCTACTCCCGCCGCGCCCGCTGGTCCGGAGGCGCGCGGTGCCGCACCACCCTGACCACCGCCGCCACCTCGTGGCGGGGTCGGCCGCGGTGCGCCGCCGCCACGCGGTCCGGCCGGGCCGCCGGGCCGGGGCCCGGTGCCGCTGCCGCCCACGTAGCCGGGCGCGCCCGCCGCCGCGGCGCCCTTGACGCCGACCGCCTTGGTGCCCATCGCGCCCAGGGCCGCCACACCGACCAGGGTGCCGCCCGCCGCGGTGAAACCCGAACCGCCGCTGCCGACGATCGCGACGGCCGGAGTGACCAGTCGCATGAGCGCGGGCAGCACGAACGCCACGCTGCACAGCAGCACGATCGCGACCAGCATGCGCTGGGCCTGCTCACCGTCGGGCAGACCGCCGGTCGGGGTGAGCGAGTCGACGTGGCCCGCGGTGGTGAACGCGATCATGTAGACGATCGCCGCCACCGGTTTCCACAGCATGAAAGCGATGATCCAGCCGATGAGCTTCTGATAGGACTGCTTGCCGACGTTCATGCCGGAGGCCGCCGCCGCCAGCGGCAACACGCCCGCCGCGATCACCAGCAGACCTTGCCGGACGATGGCGAGCACGATCTGCGCGAGGGCGCCGAGCAGGCCGACGATCGCGATGATCAGCACCAGGCCCGGTGAAAAAGCTTGCAGCTTGCTGGTTTTCACCATCAGCTCGGCGAGGTCCTTGGCGTTGCCGTTGGTCGAGTCGCTGATGATCCACTCCGCGAAACGATCCGACGCCTGCGTGCCCGCCACGATCACCGCGCCCAGCATCCAGGAGCTGAACACGACGCGGGTGAACATCCGGAACGATTCGGCCGCCTCGTTCATCGTGGCCCCGCGTCTGGCTTCGGCCAATCGCGCGCCGGAGAGGATCACCGACGCTATCAACAGCAGGATCTGCGCTTGATAGGTGTAGTCGTTGATCTTCGTGAACAGTGAGCCGGAGTCGCTGACCGCCTCGTTGGGCACCTTCATCCAGAAGGTCAACGCCAGGATGATGGCCTGGCCGAGACCGTTCATCAGCGAATCGACCACCTTGCCGAAGGTCGAGTCCCAGGCCTTGTCCTTCACCGCCTCGGCGGCCTGGCCGGGATGCGAGGCGGCATTGCCCGCCTTGCACGCGGCGGACGCGGCGTCACCGAGAGAAATGCCGGGCAGTCCGACGTTGTCGAGCGTGTCATGAATCTCGTTGCACGTCTCGTCGAAACCGTAGGTCTGGCCGTAGGCCACGGTCGGCGTCGCGATCATCACCGTGAAGATGACCGCGAATATCGTGACTAGGCGCCTCACCATTGTGTCCACCCCTCGATGCTCCGCAGGGACTCGATCTGTACTCGCTCGTCACCTGTCACCGGGGTGAGCTTCCAATCTCCGTCTCGCCACCGGACCGCCAGGCGCATGCCCACCCATGTTGGTTGGCCATCAACTGTTTCTCGAGCCTTTCTCGCAAACTGCACTTTCGCGAAATCATCTGCATAGCTTTCGATCCGGAACGCATCCGAAGCGAACAACAGGGGCCTCAGCTTGTCGGGCAGGCGGTCGGACACTTTGCCCTCGGCGACGAGCCGGTCGTACTCGGTCAAGTACTGCGGCGTCACATCGACCAGCCGAATCAGCAGGTCACGATCTTTGGGATTGGCGTTGGTCCGCCAGTAGATCTGCTCGGCGGCCAGCGCGGCGCCCTGCGGAGTGTGCGCGAAGCCCAGGGCAGCGGAGCCGTCGATCCTAGCGGGGCCGTCGGAAGCGGAGAAGCGCACGACAGGACCACCGAACACCCGCTGCCATACGCCCTCGCCGCTCGACGGCGTGGGTGCAGCGGAGATCCATCCGGGCGTGCCCGGACGCTGCTGTTGGTCCGGATGCTGGGGCAGGACAACACCTGTCGCGCGGATCGGCACATCGACCCGGCGGCCGAACATGTCGTTCTCGGGATTACCGAAGGCCGCGCCGCCGGGATCTGCAGCGGTGCCCGATGTCGTGCCCGTCGCAGCGACCGGTTCGTCTCCGGATGCGTTGTCTCGCAGAGCGACAGTCGTCAGTGCAACCGCGAGCGCGACACTGATCACCGCGCCCGCGCCCATCAGCGCCAAGGGCATCCGGCCGGATCTGCGCGTGGTCACCATCTCGTCCACCCCGTCAACGATTCGAGGTACTCGGTCTGCGCGTTGTTGGTGGTCGAGGGCTTCAGGCGCCAGTCCCCTGCATCCCACACCATGACCAGGCGCGTCGCCGCCCACAGCTGCTTGCCGTCCACCACCGGTCCCCTGGTTGCCAGCCGGATGATGGCGAGATCGTCGGCGTAGTCGTCCACTTTGAACGCGTCCGAGGCGACGAAGTAGCGGGTCACCTTCTCCGGCTGCTGCTGCGGCAGACGGTCGTCGGCCAGCGCCTTGTCGTAGGCGGCGATCTGCTGGGCGGAGACTCGGACCTGCCGCACGTACAGGTCGCGGTCGGCGGGACGCGCGTTGAGCCGGTAGGTGATCTGCGCCGCGGCCAGCACCGCGCCCTGCGGGGTGTGCGAGTAGCCGACGGCCAGGTCGTCCTCGATCCGCGTCGGCCCGTCGGAGGTGGAGAACGGGACGGAGGCGCCGTACACCCGCTGCCAGCCGTGCGGTTCGGTGGTGCCTTCCGGCGCCGCGGTCAGCCAATCCGGATCGGTGGGCTTGCGCTGGCGGGAGGGGTCCTGCGGAAGCGGTTGTCCGGCCGCATTGTTGGGGATATCCACCCGTCTGCCGAGGATGTCCACCTCAGGGGTGGCGAAGCCGGTGCCGCCCGAGCCCTCGGTGACGGCCGGTGCGCCGCTGATGCTCTCGTCGTCGCGGCCGACGAAGACGAAGATGCCGACCACCACGATGAGCGCCAGCACGGCGGCGGAGGCGACGACACCGAAGGAGACACGGTCGCGCGCGTACGACTCCCTGTCGCTCACGTCGGTGCCTCCAATTTCACTATGTCGGTGGGTAATGCGTCGATCGAGTCGATGGGTCGTGCGGTCGAGTCCGGATCGGGAAGCCGCAATCTCCAGTCGTCGCCGAACCATTCGACGGCCGTGTGGTGCACCGCCTTGGAGCTGTCGGAGTATTCGGTGTACACGTCGACGGTGGAATGCCGCTCGGTGTAACCGGTGATCCGGTATCCCAGCAAGCGGGGAGCGAACTCCGGTCCCGCCGGGCCGGTGATGGACAGCTGCACCCGGTTGATCGCCCACTCGTCCTTGGCCGGGCCCGGAACCACTTCCCTGGCAGCCACTTTCGCCCACTGGGTATCGGCGGCCACCGCCAAGCGGACCGAATGGGTCAGCGCGGCGATGCCCGCCCCGCGTGGCGAGTGGTCGAAACCGGTCGCCGCGCCGTCGGCCGTCGAGCGCGGCCCTTGGTCGGTGTGCGGCAGCGGCACACCTTGGAACGGCTGCCACCGGACGTTGGTGGGAGCGGCCGACAGATCCGGCCCCGCCGAGTCCTCGTTACCGCCACAGCCGACCGCCGCGAACAGCAGCGCGGCGCCCACGACTCCGGCCGCGGGGCGGCGGATGTCGCGCCGCCACGCCGCGGAGTCCGCAGGCCGCAGTACTGTCGAATTCATTCCCGCGTCGTCCCCGTCCCGATCCGGCGGCTCACGCGGGCAGGAACGCCAGGGCGATCCCCGACGCCGTGCTCGCCACCACGGCACCCAGCAGACTCATCAGGACGCCGTGCGAGGCATCGTTCATGGCCAGATCGCTGCGGAAGGTCAGCCACAGCTTCCCCGCGGACACGATCATCCAGGCCAGGCACACCAGCAGGACGAACCACAGCAGCCAGTTCAGCAGCTGCATCAGCGGTGCCAGAACGTCGGCGGGCATCTGTTTGTAGGCCAGCAGCTGCGCCGCGGGCATGCGCACAGTACTCATCGCCGACATCAGGTGCCGATGACGGCGTTCATGATGGTGCCCGCGCTCGTGGCGACCACGCCGCCGATCATCGCGCCCGCCACCATCTTCGGCGACTCCAGACCACCGCCGGTCCACTTCTCCCAGGCGAACCTACCGCCGGCGTAGATGATCCCGCAGATCCCGGACAACAGGACGAACCACGTGAGATACCGCACCAGCTGCAGGATCTTCTCCGAGCCCGGCGGCGCCTCGGGCGTCGGATTACCGACTTGCGCGAGTACGGTGCCGTACGTGTCCTGCACGGCGAGGAGGATCATGCTCATCGGGTGCCTTTCTCGAATAGTGGGTGGTTGTCGCCGATGCGATGCGGACGTTCACTCATCGGACGGCTTGCGGAGATCGGGTGACCGGCGGTCGTAGCTGGCCTCCTCCAATGCCGTCCGAGCGGCCGCCACGATGTCGGCGCCGAGCTCCCGGACATCGAGCGGGACTTCCTCCAGCAGATCGAGCTTGCGCTTCTTGGGCGGCAGCGGGTCACCGGGCGACCACACCGGCAGCTGCTCGGGTTCGACCAGCGTCCACTCCTCGTACCACGGCACCTGCCACACCTGCCCGGCCAGGGAGCCGACCACGTCGCGGTAGCGCCGGATCTCGGGAGCCATCCGGCCGGGCCGCGCGGCGACGGTGATCAGGCCGAGCACGTCGCAGGGACCGGCGAAACCCGAAAGATGCTGGCGCAGAAGGTCGTGCGCGCGGGACAGCCCGGCGATGGTCTCCCTGGCGACGAGGACGACGAACGGACTTTCGCGGTCGAAGACGCCGGGCCAGCGGCGGCCCGAATCCGCCGCGGGCGCAAGCACGTGCGCGAGGGTACTGGCTCCGGCGCCGCCGTGCACACCCAGCAGCCAGACCAGCGGCGCACGGCCGACACCGGGGACGGGGCGGTCCCAGACGGCGGCACGGCGGGACTCCGGCGGGGCGATCACACCGGCGGGCGCGGGGTCGGGCTGACGCGGAAAAATCATGGCGGCGGTCATGATGCCACCCCGGCGAGCAGGCGCCCATATGCCCGGCGCGTCTCGGCGGCCAACGAGGCGTGCCGCACCAGTTCACCGCGGGCCAGATGCGGATCGTAGGGAATCTCCCTGATATCGCGGACCCAGCCGGACAGGTGCTCACGCAAATGATCCGCTACCCGGGAGTCGTCACCCGGATACTGGTGGGAGACGACGATGGTGGTATCGCCGACGACGCCGCCGCCGTGCCCTTCTCCGGTGTCACCGAACTGGTCATCGAGCCATTCCAGCGCGACCCGCAACCGGTTGGCCGCGTCGGTGCGGGCCGGAATGGCAAGTACCAGAGCAACATCCGCGTCGTCGAGCAAGGGCGTCAGTTGCCTCGCGGCAATCGGATGTCCCCCGTCGTAGACGGCGGTGTATCCGGCGTCGTGCACCGCGCGGGCGACCGTGAGATACGTCGCACGCCTGCGCAACGGCGCGGCATCACGCCAGAGCAGCCCGATGCCGGAAGTCGCGCGTGACAGGCACTCCTTGAGCGGCGCGGGTTCGTCGTCACCGCGTCCGTACAACCAGGACTGCAAGCTGATCGGGTGCAGATGCTCGTCCGCGCCGCGCAGCGCGAGATCGCTGCCCGCCGTGGTGGCGTCCACCGCGACTGTCGGCGTCCCGGCCGTACCCAGTTCACCCGCCAAGCCCAACGCTGTCGTGGTGGTTCCCGCACCACCACATCCGCCGACCACCAGGATCGGCCGTTGTACCGGATGATCCGCCTCGGAGCCGTCACCCTTGCGGCGCCGCAACCGCACCACCGGAGCCTTGGAGCGCACCGGCCGGCTCGACGCCGCACCCTCGCCGGGCGCTTCGTCGAGCCAGCGGCTCCAGTCCTCTCCCATCGCCTCTGCTCTCCTTTATCCGGCCGCGATACCCGTGATCAGGGTGCGGCCGTCGATCACCGCGGTGGTGACCACCTGCCTGTTGTACGTGGCGGGCGCGCCGCCGGGCCGATACTCGGTGACCTCGACCGAATACCGGTTGTCGCCGACGGTCACGATCCGCACGCAATGCGTGGTGCCCGCCGGAACCGAGTCGATGCCCCGCTGGATGACCCAGGCGGGCTGGACGTCGGCGTCCGGGGCGACGGCCGCGCGGGCCCGTTCCCCGGAGCGCTCCACGTAGTACGCGTACTGGAACGACAGCACCGCGTCGGGCCCGGACCCCGTGCCCCCCGCCTCCGCGCTGCGCACGATCGCGTCGCTGCGCTCGGTGGGGCAGGCGCCCGCGCTCACCGCGCGCGGATTGCTTCCCGCCTGCGCGCTGCCGACGGTGAGCTGGACCGACGCGGAGACATGCGAGTCTCGCGGCTGCGCGGCGCGATCACCCGCGGCGCGCAGCAGGAACAGGACGCACACGGCTGCCACGGCGACGATCAGCACCGCCGCGATCACGATGAGCAGCACGCGGGCCCGGCGCATGGCGGGGTGGTCGCGGGCGGCTTGCCGCAGCCCGCGCGAGACCGCGGGGCGTGGCCGGTCGACGGGCTCGTGGTCGTCGTCATCCGCCCATGGGAACTGCGCGGGACCGGCCTGCCTCGGCGCGACGTAGTCGTCGTCGGGACCGGGAGCGTGCCCGGTCACCACCCAATCCGACCACCCGCCGGTGAACTCGCTGCGCTGCGCGGGCAGATCCGCCGGGGCGTCCTCGGGTTTGCGCTGCCACGGCTCGTCGTCGTCGCGAATGTAGTCCGGATAGCGCGAAGGGCCGTCGTCATCCACCGGGATGATGGCGTTCGCCCCGTCCCGCTTGCCTGCCTCCGGCGCACCGGTCTCCGGCTCCAAAGCGCCGTACCAGCGGGAAAGCTGTTTGTACGACTTCAACATTCCCCCATTCCCGCAGAGCAGGGCACGCAGTATCGCATCGTCGGACCCTCTCGGCGATCAGTTCGTGGAGAACGGGTAGGCGTTGGGTGTGCCGGGTCGGTCGGTGGGCGGAATCGATGTCACGCCGCCGGATGAGGCGCCATCGGCTCCTGTCCCGAACGGAAATTGTCCCGTACCGGACGAACTCGGCGTGGGAGACGCGCCGGAGCCGTCTCCGAAGAATCCCGTCGGCTGCTTCTCGAGCACTCCCCGCGGCTGGATCTCGCTGCCGAAGGCGTCGGCGATGTCGCGGGCGACGGCCGCGAACCAGTCGGCGACGAACTGCGTGGGAGCGTCACCGTTCGCCGAAACGGTCGCGCTGGTGTAGGCGGTGTGGCGCTGCACGGTGTCCCAGTAGCGCACCCAGGTGGTCGTGTTCAGCAGTTCACTGTTGTCGGTGATGTTCTGCACCACCGCGTCGAACGCTTGGGTGACCAGCCGCACCCCGGTGGTCGGCGGAATCAGCTGGGGAATGGCGCCGAGCAGCTTGGCGCCCAGCGACAGCAGTGCGGCGGGCGGGTTCGCCAGGCCCGCGGTGGCCAGCTCGGAGATGTTCGCCGGGGCGAGCACCGACCGAACCACGGTGATCACGGAGTTCAAGCCGATCATGCCGACCTTGAGCAGTGCCTGCAGCGCGCCGGGCAGATTCAGCGGCGTGCGCGGGTCGGAGGCGTCGGCGAGGCGCTGCGAGATCGACTTCTGCGGCGATATCGCCAGGGTGGCCAGTGAATTGCCTTGAATATCCTCGGCGACCACCCGAGTCGCGGTCTTGATCGAGGTGAACGCCAGCGCCTGTGCGATCGACACCAGCGACGCGATCGGGTCGCCGCCACTGAGCTTGGACTGGCCTGCCACGTTGGCGACCGCCTTCAAAATGGGCGCGCCGTCCGGGGCGTCGCAGGCGAGATCGCCCGCCGCGCAGAAACTCGCCACCCGGCCGGTGAGCGCCCCGAAGTTGGCGGCCTTGTCGCGTTCCGGGCCGATGCCACCGCCGGCGGCGGGCGCCTGCGGCAGGGCGGCGATGGATTCCAGCCGGTCACCCGAGGTGCCTGGCGCGGGGTCCGGGGTCGCTTTGCCCGGCGCGCCGGGAAACAGCGGTGCGCCGGGATTGCGGGTGGGGTCGCCGAACAGCGCGACGGCGGCCACCTTCTCGGCGGGCAGCACGCCATGGCCCTGGCCGATCTCCTGCGCGAACACCGAGGCGACATGCGCGCCCTGCGAATAACCGACCACCGCGAAGCGGCTGTCCGGGCAGGTGGCGGCGACGGTCTCGGCCATGCTCCGCAAACGAGTGAGGCCACCGGCCACTGACTCCGAGTAGGGCACCACGCCACCGGCTGTCGCACCGCCGAAGCCGGATTCGTATGGCACATAGGCACGGTCGACCAAGCCGGTCTCGGGAGCTTTCGCCATCATCGGCCGGAAGACCGTGGAGAGCATGCCGGTGTCGGTGGTGGGCGCGGCGTCGGGCGACGATTCACCGGTGCCCTGAATTCCCAAGGCGTACAACGCCGGACATGTCGCGATGCGGAGATTCGTGGAGGGGCCCGCCGGATTCGACGGCTCCGCCGTGGCGACACCGGCGGTCGCCACAGCCACGGCGAGTGCGACCAGCATCCCCGAGAGTCTTGCCGTGTATCCAGTCATAGCGATCCGCAATCAAGTCGTTTGCCGCAGCTACCCTCAACGCCATGAAACGCAATAGACCGTAACAGATTCCGGCTATTACTGCCGCATCGCCGGAAAAATTTCGTGACACGCCGATAGGAACGCGACACACCGTGGCACGTTCCCGGTTTCAGTCCGACAAGTTTCCGGTAGCGCACAACGAAAGGCAACCCGGAGCCGGAGCGCGCGCGGCCGAAACCGGTTGCGCCAACAGTTAATAGACAGCTATCGCAACTGTCAGGCCGCGGAGGTGACGCGGTAGACGTCGTAGACGCCTTCGACGTTGCGCACCACGTTCAGCAAGTGGCCCAGGTGTTTCGGATCGCCCATCTCGAAGGTGAACTTGCTGATCGCCACCCGGTCGCCGTGCGTGGCCACCGACGCGGACAGGATGTTGACCTTCTCGTCGGCCAGCACCTTCGTCACGTCGGACAGCAGCCGCGTGCGATCGAGCGCCTCGATCTGGATGGCGACCAGGAACACCGAGGACGGCGACGGCGCCCAGGACACCTCGATGATCCGTTCGGCCTGCTCCCGCAGGGAACCGGCGTTCGTGCAGTCGGTGCGGTGCACGCTCACCGCGCCACCGCGGGTCACGAAGCCCATGATCTCGTCACCGGGCACGGGGGTGCAGCATTTCGCCAGCTTGGCGACCGTGCCCGGAGCACCGGGGATCAGCACGCCCGCATCGCCGGTGACCCGCTGCCTGCTCGGTGTCGTCGACGGGGTGGAGCGC
This sequence comes from Nocardia sp. CY15, assembly GCF_009829295.1. Taxonomy (NCBI): domain Bacteria; kingdom Bacillati; phylum Actinomycetota; class Actinomycetes; order Mycobacteriales; family Nocardiaceae; genus Nocardia; species Nocardia sp. CY15. The sequence goes on from NZ_VUOT01000001.1 coordinate 143,430, forward strand.
TCGGCCAGCTCGTTCTCCACGTCGCCGATGCCACCGAGCTGCGCCATGAGCCGCTGCACCACGTGATGCGCGGAGACCTGGTGCTCGCCGACGGCGGTGTAGAGCGTGGAGATGTCGGTGTAGTGCAGCTCGTGGGCGACCGCGGTCATCGCGTCGACGCTCATCAACCGCTGCAGCGGCAGCCCGACACGGCGGACCTCCTTGGAGATCTGCTCCTTGCCGCTCTCCAGCGCCTCCTCGCGCCGCTCCTTGGCGAACCACTGGCGAATCTTGGCCTTGGCGCGTGGCGACACCACGAAGTTCTGCCAGTCGCGGCTGGGTCCGGCGTTCTGCGCCTTGGAGGTGAACACCTCGACGACCTCGCCGTTCTCCAGCTGGCGCTCCAGCGCGACCAGGCGCCCGTTCACCCGGGCGCCGATGCAGCGGTGGCCCACCTCGGTGTGCACGGCGTAGGCGAAGTCCACCGGCGTCGACTTCTGCGGCAGCGTGATCACGTCGCCCTTCGGCGTGAACACGAAGATCTCCGGCGACTTCAAATCGAAACGCAGCGACTCCAGGAACTCGGCCGGGTCCGCGGCCTCACGCTGCCAGTCCAAGAGCTGGCGCATCCACGCCATGTCGTCGACCTCGGCGGTGTCGTTGGAGTGCTTGCCGCGGGTCTCCTTGTAGCGCCAGTGCGCGGCGATGCCGAACTCCGCGGTGCGGTGCATGTCCTGGGTGCGGATCTGCACCTCCAGGGGCTTGCCGTCCGGGCCGACCACGGTGGTGTGCAGCGACTGGTAGACACCGTAGCGCGGCTGGGCGATGTAGTCCTTGAACCGGCCCGCCATCGGCTGCCAGAGCGAGTGCACCACGCCGACGGCCGCGTAGCAGTCACGCACCTCGTCACACAGGATGCGGATGCCGACCAGATCGTGGATGTCGTCGAAGTCTTTCCCCTTGACTATCATCTTCTGGTAGATCGACCAGTAGTGCTTAGGGCGGCCCTCGACGATCGCGTTGATCCGGGAGGCGGCCAGCGTGTTGACGATCTCGGCGCGCACCCGCGCCAGGTAGGTGTCGCGCGAGGGCGCGCGGTCGGCGACCAGCCGGACGATCTCGTCGTATTTCTTCGGGTGCAGGATCGCGAAGGCGAGGTCCTCCAGCTCCCACTTCACCGTCGCCATACCGAGGCGATGGGCAAGGGGCGCAATGACTTCCAGCGTCTCCTTGGCCTTCTTCGCCTGCTTCTCCGGCGGCAGGAAACGCATGGTGCGCATGTTGTGCAGCCGGTCGGCCACCTTGATCACCAGCACGCGCGGGTCCCGGGCCATCGCGATGATCATCTTGCGGATGGTCTCGGCCTCGGCGGCGGCGCCCAGATTGACCTTGTCCAGCTTGGTGACGCCGTCGACCAGGTGGGCGACCTCGGAGCCGAAGTCCTGGGTGAGCTGGTCGAGGCTGTAACCGGTGTCCTCCACCGTGTCGTGCAGCAGCGCGGCCACCAGCGTGGTGGTGTCCATGCCGAGCTCGGCGAGGATGTTGGCGACGGCGAGCGGATGGGTGATGTAAGGGTCGCCGGATTTGCGGAACTGATGCTTGTGCCGCTCGTCGGCCACGTCGAACGCGCGCTGCAGCAGGGTCAGGTTCGCCTTCGGGTACAGCTCGCGGTGCACGGTGGCCAGCGGCTCGAGCACCGGCTTGACCGCGGCGATGCCACGCTGACCGGTCATGCGGCGTGCCAGACGCGCACGTACCCGGCGTGAAGCCGAGCTCGGGACGGCGGCGGAGGCGCCCGGCTGACGCGGAGGCGTCGGACCGGCCGGTGGTTTCGCGGGCAGCGCGGCATCGGTGGCGCCCGCGCCGTTCGACTGCGGGCCTGTCGATTGCTCGGCCTTCGCCTCGCCCAGATGCCGAGTCATGCCACCACCTCTCCGCGCCTCGATCGGACCACCCTATCCGACCGGTGCAACCTCCCGGACCACCAACTTTAGTCCGGCCGGAGCACCGACGTCCGATCAGCTGACCAAGGATGCGCATCGGAGTCCTCGGACGAGGAAAGGACGTGGGCGCGGTGCTGTTCCGGTCACCCGGACAGACGCCGCATATCGGGCGCGCACGCCCGCCGGACTCGGCCGTTCTCCTGAGACACGCCGACCCACCACACCGTGTCCCCCTGCGTCAACCAGCGCGTTCGCCCGATGAGACATAGCCCCGCGGCGCTCGGCGCGGCAATCACCCCGAGCGGGACGATCGACCGGAAGCGAGACCCGAGATCCGGAAGTGGACGCGTGGGGCGGGTGTCCGGGGCTCGGTCAGCGAATCGCGGCGGGCTGGGGTCCGGCCGACGGAGGTCGAGCGGGTACGGGCTCGGGACGAAGAGAGAGGCCGTCGAGATCGGAGGCGGGGGCCACGTCGAGAAGGTCCAGCACGGTGGGGGTGATGTCGACCAGGGTCGCTCGGGTGCTGGTGGCGCCGGGCCGGAAGTCCGGGCCGCGCGCGATGACGAAATTCGTCGTCTCGTCCGGCGACTGACCGCCGTGCCCGCCTTTCGGCGTATGGCCGTGGTCGGCGGTGACGAGGACGGTCCACCGCTCGGCGGGGTGGGCGGCGGCCCTGGCGTCGACGGCGGCGACGACGCGGCCGACCAGAGCGTCGATGCGTCTCACGGCGTCCAGGTAGGCGCCGGAGGCGCCGCCCGCGTCGTGACCGGCGCGGTCCACCTGGTCCAGATGGGTGAACAGCAGGTCGGGCGCGAATCTGCCGATCGCGGTGACCACGGCGTCGGTGGTGGCGGCGTCGGTACGGGACTCGTCGCGGTCGTCGGGCACCGGTGCGGTGGAGACGACCACGTCGGCGCGCGGGCTGCCGCTGCCGGTCATGGTGGCGATCTGGTCCCAGGTGGCGATGGACTGGGTCTTCAGTGACGGCCGCGCCCGTTCGAGGTGGGTGAAGACCGTCGGGTACCGCGCGAACGGCGCGGCGGTGAACTGGTTGTTCGTGATGCCGTGCTTACGATCCCACACCCCGGTCAGCACGCTGGCCCAGGACGGCCCCGAGATGGTGATGTGCGGGGCGATAGATGAACGGCTCAGCAGGCCCTCGCCTGCCAGTCGCAACAGATTCGGCGCCTGCGCATGCTCGATCTTGTTGTACATCAGCCCGTCCAACCCGATCACGACTACTTTGGCGACCGGAGCCTCGCCCTCGGCGACTCCGATCGCGGCGGACAGCGGAAGGAACAGGATCGCCACGACGGCAACGACTTCCGACAGCAGTCGCGCTCGGCTCATACCGCGAACCATGCGGGACCGACCGGTGCGCCCGATAGCCCGTCACGGCAATGTTCACGGACGTTTCATCGAGGGCCGCACTGCCCGTAGCCTCGCTGAACAGCCGTTGAACGAGACATAGCGTCCTTTGACACGTCCTCCGCCGATATGGCTGGCTAGTCGTCGTGACCGCAGCGCGCACCGCACGGTGCATTCGCGTCGCGGCCGTCGCCGACCTGCATATGCGCGCGGCCGTGGCCGGACATTTCCGTCCCGATTTCCTCCGCCTGGCAGCAGACGCCGACGTCCTGTTACTCGCAGGCGATCTGACCGATGGCGGCACCCCAGCCGAATCCGATCTGCTGTGCGCCGAACTCGATGATCTCCCGGTGCCGGTGGTGGCCGTGCTGGGTAATCACGACCACGACGACGGTTCCGGCCACCTGATCGCGGCGCGGCTCACCGCGCTGGGCGTCCACGTGCTCGACGGCACCGCGATCACCCTCGAGCTCAACGGGATCCGGCTGGGCGTCGCCGGAGTCATGGGCGGCAGCGGCGGCTTCCCCGGCCATCCCGGCAACCCTGACGAGGGCTCCGCCGAGCATCGCGCGCGTATGCGCCGCGGACCGCTCGACGCGCTGCGCCTGCGGCAGGCACTGGACACACTCGATTGCGAAACTCGCGTCGCCCTCATGCACTTCGCGCCTGTCGTAGACACCTTGGCCGGTGAACCAGCCAAAATCTTCGCCGGTCTCGGCTGCCATGATCTGGCCGGGGCGGTCGACGCGGGCGGGGCACTGCTCGCCGTCCACGGACATGCGCACGGCGGAACGGAATTCGGCCGGACCCAAGGCGGTGTGCCGGTGCGCAATGTCTCCTATCCGGTGCTCGGGCGCGCCTACGCCGTCTACGAGACCGGCCCTGACCCGCGTCCGGCAACCGCCGGGCAAGTACCCTCGCCGCCATGACGCTCGCCCGCTCGCTGCTCCTGTTCGCCCTCGCCGCGCTGGCCGAGATCGGCGGCGCCTGGCTGGTGTGGCAGGGCTGGCGGGAACAGCGCGGTGTGGTCTGGATCGCCGCGGGCGTCCTCGCTCTCGGCGCGTACGGCTTCGTCGCCACCTTCCAGCCGGACCCGAATTTCGGTCGCATCCTCGCCGCCTACGGCGGTGTCTTCGTCGCGGGCTCGTTGGCCTGGGGCGTGCTGGTGGACAAGTTCCGCCCGGATCGCTGGGACTACCTCGGTGCGGTGATCTGCCTTGTCGGCGTCGCCGTCATCATGTACGCGCCGCGCCGCTGACCGAAGTATCCGGGCCCACACGGAACCGTGGTGGTGCCGGTCCGCGTCCGAACCGCGATGCGGGCAACAACCCGCCCCGCGGTGAGTACGCCGTTCATTCCTGAGCGCCGGAGGCCCATACCGCGGCAGGCCGGCCGGTCGCTTCGACGGTGTTTGCCGGTACGCGCCAGACCCGGGAGGGCCGCCAGGGAAAGTCGCCCGCACGGCGCCTTCGACTATCGGGCTCGATCGAGCACGTTCGGAGTCACCTTCCGGGCAGGTAGATCTTCAGCGTGGCAACCCATTCCGACACATGAGGCGTGCGCGGATCAGTTCTCGGCGTCGAGCAAGCCGCCGATGAGCATCGTTCCCGGCCCCTGCCTGCCACCCGGGCCGGGCATCCACCGGACGTCGGTCGCGGTGAGCGGCTCGCCACACTCCCGGCACACCACCACCCCGGCCGTCGGCCGCCCGCACTCGCGATGCACCACGACGGCGGGCGGCCCTTCCGCGCCCGCCAGCCATTTGTCGCCCCAGCTGATCAACATGGTGAGCACTGGATACAAGTCGCGCCCACGTTCGGTGAGCAGGTACTCGTAGCGCACCGGATTCGACTGGTAGGCGCGCTTTTCGACGATGCCGTGCTTCTGCAGCCCATCGAGACGCGCGACCAGCACGTTCGAGGCGATGCCGAGATCGCGGCGGAGATCCTCGAACCGGGTCAGCCCGACGAACAGGTCACGCAGGATCAGCGGCGTCCAGCGCTCTCCGATCGCGTCGACCGTGCGCGCGATCGAGCAGACGATGTCGGAGAAAGCAGCCTTGGCCATCAGGCCAGTCTAGTCCGTTGCTTTTTGCAAGTGACTTGAACTAGGTTCGGACGATCGACGAGAAAAGGGGTGAGCGGACATGTCCGATGCGATCGCCGAGTTCCGCAGGGCGACCGAGACCGGTGACATCGATGCGCTGACGCAGGTCTTGGCGCCTGACGCGGAACTGATCTCGCCGTTGTCGGGCCGGCTGGTGTTCCGCGGCCGAGACGATCTGCGGGTGCTGCTCTCGGCGGCCTACGGCAGCCTCACCGGCTTGCGCTGGACCGAAGAGATCGGCGCGGGCACGCGGCGCGTCCTGCTTGCCAGCGCCACGATCGGGCCGTTCCGGCTGACCGAGGCGCTGGTGCTCGGCCTCGACGAGCACGGGCGCATCCGCACGTTGCAGCCGCACTTACGACCCTGGCTCACGCTCACCTACCTCGCGGTGCGGTTGGCACCCGGCCTGTTCCGGCACCCCGGCGTCCTGCGGCGCGCCGCCCGGGCCGCGTAGCCACCGCGTACCGGCCACCGCGTACCGGCCACCGTGGCCGGATCGACGGCGAGTCAGGTCACCAGCGTCTCCGACAGCCCCTCCGCGGTCAGCTCGAGGCGCCGGGTCACCCCGATCTCGTCGAGGAAACGCGGATCGTGACTGACCACGATCAGCGCGCCCTCGAAGCCGGCCAGCGCCTGGGTGAGGTGCTCCAGACTGGGCAGGTCGAGGTTGTTGGTCGGCTCGTCCAGCAGCAGCAGCCGCGGCGCCGGATCGGCCAGCAGCAGCATGGCCAGCGCCGCACGCAACCGTTCACCGCCGGACAGCGCCGCTGCTGCGACGTCGGCGTCCGCGCCCCGGAACAGGAAGCGGGCCAACTGCGCCCGGATCCGCTCCGCCGACGCGTGCGGCGCCGTCGAGACGACGTTCTCGAACACCGATCGCCGCTCGTCGAACACGTCCAGGCGCTGCGGCAGCATCCGCCACGGCACCTTCGGCCCTTCCTGCGCGACGCGTCGCAACAGCGTCGTCTTTCCGACGCCGTTGCGGCCGGTCAACGCGATCCGCTCGGGCCCGCAGATCCGCAACGTCACCGTCGGCCCGCACGCCAGCTCGACCTGGTCCAGCTCGATCACGTCCTGGCCGGGATACAGCCGCGTGTCGGGCAGCTCCACCCGGATCTCCCGATCGTCGCGCAACAGCTCCTTGGCCTGCTCGAGCTGTTCCTTGGCGGTGTCGAGCTTTTCGATGTGGTTGTTGCGCAGCTTGCCGGCCGACACCTGCGCCTGCCGTTTGCGTTCGGCCATGATGATTTTCGGCTCCCGCTTCTGGTCCCACATCTTCTGCCCGTACCGCTGTCTGCGATCCAGCTTGACGCGCGCCTCGACGAGTTCGCGTGCCTGCTTGCGGACGTCGCTGCGCGCATCCCGGATCGCCGCGCGGGCCGCTTCCTGCTCTGCGGCGACGATCCGCTCGTACTCGCTGAAATTCCCGCCGAACAACCGGAGTTCGCCGTGGCGCAGCTCCGCGATGGACGTCATCCGCTCCAGCAGCTCACGATCGTGACTGACCGTGAGCACTGTGCCGGAGAACTGACCGACCACCTCGTAGAGCCGCCCGCGAGCCACCTGATCCAGGTTGTTCGTCGGTTCGTCCAGCAAGAGCACGTCGGGCTCGGCGAGCAGCTCGGCGACCAGTCCGAGCAGCACCGTCTCGCCGCCGGAGAGGGTGTCGAGTGTGCGATCGAGCTGTCGCACCGAGTCCGCGACGTAGTGCAGGCCGAGCCGGGCCAACAACGCCAACGCCCGCTCCTCGACGTCCCAGTTGTTTCCGACGAGGTCGAAGTCGGCGTCATCACCCTGGCCGGACTCGATGCGGTGCAGCGCTTTTCGGACTTCCGCGATGCCGAGTACCGCGTCGACGCGCTGGCCCGCGCCCAGACCGAGATCCTGGCGCAGATACCCGAGCTGCCCGCTGACCGTGATGGATCCACGAATCGGTCTCAGCTCCCCCGCGATCAATCGCAGCAACGTGGACTTGCCCGCACCGTTTCCACCGACCAAGCCGATGTGACCAGGGCCGAGGACGGCATCCAGCCCCTCGAAAACCGGGGTGCCGTCCGGCCAGCCGAAAGTGAGATCGGAAAAAGACAGATTGGTCATGCCAGCTCCCAGAGGTTGCAACGAAACACGGCGCGCGAATGCAGGCCGTACGAGTGGCTACCTCAGATGAGCAACGGCAGAACTCCGATCAACGGGGATAAGACTCATCCAGGTTAAACACAACTCGGCCGGATGCGCCAGTGCGATCCGGATCACACTTCTGCGGTCAGAACGACGCGCCGACGACGGCCGCCGCGGCCGCAGGCAGCGGATAGGGCCGCTCGTCCGGAAGCCAACGAGCCGCCGCCTCCAGCTTTCCGGCGGCTACCATCTGCCGCAGCTGCCGCACCTCCGGCGTGACATCACGGATACCGGTGATCCAGCGGTCGACGCAGTGCCCCACGGCGATGCCGCCCAAGCCCACTTGCAAGGAGCGGTACGACAGTGGCCGATGCCCGAGATCGCGTTCCGGGTCCCATTGGATGCGCACCGGACTCGCTTCGAGCCGCTCGGCCCATGCCTTTCGGTTCGAATGGAGTTTCGGCTCGTAGTGGCTCAGGCAGGAATGCGCCAGCGCCCATTCGAACCCGGCTCGGGTGATGGTGACGGCCAAGACGCGCTCTTGGCCGGGCTTGCTCGCCCACCCGCAGCGATACATCATCCACAGGAACGAGGGCTTGACCCACGTCATCCGCTCCCGGCGGAACGGGGCGACGAAAGTGCCTGCGGCAAGGGCTGGTTCGACGATCTCCGGCGCGTACGCCTGGTAGACGACGATGGTGTGCTCGTCGTAGACCGCCCGGATCCGGCGCAGCGGCTCGTCGGTTCGCATGCCGCGACCCCGGCAGCCGACGCCGGTTGCGGGCAACGAAGTTTCCGCGCGGCCACCGATGGCCGCGGTCGCGGGAGATCCCGCGCACCCGGTCTTGCTCTGGCTCAGATGTGGACGATCGAGGTCAGCGGGTAGTCGCCCTGCCGTTCGCGCCCGCCGAGGAAGCCCAGTTCCAGCACGACCGCGGCGGCGGCCACCTCGGCGCCGGCCTGCTTGAAGAGTTCGGCGGCCGCGGCCAGCGTGCCACCGGTGGCGAGCACGTCGTCCAGCAGCAGGATCCGCCGCCCCGCCAGCTCGATGCCGTCCGCGGGAATCTCCAACGCGGCGGTGCCGTATTCCAGGCTGTACTCCCGGCTGATCACCGGCGGCGGCAGCTTGCCCGCTTTGCGGATCGCGAGCACACCGGTGCCGAGGGTCGCGGCGACACCGGCCCCGAGCAGGAAGCCGCGAGCGTCGACCCCCGCCACCAGGTCGGCGTCGGGCGCGCACGCGGCCAGGCAGTCGATCACCGCGCGGAAGCCCTCGGCGTCGGCGAACACCGGGGTGAGATCGGCGAAACGCACACCCGGTGTGGGGAAGTCGTCGTGCCAGCGGGTCAAACGGTCGACCACTCGTGCGGCATTGGTGGTCCGTTCGGCGGCTATGTCCTCGGACTCGATTGCCGCATGCTTGCTCATCGACACCTCTCCATGATCACATCACCCACACCGTCTGTCACCGCTCGAGCACCCACCGGTCCATGTTCCAGCCGGATCCGGCCTGGGTGGGGGCGGCGATCCCGTTGCGCAGCCCCTTGCCGAAGGCGATCGTGCGCGGGGTGGCGAACAACGGAATGCTCGGCAGCTCCGCCCACAGCAGGTTTTCGGCCTCGGTGAGCAGATTCAGCTGGGCGGCCGAGCTGTCGTCGGCCCCGAGCTGCTCGGTGATCGCATCGTAACGGCCGTTGCCGAACCGCCCGAAATTGAGCCCGCTACCGGTGCGCAACGCACTGGTCGCGGCCACTCCCGCGATCGAGCCCGCCGGACCGGAAGACGACGCGGTGCTGCCCAGGACGGCGTCGACCTTGCCCTCGGTGAGCCGGGTGGGAGTGAAATCGGACGAGCCGGCGTCCACCACGGTGATACCCGCCGGTTTACAGGCTTCGGCGATCATGGAGACGGTCTGCGCGCGGCGATCGTCCGGCCCCAGGTAGCCGATCCGGACGGTCGGGTTCGGCGCACCGGAGGCCGCGACCGCCCTGGTCGAGTTCGCCACGTCGCCGCCGGAGTACTTGTTCGACGCGCTGATGACCGCCGGGTAGAGCAGGGAATCCTGCTGCACGATGTGGGCGTTGAGCGGGCCGGAGCCGAGCCCGGTCTTCGGTGCGTCGGGCACCTTGCCGAGCTTGTCGAACAGTGTCTGCCGCGGCAGGCACAGCGCGAAAGCACGGCGCGCCTCCACCGAGGCGAACACTCCACCGGTCGTGAGTACCAACTGCTCGGCGCCCCGTCCGGGCAGCGTCTGCACCGAGAAGCCGCTCAGATTCAGGTCTTTCACCGAATTCGCGCCCACGTCCAGCACGCCGACGGCGTTCTCGCCGACCTTCTGCCGCACATCGAACGTCTTCGGCCACACCACGATTCGCCCGGTCGCCGGTTTGTTGCCCCACCAGCGCTCGTTGGCGACCAGCACCAAACCGTCCTCCTTGCCGAAGGATTCGATGCGGTACGGCCCCGACGAGGGGAAGCGCGACAGGTCCAAGCGGCCGTCGGCCGGGATGGTCCATCCGGTGTTCCAGAACTCCGCGATCCGGCCGAGGGCGTTCGGGTCGCCGGTCTGCAACGCCGAAACGACGTTGGGCACGTTCGCCACCCGGGCCGCGACGTGCGCGGGCATCAGCTCACCGGCCGCGAACAGGTTGCGCCACGGCAGGTACCGGCGCCCGGGCCGGAACACCACCGTGGCATCCCGCGAGCCGGGCTGGCAATCGACCCGCTCGATGGCGTCGTAGCCGCTGGTGCCCGCGGCGTCGAAGAGCGGAACCGGTCCCCGGTCCCCAGGTTTGGTGTACCGCCCGCTGCGGGCGGCCCAGGCCAGCACCAAGTCGTCGCACGAGGTCGGGACCCCGTCGGAGTACACGCCGTCGGGGTTGAGGCGGTACTGGATGGTCTGCGACTCGCCCGGCACCTCCTTGGCGGTCCCGAAGTCGGTGTCGGCGACTTGCTGGCCGTCGGGACCGGTGTAGAAGAATCCGGTGAGCACCCGGGAGAACACCGCGACGGAGCCGGAACCGGCCCCTAGCGTGCTGCCGCCGTTATAGGTGGCGATGGTGGCATCGGTCGCGTAACCGATGGAGGGCACCTGGTTCTTGCTCGAGCAGCCGACCATCAGCCCGGCGGCCAGCGTGCCCGCAACGAGCGCTCCGATCAGTCGTACCGCCCTGCGTGGCTGTCGCATGAAACCCCCTGCCTGGTGTCAGTTCCGCCTCTTGTGTCGTTTCCCGCTCGGGCGCGCGCCGGGGCGCGGCGCCTGCGCGGCCTCGCGCTGTCGGCGCGGAGTCTCGTCGAAGTCCCGGCCCGCTGCCCCGCGCGCCCGGCGCTCGGCGGCGATACCCGCACGGGCGCCGGCCGCACCGGCCCGCTTCGCCAGAACCTTCTTGGTGTGGGTCGCCACTGGGCCCCAGCGCTCCTTGATCGACACCAGCAGTGGCGTCGCGAAGAAGATCGAGGAGTACGTGCCGACCAGCAGGCCGACCAGCTGCACCAAGGCTAGGTCCTTGAGTGTGCCGACGCCCAGCATCCACACCGCGATCACCATCAAGCCGACGATCGGCAGGATGCCGATCAAGGCGGTGTTGATCGAACGCATGAGTGTCTGGTTCACCGCGAGGTTGGCCTGCTCACCGTAGGTGCGCCGGGTCAAGTGCAGGATCCCGTGGGTGTTCTCCTCGACCTTGTCGAACACGACGACCGAGTCGTAGAGCGAGAAGCCGAGGATGGTCAGGATGCCGATCACCGTCGCCGGGGTGACCTCGAACCCCACGAGCGAGTACACGCCCGCGGTGACGCTGACGTCGAAGGCCATCGCCGCCAGGGCCGCCAGGGCCATGTGCGTCTCGAAGCGGACCGCGATGTAGACCGCGACGAGCACGAGGAACACCGCGAGCGCGATGAGCGCTTTGCGGGTGATCTGGCTGCCCCAGGTCTCGCTGACGTCAGAGGTGCTGATCGCGGCCAGGCTCGGGTTGCCGTTCTTGTCCTTCGGCTGGAATTCGGCGAACAGCGCGTTGTTCACCGCCTCCACCTGCTTCTGGTCCAGCGCCTCGGAGCGGATCAGCATGGTGGCCGAGGCCCCGGTGCCGACGGTCTGCACCGAGACCGGGTCGGTGCCGATCGCGCCGCGGTAGACGTCCTCCACCGCGCTGGTGGTCGCGTTCCCCGCGGGGAACTGGATGCGCGAACCGCCCTCGAAATCGATGCCGAAATTGAAGCCCCGGAACAGGATGCTGGCCAGCGAGACGAGCACGATCACGGCGGTGATCAGATACCACATCCGGCGCTTGCCGATGACGTCGATCGCGCCGGTGCCGGTGTAGAGGCGGGTGAAGAAGCCGTGCTCGGGTGGCCGCGGCTCGGTGAGCGCCGGGAACACGTCGGTGGTCTCGGTGGCGCTCGACTTGTCGAGCGAGGGAGTGGTGTGGCTGTTGGTCATCGCGTCCTCACGCCTTCCCGACGGCGGCCTGGGCCGCCTTCCGCTCGCGGGCGATCTGCTGGATCGCGCCGAGGCCGTTCACCGACGGTTTGGACCAGAACGCCGTCCGCGAAGCGAGCAACACCAGCGGCGAGGTGACCAGGAACACCACCACGACGTCGAGGATCGTGGTGAGACCGAGGGTGAACGCGAAGCCCTTCACCTGGCCGACGGCCAGGATGTACAGCACGGCCGCCGCGATGAAACTGACGGCGTTGCCGGACAGGATGGTCCGGCGGGCGCGCTGCCAGCCGCGTGGGGCCGCGGAACGGAAGCTGCGGCCCTCGCGCATCTCGTCCTTAATTCGTTCGAAGAACACCACGAACGAGTCGGCGGTCATACCGATACCGATGATCAGACCGGCGATGCCGGCTAGGTCGAGGGTGAAGCCTATCCAGCGCCCGAGCAGCACCATGATGCCGTAGACGGCCAAGCCGGAGGCGACCAGGGACAAGCCGGTGACGAAGCCCAGCATCCGGTAGTACACCAGGCAGTAGAGCAACACCACGGCCAGACCGACCGCACCCGCGATCAGACCGGCTTTCAGCGACGACAGGCCGAGCGTCGCGGAGACCGTCTCGGCTTCGGAGGTCTGGAACGACAGCGGCAGCGAGCCGTACTTCAGTGTGTTCGCCAGCTCCTTCGCCGACGTCGCGGTGAAGTTGCCCGAGATCTGGGTGCGGCCGCCCTGTTGCGGGCCCTGCTGCACGACCGGGGCGCTGACCACCTTCGAGTCGAGCACGAAGGCGACCCGCTTGTAGACGTACTCGCCGGTGAGCGAGGCCCATGCGTCACTGCCGCCGGACTTGAAGTCCAGGTAGACCTCGTGCCTGGCCTGCTGCTGGTTCAGGCCCGAGGTGGCGTCCTTGATCTCCTGGCCGTCGATGCGGCTCTTGTCCAGCAGGAAGACCTCGGTGCCGTCGGTCGAGCAGGTGACCAGCGGAAGCGCCGGATCGTCGTTGCCGATGAGCGGATCGGCCTTCGCGCAGTCCAGGGTGGCCAGCGCGGTCTGCTGCACGGCCGGATCGGCGCTCTGCCGCAGCGCCTTGGCGGCCTGGATCTCCCTGGTGGCCTCTTCGGTGGGCGTCAGGGCGGGATCGGCCGGCGGCTGGGTCGGCTGCTGGGCGGGGAACACACGCTGCTGCGGAGCGGGCGTGGGCTGCGTCGTCTCCGGCGTGTCCGGCGTCGCGGTCGTCTCCGGCTGCGCGGCGGGGGCGGGTTGCGTGCCCGGTGCGGTCTGCGGGGTGGCGCCGCGTCCTGTCGCGGGAACGGCCTGCAGCACGGGGCGGATGTAGAGCTTGGCGGTCGTCGCCAGCGCGCGCGCCTGCTGCCCGTCGTCGCCGGGCACGGTGATCACGATGTTGTCGCCGTCGATGACGACCTCGGAGCCACCGACGCCGAGACCGTTGACGCGGTTCTCGATGATGTCCTGCGCCTTCTTCAGGCTGTCCTGGCTCGGCTTGCTGCCGTCGGGCGTGCGTGCGGACAGCGTGACCCGGGTGCCACCCTGCAGATCGATACCGAGCTTGGGTGTCGGGGACTTGTCACCGGTGAAGAACACCAGCGCATAGACCACAGCCAGCAGCGCGGCATAGACGCCGAGCAGCCGGAGCGGGTGCGCCGATCCTTGGGAAGGTGGCACAGTACGTCATCTCCTAGGCGGGAAGTCGAGGATGGAACAAGCGGGCATGCACCAGCGACGCCGGGTGCGCGGACGGACGGCCGCGGCGACAATCCGGCGAGCCGGGGCACAACCGGACGATCAGTCCTTGGTCAGGCGGGTCTCGGTCTGCTCGGTGGATTCCTCGACGGCCTCGGGCGTGTCCGAGCCGGTGGCGTCCGCGCCGGTCTCCTCGGTGCTCGCCGTGTCGTCGGCGCGCACCTCACGGATGGCCTGGCGCAACCACGTGGTGACCACGTCCTCGGCGATCTCGAGGTCGACCGTGGTGTCGTCGAGTTCGACCACGGTGCCGTACAGACCCGACGTGGTGATGACCTGATCGCCGATCTTCAGGTTGTCCTGCATGCTCGCGACCTTCTCGGCCTCCCGCTTCTGACGGCGGACACCGAGGAACATCGGCACGAGCAGGGCTACCAGTAGCAGCGGAAACAGCAGTTCCATCGTCGAAGTCAGTCCCTAGTGTTGTGGGTGGGATGGACAAGTACCCACACAGTCTGCCAGTTCGCCGCGCGCGTGCCACACCGGCACACCTGCTGGGCAGCTACAACGTTCCTTCACACAGCGACTCGCCCGCCGGAACATACTCCGGCGGGCGAGATCGTGTGTGCGGCGCGGCCCGGCCCCGGCTCAGGCCGTCTTGCCGTAGACGTAATCCTCCAGCGGAAAGCCGACCGCTTCGCGGTGGGCGTTGAGGGTGCTGGTGGGCCGCAACAGGGCGGCCTCGCCGTGCGGGTTGAAGTAGTAACTGCGCGCCGTGGCGCAGTCACCGCCGTAGAAGACCGAGGAACCGAGCTTGGCGGTGACCCGGTCCAGGAACGCCGCGTTGGCCTGCTCGGTGACCTCGAAGGTGGTCTCGCCCCGGCGGCGCATCTCGCCGAACAATCTGCCCATGTGCTTCATCTGCGCTTCGATGGTGGTGAAGTAGGACAAGCCACTGTAGGAGTAGGGACTGTTGAGGCTGAGGAAGTTGGGGAACTTCGGCACCGTGATGCCCTCGTAGGCCTGGAAGCGGTTGTCCCGCCAGAACTTTCCGAGATTCACCCCGTCACGGCCGATGATCTCGATGGCCGGGAAGTTCACGTCCCACAGGTTGAAACCGGTGGCCAGGATCAGCGTGTCGATCTCGGTCTTGTGCCCGTCGGCGGTGACGATGCCGTCGGGCTCGATGTGGTCGATCGAATTCGTCTCCAGCCGTACGTGCGGCTGGTTGAACGTGGTGAAGTAGCGGTTGGAGAAAGTCGGCCGCTTGCATCCGAAGTCGTAGTGCGGTGTCAGCTGCTCGCGCGTCTGCTTGTCCCGCACGGACGCCCGCAGGTGCGCTTTGGCCAGCGCGGCCGCGCCCTTGTTCATCAGCCGGGCCTGCTTGAAGTGCAGTACACCGACCACCATCAACGCCTCGAGCAGGCTGGTGTTGACCAGTCGCGCGGCCTTCTGCGTGGCGGGGACCCGTTCGAACAGCTTCCGCACCGCGGCGGGGATCGCGGTGTCGATCTTGGGGACCACCCAGATCGGGGTCCGCTGGAACACCGTGAGCGCCTCGGCCTTATCGGCCACCTCGGGCACCAGCTGCACGGCTGTGGCGCCGGTGCCGATGATCGCGGCCCTGCGGCCGGTGAGGTCGAAGTCGTCCTCCCAGGCGGTGGTGTGGATGATCTTGCCCGCGAACGAGTCGATGCCGGGGAACGGCGGGGTGTAGGGCTGGGACAGGAAGCCGGTCGCGGTCAGCAGATAGCGACCGGTGACGGTGTCGCCGCCCGCCAGCGAGACCACCCAGTGCTGCTGCTCTTCGTCCCAGCGCGCGCCGTCGACGGTGGTGCCGAAGCGCATCCGCCTGCGCAGGCCGTACTTGTCGGCGACGTGCTCGGCGTACTTCTTCAGCTCCGCGCCCGGCGCGAACAACCGAGACCAGTGCGGGTAAGGCTCGAACGAGTACGAGTAGGTGACCGAGGCGATGTCGACCGCCAGACCCGGGTAGTGATTGACGTGCCAGGTGCCACCGAGATCGTCCTCGCGTTCGAGGATGACGTAATTGCTCAGACCGAGCCGATCGAGCTGAATGCCCGCTCCCATGCCTCCGAACCCCGCACCGACCACGACCGCGTCGTATTGAGGCGCCACACCGAACCTCCTGCTAGCTGAACCGCATATCACAGAATGACACATCATTCCGTTGCTGACGACTGTATCATCGGCTAGGTGACGAAGCCATCCACGCGTGCCGAGCGACGCAAAGCCGAACTGCGCCAGGAGATCATCGACACCGCGTTCGTCTGTTTCGCGGAGAAGGGCTATCACGCCACCGGCATCGCCGACATCGCGGGGCAGCTGGGCATCGGACACGGCACCTTCTACCGCTACTTCAGCAACAAGCGCGACATCATCGATCACGTCATCGACGATCTGGCCGCGCGCATCATCGCCGCGCTGGGCACCGAGAACGCCCCGGACGCCGCCGCCGATCTCGACGAATACCGCGCCCAGATCGACCGAATCGGCGTGGCTCTCACCGAGATCCTGCTGGCCGATCGCCGGGTGGCCCAGCTGTTGCTGTTCCACGCCACCGGCATCGATGACGAACTCACCCAGCGGCTCTACGGCCTGCTCGACACCGCCGACGCGCTGACCGCGGGCTATCTCGACCACGGTGTCGAGCAGGGCTACCTGCGCGCCGACCTGGACACCGTGAACACCGCGCGTGCGGTGACCGGCATGCTGATCGGGGGCATCGTGTACTCGTTGCGGGAGCCGGACGAGGCCGCGATCGCCGGGCTGAACCAGGCGATCCGACGCCTGCTCGTGGACGGTGTCCGCAAGGACTGAGCAACTCGGCAATCCCCCTGACACGACCACCGGCGCTAGGGTGAGGCGCACTGATCCGACGCTTTCGCCAGGGGGACGGCCCTTGTTCGCTAGAGGCCAGGGAATCGCGAGATTTTCCTTCGGAGCGGCCCGACGCACCGAGCCTGACAGAATGTGGCCCGTGACCCCCGAGGACGTGCGCCGCACCCGTTTCGCGACCCCGACGCCCGGGCATCGCGCCTACCACGCGGACGAGGTAGACGCCTTCCTCGAGCTGGTCGCCGCGACCTTGGCAGGGGAGGGCGAACTCGCCGCCGACGATCTGCGGCGTGTCGGTTTCGGCCCGCCTCGGCTCGGCCGGCGCGGCTACCGCGCCGACCAGGTGGACGAGTATCTCGATCAGCTGCGCGTCGAGCTGGAGTTCCGCCAACGCGGCGTCCGGCCGGTGCCGGGCGCGAACGGCGACGGCCACAGCCTGCTCACCGCCGATGACGTGCGGCGCATGCGATTCACCCATGCCCCGGTCGGCCGACGCGGATACGACGAGGAAGAGGTCGCCGCGTTCCTCGACCTGGTCACCGCTACCCTCGCGCACGGCGGACCGGGCAGCCTCACCATCGACGACGTCCAAGCGGTCCGATTCACCGAGGCTCGCCTCGGCACGCGCGGCTATCAACGCGACGAGGTCGATGCCTTCCTCGACTTGGTCGCCGCCGCGCTGCGCCGCCGCCGCTGACCCGCCACCGCGGGTCGGTTCACGCGAACGCGCGGTTCACTCGAACAGGTCCAGGGTGGGGTGCGGCTCGCGACCGCGCACTTCGATGGAGCCGAAGACCAGGTCCGGTGGCGGGACGAGGCCGAGGTGCTCCCAGGCGGCGGCGGTGGCGACCCGGCCGCGGGGTGTGCGCGCGACCATGCCCGCACGCACCAAGAACGGTTCACAGACCTCTTCGACGGTCGCCGCCTCCTCGCCGACCGCTACGGCCAGGGTGGACACCCCGACCGGGCCACCGCCGAAACTGCGGACGAGCGCGCCTATTACCGCGCGGTCGAGGCGGTCGAGGCCGAGCACGTCCACGTCGTAAACCTCGAGCGCGGCCTGCGCGATCGGACGGGTGATCCGGCCGTCGGCACGGACCTCCGCGTAGTCGCGGACGCGACGCAGCAAGCGGTTGGCGATGCGGGGCGTGCCGCGCGAGCGGCCCGCGATCTCCGCCGCCGCCTCCTCCTCGATGACGACGCCGAGGATGTGCGCCGACCGTTGCAGGATGCGCAACAGCTCACCGGGCTCGTAGAAATCCATGTGCCCGGTGAAACCGAAACGATCGCGCAGCGGCCCGGTCAGCGCTCCGGACCTGGTGGTGGCGCCGACCAGGGTGAACGGGGCGATATCCAGAGGAATGGAGGTCGCGCCCGGCCCCTTGCCGACGACCACGTCCACCCGGAAGTCCTCCATCGCCAGATACAGCATCTCCTCGGCGGGCCGGGCCATCCGGTGGATCTCGTCGATGAACAGCACGTCGCCCTCGACCAGATTGCTGAGCATGGCGGCGAGGTCGCCCGCCCGCTCCAGCGCGGGACCGGAGGTGATCCGCAGGGCGGTGCCGAGTTCCCCGGCGATGATCATCGCCATGCTGGTCTTGCCCAGCCCCGGGGGGCCGGACAGCAGGACGTGATCCGGTGTGCCGCCGCGCTGTTTGGCCCCACGCAACACCAGCGCGAGCTGTTCGCGCACTCGGGGCTGACCGATGAAGTCGTCCAGTGACTTCGGCCGCAGACTCGCCTCGATCTCACCGTCGGAATTCAGATAGTCCGGGCTGACCGGGGATTCGGTGGGTTCCTCTGGGTGGTCCATGACGCCTTACCGATTCTTGCCGAGCATGCCGAGCGCGGCCCGCAGGGCGGTGGAGGTGTCGGCGGCGGGCTGGTCGGCCAGCACCGCATCGATCGCTTGTTCGGCCTGCTTGGCGGAGAATCCGAGCCCGACGAGCGCTTCGGCGACCTGATCGCGCACCGGCGTGCCCGCCGCCGGCGCCGATCCGGGCGGACCGGAGGGCACCGGAACGAGATTCACCTTGTCCCGCAGTTCCACCACCATGCGCTCGGCGCCGCGCTTACCGACGCCCGGCACTCTGGTCAGCGCGGCCACGTTGCTTTCGGCCAGCGCCTTGCGCAGCGCCTCGGGCTCGAGTACCGCCAGCACCGCCATGGCGAGACGAGGTCCGACACCGGAGACGGTTTGCAGCAGACCGAACAGGTCGCGGGCCTCGGTGTCGGCGAAACCGTAGAGCGTCATCGAGTCCTCGCGGACGATCATCGCGGTGTAGAGCCTGGTCTCCTCGCCGCGGGTGAGCCCGGCCAGCGTGGACGGCGTGGCGTTGAGCCGGTAGCCGACGCCGGCCGCCTCGATCACCACATGGTCGAGGGCGATCTCCAGCACCTCACCGCGTACCGACGCGATCACCCGTGCACCGCCTTCCGTTGTTCGGCCAGTCGTTCGATGTATCGGCGCTGCGCCGCGGCCGCCGCGGCCTCCGCCGTCGCCATCCGCTCCAGCAGCGGGGCCCGCCAACAATGGCAGATCGCCAGAGCGAGCGCATCCGCCGCGTCCGCCGGTTTCGGCGCGGCAGGCAGACCGAGGATGCGGGTCACCATGGCGGTGACCTGCTTCTTGTCCGCGCTGCCGTTGCCCGTGACCGCGGCCTTGACCTCGCTGGGTGTGTGGAACGCGACCGGAATTCCCCGGCGCGCGGCGGCCAGCGCGATCACTCCGCCCGCCTGCGCGGTGCCCATGGCGGTACGGACATTGTGCTGGGCGAAGACGCGTTCGATGGCGACGGCCCCTGGCTTGTGGGTGTCCATCCAGCGTTCGGCGGCGTCTGCGACCGCGAGCAGGCGGTGGGCCAGATCCATATCCCCGGGTGTGCGGACCACGTCGACGTCCACGGCGGTGACCTTCCGCCCCGATCCGCCCTCGACGATGCTGAGGCCGCATCGGGTGAGTCCGGGGTCGACGCCCATCACCCGCACGACAACCCCTCTCACAGAAGCGAACAACTGTTCGAGAGTCTAGCGAAGGCTTGGCCTTTCGCCGTCCAGCGACACGGCAGGCTATCCGCCCGCTTCCGGAGCCTCCCCCGGCAGCCCGAGCAGCTCGGGACGGCTCGCGCGAATCGCCCACTGCCGCGCGGGATCGGCGACCAGGCGCCGCGCGGCCAGGTCGAGCAAGCCACCGATGTTGGTCACCGTCGCGGCGACCACCCCGTCGGCACGGGTCAGGACGTGCTCGACTCGATAGGTCTTACCCGCACCCCACTGCCAGGCGCACGACACGTCCACCGAGTCGCCGCCGCGCAGTTCCCGCTGGAAGCGCAGCACGGTCTCCAGATTGACCGGGCCCAGACCGGAAGCGATCAGTTCGTCGACCGAGACACCCGCCGCCTGGACGCACGCGAAACGCGCGTGGTCGGCGAATTGGTGGTAGGCCGCGCCGGTGACGTGCAACTGCGGATCCAGATCGGACACGCGGACTTCGATTCGAGTACTGAACGACACGAGCCGACTGTGCCAGGAGGCACCGACAAGTTCGCCGCACCGGCAGGCGATGCATGCAGACCGACAGTCGAGCACTCGGCGGGACATAGCCCGAACACTCGCCGCCCCTCATCCGAATCGGCTCCGGAAAGGAAGCCATCGGCGACTCAGAGTTCGGAGATTCCCGAGACATGCCGCGCGAACGCCGCGTGAGCGCGCTCGTCGTACAGGACGAACCGCGCTTCCGACACCGCCGTCTCGGTGGCCCGAACCGTGTCGACGGCGATTCGGGCGCCGTCGTCCATCGGCCAGCCGAAGACGCCCGTCGAGATCGCGGGGAACGCGACGGTCCGCGCTCCCAATTCGTCCGCCACACGCAAGGATTCGCGATAGCAGGAGGCCAGCAGGGCGGAGCGGTCCTCGGTAGCCGACCACACGGGGCCGACCGTGTGGATCACCCACCGCGCTGGCAGGTGTCCCGCCGTGGTGGCGACCGCCGCCCCGGTCGGCAGTCCCCCGCCATAGTGGGACGCACGCAGCCTGCGGCAATCCGCCAGGATCTCCGGGCCACCGCGACGGTGGATCGCGCCGTCGACTCCCCCACCGCCGAGCAGCGACGAGTTCGCCGCGTTCACCACCGCGTCCACCTCTTGTTCGGTGATGTCGCCACGCACGAGCACCAGTTCGACCATGGTTGGCATTCTGCCCCGCGCACGGTTCGCGGCGCCGTGAGTCGGCCCGTCAGCGCGGTTGCGTCGTGCGGGCGAAGGCCGAGCCGACCGGCGGGTTCGCGCGGATCACGCCACGATCGTCCGGCTCTCCGCCATGGCGGCACGCGCACGGAACGTACGCCGATAAGCTTGCGGTGACACCCCGATCGACTCGACCAGGTGCTGCCGCAGCGAGGTCCCGGTGGCGAAACCGACCTCGCCCGCGATGCGATCGATGGTCAGGTCCGTGGTCTCCAGCAGGTGCCTGGCGCGGAAGACCCGCTGCTGGATCAGCCAGCGCCCCGGGCTCATGCCGACCTCGTCGCGGAACCTCCGGGCGAAGGTGCGCTTGCTCATCCGAGCCCGGACCGCCAGTTCGTCGACGGTCAGCGCAGAGCGCAAGTTCTCCAGCGCCCATTCCCGGGCCGTGGCGGTGCCCGCCGACGTCGCGGGCGGCACCGGCTGCTCGATGTACTGCGCCTGGCCGCCCTCGCGCCACGGCGGGACGACACAGCGGCGCGCGACCGCGTTCGCGACGGCACTGCCGTGATCGCGCCGCACCAAGTGCAGGCACACGTCCAGTCCCGCCGCCGCGCCCGCTGAGGTGAGGACGTCCCCGTCGTCCACGTAGAGCACGTCCGGGTCGAGACGCACCCGAGGGAAGGCGCGCCGGAACAGACCGGCCTGGTTCCAATGCGTGGTGGCCGGTCGCCCGTCGAGCAGGCCCGCGGCCGCGGCGACGAAGGCGCCGGTGCAGATCGCGACGATTCTGGCGCCCGGACGAATTTGCGCGAACGCGGCGAGCACCGGCTCCGGCAGCGTGCCGGAGACAGCCGTCGCTATATCGCAGGCCGGCAGCACGACGGTGTCGGCCTTCCGCAAGGCCCGGCTGTCGTGCGCGACGGCGATATCGAAATCGGCCGCGCTGCGCACCGGACGCCCGTCGACCGAGCAGGTGCTCACCTCGTATCTGCCCGCAGCGCTACCGAATACCCGATTCGGGATACCCAACTCGAAGGGATACACCCCATCCAATGCCAGCACGACCACTCGATGCAGTGCGGCCCCGTCCACCATGGCACGATCATATCGAAGAATGGCAATCGTGCCATTTCCCTCGCCGTTCACCCGGGGCAGGCTGACAGGCATGACCGACATCGACAGCACCGCCACCATGCGCGCGATCAGCCAGAACACCCTCGGCGGCCCCGAGGTGCTCACCGAAGTACGACTCCCGCAACCCGTCCCGGGGCCCAGCCAGATCCTGGTTCGCGTGCGCGCCGCCGGACTCAACCCGACCGATTGGCGCCACCGGGCCGACGCCGGACTGTTCCTGCCGGAGCCGCCGTTCGTCCTCGGCTGGGACGTCTCCGGCGAAGTGGTGGACACCGGCGTCGGCGTCACCCTGTTCCGGCCCGGCGACGAGGTGTTCGGAATGCTCCCCTACCCGCACGGCCACGGCTCCTGCGCCGAATACGTCGCAGGCCCGGCCCGCGCTTTCGCCCGCAAACCGGCCGTCCTCGACCACGCGCAGGCGGCGGCGATCCCGCTCGCGGGACTCACCGCCTGGCAGGCGCTGGTCGACACCGCCGAGCTCGGCGCGGGACAACGCGTGCTGATCCACGCCGCGGCGGGCGGCGTAGGCCACTTCGCGGTGCAGATCGCCAAGGCGCGCGGCGCCTACGTCATCGGTACGGCCAGCGCGCCCAACCATGCCTTCCTTCGTGGAATCGGCGCCGACGAGGTGATCGACTACCGCGACACCGATGTCGCCGAGGCGGTTCGCGACGTGGACGTGGTGCTGGACTCGATCGATGACGACAACAGCATTCGCTCGCTGCGCACCCTGCGCCCGGGCGGATTGCTGGTGACACTGCGCGCCCTCGGTCCGGCCGACCTCGCGGCCGAGGCCGACGCGCTCGGTGTCCGCGCGGTCCGCATGCTGGTCGAACACGATCACGCCGGTATGCGCGCCCTGGCCGGACTCGCCGAATCCGGCGCCCTGCGTCCCACGCTCGCGGGGTCTTTCCCGCTGGCGGATGCGGCGAAAGCGCATGCGCTGGGCGACACCGGGCGAACCGTCGGCAAATTGGTACTCACCGTGCCCTGAATCTGCCACGATCAGGGCGTTCGCGCTTCTACCATCCGAGGATGAGCAATGGTGCAAAAGCTGTCCTCGAAGGCGGGCCGCAGGACCTGCCCGCGCGCATCGTCCCGATCACCCCGCCCGGAGTGGAGTTGAAGGTCGCGTACCGGGGCGGATACGAGCATTTCAAGGTGACTCAGCGGGAACAGGACACCCCCCAAGGGCGACTGCGCGTGTACGAGTGGTGCGATCGTACGAAGATCGCCGAGTGAGCTCCGCCTTCCCGTTCCGGCGGCGGTGACGCGCCCCCTGGTCGCGAAGTTCTGACCGAATCCGACTCGCACAGCTATGGACAAAAGCGTAACCAAGCGGTTACGCTTTTGTCGTGGACAAGGTAGCCGGTGCGATCGCCGATCCGGTGCGCCGGGAGATCATGGAACTACTGATCAACGCCCGTCGCACCGCAGGAGAGATCGCCGGGCACTTCGAGATCAGTCGCCCCGCTGTCAGCCGGCATCTGCGGGTCCTGCGCGAAAGCGGGCTGGTACGCGACGAACTCGTCGGTAGAGAGCGTTTCTACGTGCTCGACACCGGACCGCTCTCGGCGCTCACCGAGTGGCTCGAGCGATTCCGGCAACCAGCTACCTGGGCACACCACCTCGACGCACTCGAAACCGAGGTGTACCGGGCCAGACGCGAGCGCCGCTCTGGTGACCAGTACACGATTCGGGAGGACACCGCGTAAGCGGTCAAGCCCGGAGGCGGCAGCGAAGCGTCACCACGCAGGGCCCGCTCACTCGAGAAAACAACACCGCGTGAGCGGTCGAACACAACGGCGGCAGCGCAGCGTCACCACGCACGGCCCCGCCGAATGGAGAAAGGACACCGCATGACCAAGCGACCCACCGGACAGCTGTTTCCCGCCGATACGGGCCGAGATCTGGTGCTGACCCGCACCTACCGCGCACCGATCGACGACGTCTGGGCCAGCGTCACCGAATCCGACCGCACCGCACGCTGGTTCGGACCGTGGGAGGGCGAGGCGGGCGCCGGACGAACCGTCAAAGTGCACTTGGCTTTCGAGGATGGGCAGCCGTGGATGGAGCTGCGCATCGATGCCTGCGAACCACCGCACCGCCTCGCTGTCTCCGCCATCGACGACCACGGTTGCTGGCGGCTGGACTTGGCGCTGCGCGAGACGGCGGGAACCACCGAGCTGCGCTTCACTCAACATCTGCTCACCGACACCGAGATCGCCCAGGTGCCGCATATCGGCCCCGGCTGGGAGTACTACCTGGACATGCTCGGGGCGGCCCGTGCGCAGAGCGACCGCCCCGATTTCGCGCACTACTATCCCGCCATGGAGGAGTACTACGCGCGATTGATCGACTAGTCGTCGAGCTGAGCAAGCACCTCGTCGGAGATGTCGACGTTGGTGTAGACGTTCTGCACGTCGTCGCTGTCCTCGAGGGCGTCCACGAGTTTGATCACCTTGCGGGCGCCGTCGGCATCCACCGCGACCGACACCGAGGGCTGGAAACCGGACTCGGCGGAGTCGTAGTCGATACCGGCGCCTTGCAGCGCGGTGCGCACCGCGATCAGATCCCCGGGCTCGCTGATGATCTCGAACGATTCACCGAGGTCGTTGACCTCCTCGGCGCCCGCGTCGAGCACGGCCATCAGCACGTCGTCCTCGGACAGACCGTTCTTCTCCAGGGTGACGATGCCCTTGCGGTGGAACAGGTAGGCCACCGAGCCCGGATCGGCCATGTTGCCGCCGTTGCGCGTCATCGCTACCCGCACCTCGCCCGCGGCCCGGTTGCGGTTGTCGGTGAGGCACTCGATCAGCACGGCGACGCCGTTGGGGCCGTAGCCCTCGTACATGATCGTCTGCCAGTCGGCGCCGCCCGCCTCTTCACCGCCGCCGCGCTTGCGGGCGCGCTCGATGTTGTCGTTGGGGACCGACGACTTCTTCGCCTTCTGGATGGCGTCGTACAGCGTCGGGTTGCCATCCGGGTCACCACCACCGGTCCGGGCCGCCACCTCGATGTTCTTGATCAACTTCGCGAACAGCTTGCCGCGCTTCGCGTCGATCGCAGCCTTCTTGTGCTTGGTGGTGGCCCATTTGGAGTGGCCGCTCATTCCCTACTTCCTTCAGGTCGATGGCACGTCTGGTCGTGTGTACGGTACCGGCACGGCCGGGCGGACAGTTTCCCCAGCCTACTCGGGCGTCCACCGGGGCCGTGCAAAGCGCCCGGCTTCGCGGCCTACTCCACCCCCGCGTGGCCGCGTGCGTCAAACCGAGCGGACGATCTCCACGAACATCTCGTGCACCCGCAGATCGCCGGTCACCTCCGGATGGAACGACGTGGCCAGGACATTGCCCTGCCGCACCGCGACGATCCGGCCCGCGGCGGGACCGTCCGGCACGGTGGCCAGCACGTCGACGCCCTCACCTGCCCGCTCCACCCACGGCGCCCGGATGAACACCGCTCGCACCGGACCGCCGGTCAGGCCGGCGAACGGCAGATCCGTTTCGAAGGAATCGACCTGACGGCCGAACGCATTGCGGCGCACCGTCATATCGATTCCCGACAGGTGCCGGGCGTCCGGGCGGGTGTCGAGCACCTCCGAGGCCAACAGGATCATGCCCGCGCAGGAACCGAACGCGGGCATCCCGTCGCGCAGCCGGGCGCGCAGCGGCTCCAGCAGCTCGAAGGCCTCCAGCAGCTTGCTGATCGCCGTCGACTCCCCGCCGGGCAGCACCAGCGCGTCCACCGCGGCGAGCTCCGACTCGCGCCGCACCAGCACGGGCTCGGCGCCACAGCGCTCGAGCGCGGCGACGTGCTCCCGGACGTCGCCTTGCAGCGCCAGCACACCGACAGCGGGACGGGAGCGCGTCTGTCCGGTGTCGGCGTCGGGCGCGGCGACCGAGGTAGCGTTCACGCTGGAAAGCTTACGAGCCGTGCCGATGTGGGCCTGCTCACGGTCGCCGTCCGGTGCGCGACGGCGGTCGCCGCGGCCGAGCGGTCAGCCCTCGCGCAGCGTGCGGATGAGACCTTCCTGGACTACGGCCGCGACCAGCGTGCCCTCCCGGGTGAAGATCTTGCCGCCGGTGAGGGCGCGACCGAAGCCCGCCGACGGCGACGACTGGTCGTAGAGCAGCCACTCGTCGGCGCGGAACGGGCGCAGGAACCACATCGCGTGATCGAGCGAGGCGTTCTGGGTGGGATCGTCGGGATGGATGACCTTCGAGGAGCCCAGCAGCGTCATATCGCTCATGTAGGCGAGGGTGCACACGTGCACCAGCGGGTCGTCGGGCAGCAGGTGCCGGTAGCGGAACCACACCTGCTGCTGGGAGACCACGCCATCGCGGCGGGACACATCCTCGTGCGGGACCATGCGGATGTCCCAGTGCTCCCACTCGCGCATTTCCCACAACCGTTCGGGGCTCATCGTGGTGCTCGCGTCGGGGAGGTCTTCCGGCATCGGGACCTCGGGCATGACGTCCTGGTGCTCGGGGCCCTGGTCACCCACGTGGAACGAGGCCGACATGGTGAAGATCGCGGCGCCGTCCTGGATGCCGGTCACGCGCCGGGTGCAGAACGAGCGGCCGTCCCTGATGCGCTCGACCTGGTAGACCGTCGGCTCCTGCGGATTGCCCGGACGCAAGAAGTAACCGTGCAACGAGTGCACCTGGAACCGCGGTTCCACCGTCCGCACCGCGGACACGAGCGCCTGGCCGGCAACCTGGCCGCCGAACGTGCGCGGAAGCTGGGTCTTGGTGGACGCGCCACGGAAGATGTCCCGCTCGAGCCGCTCTATCTCCAGCGCCTCTTCGATTGTCGCCATGCGCTGAGATTATCCCGGCCACTGATGGGGGCGCCGTCCGGCCGCCGGTGAACGCTCGGCAACATGTGCGCTCCCCGGCCGCCCGGGGGTCGCGGTTTGCTGAGATGGACGGGTGCCACGCTTCCTGCCGATCACCCGCGACGGCCTTGTCGAGCAAGTGATCCAGCCCGTCCTGACCGCGCGCTCGCACACGGTGATCGCCGTCGACGGTGCGGACGCCGCCCAGCCCGCGGCCCTCGCCGACCGGATCGTCGAGGCGCTGCGCGACGCGGGCCGGTCCGCCGAGGTGGTCTCCCTGCACGACTACGTGCGACCTGCCTCACTGCGCATGGAGTTCGGCCGCACCGACGAGATGTCCTATCGCACAGCGTGGTTCGACTACACCGCGCTGCGCCGCGAAGTGGTCGACGCGCTGCGCGGGCACGGCCGGTGGCTGCCCGCGCTCTGGGACGAAGCAGCCGACCGCTCCGCGCGCGCCGCGATCCGCACGGCGCCGCCCGCGACCACGATCGTCCTCGCGGGTCCGATGCTCGCGGGCCGACACCTCGCAGTCGACGTGAGCCTCCGCCTGGACCTGTCCGAAGCCGCGCTCCGCCGCAACACTCCGCCCGATGCGCAGTGGACCATCCCCGCCCTGCTGCGGCACGACGCCGAGAACCCGTACACCCCGGATTTCTTCGTCCGTTGGGACCACCCTGATCGCCCTGCGCTTCGAATCGACAGTCCGGCGAGCTAGGGCACCCTCCCTTCCTAGCAGTTCTCGGGGTAATAGTCAGCGAACCGGTGTGTGATCGATCGGACTTTGATAGTTAGATGCGCATAGGCACGTAGCCATATGTGATTCTGGGGGGTGACAAGCGTTCACCGGGCTGCCTTCGCCCCGCCGTTGCATCCGAATGCTGAATTCAACGCCTGCCGGTGACGATGACCCACATCCCATCGTCTGCTCGAGCTCTCCCCACTCCGCCTGTCCAGGCGTCAGACCAGGCGATGCCCGCCGTCGACGTGCAGGACAGTGCCGGTGATGAAGGGATTGCGCATCACGCCGAGCATTGCCTGCGCGATATCGGAGGGACGACCGATACGTCCGACGGGCAGGCGCACCGCGAGCTGCCGATGGCGTTCGGTCTTCGCGGCGCCCGCGATGGTGTCCCAGATCGGGGTGTCGACCCACCCTGGTGAGACCACGTTGACACGGACCGGACCGAGTTCGAGGGCCAGAGCGTAGGCCAGTGAGGCGAGGGCGCCGTTGACGGCCGCCACCATGGCGCCGCCGGGGGCGGGCCGGTACGCCGCGACGCCGGAGGTGAACGTCACCGAGCCGCCGGGTACCACACGAGCGTGCTTGGCGAGCAGAGTGGGGCCGATCAGCTTGGCGGAGACGAGGTTTCGGGCCAGGTCGGCGTCGAACCGGGCCAGCGGCTGGTAGGCGCCGGTGACGTCGGCCGCCGTGGTGACGACGTGATCGACCGGCTCTGGATCGGCGAACAAACGCTCGAGGTCGGCTTCGCTGGTAATGTCCGCGACGACCGAGCGCACCGTGCCCGGTCCCTTGGGCAGGGTGCGCTCCGCCGAGGCGAGCCGCTCGGCGGAACGGCCCGCGATGGTGACCTCCGCGCCCTCGGCGACGAGCGCGGCCGCCAGCGCCAGGCCCATGCCTGAGCTGCCGCCCACGATGACCACACGTTCGGATGTCGTACTGCTCGAAGTCATGGCCCCAGCCCACCATCGCCGTGGGTCGAGCGTCCATGTCGCACTTCCGAATACGGCTTAGCCGCCGACTAACACCGCAGGCAGCGAATGGACTCGGCCCGGCACCCGCGACGGCGCCGATATCACCGCCCCACGCGCCGGGCCGATTCCGACTCTCAGGGGACGCAGGCCGGGGATTGCTGATTCAGGTTGGCCAGCGCCTGGCAGGCCCAGGCCTTCTGGACCTTCCACTTGCCCCCGTCCAGGACGAACGGAACGTCGACCGGGTTCTCCTGCCCGTTGATGGTGAACTTGGCCTGTGCGCTGACGCTGTCACCGAAGACGGTCACACCTGTCACCACTGCCGTGGCGTTGGCCTGACGGAACGCGTCGGCCAGCCGGTTGGGCAGCGCCGGGTCGGCTTCGATGCCCTGCACGGATTCGAGCTTCTGCTCATTCGGCACCGTGGGGTCGAGGGCCCGCTGCAACAGGGCGTTGAGTTCGTCGACGGTGGGCGGGGCAGGTGTACTCCCAGTCGGCGAGGCGGCAGCCGTGGTGCGGGTCGCCGTGGGCGAGTCGCTCGCGTCGTCGCCGCCGCAGGCGGCGAGGCCGAGGGCGGCCGCGAAGGCCAGGCTCGCGACTGCGATACGTCCGGTCGTGGGAAGCTTCAACTGTTCGTCCTTTGCGCTCGGATCTTTCCGACGGTGAGAGGGCGCGTGGCCGGGATGGCCATCGAATGGCGAAGCTACTGAGCGTGATTGTGGGAACCATGAGGCGACCTTTTGGTCGCCATGAGAGTCGAACCTAGCATCGGAAGCGGTACGAGCGGCCTATTCCGCCAGCAGTTCGCGTGCGAGGGCGGCGATCAGCACCCCGACGGCCGGATCGCGCACCACTGCGCGCCAGGCGACGGCGTAGGTCACCACCAGCGGCGCGCCGCGTAGCGGCCGCCAGACCAGACCGGGTAGTCCATCCGCACGCGAGGAGCTGAGCCCGATCACGTCGGGCCGTGACGGCAGGACCGCGAGCATCTGCGCATGCCCCATCGCGCTGTCGCTGAGCCGCACTCCGGCGCCGTGGTCGGAGAGCGCGCGCAGCAGCGAATCGTGCAGACCGGCAGCGGACTCACGCGCGAACAAGATCAGCTCCTGCCCGCTGAGATCCGCCGGATCGAGCAGCGCCGCGCCCGCGAGCGGATGCCGCGCCGACATCACAACACCCAGTTCCTCACGGGCGACCGGGCGCTGCGCGAAGCGTTCGGGCAGGTTCACCGGTGTGCGGACCAAGGCGAGATCGACTTCGTCGTCATCGAGCAAGCGCACCTGATCGGCGGTGGTCCCGCCGGTGAGGACCAGGCGGGCGCCGGGCAGCGCGGCGGTGAGCAGGCTGCCGATGCGCGTGGGCAGCCAGGGCGGGACACCGTTCAGCAAACCCAGGCGCACCACCGGGGCGCCCGCGGCGGCAGCGCGCCTCGTTTCCCGGACCGCCTCGTCCATCGCGCGCAGCACGGTCTTGCCGGTGCGCAGCAGCACCGCACCCGCGGCCGTCAGCTCCACGCGCGGCTCCCGGACCAGCAGTGGACCGCCCAGTTTCCCGTTCCAGCACCTTGATCTGCTGGCTGAGTGTGGGCGTCGAGATGAACAATCGCTCCGCGGCCCGGCGGAAGTGCAGCTCCTCCGCCAGGACCACGAAGTACCGCAACTGCCGCAACTCCACGCGGCAGACGCTACCGGCCCGCGATCACCAACCGCGCTCGGCCAGGCGGTGCGGCTGGGCGATGTCTTCGACGTTGATGCCGACCATGGCCTCGCCGAGCCCGCGTGACACCTTGGCCAGCACATCGGGGTCGTCGTAGAAGGTGGTGGCCTTGACGATGGCGGCGGCGCGCTGAGCCGGGTTGCCGGACTTGAAGATGCCCGACCCCACGAACACGCCCTCGGCACCGAGCTGCATCATCATCGCCGCGTCGGCGGGGGTGGCGATACCGCCCGCGGTGAACAGCACGACCGGCAGCTTCCCGGTCTCGGCGATCTCCCGGACCAGCTCGTAGGGAGCCTGCAGTTCCTTGGCCGCGACGAACAACTCGTCCTCGGGCAGCGACGAAAGCCTCCGGATCTCCTGCCGGATCTTGCGCATGTGTGTGGTCGCGTTGGACACGTCACCGGTGCCGGCCTCGCCCTTGGAGCGAATCATGGCCGCCCCCTCGGTGATTCGGCGCAGCGCCTCGCCGAGGTTGGTGGCGCCGCAGACGAACGGCACGGTGAAGTTCCACTTGTCGATGTGGTTGGCGTAGTCGGCGGGGGTGAGCACCTCGGACTCGTCGATGTAGTCCACGCCGAGGCTCTGCAGGATCTGCGCTTCCACGAAGTGGCCGATACGGGCCTTGGCCATGACCGGAATGGAGACCGCGGAGATGATGCCATCGATCATGTCCGGATCACTCATGCGGGACACGCCGCCCTGGGCGCGGATGTCGGCGGGCACGCGCTCCAGCGCCATCACCGCGACCGCGCCGGCGTCCTCGGCGATCTTGGCTTGCTCCGGCGTGACGACGTCCATGATCACCCCGCCCTTGAGCATCTCGGCCATGCCGCGCTTCACGCGGGCGGTGCCGACGGTCTGGGTGGTCTCGGGCGTGGTCACGGCAAACTCCTCCAGGCATGTGCGCCAATCGATCGCTCGGATGCGAACGCCACGATTCTAGGCGGCCGGGAAAGGCCACTTGATAGCCAGTTGGAGTGGACTGGCCTGGTGTGATCTCGGTTATTGGCGCCCCTACGCCGGGAGGGCTCGGCAGCCGTGCCGTCCCGGCGACGCACTGGCCTGCCCGGCCGCCGCCGGGCGGCGGGTCACAGCGGGCCGACCACCAGCAAATGTGCCCAGTACTCCGCGGCCGCCGGGCCGATCAGCGGCAACAGGAAATCGAACAGCAGGTACGACATGAAGCAACTACCTCCACAACCGAGCAGGAACGGCCCCGCCGTCAGCAGAACCACGACGCCGAAAACGCATGCGCCCCTGACAGCACTACCCTCTGGCGTCTCGAATCATCGCGACGGTATCACGATCGTGAAACACATCACAGGTTCTCGCGCCCGTCAGCGGATGGAGCGGACCTCGGGATCAGCGGTGCCCGACGCCGCCTCGGCCGCTTCGGCGAGCAGCTCATCGAGGTGATACGGGTACACGGTCTCACCGCCGCGATCCAGCGCGACGATGTCGGCTGCGGTGCACCATTTGTGGCCGGTGATGGAACGACGTTCGATCGCGGTCGGATTCGCCGCGTAGGGTTCGAAACCACGCACCCGCAGCGCGAAGAACAGCTCCTCGGACCGGATCAGCTCGCCGTTGAAGGGAAATACCGCGACCCGCCGCCAGAGCGGCCCGCGCAGATCGGCCGGGTCGGCGCGGCACCCGGTCTCTTCGTACAGTTCCCGCACCGCCGCGACGCGCAGGCTCTCCCCCGGCTCCACGCCGCCGCCGACGGTGAACCAGAACGACACCTCCGGCGTCTTCGGGTCGTTGCCGCGCATCAGCAGGGTCCGGTCGTTCTCGTCGAACAGCACGATCCTCGCGGTGGTACGAATGGTGTCCACCGCCAGGCCGGTCGATGCCGCGGGAGTGGCGCGCTCGGTGATCTCGAAGTACGACGGCAGCGGGGCGGTGCCCCCGAGGTGCAGGACGCGGACCGGACGCCGCGTGCGCAGCGCCAGCGTGTCGCGCACGGCGTCGTTGTGGAAGCGGCGGGCGATCAGCACCCGGGCCTCGGCGTCGGCCAGTTCGGCGACCAACTGTGGGCGCAGCGTGCCGATATCGACCGCCGACAGCGCGGAGGACAGCTGGTTCTCCACCGTCTCCCGCTCGGCGCGACCGGCGCGCTCGGCGCGGTCGGCCAGCGACGAGAGGTTTCTGGCCTGCTCCGACCGGGCCGGATCGGACACCGGCCCCGCGATCGCCATGGCCACCGACCGAGCCACCACCGCCCGCCTGGCCAGAGCCGCGTCGAGTGCCTGCCAGGATTGATCGGACCGCACGTGCAACCGGTCCAGTCGGTTGGCGGTGGAGTAGGCCCACAGACCGATCGCGACGATCACCGCGGCGATCAGCGCGAGAACGAGAACGGTGGTCGCGGAAAAGGTGATCATCCGGCGGCCCGCACTCTCGTGTCGCCGATGGTCACCGTCTCGTAGACACGCAAGATCTGTTCGGCCACCACCGGCCAGTCGTACTCGCCGACCACCTGCGTCGCGGTACGCACCAGAGCCTCCCTGCGCACCTCGTCGGTGAGCACGGCGTGCAGCGCGGCGGCCAGGGCCGCCGGGTCGCCGACCGGGACCAGCATGCCCGCCGTACCGTCACGCAGCACCCGGCGGAAGGCGTCCAGTTCGCTGGCCACCACCGCGGTGCCTGCGGCCATCGCCTCGATCAGAATGATGCCGAAACTCTCGCCGCCGAGGTTGGGCGCGACGTACACGTCCGCGCTCCGC
Organism: Nocardia sp. CY15; assembly: GCF_009829295.1. Lineage (NCBI taxonomy): Bacteria > Bacillati > Actinomycetota > Actinomycetes > Mycobacteriales > Nocardiaceae > Nocardia > Nocardia sp. CY15. The sequence goes on from NZ_VUOT01000001.1 coordinate 176,265, forward strand.
ATCGCCGAAGCCTTCTCCTCGTCGGACACCTGGCCGAGGAAGCGCAGGTGAACGGACAGCTCACCCGCTTCGCGGCGCAACCGGTCCTCGTCCCCGCGGCCGACGATCAGGATCTCGACATCGGGATGCTTGCGCACCAGCTCGGGAAGCGCGCCGAGCAGCACCTCCATGCCCTTGCGCGGCTCGTCGTAACGCCCCAGGAACAGCACCGTCCCCCCTGGGCGCGGGTACCCCGGCAGCATCGGCGCCCGAGCGAACGCCGGGACGTCGACGCCGTTGGGTATCTCCACCGCGTCCGAGCCCAGCGCTTCGACCTGCCACCGTCGCGCCAGCTCGGAAACGGCGATACGGCCGGAGATCTTCTCGTGATACGGCCGCAGCACGCCCTGAAAAGTACTCAGCACCAACGATTTCGTCGTCGAGGTGTGGAAAGTCGCCACGATCGGGCCCTCGGCGATCTTCAGCGCGAGCATGGACAGGCTCGGCGCGTTCGGCTCGTGGATGTGCAACACGTCGAAGTCGTTGCCGTCGATCCACCGGCGAATCCTGGTGTAGGCCATGGGCCCGAAGGACAATCTGGCCACCGACCCGTTGTAGGGGATCGCCACCGCGCGGCCGGCCGACACCACGAACTCCGGCAGCGGGGTCTCGTCGGACGCGGGCGCCAGAACGCTCACCTTGTGTCCGCGTTCGATGAACACCCGCGCCAGCTCGACCACATGCGCCTGCACCCCGCCGGGGACGTCGAAGGAATAGGGGCAGACCATGCCGATCTTCATGGCGATACGTCTCCCTGCTCGGCTTTGAGCCCCGCCTGCGCGGCGGCGATCATGGCGCGCCGCCGGGGCGAGAGATCGCTCTCCCACAATGGTTGCAGCATGTGCCAATCCGCGGGGTGCTCGGCGATATTCGCTGCGAAGCGGTCCGCCAGCGCCTGGGTAGCCGCGGCCACCCCGACGGAAACGTCCAGCGGCGCCTCGGTTTTCAGGCCCCAGTTCTCGCGGCCGTCGGTATCGACCTCGAACCACGCGTGCACCGGAATCAACGCGGCTCCCGTCTCGGCGGCCAATTTCGCCGCGCCCGCGGGCATCCAGGTGCGCTCACCGAAGAACTGGACGGGGACGCCCTTGCCGGTGAGGTCGCGTTCACCCATCAGGCACACGATCTTGTTCTGCCGCAGGCGCGCCGCCAACTGGACGAACGGCGGTTGCTCGCCACCAGTCAGCGGGAAGACCTCGAAGCCGAGACTCTCCCGGTAGGCTACGAACCGCTCGAACAGCGATTCGGGCTTCAGTCGCTCGGCCACGGTGGAGAATGCCCCGTAGTGCTGCACGAGCCAGACACCCGCCATATCCCAGTTGCCGGAGTGCGGCAGCACGAGCACCACGCCTCGCCCCTCCTTCAGCGCGGCGTCCAGGTACGGCAACCCGTCGACGAAGTAGTCGATCGTGGAATGGTCCATCGCGGGCAGCCGGAACGCCTCCCGCCAGTACCGCGCGTACGACCGCATGCTGGCGCTGATCAGCTCGTCCGGCACGTCGGCGGGGAGCACGCCGAGCACGCGCGCCAGGTTGCGGCGCAACTGGTTCGGCGGGCCGCCCGCGTGGAACTCCCGATTGGCGCGGCGGGCCGCTTGGTCCCCGCCCCACTCGAACAGCCGCCGTGCCGTCGGCTCCGGCAGCGCACGCACCAGCCGCCAGCCCGCCGCGTATCCGGTGGCGGCGAGCCGCTCCCCGATGGTCATTCGCACTCCCGCGCTGCCGGTCCACACTCCGTCGTCACGAATGCCCCGACGCCACCATCGATCGGTCGGCGTCCGTACCTGGGTGAGATCACGACGGAAGTCCTGTGGTGCCCGGGGTTCCCGCGCTCGGGCTCTGCGGCTGCCCTGCCGGGATCACGGTGCGCGCACCCGGCGAGTTGCGCACCGCCAGCACCCGCTGCACGACGGTGACGATGCTGAGCACGGCGAGGATCCACATAGCCACGTGCACGGCGTAGGTGAGCCACTCGATGCCCCAGTAGCCGCCGATCCCGGTGAACCCCGCTCCCACCAGAACGATGATCAGCCGGTCGGGCCGCTCGATGAGGCCCCCGTCCGCGGACAGTCCGCTGGCCTCGGCGCGCGCCTTGGCGTAGGAGATCACCTGCGAAGTCACCAGGACGACGAGCGTCGCGGCGAACAGCGGTTTGTGCTGCTCGTGGAAGACTGCCCACCAGGCCAGCCCGGCGAAGATGGCGCCGTCGGCCAGCCGGTCGCAGGTGGCGTCCAGTACCGCGCCGTATTTCGTGCCGCCGCCGCGAGCTCTGGCCATGGCACCGTCGAGCATGTCGAACATGACGAACAGCCAGATCACCATGGTTCCCCAGAACAGGTGTCCGGTCGGGAAGAGCGTGACCGCTGCGGCGATGGAGGCAGTGGTGCCGATCAGCGTCATGGCGTCGGGAGTGAGTCCCGTGCCGACCAGTGCGCGGCCCAGCGGAGCCGTCGCTTTGGCGAACGTCTCGCGGCCGAAGAAGCTCAGCACGGCAACTCCGCCCGGGCGCTCATCTACGCCTCCTTCCAGGCCGCCGACAGCAGCGCCCTGGTCTCCCGCAGCAGTTGCGGCATGACCTTCGCCCCGCCGATGACGGTGATGAAATTCGCGTCACCGCCCCAGCGCGGCACGATGTGCTGGTGCAGGTGGTCGGCGAGCGACCCACCCGCTACCCCGCCGAGATTCAGCCCGACATTGAACCCGTGCGGCCGCGACACCTTCTTCATGACCCGGATCGCCTGCTGGGTGAAAGCCATCAGCTCGGCGCTCTCCGCCTCGGTGAGATCCTCGAGGTTCGCCACCTTGCGGTAGGGCACCACCATCATGTGCCCCGGATTGTAGGGGTACAGGTTGAGCACGGCGTACACCAGCTCACCCCGGGCGATGACCAGTCCGTCCTCGTCGGACATCTTCGGGATGTCGGTGAAGGGATGGCCGGTCGAATCCTTCGGGCCCGTGGCAGCCTCCGCGATGTAGGACATCCGGTAGGGCGTCCACAGCCGCAGCAGCCGGTCCGGTTCCCCGGCGCCGGTGTCCACGATGCTGCCCGGCTCGGCCGAGGTCGCGTCCAGATCCGCGAGCCCGTCCGGCACCGTACGCTCGGTCATGCCGTGTCCCTCCCCCTCCGGGACTGACCGCTCATGCTGTAACTCCTGGCGGCACGAGCGGGGCCCTGCGTGGTCACGCTGCGCTGCCGCCTCCGGGACTGACCGCTCATGCTGTAACTCCTGGCGGCACGAGCGGGGCCCTGCGTGGTCACGCTGCGCTGCCGCCTCCGGGACTGACCGCTCATGCCGGGTCCCCGCCCTTGTTCGTTGATCGAATCTCGAACCCCTCGGCCGTCGGTGACGCGTTCTCCCGGTGGGCGATCCACGCGACGATGGTGGCCACCGCGTCGTCGACCGGCACACCGTTGACCTGGGTGCCGTCCCGGAAGCGGAAGCTCACGGCGTTCGCGTTCACGTCGCGCTCACCGGCCAGCAGCATGAACGGCACCTTCTGCGCGGTGTTGTTGAAGATCTTCTTCTGCATCCGGTCGTCGCTACGGTCCACCTGCGCGCGAACGCCCTCGTCCTGCAACTGCTCGATCACCCGGTCCAGGTGCGGGGCGAACGCTTCCGCGACCGGGATGCCCACCACCTGCACCGGCGAGAGCCAGGCCGGGAACGCCCCCGCGTAGTGCTCGGTGAGCACGCCGAAGAATCGCTCGATCGAGCCGAACAGGGCGCGGTGGATCATGACCGGCCGCTGCTTGGTGCCGTCGGAGGCGGTGTACTCCAGGTCGAAGCGCTCGGGCAGGTTGAAGTCCAGCTGGATGGTCGACATCTGCCAGGTGCGGCCCAGCGCGTCCTTGGCCTGCACGGAGATCTTCGGGCCGTAGAAAGCGGCGCCGCCGGGATCGGGCACCAGCTCGAGACCGGAGGCCGAGGCGACCTTGGACAAGGTTTCGGTGGCCTCCTCCCAGATCTCCTCGGAGCCGACGAACTTCTTCGGGTCCTTGGTGGACAGTTCGAGGTAGAAGTCGTCGAGGCCGTAGTCCTTCAGCAGATCCAGCACGAACCGCAGCGTGTCGGTCAGCTCGCTGTGCATCTGCTCTTTGGTGCAGTAGATGTGCGCGTCGTCCTGGGTCATGCCGCGCACCCGGGTCAGGCCGTGCACCACGCCGGACTTCTCGTAGCGGTAGACCGAGCCGAACTCGAACAGCCGCAGCGGCAGCTCCCGATACGACCGGCCGCGGGCGCGGAAGATCAGGTTGTGCATCGGGCAGTTCATCGGCTTGACGTAGTAGTCCTGGCCGGGCTTGCGAACGGTGCCGTCCTCGTTGAGTTCGGCGTCCAGGTGCATCGCGGGGAACATGCCGTCGCGGTACCAGTCCAGGTGGCCGGAGACCTCGAACAGGTGGCCTTTGGTGATGTGCGGGGTGTTGACGAACTCGTAACCCGCCGCCACATGCCTGCGGCGCGAGTACTCCTCCAGTTCCTTGCGGATGATCCCGCCCTTGGGGTGGAACACCGGAAGGCCGGAACCGAGTTCGTCGGGGAAGCTGAACAGGTCCAGCTCCAGACCCAGCTTGCGGTGGTCGCGGCGCTCGGCCTCGGCGAGCAGGTGCAGGTGTTCGTCGAGCGCCTCCTGCGACTCCCAAGCGGTGCCGTAGATGCGCTGCAGGTCCTCGCGGCTCTGGTCGCCGCGCCAGTACGCGGCCGAACTGCGGGTGAGCTTGAAGGCCGGGATGAACTTGGTGGTCGGAATGTGCGGGCCGCGGCACAAATCGCCCCAGATCTTCTCTCCGGTGCGCGGATCCAGGTTGTCGTAGATGGTCAGCTCTTTGCCGCCGACCTCCATGACCTCCGGGTCATCGATCCCGGACTTGTCACTGATCAGCTCGAGCTTGAAGGGCTCCGCGGCCAGCTCGACCCTGGCGTCGTCGACCTCGACCACCCGGCGGGAGAACCGCTGCGCGCCTTTGACGATCTTCTTCATCCGCGATTCGAGCTTGGCCAGATCCTCGGGGGTGAACGGCCGCTCGACGCGGAAGTCGTAGTAGAACCCGTCCTTGATGTAGGGGCCGATGCCCAGCTTCGCTCCGGGGAACTCCTGCTGCACCGCCTGGGCGAGCACGTGCGCGGCGGAGTGGCGGATGACGTTGCGGCCGTCGTCGGTGTTCGCCGCCACCGGCTCCACGTCGACGTCCTCGTCCGGGGTCCAGGACAGGTCCTTGAGTTCACCGTCGGCCCGGACGACGACGACGGTTTCCGGGCCCTTGGTGGGTAGTCCCGCCTCGCGCACCGCGGCGCCCGCCGTCGTCCCGGCCGGCACCCGGACGAGGGCGACTGGGCTGATGGGGGCTGAGGTGGTCACGGCTGCGCTCTCCTTGGCGTTCTCGTGTGCGGGAGGGGTCCCGCTGGACGGTGGCCGATCGCATGTTCGCCCGGCGCGACCATGCTACTGTCCCGCCGCGCTCGCCCGCGCCTCCGGGTTTTAGGCCGTACCGGTCAGGTGGCGTGGGGTTTGCGTCCGAGTCCCCTCCGTGACGCTCGAGTTACGGGCATATGCGGCGAGTTACCCGTATGTGCAGGAGTTCAGTTGTCCCCGGCAGTACGTCAGCCCCCGGCGGCTAGGTCCGCGAGCAGTGCCGTTCGTTCGGCGGCCGGGCGTTTCGGGCAGCTCGTGCACATCTGGCAGCCGGGGACCTCGAACACCAGGCAGCAGGAGATTCGCCGGACGAAGGTGCGCCCGCCGATTTCGACGAACCGCGGTGCAGGCAGTTTGCCACCGATGTCGATGGCCAGCCGTGCGCCTGCGTCCGGCGAACCGGCATCCAGCGCCCGGTTGCCGATCGCATCGGTGGTGATCGCCCACAGGGCGGGGACTGCGGCACCGGACACCTCGGCGACCGGCGTGATCACGGCGGCGAGCGTCTCACGCAGCACCGCGGCGCTGCCTGCCCGCGGACCATCGTTCGCCGGGATGCGCACCCGCTCGACACCACCGTCCGGGCGCACCTCGCACTCCATCCGATCCAGGGCGGGTTCGGGGGCGTGCTCGTCGTAGGCGTAGGCGCGCGCGATCTGCTCCACCAGAGCGGAGGCCACCATGCACCACCACAGCGTGCCCGCGATGCGCGGCGACGTGGTCCCCCAGGAGTGGCCCATTTCCGCGATCCGCGCGGCCAGCCAGTCCGGCTGGGTGAGCATGCGCCCTGCGACGGTGGTCACCGCTGCAGGGGGCTGCGCAGCCATTCCCATTCCACTCCGATCCAACTACCGACCAGCCCGAAGGTTCCCAGAATCCACAGCGTCGCGACGACCAACGCCGCGGTGCCGATCGCACCTGCCACCTGCACGGCCCGCCCCTGGCCGGAGTACCAGGCCATCAATTGCCGGTATCGGTCCCGTAGCCAGGTCAATACGCGGTGCGCCCAAGCGAATTCGGTGGCCAGGATGCCGAGCCCCGCGAACACGATCGCCCAGCCGGGACCGGGATAGGGGATCGCGAGAACGCCGACCGCGAGCACGGCGACACCGACCACCGCGACCACGATCCGGTAGGCGAGATACAGGGTAGGCCGTCGTTCGAGCCCGGCGCGGAAGGCGCGCCAGCGGGTCGGCCGGTCGGCAGAGCTCGTTTCCAGATCTGCGGTCACGTTCCCCAGGGTACGAGCAATCCGGCCCACCGAATCCCGCTCCACGCCCCCGGACACGGTGATCCCGCCCGGGCGGCGGGCCGCCCGGGCGGGATCACCGGTCGATCACACCAGTTCGCGAGCGGGCTGATGTCCCGCGTCATCGATGTGCGCGATCCCGTTCTCGGTCACCTCGACGACCCGGGCACTGGCGATGTCGAAGAACAGGCCCGACACCGTGACGCCGCGCTCGGCGATCGCCTTGCGCACCGCGGGGTGCCGGTGCAGCAGTTCGAGCTGCACCGCGACGTTCACCATGGCCAGCTGATCGACCTCACCGAAGCCGGCTTCCCGAGCCGCCGCCGCCACCGGATGGCCCGCGCGGAACCGCTCGAGGCTCGGCTGCGCGTGGGCGAGCCAGGCGTCCACGCCGGGGACCTGGGCGCCGGTGTGCAACGCCTTCATCGCACCGCAGGAGGAATGCCCACAGACCACGATCGAGCGGACGTTCAGCTGTTCGAGCGCGAACACCAGCGCGGCCTCGACCGACGCGTCACCTTCCGCGGGAGCGAGGTTGCCCACGTTGCGCACGGTGAACAAGTCGCCCGGCCCGCTGTTGGTGATGATGTTCGGCACGATCCGCGAGTCCGAGCAGGTCAGGAAGAACGAATCCGGGTCCTGCCTGTCGCGCAACTCGTCCAGGTGCGGCCGCACGACGTGCGCGTGGCTGCGGTGGTAGGCCGCGACGCCTGCCGCGACCGGGTTCTTGTGCCCCTCGTCGCGGCGCCACGGGCCGAGGATGTCGTCCCAGACCGAGCGCGCGAAGCTCCGCGCCGGCGGTTTGGCCGTGGCCTGGGCCATTCTGGCCCCACCGATCTCCACGAAGTCGACGCTGCCTCCGCTGTTCACCTGCTGGCGGGCGAACTCCTCGACCGCCTCGAATGCCGCGTGATCGAGGAAGTCGACCGTCATCTCCACCGTGACGTCGGCTCCCGCGGGGATCTTCGCGAACTGCGCCGACAGTTTCGGCAGCGCGAGGAAGGTGGCCGAGCCGTCGATGGTGATCAGCCAGCGCTGCGTGCCCGGGATCTGTTCGGCTTTGACCGCCACCCGGACCACCCGCCACAGCAGCAGGCCGAAGGCCAGGCCGAGGCCGATCAGCACGCCCTCCAGCAGGTTCAAGAACACCACACTGAGCACCGTGACGACGTAGACCAGCAGGTCACCGGTGCGCTGGGCCAGTTTGATGTGGGCCAGCTTGACCAGCTGGGTGCCGATCACGATGAGGAGACCGGCCAGGGCGGCCTTCGGGATCTGCTCCACTACCGAGACCAGGGCCACCGAGAACACCAAGAGCCAGACTCCGTGCAGTACCGCGGAGGCGCGGCTGTGCGCGCCCGCCGTCACGTTGGTGGCGCTGCGCACGATCACGCCGGTGACCGGCAGACCGCCGAGCAGGCCGGACAGCACGTTCGCCGAGCCCTGGCCGATCAGCTCCCGGTCGAAGTCGGTGCGCTTGCCGGTGTGCATCTTGTCCACCGCCACCGCGGACAGCAGGCTCTCCACGCTGGCGATCAGGGCGATGGTGATGATGGCCAGGACCAGAGCCGACCAGTTACCACTGGGCAGCGCGGGCAGGCCGATGGCGTCGAACAGCGAGCCGTCGAGCACGATGCGCTCGGCGCCGAGCGGCAGGACCAGCGACAACACCGTGCCCACGAGCACCGCGGCGAGCGGCCCCGGCACCACGCGAATCCTGGCGGGCAGGTACTTCCAGCCGACCATGATCGCGATCACGACCGCGCCGATCAACGCGCCGCCGCCGTGCAGGGACATCAGCTGTCCGGGCAGCTCGATGATGTTCCGCCAGGCCGAACTGTGCGAGGAACCGCCGAGCAGCACATGGATCTGTTGCAGCGCGATCGTGATGCCGATACCGGCGAGCATCGCGTGCACCACCACGGGCGCCACGGCGAGCGCCGCTCTGGCCACACGGCTGAGCCCGAGCAGAATCTGCAGGACACCCGCTGCCACGACGATGAAACAGGTGAGGCGCCAACCGAATTGGTCGATCGTCTCGGCCACGACGACGGTGAGGCCCGCGGCAGGGCCGCTCACCTGGAGTACCGAGCCACCGAGCAGCCCGACGATGATGCCGCCGACGATGGCGGCGATGAGCCCCGCGGCGACGGGGGCTCCGGAAGCGATCGCGATGCCGAGCGAAAGCGGCAGCGCGACAAGGAAAACCACGATGGAGGCGGGCACATCGTGGCGCAGGATATCGGTGAAGCGGTCGGACCGCGGTCCGGAACTGCGGCCCGGGCCCGCCGGTGCGGGCATTGACAGTGGCGGGGCTAAATCGTGATCGATAGCCATGACTCTCCTTCGCCGACTCGGCTGTTTCGCCGAGGTCGGTTGACGATCAACATGTCCAGCAGGGCACAAGACCGCGAACCGGCATCTCGCGGTGAAGCAGTCCCGACACAGCGATGAGTCGAGATGTAAACGAGGACAAGTGTATTGGTAAAGACTTAGCAAAGCCTGAGAACTTCAAGAAATTGTGTGTTATTCCCCACCGTCCTCTCGTCGTTATCACCGTGACCTACCGCACATCACCGGGCCAGGCAGGCTCCGCCGCGATCCGGTGCGCGCCACCGTCGACCTCCGCGTTCCCCGCGACCATGACCTCGATCACACGCGCAGCGCGTGGGCGGGGACCGCCTCCACCGAGACATCCGGCTTCCCTCACGCACCGGATCGCACACCGGGCGGACGGCGCGCAGGTCACCCTGCCCGCAGCCCGCGACGGTGTTGGGCGCGATTTGCGTAACCGCAAAGGAGAGGAATAAGCAATCGAGGTCGCGCCGGAGGTGCGGGTGCAACACGGTCGCGCGCCCGTGGTGGCGGGCGGGGTCGCCCGTCATGACAGACCCTTCCCGGATTCCGGTGCGCCGCCGAGGCTCGATCGAGGCAGTGCCGGAAGTACCTTTACCCAGGCGGCCCAGTGACACCGGCGAACTTCCACACGCAGCCCAGTTCGGCGAAATGCGCCGTGCCGCCGAAGTATTCGCGCACGCACGCGCGGTCGGCGAGGAACCCGCATGCCAAAGGCACAGGGCGACAGGGGAAACCGCGGCCGAGGAGGCCGAAGAGCAACGGCCGGTTCCGGTCAGACGACCAAGCATGCCTGCGTGCGACGACGTCCGTGGTACGGGATCGGTGTCGGGGGACATATTTCTCCTTCGCCGGGATCGTGGCCCCGGTTCATCGGTCGAACATGTTCTTGGCATCGAAAGCGAGCGGCGGGCGACGCCCGAGCCGCCCTCCCTCGATGGAAGCGCGACCCGTGACGCAGCGGTCGGATTGATAGTAAAGACTTCGCAAAGCGCTTGAAAAGGTTTCCGGTCCAGATGGGGACAACCGCTACCATAATGTGACCCAAGTCACAGCACAAGGAGAGACGTGGGCCACACCGGGGACTCGATACAGATCGCCGACGCCACGAAACCCACGGGGCCGATCGGCTCGGAGAACAAAGAAGGCCGGGCAATACTGCACCGGCCTCGCACTGTGTGTGGTCCCAGCTGGGATCGAACCAGCGACCTTCCGCGTGTGAGGCGGACGCTCTCCCGCTGAGCTATGAGACCCGACAGTTTCCGGGGGCTCGGGGATGCCCTCCGGACGAGACGAAACATTAGCACGCGCCACCCGCGGTTCACCAAATCGCCATCCGGACAGGGAGGCGGCGGACGAGGTCCCGCACGCGAGCGGGGGCTCACTCCGAAGCCTCGGATCCGACCCGCCGGAGCACAGTGCCGTAAGCGAGTATGCGATCGGCACCCCTTCGCTCCCTGCGGCCGGCCGTATCGGATCGTCGGATCGGTGACTGGAAGCCTCTACTCCCCCATCCACCACATGAGCCACCGGCGTCACAGTACGCAACCTCCCAGATTTCCCCTGCCCTACCTGCGGATTTGTACCTTTCGCCGAGCGTCGGCTAATGTTCTGTCTCGCACCACGGAGGCCGGAAACGAGCCCCGGGGAAGCAAAATGCGGATGTAGCGCAGCTGGTAGCGCATCACCTTGCCAAGGTGAGGGTCGCGGGTTCGAATCCCGTCATCCGCTCGAGAGGTAGGGCCAGGCAACATTACGCCGTCCCCCTTTGCGCGGTGGAGTGGCCGAGTGGTGAGGCAACGGCCTGCAAAGCCGTGCACACGGGTTCGATTCCCGTCTCCACCTCGCGCGATTAGCTCAGCGGGAGAGCGCTTCCCTGACACGGAAGAGGTCACTGGTTCAATCCCAGTATCGCGCACCACCGTCTCACCAGCTCAGGCCCGGTTTTCACCGGGCCTTTGTGGTGTCTTGACCTTTGTGGTGTCTTGACCGAGAACTGCGTCGGTTGCACGCGGCGGTTGTGCAAAGACATCACTGTAGAGCCACCGAGTCATCCCGAGAGCACAGTGACCTTACTGTGGGGCGAGGGGTGCTCCTCACCCCACTTCAGCATGGCGTAAAAGACCTCGCTGAGGCTTCGCCCGTCCTCGGTGAGTTCATAGACCACGCGGGGCGGCACTTCGGCGTGCACGGTGCGCGTCAGGATCCGCTGGTGTTCCAGGACTCTGAGGCGGTCGGTGAGCGTCTTGGCGCTCGGAGCGCCGAGAGCGGTGCGCAGCTCGCCGAAGCGCTTCGGTGCGGACAGCAGCTCCCGGACGATCAGCGTCGTCCATTTCCCGTCGAGGACCTCGAGCGTGCGCTCGATGCCGCAGCCCCGCGGCGGGGCACTGTGCAGCCGTTCGAGCTGCTCGCTGCTGATAGTTTCCACAGGGAACCTATATCACGTTCTGGGTATTGCTTCATGACGGAAACTACCGTCGCCGACATGAACAGTTCAACCGTGATCGTCCATGGGGCGACGGGCACCCAAGGAGCCGCGATCGTCCGTGGACTGTTGTCGGCAGGACACCGTGTGCGTGGCATAGTCCGCGATACTTCGACCTCCCGGCTGCACCCGGACGCCGAGCCGGTCCGGGCCGACCTGCTCGATGCCGGCTCGCTGGCAGCCGTGTACCGCGGCGTCGACGCGGTGATCGTCCAGTTGCCGCTCGTGTTCGCGGCCGATCCGGCCATCCGGCAGGCCCGGGCGGCGCTGGCCGGGCTCCGGGAGGCGGGGGTGCGGCAGGCGATCTTCAACGCGGGCAGTGTGGTGCCGAGGGAGGCCGTCGGTGTGCCCTTCGTGGACGCCCGCGTACTCGTGTCCGCCGAACTATCCCGGAGTGCCGGTGTCGCCACGGTGGTCGCCCCGGCCCACACGTACATGGAAAACCTCTCGGCCCCTTGGTCCTCTCCGCTTGTCAGGGCGGGGGAAGTCGCCTACCCGCTCCCGCGGGAACTGCCGGTTCCCTGGGTGGCACTGGACGATCTCGGAGCGGCCGTCGCCGCCCTGATCACGTCGAAAGCTCCTCCCCCACTCCAGATCGTGGCAGGCCCGCGAACACTGACGGGCGACGAGGTCGCCGCCGAACTCACCGCTGCCCTGGGACACTCGGTGCGATGGAACTCGATAACCCCCGCCGCCTACGAGCGGATGCTGGCCCCGCATCTGGGGGCCGAGGCCGCGGAGGGTATCGCGGGGGCCTACACCCCACCGCCTCCGGGAACACCTCCATCACCCGGACCCGATCCAGCGGTGGTCACCCCCGGCGCCACCACCGTGCGCGACTGGGCGGCGCGCCAGGACTGGCCTGCCCACGTCGGCGCCGTCGAAGCCTGAGCAGATCACCCACGACCAGTTCGGCCGCCTCGACCGAGAATTGCAAGCACGGGAAACGTTGCCGCTGTGGCTGTCAGCCGAGACTGCCTCGCCGAGCCCAACGCGTCGAAAGTCGTGTGGCGCGCATTTCGGCGGTGCGGCCGCGGCAGGGATCAGTGTCGGTGGGTGGGGATACGCTGTGCCGCACAGTGCCGGAGCCGAGTCAGGGGGTTGTCGCGTGACGATCAGTGCGGAGGTCGCGCAGGGAGCCGATGACGACGATCCCGAGTCGCTCGATCTGCGCGATGACATCTCGTTCGAACTCGAGGAGGTCAACGAGGTGCTCGGCGAGTTGATCGCACTGCAAGCCGACCGGAAGGCCAAGGACGGCGACCTGCTGACCGCTCGGCTCGGGGTCGGTGGGGAAAAACCCGAAACCCTGGCTCGGATCGGCGCGCGCTACGACCTCTCCCGTGACCGTGTGCGGCAACTGCACACCAAAGCGGTCGGGCAGATGATCCGGACGGCCCAGCTGTCCGGGCATCGCGCCGCCGCGGTGCTGTCCGCGCGCTATCCGCTCGATGCCATGGACCGGCAACTGGTGCGTGCGCTGCTGGTGGAGACGTACGCGACCGACACCGACATCGCCGCGACCGAGTTGTCGTACCTGAAGCTGCGGCTGGCCGGGCACGCCGCCGAGGACGCGAAGCGGATCGCCGGGTTCGTCACCCAGCGCATCGCCGCCTGGCAGAAGAAGACCAACCGTCGCCTGGCGAAGCTGCACGACGCCGAGCCGCGCGCGACGAGTCAGCTCGATCCCTGGTTGGAGCAGGTCGATTGGCCGGGCGCAGGCGCCGCCGCCGCGGTCCCCACCGTCTCCGCGCGCACCGTGGACAGCGACGACGACGGCCGCGGCCGCTTCTACCTGGACAAGGTCGGCCGCGACGTGCCGTTCGACTCCGGCTTGGAGGCCAGGCTGCTGTGGATCCTCAACGCCAGCGGCCGAGTCGAGACGTTCCAGGAGCAACCCGCGGCAGTCGGCTACGACTTCGACGGTGCGCGGCGGCTGCACTATCCGAGCATCGTCGCCCGCCTCACCGACGGCCGCACGGTCTTGATCGACGTCGCGCCGCTGGGCCACGTCGGCTTCCACGTCAACCGGGTGAAGGCGGCCGCCGGTCGCGCCCACGCGCACGCCAACGGCTGGGGCTGGCTGGTCTGGACCGGCAGCCGCATCGGCGTCCCGGATCTGCGCGCGCGCCCGGTCGGCGCGACGAGCGAGCAGATGCTGCGAAGCCTCGTCGAGCGCGGACCGGTGCACTGGGCCGCGCTACGCGAGGTGCGCGCGAAGACCGGCCTGGAGCTGCTGGACTTCCTCGCGCTGGTGCTGCGCCACGAATGGCGATGGGACCGGGCGCCGTTCCGGCTCAGCGCACCACCATCGCCGCCGCCAGGAACGTGACGATCAGCAGCATCGCGCAGATGGTGATCAGCTGCCAGCGGCCGATGGTCACCTCGAGGTTGGCGATCGTGTTGCGCAGGGCTTTGTCCAGCCGATCGTGATCGGCGATCGTGCGCTGGGCGGCGGCGAGGGCATCGGCCCTTTCCTGGGCGGCCAGCTCCGCGCGTTCCAGTCGCGTGGTCAGCTTCAGCAAGTGCTTCTGCCTGTCCCGCAACGACTTGCGGGCAACCGCCAGCGCCGTGCGCTGGTTGACCAGTTCCTGGCGCTGCCGGGCGATGACCGTGGCCTGCGTCCTCGTGTGGTACTCCCAGTCGGTCACAGTGGCCCAGCCTCCTGTCTTCTCATCCCGATAGCCCCAGACGTACTCGCCGCGTACCCAGCCGGCGAGGAACTCGCGCAGTTCGACCGGGTCACGCCGCGGCGCCGCCATCGCGTGCTCGGTGTCCAGCACGCCGGTGACCGCGCGGTATTCACAGGCGACGGGCGCGAAGTCCGAGATGCCCAGCGCGTGCAGGTACGGCACCCAGTATCCGGGTGGGCACAGCCACAACACGTCCGTGCAGCCCGCGGCACGCAGCCGCTCGGTGTGCTCCTGGGCGAGCGCGCGCTCGAGCGGACCGCTGCGCACCTCGATCGCGTATACCCGATCACCCTTGCGCCAATACACGTCCACCGGCAGTGTTCCGATGCGCCCATCCACTTCGGCTTCGTCCGCCCCGTAGGCGAGCAGCCTGCCGCACAACCAGTACTTGAGCCGCTGCATATCCCACTGCGCGGCGGAACATTCCGGGCACCCGCAGGCGTAGCCGGACTTCGACCCACGTGTACGGCCGGAAGCCTCTCCGATACCCAACTCGGCGAGCATCGCTCGGCGCCCGCAGGCGATCTCCGCCCGCTGCTTCGTTCTCACGCGACCACTCCCCTGCACAAACCACCGCAGGCCAGGCGACCTACGCCATAGATCAAGAGTGCGTCAGACTCGGCTACCTCGCCAGCCCCGTTCACCCCGCACTCGGGTGTGCCACGCACGTGGGCTGTCGCTGGGGTCGGCGTCGCATCCTGCGGCACAAGGACTTTCATCATGCCATCCGGACGGAACCGGACACTCCGGTATCGGCGAATTGACCGTTGCCGCCGCCGCGACGCGCCCGGGGGTGAAGAGTTCGACGGTCTCCAGCCCGCCGCACCGGCACCGGGTCGCGCAACGCCGAGCCTCGCGGCGACGGCGAGCGCGGACTCGCGGACGGCGCGGTTCGGGCGGATAATGATCGATCAGATGCGTCGGCATGGTTTCCGGACAAACCGGGTCGCCGCGTAATCCGCCTGCGTGGGGGTATTTCCGGGGGCCTAGGCTGCATCGATCAGGTCTCGGATCGGTTTACCGCCGATTCTTCGCGAGCCGCGGATGCCCAACTGGGCGGATAGAATCGTCCGGCCGAGTGCGAGCTGGGCCGATACGGGGAAGTAGGTACTGGATGGAGCACGGTCAGCAGACCGGCGAGTCGATCGGCGCGATGCTGTCGAGTATCGCGTCGGCTCTCCGAGAGGTCAGCGAGAAGCTGGACGCGGTGGCGGCCCGGATCGATGGCGCACCGGCCGTGGTGGGCGAACCGAGCGTCGAAGGGCGGTTGGCCGAGCTGGAAGCGTGGGCTTTCCGTGCCGGACAAGACATCTCGAATCTCGATACGCGAGTGGAGCGCCTGGAATCCGCTGACGACCACACGCCGGAGGATCGGCGAGCGGCGCCGGAGCGCCCGGCCGCACCGCTGCCCCGGGCAGCCGAGGGACGGGCGAACGCGCGCCAGTCCGAGCGCGGCGGCGCCGAGTTCGCGGCGCGGAATAGTGATGCCCGCGAGCCAGCCGGTTTCCGCAACGGCGCGCGGCCGACGAGCACACCGCGGGAGCCGGTGCACGCGGCAGCGGAACCTAATTCCGCTGTGCGGTCGAGCTTCACGCCGCCTCGCGAGCCCGCGCTGCAACCGGATTCCACCTCCGAGCAGAGCGTCTCCGCGCCCCGCGAACCGGCATCGAATTTCACTGCCCCTCCGTCGCGCGAGCCGACCTTCACCGCGGCGACACCGCGGGAACCCCTATCCCCGTTCACACCGCCGACGCCACGCGATCCGAGTGCGGGGCAGGAAAGGTCCACGGCGGCACGCGAACCCGCCACCACATCGGCCTCGTACTCCGCGGGCGAGAACGCCGCGTACGAAAGCATCGTCGCGTCCGCCACCACGAATCACAGCGGCCCGGAGAACGGGGCGGCTGCGGACGCCCCGGGCACGGGCCTCACCGGAGCGCACCGCGCCGGTGAGGAACACCGCACCCCGGTAGAGAACACACACGTGGACAAACTGCAGGCCATGCTGGACGAACTCAAGCGCACGGCGGCGGCTCCGCTGGGCCGCTCCGACGTCTTCGACTCGACCGTCAACGGATATCAGTCCGAGCGCACCGACGCGCAGCGCAGGCCGACCGACTACCGGCTCTCCAGCCCGCCCCCGGTGTCCTGACCGGCTTTGGCGCGGCGCCGCTTCGGGGGGCGCGCCGCAGCCGCCGAACCCAGCAGGATCTCCTGGACGAGATCGCGCAGCCAGCGATGCCCCCCATCGGCGGTGTTACGCGGATGCCACGCCATCCCGATGGCGACTTCGGGCAGCGGCAGCGGTATCTCGAACGCGCTCAATCCCATCGCGGGTAGTGTGGCGGCGCTCAGCATGGCAGGCGCAGGGCAGACCAGGTTGCCGCCGCGCACCGCGAACAGCGCGCTGGTCAGCGTCGGCAGGGTGGCCACCACCCGCCGGGTGCGGCCGTGCAGGGCCAGGCGGTCGTCGATCGGGCCGTGCGAACGGCCGTTGCGCGAGATGCTCAGATGCGGCGCGGCGGCGTACGCGGCGACGGTGACGCGATCGGTGACCAGTGGATGGTCCGCGGCGGCCACTCCGATCACCCGGTCGGTGAGCACTCTGCGCACGGTGGTCTCCGGGTCGGTGTGGTCGATCACGCCGACTTCCAGGTCGACGCGTCCGTCGCGCAGGGCGGCGGTGCCCTCGAGGGTGTCGGGCAGGAAGCGCAGCGTGACGCCCGGCGCCTGCGCCCGGACCGCCGACAGCAGGGGCTCCGCCAGTTCGGTGAGCACCATGTCACCGGCTTGCACCGCGAACGTCCGGCGCAGTGC
The DNA here is from genome assembly GCF_009829295.1 of Nocardia sp. CY15. Classification (NCBI taxonomy): domain Bacteria; kingdom Bacillati; phylum Actinomycetota; class Actinomycetes; order Mycobacteriales; family Nocardiaceae; genus Nocardia; species Nocardia sp. CY15. The sequence goes on from NZ_VUOT01000001.1 coordinate 193,314, forward strand.
CGCGGGGTCGAGATCGTCGCGCGGCGTCAGCAGCGCGCGTCCTTGCTCGACCAGCGTGCTGACCTCATAACGCAATTCCAGCGCGCGTGGCGTCGGTACCAGGTTGCGACCCGCGCGCACCAGCAATGGATCGCCGAGCACGCCGCGCAACTTGGCCAGCGTCCGGCTCATCGCGGGCGGGGAGGTGTGTAGGCGCTGCGCGGCCAGGGTGACGCTGTTGGTGTCCAGCAGCGCGTCCAGGGCCACGAGCAGATTCATGTCCAGCGCTTCCACCCTTGGATTATCGCCAACGCAAACCGCCGGCCCCGGCATTGCGCGGGCGACAACCCGGGGCGAGTCTCCTCCCGAGCGGCAGCACCGGCATGTCCTCGGCGCGACACTCCGCAACCGAGCGCGACGTCGCTTCGAGCGCGATGCCCCACCGAACACCTGACCCTCCGGTGACCTGCGGATATTCACTGCACCACAGCGTCTACCAGCCCGTGCGCCGCTACCTGGCGACAACTCGGGACGGCTCGTGCGCCCAACCATGCCGCGCTGGAGTCGGTCGCCCGAGGGCCGCATACCGCCCTGTCGATCGGCGTGGGTCGATTTCGGCAGTCGATGCAACTGTGCGCACGCAGCGTTCGCAGTCGCCCACGCACCCTGCATCGCGCCTCGGACCGAGGTCTCCGTCCTGTCCACCGCGCGACCTGGAAGGCGCACGGACAGCCGCCGGTCAGCCACGAAGAGGACTCAGTGGCTGACCCGCCCGCTGTCGCCCTCGTACGGCAGCAGTTCCGCATCGATCGGGGCCGCCGGGTGCGTCACCGGCCCGGCCACTGGTTTGCGGCGGGTGGCCAATCCCCGGTAGGACTCCGGCTTGATCCGGCGGAACACCTGTGCCGCACGGGTGCGCAGCGGCAGCCGGAACTTCAGGTCGGCGAGCATCTCATCGATGTTCTGGATGGAGAACGGGACGACCGCGGCGCCGTGGGCGTGGCGGCCGTGCGTACGCTCCTGCATCCAGCGCAGGCGGGCGTCGATCTGCTCGTCGAGTTTGTCGGAGGCCGGCAGGTCGATCCTGCCGGTGAGCAACGCGGCGGTCCAGTGCGCGGCGACTTCGGCGTTCAGCGTGCTGACCGCCGAGGAGTTGTAACCGGCGAAGGTCAGATTCGGGACTTCCAACGGCAGGATCTGTCGGTGCAGGCGGAAATTGCCGTGCTCGTCGGTCAGCCTGCGCTGGGTGTACGGCGTGAGGAACGGCACGCGCTGCTGGAAGCCGGTGGCGCACACGACGACGTCGGCCTGCAGGGCCTGACCGGTGGACAGGCGGACCCCGGGCGCCGCCTTGGGGCCGCCGCCCAACTCGGTGATCGTCGTGTCACGATGCACCGTGATACGGCCGTTGGCCACCTGCTCGTAGAAGCCTTCGCTCACGAGGCTGATGGTGCTCTCGGCGATCTCCTCGAACCGCCCGCCAGGCACCAGGCCGAGTTCGCGCAGGTGCGAGCGCTTGGTGACCAACTCCTGGATCAGATCGAAATTGCTGATCCGCACCGACTCGCCCGGGCCGTCCAGAAACCGATCCATCCAGCGGGGCCGTAGGTAGTGGAAGTGGGCCTCGCCGAAGCGGGTGAGCATCAGCCGTTCGTAGTCGATGACCCGCGCCAGCTTGCGCGGCATCTTCCAGAACAGCCGCCGGGCCACCACCGAGGTGGACGCCGCGACCTCGCTCACCGCGGCGGCGATGTCACAAGCGGACTTGCCGTAGCCCACCACGACGACCGACTTGCCGCGCACCGACTCGAGATCGGTGAACTCCGAGGAGTGACACAGCCGCCCGCCCGCCGCGCGGAACCAGTCGGCGCCGCGGTAGTCCGGCATCGCCGGGTCGCTGAACACGCCGTTGGCGATCACCAGGTGGTCGTAGGAGGCCCGGTGGATTCCGCTCTCGTCGCGGATTTCCAGCAACCAGCCGCTGTCCACCGGGTCGGCGGCGACCACCTCGGTGCGCAACCGCAGATGCTCGGTCAGCCCGAAGTGCTCGGCGTAGGCGGCCAGGTAGGCCTGCATGTGCTGCCCGTCGAGCACGCGGGGGTAGTCCGCGGGCATCGGGAAGTCGGAGAAGTGATACGTGTCCTTGGAGTTCTGCGTTTGCAGGCCCGGGTATCGCCGGGTCGCACTCCACACGCCACCGACATCGGGTGTGCGGTCGAATATCTCGACCGGAAAACCCTCCTGTTTCAGCACTTTCGCGCAGGCGAGACCTGCGATACCCGCACCGACGATCCCGATGCGGCTTCCGCTTGTCATGCGCAGGAGACTACGTCGCCAGCGGCGCGGAGCAAAGTCGGTCGACCGAATCCGCTCTTCAGCGCGCTGCGGGCGCACTCACGGCAACAACGTGAAGCTCGAGCAGGCCGCGGATCAGGATGCTCTCCCGCCACCGCAGATCCACTTCGTCGACGGCGGGACGCAGCAGCGGATAGCGCCGGACCAGCCTGGTCAGCGCGACGCGGGCCTCGAGCCTGGCCAGTCCGGCGCCGAGGCAGTAGTGGATGCCGTGGCCGAAGGCCAGGTGGCCGTTCGCGCCGCGGGCCGGATCGAACGTAGCGGGCGCGGCGAACCGCCGTTCGTCGTGGTTGGCCGACGCGACCGAGACCAGCACCAGTTTCGGTCAACAGTTCGAGCACGGTGTCGCCGATCAGGTTGGGCGGCATGATGCGATGCGCGCCGTCGCTTCGGCCCGGCTACCACGCGCCGGTGAGTTCGATCGCGCCCGTGCCGGCGCTCGCCCGAATCGCGAATTCGTCCGAGTTCGGCCGACGCGGAGCGCTGAATCGAGCACCGGAGCCCTGTTCGGCGTCCGGATCGCGACGGCCGTCGTATTCGCCGCCGACCCGGCCGTAGGACGCTGGTCGGCCCGGTAGCGCATCGAAGACTTGCTCGCCGGTCCGCTGTTGTCGTCGCGGGCGTGACGATCAGCGGCGCATCGGACCTGCCAGCGGATGTGCCCGGAAGAAGTGCCACATGACCTGGTCGGCGCTGATCGACGTGGTGGTGGTGCCGACCAACGGCACGGGCGACGCCAGCGAAGGATGACCCGGCCACGTGTGCCCGCCGTCGATGATCGAGTAGAGCTCCACGTGGCCCCGGCCGGGCACGGGTAACTCGCCAGCGTCACGTCGGGAGCGATCTGCCGCTGTACCGGGTCTGCCGCGCAACCGTTCCGGCGCGCCCACGCCGTCGCCTGCGCCGGGATGCGGTCGGTCGATCTTCGGGCGCCCCGTACCGTCATCCGGTTCCACGACCGACCCCGAGCCGTCCGGTGACGGCAGGAACCGGGCGTTCGGACCCGTGCCGTCGGTGTAGGCGACGATGGGGTCCGCGGTGCCGTGGAAGGCGATCGCGGGCACCGGACGTTCGGTACGGCACCACGCGAAGTCCTGCAGACCGGCCACCGGAGCGACCGCCGCGATCCGATCCGAGAGCTGACAGGCCAGCGACGAGGTCGTGAAGGCTCCCATCGAGAGGCCGGTGCCATAGAGCCGGCGCCTGTCGACGCACAACGACGACTCGACGTGTGAGATGAGTTCGGACAGATAGGCGACGTCACCGCTCCCCTGGCCGAAGTCCCATCGCGGCAAGCCCGGTTGCTCGAGCTGTGGGGTGATCGTCACGAACCCCTCGGCTGCGCCGAGCATGCTGATCCCGCTGCCGGCGGGCTCGAGCTCGGCGGGCTCGAGATAACCGTGGAGGTCGAACACCACGGGCGTCGGCCGCCCGGGGTCGGTCACGGGAATGTCCCGGGTGTAGGTGCCCGATTTGTCGCCCGCAACCAATCGCAGCGTCGCTCGTCCCGGTGCCGCCGTAGGCCCTCCGCATCCCACCGAGGCCACGGGATCGTGCGAGGGCGCCTGTCCGTCGGCCCGTGTCGGTGCGGCGCCCGAGAACACAGCGGCGGCTACCGCTGCGGCTACCGCGACCGCGCAGGCGACGCGGCGTTAGCGGCCTGTCGCACGTGTGCTCTGATAAAGGCATGGGCAACCTTCCCGTCATCGTCGACCGGGCCGGGCTGTGGGACGCCGAAGCCCTCAGTGACGTTGCGGCGGCGACGTTCCCACTCGCCTGTCCACCGGGAGCGACGCCCGACGACATCGCTGTCTTCGTCAGCGAGGCGCTGTCGGGCGAACGCTTCGGGGAGTATCTGAGCGATCCGGCCCGGGTCGTGCTCAAGGCCGTCGCCGACGAGGACATCGTCGGTTACGCGATGCTGGTCACGGGCGACCCGGCCGACCCAGCGGTGGCCGAGTCGGTCGGGCTGCACCCGGCGGTGGAGATCAGCAAGATGTATGTCCTGCCCGGTCATCACGGCAGCGGGGTGTCGACCGCGCTGATGCGGGCCGCGCTGGATTGGGCGCGGGCGGAACACTATCCCGGTGTCTGGCTGGGCGTGAACCAGGAGAACGTCCGCGCCCAGCGCTTCTACGCCAAGCACGGCTTCGCCGAGGTCGGCACGAAGACGTTCCTCGTCGGCAACCAGCTGCATCACGACTACGTGCTGCGGCTGGTCTTCTAGGCCGGATTCAGCGCAGGAAATCGACGAGCGCGGCGTGGAAGGCGGGAGCCACCACCGCCATCAGGTGATCGCCGGGCACCACAGCGAGCCTGCCCTCGGGCAGGGCGGCTGCGAGTCGCTCCGGTTCGGCAGCGAACGGGTCGTTGTCGCCGGCCAGCACCAGGGTAGGCACGGTGACGTCCGCGAGGGTCGCGATGGGGCGGTCGTCGAGCCCAGTCGCCACCGCGTGCATGGCGTCCACGTCGGCCCTCACCGCGTCGGCCAGCACCCGGAACATCTTTGCCGCCGGAGACGCGCCCGAGCCGTCTCCGGTCATCGCGGCTTGGAGATCGGGCAGGTCGATCACGCGGCGGTCGACGCCCCCGCAGTCCAGCACGCCCGACCCGATGCCGCCGACGACCAGCCGCCGCACCCGCTGGTCGGCGGCGGCAACCATGAGTGAGATCACCCCGCCCATCGAGTATCCGACCTGCACGACTTCCTCGAAGCCCAGTTCGTCGTAGAGCGCCCGCACGTCGCGCGCCATGGCCCGCCAGGAGTACCGCGCGGCCTCGTGCGGCTTGTCGGAACGCCCGTGGCCGCGCGCGTCCAGGGACACCACGGTATGCCCGGCGGATTGCAGGGCGCCGACCACGCCGGTGCTCATCCAGTTCGCGTTGGTGTCCGCGACCACTCCGTGTTGCAGCACGACCGGGATGCCTTCGCCCTCCCAGAGCCGGTAATTGAGATTCAGGCCGTCCCATGTCTCGAACTTCGTCATGCCGGGATCGTAGTGCGCGATACGGTGGCCGTCCGGCGCAGTGAGCCTCCGGCGGCGGCGCGCTCAGCCCAGCAGACGAGCTCGCAGAACGGAGAGATCGCCGTCGGTGAGCCGCAGCCCGTCCCGGACGTAGGCGTCGAAACTCCCGTATGTCTGGTTCACCTGGTCGAAGGCGTTATCCAGCCAGGCGCGCTGCACACCGTTGAGCGGGTCGTTTCGGTCGGCGTTGCGCAACCGGTTGGACAGCAGGTAGTCCTCGGTGACGGTGGCTCGATCGACACCGAGCAGGGTGAGCAGGACCGCCGCCATCCAGCCGGTGCGGTCCTTGCCCGCGGTGCAGTGGAACAGCACCGCCCCGTCGGAGCCGATGATGTCGCGCAGCACCGAGGCGAATGCCTCGTTCGCGCCGGGCGCGGTGATGAACGCGCGATACAGCCCCTCGCCGCCGGTGAGCGCGGTCGCCACGACTTCCGGCGGAGCCTGGCCGATCACGTCGGCCCAGTGCGGCGTCGCGCCCGCGGGAATCCGGTCCGGCCCGAGCACGCGCTCGTAGACCGTGCGCAGATCGTGGACGGAGCGCACGCGGCGGTCGGTCAGCGCAGCCGAGTCATCCGCGGTCGCGTGATTCAACTGCCCGGTTCGGTACACCAGTCCGGTGCGCACGATCCGGCCGTCGGTCGTGCGGTACCCGCCGATATCGCGGGCGTTCTGTACGCCCTGCAGGTGTAGTGCGGGATCGGTTACGGCGGCCGGGGTCGCGGGCGGGTCGGCCGCGGCGATGGCCGCCACCGGCCCGAAAGCGACCGCCAGACCAGCCGCTACCGCGACGGGGGCACGAAAACGAGGGGTCATCCGGCTACTCCGATCATCGTGTCCGCGGTGCTTGCGTTCCCGCCGAACCGCCGCGCTAGGCCGGGACCTCGAACCGCGACAGCGCGAGCAGGCGGGAGATGGCGCGCAGGTACTTCTTGCGGTAACCGCCCTCGAGCATCTCGGCGGAGAAGATCTGGTCGAGCTTCGCGCCCGACACCGTCACCGGAACGCTCGCGTCGTAGAGCCGGTCGGCCAGGACCACGATCCGCAGCGCCACGGCCTGATCGGTGACCGGATGCACGTTGGAGACGAACACCGACGACACACCGGAGATCAGCGCGCCGTACTTCGACGGATGCAGCGTGCTCAGGTGCTTCAGCAGCGCGTCGAACTCGTCGAGCGTGGAACCAGGGGTATTCGCCGCTCGTTCGGCCAGCACATCCGGCGCGGTGGGCTCCGGCGCGGGCGGCAGATCGCGGTGGCGGTAGTCGGGCCCGTCGACGCGCACCGCCTCGAAGATCGCGCCCAGCTTCTTGATCTCGCGCATGAAATCCTGGGCGGCGAAACGTCCTTCGCCGAGCTGGCCCGGCAAGGTGTTGGACGTGGCGGCGATCGAGACACCGGCCGCGGACAATTCGGTCAGCAGGCGCGAGACCAGCATGGTGTCGCCCGGATCGTCGAGCTCGAACTCGTCGATGCACAGCACGCTGTTGCCCGAGAGCCGTTCGAGAGCGTTGGCGAAGCCGAGCGCGCCCACCAGGTTGGTCAGTTCGCCGAACGTGCCGAACGACTTGGGCGCGGGCGAGCTGTGGAAGATCGAGGCCAGCAGGTGGGTCTTGCCGACACCGAACCCGCCGTCCAGATACAGCCCGGCACCGCTGACCTGCTTCCTCTTGCCGAAGAAGCTCTTCTTGTGCGCGGCCTTGCTGATCTTGGCGACCTGCCCGGCGAACTCCTCGGCCTTGCCGACTGCGGCCGCCTGGCTGGGTTCCTTCGGATCGGGGATGTAGGAGGCGAAACTCACCTCGTCGAACATGGGCGGAGGCACCATCTGGGCGACGAGCTGATCGGCCGGGACCTCCGGGTGACGATCGACGAGGCGTTCTTGCATGGACGAAGCCTAGAGACGTGGTGTGATCTGGTCTCATGCAGCGTAGCCAGAATGCGATCCAGCTCACAGGGCTCAGCCCGGACGACCTCGCGCGCTTGTACGCGTTTCCCGCCGAACTCGACGCGCCATGGGTCCGTGCCAATTTCGTCTCCAGCATCGACGGCGCCGCCACCAGCGGGAACCTGACCGAAGGGCTGGGCACTCCGGCCGACCGGACGGTGTTCATGCTGCTGCGCGAACTGGCGGAGGTGATCGTGGTGGGCGCGGGCACGGTACGCGCGGAGAACTACGGCGGTGCGCGCACCGACCCGGGGCGCCGCCGCGCGTTCCATCAACGCGGCATCGGCGGACATCCCGAGGGCGCGCCGCCGCCGATCGCGGTGGTCACGGCGAGCGCGGCGCTCGACCCCGGCGCGCGCCTGCTCACCGACACCCAGGTGCCGCCGCTGATCATCACGACCGCCACCGCGCCCGCCGATCGCAAACAACGCCTGGCGGACGCGGGCGCCGAGGTGATCGAAGCGGGGGACATCGTGGTGACACCCAGCGCACTGCTGCGCGTGCTCGCCGAACGCGGCCTGCTGCGCGTGCTGACCGAGGGCGGCCCGCACCTGTTCGGCGAACTGCTCGAGGCCGACGTCGTGGACGAACTCTGCCTGACCACCGCGCCGCTGCTGGTCGGTGGCGCGGCACGGCGAATCTCGCTGTCGGCGCACGAGTTCCGCCTCCGCATGACGCGCGCGCACGTGCTGCTGGACGACGACGGCACGATGCTCACCCGGTGGGCCCGTCGATGAAAGAACCGCCCGAACCTGGCAGGCTGTAGCAATGCGCTGGACTCGGGCTGCCGTGCTTGCCGCCACCCTCTCGATCGTGACCGCTGGTTGCGGCGCGGGACCGTCGGATCGTCCCGGTGTCGCGGTGCAGCGCCCGCCGGTCGCGGGCACGGCGACGACATCCGCGGCGCCCGCTCCCCCGCCGGACGCCGAGCTGCCCAAGACCGATCTCAGCTGGCGCGAGTGCACTCGACCGACGCTCGACCAGCTCGGGCTCGGCCCCGCCCCCGCCGGGCTGGTGCTCGACTGCGCCGAATACTCCACCCCGATCGACTCGACGGGCGCCGTGCTGGGCAACTTCCGGGCCGGCGCGATGCGGGCCCGGCTGGCGCAGACGCCTGCCGATGCGCCGCCGCTGGTGCTCACCTCGGGTTCGGATCGCTCCTCGTCCGCCACCCTGGCCGGATTGGCCGCGGGCCCGGCCTCCTCCGCGCTGCTGGCCGCCCGCCCGATCGTCGCGGTGGACCGGCGCGGCATCGGTAGCTCGCAACCGATCGACTGCCTGCCGCCGGAGATCCGCCGCGGCCTGGCCGACAATGCCCAATCCGGCGCGGGCGATCCGGTGGCGCGCATGACCAAGTTGAGCCAGGACGGCACCATCGCCTGCCGCGACTTCCTGCAGCCCTACGAGGGCACCTTCGACGCGCCGCACGCCGCCGACGACATCGAGCAGTTGCGCAGGCAGTGGCAGGTGGAGCACATCGCGCTGCTGGGCACCGGCAACGGCGCGAAGGTCGCGCTCAGCTACGCACGCAAGTACGGCGACCACCTCGCCCGGCTGGTGCTCGACTCGCCCGAACCGGTAGGCACGGATTCCGTCACCCGCGCCGAACAGGCCGTGCAGGGCGCGGAGGCGGCGCTGACCGCTTTCGCGCAGCGCTGCGTCGGCGTGGGGTGCTCGCTCGGCGCGGACCCCCGCGCCGCGGTCACCGACCTGGTGGACCGAGCCGGGACCGGCGGACTGGGCGATATTTCGGCGAACGCTTTGCTCACCGCGCTGTCGGGCTTCCTCGGCAGTCCGCGCGCCGACCAGGCCACCCGGGTCGGCGAGCTGTCCGACGCGCTCGCCGCGGCAGCGCGCGGTGACCGGGGACCGGTGAGCAACCTGATCACACGCGAAGCCGCGGCCATCGAGAGCGACGGCCAGTTCGTCAACCGGTGCACCGACACGCAGCTGCCGCCGACGCCGGACAAGGCCACGGAACTGGCGGGTACGTGGGCCGGCAAATATCCCGTCTTCGGCAAAGCGGCAGCGATCGCGCTGATGGAGTGCGCGGCCTGGCCGGTGTCGACCGCACCTCCGCTGCCGGAGAAGCTGGGCATTCCGGTGCTCGTGCTCGGCGGGGTCGCCGATCCGGTGGTCGGCAACGGCGGTCAATCGTCGGTGACCGGCACACTCGGTTCGGCGGGCGCCCGGCACGCGGCGCTGTCCTGGCAGGGTTTCGGCCATCCGGTGTCCACCCATTCCGGGTGCGCGCAGCGGGCGGTGCTCGACTATCTGAAGGACGGCAAACTTCCGGCGGACGGCACCGCCTGCCCGGCCTGAGCCGGGGCCGAGCAACCGCTCGGGTGGGGCGTCAGGCAGGTCCCGGCAACCGCCGGTAACCGATCCGGTGTACCGTGCCCCAGTGTTCCTTCGACAGCTCGAGCCCCGCACCGCTCGCACCACCGCCGAGGTGATCAAGTTCGCACTCTGGCCGCTGGCGGTCATGACGGTGCTGAACCGGGTTTTCATCAAGGCTGTCAATGGTTTCATCACCGACGACTACAAGCCGGTCTACCAGGCGTCCCTCGATTTCCTGAACGGGCGGCCGGTCTACACCGCCAACTTCGACTCGGTGGACCCGCACTACCTGTACCCGCCCAGCGGCACCCTGCTGATCGCTCCGATCGCGGCCATCGACTACGAGAAGTCGCGGTGGCTGTTCATCGCCTTGAACGCGATCGCGATCCTCATCGCGTGGTATCTGCTGCTGCGGCTGTTCCGGTACACCCTGAACTCGGTCGCCGCACCCGCGCTGCTGCTGGCGATGTTCATGTCCGAGACCGTGATCAACACGCTGGTGTTCACCAACGTCAACGGCTGTGTGCTGCTGGCTGAGCTGATCTTCATTCACCTGCTGTTGAAACGGAGGGACCTCTGGGCAGGCGCGGCGCTCGGGTTGAGCATCGCGGTGAAACCGACCTTGGCTCCACTGCTGTTGATCGCGCTGGTGCGCGGGCAATGGAAGGTGTTCGTGACCGCGATCGGCGTGCCGGTGGCGCTGACCGCGATCGCCTGGCCGCTGTCGAAGGACCCGGAGAAGTTCCTCAGTCGCACCGCGCCCTACATCTTCGAGTCCCGCGACTACTTCAACAGCGCGATCGTCGGCAACGGCGAGTACTACGGCCTGCCGCCGTGGCTGACCTGGGGCATGCGCGTGGTGCTGGGCGTGCTCGTGCTGATCTCGCTGTGGCTGCTGTACCGGTACTACCGCGAGGACGAACTGTTCTTCGTCTGCACCTCCTCCGGCGTGCTGCTGACCGCCTCGTTCCTGCTCAGCTCGCTGGGACAGATGTACTACTCGATGATGCTGTTCCCGTTCCTGATGACGGTGGTGCTGCGCAATTCGGTGCTGCGCAACTGGCCTGCCTGGCTGGCGATCTTCGGGTTCATGAGCTATGACAAGTGGCTGTCGGACCGCTGGCAGCACATCGGCCGCAACCTGGAGTACCTGCGCATCACCTTCGGCTGGGGTCTGCTGCTCATCGTCGTCTTCTGCGTGCTCGGCGAGCGCTATCTGGCCGCGCGGCGCGAGGGCAGGCTGCCGTTCGGCATCGATCCCGTGTGGATGAAATCCGCCCCGGACCCACGCGGCGACGCGCCGCAGCGACCGGTCCCGGGGTCCGACGGGGGCGTGACGGCTGGAACACCCGAGGCACCCAACAGCTCGACGCCCGCGGAGCAGGATCGTATTAGCGTGGAGCCATGAGTTCCGAAGCCGACACGTCTCTGCCCGCACCGCGGATCCAGCTCTCGCCGCAGGAATGGCGGTCGAAGCTGGACCCCGAGGAATACGCGGTGCTGCGCGAGGCCGCCACCGAGCGGCCGTTCACCGGTGCGTACACCGACACCAAGACCGAAGGCGTCTACGCGTGCCGCGCCTGCGGCGCCGAACTGTTCCGCAGCACCGAGAAGTTCGACTCGCACTGCGGCTGGCCCTCCTTCTTCGATCCGGCGGAGTCCGACGCGGTGATTCTCCGGTCGGACGACTCGCTCGGCATGCACCGTGTCGAAGTGCTGTGCGCTAACTGCCACAGCCACCTCGGACACGTGTTCGAGGGCGAGGGTTACAGCACGCCCACCGACAAGCGCTACTGCATCAACTCCATCGCCCTGCGACTGCACCCCTCGGACAGCGCAGCGGAGTAACGACCCGACGCTCACCGGCAGAGTACGTAGCCCGTAGGGCTCGGCGCATGCCCCGAAAACTCTGGGCAAGCGGCACGGGTGTGACCGGACCACCTGAAACGCCGATACGCGCTCTCGCCGCATCGGCTGCCGACCAGGTGACTCCCGGCAGGCGAGCCGGGAGTCCGAGCTGGAGCGGACCGCTGCAGCGCGCCGGAACAAACGCCCGCGTCGTCGGCCGCTACCGCCGGTCTACCGACCGGCGATTGCACACGGCAGCGAGTTCGCCAGGACCTCAGGGCAGAGCGGCGATCAGCTTCTCGATCTCCAGGCGGGGACCGGTGAAGAACGGAATTTCTTCGCGCACGTGCCGCCGGGCGTCGGTAGCCCGCAGATCACGCATCAGGTCGACGATGCGGTGCAACTCGGGCGCTTCGAAGGCCAGAATCCACTCGTAGTCGCCGAGGGCGAACGAGCTGACCGTGTTTGCCCGCACGTCGGGGTAGCCACGGGCGGCCTTCCCGTGTTCGGCCAGCATCCGGCGGCGCTCCTCATCAGGCAGCAGATACCACTCGTAGGACCGGACGAACGGGTACACGGAGATGTAAGCGCCCGGCTCCTCCCCGGCCAGGAACGCCGGGATGTGGCTCTTGTTGAACTCGGCGGGACGGTGCAGCGCCACATTGCTCCAGACCGGCGCGCAGGCCCGGCCCAGCTCGGTGGTGCGGCGGAAGTCGGCGTAAGCGGCTTGCAGGTCCTCCACGCGTTCGGCGTGCGTCCAGATCATGAAATCGGCGTCAGCGCGCATTCCCGCCACGTCGTAGATGCCGCGGACCACGACGTCACGGTCGGCGAGGCCGTCGAAGAACGCCTTGGCCTCCTTGGTCGCGGCGTCCCGGTCCTCGCCCAGCACTCCGGGTTGCACCTGGAACACCGAGAACATCAGGTAGCGGATGGTGGAGTTGAGAGCCTCATAGTCGAGTCGCGCCATAGCCCTATCGTGCCACTCGTCCGGCAGCACGCGATCCGCTGGGCAGCCACCCGTGCGCGACGCACGCTCGGCGGGATGGGTCGCGGCGCTCGGCCCGGGTAGCTCAGTGCGCTGTGTCCGCGCCGACTCGCGCCGCGATACGGTTCGCGGCGGCGGTACCGGAGGCGACGCACGCGGGTACGCCGACGCCGTGCAGGTACGCACCGGCCACGGCGAGTCCGTCGAGCGTCGCGACCTCGGCTTCGACGACCGCGATGCGGGCGGTGTGGCCGGGCGCGTACTGGGCGAGGCCGCCCGGCCAGCGCCGCACCACCGCCGCGACCGGTTCGATGGCGACTCCGGTGACGGTAGCCAGATCCCCGGTGGCGGCGGTGACCAGTTCGGTATCCGGCCACGACAGCGGGGAGTCGTCACCGAATTTGCCGAAAGACACCCGGACGACAGCCGTTTCCCGCTCGGCGAGATGTGTCCACTTACGGCTGGACAAGGTGAAAGCCTTGGCGCGCAGCGGTTCTGCGGTGGCCACCAGAATTCCGGAGTTCTGCGGGAGAGATGTCTCGCGGGGCAGCGCGAGCGCCACCACGACCGACGAGGACAACTCGACACCCGCAAGTTCGGCAGCGGCGCCGGGGGCGACGGCCTTCAACAGCCGTGCGGTCACCGGCGCCGGGGTGGCGAGGACCACCGCGTCCACGGCGCCGATCGGGTCCACCACCCAGCCACGCAAGCCCTTGGCCAGGCGTGTCCCCGGTGTCGCGGTGACGAATCGCGCTCCGGACCGTTCGGCGAGCGCCTCGAGCAGCACCCGGTAACCGTCGCGAATGCCGCCGAAGACCGGCGCGTTCGAGGGCGGCGGCAGCGCGGCGCCGACGGCGGCGGTGAGGCTGGGCGCACCGTCGTCCAGGGCCGCGGCCAGCGTCGGCAGTGCGGCGCGGACGCCGATGGAACGGGAGCTGCCCGCGTACACACCACCGAGCAACGGATCCACGCTGCGCTCGGCCACCTGCGCGCCGAACCGGTCGGCGACCAGGCGGTAGACGTCGACATCGGAGCCCGGCTCCCAAGCCAGAGGCCGGTCGGGCTCGGCGGCGATCCGTGCCAGCGTGGCGTCGTCGACCAGCCCCCGCATCGACTCGGCATTCGCCGGGACACCCATCAGCGTCCCTTCGGGCAGCGGATGCGCCGTCCCCGACGACCACACCAGCGGCCGGAGACCGGCGGGGGTCACCAGCTGCGACTCGAGACCGAGTTCACGCAGGAGCGCGGGCACCTCCGGCCGTCGGCCGACGAACGCTTCGGCCCCGAGATCCACTGGCTCCCCGGCTAATTCACCGGTGTAGAGAATGCCGCCGACCCGATCGGCCCGATCGAGCACGAGCACGTCGGCGTCCGGCCCCAGCGACGTCCGCAACCGATAAGCGGCCACGAGCCCGCTGATCCCACCGCCGACCACAGCGATACGCATGCCTCGACCGTATCGCGTGCCGCGACCGCGACCACCGAACGGTCGGCGCCCGATGACCCGGGACACACTCGTCACCGGCGGTTGCATATCGGCGGCGGGTCGACCATTCCGAAACGGGACCCGGCTCGATCGAGCGCGCCATGGACGCCCGGTACTCCGGGCCGGCGCGTGGCACAGGTCAGCTGACCTCGCTCGGACGGCACGCCGATGACGGTTCGTCCGCGTTCTCGGAAATCGCCATGCTGACCGCCCTATAGTTCGTGAACCAATTCCACCAATGCCGTCAGCACGCCGGGATCGGTATCCGGGAGCACCCCGTGGCCCAGGTTGAAGATGTGCCCGGTGGCGCCGAGCGTGATCGCCTCGTCCGCTTCGCGCGCGATCCGCCGGACCTGCTGTTCGATCGCGGCGGGTCCGGCGAACAGCACGGCGGGATCGAGATTGCCCTGCAACGCTTTTCCGGCTCCGACGCGGCGGACGGCATCGGTCAGCGGCACCCGCCAATCGACACCGACCACATCGGCCCCCGCCTCGCTCATGGCGCCGAGCAGCTCGCCGGTCCCCACGCCGAAGTGGATGCGCGGCACGCCCGCGTCGGCGATCTCGGCGAACACCCGCTCCGAATGCGGCAGCACGAAACTGCGGTAGTCGGCCAGCGAGAGCGCGCCCGCCCAGGAGTCGAACAGCTGCACCGCGTCGACGCCCGCCGCCAGCTGCGCTTGCAGGAACGCGATGGTGATATCGGTGAGCACGCCGAGCAGCGCGTGCCAGGTCTGCGGGTCGGCGTACATCATCGCCTTGGTGCGCTCGTGGTTCTTGCTCGGACCGCCCTCGACGAGGTAGGAGGCGAGGGTGAACGGCGCGCCGGCGAACCCGATCAGCGGCGTCTCCCCCAGCGCGTCCACCAGCAGGCGCACGCCGTCGGTGACCGCACCGACCTCTTCGGGGCGCAACCGGGGCAGCGCGCGCACGTCGTCCACCGTCCGCACCGGCGCGGCGACCACCGGGCCGACGCCGGGCACGATGTCCAGATCGATGCCCGCCGCCTTGAGCGGAACAACGATGTCGGAGAACAAGATCGCCGCGTCGACCCTGTGCCTGCGGATCGGCTGCAAGGTGATCTCGCACACCAGCTCCGGATCGAAGCAGGACTCGAGCATCCCGATGCCCGCCCGCACCTCGCGGTACTCGGGCAGCGAGCGTCCGGCCTGGCGCATGAACCACACCGGACGCCTGCTGGGCGTCGCGCCGGTAGCGGCGGCCAGGAACGGGGCATCGGTCAACCGGCGGCGGGTATGAGTGCTCATCACGGCTATCGTATGCGGGCCCGGCGGGAGGGGCGGACGCGGAGGCGACAGAGATGACCGCGCCGACGCCGCATCGCCTACAGCGGCGCGCCTCCGACTGCGCCGGGTGCACAAGGTCTACCGTCAGCATTCGTGACACCGCTCGACTTCCGCGACGGCGCCGCACCGACCGAAGGACCCGATGGCGAGCCAGCTCAGTTTCGCGCCGCGGTCGAGGCGATGGGCACCGCAACCGTGCACCCTCGGATCGAGCTCGCGCCCATCCGGCCGCCGCAACGACTCGCACCGTACTCCTACGCCATCGGCGCGGAGGTCAAACATCCGGAAGCCGCCGTGGTTCCGGTCGATTCCGAAGGCGACGCCTTCGGCAGGTTGATCCTGCTGCACGATCCGGACGGCGACGACACCTGGCACGGCACCCTGCGTCTGGTCGCCTACATCCAGGCCGACATCGATGCCGCGCTCGCCACCGACCCCCTGCTACCCGAGGTGGCGTGGAGCTGGCTGGTGGACGCACTGGAGTCGCGGACCGAGCCGTTCACCGCGCTCGGCGGCACGGTGACCTCGACCAGTTCGGTGCGTTACGGGGACATCGCCGGTCCACCGCGCGCTCATCAGCTGGAACTACGCGCCTCGTGGACGCCCGTCACCACCGACCTGCGCCCACATCTGGAGGCGTTCTGCGAGGTGCTGGCCTACGCGGCCGGGCTCCCCCCGGCGGGGGTCACCCAGTTGCGCGTACCACCCGGGCTGTCCGGCGATCACCCCTGAGCAGACCCGTGGCAGAGCGTGACCTGCGACGGAACCTCCGACACCCGCTCCACCGGGCCCGTCCGGCCCGATCCGTCGACACATATGCGCCGATAGGACGGCGGCGCCGTCGAGTCGGCACGTAAAGTTCATCACCATGTCCGTACCAGATGAAAACGAACCCTCGGTCGCGACGCCCCTGCTCGCGCCGACGGAGGGCGTGCCACCGGTACTGGACACCGCCGCCGAGATCAGCGCGGCCGCCGCCCTGCTGGTCGCGGGCACCGGCCCGCTGGCCGTGGACGCCGAGCGCGCCTCCGGGTTCCGCTATTCGGCACGCGCGTATCTGATCCAGTTGCGCCGGGCGGGCGCGGGCACGTTCCTCATCGATCCGATTCCGGTCACCGACGCTCTGGGTCCGCTGGCCGAGGCGATCAACGGACTGGAGTGGGTCCTGCACTCCGCGGATCAGGACCTGCCGGGTCTGGCCGAGCTCGGCTTACGCCCGGCCCGGCTCTTCGACACGGAGTTGGGCGGACGGCTGGCGGGTTTCGAGCGGGTCGGGCTGGCGGCGATGGTGGAGCGTCTGCTGGGTCGCGCACTGCGCAAGGGCCACGGGGCGGCCGACTGGTCCACCCGTCCCCTGCCCGCCGAGTGGCTGAATTACGCCGCCCTCGACGTCGAATTGCTGCTGGAACTGCGCGACGCCGTGGCCGCCGCTCTCGACGAGCAAGGCAAAACGGATTGGGCGGCACAAGAATTCGAGCACGTTCGCACCTTGGATCCGCCCGCGCCGAAGGCCGAACGCTGGCGGCGCACCTCGGGCATCCACACGCTGCGCCGCACCCGGCAGCTGGCGGTGGTGCGGGAGCTGTGGACCGCCCGGGACACGCTGGCCCGCGCCCGTGACGTGGCGCCCGCCCGTATCCTCCCCGATGCCGCGATCATCGCCGCGGCGGCCGCGGAGCCCAGATCCATCGCGCAGTTGCGCACCCTGCCCGTGTTCGGGGGTCCGCGACAGCGCCGGTATTCCCGCGAATGGCTCGCCGCGATCGAGCGTGGCCGCACGTTGCCCGACAGCGAGCTGCCGCCGCTCACCCAGCCCTTCGACGGCCCGCCGCCGGTCAATCGCTGGGAGCGCCGCGACCCGGCCGCGGCGGCCCGCCTGGCCCGGGCGCGTGCCGCCATGGGCGAGCTGTCGGCCGAGCACGGGATTCCGGTGGAGAACCTGCTCGCGCCGGACCTGGTCCGCCGCCTGTGCTGGGACGGGCTGCCCGACTACGACGTGGCCGAACCCTCCGCCGTCGACGGATTCCTGAAGTCCGGCGGCGCCCGGCCCTGGCAGCGGGAACTCGCGGTGCCGCGGTTGACCGCCGCGTTGCTACCGTCGGTCTAACATTCCCCCGGGTGGTGCGGCTCGAGCGCCCGCGTCAGCGGGCTGCCAGCCACCCGCTGATGCGCCGGGCGATGTCCGGGCCGGTGAGGCCCAGTTCGGTGTGCACCTCACCGCGCGAGGCGTGCTCCAGGAACTGTTGCGGCACACCGAGATCACGGGTGGGGATGTCCAGCCCGGAGTTGCGCAGGCGGGCCGACACCGTCGAACCGATGCCGCCGTGCAACCCACCGTCCTCCAGGGTGACCACGAGCCGGTAGTTCTCCGCGAGCTTGAGCAACGTGTCGGAGACCGGCAGCACCCAGCGCGGGTCGAGGACGGTCACCGAAATCCCTTCGGAATCCAGCAGGTTCGCCGCTTCCAGGGCCGCTGCCGCGAACGAGCCCACCGCGACGAGCAGGACGTCGCCGTGCACCGCCTGCACCGAGCCGCCGTCCGGCTCGGCCATCCGCAGCACATCGATGCCGTCCAGCCGCTCCACCGCGGAGATGTCCTCGGCGACACTGCCTTTCGGGAAACGCAGCGCGGTCGGCCCGTCGTTGACGGCGAGCGCCTCGGCCAGTTCCTCACGCAGCGTCGCGGCGTCGCGCGGAGCGGCGACCCGGATGCCGGGGACGATCCCGAGCACCGACAGATCCCACATGCCGTTGTGGCTCGCTCCATCGGAGCCGGTGATGCCCGCACGGTCGAGCACCACCGTGACCGGCTGCTTCAGCAACGCCACGTCCATCAGCAACTGGTCGAAGGCGCGGTTGAGGAACGTCGAATAGATCGCCACCACCGGATGCATGCCGCCGAGCGCGAGCCCCGCCGCCGAGGCCATGGCGTGCTGTTCGGCGATGCCGACATCGAACATCCGGTCGGGGAAGCGCTCCCCGAACGCCGCCAGTCCGGTCGGGCCGGGCATCGCCGCGGTGATGGCGACGATGTCGGCGCGGCGCTCGGCGTGCGCGATCAATTCCTCGGAGAACACCGAGGTCCAGCCGCGCGCCTTCGGACCGCCGACCGGGACGCCGGTGAGCGGATCGATCGGGTCGCAGGCGTGCATCTGGTCGGCGACGTGGTTCTCGGCAGGCGCGTAGCCGCGGCCTTTCTGCGTGACGGCGTGCACCACGACGGGGCCGCCGAAGTCCTTGGCACGGCGCAGCGCCGCCTCCAGGGCGACGACGTCGTGGCCGTCCACCGGCCCGACGTACTTGAGGCCGAGATCGCTGAACAGTTCCTGCGGGCTGACCGCGTCCTTGATGCCCGCCTTCACCGCGTGCACCATCGAGTACGCCGATTCGCCCACCCGGGGAATGCTCTTCAAGAGGCGCTTGCCCGTGTCCAACGCGTGCTCGTAGGCGGGCTGGGTGCGCAGCGCGGTCAGCCGCTCGGCCAGGCCGCCGATGGTGGGCGCGTAGGAGCGGCCGTTGTCGTTGACCACCACGACGACGGGCCGGTCCGGGGCGGCGGCGATGTTGTTGAGCGCTTCCCAGCACATGCCGCCGGTGAGCGCCCCGTCGCCGACGATCGCGACCACGTGCCGGTCCTGCCCGCTCAACGCGAACGCCTTCGCCAGACCGTCCGCGTAGGACAGCGCTGCCGAGGCGTGCGAGGACTCCACCCAGTCGTGGGGGCTCTCGGCGCGGCTCGGGTAGCCGGACAGGCCGCCCTGCTTGCGCAGCGAGTCGAACTGATCCTTGCGGCCGGTGAGAATTTTGTGCACGTAGGCTTGGTGCCCGGTGTCGAAGATCAACGGGTCGGCCGGCGAGTCGAAGATCCGGTGCAGCGCGATGGTGAGCTCGACCACACCGAGGTTGGGGCCGAGGTGCCCACCGGTCGCGGCGACTTTGCGCACCAGGAACTCGCGGATCTCCTCCGCCAGCTCGCGCACTTGCGGCGCGGTCAGCCGACGCAGATCATCGGGCGTGTCGACCCGGGAAAGCACTCCCACCTGAACTAGCTCCCTCCGGATAGCGCATCTGATCCATCAGTCTACGGAGCGGCGGCCGATGCTCCCGCACGAGAACGATCACACCGACCCGCATGGCATCGAAATGTGAGCCTCGACATACGGTACCCGGCATGCGGCGCCAGGGTGGGCCGGCCCGAGCAAGCGATGTCGCGGGCGATCGAAGCGGGCACGATGGTGCGGTACGGCTCGACAGGCGACCGACGAGGAGAGTTCCGTGGGCAAGAAGACCGATTCGCGCGCAGGCGCCGTCACGACCTACGGGCACGGCACCGCCCGCGCCACCCCGGACCTGATGCGGGTGACGATCTCCGTCGAATCGCGGGCGAGCAAGGTCGCGCTCGCCTATGGGCAGGCGGGCGAGCGCGTCGCCGCCGTCGCGCGATCGCTGCGGTCCGACGGCGTCGACGGCGCGGACATCGCCACCAGCGGACTGTCGGTGCAGACCGAAACGGTATGGACCGAGGGTCAGGGCAACCGCATCACGGGTTACCTCGCGAGCACGTCGCTGACCGTCGCGTTGCGTGACATCGGCGAGGAAGCCGATCCCGGCCCGGGCACCGTCATCGCCAACTGCGTCGAGGCGGGCGGTGACGATGTCCGCCTCGGCGGTCTCGTCCTCACCTTCGCCGACCAGGAGTCCCTGCTCACCCGGGCCCGCGACGCCGCCTGGGAGAACGCCCGGGCCAAGGCCGACCAGTACGCGCAACGTGCGCAGCGGGCGCTGGGCAAGGTCATTGAGATCACCGAGGACACCGCCGCTGCCCCTCCGGTCCCGCGCGCGCAGTCCCTGTCCGCGCCCATGGAGGCCTACCGCGCCGCCGCCATCCCGGTCGAACTGGGCCAGAGCGAAATCTCGGCGGGTATCCGCGTCACCTGGCAACTGGAGTGACGGCACATCGCCACGGCCAGGCGGTCCGACGACCCGGGTAACCGGAGGCCCGCCTGATCTCAACCGGCGAGGAACTCCAGCCGATTTCCCACCGCGTCGTGGGTGTGGAACCGCCGCCGGCCCTGGATCTCCGCCGGATCGGCCCACACGACCGGATATCCGGCCGCTGCGACCGCTTCGGCGACAGCATCGATGTTCACGACGAACGCGGGGTGCGCCTTGACGGCGGGACGGAAGTCGGCTTCCACGCCGACGTGCAGTTCCCCGTCCGGGCCGCCGTGGCCCGGGACACGGAACCAGCAGCCGCCGCGCGCGGCCAACAGCGGCGGCTTCGGCAATTCGGGCCACCCCAGTACCCCGGCATAGAAACCACGCTGCCGGTCCTCGGCGCCTGCGGGACAGCACAATTGGACGTGATGGATCATCCCTCCATCGTGCCGGAGGTCCGGTGGTTCACGAACCGTGACCGAGACCTCGCACCAACAGGCTCACCGTGTCCGCTCCGGCATGACGATCCTTCGAGATCTCTTGATATTCCGGCGATTCGGCCCAGGCGCGGAACGACGGCTCGTCGGGAAAGGACATCAGCACCACCTTTTCGCGGTCGGTGACGCCCTCGATGGTCTGCGGGGCTTCGTCGGCCGCCAGCAGCGTGCCGGAGTAGCGGACGAAGACGTCCAGGAATCGCGCCTGGTAGCGATCGTAAGCGGCGCGATCGGTGAACTTCAGCTGTGCGATCACATACACGGTCATGGCGGTGAGCCTGCACTCACCGCCGCAGCAACGCAAGACATTCGACGTGGTGCGTGGCGGGAAACGCGTCGAAGGCGCGCAGATCGGCGAGGCGGTAGCCCGCGGCCTGGTACAGGCCCAGATCGCGAGCGAACGAGGCGGGATCACACCCGACGTGGATGACGCGCGCAGGCCCGCTGGCGGTGACCGCGCCGACCACTTCCTTGCCCGCGCCCGCGCGCGGCGGGTCGAGCACGACGACATCCGGCGCGGCCGCGCCGACGTGCTCGAGCACCCAGCGCTCCACCCGCTGCGCCCGCAGCTCCACCCAGGGCAGATCACGCAACGCGGCGGACCCGTCGGCCACCGCGGGCCGCGCAGATTCCACCGCCAGCACCACCCCGGTCCGCCCGGTCTGCTCGCCCAGGCGCGCGGCGAAGACCCCCGCGCCGCTGTAGAGATCCCAGGCCCGCCCGCCCGGCCCGAGGTCCGCCCACTGCGCGATCAGATCCGAATAGCGTTGCGCCGCACCGCGATGTGCCTGCCAGAAGCCCGTCGCCGCGACCTCCCACCGGCGGCCCGCCACGTACTCGACCGCGCGGCCGCTTCCCCCGAACACCCACTCGTCACGCGCCGCGTGCGCCGCGGCACGTCGCGCGGACGCCTCGCGCCTGCCGTCGCGCCGGTTGTCCGCGCCGGCCCACGCTCCGCCGCCGCCACGCCGTCCCCCACGCTGATCGCGGCCGTGCGGCCGCTCACGCCGACCGCTTCCGGCGCGTTCACGCCGGTCCGGACCACCGGTCTCCGATCGCCGCCCACTCCCGCCGGGGCCGCGCCGATCCCCGCCCCGGCTGACCGGCTCGGCCTCGGCGGCGGGCGCCAGCTCGACGACGTGCCGGATCCCGTCACCGTCCACCGCGATGACCAAGTCCGCGCCCGGCGTCCACTGCCGGTCGGCGATTCCCTCCAGTGCCCCCGCGACCGGTTGCGGGCACCGCAGATCCGCGATCACGTCGGTGCTGCGATAACGATGTACTCCCGCGCGGCCGTGCGCGTCGACCGCGAGCCGTACCCGCGTACGCCATCCGCCGACCGCGTCCGGGGGTCCGATCGGCTCCACCAGCACTTCGCGCTCGATACCGGCCACCCGTCGCAACTGTTCGGCCACCACCGCGGCCTTCATCGTGCGCTGGGCCGTCGGCGTGGCGAACGAGAAATCGCAGCACCCCGCGCCACCGGGACCGGAGACCGGGCAGATGGCGGGCACCCGGTCCGGTGACGCCTCGAGCACCTCGACCGCGTCGGCCCGGCAGAACGAGCCGCCGCGATCCTCGGTGACCCGGACCCGCACCAGCTCACCGGGCAGTCCGTGCCGGACGAACACCACGCGTCCCTCGTGCCGCGCGACGCAGAAGCCGCCGTGCCCCGGCGGCCCGAGCCGCACCTCGAACGTCCTCGTCCGCCGATCGTTCATCGCGCATGCTCCGCGAGCGTCATGTCCGGTCCTCGTAGCCGCGCCGCCACGCACCGGCCGCGTTCACCACACCCGGCGCCTTGGCCCGAGCCGACGAACTCAGCTGCCATGGCACGCTGGTCACCATCACGCCCGGCTCGAACAGCAGCCTGCCCTTCAACCGCAGCGCGCTCTGGTTGTGCAGGATCTGTTCCCACCAGTGTCCGACCACGTACTCGGGGATGAACACGGTCACCACGTCGCGCGGGGCGTCCTTGCGCACCCGCTTCACATAGTCGAGGACCGGTTTGGTGATCTCGCGGTACGGCGACTCGATGACCTTGAGCGGCACCGTGATATCGCTTTTCTCCCATTCGCGCACCAGCGCCCTGGTGTCGGCATCGTCGACGTTCACCGTCACCGCCTCCAGCGTGTCGGGGCGGCTGGCGCGCGCGTAGGCCAGCGCGCGGCGGGTCGGCAGATGCAGCCGGGAGACCAGCACGATGGAGTGCGAGCGGCTGGGCAGCACGCCGTCCCACTCGTGCTCGTCCAGCTCACGCGCGACCGAATCGTAGTGCCTGCGAATCAGCTTCATCACGACGAAGATCGCGACCATGGTGAAGATGGCGATGTAGGCGCCCGCGAAGAACTTCGTGATCAGCACGATCACCAGTACCGCTCCGGTCGCGGAGAGACCGACCGCGTTGATCACCCGTGATCGCTTCATCCGCCCGCGTTGCGCCGGGTCGGTCTCGGTGCGCAGCAGGCGGGTCCAGTGCCGCAGCATGCCGGTCTGGCTGAGCACGAACGATACGAACACGCCGACGATGTACAGCTGGATCAGCTTGGTCACCTCGGCGCCGAACAGCACCACGAACGCGATGGCCGCACCGGACAGGAACAGGATGCCGTTGCTGAAGGCCAGCCGATCGCCCCTGGTGTGCAGCTGGCGCGGCAGGTAGCGGTCCTGCGCCAGGATCGAGCCGAGCACGGGGAACCCGTTGAACGCGGTGTTCGCGGCGAGCACGAGGATCAGCGCGGTCACCGCCGTGATGAAGAAGAATCCGAGCGGGAACCCGTGGAACACCGTCTCGGCGAGCTGGGCGATGAGCGTCTTCTGGTGGTAGTCGGCTGGTGCCCCGGTCAGGTCGGCGACGTTGTGCGCGTAGACGACTCCGATCTTCTGGGCGAGGATGATGATGCCCATCAGCAAGACGATCGCGATCGCCCCCAGCATCAGCAGGGTGGTGGCGGCATTGCGCGATTTGGGTTTACGGAAGGCAGGCACCCCGTTGCTGATCGCCTCCACACCGGTCAGCGCGGCGCAGCCGGAGGAGAACGAGCGCGCGATGAGGAAGGCGAACGCCAAGCCGTAGAGATGCTCGTGCTCGGCGATCAACCCGAAGCCGGCCGATTCGGCCCGCAATTCCTCGCCGAGCACGAAGATCCGAATCAGCCCCCAGCCGAGCATGATGAACATTCCGGCGATGAACGCGTAGGTCGGAATGGCGAACGCGGTGCCCGATTCCCGCACGCCGCGCAGATTGATCGCGGTCAGCACCGCGATGGCTACGACGGCGAACAGCACTTTGTGGGTGGCGACGAACGGAATGGCCGAGCCGATATTCGACGCGGCCGAAGAGATCGACACCGCGACGGTGAGTACGTAATCGACCAGCAGCGCGCTGCCGACGGTCAGCCCGGCGTTGGGGCCGAGGTTGGTGGTGGCCACCTCGTAGTCGCCGCCGCCGGAGGGGTAGGCATGCACGTTCTGCCGGTAGCTGGCCACCACCACCGCCATGACGAAGGCGACCGCCAATCCGACCCACGGGGCGTACAGGTACGCCGCCACCCCGGCAGCCGAGAGGACGAGGAAGATCTCCTCGGGGGCGTAGGCGACCGACGACATGGCGTCCGAAGCGAACACCGGAAGCGCGATCCGCTTCGGCAGCAGTGTGTGGCCGAGCGAGTCACTACGGAAAGGCCTGCCCAGCAGCACTCGCTTCGCTGCCGTCGTCAACTTGGACACTGGAGCGAGCATAGGCCCCCGCACGGTGGATCGCGCGCGTGGCTCGCAGGTTTGCTCGCGGGCTGGAGGGGGAACGTGGCCGGTGGAATCATTCGACGGGTAGCGTTCGACCGAACGGCAGATCAGACCGAACACCATGGTTTCAGGAACGAGGTTGCACGGTGTACGTAGTGGTCATGGGGTGCGGGCGGGTCGGCTCGTCACTGGCCCATGCCCTGGTCCGCGTAGGTCACGAGGTCACCGTGATCGATCGGGACCCCAGTTCCTTCCTACGCCTGGGATCCGACTTCCCCGGTGAGCGGGTGACAGGCGTCGGATTCGATCGAGATGTGCTGATAAAGGCGGGAATCGAGCGAGCCGAAGCGTTCGCGGCGGTCTCCTCCGGTGACAATTCGAACATCATCTCCGCCCGGGTCGCCCGAGAGATGTTCGGGGTGGAGCGGGTGGTCGCCCGCATCTACGACGCCAAGCGCGCGGCCGTCTACGAACGGCTCGGGATCCCGACCATCGCGACGGTCCCGTGGACCACCGACCGCTTCCTGCGCGCGCTCATCGGCGACACCGGCACCACCACCTGGCGGGACCCGACCGGAACAGTTGCTGTGACCCAGCTGACGCTGCACGAAGAGTGGTACGGCCGCACGGTGCGCGACCTCGAGCAGACCATCTCGGCCCGAGTGGCGTTCGTCATCCGGTTCGGCCAGGCGCTGCTTCCCGACAGCAAGACCATCATCCAGGCCGACGACATCGTCTATGTGGCCGCCGCATCCGGCACCGTGGGCGAAGCCGTCGCCATGGCCACCAAGCCCCCAGCGAGCGAGGATTGAACATGAAAGTGGCCATCGCCGGAGCGGGCGCCGTAGGCCGTTCGATCGCCAGGGAGCTTCTGCGCGGCGGACACCGGGTCATGCTGTTGGAGCGTCAGCTCGAGCACATCGATGCGGTCGCGATCCCCGACGCGATCTGGGTGCACGCGGACGCGTGCGAACTCGCGCTACTGGAGCAGGCCGGGCTCGAGACCTACGAGGTGGTCATCGCGGCCACAGGTGACGACAAGGCGAACCTGG
This sequence comes from Nocardia sp. CY15, assembly GCF_009829295.1. Classification (NCBI taxonomy): domain Bacteria; kingdom Bacillati; phylum Actinomycetota; class Actinomycetes; order Mycobacteriales; family Nocardiaceae; genus Nocardia; species Nocardia sp. CY15. The sequence goes on from NZ_VUOT01000001.1 coordinate 218,819, forward strand.
TGCACAGCCTGCTGGCCAAGACCGAGTTCGGGGTGCGGCGCGTGGTGGCGCGCGTGAACGACCCGCGCAACGAGTGGCTCTTCGACGGTTCCTGGGGTGTGGACGTCGCGGTATCCACGCCGCGGCTGCTGGCCTCCCTGGTCGAGGAGGCGGTGTCTGTCGGCGATCTGGTGCGCCTGATGACGCTGCGTCAGGGCCAGGCGAACCTGGTGGAGATGACACTGCCCGCGGACACCGCGCTGGCGGGTAAGCCGGTGCGCACGCTCACCCTGCCGCGCGACGCCGCCCTGGTGACCATCCTGCGTGGCGGGCGGGTGATCGTGCCGCAGCCGGACGACGCGCTGGAAGGCGACGACGAGCTGCTGTTCGTGACCTCGGTGGAGGCAGAGGAGGACCTCCGGGTGGAACTCGCCAATCACGGCATCAGGCCATAACTCCCCGTACACGGCCGGATGCGTTGTCGGCGAAGCGCCGCACGCGGGACTACGCGGCCGGCTTCAGCTGCGCGCGCAGCTTGTTCAGCGCCCGGTGCTGCATCACCCGGACCACGCCCGGGCTGGTGCCGATGGCTTCGGCGGTCTGCGCCGCCGACCAGCCCAGCATGATGCGCATCACCAGCACGTCACGGTGCGCGGGCGCCAGCACTTTCATGAGTTCCCTTGTGGCGGTGCGCCGTTCGGAGGCCAGCGCCCACTCCTCCGGGCCGGCCGCGGAGGATGCGCGGTCCGGGACGTCGGGCGTCGGGTAGGCGGGATGCTGCTGCGAGCGGCGGAACGCGTCGGCGACCTTGTTGGCCGCGATGCCGTAGACGAAGGCCAGGAACGATTTGCCCTGATCGCGGTAGCGCGGAATGGCGTTCACGGTGGCCAGCAGGATTTCCTGCACCACGTCGTCGGCGGTGACGTGCAGATGGGCCGTGTTGCCCAGGCGCGCACCACAGTAGCGGCGCACCAGCGGGTGCACGATCCGGATGATCTCGCTGATCGCTTGCCGGTCGCCCGCGGCCGCCGGGCCGATCAGCTTGTCCAACTCGGCCGATACCCGCCGGCTCTCCGAGAGAGCGGGATGGTGGTTCTTGGGCAGCGCCGCGGTGTTGTGCTCGGTAGCCACGTCCTAGTCCTTTCTTGCCGATCAGTGCGTGTTCTCGGTACGCATAGATCGTCTGATGAACGCGGAACGGCAACCAGGCACCCCAGGGTGGGTTACCACCCACCTCGGCGGTGGGACTTACCCCACCCCTGTGGTTTTCGCCGGGCGGCGGCGCGGGGCCGACGCTCAGGCCGAGCCGGTCGCGGCCACCGTCTTGGTGGGCAGGTGACCAGCCCGGCGCACCGCCCAGATGGTGACGCCCAGCGCCACGGCGGTCAGCGGCCAGCCCATCCCGATACGGGCGAACGCGAGCCAGCCCGTCCGGTCGGTGTCGTAGAGCTGCGACTGCACCAGGTAGCGCGCGCCGAACACCACGATCCAGGTCGTGGTGGCCAGGTCGTAGAGTCGCACCGCGCGCGGATCGGACCGCCAGTCCGAGCCGTGGCCGTTGAGCACCCCCCAGATCACGCCGACCAGCGGCCGACGAACGAGGATGGACACGAGGAACGCCCCGGCGTAGAGGAGGCTGGTGTAGATGCCGAAGAGGAAGAACCCTTTGGCCTCGCCCATCCGGTAGGCGATGAAAGCGCAGATGCCGACGCCGAAGAAGCCCGAGATGGCGGGCTGAATGGGATCGCGCCGCACCAGACGCCAGAGGAGGATGGCGGCGGCCACCCCGAGAGCCGACCAGATGGCGGCGGTCAGCCCGGCGACGCTGTTGACGGGTACGAACACGACAACGGGGAGCGTCGAGTAGATCAGGCCGCTGAAGCCGCCGAGTTGTTCGAGGAGGGTCTGCTCGGCACGTTCTTCCTCACGGTCGGGCACGGCGAGCCCGGTGCGGTCGTCCGATCCTGCGTTGTCGTCGCTCAATGGCATACGTCAGCTGTTCCCGCGCAATTCGTAGTAAGGGTTGAAGATCACTTTGCGGCCGTCCCGATCGCCCACCCGGCCACGGACGAGGATGCGCCGACCCGGCTCGATGCCGGGAATGCGCCTACGCCCGATCCAGACCAGCGTGATGGCGTCGGTGCCGTCGAAGAACTCCGCCTGGACGCTGGCGCCTGCGGACTTGGGACACGCTTCGACGCTGCGGAGCCTACCGAGCATGGTGGCCTCGTCACCGCGTCGGCACTCCGACGCGCGACACGCTCCCGAGGCCTCGGATGTCTCGGCCAGCTCTTCGGCATCCAGCTGATCGATGTCTTCGGTCAGCCTGCGGCCCAGACGGCGAAAATATCCTGAGGCTGCGGATGACATTGTGCACGCTCTCCTGCGTAGAGCAGATGGCGTGGGTCGCACACCATCGTGAGGGATCCGATCCGCACGACCTGTCGTGGTCGTACAACGCCACTGTAGATGGGCCGGGCGACCCCCGCTACGCTCGGACCGATGTTCGCCTCCCCACACCTCGCTCGCGTCGTGGCACTGCCCGGAACCGGGTCCGACGCCGCCTTCGCCAGGCGCGCCTTCGGGCCCGCCAGCGCTGCCCGCGGACTGGAATTCGTCGCGGTGGAACCGGACCCGCGCCGCGTGGTGGCGAGCTGCCGGGCCGCGCTGGACGCCGCGGCGGATTCGGCACCGGTGCTGGCGGCGGGGATCTCGCTCGGCGCCGCGATAGCACTGGAGTGGGCGGCCGAGCATCCGGATCGCGTCGTCGGGGTCGTGGCGGCGCTGCCCGCCTGGACCGGGAGCGACACCGCCGCCTGCCCGGCCGCGCTCAGCGCCGCGGCCACCGCGGCGCAACTGCGCGCCGACGGTCTGGCGACGGTGCTCGACCGCATGCGGTCGAGCAGTCCGCGGTGGCTGGCGGACGCGCTGACCCAGTCCTGGCGGGCCCAGTGGCCGGATCTTCCGCAGGCGCTGGAGGAGGCCGCGGACTACAAGTGGCCGGACGTCGAGCGGCTGGCCACCTTCGAGCCGCCGCTCGCGGTGGTCGCCGCGGTCGACGACCCGGTGCACCCGGCGGCGGTGGCCGAGGAGTGGGCGACGGCGGCCCCGCACTCCCACCTGCACCGGATCACCCTGGAAGAACTCGGCGCCGACCCCGCGATACTGGGGCACGCGGGGCTCGGCGCCTTCGAGTGAGTTCGTCGGCTCGGTCGGCTCAGTTCAGGCCGAGCTGCTGCATGGCCGAGCCGTCCGCACCGCGTCGAGGTCCCTGCGACATCCGCGGCACCACCGGCTGCGCGCCGGTCTGCGCCGCCGCCTGCGCGGCCATCGCCTGCTGTTGAGCTTCGACCTGCTGCTGATGGGCCGCGGCCAGCTGCTCGGACAACTGCTGCGGCAGCACGACGGGCAGCGGCTCGCGCACGGGCAGCGGGTCCTCGCCACGCCGCACCACCGTCTCGCTCAAGATCGCGCGCGCCGCCTTCACCAGCGGACTGCCGTCGTCCGCAGCGCCCGAGGGGCCCGCCGCGACCAGCCGCACCATCCAGCGATAGCCGTCCACACCGATGAAACGCAGGTCGGCGCCCTCGGTCAGGGCCAGCAGTTCCCGGCCCCACGGGCCGTTCTCCACCGACACCCTGGCCCCGTCCTTGCGCAGCGAGTCGGCGAGATCCGCGGCGACCAGCCGCCATTGGCCGGAGGTCTTGGGCGCGGCGTAGGCCGCGACGGTGATCCGGCCGTGCTCGGTGGCCAGGTGCACCGCCTGCGGCTGCCCCTCCGGGGTCATCTCGACCTGCAGCTGACCGCCCGGCGGGACCGGCAACAGGACCGACCCGAGATCCAGCCGCTGCTCGGACACCGAATCCAGCAGTTCGTCGACCTCGTCGTAGTCGTAGGGGCCGGGTCGGCCGTGCGGCCGGTCGGCGTCGAGGTCGACGCCCTCGTACGAGCGCTCGTCGGTGGGGGCGTCGTCGTAGAAGTCGTCGTCGTAGTCGGACTCATAGTCGGACTCGTAGTCGGACTCGTAGTCGGACTCGTAGTCGGACTCGGGCTCATAGTCGGCGTAGTCCTCCGCCTCGTCGTATCGGTCGTCCGCGGCCCGGCTCGACTTCTTTCTCTTTCCGAACATTCCCGTCATGCCTCCTTGCCGGTCGTCCGGCCCGCCCCGTTCGTCTGCGCGGTCAGGCTCGCGTGGCCGCCGCTGGAGCCGTAGCCGCCCGCCCCCCTGGTCGTCTCGTCGAGCGAGTCGACCTCCACGAAATCCACCAGCTCCACTCGTTGCACCAGCAGTTGCGCGATCCGGTCGCCGCGACGCAACTCGATCGGCGTGCGCGGGTCGTGGTTGATCAGGCACACCTTGATCTCGCCCCGATACCCTGCGTCGATCGTGCCCGGGGTGTTGACCACCGACAGGCCGGCCTTGGCCGCCAGACCCGAGCGCGGATGGATCAAGCCGACCGTGCCGGCCGGTAGCGCGACGGCGACACCGGTGCCGACCAGCACCCGCTCGCCCGGCTCCAGGATGACGTCTTGCGTGGTGCACAGATCCACGCCCGCGTCGCCCGCATGGGCGCGCGTGGGCACAGGTATGCCGGGGTCCAGCCGCAGCAAGGGTATGGGTGAAAGTGCGCTCACGTTGGACGAGCCTACGCGTAGGCTGTTCGCCCTCGTGACTTAGTGTTGACTCGTGTCGGACCAGCCCAATCCCATGACCGCGGACGAGAAAAAGCAGCAAGCGCACCTGTACCGGGAGCGTCTGTGGGTGCCGCTGTGGTGGTGGCCCGTGGCCTTCGCTCTCACCGGGTTGCTCGCGGCGGAGATCCACATGGGAGCCCCGGGATTACGGGCGTGGCTGCCCTACGTGCTGCTGTTCCCGGTGCCGGTCTGGGTGCTGCTGTGGCTGAGCAGACATCGCGTCGAAGTGGCGCCGGACGCGACCGGGACACCGGAGTTGCGCGCCGATCGCGCGCATCTGCCGGTGAATTTCGTGGCCCGCGCGGCCATCGTCGCCCCCACCGCGAAAAGCGCGGCGCTGGGTCGCCAGCTCGACCCCGCCGCCTATGTCCAGCATCGCCCCTGGGTGGGGCCGATGGTTTTGCTCGTGCTCGACGACCCGGACGATCCGACGCCGTACTGGCTGGTCAGTACGCGGCGGCCCGAACGGGTCCTTGCCGCGCTCGGTCTACCGAGCGCGGGCTGACACATTGTTCGATCTCGTCGAGATCAGGCGGCGCAATCCATGCAGATCATCTGGCCGCCCTTCTCACTGGCCAGCCTGCTCCGGTGATGGACCAGGAAACAGCTGGAACAGGTGAACTCGTCGGCCTGCTTCGGGATCACCCGAACCGTCAGCACTTCCTCGGACAGGTCGGCGCCGGGAAGCTCGAACGACTCCGCGGTATCGGATTCGTCGATATCCACGACGGCGGACTGTGCCTCGTTACGACGAGCCTTCAGCTCCTCCAGCGAATCCTCCGACACATCGTCGGTTTCGGTGCGCCTCGGTGCGTCATAGTCGGTTGCCATGTCGTCTTCCCCTCGTCCTAACTCCGTATATCCCGGACCGGTCCGCTCACACCCGATTCCTGCCGGAACCGCCGCGACGGAAGCCGCCCCGCCGGTGGTGCACGTCACACGTACACCGGTCGCCTATCAGGGCGGATCGTGCCGATCCACTCCCGATAGCGCTGGGTAAACGCAGGACATGCCCTTCTTGTTCCCGCGACCGACCACTGATTTCCGCACCGGCGATTCGATCTGGGCCGCCAGACAATAGCGGACGCCGGAGCAAAAGTCGCAATCAAAACACAGACGAGTCGAAATCGAGGGCCAATCGACACCGTTCGGGGAACGCACCGAGACCTTGCGCCGCGCCCTCGCCACATTTTCGTAGAGTGTGCTGGTGGTTTCACTGATCACCGAAGGCAGCGCGACGGATCCGCAAGGTCGTCCGTTCCTGCGCCGCCGCCCGCAGCCCTGGCTCATCATGCTCGGCGTTCTCGCTCTGATCAGCGGGATCGTCTGGATCAAAGCCCTCACGACGCACGACACCGACTACACCGCGATGGCGTGCAACTCACCGAGCCCCGCCTCGGATCCGGGTGCGCCCCAAGCGACTCCGCTCGGTCAGCGGGTCGGCGCGGGGCGACTGGAAGACGTGGAACCCGCACCGCTGTCAGCGAGCAAGGTGCGCGTGCTGAACGCCAACAACCAGCGCGGGCAGGCCGCGCACGTCGCCGCCAAGCTCGGCGACCTCGGCTTCGCCGGCGCGCCAGGAATGCAGTACGGCAACGATTCGGTATACGTCAACGGCGACCTGGAATGCGCCGGACAGATCCGCTTCGGCGTCAACGGCCGACCGGCCGCCGCATCCGTGCAACTGGTCGCGCCGTGCGCCGAGCTGATCGAGGATCAGCGCGGCGACGACACGGTCGATCTGGTGCTCGGCTCGTTGTTCCGGGACATCCGGCCCAGCAACGACGCCGAGGAAGTGCTGCGTTCGCTCAAGAACCCCGCGCCGGGCAACTCCACATCCATCGATATCAAGCTGCTCGACGCCGCGCGGAACGCGCGCTGTTGACCAGCCGCGCGGAACGCGCGCTGTTGATCAGCGGTCCGGAATCGGCTCGGTAGCGCCGACCCGGGCCAGCAGTTCCCCGAGTTCGTCGGCGATGCCGGGCGCGGCGGCCACCACCAGGTCGCCGTCGGTGCCCGGCACCGTCGCGGGCGGCAACGTCAGCCGCGCGCCCGCCTCCGCGGCGATCAGCGCGCCTGCGCCCCAGTCCCAGGCGTTCAGTCCGTGCTCGTAATAGGCGTCCACCCGGCCCGCCGCGACATGGCACAGGTCCAGCGCCGCCGCGCCGAAACGACGGATGTCGCGCACGTGCGGCAGCACCTGCGCGACCAGTTCCGCCTGCCTGGTCCTGCGGTGCCTGCCGTAGGCGAATCCGGTGGCGACCAAAGCCATCGCGACCGATTCGACGGGCGTGCAGCTCAAGTGCTCCACCACGCCGTCGGCGTCGACCCGCAGCGCACCGAGGCCGAGCCCCGCGCTGTAGGTGGCCGCCCGGGCCACGTCCACCACGGCGCCCGCGACCGGTCGCCCGCCACGCAGCGCGGCCACCGACACGGCGTAGCCGGGGACGCCGTAGAGGAAGTTGACGGTGCCGTCGATCGGGTCCACCACCCAGTGGACGGTGTCGGCGCTCGCGTCATCGATGCTGCCGCCGCCCTCCTCGCCGAGGATCGGGTCGCCGGGGCGCTGTTCGGCGAGCAGTTTTCGGATCAGCTCTTCGGTCTCGGTGTCCACGATGGTCACCGGGTCGGTCTCGTGGCTCTTGGACTGTACGGCGCCTTCGGCGTGCGCGCCCGAAGGCCCGAACACCTCGGGACGGCGGGTGCGGACATGGGCGGCGGCCGTCTCGGCGATGTCGACCGCGATACGCCGCAGGTCGGCTTCGTCGCCACGCGCGACGATCGAGACGAACGAGTCGGAGGTGTAGTCGGACACTGACGATGTGGTTTCCGGCACGCCTTCCATCGCATCACATATCCTCGCCGAACGCCCAGCCTCGGGGTCGCATTACTCTTGTCGTGCACGACACAGCGCCGTCGTCGGGCATCCCATCGCAACGCCCGCCGTGGCGCCGTGGGCCCCGTGCAGCGCTGTCATCACATCGGCCAGCACAGGGAACGAGGGGTTAGTCATGTCCGCTCGGGGGCACGCATTCGGCATCGATATCGGCGGCAGCGGCGTCAAAGGCGGCGTGGTCGATCTGGCCACCGGCGAGTTGGTCCACGAGCGGATCAAGATCGCGACGCCGCACCCCGCGACACCGTTCGCCGTGGCGGAGGCGGTGGCCGAATTGGTCGCCAAGGCCGGGTGGAACGGTCCGGTGGGCCTCACACTGCCCGCCGTGGTGATCGGCGGTGTGGCACGCACCGCGGCCAACATCGACAAGTCCTGGATCGGCACCGACGCGCGCGCGCTGTTCTCCGCCGCCCTCGGCGGCCGGCCGGTCACCGTGCTCAACGACGCGGATGCCGCGGGCATGGCCGAGGACCGCTACGGCGCGGCCAGGAATTTCGCGGGACTGGTCATGCTGCTGACCTTGGGCACCGGCATCGGCTCCGCGTTGCTCTACCACGGCACGCTGGTGCCCAACACCGAGCTCGGCCACCTGGAGGTCGGGGGCATGGAGAGCGAGCACCGCGCGGCGGCCTCGGTGAAGGAACGCGACGACCTGACCTACGAACAGTGGGCAGCGCAGGTCAGCCTGGTCCTGACCACACTGGAGAACCTGTTCTTCCCCGTCGTCTTCGTCGCGGGCGGAGGCATCAGCAGGGACGCCGAGCACTGGATTCCGCTGCTCACGAACCAGACCCCGGTCATTCCGGCGCGCCTGCGCAACACCGCGGGCATCGTCGGCGCCGCCATGGCGATCGCGGGGGGTGTCGCCCCATGAGGCGCGCGGGTACCGCGAGGATGCCGTTCCCGGCATCGTGCCGTAGGTACCCTGGTTAGATCGTTACAATGGAACGTGCCCGGCTGAGCCGGAGAAACCCCGACCGGCGCTGCGCCGGTGAAACCCGACAGATCGCTCCGCCGGAACCCAACTCTGGCGTGACGCCGCACGAGACCGTCACGAAAGGGCGTACGTGGTAGCCACGAATACCCGTCAGACCGCCGAATCGGCCGATGCCGACTCCGCAGATGTAAACGCAGCACGGCCGGTCCGTAAAGCTGCCGCGAAGAAGGCTCCGGCGAAGAAGGCCGCCGCCAAGAAGGCGCCTGCCAAGAAAGCCGCGAAGGCGACCAAGGCTCCCGCGAAGAAGGCCGGCACCAAGAAGGCGGGTCCGGACGGCGAGCCCGGCGCCGACGAGGCGATCGAGGACGAGTCGCTCGATCTCGAGGATCTCGGCGATCTCGAGGTCTCCGAGGAGGACCTCACCGACGGCGACGACCTGGTCGACGCCGCCGAGGAGGCCGAGGCGCCCGAGGCCGAGTCCGACGAACCCACGGCGGCGGACAAGGCCTCCGGCGATTTCGTCTGGGACGAAGAGGAATCCGAGGCGCTGCGCCAGGCCCGCAAGGATGCCGAGCTCACCGCTTCCGCCGACTCGGTGCGCGCCTACCTCAAGCAGATCGGCAAGGTCGCGCTGCTCAACGCCGAGGAGGAGGTCGAACTCGCCAAGCGGATCGAGGCGGGCCTCTACGCCGCGGAGAAGGTGCGCGAGTTCACCGAACAGGGCGAGAAGCTGCCGGTCGCGATGCGCCGCGACTACAACTGGATCGTGCGGGACGGCAACCGCGCCAAGAACCACCTGCTCGAGGCCAACCTGCGTCTGGTCGTCTCGCTGGCCAAGCGCTACACCGGCCGTGGCATGGCGTTCCTCGACCTGATCCAGGAAGGCAACCTGGGTCTGATCCGCGCGGTGGAGAAGTTCGACTACACCAAGGGCTACAAGTTCTCCACGTACGCCACTTGGTGGATCCGGCAGGCCATCACCCGCGCCATGGCCGACCAGGCCCGCACCATCCGCATTCCGGTGCACATGGTGGAGGTCATCAACAAGCTCGGCCGCATCCAGCGCGAGCTGCTCCAGGACCTCGGCCGCGAGCCGACGCCGGAGGAGCTGGCCAAGGAAATGGACATCACGCCGGAGAAGGTGCTGGAGATCCAGCAGTACGCGCGTGAGCCCATCTCGCTGGACCAGACCATCGGTGACGAGGGCGACAGCCAGCTCGGTGACTTCATCGAGGACTCCGAGGCCGTGGTCGCGGTGGACGCCGTGAGCTTCACCCTGCTGCAGGATCAGCTGCAGTCGGTGCTGGAGACGCTGTCGGAGCGTGAGGCGGGCGTGGTCCGGCTGCGCTTCGGTCTCACCGACGGCCAGCCCCGCACCCTCGACGAGATCGGCCAGGTCTACGGGGTCACCCGCGAACGCATCCGCCAGATCGAGTCCAAGACCATGAGCAAGCTGCGCCACCCGAGCCGCTCCCAGGTCCTGCGCGACTACCTGGACTAGGTCGCACCGTCTCGACGCCCGCATTCGTCGTGCCGCTGGATCCTCCAGCGGCCGGCGAATGCGGGCGTCGCGCTTTCCAAGGATTGCCGTCGCCGCGGATGTCGGCAACTACGGCCTCTCCCGTGCCGATTCCGGGGCGCGGTACGACCGGCGCTGGGCGGAACGGACCGCCGCGCGGAGAGCCAACCCCGCGCAGGACTGATCAGGAGATCACGGGCTCGGGGCGGCCACGGTGCTGCAGCAGCCCGACGACCGGCTCGATGACACGCGCCACGATCGGTCCCAGCACCGCCATCAGCAGCACGTAGGTCGAGGCCAGAGCGGTGAGCTGTCCGTCCATCGCGCCCGCGCTCACCGCCAGTCCCGCGATCACGATGGAGAATTCGCCGCGCGCCACCAGGGCCGCGCCCGCCCGGGCCCGGCCCATGGGTCGAATGCCCTCTCGCGCGGCAGCCCACCACCCCGTCGCCACCTTCGTCACGACACTGATCGCCGCCAGCGCGATCGCCCAGCCCAACACCGGCGGGATCGACCGCGGCTCGGTGCTCAACCCGAAGGCCACGAAGAAGATGGCCGCGAACAGGTCGCGTAGCGGTTCGAGCATCTTCGCCGCCGCGTGCGCGGTCGAGCCGGAGATCGCGATGCCCAGCAGGAAGGCCCCGACCGCCGCCGACACGCTCAGCGCGGAGGAGACACCGGCCACCAGCAGCGCCGCGCCGAGCAGCGTGAGCAGGAAGACCTCACGGTCGGCGCTGTCCACCACCGCCGACACGTAGCGTCCGTAGCGCAGCGCGACCACGAGAACCAGGGTGATGGTGACCAGTGCCAGCGCCAGGGCGCGCAGTCCGCTGATCCAGCTCAGCCCTGCCAGCACCGTGGTGAGAATGGGCAGGTAGACCGCCATCGCCAGATCCTCGAAGACGAGGATGGACAGGATCACCGGTGTCTCCCGGTTGCCCAGGCGGCCGAGGTCGTCGAGGACCTTCGCCACGATGCCCGAGGAAGAGATGTAGGTGACACCCGCCATCGTGATCGCCCCGTTGACGCCCCAGCCCAGCATCACCGCCACCACGGCGCCGGGCGTGGCGTTGACCACGATGTCCACCAGGCCGGCCGGCCAGGAACGGCGCAGCCCGGTTACCAGCTCCGCCGCGGTGTACTCCAAGCCGAGCAGCAACAGCAGCAGCACGACCCCGATCTCACCGGCCACATGACCGAAGTCGTGCGCGGCCCCGAGCTCGATGAAGCCGCCCTGACCGAAGGCGACGCCACCGAGCAGGTACAGCGGAATGGGTGACATGCCGACCCGGCCCGCGACACGGCCCAGCATGCCGAGAACGAAGAGAACCGCTCCGAGCTCGATCAGGGCGAGCGCGGTGTCCGTCACGGCTCAGCCGTGCGTCAATATCTTCGCGGCGGCATCCAAGCCCTCCGGAGTGCCGACGACCACGAGCAGGTCGCCCGCGGTGAAGGTGAAATCGGGACCGGGCGAGGGATGCAACTGCCCGGCTCGCATGACCGCGACGATGGAGACCTTCGTGCGGGTGCGCATCTCGGTCTCGCCGAGGGTGCGACCGTCGTACGGGGAGTCGTCCCCGATCGGCAGCTGGCGCGTGGTGATCCCGGGCAGATCGCGATGGTCGTCGTTGAGCTTGGCGACCAGTTGCGGCGCGCCGAGCAGGTTCGCCAGGACCGCCGCTTCATCGGTGGTCAGCGGGATCTGCGCGGCACAGGCGTCGGGATCATCGAGTTTGGAGACGATCAGGTCGATATCACCGTCGCGGTGGGCGACCACGCCGATTCGGCGACCGGAACGCACTCCGAAGTCCTTCCGGACACCGATTCCGGGTAGTGCGGTGACGTCGACGTTCACGCTCTCCAGATTAACCGGATCACCGCGCCGATGAACGGATCGGTCATCACTTCGGCCGATGGCGCGTCGCGCCGGCTGTGTTGTGATGGAGCCGTGCGGCGGTGGTCGGAATTGCCCGAGCGGACCCGAGATGCGCTGGGCGCGGTGATCGCGTTCGCGGGCGGCGCAACGTTGTACCTGGCAGGCCTGTCCACGATGACCGATCGCGCCGGGCACGTCGCGTGGTGGGTCCGATTCGGTGTGCTGGCGGTGCTGTGCCTGGCGACGTTCTTCCGGCGGCGGACGCCGGTCACGGCGATGCTGTGCGGGCTGCTCCCGCTGGCGGTGGACATCCAGCTCGGCGCCACGGTGCCGGTATGGATCATCTACGCCGACCTGATCTATTCGGCGGTGTTGTATGCCGGGCGCCGCGCCGCACGGATCACCGCCCTGTCCTGGTCGGCGCTCTCCGGGATCGTCGTCGTGCTGACGCTGGCCGCGACCCGCGACCCGCATTCGGTCGCGGTGGCGCTGGTGGCGGTCTTCAGCTTCGTCGCGGCGCCGATCTGGTGGGCGAGCTCGGTGCGCACGCACAAGGAGATCGCCGACGCCGAGCGCAGCCGCGCTCGAGCACTGACACTGGTCGCCGAACTCGACCGTCGCGCGGCGATCGCCGACGAGCGAACCACGATGGCGCGCGACCTGCACGACGTGATCGCCGGGCACCTGTCGGCCATCGCGCTGCACGCGGAGGCGGCGCTCGGCCTGCCTGCTCGCCACGACCCGGACCCAGCGGTGGCCGGGATCATGCGGTCCATCCGCGCCGACAGCCTCAGCGCGCTGGAGGAGATGCGCACCATGATCGGGCTGCTGCGCAGCGACGACGACGCGGCCGAGGCCGCCGCACCGCGCACACTCGCGCAGCTGTCGATCCTGGTGGACGCCGCACGCGCGGCGGGGATCTCGGTACGGGTGCGCGAATCACTCGACTGCGCCGAGCTGCCGAGCGCGGTCGACCAGGCCGCTTACCGCATCGTTCAGGAGGCTTTGACCAACGCGATGAAACACGCTCCTGGGCAACCGGTCTCGATCGATGTGCGAACCGAGGACCAGACGTTGCGAATATCCGTCCGAAACCCGACCGTGCCGTCGCGGACGCCCCGGTCCGCGGCGGAAGCCGGGCGTCGCGGCGTGGTGAACATGCGCGAGCGGGCCGCCGTACTCGGTGGAAGCCTGCGAGCCGGACCGGATTCCGGCGACTGGGAAGTCCTGGCCAGACTGCCGCTCGGTTCCGCAGGTGTCGCATGAGGATTCGGGTGGTGGTCGCCGACGACCATGCGGCGATCCGCGCGGGCCTGCGGATGATCCTGGATGCCGAGGACGATATCGAGGTGGTCGGCGAGGCCGCCGACGGTGATGTCGCGGTGGCCCAGGCCAAAGCGCTGCGGCCACAGGTGGTGCTGATGGACGTCCGGATGCCCGGGGTCGACGGGATCACCGCGACCGAGCGGATCACCGCGGACGGCCTGGCGAAGGTGCTCATTCTGACCACGTTCGACTTGGACGAGTACGTGTTCCGTACGCTGCGCGCGGGAGCGTCGGGGTTCGTGCTGAAATCCACGACCGCGCAGGCGCTGGTGGCGGCGGTGCGCGCCGTCGCGGCGGGTGACGGGGTGCTGGCTCCGGAAGTGACACGAGCGGTGATCTCGGCGTACGTCTCGAATCAGGCTGTGCCGCAGACCGCTCCCGACGGGCTCGACGAACTCACCGAGCGGGAACGCGAAGTGCTCGACTGTCTCGGCGACGGCCTGTCGAACGCGCAGATCGCGGGTCGGCTGTTCATCGGCGAGACCACCGTCAAAACGCACGTCTCGCGGGTGCTGACGAAACTCGGTGTGCGATCGCGGGTTCAAGCCGCCATCGTGGCGCGCGAGATCCGCGACCGATGAGTCAGGTCGCGAGCGGGGCGAACGTCCCGTCCGCGCCGGGCAGGTACTCCTCGACGTCCGTCACCGCGCTCACCGGCACAGGACCGTACAGGTGTGGGAAGAGCATCGCTTCCGGATCGGTCGGGACGCCCGGCTCCCACTTGATCGGCGAGCCGACGCGGCGGGTGTCGATGCACAGCAGCACCAGATCCCGCCGTCCCACGAACAAACGGTTCGCGGGCAGGTGCACCTGCTGCGGCGAGGAGAGGTGGATGAACCCTTCCTCGGCGAGCGAGGGCGGCCGGTACTCCCCCGTTTGCCGAGCGGAAAGCCATTCCACCGAAGCGCATAGGTGAACAAGAGTGTGAGTGTCATACGTCACGGGTAATCTCCCAGTGGACAACTGAATCGGTCGATCGAGGATGTGACGCAGTGCACATAGACGACAGGACCTGCGGCGTTCGCCCTTAGCGAAATCCCTGGTCGTGTTATCGAAAACACACTGATTCACGCGCGGGAACAAACTCCCCCGTCCCGAACGTCTGACAGAGTAGTCATACCCCTGCTGGGAAGTAGCGGTAGCGAGCTCGTGGTGAGTGACCACGGGCCCCACACCAGGTGAACGGTCGTCGGGACCGGGAGCCAGGACGGAGGAGTCATGCCAGGAACCCTGACAAGCACCCCACTGACCGCGGTCGATCGTTGCGACCGTTGCGGGGCGGCCGCCCGAGTGCGCGCCGTACTGCCCGCGGGTGGAGAGTTGCTCTTCTGCCAGCACCACGCGAACGAACACATGGATCGGCTGCGTGAGCTGGACGCCGTGATCGACACGGAGTCCGCTCCCGCGCTCTGACCTGCTCCTCGCGTCCTGACACAACAGCATCGGACAACAGAACACCGTTTCCGTCGGCAGCGGGTGACCTACCGGTCGCCCGCTGTCGGCGTGTGCGGGGACGGTCGGACGGTCAGCCCGCGGACACCGTGGCGAGGATGCCGTCCAGCAGTCTCGCCAGGCCGTATTCGAACGCGCCGTCCGGGTCGGCGGGGGCTTGGTACAGCTCGCCGACCGCCGCTCCGACGCGGGAGGAGAGCGGGAAGCGGCCCGGTGGCATGACCTCGGCCAGCAGGGGGCCGTGCACCTCCCACCAGCGTGCGTCGCTCATGCGCCCGGTCTCCCGGGCCGCGGCGACCGCCATGCGGGCGTTACCGGTGGCGAACTCCGACAGCACGGCGATCACCCGGTCCATCGCCACCTCCGACAATCCGAGCCCGTCTATCGCGGCGAGCTGCCGCTCGTAGCGACGCATTCGTCCCGGCCCGAGCACCAGCCGCCAGGGCGACACCTCGAGCAACCAGGGGTGCGCGGTGAGTTCCGCACGGACCTGACGGGCCACCGCGGCCAGGCGTTCGCGCGGCGGCAGGTCGCCGGGAAGGGGTGCGTCCTCGTCGGCGACCGCGTCGACCATGAGGACCGTCAGCGCGTCCTTGCTCGGCACGTACGTGTAGAGGCTCATCGGCCGCAACCCCAACTCGGCGGCGACGGTGCGGATGGAGACCTTGTCGTAGCCCTCGCGATCGGCGAGCCCGACCGCCACGCCGACCACCGCGTCGACGCTGACCGCCGGTTTCGGGCCGCGGCCGGACGGACGCGGCGGGAGGTCGTGCCGCCACAGCAGGCTCATCAGCTGCCGGGCCTGGTCGGGAGTGATCTCGTCGCTCACGGGCTCCTCGGGCATCTCGGACTCCTCGGAACAAATCCGGTACGGTGTACGTTGTCACGATACTCCGTACACCATACGTTGATTTTGGGGGTGCGTTCTGCCCAGCACACACGCCACTTACCTGCCGGATCGGCACATGTTCGCGCTCTGGAGCTGGGACGGCCACGGCACCGGCCCGGCCCCGCGCGGGCATGGCGACCGGGAGACCCTCGCGCTGGCCGTCCCGGTCGCCGTCGACGGCGGTCTCGGCGTCGCCGACGTCGACGCCGCCTTGGTGGACCCCGAGACCTTCGCGGCCGCGACGGTGGATAACCCGGGCGAGTCGATCGCGGCCTGGCAGCGGGTGGTGCGCTGCGCCCTCGCCGGTGAGTTCTCCGGCACCGGCCCGGACGAGCTGCCCGTAGCCGCGCACGCCGTGCCGGACGCCTCCGGCACGGCGATCGTCTCGGCGCAACGCGCGCTCGATGTACTGCGCGACACCGAAGCGATCACCGCGGACCTGCGGGCGACGCTGAAAGCACGGCTGCGGCCCTACCAGGCACGCGGAGTGGGCTGGCTGCGTGAGACCGTGGCCGCGCACGGCGGCGCGGTGCTCGCCGACGAGATGGGTCTCGGCAAGACCGTGCAGACCATCGGTTTCCTGCTCGACCGCGCCGAGGCGGGCCCGCAGCTGGTGGTGTGCCCGACCTCGCTGGTCGGCAACTGGGCGCACGAGATCGGCCGGTTCGCGCCGGGGCTGCGCGTGGTCGCGTGGCGCGGCGGCGACCTCGACGCCGATGCCGCGACGGTCGTCGTCACCGGCTATCCGACCTTGCGGCTGCACGGGTGGCTGTTGACGCACCTCAGCTGGGCGACGGCCGTCTTCGACGAGGCGCAGGCCCTGAAGAATCCCCGCACCCAAGTCGCGAAAGCCGCGCGAGCGATCGACGCGGCCGCGACCGTCGCGCTGACCGGCACGCCGGTGGAGAACCATCTCGACGAATTGTGGGCATTGCTGCACCTGGTGGCGCCCCGGTTGTTCGGGTACCGGACGCAGTTCCGGCGGCGCTTCGTGCGGCCGATCCACGAGGGTTCGGCGGCCGCCGCGGCACGGCTGCGCGACACCATCGAACCGGTCGTGCTGGCACGCAAGAAGAGCCAGGTCGCCGCCGCACTGCCCGCCAAGATCCACAGCGGCCTGCTCTGTGACCTCACCGACGAACAAGAGCGGCTCTACGACCAACTGCTCGACAAAGCCGTCGACGACGGATTCGGGGCGGGCATCGAGCGCCACGGCCGCGTGCTCGCGGCGCTGACCGCCCTCAAACAGGTGTGCAACCATCCCGGGCTGATCACCGGCGAACTCGACGAGTTGGCCGGCCGCTCCGGAAAACTCGACCTGTGCACCGACATCATCGCCACCAATCTCGAAACAGGCAGTCCGACGATCGTTTTCACCCAGTACCGCCGGACCGGTGAACTGCTGGTACGCCATTTCGCCGAACAGTTCGGGGTGGCGGCGCCGTTCTTCCACGGTGGCTCGAGCCAGACCGAACGCGCCGAGATCGTCGCCGGGTTCCAAGCCGAGGACGGACCGCCGATCCTGGTGCTGAGCCTGCGCGCGGCGGGTACCGGACTCACACTGACCCGCGCCGCCGACGTCGTCCACTTCGACCGCTGGTGGAACCCCGCGGTGGAGGCACAGGCCTCCGACCGGGTCCACCGGATCGGCCAGACCCGCACGGTCACCGTCACCACCCTCACCTCGACCACCACCGTGGAGGAGCACATCGCGGGCATGCACGACCGCAAGGCGGCACTGCGCGACCTCGGCGACACGGCGGGCATCGCGGCACTGGCCGCGCTCGACGACGACCAGCTGATCGAGATCCTGCGCCGCAAGAGGGGAAACTGATGGCCGACAACGAATTCGGTTACACCGCGTGGGGCATGGACTGGGTGCGCCTGGCCGAGCCGCTGCGCCAGACCCGGCCGGACCCGCTGCTGCCCCGCGCGCGCAGCATCGCCCGCAACAACGGCGTGCGGGCCACCGTCGAGGGACGGGTGGTGCGGGCCACCATCCACCGTGGCGGTCAGGCCTCGCTGACCCACGTGGAGGTGGCGGCGCTGTCCCGCGCGACGATCACCGCCATCGCCGGGATCGTGCCGGACCCCACAGTGCTGACCGACGACATGCACCGCGCGATCGGCGCGGCCGGGGTCTCGCTCGCGCCCGTCCTCGCCGGAACCGATTGTTCATGCACCGCGCGCTCGGCACGGTGCGTCCACGTGCTGGCGGTCTACTACGAGATGGCGCGGCAGATCGACGAGAATCCCCGGCTCGCCTTGGCGATCCAGGGTTATTTCGCCGCAGCGCCGCAGGATGCGGACGAGTCCGCACCGCAGGCGCGATGGACGCCCATCAGCGCCCTGGACCCCCAGCGGTTCTTCACGACGACTCCCGGCTGAGCGGTCGGCGGGGGAACGCTGGGGTCGGCGCGGGATTTCCGAGAGCAACTCGGTGCGACTACGTCTGCGTGCGACCGCGCCGTTCCAGCGTCTTACCCGGCGATACTCATTCCGGCCGTCGAGCCCGGAAGCGGAAACTCGAAGTGCCGGTGTCGATCCGCACGTCGGTGAAGCCGGCCCGGCGCAGCCGGTCGGCGGCCGTCTCCGGTGGCACGGGGACGCAGGTGTCGCCCAGGTGTATGAGCCGGAACATGCGGCCGTCGAGCCCGTCGCTGCCCGCGAACACTCCGCCGGGGCGCAGTACCCGCAGGGCTTCGGCGAACAAAGCGTCCTGCCTGCCCGGCGTCGGCACGTGGTGCAACATCGTGAAGCAGACTACGGAGTCGAAACGTTCCGCGGGCAGGGGCATCTCGGCGCCGTCGCCGTCGATCACCGTCATCGCCTCGCCGTGCCGGTCACGCAGCCGGGCGGCCAGCGCCGGGTCGATCTCGACACCGGTGAGGGTCGAGGTCCGGGCCAGCAGCGCGGATACGTTGGCGCCGTAGCCAGGACCGATCTCCAGAGCCGCTGCGCCGAGGTCGATGCCGGACAGAGCCCACGGCACGATGCGCGTCGCGCTGGCCCGTTCCCACATCGATGAGCGGCACAGCAATCGGTGAAGTGTGTTCATCGCCATGCCTGCGACGTTAGGAACGGATCGCACCCGGCACGACAGGCTACGGTGACATATCGTGTCGCGAAACGGCCATGCCGTGATCCACCCCGTCCCGCCCGGCGCGACCGCCATGGTGTTCGGCGCCGGAGTGCTTCCCGCGGGGCACTGGTTCGAGTTGCACGAACATCCGCAACACCAGATCGCCTGGGCCGCCCGCGGAGTCCTGGCGGTCGAAGTGGGCGACAGCCGCTGGGTGTTGCCGCCGACCAGGGCACTGTGGATCCCCGCGGGCATCGCGCATCGCACCGGCACCTCCGACGGCGCGGCCATGCGGGGCATCTTCCTGGATCCCGGACGCTGTCCGATCGCCTTCGGCGCGCCGACCATGTTGCGCGTGACCCGACTCCTGCACGAACTGTTCGACCTGCTCACCACGGCCCACACCACCCGGGAGCGGCGGGCGCGCGCCGAGGCGGTGGTGTTCGACCTCCTCGAGCCCGTCGAGGTGATCCCGATCGGCGCGCATCGGCCCACCGACCCCCGGGCGCGGCAGGTGGCGGACGCGCTCGCCGCCGATCCGGCCGATCCGCGCACGCTCGCCGAGTTCGCCGCGCACGTCGCCGCCAGCCCGCGCACGCTGGCCCGGTTGTTCGTGGCGGAGACCGGCCTCGGCTTCGGCCAGTGGCGCACGCAGATCCGGCTGGCCGCTTCCCTGCCGCTGCTCGCGGCCGGGCTGCCGATCGCCCGGATCGCGGGCCGGGTCGGCTACGCGACGCCGAGCGCTTACGTCGCGGCGTTCCGGCGGGCGGTGGGGGTCTCGCCGGGGCGGTACTTCGCCGGGTGATCAGGCGTTGGTGCCGCTGTCCACGGTGAGGAACGCGCCGGTGACGCTGCGGCCGGACGGTCCGGCCAGATAGGCCACCGCGTCCGCGACATCGTCGGCGACGCCGAAACGGCCCAGCGCGGTCAGGTCGCGCTGTTGCTGCGCGTGCGCGCCGTCCTGCGGGTTCATATCGGTGTCGGTGGAGCCGGGCTGCACGAGGTTCACCGTGATCGCACGCGGGCCCAGTTCGCGCGCCAGCGCCTTGGTGAACCCGTTGAGAGCGGACTTGCTGAGGTTGTAGAGCGACAGACCGGCGAACGGGGCGTGATCGGTCAGGTTGGTGCCGATGCTGATGATCCGCCCGCCGTCGGTCATGTATCCGACCGCGGCCTGCGCGGCGACGAACGCGGCACGTGCGTGCACGCCGAGCGCGTTGTCGATCTCCGCGACGGTGAATTCCTCGAACGGCTTCGAGGGAAAGATCCCCGCGTTGTTCACCAGGATGTCCAGCCCGCCGAGTTCGGACGCGGCGCGGTCCACCGCCGCGCGCACCGCCGTGGCGTCGGCACTGTCGGCTTGGATCGCGAGGGCTCGGCGTCCGAGTGCCTCGACCTCACCGACCACCGTCTTCGCCTGCCCCTCGGCGTGCTGATAGGTCAGTGCCACGTCCGCCCCCGCCGCGGCGAGGCGGCGCGCGATGGCCGCCCCTATTCCGCGGCTACCGCCGGTGACCAGCGCGACCTTGCCCGTGAGGTCCGACATCGGTACTCCTCCACATTTTGTGTCGATCAATACATAAATAGCCAAGCGCATCGGCAGCACCGGTGTCAAGAGGTATATTTAACGATCGACACAGAAAGGTTTTGCCATGGCCGAACGGGGACGACCGCGGGCCTTCGACCGAGCCGAGGCGTTGCGTCGCGCCATGGAGGTGTTCTGGGAGCACGGCTACGAGGGCGCCTCGATGAGTGATCTGACCGCCGCGATGGGGATCAACTCCCCCAGCCTGTACGCCGCGTTCGGCGACAAGGAGGCGCTGTTCCGCGCGGCCGTCGAGCTCTACGGACGTACCGACGGCGGTTACACCGATCGCGCGCTGCGCGAAGAGCCGACCGCGCGGGCGAGTATCGAGGCGATGCTCCGGGACAACGCGGCGGCCTACACCGAGGAGAACAAGCCGCACGGCTGCATGGTCGTGCTCGCGGGTTCCACCTACACCACGCGCAACACGAGCATCCGCGACTTCCTGATCGAGAAGCGCCGCGAGACGACCGAAGACATCCGGCGGCGGCTCGATCGCGGCATCGCTGAGGGCGATCTACCGGAAGGCACCGACACCGCGGCGCTGGCCGCGTTCTACACCACGGTTCTCTACGGCCTGTCCATCCAGGCACGCGACGGCGCGACGCTCACGGAACTCACCGCCTCCATCGATTGCGCCATGGCCGTTTGGCCCGCCTGATCACCCGGGCTACTTCCGGCGCAGCGCGGCGATGCGCTCACC
This sequence comes from Nocardia sp. CY15, assembly GCF_009829295.1. Lineage (NCBI taxonomy): Bacteria > Bacillati > Actinomycetota > Actinomycetes > Mycobacteriales > Nocardiaceae > Nocardia > Nocardia sp. CY15. Next base: position 239,758 of record NZ_VUOT01000001.1, read on the forward strand.
GAGCTGCTCGGCGGAGGCCAGCGCCGTCGGCGGGCCCCCGCATTCGCGGCGCAGCTCGCCGTGGATCACGCCGTGTGGTTTTCCGGTGCGGTGGTGGTGCATCGCCACCAGGCTGTTGAGTTCGCGCCGCAGTTCGCCGAGCCGATCGGCCGTGGCGACGCGCTCTGCGGCGCTGGCGACCTGCGGACCGGGATCGGAGACGGGCGCGGACACACTCCGCTCGGCGACCTGTTTGGCCTGCCGCTCGCGCAACAGCGCGCGCATCTGTTCGGCGTCGAGCAGCCCGGGAATGCCCAGATAGTCGGCCTCCTCGTCGCTGCCCGCGAAGGTCGCGGTGCCGAAGGAGGACCCGTCGTAGATCACCTGGTCGAGCTCGGCGTCGGCGGCCAGCGCGACGAAGGACTTCTCCTGCTCGCCCGGCTCGTCCTGCTGCTTGTTCGCGTCGATCAGCAGTTCGTCGTCGAGGCCGTTCTTCTCCCGGTGCGGCTTGCCGATGACGTGGTCGCGCTGCAATTCCAGCTGCGCGGCCAGATCCAGCAGCACCGGCACCGAGGGCAGGAACACGGTCGCGGTCTCGCCTGGCCTGCGGGCACGCACGAACCGCCCGATCGCCTGTGCGAAGTACAACGGCGTGGAGGCGCTGGTCGCGTACACCCCGACGGCCAGGCGCGGCACGTCGACGCCCTCGGACACCATGCGGACGGCGACCATCCAGGGCTGGGTGCCGTTGCCGAATTCGGCGATGCGGTTGGAGGAGGCGGGGTCGTCGGAGAGCACCAGCGCGGGCTTCTCGCCCGAGATGTGTTCCAGCAACTCCGCGTAGTCGCGGGCGCGGTCCTGGTCGGTGGCGATCACCAGGCCGCCCGCGTCGGGCATGCCGGAGGCGCGCTTCTGGCGCAGCCGGATGTCGGCGGCACGCAGCACGGCGGAGATCCAGTCGCCCGCCGGGTCCAGCGCGGTGCGCCAGGCTCGTGCGGTCTGCTCGGCGTTCAACGGCTCACCCAGACGCGCGGAATATTCCTCGCCCGCGCTGTCGCGCCAGTGCGCCTCGCCGGAGTACGCCAGGAAGACCACCGGGCGCACCACGCCGTCGGCGAGGGCCTCGGCGTAGCCGTAGGTGTGGTCGGCGCGGGACTTCGGGAAACCCGACTCGTCGGGCTCGTAGACGACGAACGGAATCTGGCTGTCGTCACTGCGGAACGGGGTACCGGTCAGCGCGAGGCGGCGGGTGGCGTCGCCGAACGCCTCGGCGGTCGCGTCGCCCCAACTCTTGGCGTCTCCCGCGTGGTGGATCTCGTCGAGGACGACGAGCGTCCTGCGGTTTTCGGTGCGCACCCGGTGACGTGAGGGATGTGCCGCGACCTGTGCGTAGGTGACCACCACACCGTGGTAGTCACCCGAGGTGCCGCCGGTGGAGTTGGAGAAGCGTGAGTCGAGCGCGATCCCGGCCCGCGCGGCGGACTGCGCCCACTGGTGCTTGAGATGTTCGGTGGGTGCGACCACGGTGACCTGATCCACAGTGCGGTCGGCCAGCAGTTCCGCGGCCACGCGCAGCGCGAAGGTGGTCTTTCCCGCCCCGGGAGTGGCCACGGCGAGGAAGTCCCGCGGTTTGGTGGCCAGATATTTCGTCAGCGCGCGTCGCTGCCAGGCGCGTAGCGAGCCGCCGACAGCGACACTCACCGCTTTCGAATCGCCCGGCGTCTCCGCTTCTCCCGCCACAGCGGCGCCACCCGACCCAGTCACGCAGACGACCCTAGCGGCCCGGCACGGCGTGTCGCCAAACCGACGCGGTGTGCGCGATGGGCGTCACACGGCCACCGGCCAGGACGCTGGGAGTTCATCCGATGCGCACCGACACGTCGCATCCGCACCGCGATGCCGATCGCCGAAGTGCGCGATGCTGTAACCACGATGACCGATCACCGTGCCCTCGGGGGCGATCCGCCGCGGACCGACGCACCGTCGACCCGCGTCGCCGTCGTGCGTCCCCGGTCCTGGGCCGACCGTGCGGGCGCGCGGACAGCGGCGGTGGGCAGGCGGACCGGCACGCTGATCGTCCGGGTGGCGCAGAAGGCCTGGACCGATTCCATCTTCGCCAAGTCGGCCGCCGCGGCCTTCTGGCAGACGCTCTCGTTGGCTCCGCTGTTGCTCGGTGTTCTCGGCAGCCTCGGTTATGTCGGCGGATGGTTCGGCCCGGACACGGTGCAGATCGTCGAGTCCAAGATCATCGCATTCAGCCAGGATCTGTTCAGCGCGAGCGTGGTGTCGGACCTCATCGAGCCCACGGTGCGGGACGTGCTCGGGCGCGGGCGCGGCGCGGTGGTGTCGGTGGGCTTCGTGCTCTCGCTGTGGGCCGGATCGTCGGCGATGGCCACCTTCGTCGACGCGATCGTCGAGGCCCACGACCAGCAAGACGCCCGGCACCCGGTGTGGCAGCGCATCTTCGCGCTGTTGCTGTACGTGCTGTTCCTGGTGGCGGCGGTGTTCATCCTGCCGCTGGTGGCGCTGGGGCCGACGCTGATCGGGCGGGTGCTGCCCTCGCCTTGGCGTGCGACCGGCCTGCAACTGTTGGATTTCTTCTACTACCCGGGCGTCGGCCTGCTGCTGATCATCGGGCTCACCACCCTGTACAAGCTGGCGCTGCACACCTCACTGCCGTGGCACCGGCTATTCGGCGGGGCACTGGTGGCGGGGGTCTTCTTCATGGCGGCCAGCGATGTGCTGCGCCGCTATCTGTCCTGGGTGACCCGCACCGGCGTCACCTACGGTGCGCTGGCGACGCCGATCGCGTTCCTGCTGTTCACGTTCTTCCTGGGCTTCGCGGTGATTCTGGGCGCGGAGTTCAACGCGGCGGTGCAGGAGTTCTGGCCCGCCCGCGCGACGCGCATGGAGCAGGTGAAGGAGTGGATCGCCAATCAGGTTCGCCGAGACAGCGGCGCCGAGGAGGACGCAGCGAAGCAGAACGAGGCCGCGCAGAACGAGGCCGCGCAGAACGAGGCCGCGCGCCCGACCGACGCCGGGCCCGACGGTTCGCAGGCCGTGTTCGACCTACGAGGAGCACGGTCCTCGTCCGGCGAGTAGAGCCGTCTCATTCGCCCTTGCGTAGGCCGTCGTAGACCTTCTTGCACTCCGGGCACACCGGAGAGCCGGGCTTGGCCGAGCGGGTCACCGGGAAGATCTCTCCGCACAGCGCGACCACGTGGGTGCCCATCACGGCGCTCTCGGCGATCTTGTCCTTCTTCACGTAGTGGAAGAACTTCGGGGTGTCGTCGCCCGTCGTCTCGTCGGTCGTCGTATCCGGGCGAACCATGGTGTCGGTGCTCACGCATTCCATGATGCCGCATCCTGCGAGCCCGGGCCGACCACGGTGCCGCGTCGAAGCGACCACGATTCCGGAGCGGAAGCCGACGGCGGCATGTGCGCGAACGGAGCGCGAGTGGAAGACTCGGGGTATGCAGCAGAACGGCGATTCCCCATCCGCCGACGGCCGCGACCGCGAAGAGCACCCCCACGTGACGATGCCGACGCAGCCCCGCCGTTCCCCCGGATATTTCCCAGGCAGTGACGACAAGCACCCCGTGCTGATCACCGAGGCGGCGCCTTCCTTGGAGGACCAGCACCGGGCTCGGGTGCGCCGGTACACGATCATCATGGCCTTCCGCATCCCGTGCCTGGTTCTCGCGGCGATCGCTTACAGCGCCTTCGGCAACCCGCTGCTGTCCATCCTGATCATCGTCGCGTCCATCCCGCTGCCCTGGATCGCCGTGCTGATCGCCAACGATCGCCCGCCCCGCCGCAAGGACGAACCCAGCCGCTGGGACCGTCCGCGCACGGCCATCGAGTCCCGTTCACACAACGCCATCGACAGCTGAGAATCCACACCGGCGCGCAGCCCTATCCGTGCAGCGCGCCGGGCGCTGATGACGGCGCACGATATCCGCCGCAGCGCGGGTGCGGCACGACCTTGGCCGAACGGTCTGCGCGAAGCATGTCAGCGGGCCGACCACGGTCTTCCGAGAAGGACGTCAACGCGAGCCGGGCGTCGTCCCGGCGACGGCCGGTGCGCGGCGGATCACCGCCGACATCACGGCCGCGGCGCCGCACAGACCGCCCGCCAGGTACCAGGCGAGGTCGTAACTGCCGTGGAGGTCACGCACGAGACCCGCGCCGGTGGCCGCCACCGCCGAGCCGATCTGGTGCGCGGCGAACACCCAGCCGAACGCGACCGGACCGTCGGCGCCGAACAGTTCGCGGCACAGCACGACCGTCGGCGGCACCGTGGCCACCCAGTCCAGGCCGTAGAAGACGATGAACCCCCACAGGCTCGGCTGGGTGTCGGGGCCCAGCAGCGCGGGCAGGATCAGCAGCGACAGGCCGCGCAGCGTGTAGTAGCCGAGCAGCAGGGAGCGCGGGTCGACCCGGTCGGTCAGCCAGCCGGAGGCGATGGTGCCTGCCACGTCGAAGACGCCGACCACGGCCAGCAGGCTCGCCGCGGTGGTCAGCGGCATGCCGTGATCGTGGGCCGCGCTCACGAAATGGGTGCCGACCAGCCCGTTGGTCGAGGCGCCGCAGACGGCGAATCCGCCCGCCAGCAACCAGAATCCCGGACGGCGCGCGATCGAACCGAGCACGGTCAGCGCACGCGACGCGCCACCGGCCGCAGGTGACCGCACGCCCGCCGTGCTGTCCGGCTCGGCGCCGTAGGCCCGTACGCCCACGTCACTGGGATAGTCCCGGATGAACAACAGCACCAGCGGCGCCACGGCCAGCGCCGCGCCCGCGACGATCAGGGACGGCACCCGCCACCCGTGTGCCTGCGCCAGTGCCGACACCAGCGGCAGGAAGATCAACTGCCCGGTCGCGCCCGCGGCGGTGAGCACGCCGGTGACCAGACCACGCTGCCGCACGAACCATCGGCCGGTGATCGTGGCGACGAACGGCATCGACATCGACCCCACGCCGACGCCGACCAGCAGACCCCAGGTCAGCACCAGGTGCCACGGCCGGGACATGAACACCGTCAGCCCACTGCCCGCGGCGACCAGCAGCAGCGCGCAGACCACCACCCTGCGGATGCCGAAGCGATCCATCAGCGCCGCGGCGAACGGCGAAATGAGCCCGTAGAGCAGGAGATTCAGTGAAACGGCCGCCCCGATGGTGCCGTGCGACCAGCCGAACTCCTCGTGCAGCGGATCCATCAGCACGCTGGGCACCGACCGGAAGGCGGCCGCGCCCAGGAGCGTGACGAAGCCGACGCCCGCGACCAGCCACGCGGGGTGCAAGCGACGGCGCGGCGCGGGATGGAGGGGAGCCGGGATCGGTGTCTGCAGTTCGGTCACGCGCCGAGCCTGCCGGAACTATGCCCACGCAACGAGTGGCTCGAATGCCACATATCATCAAATTCGTGCCATACCTGGCGGTCCCGGTATCTTCTCGACAGAGCGGGCACGCGTACCTAGGGTCGCATAAGCCTCGCGCACCACGATCACCTCGGTTTGTCGCGTGCGAAAAGACAGGAGTGAACATGATTCGGTGGATCTGGGTCTTCCTGGATCGCCCGACGCAGCGTTTCGACGACTGCGCCAAGTTCTGGTCCACGGTCACCGGCACCGAGCTCTCCCCTCGGCGCGGTGCGAACGACGAATTCCTCACCTTGTTGCCCGATCCCGCGCTGTTCGCCGCGGCGAGCGTCAAGATGCAGGCGGTGACCGGGCTCGGCGGAGTGCACCTCGACCTGGACGTCGACGACATCCCCTCCGCCGTCCGCACCGCGCTCGGCCTCGGCGCGGAGCTGGTGGCCAACCACCCCGACTACGCGGTGCTGCGCTCCCCCGGCGGCCAAGTGTTCTGCCTGACCCCCAGCGGCCGTGCCAAGAGCACGCCCGCGCCTGCCGTTCGAGGTCCGGACGGCACGCTGTCGCGCCTGGATCAGGTCTGCCTCGATATCGGTCCCGCCGACCACGAGGTGGAGACCCGGTTCTGGACGTTGCTGACCGGCTGGACGTTCGAGCCCGGCAGGCGGCCGGAATTCGCCAGACTGCGCTCCGAGGAACACCAGTTGCCCGTGCAGCTGCTGCTGCAGCGCCTCGGCGAGAACCGCACGACCAGCGCGCACGTCGATCTGGCCGCGAGCGACATCGAAGCCACCACCGCCTGGCACACCTCGCTCGGCGCGACCGTCGTGCAACGCCACGAGCACTGGATAGTCCTGACCGATCCGGGTGACGCGCTCTACTGCGTCACCGGCCGCGATCCCAACGGAGTGTGACCACTCTCCCGCACGCGCTGGTGGCGGCGGCGAAGGCGGCTCGTCACGAGAACGCCGGAACGGTCCCCGGGTGGAGAAACCGTGACGCAGTGGGCGCCCGGTCTGTGCCGGGTGGGCGCGGTGGCAGAGTACCGACGTGCCTGAAAACCGATCGATGACCACCGGTTCGCTGCTCACCGCGCTGTGCCCGGACCTGCGCACTGCACTGACCCGGGTGGGCTACGACGCCGACACCCTGCTCGAGGTGCTCGGCGACGCGCATGCCGCGCTGGGCCGGTCCGAGCCGGTACCGGTGCGCCGCGCGGCACGCTCGGCCGGCGAATTGGGCACGCTCATTCGTCTCCTGCTGCTCGGTGACGCACTTCCCGAGCGGGAGGTGGCCGCGGCCCTCGCGCCGGTGCGGATCGACCGCGCGGTCGCCGCGGGCCTGCTGGACCGTGACGGCGACCAGCTGCGCGCCGCGCTGGACCTACGCCCGCTCGACGCGGGCTCGGGCACCCGGTGGATCCTGTCCGACCTCAATGATTCGATGCATCGGCGCACCTTGACCGAGGACCACGTCCTCGGCGTCGGCCACGCTTCCCTCTCGCTGCTGCGCGCCACACCCACCCGCCCGGTGGGCACGGTGCTCGACCTCGGCACCGGGTGCGGCGTGCAGGCGGTGCACGCCGCCTCCTACGCGCGGCGCGTCACCGCCACCGATGTCAACGCCCGCGCGTTGTGGCTGGCCGAGGCCACCGCGGCGCTCAATGACCTGGATATCGAACTGGTGGAGGGCTCCTGGTTCGAACCGGTGCGGGGCAGGCGCTTCGACCAGGTGGTGGCCAATCCGCCGTTCGTGGTGGGCCCCGCGCGCATCGAGCACACCTATCGCGATTCCGGCCTCGCACTCGACGGCGCAAGCGAATTGGTGATTTCGCAAGCCTCCGGCCTGCTCGCACCCGGCGGCACCGCCGCGATGCTCGCCGCATGGGTTCATGTCGAGAACGAGGACTGGCGCGGGCGCGTCTCGTCCTGGTTGCCCGCCCACGGCGTGGACGCCTGGGTGGTCCAACGTGATGTCGCCGACCCCGCGCTGTATGTGGGCACGTGGTTGCGAGACGCCGGGCTGGATCCCCGCGATCCGGCCGCGCAGGCCCGCGCGGACCGCTGGCTGGACGCCTTCGAGGCGGCCGACGTCGAGGGCATCGGGTTCGGGTTCGTGTATCTGCGCGCGATCGACGGGCCGACCGAACTGCTCGCCGAGGATCTCACCCACGGCTTCGACGATCCGCTCGGCGACGAGGCAATCCGGTATTTCGAGCGCTCGGCCTGGCTGCGGGCCGTCGCCGGTGACGAAAACCTCGCTTGGTCTTCCCGTTTCGTCGTGGATCCGGCCACCGCGCTGGAGCGGGTCTACCTGCCGGGCGCCGACGGGTGGGCGCCGGAGGTGGCGCGGCTGCATCGCGGCGACGGACCTCGCTGGCAGCACGAAGTGGATCCGGCCACAGTCTCGCTGCTGGCGGGAATGCGCGCCGACGGCCTGCCGTTGTACGACTTGATCGAACTGCTGGCGCTCGCCCACGGAGACGAGGAGGTGAGCGCCCAGTTCGCGGCCGACGCGTTGTCCGTGGTCACCGGATTGGTACGACACGGTCTCATCAAGCCCGTGTAACCGCACGGCAGCCGCGCCCGGTCGGTGCAGGTCCTGGCCGGGGAACGTCCCGCGCTGCGGTGCTTCTCAGGAACTTCTCAGCCGAGAGAGGCGAAAACCGCTGTTCAGAGCGGTTTATGCCAGCCGTAACGGGGAACTTTCTTCCTGTCGGGTCCGTTTATCGGAGTGAGACACCACCGACAGGAGGCAAGTCATGACAAGCCCCGCCACCACTCGTGTGCGCACCAGCGATTCGGACCTCGACGCTCAGAGCCCTGCCGCCGACCTGGTACGCGTGTACCTGAACGGGATCGGCCGCACCGCGCTGCTCACAGCTGCCGATGAGGTCGAGCTGGCCAAGCGCATCGAGGCGGGCCTCTACGCGCAGCACCTGCTGGAAACCGGCAAGCGATTGTCGGCCACCCGCAAGCGTGATCTCGCGATCATCGTGCGCGACGGTCAGGCCGCCCGGTCTCATCTGCTCGAAGCCAACCTGCGCCTTGTTGTCTCGCTCGCCAAGCGGTACACCGGCCGCGGCATGCCGCTGCTGGACCTCATCCAAGAGGGCAACCTCGGTTTGATCCGGGCCATGGAGAAGTTCGACTACGCCAAGGGCTTCAAGTTCTCCACCTACGCCACCTGGTGGATCCGGCAGGCCATCACCCGCGGCATGGCCGATCAGAGCCGCACCATCCGGCTGCCCGTCCACCTCGTCGAGCAGGTGAACAAGCTGGCCAGGATCAAGCGCGAACTGCACCAGCAGTTGGGCCGGGAGGCCACCGACGAGGAACTGGCCACCGAATCCGGCATCCCGGTCGACAAGATCTCCGATCTGCTCGACCACAGCCGCGACCCGGTGAGCCTGGACATGCCGGTCGGCAACGACGAAGAGGCTCCGCTGGGCGATTTCATCGAGGATTCCGAGGCCACCTCGGCCGAGTCCGCGGTCATCGCCGGTCTGTTGCACCACGACGTGCGCAGTGTCCTGGCCACCCTCGACGAGCGCGAGCAGCAGGTCATCCGGCTGCGCTTCGGCCTCGACGACGGTCAGCCGCGCACCTTGGACCAGATCGGCAAGCTCTTCGGCCTGTCCCGCGAGCGGGTGCGCCAGATTGAGCGTGAAGTCATGTCGAAGCTGCGCAAGGGTGAGCGGGCCGACCGGCTCCGCGCCTACGCCAGCTGATCATCCTCCGGCGCCGGCTGCTTCCAGAGAGTTCCGGCGTTCGGCTCGGTGCCCCTTCCGCCGGGGTCACCTTCCCGCGCCGACCGGTGACCGCGCGTACCCGTCCCCCTCCGGGTGACGCGCGAGCCGGTCGGCGGTGTCGTACTCCCCCGTTTGCGCCCTCGTCGGGCGACTCGGCCCTGATCCACCGCGATGTCGTCCTTGACGGACGGTGTCGTCTTCGACCGAGGCACCGTCGGCGTCACGCCCAGCATGTCCCGCCCGCTGTCAGCGTGCAGCGCGTGGTCGTGCCCTTTTCGCCGGTGTCACCGCGGGGGCAATCGATCGCGTCGGGCTCCTGGCCGACCTTCTCGGTGAGCGAATCCTCGACCGACTTTACCAAGTCGGCTTGCTGGACTTTCGGAGTACCGACGCTGACGGAACACGCGGTTCGCACCGCCACGAGCAGCGACAACAGGGCAAGGCTGAGGGTCCGGTCCGTCACGTGTGCGAGCCGTCCGCTCAGCCGCGCCAGTCCCGCCCCGCCTGCCCGGCACACCCGCTGGTGACGGCTCAGCCCAGCCGGCGCGGCCCGGTGTCGAAACGACTCGGCTCCGGGCCGATACGGCCGCGCGCGTAGAGGATCTCCGCCGATGTGGGCGAAGCCAGCACCGGATCGAAGGACAACTCTCGCATCTCCGGCAGATCGTCGAACAAAGCCGAAATACGCTGTGCCAGTTCGGCGAGGGCTGCCTTGTCCACGCGGGGGCTCGCCGGGGTACCCGACAGCAAAGGCGCGGCCCGCGGTGCGTCGATCAGCGCCATCGCCTCGTCGGCGGTCAGCGGCAGCGCCCGATAGGCGCGGTCGCCGAGCAACTCGATGATCAGACCGGACAACCCGAATTCGATGACCGAGCCGAACGACGGGTCGTCCTGCACCCGCAGGATGCAGCCGACGCCCTTGGTGGCCATCTTCTGGATGTGCAGCACCGGATCACCGCACAACTCCGCCAGATCCGCGTAACCTTGCCGCACCGCCTCCGGCCGCCACAGATCGAGCCGGACACCGGTGAGATCCGGTCTGCGCCGCCACAGTTCGCCCGTCGCCTTGGCCGCCACCGGATAGCCGAGTTCTTCCGCGGCAGCGACCGCCTCCTCCGCGGTGCGCACCTCGCGGAACTCCACGACCGAAATGCCGTAGCACGCGAGCAGTTCCACCGTTTCCAGATCGGTGAGCCTGCGACCGCCCGACCCGGCCATCCAGTCCGCCACCAGTTGACGGGCGCGGTCGGTGTCGATGCCCGGCGGCCGTACCACCGGCGACACGGGCCTTGTCCGCCATTCGGCGTATCGCCGGACCCGGGCCAGGGCTCGCGCGGCGCGTTCCGGATCGGGATACGACGGGATCGACCCGTGCACCGCTGTCGCGGCCGGCCCGCGCACCGCGAGCAGGTTCGGGATGCCTTGCTCGGCGACGAACGTGGTGAGAATCGGCTTCTGGGCATCGGGCACGGCGGCAGCCGCCGCCCTGATCGCGTCGGCGAAGCCCGCCGTCGGCAGAGGCACCGGCGGTGCGAACACGACGATCACGGCGTCCGTCTCGTCGGAGCGCAGGGCAGCGACCAGTGCGTCCAAATACGCGCCCGGAGTCGCCTGTGGGCCCAAGTTGACTGGATCTCCCACCTCGAGGCCCTCGCCTCGCGCCGCGTCGAGAGCCAGCCAATTGAGAGCGGTGCTGTTACCGACGACCGCCAAGCGTGAGCCGCGGGGCAATGGCTGGTAGCCCAGCAGAGCGGCACAGTCGAACAGTTCGGAGATCGAATCGACTTGGACGATGCCCGCCTGGGCGAACAGATCGCGCACGATCGAGCGGTCCATGTCTCCCGCGGGCTGGGCGACCGAGCGGCCGCTGCTCACCGCCACGATCGGTTTGGTACGGGCCACCCGCCGCGCGATCCGGGAGAACTTGCGGGGATTGCCGAAGCTTTCCAGATACAGCAGGACCACATCGGTGTCCGGGTCGCTGTCCCAGTACTGCAGCAGGTCGTTGCCGGAGACGTCGGCGCGGTTACCAGCGGACACGAACGTCGACAAGCCGAGATTGCGAGCCGCCGCCTCGCCGAGGATGGCCGCGCCCAGGGGCCCGGACTGACAGAAGAACCCGATTCGCCCGCGACCGGGCAACACGGTGGCGAGAGTCGCGTTCAAGGCGACCGCCGGGTCGGTATTCGCGATGCCGAGCGCACTCGGCCCGACCACGCGCATCCCGTGCCCACGAGCGGCGGCCACGAGTTCGCGTTCGGCCGCCAGGCCGTCCGCGCCGGTCTCACCGAAACCCGCGGTCAACACCACGAGACCTTTGACGCCCTTGGCCATGCAGTCGTCGAGTACCGACCCGATCGCCGTCGGCGGCACCGCCACCACCGCCAGGTCGACCTCGTCCGGAATCTCCCGGACCGTCGCATACGCCCGTACCCCGCGCACCGATCTACGGTTCGGGTTCACCGGGAACACCGGTCCCTGGAACAGGCCGGAGAGCAGATTCGACAGCACCGCACCGCCGACCCGCCCCGTGGCAGGGGTGGCGCCGATCACCGCGACCGAGCGCGGAGCGAGCAGATTGCCCACACTGCGCGCCTCCGACGCGCGTTCGCGCGAATCACGCACCGACAGCAGCGCTTCGGTGGGATCGATGGCGAATTCGAGATGGAGAACCGATCCGTCGCGGCTGCGTTCGACCTGATAACCCGCGTCGCGGAAGACGGTCACCATCACCGTGTTCTCCGCGAGCACCTCGGCGACAAAGGTCTCGATCTTGTTCTCGGCGGCGGCGCCGGCCAGGTGCTCGAGCAGGATCGAGCCGAGCCCACGTCCTTGATGTCCGTCGGCCACCACGAACGCGACCTCCGCCGCACGCGGTCCGTTCCGTTCCAGTAGTTCGTAGCGGCCCACCGCGACGATCGCCTCCCCCAGTTCCAGCACCAGTCCGACCCGGTCGTGATAGTCGACGTGTGTGGTGCGATACAGGTCCCTGGGCGAGATCCGCGGGTACGGCCCGAAATATCGCAGGTACCTGGTGCGATCGGAGAGCGCGCTGTGGAACTCCTGCAGCCGGTCGGAGTCGTCGGGTGTGATCGGGCGCAGTCGTACGACACCTCCGTCGGAGGCCAGCACGTCGGCGAACCAGTGCTGCGGCGGCAGGGGCGGGGTCGCGGGAGCATCCGGGGTATCGAGAAAGTCAGTCACGAGGGTCCTCCGGGTCGAGACCTAGCAACCCGAAAGTCGCTCGGCGGGTGGCCAGGACGGCCAGGTCGACGGCACGCTGGGCGCGATCTATCCGTACGTCACCGGTCTCACCGGTACCGCCGGGGCCGTCCCACGGACGGTAAGCGGTGTCACCGCCGTCGCCCATGGTGCGCGGCGGGTCCGCACGCGGCGCCGCCGCGCGGATCGTGTCGATCCAATCCTGCGGAATCGGCGTCGCGGGGTCGACGGTGCGGTCCAGGGCGGTGGCCAGCAGATGCGTCCACGCCCGCGGCACCACCCTGATCAGGCCGTATCCGCCGCCGCCGACGGCGAGCCAGCGTCCTTCGGCATATCGGTCGGCGAGGTCGCGCATGGCGCGGAAAGCCGCCCGCTGACCGTCGACGGTGAGTTCCAGATCCGCCAACGGGTCTTCGCGATGGGTGTCCACGCCGCACTGGCTGACCACGATCTGCGGGCCGAATGCCGCCACCGCGCCCGGGACCACGGCGTGGAATCCGCGCAGCCACTGCGCATCCCGAGTGCCGGGCAACAGCGGCAGGTTGATCGACGTGCCCTCAGCCGCGCCGACGCCGGTCTCCTCCGGCCAGCCGGTGTTGGGCCACAAGGTGGCCGGATGCTGATGCAGCGAGATGGTCAGTACCCGAGGGTCGGCGTAGAAGGCGCGCTGCACGCCGTCACCGTGGTGCACGTCCACATCGATGTAGGCGATCCGGTCGAAACCGTGGTCGAGCAGCCAGGAGATGGCCACCGCCGGGTCGTTGTACACGCAGAAGCCCGACGCCGAATCGGGCATGGCGTGGTGCATGCCGCCCCCGATGCTCACCGCTCGCTTGGTGCGGCCCTCCGCGATCTCCCTGGCCGCGGCCAGGGTGCCGCCCACGATCGTGGACGCGGCCTGGTGCATGCGCGGGAAGACCGGATTGTCCGGGGAGCCGAGGCCGTAGGGCGGGGCGGCAGGCGCGCCCACCGGTGCAACGGCGCGTTCGACCGCGTCGAGGTAGTCGGGCGTATGGATGCGCAGCAGGTCCGGACGCCCGGCGGCGGCGGGTTCGAGCAGCTCGACACCCTCGAGCACCCCCAGACTCTCCGCCAGCGCCATGGTGAACTTCAGGCGTGCCGGTTTCATCGGATGCTCCGGAGTCCAGGTGTAATCCAGGAACCGCTCCGTCCAGACGACGGTTCCGGGCCGGCTCGTCCCGGGCGAAATCGGCGCCTGAGGTTCGCCGCGCGGTGCAGTGGCCATGATCGCAACGCTAGTGGGAAGCAAGCAACCCCGCGAAACGTTGTTATGCAGTACAAATACAAGAAAGTACGTTCACGGCCGTCTGCCGTGCGCCGATCGGGTTCCCGCAATGCCACCGGAGATGTCGTGCGCAGTGTGGTGCGGCACGATACGGCACACGGGAGTGCCGTCGTGCGTGGGTAGAATTCGTGCCGACGAAGGGGTAACAGGTGAAGGATCTGGTCGACACCACGGAGATGTATCTCCGTACCATCTACGACCTCAAGGAGGAGGGCGTGGTGCCCCTGCGCGCCCGGATCGCCGAGCGCCTCGAACAGAGTGGTCCCACCGTGAGCCAGACCGTCGCACGGATGGAACGCGACGGTCTGCTGCTGGTGGCCGGAGACCGTCATCTGGAGCTGACCGAGAAGGGGCGCAGCATGGCCGTCGCGGTCATGCGCAAGCACCGGCTGGCCGAACGGCTGCTCGTCGACATCATCGGCCTCGACTGGCAGAACGTGCACGCGGAGGCTTGTCGCTGGGAGCACGTGATGAGCGAGGACGTCGAGCGCCGCCTGGTAGAGGTGCTCAACCACCCGACCACCTCCCCGTACGGCAACCCCATCCCCGGCTTGGACGAGTTGGGCATCATGCCGCCCGCCCCCGCCGACGAGAAGCTGCTGCGCCTGTCGGACCTGCCGCACGGCCATGTACACGCCGTCGTCGTGCGCAGGCTCGCCGAGCACATCCAGACCGACCCGGAGGTCATCGGCAGGCTGCGCGAGGCGGGCGTGGTGCCCGATGCCCGCGTCACGGTGGAGGCTCGGCCGGGTTCGGTCGTCATCACCGTGCCCGGCCACGACGGTTTCGAACTGCCTGACGAGATGGCGCACGCCGTCCAGGTGAAGCTGGCCTGACACGTGAAACTTCTCGTCACAGGTGGCGCGGGCTACGTCGGCGGCGTCTGCGCCCAGGTCCTGCTGGAAGCCGGCCACTCGGTAGTCGTGGTCGATGATCTGTCCACCGGAAATGCCGACGGCGTCCCCTCCGAGGCCCGGTTCGTCGAGGGTGACGTAGCAGTCGCCGCGCCCGCACTGCTGGCTGCCGAGCCCTTCGATGGCGTCCTGCATTTCGCGGCGCAGTCGCTGGTCGGCGAATCGGTGCAGCAGCCGGAGAAATACTGGCACGGCAATGTGGTGAAAACGCTCGAGCTGCTGGAGGCGATGCGGCGCGCGGGCACGCGGCGACTGGTCTTCTCCTCCACGGCGGCGGTCTACGGGGAACCGGAGCAGGTGCCCATCACCGAGGACGCTCCGACCCGCCCGACCAATCCCTACGGCGCGTCGAAGCTGGCCATCGACCATGCCATCACCTCCTACGCGGTCGCGCACGGACTGGCCGCGACCAGCTTGCGGTACTTCAACGTCGCGGGCGCCTACGGTGGTCTCGGCGAGAACCGGGTGGTGGAAACGCATCTCATCCCGCTGGTGCTGCAAGTCGCCGCAGGGCATCGCAAGGCGATCTCGGTCTTCGGCACCGATTGGCCGACCCCGGACGGCACCGCGGTCCGCGACTACATCCACATCCGCGACCTCGCCCAAGCCCATCTGCTGGCCTTGGCGACCGCGGAAGCAGGTACCCACCGGATCTACAATCTCGGCAGCGGCGCCGGATTTTCCGTGCGCGAGGTTATTTCGGCCTGCGAGCGCGTCACCGGCCTGCCGATCACGGCGCAGGACGCCCCCCGCCGCCCCGGCGACCCGGCGACCCTGATCGCGTCCAGCGAGCGTGCCGTCGCGGAGCTCGGCTGGCGTCCCGAACACAACGACCTCGACGAGATCGTCAGCGACGCTTGGGGTTTCCTCCAGTCGCTCGGTCCCCGCGCGCACAGCGCGAAGTAACCGGCTGCGGAGTGCCCGACTCGGCCCCTGACCGACTCGGGCAGCCATGAGCGCGCCACCGCACCGACGCCAGGATCGCCGCGGCGCCGTGTGTCCGGGCGAAGCAGCGTGAATCACAAGGTCGCAGCGATCCGACGGGGCCCAGCTCACCGAACGCCGCACAGCCGATTCGGTAATGCTGGGCGCCACAGGCGATCTCATGGCTCCGCCGTACCCAGGTCGACCCCGAGCCCCGCGGCGACTCGGTAGCCGCTGTGGGCGAGTCGCCGTAGCTGCTGCGGGCGCATACCCGAACGCAGGGAGGCGTCGAGCAGTCTCGCCATCGGATGTCCCGGATCCGCCGCCAGCGCGGCCTCCAGCGCGATGCCCGCCAGCGGTCCGTCGCCGCGGACGTAAGCGCTGTAGCCGAGCAGTGCGGCGGCTTCGGCGCGATCGGGACCGGACAGTACGCGCGTCAGCGCGGCCCACACCGCCTCGGCCGCGTCGGCCTGGTCGCCGACGGCCAAGGCGAACATCGTGTCCCGCACCGCTCGATCGCGCAGGGCGGCAGCGATTCTCGCGAGTTCGGGTGCCGACAACGCGGCGCCGGAGGCGGTGTTGGCGATCTGCCACAACACGTAGTCGAGCGCTTGCCTGCTGTACCCGGCGGGATCACCGCGACGCGCGGCCCCCGCATAGCGCTCCCGCGCGTGAGCGAGCGCGTCGTCCAAGTGGGCGGCCACCTCGGCGTGTGCGAGTGGATCCACCGCGACCAGATCGCTGATCTCCGAACGCGAACCACGAATCGGCCTGCCGTCCAGCACATGGGTCAGCGCCACCAGGGAGGCGGCCGGATCCCGGAGCACGCCGCGCCGCCGCGGCCCCGCCAACGTCCACCAATGCTGCCCGGCGGTGATGGCGGGCACCGCCCATACCCCGCCGAGCGAGATGTCACACGCCGCCAACCGCCTGCCGAGTGAACCGACCAGCACGTCGAATCGTCCGGCCGCGCAACCGTGCGGGTCGGCGCGACTTTCCGGTTCCACGGCGCGTTCGTCGACGACGACCGCCAGAACCTCGGCCGCCTCGTCGTGCGCGCAGATCCGCGCGACCGCGGCCGCCAGCGTCGCGCCGCGCACGCGCCGGCCACCGGGCGCATCCAGATCGAACCGCACCACCGCGTCGATGATCGCACCGCCGACCGTCCCGCTTCGCAGAACGAGGACGACCACCGACCGTTCCGGGGTGAATCCCAGCATCGCCGGTACCGCGGCGATCAACTCGCCCGGGTCGTCCACGCGTACAGCGTTATCCGGCGTGGTCGGATATTGCGGAGGATCGTCACGGCATCGGGCATGCCGAGCCCGCTCTTCCGGATGCCACGTACGCGTCCCGCTGATCGTCGTGTGCGAAAACGATCTCTGCGCGACGACGGGAGCGGCTCGCCGTGCGGCCTTGGAAGGAACGCCGCAGGTCGACGCGTGCTTACTGCCGGGACCCACCCGGGATGCGTCGTTCTTGTCGGTATGCCCGGCCTCGACAGGTTCAGGGGCGGGAAACGGGTTCGCGGAAGTGGTCATGCTTCGACCATGCGGCTGCGCGGTCGCCCTGCTCGGACGCCGACCTGGTGATTCGGCGAGCCTGTGGAATTCGCCGCTGACTGTGTATCACTCGACTGCCCGGAGTCAGAAATCGCGATCGATGTCGGTGACGCCTGTTACTGTGCGGCCAGGGCCGCTATTTCTCCCGCACTTCGCGCACCGCGGTGGCGAACAGCGCATCCAGTGCCGCGATATCCGGTTCGCTGTCGGCGAACGACATGTAGGTCACCGAAATTCGCACGTCCTCGATCTGCCCGACGTGCGTGCGCATGGACTGGGTCAGCCCGGCGCCTCCCGACTCCGGTCGCACGGTCCTGCGCAGCGAAAGAGCGTCGTCGGCGTCCATCGGCGGTGGCGCAGTGATTTCGGTCGTCACGGTGGTGGCGGCGCCCGCGCGCGTCACCCGCACCGATCCGCACTGTTGCAGTCTGGTGCGCAAGGACGCCAACGGCTCATCGGTGCGGGTCAATTCGACGGTCAGGGTGGCGCGCGTGGCGTCGTCCGTGCCGACCGCCATCGCCGTGCGATCGGGTCCGAAGTCCTGGTGCGGCGGCACGCACCGATCGGGCTCGACGTTCGCGCCGCGGCCGATGCCGTCCAGGTCGCCCGCCGCTCGAGCGACGGCCTCCTGCGGCAGCACCACCGCCGTGTACGGCGGGGGGAACTGCCCCGGATCCGGCAGCAGCGTCGGCAGTTCGGCGCTCACATGCCTGGTCACCGTGGTCTGTGTGGTCTGCGCCGACGAGACCGGTCGTCCCGGCACCGTCGACCCGCATCCGGCGAGCAGTACCGCGCAGACGAGGGGCACCACACAGCCCAGCCGGCTGCGCGTCGAATCGGCCACGGTCACACCCCCACTGTGCCAAACTCCGGGTGTCCAGCCGGCGATGCCACGCCGCCGGGCCGGGAATGCGCGGGCTACCGATGCTGTTGCCTGGGAGTACGGGTCGGTGTCCGGCCGTGCGCGGTGACCGTCACCGGCATGGGGGACAATGGACGGTGGTCCCCGGTTCGGACGACTGCTCGTCTCCCCCTGTCACCAGGGGTGGCGAACCATCGAGCAGGCAACCACACTGGCGCGTGAGGTACGTGTCCGGGCCGCAGGAGCCGCGCAGGAAGGAGTACGCGATGGACTACGAGTCGCGAATGTACGAATTGGAGTTCCCCGCTCCGCAGCTGTCGTCCGCCGACGGCGCGGGCCCGGTCCTGGTGCACGGGCTGGAAGGTTTCACCGACGCCGGGCACGCGGTACGGCTGGCGACCACGCACCTGCGCGAGAGCCTCGAAAGCGAGCTGGTCGCCTCGTTCGACGTGGACGAGCTGCTGGATTACCGGTCGCGGCGTCCGCTCATGACGTTCAAGACCGATCATTTCTCCGACTACGCCGAGCCGGAGCTCAACCTCTGGGCGTTGCGCGACACCGCGGGGACCCCGTTCCTGTTGCTCGCAGGTCTGGAACCGGATCTGCGCTGGGAGAAGTTCACCACCGCGGTGCGGCTGCTCGCCGAACAGCTCGGTGTGCGCCGCAGCATCGGCCTGAGCGCCATCCCGATGGCGATTCCGCACACTCGCCCGCTCGGCGTGACCGCGCATTCCTCCGACCGCGACCTCATCTCCGAGCATCAGCGGTGGCCGGGCGAGCTCCAGGTGCCGGGCAGCGCTTCCTCGCTGCTGGAATTCCGCATGGCGCAGCACGGTCACGAGTCGGTCGGTTTCTCGGTGCACGTCCCGCACTATCTGGCGCAGACCGCCTATCCGGAGGCCGCGCAGACGTTGCTGGAGAATGTCGCCGACAACGCGGGCTTGGAGTTCCCGCTGGCCGCCCTCGGCGAGGCCGCCGCACGCGTCCGCGAGCAGGTCAACGAGCACATCGCCGGCAACGTCGAGGTGGAGACCGTCGTGCATGCCCTGGAACGGCAGTACGACAGCTTCGTGACCGCGCAGGAGCGGCAGTCGAGCCTGCTGGTGGGCGACGGCGAGCTGCCCAGCGGTGACGAGCTGGGCGCGGAGTTCGAGCGATTCCTCGCCGAGCAGAGCCGCGCCAAGGGTGACGACGAGAGCGAGCAGGACTGATCGCGCGGCGGTCGGGACCCGATCGCCCCTGCACGCGTGCCCGATAGCGAGGCCGTAGGGTGGTCGGAGTGGATCTGACCGAACTGCTCGACATCCCGGGGACCGACGCCGACGCGCTCTACGAGTCGTTCGGGATGTGGGCCGCCGAGCAGGGCACCCCGCTCTACCCGGCGCAGGACGAGGCGCTGCTCGAGCTGGCTTCCGGATCCAACGTCATCCTCGCCACCCCGACCGGTTCCGGAAAGTCGCTCGTCGCGGTCGGGGCGCATCTGTTCGCCCTCACCCAGGGGCTGCGCACGTACTACACCGCGCCGATCAAGGCGCTGGTGAGCGAGAAATTCTTCGCCCTGTGCGAGGTGTTCGGAGCCGACCGCGTCGGTATGGTCACCGGCGACGCCGCGGTGAATCCGGATGCGCCGATCATCTGCGCGACCGCGGAGATCCTGGCCAATCTGGCGCTGCGCGAGGGCGCGGCCGCCGACGTCGGCCAAGTCGTGATGGACGAATTCCACTTCTACGCCGACCCCGATCGCGGCTGGGCGTGGCAGGTCCCGTTGCTGGAACTGTCGCGCGCCCAGTTCCTGCTCATGTCGGCCACGCTCGGCGAGGTCGACTTCTTTGCACGCGACCTGGAACGCCGCACCGACCGCTCCACCGCGATCGTCGCGGGCACCGAGCGCCCCGTGCCGCTGAGCTTCTCCTATGCCCGCACTCCGATCACCGAGACTCTCGAGGAGCTGGTCACCACCCACCAGGCTCCGGTGTACGTCGTGCACTTCACCCAGGCCGCCGCGCTCGAGCGCGCGCAGGCGCTGACGAGCGTGAACTTCGCGACGCGGGCCGAGAAGGACGCGATCGCCGCAGCGCTGGGCGAGTTCCGTTTCGCGGCGGGGTTCGGCAAGACCCTGTCCCGGCTGATCCGGCACGGTATCGGCGTGCATCACGCGGGCATGCTGCCGAAGTACCGGCGCTTGGTGGAGCGCCTGGCTCAGGACGGCCTGTTGAAGGTGGTGTGCGGCACCGACACCCTCGGCGTCGGGATCAACGTGCCCATCCGCACGGTGCTGCTGACCGGACTGACCAAGTTCGACGGCGTGCGCACCCGCAGGCTCAAGGCGCGAGAGTTCCATCAGATCGCGGGCCGGGCGGGGCGGGCGGGATACGACACGATGGGCACCGTCGTCGTGCAAGCGCCCGAACACGAGGTGGAGAACACCCGGTTGCTGGCCAAGGCGGGCGACGACCCCAAGAAACAGCGCAAGGTGCAGCGTCGCAAACCGCCGGAGGGTTTCGTCTCCTGGAGCGAGGAGACCTTCGATCGTTTGGTCACCGCGCAACCGGAGCCGATGGTGTCGCGATTCACGGTCACCAACGCCATGCTGCTGAACGTGATCGCCAGGCCGGGCAACTGCTTCACCGCCATGCGCCACCTGCTGGAGGACAACCACGAGCCGCGACCTGCCCAGCGCAGGCACATCCTGCGCGCCATCCGCCTCTATCGCGCACTGCGCGATGCCGGGGTGGTGCAGCAGCTTCCGGAACCGGACGCCCAGGGCCGCCGCGCCCGCTTGACCGTCGACCTGCAGCGCGACTTCGCCCTCGACCAGCCGCTGTCGCCGTTCGCGCTGGCCGCGCTGGAACTGCTGGACAAAGAATCTCCGAGTTATACCCTCGACGTGGTGTCGCTCATCGAATCCACGTTGGAGGATCCGCGTCAACTGCTGATGGCCCAGCAGCACAAGGCGCGCGGCGAGGCCATCGCGGAAATGAAGGCCGACGGCATCGACTACGACGAGCGGATGGAACTGCTCGAAGAGGTGACCTGGCCCAAGCCGCTGGCCGAGCTGATCGAGCCTGCGTACGAGACCTACCGCGCCGGGCACCCGTGGGTGTCGGAGTTCGCGCCCGCGCCGAAGTCGGTGGTGCGCGACATGATCGAGCGCGCCATGACCTTCGCGGAGCTGATCTCCTTCTACGAACTGGCCCGCTCCGAGGGCGTGGTGCTGCGCTACCTCGCCGACGCCTACCGCGCGCTACGGCGCACGGTGCCGGAGTCGGCGCGCACCGAGGAGCTCGACGACATCACCGAATGGCTCGGAGAGCTTGTCCGCCAAGTGGATTCGAGCCTGCTCGACGAGTGGGAGCAACTGACCAACCCGGGTGCGGAGACCGACGCCGATCAGATCGCCTTCGGCGCCGAAACGGTACGTCCGATCTCCGCCAACGAGCGCGCGTTCCGGGTGATGGTCCGCAACGCGATGTTCCGCCGCGTCGAACTCGCCGCGTTGCGGCGCTGGGAGGAGCTGGCCGAGCTCGCTCCGGGCCCGGATTGGGCGCAGGCGTTCGCCGACTATTACGCGGAATACGAGCGGATCGGCACGGGGCCCGACGCCAGGGGTCCGCAGCTGTTCCAGGTGGAACGAAGACCCGGTTTCTGGCAGGTCCGGCAGGTGCTGGACGACCCGGCGGGCGACCACGGCTGGTCGATCGACGCGGTGGTCGACCTCGCCGAGTCCGATGCCGCGGGCGAGGTCGTCTTCGACGACGTCACCGTGTCCGCCGGCTGAGCCCGCATCGGCCATCGGTCCCGCATCCACGCAGGTCAGTAGCTCCGTCGCGCCAGGAGGACGGGGGTGCGCGACCGCGTGGCGAACCCAGGTTTCGACGGATTCGTTTCTGGGTACGGGCCGCTGATACTCTCTCCCCCGCTGCCAAGCGAAAGATCAACTATGCCCGAATCGCCGTACCTTGTCATCCATCCGGAGCGTGTTCGCCAGAATTACCGCGCGCTCGCTGCCGCCCTGTCCGCCGACACGGGCGCGCCGACGAGGATCCGTTTCGCCGTGAAGGCGAGCCCGGTGCCGGAGATCGTGCGCCTGCTCGACGAGGAAGGCGCGGAATTCGACGTGGCCAGCATCGGCGAGATCGACCTGTGCCTCGGGCTGGGTGTGGCGCCGGAGCGCTTGTGCTACGGCAACCCGATCAAGAAAGCCGCCCACATCGCCCTGGCTCATGCCCAAGGGGTGCGTCGCTTCGCGTTCGACACCGAGGACGACCTGCTGCGCATCGCGGAGCACGCACCCGGCTCCGAGGTGGAGTGCCGCTTCCTCGCCTCGGCGCCGGAGTCGCGCACACCGTTCGGCACGAAGTTCGGCTGCACCCCGGGTGAGGCGTTCCGGCTACTGGTCCGGGCGCGGGATCTCGGGCTCGTCGTCGCCGGGCCGTACTTCCACGTCGGCTCCCAGCAACTGGATCCCACCGCGTGGCGGATCGGCATCGAACAGGCGGGGCGGATCGTGGAAGCATTGGCGGACAAAGACATTCAAGTCAGCTGGGTGAACATCGGCGGCGGGCTGCCGATCTCCTACGCCGACCCGGCGCCCGCGCCGACCGAGATCGCCGCCGTGATCAAACACGCGGCGACCGAATTCCTTTCCGGGAATACCGGATTGGTCGTCGAACCGGGCCGGGCGCTGGTCGGTTCGGCGGGCACGATCCACGCCGAGGTCGTCGGCGTCCGCACCGCGCCGGACGGACGGCGCTGGGTGTATCTCGACATCGGCCGCTACAACGGTATGGCCGAGACCGAGAACGAGTACATCGCCTACCGGTTCGTCACCGACCGGGACGGCGACCCCGTCGACGAGGCGGTGGTGGCCGGTCCGACCTGCGACGGCGACGATGTACTGTATCAACGCACGCGAGTCCTCCTACCGACCACGTTGCGAGCCGGTGATCGCGTTCGAATCCTCGACACCGGTGCCTATACCGCGAGCTATTCGTCGGTGTCATTCAATGGTTTTCCGCCCTTGACCGTTCATGTCTCGGGCGCTGAGCGAGAGTGAGTTTGCCCATGACGGCGGAATTCACCGGTTGGCATGTGCTGGCCGAGTTCGGTGGTGTCGACGCAGCCCTCTGCGACGATCTCGAACGACTCGAATCGGCGTTGCGTGAGTCTCTGATCGCGGCGGGCGTCACCATCTGCGATGTCGTACACAAGAAGTTCGAACCGCAGGGGGTGACCGTCCTCGCGCTGTTGTCGGAGTCCCACGCCTCGATTCACACCTATCCGGAGTCCGGCGACATCTTCGTCGACGTCTTCACCTGCGGCAGCATCGGCGCGGGCGCCTCGAAGGCGGTCGAGCTGCTGCGCGATGCCCTGGCTCCCGAAAACGTCCGCATGCAGGTCATTCGCCGGGGGCACGGCAGCCAGCGGATCGAGGAACCGGTGGGTGCGGGCCTGACCCGCATCTGGGACCTGCACGAGGTGATCGTCGACACCCACACCCCGTTCCAGCACATGGTCATCGCGCGGACCGAGCAGGGCATCAGCCTGTTCTCCGACGACGACCGCCAGTCAACCGAGTTCTCCCAGCTCACCTACCACGAGGCGATGATGGTCCCCGCCTTCGTGCTGGCCCAGAAGCTGGACAGAGTGCTCGTCATCGGCTCCGGGGAGGGCGTGGCCAGTCAGATGTCGGTTGCCGCCGGCGCGACCCACGTCGACCACGTCGACATCGACCAGCTCGAGGTCGAGCTGTGCGCCCGGCACCTGCCCTACGGCTACTCCAGCGACGAGCTGGCCGCCGCGGTCGCAGGCGAGGGACCGATCAGGGTGCACTACGCCGACGGCTGGGACTTCCTGGCCACGGCCGCGCAGGCGGGCACCCGCTACGACGTCATCGTGATCGATCTGCCGGACGAGCGCGTCGAGGACGCGCAGCACAACCGGCTCTACGAGGCGGAGTTCCTGTCCCGATGTCGTGCGCTGCTCGCGCCCGGCGGTGTGCTGAGCGCCCAGGCCGGTTGCGCGACGATGTGGCGCAACGAGACCCTGAAGCGTTCGTGGCAGCGTTTCCACGAGCAGTTCGGCACCGTCGTGCACTACGGCAGCGACGAGCACGAATGGTCGTTCCTGTTCGGCATGGTGGAATCGGTCGACGACCCGGTCGAGAGCATGACCGATCGCCTTGCGCAGCTGCCCTACAAACCCGAGACCATCGACGCGCGGGCGCTGGTGCGCGGCGCGATCGAACCGCACGCACTGCGGGTGTAGAGAGACCGCCGGAAGCGCCGGTTCCGATCGGAACCGGCGCTTCCGGCGTTCGTCACCCCGTCACAGCCGCGCCGGGTCCACCGCCAACAGCGGCCGGATCAGTTCAGGCGCGCTGCTGCTCGCGCCATCGCTCGACGTCGACCCCGCCGACGCCCCAGTTCGACAGCGCGACCTCGTCGATCACCACGTAGGTGCTCGCCGGCGCTTTGCCCAGCACGTCGTGCAGCAGATCGGTGACGCCCTCGATCAGCCGCGCCTTCTGCTCGCGGGTCACGCCCTCGTCGGTGACTTTGATGTTCACGTATGGCACTAGGCTGCCCTTCCCGAGATGAACCCGCCGTCGACGGGCAGGATGTGTCCGGTGGTGAACTCCGCGTCGGCGAGATACAGCACGGCGGAGGTGGTTTCGGCGACTTCGCCGATGCGGTTCAACAGCGCGAGCCTGCCGGAGGCCTGCTCGTCACCGTCGCCGAACAGCGGCGTGCGGATGATCCCGGGGGCGACCGCGTTGACCCGGATGCCGTAGGCGGCGAGTTCCGCGGCGAGGCCGGTGGTCAGCGCGTGTACGCCACCCTTGCTGACCAGGGCCGCCGAGGCGGGCAGACCGGCGAGGGCGTGGTCGATCAGCACCGTGCCGATGTTCACGATGCTGCCGCCCCTCGCCTGCGTCAGGAACCGCCGCACGACGGCCTGCGTGGTGAAGTAGGTGCCCTTGAGGTTTCCGTTGAGATAGCCGTCCAGATCGTCCTCGGTGACGTCCACGAATGGTTTGGCTCCGAAGATGCCGGCGTTGTTGACCAGCACATCCACGCCGCCGAACCGCTCGACGGCCACGCGGACCAGAGCCGCTCCGATCGTGAGCTCGCCGATATCGCCCGGCACCGCGGCGACTCGATCCGGCACACCCAGTTCGGCGGCGACCCGCGCCAGCTTCTGCTCGTCGCGCCCGTTGATCACGACATTGTCGCCGCGTTCCACGAACGCCCGTGCGATATCGCGACCGATTCCGCTGGAGGAACCGGTCACCATCACCGTCTTGTTCATATCTTCCCTTCAGTTCGATACGACCGGTCGTCTCCGAATGAGTACGAAGAGGCCGGAGGGGTACGACGCCGTCGAATCAGGGCAGGAAATAGTCGCCGAGCAGGCGATCCAGGCACTTGCGCAGGGGCGTGGGGGTGCGATCGATCTTCATTCTGATCACCGCTCCCTCCCACGATTCGAGCAGCAGGTCAGCCAGTTCGACCGCCTCGATGTCGGAGCGGATCAGGCCGAGGCGCTGCCCGTGCGCGAGTTGCTCGGCGACGCGATCACGCCAAGCGCCCCATGCCGCCGACAGCGATTCCCGGAGGAGCTCACTACCTTCGAGCTCGCCACCGAGGTTCGCGATCAGGCAACCGCCGGTGAACTCGGCTGCGACGAAATCGTCCATCAGCCGCTCGAAGAAGCCCCGCAGGCCACCGACCGGGTCCGGCGCGGCGGCGAACGCCTCGGTCAGATTGCGCTGCACACACAAGGAGTGATGCTCGATGATCGCGCGACCGAATTCCTCCTTGCTGTCGAAGTAGTTGTAGAAGGAGCCCTTCGGCACACCCACCTTGTCCAGTATCTGTTTGATCCCCGTGCCGTGGTAGCCGGTGGTCAAGAACCCCGTGGCACCCTCTTCGACCAGAAGCCGCCGGGTGTCTTCGCTGCGTCGAGGTCGCGCCATGCCAGCAATATACGACCGGTCGTCTTGAAATAGCAACCCAGGCGCGTCAGGGCCTCGACCATCCGGGACCCAGGGCACCCGAGAAGCTCGCGGGATCCTGGCGCCAGCGCGCGGAGCGAGCGGTGAAGTCTGCGAGATGCTCCGCGGCGAACCGTTCTCGTTGCCAATCCACAGGATCCGCCGCGACGGTCCAGACATAGGTCCACACCGGAGCGCTCCGGTCGTCTACGCGCACTCGGCGCAGGTCGTACTCGTCGTCTTCGAACGCGTCGAGGACCATCCACTCTTCGGCGGTGAGACCACTGAGCACGGCGCCACGGGCGACGCCCTGTGCCGCGGCGACCAGTCCGGGATAGATCCGCCGCGGCAGCGCGGCGGCGCGCCAACCGGTCAGCTGAGCCGGTTCGAGTGACGGCACTCGCCCGAGCAGAGCCTGCAGGACTTGCGGGAACTGGAGAGTGCCATAGACGAACAGCGCATGGCCCGACCCGAACAGATTGCCGAGCCTGCCTTCTCCCGACGCCGCCGATTCCACCTCGCCTCTCCTCCCACATCCACGATGCGCGCCGCGCTCGCTCGGCACACCTACATCGGCCGCTGGGCACGAACGATAGCGGCCAGATACTCGTAATCGTCGGCGCGAGCACTGGAGGTGCGGAAGACCAGACCGACGGTGCGGCCGGGAGCGGGCGCGGAGAAGTGGGCGACATCCAGTGTGCCGCGGGCGGTTTCGGCCGCCACGGCCATCTGCGGAATCAGGGTCACGCCGAGGCCGCCCGCGACGCATTGCACCACGGTCGACAGCGACGCGGCTCTGGTGTCGCCGACGGTGGCCGGGTGCGCGTCGGCCGAGCGGCATGCCTCCAGGGTCTGATCGCGCAGGCAGTGCCCCTCGTCCAGCAACAGCAGCGGCTGGGCGTCCAGCACCGACGCCGCGAGGTCGCTACGCCCGGCCAGCTCGTGACCGCGCGGTGTGACCAGTACGAATTCCTCGGTGTAGAGCGGGATCTCGACCAGGCCGGGCATCTCGGTGGGCACCGCCAGCAGCGCGACGTCCAGCACACCGGTGCGCAGCCCGTCCAGCAGCCGGGCGGTCTGATCCTCGATGATCTGCGGGCGCAGGTCGGGCAGCCGCTTGCGCAGTTCGGGCAGCAACCCGGGCAGCACATACGGGGCGATGGTCGGGATGATGCCCATCCGCAAGGTGCCGCCGAGGCCGCCGCCGGTCGCCGACGCGACGAAGCGGTCGGCGGCCTCCAGCGTCGCCATCGCGTTGGGCAGCAACCGCATCCCGGCGGCGGTCACGAGCACACGCCTGGTGCTTCGTTCGATCAGCTGTAGCCCGAGCCCGTGTTCCAAGGCCGCGAGCGCCTGCGATAACGTGGGCTGACTCACACCGAGGCGGGCGGCCGCGGTGCCGAAGTGGCGATATTCCGCGATCGCCACGAACGCACGCAGCTGTGACAGGGTGGGCTGATAAGTCTGATCAGTCACGCCTATCAGTGTAGTGCGACTGATCACCTTTACCTTTTACCAACCCTTCGGCAAGATCGCCGGTGAGCTTTTCCCCCGCGGTGTGAGTGCCGGGTTTCGAGGCGGTAGCTCGAGTCACCGCAAAGATCCCGCAAGACTGCAGAACACAGCTAGCAAACCAACATGACGAGGAGATGAGCATGGCCCTGCTGACCATCGGCGACCAATTCCCGGCATACAACCTCACCGCGGTCATCGGCGGTGATCTGTCGAAGGTCGACGCTCAGCAGCCCGACGACTACTTCACCCGGATCACCAGTGACGACCACGCGGGCAAGTGGCGGATCATCTTCTTCTGGCCCAAGGACTTCACCTTCGTGTGCCCGACGGAGATCGCCGCGTTCGGCAAGCTGAACGACGAGTTCGCCGACCGCGACGCCCAGGTGCTCGGCGCGTCGGTGGACAACGAGTTCGTGCACTTCCAGTGGCGCGCTCAGCACGAGGACCTCAAGACCCTCCCCTTCCCGATCCTGTCGGACCTCAAGCGCGAACTGGCCACGGCCACGGGCGTGCTCAACGCCGACGGCGTCGCCGACCGCGCCACCTTCATCGTCGACCCGAACAACGAGATCCAGTTCGTCTCGGTCACCGCGGGTTCCGTGGGCCGCAATGTCGACGAGGTGCTGCGCGTGCTGGACGCGCTGCAGTCCGACGAGCTGTGCGCCTGCAACTGGAAGAAGGGCGACCCCACCATCAACGCCGCCGAGCTCCTGGCCGCCAGCGTCTGAAACCCTTCCCGTACCCGAACTTTCGGGGTACTTCACCCATCAACGAGAACCGACCTGGTCCCGCGGGACCGCTTCGAGTAGAGGAATCGCCGAATGAGCATTGAGAACCTGAAGAACTCCCTTCCCGAGTACGCCAAGGACCTCAAGCTCAACCTGTCATCCATCGCGCGCACCACCGTGCTGAACGAACAGCAGCTGTGGGGCACCCTGCTGGCGTCGGCGGCCGCGACCCGGTCGACGACCACGCTGCGCGAGATCGCCGAGGAAGCCGCCGACGTCCTGTCGGCGGAGGCGTACAACGCCGCGCTCGGCGCTGCCTCGATCATGGGCATGAACAACGTGTTCTACCGGGGCAAGGCGTTCCTCGGCGGCCGCTACGACGACCTGCGGGCCGGGCTGCGCATGCAGATCATCGGCACACCGGGCGTCGACAAGGCCGATTTCGAACTGTGGTCGTTCGCGGTCTCCTCGATCAACGGCTGCGCGCACTGCCTCGAGGCACACGAACACACCCTGCGCGAGGCGGGCGTTTCTCGCGAAGTGATCTTCGAATCGCTGCGCGCCGCCGCCATCGTGGCCGGTGTCGGCCAGGCGGTGCAGTCGACCGAGGCCCTCAGCGCGGCCACGATCTGATTTCGCCGCCAAGAGAGGCCCCTGCCCTGCGGCAGGGGCCTCTCCCGTGTTCCCGATGTGGCCTGGACGACAGCTCGCGGCCGCGGCAGCCGAGTAGGCTCGACCAGCATGAGCACACAGGTTGATGTGGTGCGAGTGTTCACCGACGCTGCCGGGCGGTTCGGGAACGAGCTGGGTATCGCGCGGGCGGCCGACGTGGTGGCAGCCGATCGGCAGGCGCTGGCGGCCAAGGCAGGCTACAGCGAGACCGTGGTGGTCGAGGAGCCGGTGGACGGCACCGTCGCGCTGCGGATCTACACCCCCGCCGTGGAGCTTCCGTTCGCGGGGCACCCTTCGGTGGGGACCGCGTGGTGGTTCGCCTCTCAGGGCATCCCGGTGCGGACCCTGGATGTCCCGGCCGGTCCGGTGGCCGTGGAACTCACCGAGGGATTGACCTGGATCGCCGCTCGCGGCGAATGGGCGCCCCCGTTCACCTTCCATCAGCTGGAGGACGCCGAGGAACTGGCCGCACTGCGTCCGGACGAGTTCTCCGGCGGCCCGCACTACCTATGGGCATGGACGGACGAACACCGCGCCGCCATGCGATCACGGATGTTCGCCCCGACCATGGGTATCTCCGAGGACGAGGCGACCGGAGCCGCAGCCGTGGCATTGACGGCGCTGCTGCGCAAAGGCCTGGTCATCACCCAGGGCAAAGGCTCGCAGATCTTCACCCGATGGGACTCCGACGGCTGGGTGCATCTGGGTGGCCGAGTCGTCGCCGACCAACCGGTGGAGATCTAGCCCCGGCTCACGGCAGCGTGACACCCACGAGCGGATCGCCGCTGGGCGCCTGCGAGCCGCCGTCCGGTTCGACGGTCACCGCGAGCACTTCGCCCGACCGGAAACCGGTGACGAACGGCCGGGCGGTCGACGGCACGTCGCCGAGCACCCCGGCCGAGCGGGCCTGCCCGTCGGCGCCGATCAGCCACACCTGATACACCTGCCCCACCGGCGGCGGCGCGACCTGGTCGAACACGACGACCGCCCGCCCGAGCGCGGGCGCGGCGTCGACCACGAGCCGACCGCCGCCCGCGAACGATCCGTCCACCGTCCGCACATCCGGTCGCACGGGCGCCTGATCGGCGGCGGCCGGGTTCGACGACGGGCCGGTGAGCTGTGCGGTCATCACACTTCCACCGATCACCACGCATGCGGCGGCCGCGATCGGCACCGCCCAGCGCAGCGGCCGCCGCCACGACGAGATCCGCGTGATCGATCGACCCGTCCGCTCGTCGGGCAGTGCGGCCAGGATGCGGCGTTCCAGCTCCGGCGGCGGCGCGAGTTCGTCGAGCACCGCCAGGCGCCCCATGATGTCGCGCACCTGCCACACGGTGTCGGAGAACGCCTGCCGCACGTCCGGGTCCGCGGCCGCCAACCGGGCATCGATATGCCTGCGTTCGATATCGGCGACCGCGTCCAGCGCGCACGGGTAGGCCAGATCCAGGAGGTCCGCGTCCGATCGCGGCGAGGTGTCAACCATCGGTATGTCCTCCGGACAAACACTTCTCCAATCGTTTCAACCCGTCCCGAATGCGGGTCTTGATGGTAGGCAGCGGTACCGAGAGATAATCGGCGACCTCGCGGTAGGTGCGCCCGCTGTAGTAGGCCAAGGCGATCGCTTCGCGCTGGGTGGGGGTCAAGGTCTCCAGGCAGCCGGCCACCTGTTGTTCTTCGATGCGCTGGGTGACCGATTCGGCGACGACATCGTGAGCGCGTCCCAGATGCTCGTGCGCGTAGACCAGGTCGCGGCTGGTGGCCGAACTCTCCGCGCGAACCCGGTCCACCGCGCGCCGATGCGCGAGCATCATCAGCCAGCCGACCGGACTGGCCAGCGTGGCGTCGTAGCGGTCGGCCATCGACCACACCTGGAGGTAGACCTCCTGGGTCACCTCTTCCGCGGCGGCGTGACTGCGCAGGATCCGCACCGTCAGCCCGAACACCCGCGAGCTGGTCAACTGGTAGAACTCGGTGAACGCGCCACGATCCCCCGCGCCCGCCGCTGCGAGCAACGCCACGAGTTCGCGGCGCGCGAGGGCGGCCCGCGACCGGTCGTAGCCGCTCGGCAACGGGCACCCGAGCGCCGGGTCCTCGGAGTCCTCTCGCGTGCGTGTCCGATCGACGAATCGGCGGGGTGAAGCAGAACCGTGTTCGTCGCTCATGGCCGAATCCCGTGCCTGCATAGACAGGGGTTCGGTATGAGGAGGGGACCGGATTGGTCAGCTCGAAATCATGGTGACCAGCATGTAGGCGGTGCCCGCGTCCATCACCACGTGCGGCACCGCAGCCCACGGTTTCGCGGGACCGGTGAGCGCCGCGACGCATCCGCTGGAACGCGCCAGCAACCCCAGCGGCCCCGGCACATGCGTGTGCGCCCAGCCGGTCCAGGCGGCGAAGGCGACCAAGAGGGCGTCCAGGAGGAACAGCGCGGCAAGGCCGAGCGCGGGGCCTGCGGCCGGTCCGCCCGCGTGGCCGGAGGCCGTATGGCCGGACATCGCGTACAGCATCGCCGCGGCGGCCACGATGTGGTAACCGAGCGGAACCAACCGATCGATCGGCAGGGGCCTGCCCTGTGTGGCGTACTCCGCAGCGCGAATCAGCAGCAGTCCGGCGAAGACCACGGTCATCGCCGTCAGCACACCACGCAACGCGTGCGGGCTCGCCCCCGACGGAAACAGCAGCATGCCGAGCATGACCAGGCACATCACCAGGTGCGCGGCGTCGGACTCGGAGTGCTCGACCGAAATATCGCCAGCCACAGAGGTTTCGGTGCATGCGTCGGCGGGATCGGCCGACGGCGTCGCCGGAGCCAGCACCCGGGACAGCACGAGCACCGCGGCGACCACGAACGCGGACACCACAACCCACCGCAATACGGCATACTCCTGCACGAACTGCGCCACACCCCACCACCTCTCAGCACGGCGACCACAGTCGTCGCACTTCTATGCTCGCATTCCGAGACGAGTTAGGGTGCCCTTTTCGATTGCGCCGCACGGCCCAGAAGCGAAGCCGCAGAGACCGATCAGCGGTTCACACCCGTCGGGCGAGCCGGTTCTTTCGCCGGGCTGTTCCTGCGTGGATGGTGAGGCAAGGCAGCGGATCAGACCTCGTTCAACGCGCGGGTGAATCCCTCGACGAGTTCGGTGACCTGATCGTCGGTCATGACGAACGCCGGGGAGATCTGCATGGCGCCTTGGCCCGCGGCGCGGCCCGAGATGCCTTGCGCACGCAGGGTTTTCACCAGCGACAACCCTTCGGCGGGGTCGGCCAGCTGGACGGCCGCGACAGCACCGAGCCCACTGCGCACCTCGGCGACCCTCGGGTGCTCGGCGAGCACCGACAGCTGTTCATGCAGGCTGGACTCCAGGCGCAGGGCGGCTTCGAGCAGGTCTTCGCGCTCGATGATGTCGAGGTTCGCCAACGCGGCGGCCGCGGCGCCGGCGTGACCGCCGTAGGTATAGCCGTGCCGCCACCAGACGCCGCCCGCGAAGAACGGCGCCGCCACGTGCGGGGCGGCGAAGACCGCGCCCATCGGGAGATAGCCGGAGGTCAGTCCCTTCGCGGTGGTCATCAGGTCGGGTTCCAGCGCGAAACGCGACGAGGCGAACCACGCTCCGCCGATGCGGCCGAAACCCGTCACCACTTCGTCGGCGACGAAGAGGATGTCGTGGTCGCGGCAGATGCGGCGCACCTCGGCGAGGTAGCCCTGCGGCGGCGGGAACACTCCACCCGCACCGATGACGGGTTCGCAGAAGAACGCGGCGATCCGCTCCGCGCCGAGGTCCTCGACCAGGGCGAGGAGGGCTTTCGCGTCGTCCCACGCGACGGTCCGCGCCGCAGGCATCAGCTCGCCGTAACCTTCGCGGTTGCCGGGGATGCCCGCCAGCGCGGTGCCCGCCACGTGCATGCCGTGATACGCCATCCGCCGCCCGACCACGATCGTCTTGCCCGGCTGCCCGAGTTCGTGCCAGTAGCGGCGGGCGAGCTTGGCCGCGGTGTCGACGGAGTCGGAGCCGCCCGAGGTGAAGAAGATCTTGCTGCCCGGCACCGGGGCCAGCCCGGCGAGCCGCTCGGCGAGTTCCTGGGTGGCAGGCTCGGTGATGTCACCGAAGTTGGAGTAGTGCGCGATGGTGCGCAGCTGGGCGGCCACCGCGTCGGCGATCTCGCCGCGCCCGTGGCCCACGTTGGCGAACCACAGGCCGGCGGTCGCGTCCAGGTAGCGATTGCCCGCTCGGTCGAAGATGTAGGCGCCCTCCCCGCGAGCGACCACGAACGCACCGTCCCGCTCGACGGCACCCATGTCGGCAAAGCCATGCCATAGCGCGTTCATGTCTCCACCTTTGCCGGTTTCCGGATCCCGATCCAGCCCCGCGCGGCGCCGATCGGCCGAACGCCACCATGGGCTCCGGCCGCGCCGGACTGCCGCCCGCCCTGCCGAGCGGGCATCCGCCGTCCTCGGCCGATCCTCGCGTGCGGACGTCGCCGGAGCGTACGCACGCCCGTCGTTCCCAGGCCGATCCTGGCGTGTCGGCGGACGTCGCCGAAGCGGACGCACGCCCGCAGCTCGCACTCGGTTACCAGCCGTACCGCCTGGCGGAATAACCCGTTGCCGGGTTTCGCTAGGCTGGTCGATGCAATGACCAGGACAGCCGCCCCCGATTCCCGCGACCTTCGCACCCGCCTGGCGAACCTCTCCCTCCGCGACGAACACCGGCTGCGGCGCAGGCTCGACCGGGCGCGCGGTGGCGACCTGGCCGAGGTGGAAGCCGAGATCGCAGCCGCCGAATCGCGCGTCGAGGCGCGGCGCGCGGCGGTGCCGGAGATCCGCTATCCGGAGCAACTACCGGTCACCGTCCGCCGCGAGGACATCGCCGCGGCCATCGCCGAGCATCAAGTGGTGATCGTCGCCGGCGAGACCGGCTCGGGCAAGACCACCCAGATACCGAAGATCTGCCTCGAACTCGGCCGTGGCATCCGCGGCGCCATCGGGCACACCCAGCCGCGCAGGCTGGCCGCGCGCACCGTGGCCGAACGCATCGCCGAAGAACTGGGCACCGAGCTCGGCGATGTCGTCGGCTACACGGTGCGGTTCACCGATCACGCCTCCGAGCGCACCTTGGTCAAGCTGATGACCGACGGCATCCTGCTCGCCGAGATCCAGCGCGACCGGCTGCTGCGCCGTTACGACACGATCATCATCGATGAGGCGCACGAGCGCAGTCTCAATATCGACTTCCTGCTCGGCTACCTCGAGCAACTGCTCCCCCGCCGGCCCGACCTCAAGGTGATCATCACCTCGGCGACCATCGATCCCGAGCTGTTCGCCCGGCATTTCGCCGACGAGAAAGGCACCCCAGCCCCGATCGTCGAAGTCTCCGGCCGCTCGTACCCGGTGGAGATCCGCTACCGGCCGCTCGCCCTGGAGCTTCCCGGCGCCGCCGAAGACGAAGACGAAGACGACGAGGACACCCGCGTCGTCGACCGCGATCCGGTGGACGCGATCGGTGACGCGGTGACCGAGTTGTTCGCCGCGGGCGACGGCGACGTGCTGGTGTTCCTGTCCGGCGAACGCGAGATCCGCGACACCGCCGACGCGCTGCGCGACCTGAAGCTGCCGCGCACCGAGATCCTTCCCCTGTACGCCCGGCTGTCCACCGCCGAGCAGCACCGCGTGTTCGCCCCGCATACCGGGCGCAGAGTGGTGCTGGCGACGAACGTCGCGGAGACCTCGCTGACGGTGCCCGGCATCCGGTACGTCGTCGACCCGGGCACAGCGCGCATCTCGCGTTATTCCATGCGCACCAAAGTGCAGCGATTGCCGATCGAACCGGTCTCCCAGGCGTCGGCGCGGCAGCGATCGGGACGCTGCGGCCGCGTCGCCGACGGCATCTGCATCCGGCTGTATTCCGAGGACGATTTCGAATCACGGCCCGCCTTCACCGAACCCGAGATCCTGCGCACCAACCTGGCCGCGGTCATCCTGCAGATGACCGCGCTCGGCCTCGGTGACATCGAGAACTTCCCGTTCGTGGAGGCGCCGGATCGCCGGGCCATCCGCGACGGCATCGCCCTGCTCGAAGAACTCGGCGCACTCGCGCGGCGGGACGGCAAATCCGCCGCACGCACCAGTGGCGACGACGAGGCCGCTCTGTCGCTGACCCCCATCGGCCGCGAGATGGCTCAGCTGCCGGTCGATCCCCGGATGGCGCGGATGCTGGTGCAGGCCCAGCGCAACGGTTGCCTGGCCGACGTCCTGGTCATCGTCGCGGCGCTGTCGATCCAGGATGTCCGGGAGCGGCCCGCGGACCAGCAGCAGGCAGCCGACACCAAACACGCGCGCTTCACCGTCGACGGCTCCGACTTCCTGGCCTACCTGCGGCTGTGGGACTACCTCGGTGAGCAGCGCAAGTCCTTGTCGTCCAACCAGTTCCGGCGTCTGTGCCGGGAGGAGTTTCTGCACTACCTGCGGATCCGGGAGTGGCAGGACCTGCACGGGCAGCTGCGCACGATCACCAAAGGCCTCGGATGGTCGACCCGAGAAGAGGCCTCAGCCCCCGCCTCAGCCCCTGCCCCGGCCGCTGCCGCGCGACCGGCCCGAGACGCCGCGGCGGCACCGGAGCGCAAGTCCGGCGGCAGATCACGCCGGGGCCGGTCCACGCGCGGCCGGGACGACGGGCGGTCCGACACCGGACGGGACGGATCCGCCACCGACTCGGCGGCCGCGGACGACGGACTTCCCTGGGATTCCACCGCCATTCACCAGGCGCTGCTGGCGGGCATGCTGTCGCACATCGGCGTCAGGGAGGCGGAGTCCCGGGAATTCCTCGGCGCGCGCAACGCCAAGTTCATGATCTTCCCCGGTTCGTCGCTGGCGAAGAAGCCGCCCCGCTGGGTGATGGCCGCCGAACTGGTCGAGACCTCGCGGCTGTGGGGCCGGATGGCCGCGAAGGTCGAGCCCGAGTGGGCCGAACGACTCGCCGGCGACCTCGTCAAACGCATCTACTCCGAACCGCACTGGTC
Source organism: Nocardia sp. CY15 (assembly GCF_009829295.1). NCBI lineage: Bacteria > Bacillati > Actinomycetota > Actinomycetes > Mycobacteriales > Nocardiaceae > Nocardia > Nocardia sp. CY15. The sequence continues at coordinate 275,587 of NZ_VUOT01000001.1, forward strand.
GGCCAAGCGGGGTGCGGCGCGGGCCTACGAACGGGTCACGTTGTACGGGATCCCGCTGGTCACCGGCAGGCCGGTGGACTACGGCCGGATCGACGCCGAGTTGTCGCGCGAGCTGTTCATCCGGCATGCGCTGGTGCAGGGCGAGTGGCAGACGCGCCACGAGTTCTTCCACCGCAATCGCGCACTGCTCGAGGACGTCGCCGACCTCGAGCATCGCGCCCGCCGCCGGGACATCCTGGTCGACGACGAGGTGCTGTTCGAGTTCTACGACAAGCGCCTGCCCGCCGACATCGTCTCGGTGCGTCATTTCGACAGCTGGTGGCGCAGCGCGCGACGGGAAAACCCCGAGCTGCTGGATTTCTCCACCGCCACCGTGGTCAACGAGGGTGCGGCCGCGCTGGATCCGGCAGCCTTCCCCGACTCCTGGCGCCAGGGCGAGCTCAGTTTCCCGCTTTCCTACCAGTTCGAGCCGGGCAACGAGGACGACGGCGTCACCGTGCGGATCCCGGTGGAACAGCTCGCGCACGTCCGCGCCGTCGGCTTCGACTGGCTGGTGCCGGGCATGCGCGACGAGCTGGCCGCCGCGCTGATCAAGACGTTGCCGAAGACGTTGCGCCGCAGCGTGGTTCCCGCCCCCGACTTCGCCGCAGCCGCCCTGGCGGCGCTGACCCCGCGCGCGGAGCCGTTGCGCGCCGGACTGGCGCGCGAGCTGTCCAAGCTGGGTTCGGTCTCGATCGCCCCCACCGACTTCGACGTCTCCGCGCTGCCCGATCATCTGCGCATGACCTTCGCGGCCGTCGACAGCGACGGCGCCACACTCGCGCGTGGCAAGAGCCTCGGCGCGCTGAAAACCCAACTCGCCGAGCAGGTCTCCGCGTCGGTCGCCCGGGCAACCGCGGGCGTGGAACGCCCGCCGGCCACGGTGTGGACCTCCGAATCGCTCGGCACGCTCGCGCCGACGGTGCGGCGCGAGGTCGCCGGGCAGACCGTCACCGGGTACCCCGCACTCGTCGCCGAAGGCGACGGCGTCGCGGTCCGGGTGCTCAGCTCCGCCACGGAGCAGGCCGCCGCGATGCGCCTCGGCACCAGGGCGCTGCTGCTGCACGCGCTGCCCGTGTCGGCCCGCACCGCCACCGCGGGCCTCTCGCCCGCGGATCGTCTTGCCCTGAGCCAGAATCCGTACGGCTCGCTGGAGGCGCTGCTCGACGATTGCCGCGCGGCCGCCGCCGACGAGCTGCTCACCGCGGCGGGCGGACCGGTGCGCGACCCGGCGGAGTTCGACGCGCTCGTCGCCCGGATCCGTCCCGATTTCGCCTCCGCCGTCGCTCGTTTCGTGCGCTCGGTCGTGCCGATTCTCGCCGGCGCTCACCAGGTTTCGGTCGCGCTCGCGCGGACGAGCGAGGGCGATATCGCCGAGGACGTCCGCCACCAGCTCGACAATCTGGTGTTCCGCGGTTTCGTGTCCGAAACCGGCGCGGCCAGGCTGCGCGAGCTACCCCGCTATCTCCAGGCCGCGGTGGCGCGGCTGGAGGCGTTGCCCGGCTCGGCCGTTCGCGATCGGCAAGGCATGGCCGAACTCGATCGGGTGCTGGCCGCCTACGACCGCTTGCTCGGGTCGCTACCGGAGAACCGCAGACATGCGCCCCCGGTCACCGAGATCTGGTGGATGATCGAGGAGTTCCGCGTCAGCCTGTTCGCACAGAAGATCGGCACCCCGTTTCCGGTGTCCGCCAAGCGCATCGAGAAGGCGATCGCCGCGGTCCGGCGCTGAGTCAGTCGGCGGCCGACAAGGCCTCGGCGCGCGCTCGGCGCATCTCGCGGATCTCGCGTTCGAAGTCCTCGGCCGAGGTGAACGACCGGTACACCGAGGCGAACCGCAGGTAGGCCACCTCGTCCAGGTCGCGCAGGGGGCCGAGGATGGCCAAGCCCACCTCGTGGCTGGGCACCTCCGGAGATCCCTTGGCGCGCACCGCGTCTTCCACCTGCTGCGCGAGCAGGTTCAGCGCGTCGTCGTCGACTTCACGACCTTGGCATGCCCGGCGCACACCACGGATGACCTTCTCGCGACTGAACGGCTCGGTGACGCCGCTACGCTTGACCACCGACAGGATGGCGGTCTCCACCGTGGTGAATCGCCGCCCACACTGCGGGCACGCGCGGCGACGGCGGATGGCCGCGCCTTCGTCGGCCTCGCGCGAGTCCACCACCCGCGAGTCGGGGTGTCGGCAGTACGGGCAATGCATCCGAGAAATCCTTCGTCGATGCGCGTGCTCGCGTCCGGACCGGGCGCCGATCGCGGCGATCGGCCCGGCGAGCCCGTGTACAGAGGTCTATACCCCGGCACCAGGTGTTCCTCGTGCGACACGCGGAACACCTGCATAACACTTCGAGGATACCCGTCCGGGTTCCCGGATCGTCGCACTCACCCCGGCTGTCGGCTTCCTCATCCGGCGATCCGCCAGGCCGGTCAGGTCCGCGCCCGTAGGCCCGGCCACCAGGCGGCGAGGCGACCACGGGCGAGTCAGTCGCGGAACGCCTCGCCGAGGGCGGCCTGGGCGACGACGGAGTCGGCTCCCATATCGATGTGGCGGGCGCCAGGTCACCGGTGTGCAGGCCCATCGCGTCTCGCGGGAGGCCGGACTTCCTTTCCTCAGCGGGGATTCCCACCGCCCGGCATACCCGAGCCCTCCACCGCCGCCGGGACCGAAGCGCCCTGGCCCTCACTCCAGTCGCCCGCCCGCACGTGCGCCAAGGCGATGAACCCCACCACCACGAGGGCGGTGAGCAGCGCGGCGACGGCGAGCACCGCGAAGCCGATCTGCGCCTGTTCGACCCGGCGCATCGGATGGTCGCCACAGCCTCGCCGTGGCGCGGAAATTCGTGGCGCCCGGTCGTAGTCGACCATGCCGCCACCGGGCCGCGCGCCGGGCGGGCGCCGATCGACCGCGGACCGATACGCGGGCGTCAGCGCCCGTGCGCGGGCGGCGCCGCGGAGCAACCGCTGGACGGACTCGTATCCGAGATCGTCGCGCGCGGGGTCGAGATCGATGACGCGGCGATCGAGTTCGGCGCCCGTCGCATCGGTGGATGGAGTGGTATCGCTGATCGCAGTGCTCATCGGACAAACCTCCGTGGTGGGTGCTCCGTCGCCGTTCGAGCCGGACTCGTAGTCGAACACATGTTCCGTAGTCATTCGCTCACATGTTCGAAGAACTGGTGTTCGATTTCTACCACGCCCGGACGACAAAGTCAGCAGGAACACCCGACATGCGTCGAACAGATGTTTGATCCCGGCGCGTGACCGGACTAGATTCGAAGAACCGAAGACACGACAGGCCACGAGGACACATGCCGGGCACGAACCGGCCGGGCACAGCAGGAAAGGGCGGTTGCGGTGAGGCAGACGGACGACACGGGAGACGCGACCGAAAGCGGCGCCGACGCGGCGGGTAGCGGGGCGGATCTCACCGTGCGTCAACGCAGAGTGCTGGAGGTGATCCGCACCTCGGTGAGCGAGCGCGGCTACCCGCCGAGCATCCGGGAGATCGGCGACGCCGTCGGCCTCACGTCCACCTCGTCGGTCGCCCATCAGCTGCGCGCCCTGGAGCGCAAGGGCTATCTGCGCCGCGACCCGAACCGGCCCCGCGCCGTCGACGTCCGTGGTCTGGACGAGGTGGTGCGGTCGGTGACCAGCCTGCCGGTCGCGGCCGTGGACGACGGCGATGTCACCGTGGACGTCGAACGGCCCGTTCCCACGTTCGTCCCCGTGCTCGGCCGCATCGCCGCCGGTGGCCCGATCCTGGCCGAACAAGCGGTCGAGGACGTGTTCCCGCTGCCACGCGAACTGGTCGGCGACGGTTCCCTGTTCCTGCTGAAGGTCGTCGGCCAATCGATGATCGACGCGGCGATCTGCGACGGCGACTGGGTGGTCGTGCGGCAGCAGAACGTCGCCGACAACGGCGACATCGTCGCGGCGATGATCGAGGGCGAGGCCACGGTGAAGACCTTCAAACGCACCGGCCGAGACGTCTGGCTGATGCCGCACAACCCGGTCTTCGAGCCGATCCCCGGCAACGACGCCCAGATCCTGGGCAAGGTCGTCACCGTCATCCGCAAGATCTGACGGTCCGAAAGGGCGACAGTGCCACGGCCGCGCGGTAACTCGCGCGGCCGTCGCGTGTTCCGGTGCCCGGCCGCGAGCCTCATCGTCGTGCGGCCATCCGTCGGTTGGTGAGCTCGAGCTGACGCGCCGTACCCGCCGCCAGAGCGCTCACCTGGGCGTCGTCCAAGCGGCCGCACAGCCGCCCCCAATGGACCGCGACCCGCTCCCCCACCGCGACATCCGGCACCGCCGCATACCCGTCCACGTGGATCGGAACGGCTCGAGACGTTTCCGCCGAGAGCGCGAGACGCTCTCCGTCCCAGTCGAGTTCGCGGTAGCGCAGCACGACCTGTGCGCCGGTACGGTCCAGCACGGTCCCCCAGGTGATCCGGCAGCTGTCGAGCACGCGCAAGGGATGATCGTTGCCGTGCCGCAACAGCCGCGACCACGGGTATACGCCGAAAACGTGGAAGCAGTGATTGGCCGCGGCCTCCTCGGCCAGCTCCGGGGTCAAGTACGTCCAATATCCACCGGCGACGGGGCCGAGCAGTGCCAGCAGTTCGGCGGTGAACTCGCCTGCGTCCAGTTCCGCGCCCACTCCGCCGCCCAGCCAATAGGACTCGACGAGGCGGCGGTCGAGTGGATCGGCGATCCCGGTCATCCGCGCCATCACGCGCAGGTAGGGCCACGCCCCGGTGAAACGGCGCGCCACCGCGCGCACCTGGTCTTCCGAGCCGTCCCGCAGGGCGGCCGCGTCGGGCGGACCGCAGTAGCCGAGCCGATTGGGCGCGTAGGCGTACCGGGCGAACATCTCCGCGCCGCTGCCGGTCATCAGCAGGGCCTTTCACCGACGGGCCCGGGCGACCACCGCTGCTCCAGCCGGCCGAAACGCCACACCGCGACCGCCACCGCCCAGGTGAGCACGAACAGCCCGACGATGAGGAATCCCATGGCGCCGAGGTCCAATCCGCCGACCCATGCCAACGGACCGTCGGCGATGCCGAGTTCGGCGGTCAGCAACGAGATCATCTCCTGCGCTCCGATCAACAGGGCCACGGCGACCGACAGGCCCGTGACGACGATGTTGTAGTACACGGTGCGCAACGGCCCCGCGAACGCCCACCCGTAGGCGTAGTTCATGAACGCCCCGTCGAGGGCGTCGAAGAGCGTCATCCCCGCCGAGAACAGCACGGGCAGGACGAGAATCGCGTACCACGGCAGGTCGGTCGCCGCCGCGCCGCCCGCCATCACCAGTAGGCCGACCTCGGTGACGGTGTCGAAGCCGAGGCCGAACAGCAGCCCGACCGGGTACATCTGCCACGGCGCGCGCACCGCCCGGGTAAGCGGTCCGATCACCCGCTGCAGGGCGCCCCGGTCGTTCAACTTCTGCCGCAACTCGGCCTCGTCGTATGTCCCGCGACGCATCCCGCGGAACACTCGCCAGATCCCGATCAGCGAGACCAGATTCAACAGGCCGATGGCGAGCAGGAAGCTCCCCGAGATGCCGGTGCCGAGAACACCGGTCCATCGGTGCAGCCCGGAGTCGTCGTCGCGCAGGTTCCCGGCCAGCGCCTTGACGCCGAACGCCAGCAGCGCGACGAGGACGAAAACGATGGTGGAGTGCCCGAGGGAGAACCAGAACCCGACCGACAGCGGCTTGCGCCCGTCCGCGACCAGCTTGCGGGTGGTGTTGTCGATCGCGGCGATGTGGTCGGCGTCGAACGCGTGCCGCATGCCGAGTGTGTAGGCGGTGACGCCGAGGCCGACGCCGAACACCGCACCGTCCACGACGTACCCGCCGGGCACCACCACCAGCAGCAGCGCCGACCACCCGAGGACGTGCAGCGCGACGACGACCGACGCCATCCCCGCGACGCCGCGTCTCTGCCGCCCGTCCAGGCGGGCCGGCAAGCCGCGCGGCGGCGCGGCGGTATCGGCGATCCGGACGATGACGCACACCTCGCCTTCCAGCTGCGGACCGATTCGCGGACCGCGTCAGCAGATTCGCGGCAGTTGCTCACCCGCGGGCAGATCCACCACGCGCGTTCCGCCGAGCGCCGTGCGAGCCACCACCATGCCGGGATGTTCGGCGACGCATCGGCCGATCGCCGCGGCCTGCGCGCCCAGCGGGTGCTCCCGCATCGCCGCCAGCACGCGGTCGGCGTCCTCCGGCGGGACGAACGCCAGCAACTTGCCCTCGTTGGCCACGTACATGGGGTCCAACCCGAGCAGGCCGCACGCGTCGCGCACGCCGTCGGGCACCGGGAGCTGGCGCTCGTCCAGCGACACACCGACCTTCGCGGCGCGCGCGATCTCGTTGAGCGAGGCCGCGACGCCGCCGCGGGTGGGATCGCGCAACACGTGCACGTCCGCGCCGGTCGCCAGCATCGCCGCGACCAATCCGTGCAGCGGCGCGGTGTCGCTGAGCACGGTGGTGCCGAACTCCAGTCCCTCGCGGCAGCTGAGCACCGCCACACCGTGCACGCCGATGTCGCCGCTGACCAGCACGACGTCGCCCGGCGCCGCCCGTTGCGGCCGGATGTCCACCTCGGGGGCCACCACACCGATTCCGGCGGTGTTGATGTAGATACCGTCGCCGTGCCCGGCGTCGACGACCTTGGTGTCCCCGGTGACCAGCCGGACTTCCGCCGCCAGCGCGGCGGTGCCGACCGCCTGCGCGATGCGCGCGATGTCGGCCAGCGCGGTGCCCTCCTCGAGGATGAACGCGGTGGACAGCACCATCGGACGCGCACCGGACATGGCCAGATCGTTCACCGTGCCGTTGACCGCGAGCTCACCGATCGTGCCGCCGGGGAACACTATCGGCTTTACGACGAACGAATCGGTAGAGAATGCCAGTCGCGCGCCATCGAGCGTGACCACCGCGGAGTCGGCCAGGTCCGCGCTCGCGGCCGGGCCGAACGCGGGCAGGAACAGATGCTCGATGAGCTCGCCGGACATCGCGCCGCCGCCGCCGTGACCCATCACGATATTCGGCGAATCCCGCAGCGGCATCGGGCAGACCCAGCCCTCCATATCGATCGTCGGGGAGGCGGCGCCGTCCTCACGCATGTGCCACCTCCGCGGGCAGGTCGAGACGCCGGTACAGGTAGTAGGCGGCGCACGCGCCTTCCGAGGACACCATGGTGGCGCCCAACGGGTTACGCGGCGTGCACTCCTTGCCGAAGGCGGCGCACTCGTTCGGTTTGATCAACCCTTGCAGCACCTCGCCGGAGCGGCAGACGGACGACTCGGCGGTGTGCAGGTCGCCCACGGCGAAGCGGTGTTCGGCGTCGAACTCGCGATAGCGGTCCGACAGCCGCCAGCCGCTGCGCGGGATCACGCCGATGCCGCGCCAGGCCCGGTCGGTGACCTCGAAGACGTCCTGCAGCATGGCTTTCGCGGCGGGGTTGCCCGCCGCGGCCACCGCCCGGGGGTAGGCGTTCTCCACTTCGTGCCTGCCCGACTCCAGTTGCAGCACGGTGCGGCGGATACCTTCCAGGATGTCCAGTGGCTCGAATCCGGTGACCACCATCGGCACCCGGTACTGCTCGGCCAGCGGCGGATACTCTTCGGTGCCCATCACGGTGCAGACGTGCCCTGCCGCCAGGAAGCCCTGGACCCGGCAGGTCGGCGACTCCATGATCGCGGCGATCGCGGGCGGGACCAGCACGTGTGAGACCAGCAGCGAGAAATTCCGGATGCCGAGCCGTCTCGCTTGATACACCGTCATGGCGTTGGCCGGGGCGGTCGTCTCGAACCCGATGCCGAAGAAGACGACTTCGCGGTCGGGATTCTCCCTGGCCAGGTTGAGCGCGTCCAGCGGCGAGTACACCACCCGGACGTCACCGCCTTCGCTCTTTACCCGGAACAGGTCCTTGGAGCTGCCGGGCACGCGCAGCATGTCGCCGAACGAGCAGAAGATCACGCCCGGCTGCGCGGCGATCTCCAGCGCTTTGTCGATCACCTCGAGCGGGGTGACGCAGACCGGGCAACCGGGACCGTGGATCATCTCGATCTGGTCGGGCAGCAGCTGGTCTATGCCGTGGCGGATGATCGAATGGGTCTGCCCGCCGCAGACTTCCATGATCGCCCAGCGGCGGCTGGTCGCGCTGCGGATCCGATCGAGCAGGTGCTGGGCCAGCTCGGGGTTGCTGAATTCGTCCAGGTACTTCATGACGTCGCCTCCGGTTGCTCACGTGGTGGTTCGGCGGCGGGGTTGTCCACACCCGCCTGCTTGGCGGCGATCTCGAAGCCGTCGCCGAATTCCTCGTTCAGTACGCCGAGGTGCTCGAACTCGGCCAGGGTCCGCAACGCGGACTCCTCGTCCAACCGCTGGATCGCGAAGCCGACGTGGACCACGACGTAGTCACCGACCGCCGCGTCCGGGATGTATTGCAGGCACACGTCCTTGTGCAGGCCGCCGAAGTCGACGACCGACATCAACGTGCCGTCCCGCTCGTGCAGGCTGAGCACTTTGCCTGGTACCGCAAGACACATCGTTGCTCTCCTTCGCTCATCCCTCGCTGCACGCGAGGAGTTGCCCGAACGCGAGGCCACCGTCGTTGGGTGGCAGCCGGCGGTGGGTGATCACGGTGAACCCGTTGTCGCGCAGCAGCGCACACGACCGCGCGAGTAGCAGGGCGTTCTGGAAGACGCCGCCGGACAGGGCGACGGCCGTCGACGCGGCGGCGTAGCGAGCCGCGAGATCGAGCACCAACCGGGCCAGGGCGGCGTGGAACCGCGCGCCGACCACCTGTGCGGGCGCGCCCGCGCGAATGTCGGCGAGCACGGCCGCCAGCACCGGCGCGGGATCGATCACGGCGGGATCGCCGTCGTCCACCGGGAACCGGTATGCGACGGCGCCCTCCGCGCCGGTGCGCGACAACCCCTCCAACTCGATCGCCGCCTGGGCTTCGTAGTCGACGACGTGCCGCACGCCGCACAGCGAGGACACCGCGTCGAACAACCGGCCCATGCTCGACGTCGGCGCGCAGCCCAATCCGGTCCGGAACTGGTGGGCCAGCACCGATCGCTCGGCGGGCGGGCAGGCCGCGACCGCGGGGATGTCCTCGGCCCACTCGATGCCTGCCGCTCGCAGGTGCGCCAGCGCCATGCGGTAGGGCCTGCGCACCGCGAGATCGCCGCCCGCCAGCGGGACGTACTTCAGGTGGGCCAGGCGGCGGTAGCCCTTGTAGCCCGCCAGCAGCACCTCGCCGCCCCACACCGCGCCGTCCGGCCCGAACCCGGTGCCGTCGAAGGCTATGCCGACCACCTGCTCGGTGGGGCCGAGTCCGTGCTCGCCCATGACGGCGGCGATGTGGGCGTGGTGGTGCTGGACGGTGTACACGGTTCGCTCCCCGGCGTGCCTGCGCGCCCATGCGGTGGAGCGATAGCCCGGGTGTGCGTCGGCGACGAACTGGACCGGGCGTACCCCGGTGAGTTCTCCGAGGTGCCGCTGGGCGGCGTCGAAGGAACGCAGCGTCGCCAGGTCGTCCATGTCGCCGATGTGCTGGCTCAGCCAGGCGTAGCGGCCCTCCGCCATCGCGCAGGTGTTCTTGAGGTCCGCGCCGACCGCGAGGGTCGGCGGCAGTGGCACGGGCAGCAGCAGGGGCAGGGGCGCGTAACCGCGCGAGCGCCGGACGGGCAGTTCCCGGCCGTCCAGCGAACGCACCACCGAGTCGTCGCAGGGCACCAGGATGCGCCGGTCGTGCGACAGCCAGCCGTCGGCGAGCCCGGCGAGGCGGGCGCGGGCATCGTCGTCTTGATAGCAGATCGGCTCGCCACCGAGATTGCCCGAAGTCATCACCAGCACCTGCGGCCCGGGCGGGTCGCCGGGTAGGCCGAACAGCAGCAGGTGCAGCGGAGTGTAGGCGAGCATGACGCCCAGATCCGGGTTGCCGGGCGCCACCGACGGAGCCGGGATCGGGTAACGGTGCGGCTGAGCAGCGCCGACTCCGGGCACGGCGATCGCCGCTTCTTCGCCCGCTCGAGCGGTCGTCCTCGCAGCACCGAGGACCGGACGGGATTCTCCCGGCGCGGACCGGCGCGCGAGCAACACTATCGGGCGAGCCGGGCTGGTCAGCAGCGTCTTGGCGGCGCTGTCGACGACGACTACGGCCTGTGCCGTGGCGAGATCCGGCACCATCACGGCGAAAGGCTTGTCGCCGCGGCGTTTGCGCCTGCGCAACTCCGCGAGGGCCGACTCGTTCGTGGCGTCGCACGCGAGGTGGTATCCGCCGATGCCCTTGACCGCCAGGATGCCGCCCTCGCGCAGCAGTCGCCGCGCGGCCGTCAGCGGCTCACCGGCTCCCGGCCCCGTATACGTGAGCGTGGGACCGCAGTCGGGGCAGGCGATGGGCTGCGCGTGGAAGCGCCGGTCGGCGGGGTCGGCGTACTCCCGTGCGCACCGGTCGCACATGGCGAAGTCGGACATCGACGTGCGCTCGCGGTCGTAGGGCAGGCTCGCGATGATGGTGAAACGCGGCCCGCAGTTGGTGCAGTTGACGAACGGATGGCGATAGCGCCGATCCGCCGGGTCGCGCAATTCGCGCTCGCAATCGGCGCAGATCGCGACGTCGGGTGAGGCCAGCGTGCGGCCGCCGCCGTCGCGCGTGGTGCCCGCGATGTGGAATCCGGTGCCGCCACGCACCGGGATGTCGGCCTGCTCGACCGATTCGACCACCGCCAGCGGGGGCGGCCGCAGCCGCAGCCGCTCGGCGAACTCTTCGAGATCCGCCTGCGCGCCCTCGACTTCGATGACGACTCCGCTGCTGTCGTTGCTCACGCTGCCGGACAGCGCCAGTTCGGCGGCGGTGGTGTAGACGAACGGGCGGAACCCGACGCCTTGGACCACGCCGCGCACCAAGAGCCGCCGTCGCAGCCGCTCGGTGGTCATGGCTGGTCCCCGCGTTGCAGCAATCGCAGCCCGTCCAGCGCGGCCGCCGCACCCGCCTCGTCGGTCTTCTCCACCGCGAAGCCCATGTGGATGATCACCCAGTCCCCTGGTCGCGCCGGATCGTCGTCGAGCAGGCCGATGTTCACCTTGCGCTGCTCACCGGACACGTCGACCAGCGCGATCTGGTCGTGGTAGCCGTCGGGGATCGCCATCACCCGTCCCGGGATGCCCAGACACATCGGTCAGTCCTCCTGTCGCGCGGTAACCGGCGGGGCACTACTGGAAAGCAGCTCGGCGAGCACGGCGCCGACGGCGGCGACCGCTTCGTCCACCGCCGCGGCGACCGGCGCGGACAGGCCGATGCCTTCGTCCACGCACGCGACCTGGCAGCCGATCACCACGGTGGGCGGCAGCGCCCCACCCAGCGCGCGTACCCCGGCGAAGACGGCGTCCGGGCTCATCGCGTGTGCGTCGAGATGCGCGGCGCCCGCGTCCTCCGGCACGGCGCGGAACACCTCGACCCGGCCGGGTGCGCCGCGGTCGGGCACGGCGTCGACCAGCACCAGCGCGTCCCAGGGGTCGAGCAGGTCGTAGGCGAGGTGCATGCCGCGGATGCCGTAGTCCACCGCGCGCACACCCGGGTCGGGGTGGTGCGGCAGCCGCCGCACCACCTCGGGACCGAATCCGTCGTCGCCGAGGAAGATGTTGCCGATCCCGGCGATCAGCACCGCGGCCGTCGATTCACCCCTTCTCCTCGGTCGGCGTCGTCGCGCCGCCCACCCGCGCGTCGTCCACCTTTCCGGTCGCTGTCTCGTCCGGGGCGTTGGCGGCCTGCTTGCGCTCGTCGTAGGGCGGTGCCGCCGATTCGGTGCCGGGCGGGGGTTGCGACGTGAACTCGGTCTGCTTCTTGACGTCTTCGGTGTGCGCGGAGGTCATCTCCTCGTGACCGATGTCGCCCGGCTCCCGTTGCGCCGGTCCTCCGGCCGCGACGTCGGCGCCGGCGTCGCGCGAACCAGGCGCGCCACGTGCCGATTGCGGCTCTTCGCGATGCTCACCCATGATGCTCCTTTCCGGTCGACCGCTACATGTGCCGGATCTTCAGGTAGCGCCGCAGATCCGGTATCGACCGCACGCCGAGATACAACCCCGCCGCGACCAGCACGGCGACGACAGTCGTCGAGACCACTCCCACGGTTTCCATAGCGGACTTCCTTTCACTTCTCGGGGCCGTCGAGCGGCTCCAGTTCGTCGGGCGCGAAATACAGGTAGCGGCCGTACCATTCGTGCAGCTCGGCCGCTGGGTCGTCCTCCAGCACGACCCCGACGTGCGCCTGTCCGTCCACGTCCTCGTGGACCGAGACGACGCGGGCGCACTGTCCGTCGAAGAACAGGTCCTGGGCGTCGGCGCGCCGCGACGGATGCAGCCGGACCCGGCTGCCCTTGCCTACCAGCACGCCCGCGACCGGGACCGCGTCGAAGTCCGGGCGAACGGCTCCGTCGGCCAGCGGGTCCCACCAATCGACGCCCTCGGGGATCTCCGGGATCAACCGTGCGCGATCGGGGTGCGGGTCGCGCAGCACCCCGTGCAACTGCCGCATGGACTCCGGTGACATCGCTTCGCAACGGTCGATGATCTCGGCCGCGCGCGGGTCGGTGGCCCGCGCCTGCGCCTTCTCCGCGTCGGTCATCGTGAGCACGCGCAGCGTGAGGATTTCATCGATCTCGGTGGAGTCGAACAGCGCGCCTTCGCTCTGCTCGGCGATCTCCGGGTGGTCGTAGAGAATGATCGGCGAGATCAGCAGCATGCTGTACTCGCCGGGCGGGCCCGCGAGTACCGGGAAGCACCGATACCGGTCGCAGCGGGCGGCCGCGGCAGCCGCGCCGGGCGGCGGCTCCAGCAGCGAAACGAACTCACCGCCGGTGACCTCCGCGATGACGTGCGCGCCGATCAGCGACCGGGCGATGGCGTCGCGCTTGTCGGTGGCGGGTGCGCCCACGTTGCGCAGCCCGACCGTCAGCCGCAGGTAGCCGTCGTCGCGATCGGCCGCGAGCGTGAGTTCGCCCGCCAACGGCAGCCGGGTCCGCACGAGCACACCCTGCGCCGGGCCGATCTCCTCGGTGTCGGTGCCGCCCGGAATGTCCAGCGGCCGGACGAGCGCGCCGGGCGGGACCGGCCCGACGACGACCTCCTGCTCGACCGCCTCGTCCCAGGACAGCCACGACCGCTCGCCATCGGACAGTTCGGCGACGGGCACACCGTCCGTGTTCACCACTTGGCGGCGCTGGAGCTGGAGGAACCGGACGATGAGGGTGATCTCCGGGTTCGGGCCCGCGTCGAGCAGGCATTGCGCCGACAGCGTCGACTCCTCACCGAGCCCCGCGGCGGCGGCTCCTTCCGGCCCCAGCACACCGAACTGCCATCGCGACTGGTTCTTGCGCGCGTCGGCCCGATAGGGGTAGAGCAGGTAGCCCTCGTACAGCACCGCGTCGGCGACGGCACGAGCGCGGGCGCGGGCTTCGGCGGTCGTCACGGCGTCACCTCGGTCAGCAGCCGGGTCACCGCGTCGTCGAAGCCGACCAGGCCGTGGCCGGATTTGTAAGCGGCGAGCGCCTGCAGGGTGTCCTTGTGCAGCCGCACCCACCCGGAATTGGGGTAATGCGCGGCCATCAGGTCCTGCCACACCGACACCGGCATGTCGAACTTGTCCTCGCGGTCCCACGGGATCTGCTGAATGGCGAATCCCGTGCTGCCCCGGATGAAGACCGTCCCGCTGAAGAGGAACAGCAGCGGCACCACACCGTCGCGCAACGCGTGCAGGTACTTCGATCCGGTCACCTCGAAGTCGTAGGTGCACGGCATCGGCAGATCCACTTCGGCGCCGCCGCTGAAACTCGGAACCATGGTGGCGCAGTGCATCCAGAGGAACGAACGCTGGGTCTCGTGCCACCGCTCGCGCGGGCCGAACAGATCGGTCAACCCCGCGCCCTCTTCGTCGGAGTAACCGCGGCGGAACGGCTCGATGCGCACCTGCGCGCGCAGGGCGATGGCGTGCACGGGTTCCTCAGCGAGCGCGGCGATGCCGACGCGTGCGGACAGAATCGGCGCGACCGCGTACGGCTCGGGTTTCATCTCGAGCACGGCGAAGGTCGTCGAGTACACCGGACTCACGGCGCACCACCGGATTTCGCGCGGGCCGACGCTTCGGCGAAGAACTGCTCGAGGTACCGCCGCACATCCTGGCCGCCGTCGAAACCGCGCCACAGCAGCCGCATCCGGCCGACGAACTCGTAACAGGCGTCGATGGGCAGCAGCAGGCAGGCCGCCCGCTCGGTACTGCGATCGGGCACCCGGATGAGCAGCGCCTCCACGTCGGGCGCGAGCACGTCCAACTCGGGATGCCGTTGGAGGATGGACTGCCATTGCTCCAGGGACAATTCCGATTCCGTCGCGCCCGCGGGCCCGGGATAGAACGCCACCGTCCGGCCCAGTGCGGAATTGCGGAAGAAGAACGCCAGGCTCACCGGAATCTCCAGCGCGTCCCATTCGGCCTGGCTGATCGTGAAGTCGGGGAACGCGAGATACCGATCCGGCACGGCACGATAACGCAGCGCGGCGTTCTGGTCGACGAACAGCAGATAGCAGCTGCGGCACACGCACATCAGCTGCCTGCCTTCGACGTTCACGACGTGCTGGTGCTCCTCGGCGATCGGCTCCGCGCACATCTCGCATCGCTCGCCGGGCCGGGCGGCGGGCCCGCGATCGGCGGCGATCCGCTGTAGCGCACGGAACGGTGTGCTCACCCGCCCACCCCCACCGGTACCGCCACCGAGAGTTCGCCCGAACGCACGAGCACCGGCAACGGTTCGAGGTGCCCGTCGCCGTCGACCCGGGCGCCCGCGTGCACCATGTCGTAGTGCGCCCGGCAGGTCGGGCACCGCAGCACCGCGTCACCGACCGGGAATCCCACGCGGCGCTCCAGCACCGCACCCGCCAGGGAGCGGTCACAGTTCGGGCAGTGGTCCCGGTAGGCGTACAACTCCTCGCCCACCCGGCAGGCCAGCACGGTCAGCCCGGCGACGGCGAACCCACCCACCTCGCCCGCACTCAGCTCGGCCAGTTCGGGGACCGCGACCCAGCTGCCGGACCGCCGGGTGTCGGCGTGCACACGGGAGAACAACGAGTCGGCGGAGATCACCCCCGCCGACTCCGGCTGCGCCGCGACGACTTCGATGGACTCGATTTCCGGCGCCGCCGCCCGCACGGCGTCGTCGACGGCCAGTTCGAGCGTCACCGACGAGGACGGACAGCTCTTGCAACTGCCCGCCAGTTCCAAGCGGACCACGCCGTCGACGATGTCGACCAGGTGGACGTCGCCGCCGTGCGAACCGAGGTAGGGGCGCACGCTGTCCAGCGCGGCCCGTACGCGGGTGTCCACGTCGTGCGGATGCAGGCCGTGCACGAGCAGCAGGCTCGCGACCAGATCGTCGCGAGCCAGCCGCTCGACCGCTTCCGCGTCGAGCAGTCCGACCACGCGGGTCAATCCCGCGCCGTAGAGTTCGACGAGCTCGCGCACCAATTGCTCGGCGCGCTCGCGGGCGAGCGCACCGCCCGCCGAACTCGCCTCCAGCAAGGTCTCGATGCGATCACCGGCTTCGCGCCACCGGGATTCACCGCGCGTGACGTCGTCCTGGTCGTCCGGGCGATCCTCCACCGTCACCTCCGGTCGTTTCGCCCGACGCGGACTCACTCGGGGGTGAGCGTCTGCGTCGGTGAATGCAGTTTCTCCAGCGTCTTGCCCTTGCCGAGATACATGTGAACGCCGCACGGCAGGCACGGATCGAAACTGCGCACCGTGCGCATGATGTCGATGCCCTTGAAGTGCTCGCGGTCGTTCTCCTCGAAGATCGGCTGCCCCTGCACCGCGTCCTCGTAGGGTCCCGGCGTACCGAAGCTGTCGCGCGGGCTGGCGTTCCACGGCGTCGGCGGATACGGGTGGTAGTTGGCGATCTTGCCGTCCCGGATCACCATGTGATGCGACAGCACGCCGCGTACCGCCTCGGTGAAGCCGCAACCGATGCCCTCGTCGGGGACCTCGAACTTCTCCCAGGTCTTCGTGTGGCCTGCGCGGATCTCGGCCATCGCCTTCTCCGCGAAGTGCAGCGCGCAGGCCGCCGCGTACGCCTGGAAATAGGTGCGCGCGCGGTTGCGCTCGAGGGTGTTGCTGCCGTGCACGGGGATCTTCCACTCCAGCGTGACCGGGCCTTTGAGCGCGGTCTTGGGCAGGTTGATCTGCACGCTGTTGCCGGTCGACTTCACGTACCCGATGTCGATCAGGTTGGCCAGCGCCGTCGCCCACAGCCGGGCCAGCGGGCCGCCGCCGGTGTCCAGAGCGAGGTGGTCGGTGCCGTCGAACCACCGCGGCGACATCACCCAGCTGTACTTCTCGTCCAGGTCGCGCTTCTGCGGCCGGGGGTTGGTGTGCTGGTTCCAGGGATGGCGCCGGTCCACCGGATTGCCCAGCGGATCGGTCGGAACGAACATCTCCTGATCGGTCCAGTCCTCGTAGTACGAACTGCCCAGCAGGATCCGCAGGCCCAGGTTGATGTCGACCAAGGAGGTGGTCAGCAGTTTGCCGTCGACCACGACGCCCGGAGTGACGAACATCTTGCGGCCCCAGTCCTCCATGTCCTTGTACTCGAAGTTGCAGACCTCCGGGTCCTGGAACGAGCCCCAGCAACCCAGCAGCGTGCGCCGCAGACCGACCTTCTCGTAGCCGGGCATCGCTTCGTAGAAGAAGTCGAACAAGTCGTCGTGCATCGGCACGACCTTCTTCATGAACTCCACGTAGCGCATCAGCCGCGACAGGTAATCGGTCATCAACTGGATCGTCGCGACCGTGCCCGGCCCGCCGGGATACAGCGTGGAGGGATGGACGTGCCTGCCTTCCATCAGGCAGAACATCTCGCGGGTGATGCGGCTGACCTGCAGTGCCTCCCGGTAGAACTCACCGGTGAACGGGTTGAGCGCCCGCATGATGTCGGCGATCGTGCGATACCCGTGGTCGCCCGCGTGCGGCGCTTCGGTGTTCTCGGCCCTGGCCAGCACGCCCGGGTTGGTCTCGGAGACCATCTTCTCGCAGTAGTCCACGCCGACCAGGTTCTCCTGGAAGATGTTGTGGTCGAACATGTACTCGGCGGCCTCGCCGAGGTTGACGATCCATTCGCCGAGGTGCGGCGGGCGCACGCCGTAGGCCATGTTCTGGCAGTAGCAGGAACAGGTGGCGTGGTTGTCGCCGCAGATGCCGCAGATGCGGCTGGTGATGAAGTGCGCGTCGCGCGGATCCTTGCCCTTCATGAAGATCGAGTAACCGCGGAAGATGGACGAGGTGCTGTGGCACTCGACCACTTCCCGATTGTCGAAGTCGATCTTCGTGTAGATGCCGAGGCTGCCGACGATGCGAGTGATCGGGTCCCACGCCATCTCCACGAGACGGTTCGGCTCGATCGTTCGGTGCGACGGCTCCGGGATGATCTGGGTCATCAGAGATCTCCTACCAAGTGCGGGTCGCGCCGGTCTCCAGCTTCCGCCCCCGGTGCCGCCAGTGCGGCTCCTTGTCGACCGTGCGTCCGGTGATGTGACGGAGGCTGCGGATCACCGATCCGTAGAGCCCCGATGCGCTGGACGAGAGCTTTCCGCCGGGCGGTTCGTCCATGAACGGCATGAACTTGTCCGGGAAGCCCGGCATGGTGCAGCCGATGCAGATGCCGCCGACGTTCGGGCACCCGCCCAAGCCGTTGATCCAGCCACGCTTGGGGACGTTGCACTTGACCACCGGCCCCCAGCAGCCCAGTTTCACGATGCATTTCGGCGAGCCGTACTCGGTGGCGAACTCACCCTGCTCGTAGTAGCCCGCGCGGTCGCAACCCTCATGCACGGTCGCCCCGAACAGCCACTTGGGCCGCAGCGCGTCGTCGAGCGGGATCATCGGCGCCTGTCCGGTCGCCATGTAGAGCAGGTAGGTGAGCGTCTCGGAGAGGTTGTCCGGCTGAATCGGGCAGCCGGGAACGCAGACGATCGGAATGCCCGCCTTGCTCTTCCAGGTCCAGCCGAGATAGTCCGGCACGCCCATCGCACCTGTCGGATTGCCTGCCATGGCGTGGATGCCGCCGTAGGTCGCGCAGGTGCCCGCCGCCACGATGGCCGTGGCCTTCGGCGCGAGGCGGTCCAGCCACTCGCTGGTCGTCATGGGCTGGCCGGTGGCGGGATTGTTGCCGAACCCGCACCAGTAGCCCTCTTCCTTGAGTTGCTCGTTCGGAATCGAGCCCTCGACCACCAGCACGAACGGTTCGAGTTCCCCGCGGTCGGCCTTGAAGAACCACTCCAGGAAATCGTCGGCGCCGCCGTTGGGGCCGCACTCGAAGTCGATGAGCGGCCAGTGCACGGCGATCTTCGGCAGACCCGGGAGTGAGCCGAGGGCGATCTCTTCGATGCTCGGCTGCGTGGCCGCCGTCAAGGCGACCGAGTCACCGTCACAGCTGAGTCCCGCGTTGATCCAGAGAACGTGGATCAGCGTCTCTTCGGCTCGTATTGCTTCCTGCGTGGGCATGTGTGCCACCTTCCGCAGCGGACCACCGGGGGCCGAATCTCACCTTTCTCGAAGAAGGGGTCACCCGCGAATGTGATCCTGATCACTCCAATATATCAAGCTCGTCCAGCGGCTTTCTCCGCAGCCGCCGAACCGGCCGGGCGACGCCGCGCGGCCAGCCAGTCGTACCAACGCGACAGGCCTGCACCGCTGGTCACAGACAGCGGTAGGACCTCGACGCCGGGGTGTATCGAGTGGATGTATTCCCGGCATCGGTCCAAATCGAAATCGACGTACGGCAGCAGGTCGGTCTTGTTCACCAGCACCAGCCCCGCCGCCTGGAACATGTGCGGATACTTCAACGGTTTGTCGGTCCCCTCGGTCACCGAGATGACGACGACCTTCTCCCCCTCGCCCAGGTCGAACAGCGCCGGGCAGACCAGGTTGCCGACGTTCTCGACGAACAGCAGCGTGCCCGGCGCGGGATCGAGCGTGTCCAGCGCGCGGTAGATCATCTCGGCGTCCAAGTGACAGCCCGCGCCGGTGTTGACCTGTACGACACGGCACCCGGTGGCCTCGATCCGTTCGGCGTCGAGCAATGTCGCCTGGTCGCCCTCGATCACCGCGATCGGGGTCTGTCCGGACTCCAGGATGGTGCGTTCGAGCAAGCTGGTCTTCCCCGCCCCCGGCGAGCTGGTCATATTGAGCGCGACGATGTCACGCTCGGCCAGCCAGGACCGGTTGCGCTGCGCCAGTTCGTCGTTCTTGGCGAGGACCTTCAGTTCCAGCGTGACCGTCTCGGTGGCGGGCACGTGGACGTGGTCGGCGCCCTGGCCGTGGGAATGGTCGTGGGGGTGCTGATGTTCGTGCGCGTGCTGATGTTCCGCCGCGTGGGCATGGTCGCGCCCGTCGGCGTGCTGGTGGTCGTGTGGGACGCGAATCAGCGCGGCGGCGTCGTCGCCACACCCGCAGGTTGCGCACATGCCTCACTCACCTCCATGGATCGGATACGCAGCTCGCGCCCGGAGCGGATCTCGACATCGGCGCTGCCGCAGGTACACAGCAGGATCGGGTCCGGCAACCGGAACTCGGCTCCACAGGTCCGGCACGCCGCGACGCCCGGAATCTCCACCAGGACCAGTTCCGCGCCCTCGGCGACCGTCGACTCGGCCGCGATTTCGAAACAGAACCGCATGGCATCGGGGACGACGGCGCACAGCGCTCCGACCTCGACGGTGACGGAGTGGACCCGCCGCCCCGCCGCGTGCTCACAGACGGCGTCGATGACGCCCTGGGTGATGGCCATCTCGTGCATCGCGACCTCGATTCCTCGAGCGGACAACCTTGAGGCTACTCCCGGGCAAACCTTCGGGAGGTGGAAATCTCCGATGCTCGGCGAACGCGTTCGTGGGGCTCCTACCCGGTGCGCCGACCCGAGTTGTGACGCAAGCACAGCTGCGGCCGGGATCTCCCTCCGGATCCCGGCCGCCCGATAGCAAACACCCGCGCACCGACCCGACACGTCGGCAGCCGATAGACCGCGCGAGCAGGTCAGTCGTGGTCGACGTCGGCGAGCACCTCGCCGCTGCCGGCGTCGATCGTCACATCGTGCTCGACCCCCTGCGGCGTGGTGAGCTCCACCTCCCAGACCGGCTTGCCGCGGTCGGTGTCGAGTTCGGCGGATACGACCCGCCCGCCGGGCACGGCTTGCACCGCCTTGTCGATCGCCTGCTGCCTGCTGATCCCGGTGTCGGCCACCAGCGACCAGTCAGCCGCGGAGGACTGGAAGGAGACGGTGTGATCGTCCGGACCACCCGTGGCGACCGCGGCCAGGACGGCACTCAGACCTACGACGGCGGCCGCGACGGCCGTGCCGACCATCAGCCAGCGAAGACCGGCGTAAGCACGGCGGAGTACGGTTGTCATCTGGAACCTCCTGCGGGAGTGTTGATCTCGATGGCTCCCACTGTGACGAACCGGAGCTGAAGGCGAGCTGAAGCCACCTGAAGATCGTTTCAGCATTCGTCTGCCACTCTTGTCGGATGCGTCTGCTGATCGTTGAGGACGAGAAACGTTTGGCTCTCACGCTGGCAAAAGGGTTGTCGGCCGAGGGATTTGCCGTGGATGTGGTGCACGACGGCGCCGAGGGCCTGCACCTGGCGACCACCACCGACTACGACCTGATCATTCTGGACATCATGCTGCCCGGCATGAACGGCTACCGAGTCTGCGCCGCGCTGCGCGCCGCGGGCCACGAGACACCGGTGCTCATGCTGACTGCGAAGGACGGCGAGTACGACGAGGCCGAGGGCCTGGATACCGGAGCCGACGACTATCTCAGCAAGCCGTTCTCCTACCTGGTGCTGCTGGCCCGGATTCGGGCCCTGCTGCGCCGCCGAACACGTGGCGGCGCACGGGTTCTGCGCGTCGGCGACCTGATCGTGGACCCCGCCACCCGCACCTGCCGCCGGGGCGTGCAGGAGGTGACGCTGACCGCCAAAGAGTTCGCCGTGCTCGAGCACTTGGCCGTCCGGGCCGGGGAGGTGGTGTCGAAATCCGATATCCTGCAACATGTCTGGGATTTCGCCTACGACGGTGATCCGAACATCGTCGAGGTCTATATCAGCACGTTGCGCCGCAAGATCGACGCGCCGTTCGGGCGCCGATCGATCACCACCGTCCGCGGCGCGGGCTACCGGCTGGCAGCCGATCGTGACTGAGCGGAAGGGGCGCGCCTGGTGGCGTTCGGTCCGCGCGCGCACCACGGTGGCGGCGACGGCGGTGGTCGCGGTGGCGCTCACGGTGGCCGGTCTCGCGGTGCTCGCGGTGTTGCGCCACAACCTGATCGAGAGCGCCGAATTACAGGCGGAGACCACCGCGCGCGACATGGTGACCGAGCTCGCGGCGGGCGCCGATCTCGGCCGGTTGACGTTTCCCGACGCCGAGAACCAACCGGTGCAGATCGTTTCGATCGACCGCCGCGTTCTGGCCGCGCCCGACGACCTCGCGGGGAAACCACCGATGGCCGATTTCGGTCCGTACGCGAAAGCTCCCGACGACGAAGGTGACGAGGACGAGGACGACGACGAAGAGGAAGAGGAGGAGGAAGAAGACGACGACGAAAGCGCCCCTCCGTCCGCCGGCCCCGCCACACCCGCGGCCGCCGAGGCCGAATTCGGCGACGTACGGCTGACGGTGGACCCGGAAGACGGGCCGCACCCGTTCCGGGTGGCCGCGCTCCCGGTGACCCTCCCGGGCGGACAGCCCGCCACCGTCTACGCGGGCTCGTCCCTCGAGACCGCCGACAGCGCGGTGGCGGACGCACGCCTGGCGATGCTGATCGGCGTCACGCCGCTGCTGGCCGTGGTGGCCCTGGTGACCTGGCTGGTGACCCGGCGCGCCCTGCGCCCGGTGGAGGCGATCCGCAGCCAGCTCGCCGAGATCATGGACGGCGATCTCTCCCGGCGTGTGCCCGAACCGGGCTCCCGCGACGAGATCGCCAGGCTGGCGAGCACCACCAACGCCACGCTGGCCGCGCTGGAGGAATCCGCGGAGCGCCAGCGCCGGTTCATCGCCGACGCCGCACACGAATTGCGCAGCCCCATCGCGAGCTTGCGCACTCAGCTCGAAGTCGCCCAGGCCCACCCCAGCCTGCTGGAACTGGACGGATTGATCGGCGACACCATCCGGCTGGAACATCTCGCGGCCGACTTGCTGCTCTTGGCCCGGCTCGACGCGGGCGAGCAGCCGCGTTCGGATCGCGTGGACGTGACCGCCCTGGTACGCGAGGAACTCGAGCACCGTGTCGGCGACCGGGTCTCGGTGGAGATCGCGGTACCGGAGCAGGCCGTGGCGGTGACCGGGAGCCGGACGCAGCTCGCCCGCGTCTTGGGCAACCTCGTCGACAACGCCCAGCGGCATGCCGCGAGCATCGTGCGCGTCGCGGTGGACCGCGACGACGAAGGGCGAGTCGTGCTGTCGGTCACCGACGACGGCCCGGGGGTGCCGCACGCCGACCGCGACCGAATATTCCAGCGATTCGTCCGCTTGGACGACGCGCGCACCCGTGACGAAGGTGGCGCGGGTCTAGGCTTGGCCATCGTCCGCGACGTCGTCGAACGCCACGCGGGCACCATCCGCGTCACCGATGGCGCGTCCGGCGGCGCCCACTTCGTGGTGACGCTGCCCGCAGGCGGTGGGTGATCGTCCTCGTTTACTCGGCGAGCGCGCTTCGTATCCTTTCGATGATGACCCCACGCGCGGCCCGGCCCTCGGGCGTCGGAGTCAGCGGATAGACATGCGGCAGCCCCCGACCCTCGTGGTAGTCGACCGCGACTCCGGCGCCGCGCGCGGCGTCGACCAGCAGACAACTGTCCGGGTGCAGGATGTCGTCGGTGCCGCAGAACACCGTCAGCGGCCCCAGGCCGCGCAGGTCGGCGACGAGCGGGCTGACCCGAGGGTCGGCGATCTCGAGATCTCCGCGCCAGTGCTCGATGAGCACCCGCGTTCCCGGGACGCCCAGCCACGGGTCGCGCGGCTGCACGACCTCGATCTCGGGATTGGTCAGCGAGAGATCGAGGGCGGGTGCGATCAACAGGGTGCCGGGCAGACGCACCCCATGGTCGTCGCGCAGCACCAGCGCGGACGAAAGGGCGATCTGCCCACCGGCCGAATCGCCCGCCAGGCAGACGTTCCCGTATGTTTCCCGGTTGGCCAGCACCAGTTCTACGAAGCCCTGGACGACTTGCGCGGCCGTCCCGAACGGAATCAGCGGGTATATCGCGACCGTCACGGCCGCGCCGGCTTCCGCGGCGACGGCCGCGCACAGTGCCCAGTGCTGCGGTGCGATCTCGTGCACCCAGCCGCCACCGTGCGCGTACACGACGTTTCCCCGGACCCGGCGACCAGGCGGAGTCAGGGTGTAAACCGGCCAGCCGCCGCGACGGTCCACCTCGATCGCCACATCCGCACGCAGCCGGCGCGGCGGACCGTAGTTGCGGGGCCGGACGCTCAGCTCGAGGATTCGCTCGTGCGCCGCGTCGGCATCGACGAATACGCGATTGGCGCGTGTCGCCTTCAGATATCCCCGCACGACCTGGTTGGCCAAGCTCGGCATCGCAGCACCTCCACTCCGGACGATCGACGGCCGTCGAGTCCTCGGGAGGCGATTGTGCCGCAGTGAACCGCTGCGGTCAGGAGAGTTTCAGGCTGCGCCCGATGATCTCCTTCATGATCTCGGTGGTGCCGCCGTAGATGGTCTGGATACGCGCGTCCATGTAGGCCTTCGCGATCGGATATTCCTTCATATAGCCGTATCCGCCGTGCAATTGCAGGCAGCGGTTGATCAGGTCGAGCTGCTCCTCGGTGCTCCACCATTTGGCCATGGCCGCGTCCTCGGCGGTCAGCTTGCCCTCGTTGAGCAGTTCGATGAACTTGTCGACCATCAGGCGCACCGCGGTGGTCTTGGTGGCCAGTTCGGCGAGCACGAAACGGGTGTTCTGCAGTGCGCCGAGCGGCTTGCCGAACGCCTTGCGGTCGCGGACGTACTGGACGGTCATGTCCAGGCAGGACTCCATCGCCGCCGCGGCCATGACGGCGATCGACAGCCGTTCCTGCGGCAGGTTGTGCATGAGGTGGATGAAGCCCATCCCCTCGGCGCCGAGCAGGTTCTTTCCTGGCACGCGCACGTCGTTGAAGCTCAGCTCGGCGGTGTCCTGGGCTTTGAGGCCGAGCTTGTCCAGGTTGCGGCCGCGCTCGAAGCCGGGCATGCCGCGCTCGACCACAAGCAGGCTGAAGCCCATCGCCCCCTTCTCCGGGTCGGTCTGCGCCACCACGATCACGATGTCGGAGTTGATGCCGTTGGTGATGAAGGTCTTGGCGCCGTTGAGGATCCAATCGTCCCCGTCGCGTACCGCGCGGGTCTTGATGCCCTGCAGGTCCGACCCGGTGCCCGGTTCGGTCATGGCGATCGCGGTGATGATCTCGCCGGAGCAGAAGCCGGGCAACCAGCGCTGCTTCTGCTCGTCGTCGGCCAGCTCGAGCAGGTAAGGGGCGATCACATCGTTGTGCAGCGTGAAGCCGAGACCGGAGTACTGGCCGCGGACGGACTCCTCGGAGACGATGGCGTTGTAACGGAAGTCCTTCACCCCGCCGCCGCCGTACTCCTCCGGCATGGCCATGCCGAGGAAGCCCTGTTTGCCCGCCTCGAGCCAGACCTCCCGGTCGACGATGCCCTGCTCCTCCCACTTCGCGTGGTTCGGCGCGACGTGCTGATCGAGAAACTTGCGGAACGACTCCCGGAACAGATCGTGTTCGGGTTCGAACAGTGTGCGTTCCACGCCAACCTCCTAGTGACCACACCGGCCGGTCCACACCGACCAGTCGTTGCCTCATACCGTACCCGGAAGGAGAATCTGTGTTCACTTCTGGGGCCGGAATCATGGTCTCACCTGGACCGGCGGCAGGGGGCGAGATCCGCAGGCGAGATTCCCGGCAAACGGTCGAGAGCTCCGGCGCGACCGGCCAACGAGTCCGGTACGCCGATTCGGCGGTCGTGGGCCTGGCCGGGCCGCTGTCGACGGTCTCCCGGACGGTCGTCTGCGCGCACACGGCACCGTCGAGTATTCGGGCGCGCTGATTCTTCGAGATACACAGAACACGGTCGGGCAACCAGCGGAGGGTCTGCGCCCGACCGCGCACGATCGCTGCGGACAGCGGCCAGTCCTGCCGACGCCGCCTGAGACGGCTTTGTACCTCGGCCTCGTCCGGGCGCACTCCAGCGCATCGAGGCCGCCCGCCACTCGGTCGCCGAATTCGGCATTGACGCGGCACGGCGGCCTGGTAGGGCCGGGAGCATCCCGCGCGATCACCAATCGAGGATCCACCGACCAGAGCCGCTGGTCGAACGCCATTTACAGCCGATGGCTGCCGAAATCGGTCACTGAAGAGAGGGCGTCACCAACTTGGGAGTGCGCGCCCGTCAGCGTTTCAGCCAGCCGCGTAAACGGCCCACCAAGGTACGGCCTTCGTCGCGCGCCCGTTCGGTGAAGAGGAAGTTCATCTCCTCCTCCAGCGCCTTGCGCACCACGTCGCGGAATTCCGTCGCGGCGGCGTGCATGTCGTCGGCGGTGCGCCAGGGCGCCGGATCGATGGGCGCGCCCGCGGAGAAGTAGAAACGCTCCGGACGCGGGATGACGGTGGGGCCGATGCCGCGAATGAGCGGCGGGGTGAGGTCGCGACTGAGCCCGAGGGCCTCCACGGTCCACCGCAAGGGACGCAGAATCGGGTGGTCGCCGTCGACCACGATGTCGTAGGCGTCGTCGACGCCGATCATCGCGACCGGGACGATGGGCGCGCCCGCCTCGATGGCCATGCGCGCGAACCCACTGCGACCCTCCCATTTCAGCAGGTACTTCTCGTTCTTGCGACGGACCGCCTCACGACCGCCGCCGGGGAAGACCATCACCGCCTCGCCGCGCCGGAGCAGGGCCAGGCAATTGGACCGGGTCCCGCGCACCGTGCCGTAGTGGTGCAACAGGTGACGCAGACCGGGGAGATTCATCAGCACGTTCTCGGCGAGACCGCGGATCAGGCGGCCGCGGCGGCGCAACACCTCGGGCAACAGCATCGGCGCGTCGATGCCGCCGAGCAGGTTGTGGTTACCGACCAGCAGCACCGGCCCGTCGGCCGGGATGTTCTCCAAACCGTAGAAGCGCGGGCTGGTCCACGCGCGCAGCGGCGCGAGGAGGGTCTCGATCAGCCGCAGATCGATGCCGGTCAGCGAGACCGACAGCGGCGCACCGTCGGTGAGCACCGGATCGGCGCTGTTCGCGGCGCCGGAGCGCCGGGTGCGGGAATCGGAGCGGGCGTCCGACATGAACCCTCCTGGTGTCGATTCGATGACGATAGCGCAACGAAATCGACTGCGTCGCACCGGATGTGCGAGTGGTATCGCGACACGCCCGATTCGGTCCCTCGGTAGGCGTGCCCGGCACTGCGGCAAGCCTGCCGCGAACCAGCACGTCATCGCCCTGCTGGGGCAGCCACACCGCCACGACGCGCGGCTGCGCTGTGAATACGCCCACATCGCACCGGACCGGCGGTGTTACCGAGGCTTGCTTCCTGCACGCCGACGGTTGGGTCTACCCGAGGCCTTGCTCGCCGGACTCCGGGCGCCTGCCGCGCCCGCCTTTCCCGCGCGCCGACACGTACCTCCACCCGAGGCCTTACTCACCAACCTTCAGGCGCCCGCCGCGCCCGCCTTTCGCGCGCGCCGCCGCCTACGTCTACCCCGGCGCCTTACTCGCCGGTTTCCTCGGTGCCTGCCGTGCCCGCGTGCGCGTACTCCGACAGGGCGGCGGCCAGGGCATGGGGGACGCGCGCGCGAACGCGGGTTCCACCCTCCTCGTGGTGCGAACTCAGGATGCGGCCGTCGGCGTGGATGCGGGCGAGCAGGTCACCGCGCGTGTACGGCAGCAGCACGCTGATCTCCACGTCCAAGCCGCCGAGCATTTCGGCGAGCCGCGCGCGCAGCGCGTCGATGCCCTGCCCGTCGTGCGCGGAGACAAACGACGCGTCCGGCAGCAGCGCGCGCAGGTTGGTGAGTTCCGTCGGCCCCATCGCGTCGGTCTTGTTCACCACGAGCAATTCCGGCGGCGCGGGCGTGCCGGATTCCTTGATCACGTCGGTGATCACCTCGCGGACGGCTTTGATCTGCTCGGCGGGCAGCGCGTCGGAGCCGTCCACCACGTGCAGCAGCAGGTCGGCGCCGGTCACCTCCTCCAAGGTGGAGCGGAAGGCCTCGACCAACTGGGTCGGCAGGTGGCGCACGAAGCCCACGGTGTCGGTGAAGACGACTTCGCGTCCGTCGTCCAGCTCGGCCCGGCGCGTGGTCGGATCGAGCGTGGCGAACAGTGCGTCCTGCACCAGCAAGCCGGCGCCGGTGAGGGTGTTCATGAGGCTCGACTTGCCCGCGTTGGTGTAGCCGACGATCGCGACGGACGGGATGCCGCTGGAGTTGCGGCGCGCCCGCATGGTGTCGCGCGCGGTCTTCATCTCCCGGATCTCCCGGCGCAGCTTGGCCATGCGCTCGCGGATGCGACGACGATCGGTTTCGATCTTCGTCTCACCGGGGCCGCGCAGACCCACGCCGCCGTTGCTGCCCGCGCGACCACCGGCCTGCCGGGACATCGACTCACCCCAACCGCGCAGCCGGGGCAGCATGTACTCCATCTGGGCCAGGGAGACCTGCGCCTTGCCCTCTCGGGAAGTGGCGTGCTGGGCGAAGATGTCCAGGATCAACGCGGTCCGGTCGACCACCTTCACCTTGACGACCTTCTCCAGCGCGGTCAGCTGCGCCGGAGTCAGCTCACCGTCGCAGATGACGGTGTCCGCGCCGGTCTCCAGCACGACCGAACGCAGTTCCTCGGCCTTTCCGGAGCCGATGTAGGTAGCCGGGTCCGGCCGGTCGCGGCGCTGGATCAGCGCCTCGAGCACCTCGGAGCCCGCGGTCTCGGCCAGCGCCGCCAGCTCGGCCATGCTCGCCTCTGCCTGCGCCGCCGTGCCCGCGGTCCAGACACCGACCAGCACGACACGCTCCAGGCGCAGCTGCCGGTACTCGACCTCGGTGATGTCGGTGAGCTCGGTGGAAAGGCCCGCCACTCGCCGGAGCGAACTGCGCTCGTCCAGCTGCAGCTCACCCACGGTCGGATCGGCCGACCAGCCCGACCGGTTCATCCGGGCGGCGTGCTCGGCGACCACGTCGCCGGTTGCCGCGTCTTCGCCGGTCACAGCGTCGTCGGCCGACTCGGCGGCGCTGTCGTTCGCGTCCGCCGGAGTGAATTCATACGTCTCTGACTTTCTCATACACTATCCATGCTGCCACGACATCACCGCAGTACGCACCCGGTTAATCGGAGGCGACCCGCTCACGGACCGTCCCACCACGATCCGGCGACGCGTCCGGTGGCCACCAGGACCGACGGTCCGCGCAGCCACGCCGAGCCGCGCTCGAGCCCGACGGTCAGTTCACCGCCGGGCACCCGGACGGTCACCCGGCCGGTGTCCTCGGCGATCCGGAAGCCGTCGGCGGCCAGCGCCGCGGCCGCCGCGGCGACGGTTCCCGTTCCGCAGGAACGTGTTTCGCCCACACCACGCTCGTAGACCCGCATGTCGACCGCCCCCGCGTCGTCCAGCGCGGTGACGATCTCGACGTTCACCCCGTGCGGGAACAGGTCCGGATCGAAGCCGGGCGGCACGCTCAGGTCGAGCTTGCCGAGCGCGTCGGCGGACATCCCCGGATCGACACAGGCCAGATGCGGATTGCCGACATCGATGCCGATCCCGGACAGCGCCCAGCCCGCGATGGTCGCCGTGGACGCGCCGAGTTCGCGCACCCGGCCCATACCGACGGTGACGTCGCCGGTGACCTCGTTCCCGGCATGCACCGTGACCGGGCGCGCCCCGGCACGGCTGCCGACGACGAAACTGTCGCGGGTCTCCAGTCCCGAGGCGGTCAAATAGTGGGCGAACACACGCACGCCGTTGCCGCACATCTCGGCGATCGAGCCGTCGGCGTTGCGGTAGTCCATGAACCAGTCGTCGGCGCCGACCTCCTCCGGAAGCCGCGCGAGCACTCCGGCGTCCCGCAGCGCACCCGCCCGCGCGACCCGGAGCACGCCGTCGGCGCCGAGACCGCGTCTGCGATCGCACAGCGCGGCGACCTGCGCGGCTGTCAGCGCCAGGTCGGCCTGCGGGTCCGGCAGCACGATGAAATCGTTCTGGGTGCCGTGGCCCTTGGTGAACTCGATGTCCGGCACAGGCGATGTCTCCCTATCTCGTGGTCACTTGGCAAACGTCCTGCGCTGCCGGGAAATTTCGTAGAGCGTCACCGCCGCCGCCGAGGGCGCCCCCAGCGAGCTGGCAGTGCCGCCCATCGGGATGTGCACCATGTCGTCGCAGGCCGTCTGCCAGGCGGCGCTCATGCCGCTGGTCTCGTTGCCGATGACGAGGATGGTCGCGTCGGTGAAGTCGTAGTCGTAGGCGGCGTCCCTGCCGTGCTCGTCGGTCCCCACGATGCGGGTCGGAATGCCGCGGCGGACCTGCCGATTGCGGAACTCCAGTACCTGCGCGGGCCCGGCGACGCGGAACACCGGCACGGCGAACAGCGAACCGGTCGAAGCGCGAACGGCCTGCGGGTCGTACTGGTCGGCGCCGTGCCCGGTGACGATGACTCCACTGGCGCCGAAGGCGTCTGCCGAGCGGATCAGCGTGCCGAGGTTGCCCGGTGAGTTGGGCCGGTCGAACACCACGACCACCGGTGCGTCCTCCCCCGGCTCCCCCGGCTGGAAGGTCTCCAGCCCGGGTTGGCGCGACTCCGCGACCGCCACCAATTCCGGTATGCCACCGGACTTCTCGCCGAGTTCGGCCATCAGCTCGGGCACCAAGCCGACCTGCGGCACAGCACTGGTGTCCAGCAGTTCGCGCGCCCAGCTCGACAGCTCCGGGCCGCCGAGGCGGTACAGCAGCGTCTCCAGCGGCCAGTCGTTGGCCACGGCCTGAGTGATCGGACGGACACCTTGCACCAGGAAACGGCCGTCGCGATGACGTTTGGTGCGGTTGTTGAGGTAGGCCTGCCACACCTGGACGGAGGCGTTGCGCGTGGTCACACGTCGGGTCACTGCGGGGTCCGTTCTTTCTCTTCGAGCAGGGCCAGCGCCGTCACGGCCGGATCCGCGGCGGCGCCGTCCACCCACCGCACCCGGGGATCGCGCCGGAACCAGGAGCGTTGCCTGCGCACGTAGCGCCGGGTGCCGATCAGAGTGCGTTCCTGAGCGTGGTTCAGGTCGTATTCGTTGTCCAGATAGGCCAGGACTTGTGCGTAGCCGATGGCGCGGCGCGCGGTGACACCCTCGCGCAGGCCGCAGTCGATCAAGCCGCGTACCTCCTCGACCAGCCCGCCCTCGAACATCGCGGCGGTGCGCCGCTCGATCCGGGCGTCCAGGGCCGCGGTGTCCCGTTCGACGCCGATGATCACGGTGCCCCAGCGCGGCTGCCCGATGGTCGGCGCCGAGGCGGCGAACGGCCGTCCGGTGAGTTCCACGACTTCCAGCGCGCGTACCATGCGGCGACCGTCGGTGGGCAGGATGGTGGCCGCGGCCACCGGATCGGCCTCGCGCAACGCCGCGTGCACGGCGGCGACGCCGCCTTCGGCGAGCACCGCCTCCCAGCGCGCCCGAACGGCCGGATCGGTGGCGGGGAACTCCCAGTCGTCCAGCAGCGCTTGGACGTACATCATCGAGCCGCCCACGATGACAGGCACCCGCCCGCGCTCCATGATCGCGACGACGTCGGCGCTCGCCGCCGCCTGATAGGCGGCCACCGACGCGGTGTCGGTCACCTCGAGCACGTCGAGCTGGTGGTGCGGAATGCCGCGGCGTTGCGCCACGGGCAGCTTCGCGGTGCCGATGTCCATGCCGCGATAGAGCTGCATGGCGTCGATGTTCACGATCTCGCCGCCGAGCCGCTCGGCCAGGTCCAGGGCGAGATCGGATTTGCC
This sequence comes from Nocardia sp. CY15, assembly GCF_009829295.1. NCBI lineage: Bacteria > Bacillati > Actinomycetota > Actinomycetes > Mycobacteriales > Nocardiaceae > Nocardia > Nocardia sp. CY15. The sequence continues at coordinate 306,729 of NZ_VUOT01000001.1, forward strand.
GGTGGCGGTGGGACCGACCACGGCGATCGGAGTGATACCCGCATCCGTCACGAAGCATCGTCTCCTGCGGGCCGCCACAGGCTCACGTGGTAGCCGACCCCGAACGGAGCGTCACAATAGCGTGTCTCGACCACCGGATCGGCGCGGAAGAGTCCGGCCAGCATCTGGTAGGCGGCGCGGCCCGCGAGAACCAGGTCGGCGCACAGCCCGGGATCGAGCGCCCGCAGTGCGGCGCGATCACCCGTGCTCAGAGCACGGTCCAGCCCGTCCTGCACCGGCCGGGCCCGTTCGTCGAGGTAACCGGGCGCCTTGGTGGACAGGGTCGCGGCGCCGTCGGCGACGACCAGCACACCGCGCGCCGCGACGTCGCCGTCCAGATCGGCGCGCAGCTTCGCCCCCACCTCCAGGCAGTGCTCCGGTGTCGCGTCCGCGGGCACGACCCGCGCCTCGGCTACCGCGCCCGGCGCGACCTGCCCGCGTAGCCAACCGCCGATCAGTACGGCCAACGGCAGGCCGGCATCGGACTGCTCCGCCGCGGCGAGCGCCGTGTCGGACAAACCGACTCGCACGTCCGCGCCGAAGCCACGGAACGTGCCGACGGTCTCCGGGCCGAGCGTGCTGTCACCGGCCCCGACGCCGATCACGGTCCACCGGTCGGTCACGTCCGCGAAGACGCGCACGGTGTCGAGCACGGCGGACCGCAGCACCGCGCGCGGGTCCGCCTCGCCCGTTCCCGCCGCGTCCGCCACGCCGCCGCACAGTTCGGGTACCAGGACCGGCGGCGAGGGAACGAGGGCGGCGACGGAGAACACGTCGTAACCGTAGTCGTTGCCGGGACCACCGGTACCGCCCGCTTCGAGTGTCTCTGCCGGAAACACCGCCGGGATTGATAGTGTTCGAAGAGCTACAACCCAGGTCATCAGGGGTTGGAATCCCCGGGATTCCTCCGCGGGAAGGCATGGATCGATGGTCACAAGGGCTCGGACCGGGTTGAATGGGATGAGCCAGGGCGTAATCAGGCAGCCGTGACGCGCGGCAGGGACGAGGAAAAATGACCGATAGCAACGGAACCGCGAAAGCCAGCCCCGGCAAGATGCCGCGTTCCTCCGGTGCCCCGAAACCGGGCAGCTCGATTCAACCGCCCAAACCGCACGCGGTCAAACCCGCCCCGGGCCCGGCCCAGCAGCATCCCCATCCCGTCGTCGTGCCCACCGTTTCCGATCCGAGCCTGTGGGGCCGGGTCGACGAGGACGGCACCGCGTGGGTCAAGACCGCCGAGGGCGAACGCCAGGTCGGCTCGTGGCAGGCCGGTGACGCCGCCGAGGGTCTGGCCCATTTCGGCCGCCGCTTCGACGACCTCGCTACCGAGGTCGCCCTGCTGGAAGCGAGACTGGCTGCGGGCGCGGACGCGCGCAAGACCAAGGCCGCCGCCGTCGCGCTGGCCGAGTCCCTGCCGACCGCCGCCGTCATCGGTGACATCGAGGGCCTGGCCCATCGCCTGCAGGCCATCGCCGAGCACTCCGAAGAGGCCGCCGCGCACGCCAAGGAAGAGAAGGAACGCGCCCGGCACGAGCACACCGAACGCAAGGAGGCGCTGGCCGCCGAGGCGGAGAAGATCGCCGCCGAGTCCACCCAGTGGAAGGCCGCCGGCGATCGGTTGCGCGAGATTCTCGACGAGTGGAAGTCCATCCGCGGTGTGGACCGCAAGGTCGACGACGCGCTGTGGAAGCGCTACTCCAAGGCGCGCGAGGCGTTCAATCGCCGCCGCGGCGCGCACTTCGCCGAACTGGATCGCGAGCGCGCCGCCGCGAAAGCGCGCAAGGAAGAGCTGTGCGTACAGGCCGAGGAGCTGTCCGGCTCCACCGAGTGGGTGGCCACCGCCGGCATCTTCCGTGACCTGCTCGCCGAGTGGAAGGCCGCCGGGCGCGCACCGCGCGAGGCCGACGAGGCGCTGTGGCGGCGCTTCAAGAGCGCGCAGGACGTCTTCTTCGCCGCCCGCAACGCCGCCGTCTCCGAGCGCGACGCAGAGTTCGAACAGAACGCGGCCGCCAAGGAGGAACTGCTGGGCGCCTACGCCTTCATCGATCCGTCCACCGATCTGGAAGGGGCGCGCAGCGCGCTGCGCGAACTCCAGGACAAGTGGGACGCGATCGGCAAGGTGCCGCGCGAGCGCATGCAGGAGCTGGAAGGCAAACTGCGCGCGATCGAGAAGCGCGTGCGCGACGCCGTCGACGCGCAATGGCGACGCACCGACCCCGAGGCGATGGCCCGCGCCGCGCAGTTCCGGGAGCGGGTGGCTCAGTTCGAGGAGCAGGCCGCGAAAGCTCGAGCCGCCGGGAACGCCCGCGACGCGGAGAAGGCATTGGAGCAGGCCAAGCAGTGGCGTGAGTGGGCCGAGGCCGCCGAAGGCGCCGTCAGCAACCGCTGAGCTCGGCGGTATCGGCTCCGTCGATGACAGCGCGGCCCCTCCCAGGCGGGAGGGGCCGCTGTCGTTCGACGGAAAGGGTCAGGATTCGCCGGTGAGGCGACGGCGCTCGCGTTCCTCCGCGGCCGCGGCGGCGTTACGGCGCTGTTCTTCGGCGGCCAACTGCAGCGCGGTTCGGCTCCACACCACGCGGATCCAGTGGAAGGTGAGCACGATGGTCACGATGGCGCCGAGGATCAGCCCGATGCCGGGGCCCGCTCCGATGTAGTTGCCCAGCCCGGGGGTCTGGCGGTGCCAGATGGAGAGTACGCCGAACACACTGGCCACCGCGCTGCCCGCGACGGCGATCCAGGCCAGCACCCAGCGGCGGGTCATCAGCGCCAACATCGAGAAGCCGATGCCGAAGATCACGAGGAACCAGACGAAAACCCGCGAGGGCAGACCGATGTGCTCGGCCAGCGCGACGTCGGTGTCCAGCAGGACGTCGAAGCCGCGCGCCGCGCCCGCGTGTGGCAGCACCAGCGACGCCAGCAGCAGGAACACCGCGCCCGCCACGACCATGGCGCGGACGCCGGGATCGATCTCACCGGCGATCCTGCGCTCGACGGCGTCGAGATCGTCGCGGAATTGTTCGAAATCGCTGGTGCTCTCGACCGAGCTCACTGAGTCCTCGTTTCGTTCGTCTCCGTCGGGGCGCGCGGGCTGGCTCCGGGGGGTCGCCGCGGACGCGCCGCGCTCGCCGTCGCCGGACGCGGGAACAGCCCCGTCGGCGCCGCGGGTCGCGTCGCCGTCGTCGTCCGGGCTCGTGGTCATGCGCCGCAGCCGGTCGAGCAGCCGGCGACCGCGGGTTCCGGGACGGGAGCGCCGATGCGGGGCAGTCCGAGGCCCACGCCGATCGGCGCGGTCTTCGGCGTGACGCCGCGTTCGTGCGCGTCGCCGGCACGGGTGCGGCGGTGGCTCTTGATCGCGGAGTCGGCGACCAGGTGGTGCGGTGCCGCGGCGGTGATGTCGACCGTGATCAGGTCGCCGGGGCGGATCGGCTCGGTGGTGCCGCCCGGGCGGAAATGCACCAGCCTGCCGTCGCGGGCGCGACCGCTCATCCTGGCGGTCGCCGCGTTCTTCTTGCCCGCGCCCTCGGCCACCAGCAGCTCCACCTCGGTGCCGACCAGCTCCCGGTTGGCCTCCAGAGAGATCTCCTCCTGTAGCGCGATGAGCCGGTCGTAGCGCTCCTGGACGACGGCCTTGGGCAGCTGGTCGGGCATGTCGGCGGCGGGCGTACCGGGCCGCTTGGAGTACTGGAAGGTGTACGCGCTGGTGAAACGCGCCCGGCGGACCACGTCGAGGGTTTCCTGGAAGTCCTCCTCGGTCTCGCCGGGGAAGCCCACGATGATGTCGGTGGTTATCGCGGCGTGCGGCATCGCGCCCCGCACCTTGTCGATGATGCCGAGGTAGCGGGCTTTGCGGTAGGAGCGGCGCATGGCCTTGAGCACCCGGTCCGAACCCGACTGCAGCGGCATGTGCAGTTGCGGGCAGATGTTCGGGGTCTCGGCCATCGCCTCGATCACGTCGTCGGTGAACTCGGCCGGGTGCGGGGAGGTGAAACGGACCCGCTCCAAGCCGTCGATGTGCCCGCACGCGCGCAGCAGCTTGGCGAACGCCCCGCGGTCGCGCGGCTCGCTCGGGTCGGCGAACGACGCGCCGTAGGAGTTCACGTTCTGGCCGAGCAGCGTCACCTCGAGCACGCCTTGGTCGACCAGCGCCTGCACCTCGGCGAGCACATCGCCGGGGCGGCGGTCGACCTCCTTGCCGCGCAGGGCGGGCACGATGCAGAAGGTGCAGGTGTTGTTGCAGCCGACCGAAATGGAAACCCACCCCGCGTAGGCGGATTCGCGCTTGGCGGGCAGTGCGGACGGGAACGCCTCCAGCGACTCCAGGATCTCCACCTGGGCTTCCCGGTTGTGCCGCGCCCGCTCCAGCAGCACCGGCAGCGAACCGATGTTGTGCGTGCCGAAGACCACGTCCACCCAGGGCGCCTTGCGCACCACGACGTCGCGGTCCTTCTGCGCCAGGCAGCCGCCGACGGCGATCTGCATGCCGGGATGCCCCGCCTTGATCGGCGCCAGGTGGCCGAGCGTGCCGTAGAGCTTGTTGTCCGCGTTCTCGCGCACCGCGCAGGTGTTGAAGACGACGAGGTCGGCCGTCGCGCCGGGCGCGGCCTTCACGTATCCCGCGTCCTCCAGCAACCCCGACAACCGTTCGGAATCGTGCACGTTCATCTGGCAACCGAAGGTGCGGACCTCGTAACTGCGTGCTGTGCCCTCGGCGGGAGCCGACACTGCCTGACCGATCGAATCCACCCGTCCAGGGTACGGGGCGGTCCGTGGCGCCTTTCGCGGGCATCGGCGCAGGCTTCGGGCGGTCTCCGGCCGACGGGCGAACGGCCGGGAGGTTACACCCACGTGACGAATCGGCGCGGCGAGACGGCGTGTCGCCGAAACCCGGGCAAATCCCCGATTTTTGCTTAAGGTCTTGACCATGACCGACGACGCCGCCGCACCCGCCACGACCGGGGACGCTTCTGCCGGGGACGTCAGCGCCGCCGCCAGCGCGCCGCCGATGATCTCGATGCGCAATGTGGACAAGCACTTCGGCGACCTGCACGTACTCAAGGACATCAACCTGGAGGTCCCCAAGGGGCAGGTCGTCATCGTGCTGGGCCCCTCGGGCTCCGGTAAGTCGACGCTGTGCCGCACAGTCAACCGGCTCGAGCCGATCGATTCCGGCGACATCGCCATCGACGGAGTGCCGCTGCCCGCCGAGGGTCGCGCACTGGCCGCGCTGCGCGCCGACGTCGGCATGGTCTTCCAGTCCTTCAACCTCTTCGCGCACAAGACGATCGTGGAGAACGTCGCGCTCGCGCCGGTCAAGGTCCGCAAGATGAAGAAGGACCGAGCTCGCGCCCGCGCCATGGAATTGCTCGACCGGGTCGGCATCGCCGATCAGGCCGACAAGTACCCGGCGCAACTATCCGGCGGGCAGCAGCAGCGCGTCGCCATCGCCAGGGCGCTGGCGATGAGCCCGAAGGTGATGCTGTTCGACGAGCCGACCTCAGCGCTGGACCCGGAGATGGTCAACGAGGTGCTCGAAGTGATGGTGTCGCTGGCCAAGGAAGGGATGACGATGCTGGTCGTCACCCACGAGATGGGCTTCGCGCGCCGCGCCGGGAACCGGGTGCTGTTCATGGCCGACGGCCAGGTGGTGGAGGACGCGGCGCCGGACGCCTTCTTCACCGCCCCGAAGTCCGAGCGCGCCAAAGACTTCCTGGGCAAGATTTTGAGCCACTGACCTGCCGGAACAGCGGCCGCCACACCCACGGATAGGGAGAAGGAACTCGATGAGGATCAATCGCGCTCTGCGCATGGGTATCGGGGCGATCGCCCTGACACTCGCCGCCGCGACCGCCACCGCGTGCGGCGGCGGCGACGACAAGTCCGCCCTGGATCACGCCAAGGACGGCAAGCTCACCGTCGGCATCAAGTTCGACCAGCCCGGTCTGGGCCTGCGGAACAAGGACGGGTCCTACAGCGGCTTCGATGTCGAGGTGGCCAAGTACGTCGCGGGCAAGTTGGGCGTGGCGCCCGAGAGCATCACCTGGAAGGAAGCCCCGTCCGGCCAGCGCGAGACGCTGATCGAGAACGGTCAGGTCGACTACATCGTCGCCACCTACTCGATCAACGACAAGCGCAAGGAGAAGATCGACTTCGCCGGGCCGTACTACGTCGCCGGACAGTCGCTGCTGGTGCGCGCCGACAACACCGACATCAACGGCCCGGACAACCTGAAGGGCAAGAAGGTCTGCTCGGTGAAGGGCTCCACCCCGGCGCAGAACATCGAGAAGAACTTCCCCGACACCCAACTGCAGACCAACGACACCTACTCGCTGTGCCTGGAGGGCCTGCGCGCCGGGTCCTGGGACGCGGTGACTACCGACGACATCATCCTCGCCGGTTACGCCGCGCAGAGCAGCGGCGCGTTCAAGGTGGTCGGCAAGCCGTTCACCACCGAGAACTACGGCATCGGGTCGAAGAAGGGCGACCAGGAGCTGCGGGACAAGATCAACGACGCGATCGAGGCGATGATCGCCGACGGCTCCTGGAAGAAGGCGTTCGACTCGACCGTCGGCGCGTCCGGCTACCAGGCCCCGCAGCCGCCCACCGTGAACCGGTACTGACGCCCGCAGACCAGCACGGGTGACCCGGCTCCACGACCGGGCCGGGTCACCCGTCGCACTTCCCCTGACCATCGAGACCCGATCGGAGGGACGCGTCCGCCGTGTTCGACCTGATCTCGAGGTATGACAGCCAAATCCTCGAAGCATTCTGGGTGACCATTCAGCTGGCCGTGCTGTCCGCGGTCGGCGCGCTGATCCTGGGCACCGTCGTCGCCGGGCTGCGGGTGTCTCCCGTGCCGGTCGCCCGCTGGGTCGGCACCGCATACGTCACCATCTTCCGCAACACCCCGCTCACGCTGATCATCGTGTTCATGTCGTTGGGGCTCTACACCACGATGGGCTGGCGTCTCGCGGGTGAAGGGCCGGACTCCCTCGCACAGAACAATTTCCGTTTCGCCGTCATCGGCCTGAGCATCTACACCGCCGCGTTCGTGTGCGAGTCGCTGCGCGCGGGCATCAACACCGTGCCGATGGGGCAGTCCGAGGCGGGGCGCTCGCTCGGTTTCGGCTTCCTGCAGAACCTGCGGCTGGTCGTGCTGCCGCAGGCTTTCCGCTCGGTCATCGCTCCCCTGGGCAGCGTGCTGATCGCGCTGACCAAGAACTCCACCATCGCCTCGGCCATCGGCGTCGCCGAGGCGGCGACCTTGATGGCGGAGATGACCGAGACCGAAGCCGCGGTCCTGGCGATCGGCGCGATCTTCGCGCTCGGCTTCGTGATCCTGACCCTGCCGACCGGCCTGTTCTTCGGCTGGCTGGCCAAGAAGTACGAGGTGGCTCGATGAGCGTCAGTGAGGCGCGGATATGAGCGCGGGCCCTTCGGTCCTGTTCGACGCGCCGGGCCCGAAGGCGAGACTGCGCAACAACATCTACTCGGCGCTGGTCATCGCCGCCGTGGTCGCGGTGGGCTGGGTGCTCTACCGCGGCTTCGCCGAGAAGGGCCAGTTCACCGCGGAGAAGTGGAAGCCGTTCCTGGAGGCGGAGGTCTGGTCGACCTATCTGCTGCCCGGTCTGCGCGGCACGATCGTGGCCGCGTTGCTGTCCATCGTGTTGGCGCTGGTCCTCGGCATGATCTTCGGCATCCTGCGGCTGTCGGATCATCGCGTCGTGCGTTGGGTCGCCGGGGCGGTCGTGGAGGTGGCGCGGGCCATCCCGGTGCTGATCCTGATGATCTTCCTGTTCGCGGTGTACTCCGACTACGACCTGTTCGAGTCGGAGGATCTCGCACTCGCCGCGGTGGTCACCGCGCTGACCGTCTACAACGGCTCGGTCATCGCGGAGATCGTGCGGGCGGGCATCCGGTCGCTGCCCAAAGGGCAGACCGAGGCGGCCGTCGCGCTCGGCATGCGCAAGAACCAGCTGATGCGGTTGATCCTGCTGCCGCAGGCGATCACGGCGATGCTGCCCGCGCTGATCTCGCAGATGGTGGTCGCGTTGAAGGACTCCGCGCTGGGCTACCAGATCACCTACGTCGAAATCGTGCGCTCGGGTCAACAGCTCGGTGCGGCCGAACAGAACACGATTCCGTCGCTGATCGTCATCGCGATCATCATGATCGCCCTCAACAGCGCGTTGACGCTGGTAGCGACGAAGCTGGAGCAACGGCTGCGGGCACGTAAGCGCGGGAAAGGCGGCGGCGCCGTCGTCGCCGCGGACTCGATCATCACCGACGCGGCCCCCGGTGTCGACATCGGCACGAAACCGTGAGCATCAGAGAGCGCGAGTTCGAGGACTACCCGGCAAGCGGTTGGACGATCTGAACTCGGCGGCCGTGAAATTGGAGCGCCGCAAGCTCGCCGGGGCGAAGCTCTACGGCGAACCATCCTGATCCGACAGCATGTGTTGCGCTCGAGCTGAGCGCAACACTCGTGCCCTCGGTGGCGCCCCGCCAATCTCGTAGGCGTATGCCGATCCCCGGTAGCCGACCGGTGGGGCGGTCGTCAGTGCTTCGTGCCTGCGGGAGTCGATGATCGATGCTCAGCCGTACCCGACCGCTTCCTGGGCGAGTTCGGCTCGGCCACAGTGTCTTTCATCGAGCCGGGGCAGCGAGTCGGTGGACGAGGTACGGCTCGCCTCCAGCTACGCGAGGCCAGGCGGACCGTCTCCCCCTGGTGCCGAGCGGCTACGCGATTCCCGAGAAAGCCCTCGACACAGGAGTAGGAATGACGACAATCACGACCTCGGGTCCGGTCTCCGACACAGGAGAGGTGTAGACCGAAGATGTTCCACCCGAAACCCGCGCAGCGTTGCACTTCCGCAGCGGCGGCACGAAGGGCACGACTTTCCACCGCCGCGGGCCGGGCTCTGATCGGCTGTCCGAGCGGCGACGATCAACACACCGACCGAAAACGCCGCAGTCGGCCTAGGTTTCGCTAGCCTCGCAGGCTGCGCCGAGCCGCGCCAGGGCAGGCGGCCGTACCTGCCATCCGTATCCCGCACATCCGACCAGCGTTTTACGCAGTTGTGAGCGGGATGCCGCCCTCGCACCCTGGCGCAGCCGAGCCGCGAAGTTCAGTCGAGGGGGTCGAGATCGCCTTCGAGCCCCCGATCGGCCAGTTCGGCTTTGACCACGCGATAGGCCGTGGCCTGGCTGTAACCCCGCCGGGCGAGCATCCCGACGAGTCGGCGAATCGTCTTGTCCCGGTCGAGCTCTCGCGGCAGCGAGCGTAATTTGCGGCGGACCAGCTCGGTGGCGCGGGCTTCCTCCTCGTCGGAGGTGATGGCGTCGAGAGCGGACGCGGCGTCCGACTGCGCGACGCCCTTGCGGCGGAGCTCCTGCGCCAGCGCCTGTTTGCCTTTACCGGAGAAGGTGTGGCGGGCGTGGACCCATTGCTCGGCGAAGGCGGCATCATCGATGAGACCCACTTCGGTGAGGCGGTCGAGCGCCCGCTCGCTCACCTCGGCCGAGTACCCCTTGGCGGCCAGACGCTGGGCCAGCTCGGCACGGCTGCGGGCGCGGACGGCGAGCAAGCGCAGACACGCCTCCTTCGCCTGCTCGACCGTCCCGCCTTCGGATCCGGCCGCCACCGGACCCGCCGATCGGCCCTCGGGCCGGTCAGAGTCGCTCGGGGAGGAGCCGGTCCGGGAGGAGCTGGTACGTCCCTGCGCGCCGTGGCGACCGCGACGGTACCCAGCCGGACGCGCCCGCTGCGGATCGGACGCGTCCGGCCGAGTTCCCATGGTGTCCGGCTCGGCCGAACTATTTTCGGCGCTCCGAACGAGCTCGGAGTCCTGTCCGCCTCCGGCCGGCCGGCTGGAGGCGGACAGGAGTTCTTCCAGCCGACGCCGCAGATCCTGCACCGCGTCGGCCCGTGGTCGCCCGGGATCGGTCGGACCCGCCCCGGGTGAGGGCCTGCCGTTCGTCGGCTCAGAAATCGGCGGGCACCTCCGCCGCCGCATCGGCTGTCACGTCGGCGCCGATGCCCAGCTTCTCCTTGATCTTCTTCTCGACCTCGTCGCGGACGTCGATGTTCTCCAGCAGGAACTTGCGAGCGTTCTCCTTGCCCTGGCCGAGCTGATCGCCCTCGTAGGTGTACCAGGAGCCGGACTTGCGGATGAAGCCGTGCTCGACGCCCATGTCGATGAGCGAGCCCTCCTTGGAGATGCCGTGCCCGTAGAGGATGTCGAACTCTGCCTGCTTGAACGGCGGGGAGACCTTGTTCTTCACGACCTTCACACGGGTGCGGTTGCCCACCACGTCGCTGCCGTCCTTGAGCGTCTCGATGCGGCGCACGTCCAGGCGCACCGACGCGTAGAACTTCAACGCCTTACCACCGGTGGTGGTCTCCGGCGAGCCGAACATGACGCCGATCTTCTCGCGCAACTGGTTGATGAAGATCGCGGTGGTCCCGGAGTTGTTCAACGCGCTGGTCATCTTGCGCAGCGCCTGACTCATGAGGCGGGCCTGCAAACCGACGTGGCTGTCGCCCATCTCGCCCTCGATCTCGGCGCGCGGCACCAGCGCGGCCACCGAGTCGATGACGATGATGTCGATGGCGCCGGAGCGCACCAGCATGTCGGCGATCTCCAGCGCCTGCTCACCCGTGTCGGGCTGGGAGACCAGCAGCGCGTCGGTGTCGACGCCGAGCTTGCGGGCGTAGTCCGGATCGAGCGCGTGCTCGGCGTCGATGAACGCCGCGACCCCGCCCGCGGCTTGGGCGTTGGCCACCGCGTGCAGCGCGACGGTGGTCTTACCCGAGGATTCCGGCCCGTAGATCTCGACGATGCGGCCGCGCGGCAGACCGCCGATGCCCAACGCCACGTCGAGCGCGATCGAGCCGGTGGGGATCACCGAGATGGGCTGGCGCGCCTCCTCGCCGAGACGCATGACGGCGCCCTTGCCGAAGCTTTTCTCCACCTGGGCCAGCGCGAGTTCGAGCGCCTTGTCCCGGTCGTACGCCTGTGGTGCCATGTCCTGATCCCCTTTTCGACGGGTGAGTCTCGTTCTGTGGTTGGCGCCTACAGTAGAGCCCGGCACCGACAAGTTCTGGCGACAACACTAGACGAACACGTGTTCGAGTCAAGCGACCCGCCCGGGTCTGCGCGCATGGCCGCGATGCGGTCGCGGCGGCGGCGACCGGACGGATCAGACGGACAGACTCGCCCGGTCCCGCGACGCTCTTGCCGGCTACATCGACGCGGCCGAATCGAATGGTCAGCGCGCGCTGACCCACCCTTCGACGACGCCGACCTGGAACCCGTCCCGGCTTGACGCCGCCGCCTCGGCTCGGCCGTGCCCGCACACCTAGCGTTGGGGCTGCACCGACTCGTCCGCCGGATCGCGCGGCCCGAAGATGCGCCGATCGGATTCCTCGATCCGGACGTCGTTGATGCTGGCCTCCCGCCGGGACATCAGCCCGTCCGGCGCGAACTCCCACTGCTCGTTGCCGTAACTGCGCCACCACCGGCCCGCCTCGTCGTGCCATTCGTACTGGAAGCGCACGGCGATGCGGTTGTCCGCGAAGGCCCACAGGTCCTTGCGCAGCGCGTATCCGTTCTCGATGGACCACTTCCTGGTGAGGAACTCGACGATGGCGGCGCGACCGGTGAAGAATTCGTCACGATTGCGCCATACCGAGTCCTCGGTGTAGGCGGCGGCGACCCGCTCCGGATCGCGCGTGTTCCAGGCGTTTTCGGCGGCCCGCACTTTGATAGCGGCGGATTCGGCGTCGAACGGGGGTAACGGAGGTCGCATGGGACGGCTCCTTCCTCGAAGGTGGTTTCAGGGATTGACGGGTGAAAGCTCGGCTGGTCCCCACCGCAGCGCTCCCCCGCGCCGCTGGCGCACCTCCTCGATGGTGAACTCGAGGGAGCACTGCGCGCCCGCGGCGAACGTCTCGGGCGCCCAGACCAGTTCGGCGGTGCCGGTGAGCTGCAGCGCGGCCGCGCCGGCCCAGTCCGGGATCAGAATCCCGCAGCGGGGGTTGACCTCGATGTTGCCGAGCGTCATGAACATCGAATTGCCCCGGTAGTCCGGCCAGCGCAGCCGAGTGGGCGACAGCACTCGGAGGAAACCCGGGTTCCCGCCGCGATGCGAGGCGTCGGCGTTGCCGTCTGCGTCGGCGGTCGCGACGAAGAACGTGTCGGCCGCGGCGACGGCGGCCTGCTGAGCCGCGTCGAGTTCTACACCGTGTCGCACCACCGGCGGCTCGGGGTCGGGCGTGTAGCTCTCGAGTTCTCGCCGGGAGATGTACTTGGGGCAGTTCGAGTACACCTGATCGGTGACGATGCGCAGGCCATCGCCCTCCGGCGTCGATCGGCCGTTGACCCGCATGCGCCTGCGCCGCTGCGGTTGCAGTGCGATCATGCCGACGCGAACACGGTGGGTCAGCGCTTCCCGCAGCGGATCGGCGGCGGCTGGACGGGTTCGGACCGAAATCGTCCGATCGTCGAGCGCCCGGACGAATCCCGGCTGCCCGGCCAGCTCGCTCGCCCACAGTCTGCCCGCCTCGTCGGCGGCGGCGAGCACCACCATCCGCTGTTCGGCCAGGAAGTCGGCCGCGACCGCGGGGATATCACGACGGATCATCCGGCCGACCCGTGCGGCGATGTCGGCTTGGCCCATCCGGCGCTGGACGGCGACCTCGCCGCTGTGAAACGGCTCCATCGCGATTCTCCCTTCGCTACGCGACCGACAGGATCAGAAGAACCCGCAGGTCGGGGCCGCGCCGCTGGGGGCGGGAGCGGATTCGGCGCCACTGGGCGCGTAGACCTCGAGGCGAATGCCGTCGGGATCGGTGAAGAAGATCCCGCCGGAGGCCACGCCTTCACCGTGGGCCACCACCCCGTCGTAGGCGAAGGTGACCGAGAGCTCACGCAGCACGCGCTCCACCGCGCGCACCTGATCGATGCTGTCGACCTGGAACGAAAGGTGATGCAGCCCGGGTGTTCCGGTGGAGAAGGTACCGCCGCTCTGCTCCCACAGCGTGACGACCAGCTTGCCGTCGGCACCGAGGAAGGCCCAACGACGCCGGTCACCGGTGCTCGCGGCGAGCTGTTCGAAGCCGAGAGCCCGGCGGTAGAAGTCCACCGAACGATCCAGATCCGAGACGTTCAGGCCGATGTGCCCGGTGGCGAGCTGAGGTGCGGCGACCGCGGTCATAATGTTCCTCCTCGGAATTTTCAACCGTCTAATACGGTTTCACTGGTTATAACATATCGACGCCGAAGCGACCGTGTCAACCACTAAACTTGATTTGACTAGTTAAACGGGAGGTGGCCGCCGTGGGCGAGGATGCGCACTCGATACCCTCGGGCATGCCCGATCCACGCCCCCACCTCGGTGAACCCCTGGCGCTCGATCTGCTGAACACGAGATGGATGGAGCACGGCCCGCAAGACCTGCTCACCGATGTGTCCGGCCTGCGCGTCTGGCTGGCGTCGGCGGGCCTCACCGATCGCGCGAGCGCCGACTCGGCCACCTTGAACGCGGTGCTGGTCGCGCGCTCGGCCATCTACGACGTGGTCGTGCACGCCGCGCACGAGGGGCTCAACGAGGTGCTGGAACACGGCCGGATCCGCCGCGCGCTCACCGAGTCCGGGCCCGCCGATCTGGCGGACGTCCCACAGCGGGCATGGCTGCCCGCCTGGCTGGCAGCCGACAACCTGCTGGAACTGCTGCGCACCGCGCCCGATCGGATCCGTCAGTGCGCGCACCCGGAGTGCGTGCTGTTCTTCTACGACACTTCGAAGAACGGGACGCGCCGCTGGCACTCGATGGCCACCTGCGGCAACCGCACCAAAGCGGCCCGCCACTACGCGCGGAAGACCTGAGTTCAGAACAATTCGTCGAGCAGCCGGTAGTACTCCAGGCGACTTTCGTCCGGGTCGGCCAGGCCGTAGGCCGTGAAGAAGGCGGAAACCTCCGCTTCGCCGAAGTCCGCGCGCAGATCGCGGACCGCCAGCGCCAGATCGCGGTAGCGGTCGGCGACGCCGAGCGCGCCGACATCGAGGAGGATCCCGTTCTCCAGCACGTTCGGCGGAGTGAAATCACCGTGCGCAACCACCGGATCCCCTTGCTCGGGGCGCTGAGCCCGCAACCGCGCGAGGACATCCGCCGGGGTGGATCCGGCGTTGTCGTCGTCGAAATCGTCCGCGTCGACGAGACCTTCCACGACGTTGCGGCGAGCCTGCGCCAGCACGACGTCGAGGCCTCCGTCGAACGGGCACTCGGTCACCGGAATGCTGTGCAGCCGACGCAGTATCGCACCCATGACGGTGCCGATCGAGGCCGCGTACGCGCCCTCTGAGCGGGCTCGCGCGGCCAGGCTGGGAGCGCCCGCGTCCGCGAGCACCAGCACGTCGTCCTCGAATGCCGCGACCTCGGGCAGATCGATTCCCCTGCCGCGCAACCAGGTCAGTCGCTCGTACTCGGCGACCGCCTTGGGGCCGCGTTTGAGCCAGTAGGCGCCGGAGACGAAAACCACCCCACCACTCATGCCCTCGTGGTCGTCCGACCAGCTCGGTGACTCACCGAGCAGCGCGGTGACAGTGGGCGGCAACGGGATCGGCAGCTCGCCGAGCGTGTCCAGAGCGGCGCGGGTGGCTTCGATCTCCTCGGGATCGCCTTCGGCGACGCGCAATCGCATCGCCTCGGCCAGCAGCGCGTGCGCCTCGGCCAGTTGATTCCGCTCGGCGAGCGCCTTGCCCAGGTGCTGCACCGCGGACGAGAGCACCTCAGGAGCGGCCACCCGCGCGTGTTCCACGGCGCGCCGGTACAACGTCTCGGCCGTGTCCGCATCGCCGCGGTAGCGGTACACATCGCCCAGGTTGATCCACACGCTGATCCGGCGCGGCTCGGTGTCCACCAATTCCAGCGCGCGATCGAGATGATCCAACGCGTCGTCGTAGCGACCGAGCAGCATCAGTTCGATACCGGTCTGCCGGAAGCTCGCGAAGTCGTCGGGCCGGGCCTGCGCCACCCGGGCGGCCAGGCGTTGCGGATCGTGCGGGATCATCCGCTGCCGCTCGTCGAACCGGTACAGCGGCTCGTCCCGCTCCACCTGCCCGGGGGCGCTCACCAGCGCACCCTGGGCACGTCGAATTCGGCGCACAACGCGCGCCAGACGTCGCGCGGATCGATCCCGGCCTCGATGGCGTCGGCGCCGGTGCGCCCGCCCAGCGCGAGGATCACATGGTCGGTCAGCAGGGCGTCGCCCCGGGCCACACCGAACTCGGTGTGCAACAGTTCCTGAAACTCGGTCAACCGCACCGTCCCGAACTTACTCCCATGACGCGCGTTCCCAGGTCAGTGGCACACCCGGGCCCGCCGGTCAGGGGTGAACGGCATGGCGGACCTGGTGGCACAGGGCCACGGGGTCGGGGAAGTCCGTCGCGGCGGCGGCCTCCCGGGCAGCCGCGGTGTAGGCGGGGTCGGTGAGGATCTCTTGGACCGCGGCGCGCACAGCGGCGGGCGACAGTGGCCGGACGACGAGCGAACTGCCCTGGCGGGCCGCGCGATTGGCCAGTTCCCACTGGTCGCCGCCGCCGGGAACCGTCACGATCGGGACGCCCGCGGACAGCGTCTTGGCGAGCAGGCCGTGGCCGCCGCCGCCCACGACCACGCGGGCATGGGTCAGCAGCTCGTCTTGGCGCCCCAGCCCCGCCGTCGCCCATGGGGGAAGATCGGCGGGCGGCGCGTCCAGCATCGAAATCGCCACGCGGACACCGGTGCCCTCCAAAGCCTCGAGGACCGTCTCGGCCATGCCCGCCACGCCGGTGTGCGCGGTGGAGGGGGCGACCATGACCAGCGGTCCGTCTCCGGGCGGAAGGTCCAGGATCGCCTCGGTCGGCTCCCACAGCAGCGGACCGATCACGTGGGTGGATTCCGGCCAGTCCGGACGCGGTACCTCGAGCGCGGGCAGGGTGGCGATCAAGCGCGCGGCGGGGCCTGGGTCGGCAGGCGGTAAACCGACACTCTCGCGGGCCCGCTCGCGCTGGCGACGCCCGTTCCGGAGGGCTCGCGCGGTCATACCGCGCAAAATCTCATCGCGCATCCGTCCGCGCAGGCCAACACCCGGAGCGAGTCCGCTCCCGATGGGCGGCAATCCCTTCGACGGCAGGTACAGCGGATGCGGGGACAGCTCCACCCACGGCACGCCGAGCCGCTCCGCGGCCATCCCGCCGCCCGCGGTCAGCACGTCGGAGATCACCAGTTCGGGCAGCATGGCGCTCAGTTCGGGCAGGATCTCGGTGGAGATGTGCGCGGCCCGCTCGTGGATGCGCTGCCCGGCGTCGGCGTCGTCGTCCACCGGTCGCGGCGCCAGGCCCTTAAGTCTGCGCACCCCGATTCCGGCGGCCAGCGCGGCGTCGAACCAGCGCGGGCCGGTGAACAGGACCGGCTCGTCACCGGCCGCCAGGAATCGCAAGCACAACGCGATAGCGGGAAACGCGTGGCCGGGATCGGGCCCTGCGACTACGGCTATTCGCATCCGCCTAGCCTGCCACACACCGGGGGGCGCAAGCCGCACCCGCATCGACGCGGGTTCGGCCCGCGGGTCAATCGGAGAAGAAGAACAGCTCGAATCCGACGGCGCGCTCGGCGGGGAATCCGTCCTTGGGGGCGGTCGCCTGGTCTACGACGGCGCGCGCCTGGTCGACGACCGGCTCTGGGCCGAGTGCCTCGAGGTAGCGGCGGTGTTCGGCCAGCGAGGCGACGGCCTGCTCGACGGTGTCGGTGACGTCCACGGCATGGGTGGCGACCGGCCCCACGACCGCCGCCCACCGCGCCGACCACGGCTTCCATTCGGCGATCTCCGGGAAGATCCACTCATTGCCCGCGTCCGAGACGGCATCCAGGGCAGCCCGGCCGACCGCACGATGGTCGGCGCTGTTGGCGTAGCCGGGAGCCCAGACGTCGCCGAAGTTGAACAGCACCACCATCTCCGGTTGATGCCTGCGGATCGCGGCAGCCAAGTCGCGGCGCAGCGCCAGGCTCTCCTCGACGCGACCGTCCGGATAACCCAGGAACTCCACCTCCCGCACGCCCACCACCTCGGCCGCCGCGATTTCCTCTGCCTCACGCAGTGGGCCGGCGAGGGCGGGCCGCAATCCGGCGATACCGGCTTCACCGCTGGTGACCAGCACGTAGCGGATGTCCTTGCCCTGCCGGGTCCAACGGGCGACAGCCGCGGCGGCGCCGTATTCGATGTCGTCGGGGTGCGCGACGATCACCAAGCCGCGCTGCCAATCTTCGGGAATTCGCTCCACAAGAGATCATTCAAACATCGCCCGCGCGCGACGACGGTGCGACGGCCGAGGCCCGGCGTCGCTACAGCTTGCTCACCGTCGAGTCGTCGGAGCCCGACACCGCCTTGTACAGCAAGTACAACCCGAACACGATGGCACTGATGACCAAGATGGGGAACAACCCCTCGAGCAACGCGCCGATGACGGCCAGCGCGATCCAGACGACTGCGACGATGCCGATGATCTTCCACAACATTCCGATGCCTCCCACGAGTACGTTTCCGCATCGAGCATGACATTCGGACGAGCATGAATCAGCAGGTGAGAAGGGAAATCGGGGCGGAAATCAGGGTTCACCCCGACCTCCGCCGCCCATCCGCCGGGCGGTGATCGGGGTTTCCCCGATCCCTCGTCCGCCGACGTCGCGGCAATCGGCCTACGCGTACCCGAGAACCGGGGTTCTCGCTTCTCGGACGGCTGCGGTCACGGATGCCGGACGGCAGGGACGTCCGGCACGTCGGTCGGCCGACCCGGACGTACGACAATGGTGTGCGCGTCGACGGCCGCGCACACCATTGTCGATGACGAGCCGGTCCCACGGCCGGGTCAGCCCGATCAGCCCCTTCGGCGCTCGGGGTCCGATAGCTCTTCGGTCAGGGGATCCTCCTGCGGCATGCCGTCCGGATCCCGCATACCGAGATCGGCCGTGTCGACGGCATAGGAGTCGACCACCGGCTCCCTTCCCACGCCCGACCGGTCGCCTGCGGGCGGCATCCGCAGCGTCTCTTCCTCGCTGCCCAGATACGACTGCCTCCGCGCGGTAGCGGCATCACCCTGCTCCCTGGTTCGCTCCTCCGGCGGGCGGGTCATCGCCGGACGGGCTTGCCGCGGCTGGGGCACCGGCTGCCTGCCGTAGACGTCCCACGCGGCATGCTCCGGGTCGATCTGATAGTGATCGAACAGTTCCTGCTCGGCTTGCGGACTGATCTGCCCGTTGTGGTCCAGCTGCGGCGAGGACTTCACCGCGTCCTTCCCGACCCGCACCTGCAGCGTGGCCGACTCCGGGCGATGCTCGGCGCCGGCCAGCGGGACCAAGGCGTCGGCGCTGAACAGACCGGTGGACACCGCGATCCAGGTCGGCGATCCGGAACTGTTGTCGACGTAGACCCGTTTGACCTTGCCGATCTTCTCGCCTTCGGGGCCGTACACCGAGCTGCCGATGAGCGTTTCCAGCATTTCAGTCATGGGTTCCTCCGCAGTTCGTCCGTGCGATGCGCAGGCCGACGGAACACGGCTGTCCACCGCGCGTGCTGAGAAAAAGGGGTTTCAATCGCTTGTGAGTGGATCGGTGGCGTCGGGACCTGCGGCGACGCGCTGCGTCCTGCGCGCAAGCCGCACCGGGTCCTCGGCGGTTTCACACGTCAGGTACCGGCTGACATCCAGCCGCTGCGTGTCCTGGTCGAGCAGCGATCGACGGTAGGAAACATCAAGCATGACGTGCTCCTGCCCTGTAGTGCATGTTCCCGGCCCCATCCGAGGTCGGAAGTAATCAGCTACAGATTGGCAACTACCCACGTACTCCGCTGTCAAACGAGCATCAGCCGGTATTTCACCCACTCGCCGATCTATAACTAGTCATACAGCTACCGAATAGCTACCTCTCGGCTGAGCCTTCGTGCCGACCGCGCCTGAGCAGCACCAGTGCCGATGGCCTGCTGATGAACCGGAAATCCTTGCCACGATGGTCGACCTCACCGTCGGTGGCCAACGAGACCGGCCGCCCGTCCACCCGCACCTCCACCCGGGAGACGCGGCGATGCCGATAGGTGGGTGAATACGCCAGCGTGCCGGTGAACGTCGCGAAGACCAGCCGCAGCCGGGAGAACCGGACATCCGCGCGCAGATAGCGGACGTCGAGAGCACCGCCGCGCAACTGCGGGCGCGACATCGGGAGCTGGTCGGCGGGGTGATAGCTGCCGTTGCCGACGAACAGCATCCACAGCGCGCAACGCGTGTCGTCGATGGTGACGTGCAGGGGCTGAGCGCGGAACAGCACACGCACCATGGCGATTCCCGCCGCGGGCCATTTACCGATCCGGCGCTCCCAGCGCTCGCGAACGCGCACGAAATCGGGGTAACCGCCGAGACTGGCGGTGTTGACGAAGATTCGCTGCTCGGCGTCGTCGAAACACACCTCCGCCACGTCGACGCGGACCGCTTCGCCCGCTTCCAGCCCGGCGAAGGTCACGCCGGGGTCTTCCACCCCGGCGTCTCTGGCGAAGTGGTTCAGGGTGCCGCCCGCGAAGACGGCCAGCGGCAGCCGGTGTCGTACCGCGTACTCGGCAACGGTCGACACGGTTCCGTCGCCGCCGACGACGCCGAGGGCGACGATGTCGTCGCGCCGCAGGAGTTGGTCGATCCGCGCCTCGACGTCGTCGCCGCCGCCGAGCTCGAGCACCTCGGCGGCAGGCAGCCGATCACGCAGGGTGGCGAGGGCATTGTCGCCGTCACCGGACCCGGCGTGCGGATTGCCGATCAGCAGCAGTCCGGCGCCATCCGGCAGTGGATCGATGTGGTCTACCGGGCCGAGGGCTGCCGGTGCGTCGTCGCGCACCGCCCACCACCGCCGGGTGACCAGCGCGACCGCGCCGCCGAACAGCGCGCCCGCGATCACGTCGGATGGCCAGTGCACGCCGATGTGCACACGCGAGTACCCCACCGCGGCGGCGACCGGGGCCACCGCGGCGGCCGCCGCGGGAGATTCCAGCGCCAAGCCCGCCGCGAACGCGGCCGCGGAGGCCGAATGTCCGGAGGGGAACGACGAGGAGACCGGCGGAGCGACCAGCCTGCGCACGAAGGGGACGGATTCGTCCGGCGGACGGCGGCGGGGAAACAACGGCTTGGCCACGCCGTTGGCCACACTGCTGGCAATGCTCAGCGCCAGCAGCCCCCGCACCGCGCCGCGGCGGGTCGAGCGGTCTCCGGCGACGAACAGCAGCGCACCGAGCGCGATCCACAAGCGGTTCTTGTCGGCCGCGGTGCTCAACGCCTTCAGCACCCGGTCGGCCGGGGTCGCCCGAACACGCGCGCTGCGGTCGACCAGCCAGCGATCCAGGCTGTTCGTGCCGCCGACCGACCCACCCTTGCGCCTGCGCGTCGTCAGAAACCGCATCGCCGCAGCCTACCGACAGCTCGGGCGTCGAGTCAGGGCGACCGACGGCTGTGCCCGCGCGCGCCGAGGCGTCGGCGGGCGCATCGGCGTCACCGCCACCGGATCACCCGCGTTTTCAGTGCACGGATGTACTCTGATCTCCAACGCACAGTGTCGTTGAGCGGCAACAGGGAAGGGATGACCGAACGATGCAGACACCCCAATCAGCACACAGTCATGCACTGAATGTCACATAACGGCCGGGATTCGATGGAAAGCACGAACGAGTTGGCACAGGAACTCGCGGCCGCGGCACGACGGCACGGATCGGCGATCGCGGGGATCGTCGGCTCCGCCGCCCGCAAAGCGTCATGGGAGGTGCTCGACCTCATGGCCGAGAGCCGCGAATTGGTCGGCGCGGCGTTGCGCGCCAGAGCCGAAGAACTTCGTCGTCGGGACCGGCCGAGCTGAAGAGGATCAGATCAGATCGGTGGCCGCGGGAACGCGGGCACCGATTTGTCGGCCACCTCGGTGAGAGCTTGGGCCCAGCCGTCCAGCCGGTCGGAGGCGTCACGCAGATCCGCCACGATGGTGTCGAAGTTGTGCCGCACCACGGTGTTCTCCGCCACCGCGAGAATCCGGCCCGCCGCGGCCACGACCTGCTCGTACTCCACCACGCCCGCATCGAGCCTGGCCAGGGTCAGTCGCAGATTCTCGGTGAGCGCCACCGCCGCCGGCGAATCCGCGCTCCCGATCGCGCCGAGGCCCTGTTCCATCGCCGTGATGTCGGTGGCGAGGGCGTGCAGCGCCGCCGCTCCCGAGGCGGCCGTTTCGAGCAGGTCGGCCAACTCCTCCGGCGGCAGCCGGTGCGAACGCGCGATCTGAACGCCCATCCCGTGCAATGCCTTTTCCGCACGAACCAGGCGTGCGATCGGCGGCCGGGCGTTCGACCACAGCGGTGGCTGTTTCCGCGGAATGAACGCCGCTTGCGGCAGCGGCGCGCCCCGCAGACGCAGATAACGGCGGGTGCTCAGTGCCGCACCGGTCACCAGCGCGACCGCGCCGCCGCCGACCATGACCACCGCCCACACCGGCGCCGAAAGCACGACAAGGCCAACGGTTCCCGCCGTGGTCAGGCCGGACACGGTGCCCAGCTGAAAGCTGCGGCGGCGGACCCTGCGGCGACGACGCAGCTCGCGCTCCCGTGGATCGGCCCAGCGTCGCACGGCGACGAGTGCGTTCTCACCGACTTCGCGAATGCTGTCCGGCAGGCTGCCCGGCTGGGGCGCGAGCGCGGCCTGTGCCCGGATCATCGCGGATCCGCGCAGGCGCCGCGTGTCGAGCTGTCGCTCGCGAAATGCACTGCCGCTCATACCTTCTCTCCCACCGGTTGCACATCGGACAGGCGGAGGCCCGGAACTCGATTGCCCGACTCGGCCGACGGCCGGCCGGTCGGGTCCTCACGCCTTGTGTTCCAGTGAACCAGCCCCCACCGACACGTGCCGCCGAACTGTGCTCGAGACTACTGCTGTGCGGCCTGTCCCTTGTCCATCTGCGGCTGGGCCGCATTGGCCTGAGCCGGGTTGATGGCGGGCTGGGCGCCACCGGCGGGCAACTGGTCTCCCCGCATGGACGCGCGGATCTGCTCCAACTTGCTGTGTCCGGCCATCTGAATGCTGGCCTGCTGCACCTCGAGCATCCGGCCCTGCACCGAGTTCTGTGCGAGTTCGGCGGAGCCGAGCGCGTTGGCGTAGCGGCGCTCGATCTTCTCGCGTACCGCGTCCAGGCTCGGTGTGCTGCCCGGCGCCGACAGCGTCGAATCCATCTGCTGCAGCGAGGCGGAGACCTGCTCCTGCATCTTGGCCTGCTCCAGCTGGCTGAGCAGCTTGGTGCGCTCGGCGACCTTCTGCTGCAACAGCATCGCGTTCTGCTCCACGGCCTTCTTCGCCTGGGCGGCCGCCTGCAGCGACTGGTCGTGCAAGACCTTCAGGTCCTCGATGGATTGCTCGGCGGTGACCAACTGCGCGGCGAACGCCTCGGCGGCATTGGTGTACTGGATCGCCTTCTCCGTGTCGCCCGCCGCGGTGGCCTGATCGGCCAGTAGGACGGCTTGGCGTGTATTGGCGTTGAGCTTCTCGACCTCGTCCAGCTGCCGGTTCAGCTTCATCTCCAGTTGACGCTGGTTGCCGATGACCGACGCGGCCTGCTGTGAAAGGGCCTGGTGTTGCCGCTGGGCTTCCTCGATAGCCTGCTGAATCTGGACCTTCGGATCCGCGTGCTCCTCGATCTTCGCGTCGAAGAGGGCCATCAGGTATTTCCAGGCCTTGACGAACGGATTAGCCATCGATTGATCCCGCCTCCATCTGACATGCCGCGCTTCGGCGCGACTCCAGTGCGCGACCGTCACGCACTCGATATGTGCCTATCCTCCACCATGTGGCACCTGGGCCGGGCGAACCCGACCCAACCGACGCCTACAGAGAATCTATCCGCTTTTCGCGCCGGGCCGCAGCGTTGCCGCCGTGGCCATGTTCCGTCGTGCGTCACACGCCCTTCACCAGGACCAACATGTCCGATCGCGGAGCGGGGATGACGATCCGGGTGTCCTCCGCCAGCGGCAGCGGCCGGGTGGCCGGGTCGGCGGCCGACATACTCGCCGACGTCGGAGCCAGCGCGGGTTCGGCCTGCGCCGCGGGCTCGGCGGCCGTCTGCTCGGACTCGGCAGCGGCGGGCGCCGGCGCCGCCTCGTCCACCGGCGCGGCTGCCGCCGGTCCGTCGGCCCCCGCCATGATCGTGCTCACATCCCACAGAACCCGCGACAGGGGCACGTCCAGCGCTTCGCAGATGGCGGCCAGCAATTCGCTGGAGGCCTCCTTGCGACCGCGCTCGACTTCGGAGAGATAGCCCAAGCTCACCCGCGCCGACGTCGACACCTCGCGCAAGGTCCGGTTCTGGGCGAGACGCGCACGCCGCAAACTGTCCCCGATCGCCTCTCGCAGCAGCGTCATCTCGTTCTCCTTCGCTCCGGTCGCCGGGCCGACGCGATTCTCGACCCCACGCATGCCGTTCTTTCTGGCACAACGTCGGAGCCGGGGCAGTGGTTCCCGCCCTGGACTCCTCAGCCGCTGCGCCCGACGCGGTCGGCCGGGCCCGTGCCCGCCTCCCGCACACACCGCAGCAATTCCGACACCGCCGTGTGCGTCGCACCAATTCTGATCGTCCACCGGTCGCCGGGGAGTTTCAACCGCATCACCTCGGAATGCCCGGGGCCGGCCAGCCCGAGGAAGACCGTGCCGACCGGATGACCGTCCTGCGAATCGGGGCCTGCCACGCCGGTCAGCCCCACACCCCAGTCCGCGCCGCATCGTGTGCGGGCGCCGACGGCCAGTTGTTCGGCGGTGCCGGCGGCCACCGGGCCTTCGGCGGCGAGCACCGCCGCGTCGACGCCGGCGAGGCTGTGCTTGAGATCGGTGGCGTACACCACCAGACCGCCGCGCAGCACGGCGCTGGCGCCGGGAACCCCGGCGATGGTCGCGGCGAGGAGTCCGGCGGTCAGCGATTCAGCGGTGGCCACGGTCTGCCGCACGGTCACCAGCGCACGGACGAGATCGGTGGCGGGTACGGCGGCGACCAGTGGATCACTCATAGGCCGCGCGCCCGCCCCGGTCCGCCCGCGAACCACACCCTGGCCGCCTGGCCGACGTAGTCCAGCCCGGTCACCACGGTCAGCAGCACCGCCAGGTACATCAGGGCCATACCGATCTCGCCGACCCAACCCGACAGCGGCAGCAGCAGCATGGCGATCGCCAGCGATTGGACCAGCGTCTTGAGCTTGCCGCCGCGCCCGGCGGGAATCACGCCGCGCCGCACCACCAGCAGCCGCAGCAGCGTCACGCCGATCTCGCGGCCGCAGATCACCACCGTGATCCACCAGGCCAGATCACCGAGCACCGACAGCCCGATCACCGCCGACCCGATCAGCGCCTTGTCCGCGATGGGGTCGGCCAGTTTGCCGAAATCGGTCACCAGGCCGTATTTGCGAGCCAGTTGCCCGTCGAATCGGTCGGTGATCGCGGCCACACCGAACAGCGCGGCGGCGGTGATCCGCCAGCCGGTCTCGTGACCGTCGCCGACGAACAAGGCGACGACGAACAGCGGCACGATCGCGATGCGCAGCATGGTGAGCACATTCGCGATGTTCAGCAGCGGCGCTTCAGTCTCGGCCTGGGCGAAACCCGGCCGGACCGGGGCGGGCGCGCTCCAGGGGCGGTCCGTCTCGTCGGGTTGCACGCTCATGCCTCCGCCTCACCTGCGGCCGGCTGCGTCACGACCGCCTCGTCATCCCGCCGCGCCGACCGGCGCGACGCGGTGAGCTGAACGAGCGGATCTGCGGCACACGTTCAGACTATCGGTAGCCGGGCCGACTACTGTGCACCCCATGACCTCTCGGGGACCACTAGGTGGTTCGACAAGCGACGCGTACCCGGGCGCGGCTTCGGCCGCGCGGAACTCCGTCCCGGTGGTCCGACGCGCGCGCACCTCCGACGTGCCCGAGATCAAGCACCTCATCGACGTCTACGCAGGCCGGATCCTGCTGGAAAAGAACCTGGTCACCCTCTACGAGGCGGTGCAGGAGTTCTGGGTCGCCGAACTGGACGGGCGCGTCGTCGGCTGCGGCGCGCTGCACGTGCTGTGGGCCGACCTCGGCGAGGTGCGCACGGTCGCGGTGCACCCCGACGTCAAGGGCACCGGTGTGGGCAAGCTCATCGTGCAGCGGCTGATCACGGTGGCCCGTGAACTCGAGTTGCAGCGGCTGTTCGTGCTGACCTTCGAGGTGGAGTTCTTCGGCAGGCACGGGTTCGTCGAGATCGACGGCACGCCGGTCACCGCGGAGGTGTACGCCGAGATGTGCCGCTCCTACGACACCGGCGTGGCCGAGTTCCTCGATCTGAGCTATGTGAAGCCCAACACCCTCGGCAATACTCGGATGCTGCTGACGCTTTGAGTCCGTCCCCACAGGAAGCGATACCCGTGCCGATCTTCGCCGTCCACTACGTCTACTCCGAAGCCACGGCCGCAGACCGGGACGTCTACCGTCCTGAGCACCGGGCCTGGCTGGCCGGTCTGCTCGAGTCCGGCGTCCTGCTCAGCAGCGGTCCGTACCCGGACGGCTCCGGAGCGCTGCTGATCTTCTGCGCGGAGGACGCGGGCCGCCTGAAGGACCTGCTCGCGCGGGATCCGTTCGCCCGGGAGAGTCTCATCGACGACGTGCGCGCCGTCGAATGGGCCCCGGTTTTCGGCGCCTTCGCGTCCTCCTCCAGCGGCTAACGGTCCGCTCGGGCGCGCGTGCGCAGCAGGCTGGCGACCGTCGCGACGACCAGAATCGCCAGGATGACGCCCAGCGACACCGGCGTGGAGATCTCCGGGACCGCGACGTGCTCGCCGCCGTTGACGAACGGCAGCGTGTTCTCGTGCAAGGCGTGCAGCACCAGCTTCACGCCGATGAACGCGAGAATCGCCGCCAGCCCGTAGGACAGGTAGACCAGCCGGTCGAGCAGCCCGCCGATCAGGAAGTACAGCTGGCGCAGGCCCATGAGCGCGAAGGCGTTGGCAGTGAAGACCAGGTACGGCTGCTCGGTGAGGCCGTAGATGGCCGGGATGGAGTCCAGCGCGAAGAGCAGGTCGGCGAACCCGATCGCCAGCAAGGCCAGCAACAGCGGCGTCACCGCACGGCGCCCGTCGATCTTGGTCACCAGCTTGTCGCCGTCGTATTCGTCGGTGGTCGGCAGCACGCGCTTGGCCAGCGCGACGATCCGGCTGTCGCGTTTCTCCTCGACTTCGACTTCGTGGCCGCTCTCGCGCATCAGCTTGACCGCTGTGTAGATGAGAAAGAGCCCGAACAGGTAGAACACCCAGCTGAAGGCACTGATCGCGGCCGCGCCGACGGCGATGAACGCACCCCGCATCACCAAAGCGAGCACGATGCCGATCAGCAGCACCTTCTGCTGGTAGATCCGCGGCACCGCGAAGGTGGACATGATGATCAGGAAGACGAACAGGTTGTCCACCGAGAGCGCCTTCTCGGTGACGAAGCCCGCGTAGTACTCCCCCGCGTAGGTCGAGCCCCACTGCCAGGCGACGACGCCGCCGAAGAGCAGCGCCAGCCCGATGTAGACCGCGGACCAGAAGCCGGACTCCCGGAACGTCGGCTCGTGCGGGGTGCGGACGTGTGCGAAGAAGTCGAAGACGAACAGTCCGAGGATCACGACGATGGTGATCGTCCATTCGAGTGCGGTTACGTGCATGCGGCGTGCCGATCGGAAGCGAAGATCATCATGATGTCCATAATGCCGGAAATGTCCGTTGCTCTTCAGTAGCGGGGTGATTGCCGCCCATAATTCCACATCCGTTCAGTCGACGTTTCGGGCCACAGTCGCCCACCGTGAGCGCCAAGCGGCGCGAAACGGGACGGATGCGCGGCGAGTTCGCCTGACCCACCGGCTCCCGAGCGACGCCTTGCGGGCGCGGAAGTACTGAAGGAGGTAGGGTCGTCGTCGACCGAAAAGCGGTTCCCAACGCCGGAGTCCGGTGTTAGTTTTTGAACCGGCGAAGATCGGACCACAGGAAGGCGACACCGATGACCGGGACGACACGGCGGCTGATGTCGCCGAGTGATGCCCGGCCCTCGCGAGCCCGCGTTGTGCTATCGGTCTCGTCCGTCTCCCATTGGCGGATGAGCGCGCGGAGCCGCCCCTGAACGTGTCTTTCGCAGACCCGTGCACCAAGGGTCACTCCGCGGCGAATCGCCGAGGGGTGACCCTTTTGTCGTGCAGACGGACGTAGCTCAGTCGGTAGAGCGGCGGTCTGGCAAAACCGTTGGCCGGGGTTCGACTCCCTCCGTCCGTGCCGAGTCTCCAGGTCGCACCGCGACCGCTCCCTCGTAGCCCAACAGGTAGAGGCGCCGGACCTAGATTCCGGGAGATGCGAGTTCGAATCTCGCCGAGGGAACCAGCCCGATCACTCCTGCGGCCCGGCCGAGTCACCCTCATCGCCGCCGCCGCGGATCGACCACAGCAGCCCTTCCAGCTCATCGGGTTTCACGAGCACGTCGCGCGCCTTGGAGCCCTCACTCGGGCCGACGACGCCGCGGGTCTCCATGAGATCCATCAGCCGTCCCGCTTTGGCGAAGCCGACGCGCAGCTTGCGCTGCAGCATGGAGGTGGACCCGAACTGCGAGGTGACCACCAGTTCCACCGCTTGCAGGAAAACGTCGAGATCATCGCCGATATCGGGGTCGACGTCCTTCTTCTCCCCGGCCTTCGCGGCGGTGACGCCCTCTTGGTATTCCGGCTCGGCCTGGTTCTTGGCGAAATCGACGACGCCGTGGATCTCCTCGTCGCTGATGAACGCGCCTTGCAGCCGAGTCGGCTTGCCCGCGCCCATCGGCAGGAACAACCCGTCGCCCATGCCGATCAGCTTCTCCGCGCCGGGCTGGTCGAGGATGACCCGGGAATCGGTCAGCGACGAGGTGGCGAAGGCCAGCCGGGAGGGGACATTCGTCTTGATCAAACCGGTCACCACGTCCACCGACGGCCGCTGGGTGGCCAGCACCAGATGGATGCCTGCCGCGCGGGCCTTCTGGGTGATGCGGACGATGGCGTCTTCCACGTCCCGCGGAGCGGTCATCATGAGATCGGCCAACTCGTCGACGATGGCCAGGATGTACGGGTAGGGCCGGTACACCCGTTCGCTGCCCAGCGGGGCGGTGATCGCTCCCGACTTCACCTTCTTGTTGAAGTCGTCGATGTGGCGCACCTTGTTGGCCTGCATGTCCTGATAGCGCTGCTCCATCTCCTCGACCAGCCAGGCCAGCGCGGCCGCCGCCTTCTTCGGTTGGGTGATGATGGGTGTGATCAGGTGCGGAATGCCCTCGTAGGGGGTCAATTCCACCATTTTCGGGTCGATCAGGATCATCCGGACCTCGTCCGGCGTCGCCCGCTGCAACAGCGACACCAGCATCGAGTTGACGAAGCTCGACTTACCCGAACCGGTCGAGCCCGCCACCAGCAGGTGCGGCATCTTGGCCAGATTCGCCGAGACGAACTCGCCCTCGATGTTCTTGCCCAGGCCGATCACCAGCGGATGGTGGTCGTTGCGGGTGCTGGGCGCCTTGAGCACGTCGGCCAGCCGGACCAGCTCGCGGTCGGCGTTCGGCACCTCGATGCCGACGGCGGACTTGCCGGGGATCGGCGCGAGCAGCCGGACGTTCTCCGTCGCCACGGCGTAGGCGATGTTGCGCGCCAGTGCGGTGATCTTCTCGACTTTCACCCCCGGCCCGAGTTCGACCTCGTAGCGCGTGACCGTCGGGCCGCGGACGAAACCGGTCACCGCGGCGTCGATCTTGAACTGCACCAGCACCTCGGTGATCGCCTCGATCATCGATTCGTTGGCGGCACTGCGTTTCTTGGGCGGATCCCCGTCGGTCAGCAACGACAGCGGTGGCAGGGTGTAGTCGCCTTCGACTTCGCGGTCGGTGACGAACTCCAGTTGCTTCGGCGGCGGTGGCGTCTGATCCTCCACGACCGCGGCGGGACGCTGCTTCTTCGGTTTCGGTTTCGGCGCGGGCTCCTCCACCGCGATCGGCTTGGCGTCCCGCAGCGGGGGTTCGCCGATCGCCTCGGTGACGGCGTCGGGGTCGCCGAACTCGTCGGGCGGGTAGTTCTCCGCGGGCGTGCGACCGCGCCGCTTGGCGCCGCGGCGCACCGGGAAGCCGTCGGCGTCGAAACCGGCCGGATCGTAGTCCCGGTAGTCGCCGTCGAATTCGCCGTATTCGTCGCCACCGTTCTCGGTGCCGAAGTATCGACGCAGCTTGGCGGGCACCTCGCGCACGGTGGTTCCGGTCACCAGCAACCCGCCGAAGACGATGGCCAACAACAGGATCGGGACAGACAGCCAGGCGGTGAGGCCGTTGGTCAGCGGCCCGCCGGTCACGAAGCCGACGAAACCCGCCGCGCGGGAACGTCCGTGCGCGTCGGTGGGAGCGCCGGCCGCGATGTGCCACAGACCGAGAATCGGCAGACCGATCAGCAGGCCGCCGAGCACCAGTCGCGGCCGGATCTCGGGGCGCGGTTCCGTGCGCATCAGGACGACGGCGATGCCCGAGGCGACGAACGGCAATCCGGCCGAGGCCGATCCGGAGATCGCGCGGATCACGTCCTCGACCCAGTGGCCCACCGGCCCGCCGGCCGACAACCACACCGCCGCCGCGATCACGGCGCTCACCGCGATCAGGGCCAGCGCGGCACCGTCGCGCCGATGGCCGTGTTCGATCTCCCCGGCCCGGCTCAGCGTGCGTGTGGTCGCACCCAGCCCCCGGGCCAGCATGGTCCAGCCGCTGCTGATGCCGCGTCCGATGACGGCCAGTGGCGCCGTGTTCGAGGTGCGGCGCACCGGACGCCGGGCCGGGGCGGGGCGCCTGCGGGGCGCCGCGGTCGTTCGAGGGGTCGCCGCGCGGGGCGTGGCCGCGCGAGAGCGTGCCGTGGTGGTCCTCCCCCGCGCCGATCCCGCCCGCGCCCGACTCGTCGTGGTGCTGCGGGACTTACCTGCCATGGCCCCAGGCTAGCCGCAATCGCCCCATCCGGACCATCCGCAACACTGGTTGCGTTCCGCCTCCGTGCGCCTCGGGCGCCGTCGCGGGGACGTTCAGCACCGTGAAAAGCCCTGGCGGTTCGCCGGATGAGCGGTCGCGGACAGCACGGCTCCGTGGCGGATCCACGGCCGAAGTCCCGGGCTCGTCTCCGGTCCGGCGGGGAACTCACGGCCGAGGATCCGGACGAACCCGCGACACGTCGCACGAATCAGACCGATCGGTCCGTCTCGAGCACCGCCCGTACGGCTTCGGGCGATCCGGTGGTCTCCAACCGGACTTCATCCCGACCGAAGGCATGCAGCACCAGTTCCGAGGGCTTGCCGGTCAGCGTGACGACGTCGCCGGAGGCGGATCGCGCCACCGTGCGCCTGCCGTCGGGCGTCACGAGCTCGACCGTGACCGGCGCCTTGCGGTAGGCCATCTTGGCCGTCTTGCGCAGCATCGACCACAGTCGATCCTCATCGGCGGCGGGCAGATCGCGCGGCTGCCAACCCGGTTCGGCGCGGCGCACGTCCTCGTGGTGGACGAACATCTCGGACAGGTTGACTACCGCATCGACCGGCCGCAACGGCGACCACCACGGCGGACCGGTGCGGATCTGGTCCAGCAACTCGGGAAACGGCTTGCTCGCCGCCTTCGCCTGCACCCGGTCGAGATACCCGGCGAACGGCTTCAACATGATGCCCGGCGCGGCATCGAGCCGCCGTTCGCGAACCACCACATGCGCGGCCAGATCCCGCACCGTCCACGCGCCGCAGAGCGTCCGCGCGTCCGGCCCCACGGCCTCCATCGCCTCGACGAGTCCCCTGCGTTCTCGCTGTGCCATAGTCACACCCCCGAAAATACCGACCACCCGGCCGCACTGCCGGATGACGCGACTGCCCGCGGCCACCGCGACCACGACGCCACCCGGAGAACCGTTCACGACAGCGCGACGTCGTTTTCGATGCCGCCGTTGCGCCGCACCGCGATTTCGCCGCGCCTGGAGTGCGATGACGTTGCCGCACACCAAGTTTCACCGCGCACACCAACCGCGCACACGAGCGGAGAAAGTCCGGTATCCGAGTTGCGGGCGGTGTGACCGTGCACCACACTGGGCTCTACGCCGATGCCCCCGGCAGGCGCGTATCCATACCACGGCGGTCGGGACTCCTCACACCGGGAAATCTCCGGCTAGCGCAATGAGGGTGGGCTCTGTACCTTGTCACTCGGTCCATCGGGTCGTGGACCTCATGACAAGAAGGGGCAAATCCTCCGTGAAGAAGTTTGCTACCGGTGTAGCCGCGCTCGCGGCGGTCGGTTCCGCGCTGGCTGTCAGCGCGCCCACCGCGCACGCCTACACCAACAATTACGGCGCGATCGCGCTGTCCACCTCCACCGGTCTGATCGGGTACTCCTACGACTACCCGACCTCGGCCGCCGCGCAGCAGCGCGCCGTGAGCTCCTGCAGCGCCGCCGACTGCCAGTCGGTGGTCTGGTTCCGCAACGGCTGCGGCGCCGTGGCGTACTCCAGTGGCACCGGCACCTGGAGCTGGGGGTACGCGTCGTCGCGGCGCGCCGCGCAGAGCCAAGCGCTGCGGCGCAACGATTCCGACGCCTACATCGTGCACTGGAACTGCACGTCCAACCACGGCTGATGCCCGGAATTACAGACGAAGGAAACATCGTGAAGCACCGCACTTTCCGGACCACCGTGGCCGTCGTCCTCACCGCAGTGGCCTGCTCGCTGAGCGCCTGCGCCTCGGGCGACGACTCCTCGTCCCAGAGCACCAGCGCCAATCCCACCCACGCCGCTGGTGAGTTGGAGGGCGGCTCGGACAAGGGTGACAAGGAGGCCGGTTCCGCACCGACCACCCCGTCCTCGCCCGCACTGGCCAAGCCCTCCGTGCAGCAGCTGAACGAGCGGTTGCAGAAGGCTTTCGACCCGAACGTGCCCAACGAGGAGAAGATCAGCTGGATCCAGGCCGCCGAGCAGGATCCCTACCTCGTCGCCAACCTCGTCGACGCCGCGAAGAAGCAGAAGGTCGCCGTCGAGGTCACCAACGTGGGCGACCCGAAGGACGGCAAGCTCAAGGCCGACGCCAAGGTCACCATCGACGGCACCCCGGTGGACGACGCGTTCATCCAGTTCGTCTCCGAGGGCGGCCAGTGGAAGGTCGACCACACCTTCGCCTGCAACATCGTCAAGAGCGCGAAGATCGAGTCCGCGGCCTGCCAGGAGTGACCGCGCCCGCGTGAAAAGCGCCGGACAGCTGAGCTGTCCGGCGCTTTCGTCGTTCCGGAGGTCAGACGCCGATGACGGTCGGCACGATCATCGGGCGACGGCGATACTTCTCGGCCACCCATCGACCGACCACGCGGCGCACGCCCTGCGCGATCCGGTGGGTGTCGGTGACACCTTCGCCCGCCAGCCGCAGCAGTTCGGCTTCCACCAGCTCCGACGCGTCGAGCAGTGCGGTCGGATCGTCGGAGAAGCCGCGTCCGCTGAGCTCAGGGGTGCTCACCGCCTTGCCGGTGGTCTCGTCGATGGCGACGGTGATCGCGATGAAACCGCCCTCGCCGAGAACCAGCCGGTCCGACAGTGTGGACTCCCCGACGTCGCCCACCGACAGCCCGTCGACGTACACATGGCCGACCGGCACCCGGCCGACGACCGAGGCGATGCCGTCGACCAAGTCGACCACCACTCCGTCCTCGGCGAGCACCACCCGCTCCTGCGGCACGCCCGTCGCCACCGCCAGTGCGGCGTTCGCGCGCAGATGGCGCCACTCGCCGTGCACCGGCATCGCGTTGGTCGGCCGCACCGCGTTGTACAGGTACAGCAGCTCGCCCGCCGAGGCGTGCCCGGAGACGTGCACCTTGGCGTTCTGCTGGGTGATCACCGTGGCGCCGAGCCGAGCCAGGCCGTTGACGACCGCGTACACCGAGTTCTCGTTGCCGGGGATGAGCGAGGAAGCCAGCACCACCAGGTCGTCCGGGCGGATGTTGATCTGCCGGTGGTCGCCGCGCGCCATCCGCGACAGCGCGGACAGCGGCTCGCCCTGCGAACCCGTGGAGATCAGCACCAGGCGGTGGCTGGGCAGGGTCGCGGCGACATCGAGGTCGACGACCACGCCCTCCGGCACGGTGAGATAGCCCAGATCCTGGGCGATCTGCATATTACGGACCATCGAGCGGCCGACGAAACAGATCCGCCGCCCGTACTTCTGGGCCACGTCGACGACCTGCTGGATGCGGTGCACGTGACTGGCGAAGGACGCGACGATGACCCGTCCGCTCGCCTTGCCGATGACCGAGTCCAGCACCCCGCCGATCTCGCGCTCCGGCGTGACGAAGCCGGGAACCTCGGCGTTGGTGGAATCCACCAGGAACAGGTCGACGCCCTCGTCGCCGAGCCGCGAGAATCCGGCCAGGTCGGTGAGCCGCCCGTCCAGCGGAAGCTGGTCGAGCTTGATGTCACCGGTGTGCAAGGCGACGCCCGCGGGCGTGCGGATGGCGACGGCGAGCGCGTCGGGGATGGAGTGGTTGACCGCGAAGTACTCGCAGCCGAACGGGCCGTGCGTGGTGTGCTGCCCCTCGATCACCTCGACCAGCTTCGGGTGCAGGCGGTGTTCCCGGCACTTCGCGGCCACCAGCGCGAGGGTGAACTTCGAGCCGACGACCGGGATGTCGGGCCGCAGCCGCAGCAGGAAGGGCACCGCGCCGATGTGGTCCTCGTGGCCGTGGGTCAGCACGACGGCGACGACGTCGTCCATCCGGTCCTCGATGGGACGGAAGTCCGGCAGGATCAGGTCGACACCGGGCTGCTGGTCCTCCGGGAACAGGACGCCGCAGTCGACGATCAGCAATTTGCCGCCGTACTCGAAAACCGTCATGTTGCGGCCGATTTCGCCGATGCCGCCGAGGGCGAACACACGCAGGCCGTTCTCGGGCAGGGCAGGCGGGGCGCCGAGACGGTCGTGCGCGGCGATCGGATCCGCCTGCGGCGGGGGCTCTTCGCCGCGCCGCGGGCTGGACTGCGCACGTCCACGGCTCGGTCGCCGGGTCGCCGCACCCTGGCCCCGGGTCTCCTGGCGCGCCCGCGCGGGCGCGGGCTGCTCGGTACGCACGACGGCATCGGCGGCCTTGGCGGCCTCGTCCACCGTCGCCACGTCGAGCGCGGACTCGGGCATCGCTACGGATTCCGACGGCGCGGGCGGCGTCACCCGCTCGACCGGCGCGGACGGGGCGGGCGCTCCCGCGGGGCGGGAAGCGCTGCGGCGGCGACGGGATAGGGACTCGCTCATCACAGCACTCCCACCGCTCGCAGGTCCGCGGCAAGCGACTCCAACTGCTCACCCGTCGGCATCAGCTGCGGCAGCCGCGGCTCCCCGACCTCCACGCCGAGCAACCGCAATCCGCCCTTGCTCATCGCGACACCGCCCAGCCTGGCCATCGCCGAGTGCAGCGGCAGCAAGGTGACGTTGATCTCCCGGGCGCGCACCACCTCCCCCGCCGTATAAGCCTCCAGCAGCGCGCGCAGCCGTTCGGGGACGAGATGTCCGATCACACTGATGAATCCGGTCGCGCCCACCGACAGCCAGGGCAGGTTGAGCGCGTCGTCACCGGAATAGAACGCCAGGCCGGTGCTGGCGATGAGTTCGGCGCCCATGTTCAGGTCACCCTTGGCGTCCTTGACCGCGACGATGCGCGGATGTTCGGCGAGCTTGCGGACGGTGTCGCTGGCGATCGGCACCACCGACCGCCCCGGGATGTCATAGAGGGTGACCGGCAGGTCGGTGGCGTCGGCGACGGCGGTGAAATGGGCGATCAGCCCCTCCTGGGAGGGCCGGGAATAGTACGGCGTCACCACGAGCAAACCGTGTGCACCCGCCCGCTGCGCGTTGCGCGCCAGTTCGACCGAGTGGGCGGTGTCGTAGGTGCCCGCACCCGCGATCACGGTCGCGCTCTTGCCCACGGCGTCGACGACGGCGCGCAGCAGATCGGCCTTCTCCGATTCGGTGGTGGTCGGCGATTCACCAGTGGTTCCCGAGATCGCGAGCAGGTCGACACCGCGGTCGACCAGGCGGGCCGCGAGCGCGACCCCGGCATCGACGTCGAGCTTGCCGTCGGCACTGAAGGGGGTCACCATCGCGACACCTACCGTGCCGGACGCACGCAGCTCCGTTGGCGTCGATTCACCGTTCGTCATGGTCAGAAAGGCTACCCGGTCCGGGACACGCCCTCGACACCGTCGTCGGCGATCAAGCCGCAACAAAGACGCGAATGTCTCGCGATGACGGCGCGGTGATGCCATACCGTTTCTTGCTGGACATCATAAATGACGTCACACTGATGTCATGGACTTGAACAAGTACACCAGCCAGCTGCGCGAGAGCCTGATCGCCGCCGCGGCGCTGGGCGACGAGAAGACCCAGGCCACGGCGGCCGCCCTGGCAGCGGCGACGGAGGCGTCCGCCCGCATGGTCCTGCTCACGGCCCTGTCGGACCTCGCCGCCGAGGTCAGTGCGGCACTCGGCGACCGCGCGGTGCACGTGTCGGTGGACGGCACGGAGGCTTCCATCGATGTGCGCAAGAGCACGGAGGGCGACGAGCCACCCACCTTCGAGGAGATGACCGGAGACATCAGCAGGGTCACGCTGCGGCTGGTGGAGCAGATGAAGGCACGCGCGGAAGAGGCTGCCGCACAGAGCGGTCAGTCCCTCAACTCGTGGCTGTCGAGCGCCGTCCACGGAGCGCTGCGCGACCAGATGCGCGGGTACGGGCCCAAACGCGACATCTGACTCAGTAGCGCTACAGCAACGCGGCGAGATTGCCGCGATCACCGATGGCGACCTCGTCCAGTTCGAGCCAATCGGCCAGCTCGCGCAGCGCACCACCGAGGGCGTGCGCGGTGGCGGGGGTGTCGTACCCGGGCTCGGCGAACGCGGCCGGCACCCACAACCGGCCGTTCGCGCGCTCGGCGCGCAGATCCACACGGCCGACCAGCTCCCCGTCGAGCAGGAACGGGAAGACGTAATAGCCGTGCACTCGCTTGTGCTCCGGGGTGTAGATCTCGATCCGGTAGTGGAAATCGAAAATACGCTCGGTGCGTGCGCGGAAGAAGATGAGCGGGTCGAACGGGCACAGCAGCGCGGCGCCTTCGATGCGACGCGGTGTGGGCGCGCCCGCCCGCAGATAAGCCGGCTTCGCCCAGCCCGCCACCTCCACCGGGATCAACTCGCCCGCGTCCACCAGCTCGGCGATGGCCGGTTCGGTCTGGGTGCGCTGGAGACGGTAGTAGTCACGCAGGTCCGCTTCGGTGCCGATGCCGTGGGCGGTGGCCGCGCGAAGCACCAGTTCGCGGACGGCGTCCGGCTCGGAGACCTCGCGCGCCAGCACCTCCGGCGGCAGCACCCGCTCGGCCAGGTCGTAGTGCCTGGTGAATCCGACCCGGGTGGCCACAGACAACGCGCCAGCCGCGAACAGCTGCTCGCAGATCATCTTCGTATCGCTGAGATTCCACCAGGATCCCTTCGGCCGCGGCTTGTCCAGCTCCAAGTGGCGCTCGACCTCCCCGGCCGTGGCCGCGCCCACTTCGGTGATCACATCCAAGATGTCCTTGCCGAGAGTGGGATTGCGCTCGACCACCTTGCGCATACCGGACCAGCGTCCGTGCTCGTACTGCCGCATCCGCCAGCGCAGCAGCGGCCAGTCCTCGACCGGGATGAGGGCGGCCTCGTGTGCCCAGTACTCGACGAGCGCCCGCGGCCGCCGCGCGCCATTGCTCCACGCGGCCTGATCGAGCAGAGCACGATCGTAGGGCCCGATCCGGCTGAACACCGGCGCGTAATGCGCCCGCACCACCGCGGACACCGAATCCAGTTGCAGTAACTGGGTCCGCTCCAGCACCCCGAGCACCGTTCGCCGGGTGACCCGACCGGGCCTACGCGCCCCGAAACCCTGCGCCGCCAACGCCGTTCGCCGCGCCGCCGCCGCGCCCATCTTCCGCATGAGGGCAACAATGCCACGAGTCACCGACAGTGTTCTCGGCCGCGCGGGCGCGGCGTGTTCTCGGCCCCTTGGTGGCTCGCGTCCGAGCGACCGCCGCTTGCTCCTTCGTCGCCTACGCGGCGGCCACTCGGACGCGAGCCGGGCCGCGAACGAGACAACGCTCGATCTCGCTGCGCTCGAAACCGGGAGCTGGGCCGATGCGGATGCGTGAGCCGGTGATCGTCAGACCTCGGGTTCGCCGTTCTCGGTGACCGGCGACTCCTTCCCCACCTACGCGGCGGCCACTCGAAGACGAACCAGGCCGCGAACGAGACAACGCTCGATCTCGCTGCGCTCCAAACCGGGAGCTGGGCCGATGCGGTCGGGTGGTGGTCGGCACGCGATTCGGATGGCGTCGCGACCTCCGAGGACGTCACGTGGAGACGGTGATCGCGCCGGTGGCGTCGATTTCGGTGCGGCGGTCCCGGTCCGTCGCCGTGGCCAGGACGGTGGCCAGGATGCGGCGGCCGGTCGGGAGGATGCGGACGGTGACCGAACCCTCGTCCGCGGCGTCGAGTTCTCTCGTGGCGGCGTCGATCACCTGCTGGCGCACCCGGCGCGGGACCCCGGTGAAACCGCCGTCGTCGAGCAGGATCACCTCGACGCCGCGGGAGCGAGCTCCGCGGGCGGCGCTGCTGAGCTGGTCGGTGGCCAGTTGCGGGGCGCGGAGGCCGTCGCGTAGTTCGGCTTCCAGGAGCCTGCACTGTTCGCGCTCGGCGGCGGTGAGGTCGTCGCCGTCGGCGATGCGTTCCAGGATCGGGCGCGCCACCGCGTCCAGCCGAGCCAGCTGACGGGTGCGTTCCCCGTTCTCCGCCGCCATCGCGGCCTCGGCGGCGGCGCGCATGGCCGCCTCCTCACGCAGCAGCCGCAGCGAACGCTGGGTGGGGCGCATTATCGCCGCGAACAGGGAAACCCCAGCAACCGTGGCGACCGGCACGATCGACCCTACGACGACGCCCACCTGCAGACCGGCCGCCACACCGACCACAGCGATCACCGCGCCGGTGCCGACGACGCCGAGCCAGGCCGCGGCCAGACGTCCGCGCAACACCAGCACGGCGAGCACATACGAGGCGGCGAACGCCGTCCACACCTGCTTCGACCAGGCGTGCTCGACATCGACCGAGGTGAGGGCCGCGGCCAGCGGCCCGGAGGCGGAGACGAACACGGTCGCGGGCCAAGGCAGCGGATCGGTCGGCGCCAGCAGCACCACGACACCGGCCAACGCCAGGACGACCAGGGCGGCGGCCACGGCGGCCACCAGCGATTCGGAGAAGTTCTGGACCATGCACAGCACTATGGTCACTTCGAGAATGACCAGGTACAGCCACGCCGCGCGGCCACGGAGGCCGAGCAGATCGCGCAGTCCAACTTCGGTTTCCCGCTCAGCCATTTCCGCCCCACACCAGCGTCACGGTCGTACCCTCGCCCGGCTCGGATTCCACGAACCCGGCGCCGCCCGGCAGCTGACGCATGCGGCC
This sequence comes from Nocardia sp. CY15, assembly GCF_009829295.1. Taxonomy (NCBI): domain Bacteria; kingdom Bacillati; phylum Actinomycetota; class Actinomycetes; order Mycobacteriales; family Nocardiaceae; genus Nocardia; species Nocardia sp. CY15. The sequence continues at coordinate 345,381 of NZ_VUOT01000001.1, forward strand.
CAGGATGCTCACCGAGATACCGAGCCGATCGACAGGCACCTCACTCAGGTCGAAACCCGCGCCGTCGTCACGGAACACCACTCGAATACCGCCCGCGCTGATCGTCACCGTGACGGTGCGGCGGACCGCACGCCCGGGAACAGTGGCGTGACGCAGGCTGTTTCGTACGGCCTCGGCGAGCGCGGCGGCGATCGTGCTCGCGGCGTCCACCGGTAGACGCAGATCGTCGAATCCGGCCCAGCGCCGCGCGGTGAACCGGGTATCGGGATTCACTTCGTGCACGGCGGAGCGGAGGAACCCGATCGCGGATTGCGCGTCCAGCCGGTCGAGTTCGCTGTTCCCGACCCGGCACTCGTCGAGTTGTTCGAGGGTCCGTTCGGCCTGCCTGCGCAATACCGGCGATTCGGTCCCGGCGCGGGAGGCGTCCAGCAGGGTGGACAGCACCGCGTCGTGGATCAGCGCGGCGAAGCGCGCGCGTTCCCGTTCGCGGGCGGCCGCGCCCGCGACCGCCGCGGCCCGGCTGCTTTCGATGGCCGACTCGCGATCCACTCGGGCGGCCGCGGCCCTGGCATAGATCACGCACCACAGGAACAGCGCGCTCAGCCCGGCCGCCCTGGCGAAATAGCCGAGCAGCGCCAGGGCGGTGGTGTCCTCGAGCACGACGAGATTCGCCAGCGCGCTGAACGCCGAGCCCACCACCAGATACGCCACTGCGAGCGGTGGACGCCAAGCGAGCACGGCCGCCAGGACTCCCAGCGCCAGCACCCGGTACAGCCAGAGCGACGCCGATCCTAAGGCTTCGGGCACCACATACACGAATGGAACCACCGCCGTGGCTCCGAGGAAACTCACCGCTGCCGCACCGGCGACCCGCTGGATCATTCGGGCGCTCAGGCTGACCGAGACGACCGCGAGGACCGGGAACAGCCCGAACGCCAGCACCACTTCGACCACCGTCCACCGGACGGGCACGAAGCGACTCTGATCGGCGATCTCGGGCAGTTCGACGATCGCGGCGATCACCCCGGCGATTCCGATGGCCAGCCCGAGCCTGTGCAGGATGCGGTCGGCGGCGCCCTCGGAGGCTTTCCCCCTGGACAGTGCGGCGACTCCGTGGCGCAAACGCCTCGCGCGGAGTCGGTAGAGCCGGAGGGAGCGCGAGTGCGACGGGGTGCCCAGCATGCTGGACGCGATCATCCGCGTGGGTGCCGCTCGGGAACCGGCAGCCATCCGTCCTCGACCGCCCGCTTGTACAGGTCGGTCTTGGTCGGCGCCGGACGACCGGCATCGGCGTACTTCTGCCGGATCCGGCCGAGGTAGTCGTTGACCGTCTGCTCGGACAGACCCGTCAACCGCGCGACCCGGGAGGCCTTCTCGCCGGACGCGTACAACATGAGCACTTCTTCCTGGCGCGGGCTCAGGCCCACCTCGGACAGTTGCGGGTCGCCGTCGATGGCGGCCGCCCAGTCGGTGGTGACCACCTGTTCGCCGCTGGCCGCGCGGCGCACGGCGGCGACGACGGTCGGCACGTCCTCGGATTTGCGGACCACGCCCAGCACCCCGGCGCGCGCGGCGGAGCGCACGAGAAAGGCGTTGTCCGCGCCGGTGAAGACCAGCACCTCCATGCCGCGGTCACGCAGGGCGCGCACGTTGTCCTCGGGCGAGGACCCGTCGGCCAGCCGCAGATCCAGCACCACCAGATCCAGCTTCGGCTCGCCGTCGACGGCGGCGAGCAGTTCCGGCACGGTGCCCGCGGTCAGCACCAGATCGAGATCGGTCTGCGGCGCAAGCATCGCGGCGAGACCGATCGCGACCGACTCGTGGTCTTCGACCAATCCGATCCGCCGCGGTGCGTTCTCGCTCCCTTCGACCCAGGTCACCTGGCTCTCCCATCCCGAGCTACTCGTCCACGTCCCCACCGCAACAACAATCGCAGACAGTATGCCGGGTGATGGTGCGCGATGGTCAGACACCAGAATTCGGGGGATTCAGGCCATGAGCCCGGCGGCGAGCGTGGCGCCCAACTCCCAGCACCGCTGGAGGTCCTCTTTGGCGGGCGGACCGGAGACCACGACCGTGGCGGCGGCCTGCTCCCACCCCAGTCCGGTGGTGATGCCGGCGACCCCGCGCTCGGCGCCCTCGGTGCCTTCGTTGCCGTGCAGGTACAAACCGTACGGGCGGCCGCGCGTGGAATCGAGACACGGATAGTAGATCGTATCGAAGGCGTGTTTGAGCGCGCCGCTCATGTAACCCAGGTTCGCCGGGCTGCCCAGCAGGTATCCGTCGGCGGCCAGTACGTCGGGAGCGGTGACGGCCAGTGCCGCGCGGCGCACGACCTCGACACCTTCGATCTCGGGGTCGGTGGCGCCGGAGACAACGGCCTCGAACATCGCCTGCATATGCGGAGACGGCGTGTGATGGATGATCAGCAACCGGGCCACCCCTGCGATGGTATCGGCCCGCTGTCAGCGGGTGTCGCGCTCGTGCCGTTCCAGTGCGACCGCACGGCGCATCGTCTCCCTGGCCCTGGTGCGGTCACCGGCGTAGTCGTAGGCGCGCGCGAGACGGTAGGAGACGCGCCAGTTGTCCGGGTCGGCCTCCCACTCCGCCTTGACCGTCGCGAACAGTTCGTCGGCGGCCGCGCGTTCGATGCGGCCGGACGGCAGCCGTGGCAACTGCGAGGTGTCGAGTTCGAGGCCCTCGTCGTGGATGCGCCGTGCCAGATGCTGATGGGCGAGCGCGGCGCGCACGGTGGCGACGACGATCCACACGCCCAGCAGCGGCAGGATCAGCACGCCCACGCCGATGACGATCGCGGCCACGTCGCCGGAACCGATCAGACCGACCGCTATCCGGCCGAGCAACAGGAAATAGAAGCCGAGCACCAGGATGAGCGCCGCGATCAGCGCGACCACCTTGACGACTTCCCCGCTGCCCTTCCGATCCGCCGGCTCCGCGCCGCTCACCGTCGCGCTCCGCCGGGGTTCGGCGCCATCCGGTGTGCTCGCCACCGCTCGCTCACAGGTCCAGGAACGGGTCGAGCCCGACGGTGAGACCGGGGCGGTTCGCGATCTCCCGCACGCCGAGCAGCACACCGGGGGCGAACGACGAGCGGTCGATCGAGTCGTGCCGGATGGTGAGGGTTTCGCCCTGGGTGCCGAACAGCACCTCCTGGTGAGCGACCAGACCGGCCAGGCGCACCGAGTGCACCCGCACTCCGTCCACGTCGCCGCCGCGCGCACCCTCCAACTCTGTGGTCGTGGCGTCGGGACTGCGGTCCAGACCCGCTTTGTCGCGTGCGGCGGCGATCAGGCCCGCGGTGCGATAGGCCGTGCCGGACGGCGCGTCGGCCTTGTTGGGATGGTGCAGTTCGATGACTTCCACCGACTCGAAGAACCGGGCGGCCTGCTCGGCGAAACGCATGGACAGCACCGCGCCGATGGCGAAGTTCGGTGCGATCAGCACGCCGACCTCCCGATGACCGGCCAGCCATTCGCGCACCTGCGCCAAGCGGGCGTCGTCGAAGCCGGTGGTGCCGACCACCGCGTGGATGCCGTGCTCCACCAGGAACCTCAGATTCCCCATCACCACGTCCGGGTGGGTGAAATCGACGACGACCTGCGTATTCGCCGCGGTGAACGTGTCGAGCGAATCCTCTTTGTCGACGGCGGCGACCAGTTCCAGGTCCTCCGCCGCCGTCACCGCCGCGCAGATCGCCTGTCCGACTTTGCCACGCGCTCCGAGCACTCCGACCCGAATGGTCACCGCACCTCCTCGTTCCGCTTCGGTCGGGGATCAGCCTAGTGGGCGCGGCAGGAGGCAGTCCGGTCGCCGCCCGTGCCGGTCCCAGCGAGGAGGCGGGCCGCCTATCCCACCGGCTCGCGGTCGCCGGGCGGGGCCGCGAGGTTCCCCGCCATCCGTTGCAGCGACCGCACGGTCTCGGCGAACTGCTCGTCGGTGATGCCCTCCGCCATCTGGCGCCTGCGCAGGCCGATCCGGGCGAAGGCCTCGTCGTGCGCGCGACGGCCCGACTCGGTCAGCGAGAGCACGCCTCCGTCGTCGCGGACCAGCCCGGCGGCGGTGAGCTCGGCCAGTTCGGTGGGCCACTCGGCATCGTCGGCCCAGAAGGCGTCGAGGGCGTCGTGGACGTCGTCGGCGCGCTGCCGCCCCTTCGCCAGCGAATGCAAGGTCTGCCAGCGTCTACGACTGAGCCCGCCCGCGGCGAGGTCTTCGTCGAAGCGCTGGTTTATCAGTCGATCGAGTTCTACGAGCCAGTACCCGATTCCGCGCTGGATGGCCATGTTCAGCTCCCGTGCATACCAAGCTACAATTACATGTAATTTTACATACAAATAGCGGCCGTGACGGATGGAGCGAATGGACGAGCACGACACGATCACCATCGCCGTGGCAGCGGCGATGGTGCGGATCCGCCGCAGGCAGACCCGTGGCGCGCTGAGCGACGGCGCGATTCCCGTCGCGGTGTTCCGCGTACTCGACGCCGTCGCCGACGGCGCGGCCGACACGGTGGGCGGCCTCGCTCCCGCGCTCGGTGTCGACCAGCCGCGGGCGAGTCGCCTGGTGGCGCAGGCGGTTTCCTCCGGCCTGCTGGAGCGGGTCGCCGATCAGCGCGACGGGCGGCGTTCGGTCCTGCGCCTGACCGCCACCGGGCGCCGGGCCACGGCCGAGGCCAGAGCGGACAGGTGCAGCGCCATGGCCGCGGCCATGGCGGAGTGGACACCCGCCGAGCGGGTCGAATTCGCCCGGCTGCTGGAACGATTCGTCGACGGAATGGATCGGATCGCCGACTGAGCGGCCGTCGTGACCCGATGGTCACGGAATCCGGGCGAGACTGTCGGCAGGCCCGTTCAGTCGAAGACGATGACCTGGCGCAATGCGTGGCCGGCGGCGAGTTCGTCCATGGCGCGGTTGATGTCCCCGAGGCCGACGTGCGCCGAGACGAGCCGCTCCACCGGCAGACGTCCCGCGCGCCACATCCGAACGTACTCGGGGATGTCGCGGGACGGCACGGCGGAACCGAGGTAGCTGCCGACGATGGACCGCCCTTGGGCGACCAAGGCCAGCGGGGAGATCGCGGCGCGGGCATCGGGGGCGGGCAGTCCGACGGTGACCGTCGTACCACCGGGCGCGGTCGCCGCGACGGCCGTCTCGAAGGCGCGGATGTTGCCCGCGGCCTCGACCACCACCTCGGCCTGCACACCCAGCTCGGCGACCTCGGCCGGCGTGTACGCCGCATGCGCGCCCAATTCCCGTGCCAGGGCGAGTTTGTCCGGCACGGTGTCGACCGCGATCACCTCGTGTCCCTCCGCGGCGAGCGAGACCGCGACCAGCACCGCCGCCATACCGACGCCGCCGAGACCGACGACCATGATCCGGTCCCCGGTTCCCGGCCGCGCCGAATTGAGGAGTGCCCCACCGCCGGTCAGCACAGCGCAGCCGAGGACAGCCGCGACCTCGGGCGGCACGTCGTCGTCCACCGCGACCACCGATCTGCGATCCACCACCGCGTAGGTGGCGAACGCGGACACACCCAGGTGGTGGTGCACCTCGACCCCGTCGCGAACCAGTCGCCGCCCACCGTTGAGCAGTTCGCCCGCGTTGTTGGCGATACTGCCGGGCACGCAGGGCGTGCGGCCGTCGGTCGCGCAACCCGCGCATTCGCCACATCGCGGCAAGAAGGTCATGACCACGCGCTGCCCGACCGCGATGTCGCCGTCACCCGGGCCGACCGCGGCCACCCGCCCCGCGGCCTCGTGTCCGAGGAGCATGGGCACCGGCCGCACTCGGTTGCCGTCCACCACGGACAGGTCCGAATGGCACAGCCCCGCCGCCTCGATCCGGACCAGCAGTTCGCCCGGCCCCGGCTCGCGCAGCTCCAGATCGCACACGGTGATCGGCGTCGATCCGGCGAACGGCGCCGGCGCCGCGATCCGCTCCAAGACCGCTCCACGAATCTTCATCCCGCCGACGCTACCCCCACGACGGCTCGGCACACCGGGTCGGAGCACTGGCGGTCGCGCGAAGCTGGTGTTAAGTTGGTCGGCCGTGACGGTGCTCCCGTTGGCCGCCTTGTACCGAGCCCGGGGTCGGGACCGTCACGTTTCAGAGGAGAGACTCCACTGTCCGTACAGTTCGATCACACCATTGTCGGCTGCCGGGACCATCGCATATCCGCCGAATTCTGGGCGGACATCCTGGGACTGGAAGTCGGCGCCCCCTGGGGGCCCTTCATTCCGGTCTCCTTGCCCGGCGGCGTCACCTTCGACTTCGCGAACGTGCCCGCCCAGATCACCGACATCCAACCCCAGCACTACGCCTTCTTGATCTCCGAGACCGAATTCGACACGGCCTACGCCAAGATCCGGCGGTACGAGGTGGATCATTGGGCCGACCCGCAGCAGCGGCGGCCCGGCGAGATCAATCACAACGACGGCGGTCGCGGGGTGTACTTCCTGGATCCCAGCGGTCACTTCCTGGAGTTGATCACCGTCCCGTACGGCGGCGGCTGAGCTGACGCCCGTCCGGACCGCGCTACCGAGACCCGATGACGCACCGAAGAGCTTGTCCCGCAAGCGGCGACCAGCGGCGCGTACGATGCCGCGCATGGGTGTCGATCTGGTCGACGTGGTCGAGCGCTTGCACGCCGACCTCGCGACGTGGCTCGGGTCGCAGGCGCCGATCGAGGTCTTCGAGCGGTTCGCGGCGGCGCAGCACGAGCGCTTCAGCATGGTGACGACCGGTGGCGAGGTGCTGGGGCGCAGCGCGTTGACAGCGGGGCTGCGCGGTGCGGGAAACTCCGCGCCCGGCTTGCGCATCGAGATATCCGACGTCGAAGAACTCCTGTGGTCCGGCGACATCGCGGTCGTGCGTTTCCTGGAGACGCAGCGGGCCGCGGAGAACGTCACCCACCGTCGGGTGACAGCCGTGCTGACGATCGGCGATCCCGGTGAGGTCCGCTGGCTGACGGTGCACGAAACCGAGGCCGTGCCGGCCTGACCATTCCCAGCCAGGGGGATGTGCGTGCTGCGGCGGCGCCCCGGGTGCCGGACAATTCCCGCCTACGTTCTCGGACGCGGGTGCGTCGCCGGTCGCGATTCGGCGTATGCGGCGAACCCGCGCTTCGACGGTCCGGGACGACGGACTCGAGGAGGTCGGTGCCGGTGGATCGGTGGGAACGCGACGGGCTGCGCTCGGCCAACAGTGGAATGCGCAATCAGGTGGAGCACATCCTGGATGCGCTCGCCGAGCAGCGTACCCACTTGTCGGAGGTGCGCGAGAAGCTGTCGGCGGTGCGGTGCACGGCCGAGTCGGCGGACAAGCTGGTGGAAGTGACCGTGGACGCCGGGGGCGTCCTCGTAGACGTGCGGTTCAGCCCCACCGCTGTGAAAAGCACACCGGAACAGCTGGGCCGTTCGGTCACCGAAGCGGGCAGGCAGGCGGCGCAGCTGGCTCGTGACCAGCACGCGGCGATCATCGCCCCGCTCGTCGCCGAAACCGAAGCGATACCCGACCTGCCCGATCTCGTCCCGGGCGCCCCCAGCCTGCGGGAGGTGTGGGAACCCACGCGCCACGACTCGCCGGGCTAGGCGCTCAATGCTTCCGGAGCCGTGATTCCTCGCCGGACGGGACGGTCCGGCCGATCCGGACCGACTCGACCGGCGAGGAATCACGGCCACCAAGGCTGCTGCAGGATAGGAAAACCCGGGTGGCTCGACCGCGCGGTTCTCGAGTGTCGGCACATGGCATCTACCTCCGTTCGTGCGGACAGCGCGCCGGCTGCCTGATGGATGGGCGAAGTGATCAGGAGTAGAGCTTGGCGAGGAACGTGTTCATGTTGTCGCGCACCCGCTCGGCCTTCTCGACGGTCGTGAGATCTTCCCGGTAACGGCTCCCGAGCGCGGGCCGCTTCTTGTTCCGCGCGTATAGCGAGCAGGCGAGATCGGTGCACATATAGGCGCCGACCGAGTTACCCTTGCGGCCGGATTCCCCGGCTTTGTGCGCGGTCATCAGCGAGACCCCTCCGCCGGTGTGGGTGGTCAGGCAGATCGTGCACATCTGCGCCCGTCCGGTGCCGCCGGTGGCAAACCGCAGTGCGACGCCGACCAGGCGATCGTCCTGCGGGACGACCAGGTAGCCGCGTCCGGGGAAGGACGGATCGCTCCAGCCGAGGAAGTCCAGGTCCGCCCAGGGTCGCTCGTCCAGGTCCCTCGGGACGGGCAACCGCTTGGCGTCTCCTTTCGAACAGTTGACGAACGACGATCTGATGTCGCGTTCGGTGACGGGTTCCATGACGAAAGCTCCTTCGGTTGATCGGTGGACAGAACCGAAGCGAGGCTACGGTCGGCGTGCTGACCGAACAACGGATTTTCCGGCTGGTCGGTCTCCGTCCGGTGACCGAGTCGGCGTTCCGATGAAGGCCGCCCACGGGGCCGCGGATCATCGAACCCCTCGGAGGTCACGGCGGTTTCGAGGCGCGCACGGCGGGTATCGCGCCGCCAGCGGGAGGTGCGAGGTGGCGCAAGACCTACAGAAGAAGTTCGCGCCGCACCGTCGGCTGCGCGGGCCCGCGGATCTGCCCGGGCGGTCGTGGTGGGGTGTGGTCAAGCGGTCGGTCGTCGAGTTCCAAGAGGACAATCTCAGCGACTGGGCCGCGGCTCTCACGTATTACAGTGTGCTGTCGCTGTTTCCGGGTTTGATCGTGTTGACCGCCGGGCTGGGCATGCTCGGACGGGACGACACCCTGACGTTGGTCGACGCCATTCGCGAGATCGGGCCGGGCAGCGGAACGGATCTGCTCATCGACGCGATCAACGATATTCACGAGGCGCAAGCCCCGGCCGGCCCCCTGGCGTTGCTCGGGTTGGCGTCCGCGCTGTGGACCGCGTCCGCTTACATCGGCGCGTTCATGCGCGCGACCAACGCGATCTACGACATCGCGGAAGGACGGCCGATCTGGAAGACGGTGCCGGTGCGGGTGGCCCTGACCGCCACGGTGGTCGCGCTGCTAGGCGTTTGCACGGTCGGTGTCGTGGTCAGCGGGTCGCTGGCCGACCAGGTCGGTCGGTGGCTCGGGCTGGGGCAGGCCACGATCACGGTCTGGGGCATCGCCAAGTGGCCGATCATGATGGCACTGATCAGCCTGGTGTTCGCTCTGCTGTACTGGGCGGCGCCGAACGTGCGACAGCCGGGGTTCCGGTGGCTGACGCCGGGGAGCGCGCTGGCTGTCCTGCTCTGGGCGGGGGCGTCCTGGGGATTCGCGTTCTACGTCAGCCACTTCGGCTCCTACAACCGGGTATACGGCTCGCTGGGCGGCGTCGTCGTCTTCCTCGTGTGGTTGTGGATCTCGAATATCGCGGTCTTGCTCGGGGCGGAGCTGGATGCCGAACTGGCACGGGCGCGCAACATCGCCCACGGTCATCCCGAAGACGCCGAGCCTTATCTACCGCCGCGCGACGATCCCGACGAATGAGCAAGCGCGGCAAGGAATCCGCGGACATCTGCGGCCGAAAGACCGAGACGGTGACGAGTTGACCACGGCTCCACGGCATTTGAGCCGAGCCGGTGGCGGTAACCGAAACCCGCCCGGACGAACTGCGGCGTCACCGCGAGGAACTCGCCGAAGCCGTCGGGCTCTGGAACCGGGAGAACGCCGGATGACCGTTCCGGAGGTCGGCGGCACGGCGCCGCCGACCTCCACGGCCGCCGATCGGTCACCGCTGATCGGTCTCGGTGCTCTTGCCTGCTTCCCGCATCGCTTCGGCGAGCTCACGGCGTAGACGCTCGGCGTTCGCCTCGTCGCCCGCGTCCTCGGCGGTGGTGATGTCCTGCCGCAGTTGCGCGAGCGTGTCCTGCGAAACCATGGGGCCTCCTCGTCTTTCCGGACGGTTTCGTGTGGAGGGGCGACGATGCACCCTCTCGATCAGGGTGGCCGCTCGGGCGAGGACGAAACACTTCCGCGAGCGGCGGCGAGGAACCTGCGGTGAGCCGCTGGACTCGGTTCGGCACGAGTGCCGCACGGCAGGAGCGTGCACGTCCGACGATTGAAGCCGGGTCGATCGGGTATTCGCCCATTCGTGTGTCCGGGCTTGCGAGCGCGGTCGCGCCGCGTGGTACCAACCGCTCCTAGCCACCCGTCTACCGACGTCAACGGTTGTGACCAGTCCGTACGCCGAGCAGAGCCGCTCGATGAACCACTACTACGACGCGCTGGCGAGACGGGACGCCGCACCGGAATGAGCAGGAGTGTCGCATCGATGGAGTCATTCGCCTTCCAGAGCGACAGCTTGAGTGATACCGAGGAATTCCTCAACCTCAACTACACCAAGATGCGGATCGGCAACGATACCGGGAGACCGGTTCGGACGACCATCACCCGGACGTTGCTGGGTCCGGTCGACCTGGACGATTTCGAGCTGCGCTTCGACATGAGCTACAACGCGCAGCCGTTGGGCAAGATTTGCCTGTGCCACGTGGAGACCGGCGCGATCGAAGAGAACTATTTCGACAGCGGTACCGATTTCTTCCGCCCCGGAGAGGTCGGGCTGCTGACTCCCCCGGACCTGCCGTATTCCGGCGTGATCCACCACGCCCGCTACAGCATCACGATGTTCGACCCCGCCCTGCTGACCCGGGTCGCCGCCGCCACCCCCGGCCACGACGCGGAACCGGTGCGGCTGACGGGTCACCGGCCGGTCTCACCGGCCGCCGCTCGGCACCTGTCCTCCGTGCTGGAGCACATGCGCGGCATCGCGGCCGACCATACGACGCGCGAACAACCGCTGATCACCTCGAACGCCGCGCAGTACCTGGCCGCCAGCGTGCTGCACGCCCTCCCCAGTACCGCCCACACCGATCCGACGGCGAGCGATCGCAACGACGCCCATCCCGATACGGTGCGGCGGGCACTGGCGTACCTCGAATCACATGTGTGCGACGACATCGCCGTCGCCGATATCGCCGCGGCCGCCTACGTCACCCCTCGTGCGCTGCAACTGGCGTTCCGGCGCCACCTCGACACGACGCCGATGACGTATCTGCGGCGGCTTCGCCTGCGCGGTGCGCACGAACAACTGCGCGACGGCTCGCCCGACGACGGTCACACGGTCACCTCGATCGCCGGAGCGTGGGGCTTCGCTCATCCCGGACGATTCGCGACCGCCTACCGCGAGGCGTACGGCCGATCCCCGCATACGACTCTCCAATCCTGACCGTCCGGCGTGGCTGGTCGGCCTCGCGCGGACGGTATCGGTACCGCGATCAGTCGCGAAGGGCGCGTTCTCGCAGGTCGGCGAGGGTTCGCGACAAGACGCGGGAGATATGCATCTGCGAGACGCCGAGCACCGCGGCGATCTGCGCTTGCGTACGGCCCTCGAAGAAGCGCATGCGCAGCACCCGCTGCTCGCGCTCGGGCAGTTCGGCGAGCAAGGGAGCGACCGCGAGGGCCTCTTCGGTCAGCTCGTAGGAAGGATCCTCCGCGCCGAATGTCTCGGCGATCGGCGCGCTGCCGGTGTCGTCGTCCTCGATGACAGCGTCGATCGAGTTGGTGGAGTAGGCGTTGCCCGCCAGCAGCGCTTGTGTGACCTCCAGCAGGTCGATGTTCAGCTCCACGGCGATCTCGAGGGCGGTGGGCATCCGTTGCAAGCGCTGGGAGAGCTTCTCCACGGCCGGACCGATGGACAGCTGGATCTCCTTGATCCGGCGTGGCACCCGCACGGCCCAGCTGTGGTCGCGAAAATGGCGGCGCACCTCGCCCATGATCGTCGGGACGGCGAACGACAGGAACGAGGGTCCGCGCGCCGGGTCGAAACGGTCGACCGCGAGGACCAGCCCCACCGAGGCGATCTGGTAGAGATCCTCATAGTTCTCCCCGCGACCGACGAAGCGGCGGGCGATGTGCTCGGCCAGCGGCAGGCACCGGCGCACGATCGCTTCCCGCAACTGCGGACGTCCGGGGTCGCTGTCGTCCATCGCGGACAATTTCTCGAGCCACGGTTCGATGCCGTCGTAGCTGTCGGTTCCGCGCCGCGTCCGGCGCGGCGTCGCGGTCCTGTGCGCGGTCGCCAATGCCATGAGCTTCCTCGATTTTCTCTTCCAGCGATCGACGCGCTCGCGAGTTCGTGAACGAGGCGACGATCGCCGAGTACCGTCCTGCGACTACGTCAAGCGTTCGTGGGCGGTCTTATTCGTATTTCGGACAGGTGGCGGGATAGTTGTTCGTTCTCGGCACCCCCGTCGTCGAGGAGATGCCGCAGCGGCTGCGGCGCGCCACCGGAGGAGTGCTGCCGGTGGGCCTCGTCCACGAAGTTCCCGCGATGTCTCCCTGAACCGCCTTCGGTCCGTACCGTCGCGTCATCCGCCCGCACGGCGCCGGACGACCGGGACTCGCGCGGACCGCCTCCACCACGATCAGTCGCGCGGTATGCGGTGGTGGACGGTGAGCAAGATGTGGTCGAACGCGGCGACCAGATCCGGTGGGGGCGGCGGCACCAGCGGAAGTTCGGCGATCAACTGCTGGGCGAGCGCGCGCAGCTTGGTGTTGGTTTCCTGGGAACGCCACCGCAAGACCTGGAACGCTTGATCGGCGTTGATCTGGTAGATGCGCATGAGCACGCCCTTGGCTTGCTCGATCACCGCGCGATTCTCGTAAAGCCCGGGCAGAGTCGCGGCGAGCATGGCTTGATGAGCCTCGGCGAGAGTATGGGACAAGTCGACGTAGAAACCGGAGGTGCCGACCGCGGCGCCCGTGTCGTCCAGTATCCGATCGGCGACGACGAGCACGGTGTGTTCCTGGCCGGACAGGTCGATGAACCGATGCCGGCTCGAGAAGGGCTCGCCGTGGTCGATTGCGCGAGTGATGGTCTCGGCGACGTGCGTGCGGTCGTCGGGATGTTTGTGCGCCAAGAGCAGCTGTGTGGTGGGTTCGATCTCACCGGGCCGATACCCGTGCATGCGATAGACCTCGGGAGACCACTCCCAGCGGCGAGTGCCGAACCAGAACCGGAAACTTCCGATCGCGGGCTGGTCCGACGGTGACGGGGTGGTCACAGCGGACGCGCGGGGCCCGATGCGTTGGATCATGAATGCAATGCCTCTCCGACGAACAAGGGGCTTGCGGCCGCAACGAGGCACCCTGACCGCCGACGTCCCCCGAGGGGACACGCGGACATGGGCGCGCTTCGGCCGAGAATCCGCTGTTGACTCAACGGCCGGCGCGCGACCCATCGTGTCGGCAGCCGGTGACCTGCCCAACCAGTATGTCATCCGTCGCCGGCTCCGGCACGGCGGTACTCCTTCGGCCCGGAGGGCGACGCGAATCGAGCTGCCGGACTCCCATGAGTCGACCGCCTGCTACGCAAGGCATTCGAGTCGCCGATGCCGCGAATCCGCTACCCGTTGCCCTCGGCTCCCGATTCGGCGCGTACGCAGACGAGGACGCCGCCGCGAGGGCACCTCGACCCCCGATGCTCGGGAGACGGCACAGGCATCACCCATTCCGCGGGATCCCCCGGCATGCTGGGCGGGTACGCCGATCGGCGAATTCCCCGAGCCGCAGCGCGCGGGTCAGATCCACCGGCTGTCTGCGTACACACCGGAGAGCACGGCCGATTCGGATTCCGAGAACGCGGCGGCGGCGCCGGAGCCGACGAACTCGGCCGCCGCGACCACCGCACGCCGCACCGCGCTTTCCGGCTCGCTTCCCTCGCCCAGAAGGGTTGCGGCAGCGACGGAGAAACTGTCACCCGCACCGCACGTGTCGCTGCCGTCGGGTGCTTTGGCGCCGGCGGGAAGCGGGATGCGCAGGCGTTTACCGGAAGCACGCAGGCAGACCAGGGCGCCCTCCGACCCGAGCGTGACCGCGATCGCCGCAACGGCCCATCCTTTGGCGAGCCTCCACAGATCCGGCCCCTCGTCGAGTCGGCCGGACAGCATATCGAGCGCTTCCGCGCGATTCGGGGTGACCAGGGCCGCCCCCGGAATCGGTACGGGTCCGCGCGGGTGGGGATTCCAGACGACCGGCACTCGTTCCGCGTGGTCGCGCAGCAGCGCGCGAATTCGCGGGTGGGCCGCGGTACCGCGACCGTAGTCCGAGACCAGTACAGCGTGCGCCGCCGCGACCGCGGCGTGCGCCTCCTCGGGCAGCGGATCCGTGCCGACTCGTCCGGTGCCGGAATCCATTCTGGTGATCAGGACGGGTGGCCGAGCCTGCCTGGACCGGGTGTGCCCGTTCGGACTCGCCCACGAGCCGACCGCTCGCACTCGTTGCTTGCAGACCGTCGAACCACACATGGGGAGCCCGATGACCCGCACGTGCCGGTCCAGCAGCGCGCGCAGCCGAGCAGCCGCCTCGTCGGCGGCGAAGCCCGCGATGAGGACGACTTCCCGGTCGCCCGCCGCGGCGAGCCGGGCCGCCAATCCGGCGCCACCCGGACGGAACGTCCGGTGCGCGACATCGACGACAGGAGCCGCCGACTCCGAGCAGCGCCGGTCGGCCCGACCGTCGAGGTCGATGTCGAGCAGCGCGTCGCCGATCACGACCAGCGGATCGCCCGTTGCCGTCACTTCCGCTCCAGCACGGCTTCCGACGCCGCGCGCGATCCGCTCCGGCCGAGTCCCCGTGCCGGTCGCCTGTTCACGTCGCTCCCTCCGGCGTCGCTCCCGGCGCGATGATGGGCGGCTCGCCGTGGGCGAAGCGATCGGTAGTGACGAACCGGTAGGCGTCGAGCGTCCGGGCGCCGATCCGGTCCCAGGAGTAGCCACTGCGGACACGCCGCAGTCCCGCCGCACCCCACGTCTGGCGCAGGCCTGGGTCCTCCAGCAGTGGGCGGACGGCCTCGGCCACCGCCGCCGGCGTGGCGGGGGCGACCAATCGTCCGGTGATCCCGTCGCGGACGGTATCGAGCAGGCCACCGACGGCGGTGGCGACCACGGGCTTGCCGCACGCCATGGCCTCGAGCGGCACGATGCCGAACGGCTCGTACCAGGGCGTGCACAGCACCACATCGGCGGAGCGCAGCAGCTCGGGCATCGCCGCGCGGTGGATGTGCCCGAGCAGGCGCACCCGCTGCGCCACGCCGTATTCGGCAGCCACACCGCGAAGGCGGCGGATCTCCGGATCATCGCCGGATTCGCCTCCCGCGATGACCAGCTCGGTGTCGGGCAAGCGCGAGAGAGCCGCGATCGCGAGGTCGAAACCCTTGCGCGGCACCATCCGTCCTACGGAGACCAGCCGGTGTGTTCGGCCGCGCCGGTCGGCGGGCCCGTCCGGGGCGAACCAGTCGAGGTCGACCCCGCAGGGCACCACCGAGATCCGCGGCCTCGGCACCCCCATCCCGGACAGTTCGTCCACCTCGTCCGAGCAGGTCGCCACCACGTGCGCGGCGCGATGGGCGATGATCCGCTCGATATGGACCCGCGCGGGTGGGCTGGTGTCCGCCGTCCCCTGGTACCGCCGCTTGACGCAGCCGAGGGCATGGAAGGTCATCACGAGCGGGATCCGCAACTGCCGCGCCGCCGGCTCGGACGCCACACCCGACATCCAGAAGTGGCCGTGCACCAGGTCGGGCGGGCACGCGGCCCAGTGCGCCCGCAAGAACGCGCAGAACTCGCCGAGGTAAGGCATGATCCGGTCCTTGGGCACGTACTCGGCGGGACCGGCCGGGACGTGGACGACTCGGTAGCCCGCGCCGGTCATAACCTCTTGCTCGGATTGGGAGCCGTCGTGCCTGGTGTAGACCGTGACGTCGTGCCCGCGTCGCGCGATTGCCGCCGATAGCTCGGCGACGTGGACGTTCTGGCCACCGGCGTCGACACCACCGAGTTGCGCCAGCGGGCTGGCGTGGTCGGACACCATCGCGATCTTCACTGCTGGCTCCGTTCGTCGAGGGCGACTGGACGACTAGCGCAGTAGCGGATCCGGGCCTCGCGTCGACAGCCCGATAGGTGCTGACATGCCCGTACCGACCGCACCGAAACATGAAGTCACGACCACCGCGCGGTTTGCGTCCCGCGGCCTCGGGTAGAGCGACGACATTGCTTCCGGCGCGTCGTAGTCCCCGCAGGAGGTCGCATGCGACAGCCGAACCACGCGATCACCTGCGCCGAACCAGCTGCCCCCTCGTCCGGTACCGGGCCCGCTGGGACGAGTTTGCGGCCCGGACCCGCACGCTGCCGTTCCACTACCACCAGCACGAGACCTTGCGAGCGCTCGAGGTCGTTGACCTGGCGGGCACGGCGCCCGTACCGTTCGAACCCCGTCTCGAATCGACGTCGGCCGATCGGTCCGCTGCCGAGCCGATTCTGCGTGACCTGCGCGGGCCGTGGACCACTGCTTGCCCGGTCTGCGATCGCGACTGCACAGACGAGACACTCCCCCGATGCCCGCACGACGTGTCGTTCGTGGCAGGCGTGCCGACCGGGGACGTCTGCCGCGACATCGATGAACTACTCGATCAGTCGCTTCCGATGTGACCGAACCGATCGGTCGCGGCGGACGGCCGCCGAAGCGTAGCTCGGCCCCGGCTCGGTCCGCGGCCTTCACCTACCGAGTGGATAGGGGCGGGCTGTGTACGGGCGTACGGTCGCCGCTTCGGGGCCGCGGTCGGTGACGGTGGTGGTGAACACGACGGTCTGGCCGGGGGCGAGGGTTTTGTATCCGCGCGTGTCGATGGCGCGGAAGTCGACGAATACCGGGCTCGTGCGGTCGTCGGGTTCGAGGTAGCCGAAGCCCTTTTCGGTGTTGAACCAGGCGACGGTACCGTGGCGCCATTCGGTGGTTGTGGCCGGAACGAGGGTGTCCCGGTGGGTGCGGAGCGGATGCGGAAGTCGAGTGTGGATCCGGGAATGCGTCGTGCTGGTCATGACAAGCGTGCACCGAGATTCGGGTCGGAAGGCCAAGAGATAGTCGTCGGCAGGCGTGTGCCGCTATCGGTGGTCGGCGACGCTATCGGTGGGAATCGTCGAGTTCGGCACGTTGGTCCTTTCTCCGGGCGCGGGCGGTCGTGACTACGGGAGCCGCGGGCCCGGACGCCGGTGCCGGGCCCGCCTCGGAAGAGAGTGACGTGACGGTTCGGTTGGTCCGCGGCTCACCTGCCTTTCTCATCGTTTGTCTTCCCTGTGGATGACCCGACTCACCTCATCTGCCTTGTCGAGTCCACATAACCTATGCCTTTGCAGACAGATTCCTTATAGCACTGTCGAAAAGTTGATGCAAGTGCTGAGAGGAAGGCTTCGGAGGGCTGCGCATGTGTCCACGACACGCGACAAATCCGCGCAGCCGCCATGCCACGCGAGCAGTCGGCGCGCGGAGCACTGAATCGACTCGGCCGCTCGGATGCGGCACGGAGACTCGGACCTTCGGGCGATCGACACCAACCGACATCAGGGCTCCGGTACCGCCCCGATCCAGCGGTCTCGGGCGGAAGTATCAACCGATGCATAACAGATCGGGATCGCCGAGCGACATGCGAATCCGCAACCGAGATACG
Source organism: Nocardia sp. CY15 (assembly GCF_009829295.1). NCBI lineage: Bacteria > Bacillati > Actinomycetota > Actinomycetes > Mycobacteriales > Nocardiaceae > Nocardia > Nocardia sp. CY15. The sequence goes on from NZ_VUOT01000001.1 coordinate 362,885, forward strand.
CGTCCGAGCCGACGGCGATGAGAGGGAAAATCGTGGAGCGGATGACGGGATTCGAACCCGCGACCCTCACCTTGGCAAGGTGATGCGCTACCAGCTGCGCTACATCCGCACTCGCATCGCGTTGTCCACGATGCGACACAGAACATTAGCGGACAGTCCTGACAAAAAGCCAATCGCCGTTCATGCCCGCGGGACCGCCGCCCGGTTGCGGCGCAGGCCGAGCCCGGCCGCGATCAGGCACGCCAGAGCGACGACACCGACGAACCAGGGGAATACGGTGCTCAGCCCCCAGGTGGTGGCGGCCCAACCGGCCAGGATGGTGGGCAAGGCCATGGCGGAGTAAGCGAGCAAGTAGTACGCCGACATCGTCTCGCCGCGTTTGTGTTGCGGCACGACCTCCGACAGGTGGCGCAGCGAACCGCCGAAGCCGAGGCCGAAGGTGGCGCCGAGCGCGACACCCGCGGCCAGCACCGCGACCCAGTTGTGCGTGGCCAGCGCGGGCACGGTCAGCAGCAGCGACAGCGCCATGCCGGTGTCGCCGAGGATCGCGGCCCATCGGGCGGGCACGCCGGTCGCGAACAGTTGCGCGGTGGCGCCGGACAACGCCGTCGAGGCGACGACGGCGCCGCCGAAGACCAGATTGTGGATGCCGGTCTGCTGCGCGGCCAGCGAGGGATACAGCGACAGCAGCACGCCCAGCACCGACCAGGCCGCCATCACGCCGATCGCGGAGAACCAGAAGTCGGCGCGAATCTCCTGCGGCACCGCGGGTCTGGCGATCCGGATGCGTCCGGCCACCCGGGCCGAGTGCGGTTCACGCAGCGCGAGCACGCCGACGCCGATCGCCAGGCAGACGACGGTGATCACGACGTAGGGCGTGCGCAGCGGATGCGGCGCGTACTGCGCCAGCAGTGCCGAGCCCAGGATGGCCACGGCCATCCCCACATTGAACGCGACGCCGCTGAGCTGCCCGGATCGCGCGCCGCGGTGCGGGCGCAGATCAAGCAGCGCGGCGGCGCCCGCCACCACCGTGGAGCCCACCGCGAGGCCGTGCAGCGCACGCGCCAGCAGCAGCATGGACACGCTGTCGGCGAGCACGAACACCCCCAGTCCGGCGACCATCGTGGCGAAAGCTCCGAGCAGCACGGGCTTCCGGCCGACCACGTCGGAAATGCGCCCGGACACCAGCACCGCAACCAGCGCGGCCACCGCGTAGACGGCGAACACCAGGGTCGTGGTGAGCGGCGAGAGATGCCACTGCTGCTCGTAGATGCCGTAGAGCGGCGCGGGCACGCCCGAAACCCCCAGCGCCACACCGCTGGCGGCCAGGACCAGAGCGTAGGCCCAGCGCTGCGAGGCCTGCTCATCGACGGCCACCGCCATCGTCGCTGCCATCGACCCTCCGATCAGGTAAGTTTGATGATGATCGAACCGCAGTCGACGATACATCCGGTACGACGATTATCAAACCTAGGAGTGAGCCAGATCATGTCCGATGTCCGCGACGTGGAGCAGGCGCCACCGGTGGCGGCGCTGCCCACCGTGCTCAGCGCGCTGCAAGATCCGGTGCGCCTCGAGATGGTGCGCAGGCTCGGCAACGCGGGCACGGCGGTGCGCTGCGGCGCGCTCTACGAGGCGATCAACAAGTCGACGGCCACCCACCATTTCAAGATCCTGCGCGACGCGGGCGTCATCGAGCGCTTGATCATCGACGGACACACCTGCCAGCGCCTGCGCCTCGACGACCTCGAGTCCGCCCTGCCCGGACTGGTTCCGACGATCGTCGCGGCCGCCAACCGCGCTCGCCGCGAGTGATCCGGAAGGGGCGCGCGCTCAGCAGGCGTCGAACCGCCACTTCCCGTCGATGAACGTCCACGTCTTCGGCTTCGGATCGTCCTCGGCCGCGCGGGCGTCGAAGTTCACGACCGTGACCGTCCCCGTCGACCCCGACGTCGTGACGGTGACCTCCGACGGCTTGGACTTCAGATCCCGTCCATCGTAGAGCTGCGCCATGGCCGCCACATAGTCGTCCTCGTTCAGCGTGAGCCTGCAACGCGCGGACCGGAATCGATACGCGGCGGCGTAGTCGTGGCTCGCCAGTGCGTCGTTCATCTCGGTGGCTTCCTCGCGCAGCGCGGACGCGGTCGGCTCGCCCGCCTTGCCTGCGTCCGCGTCCGTTCCACCGCACCCGGACAGCACGAGGATCGGCATCGAAACCGCGCCCAGCGCGCGAAGGGCACGATTCGTTCGGTTCATCTCGACTCCTTGCCAGAGATCGCCGGATCCGACACCCGGACAATCGAGTTCAACGCCCTCCGGCGAGGATTGCCGGCCGGGCGGCCGAAACAGTATCGCGGCGAGGGAATTCACGCCAAGCCGCGAACCCCTCCCTCACGGCTCGGGCCAGGATCAGCTCGGCACCAGCCGCCGGACGGCAGCGGGGAGATCGCGGGTGCGCTTGTACGGTCCGGCGACCGACGCGGCGAAAGGCCGCGCCAGCAGCGTGCGCGCGACGGCGGACACTTCGTCGGTGGTGACGGCGTCGATGCGGGACAAGGTCTCGGACACGCTGCGATGGTTGCCGTAACTCAGTTCGCTGCGCCCCAGACGATTCATGCGCGAGGCGGAGTCCTCCAAGCCGAGCACCAGCCCGCCGCGCAGCGAGCCCTTGGCCCGCGCGCACTCGGCGTCGCTGATGCCGTCGGCGGCGACTTCCTCCAGTACGCCGCGGGCCAGTGCCGCCACCTCGCCGAGATTCTCCGGCTGGCAGCCGATGTAGACCGAGAACGCGCCGGTGTCGGCGAAGGTGTCGACGCTGGAATACACCGAGTAGGCCAGCCCGCGTTCTTCCCGGATGCGTTGGAACAGACGGGAACTCAGCCCGCCGCCGACCACCGTGTTGAGCACCGACAGCGGCCACCGTAGGTCTCCCTCGTGGCGCCCGAAGGCGCGCACGCCGAAAGCCAGATGAGCCTGCTCGCTGTCGCGATGACTCCAGTGCAGCTGCGGAGCGCCGTGCGGCCGGAATCGGCCCTCGCGCCGCGGCGCGGGCGCCGCCGCCGGGTCGAGCCGGTTCTCGAAAGCGCGGTGCACCAATTCCACGGTGTGGTCGTGCTCCACGTTGCCCGCGACCGCGACCACCATACGCTCCGGCCGGTAACGCCGAAGATGGAACGAGCGCAACTGCGCGGCCCGCATCCCCTCGATGGACTCGATGGAGCCGATCACCGGGCGCCCGATCGGGTGATCGCCGAACAGCGCGGACAGGAAGGAGTCACCGACCAGGTCCTCGGGGTCGTCGTCGCGCATCGCGATCTCCTCGAGCACCACCTGCCGCTCGACGTCCACGTCCGCGGACCGGCACAGGCCGTTGAGCACCACGTCGGAGACCAGGTCGACGGCCAGCGGCAGATCCTCGTCCAGGACGTGCGCGTAGTAGCAGGTCTGCTCCTTCGCGGTGAACGCGTTCAGCTCGCCGCCGACGGCGTCCATCGCCTCCGCGATGTCCAGGGCCGAGCGCGTCGGCGTCGCCTTGAACAGCAGGTGCTCGAGGAAGTGTGCGGCACCCGCGACAGTCGGGCCTTCATCGCGCGAACCGACCCCCACCCAAACGCCGATAGAGGCCGAGCGGACCCCGGGCAGATGCTCGGTGACCACGCGCAACCCGCCGGGCAGCACGGTGCGCCGCACTCCCCCGTCCGTGTCCGCCCGCAGCTCGAGTGACGAACCCCCCTGCCCGGTGCTGAGCAGAGGGGTTGTCGTCTTCTTCTTCGTCACAGGGACAAGTACTACTCGGTCCCGGCCGAGCCCGCATCGGCCGTGTCGTCGCCGGGCTCCTCGGCGTTCTCCTCGACCGGCACGAGCGAGATCTTGCCGCGGTTGTCGATGTCGGCGATCTCCACCCGCAGCTTGTCGCCGACGTTCACCACGTCCTCGACCTTGGCCACGCGCTTGCCGTTACCCAGCTTGGAGATGTGCACCAGGCCGTCACGGCCCGGCAGCAGCGAGACGAACGCGCCGAAGGCGGTGGTCTTGACGACCGTACCCAGGAAGCGCTCGCCGACCTTCGGCAGCTGCGGGTTGGCGATGGCGTTGATCGCGTCGATCGCGGCCTGCGCCGAAAGGCCGTCGGTCGCGCCGACGAACACGGTGCCGTCGTCCTCGATGGAGATGTTGGCGCCGGTGTCCTCGGTGATCTGGTTGATCACCTTGCCCTTGGGGCCGATCACCTCGCCGATCTTGTCGACCGGGATCTTGATCGCGGTGACGCGCGGCGCGTACGGGCTCATCTCGTCCGGGGTGGCGATGGCCTCGGCCATCACGTCCAGGATCGTGGTGCGCGCGTCGTGGGCCTGGCTCAGCGCGCCGGCCAGCACCTGCGAGGGGATACCGTCCAGCTTGGTGTCCAGCTGCAGCGCGGTGACGAACTCCCGGGTGCCCGCGACCTTGAAGTCCATGTCACCGAAGGCGTCCTCGGCGCCGAGGATGTCGGTCAGCGCGACGTAGCGGACCTCTTCCTCGCCTTGGTCGTTGGTGATGGTGTCCGACACCAGACCCATCGCGATACCGGCGACCGGCGCCTTCAGCGGCACGCCAGCGTTCAGCAGCGACAGGGTGGAGGCGCACACCGAACCCATCGAGGTGGAACCGTTGGAGCTCAGCGCCTCCGAGACCTGGCGGATGGCGTAGGGGAACTCCTCCTGGCTGGGCAGCACCGGGATCAGCGCCCGCTCGGCCAGTGCGCCGTGGCCGATCTCGCGGCGCTTGGGCGAACCGACGCGGCCGGTCTCGCCGGTGGAGAACGGCGGGAAGTTGTAGTGGTGCATGTAGCGCTTGCTGGTCTCCGGGCCGAGCGAGTCGACCTGCTGGGCCATCTTCACCATGTCCAGGGTGGTGACGCCCAGGATCTGGGTCTCGCCACGCTCGAACAGCGCGGAGCCGTGCGCCCGGGGCACCACCGCGACCTCGGCGGACAGCGCGCGGATGTCGGCCAGGCCGCGGCCGTCGATGCGGAAACCGTCGGACAGGATGCGCTGGCGCACCAGCTTCTTGGTGACCGAGCGGAACGCCGCCCCCAGCTCCTTCTCCCGTCCGGCGAAGTCCTCGACGAGACGCTCGAGCACAGCGAGCTTGATCTCGTCGATCTTCTCCTCGCGCTCCTGCTTGCCGGAGATGCTCAGCACCTCGCTCAGCTCGCGCTTGGCGGTGCCCTCGACGGCCGTGTACACGTCCGCGCCGTACGGCGGGAAGAGCGGGAACTCCTCGGTGGGCTTGGCGGCCAGCTCGGCCAGGTCCTGCTGCGCGCGGCACAGGCGGGCGATGAACGGCTTGGCGGCCTCGAGGCCTTCGGCGACGACGGCCTCGGTCGGCGCCTGCGCACCGCCCTCGATCAGCGTGATGACGTTCTCGGTCGCCTCGGCCTCGACCATCATGATGGCGACGTCACCGGAGTCGACCACACGGCCGGCGACGACCATGTCGAACACGGCGTCCTCGAGCTGCTCGGTGGTCGGGAAGGCGACCCACTGGCCATCGATCAGCGCGACGCGAACGCCACCGACCGGGCCGGAGAACGGCAGACCGGCGAACTGGGTGGACGCGGACGCGGCATTGATCGCCACCACGTCGTAGAAGTCCTTCGGGTCCAAGCTCAGCACGGTGACCACGACCTGGATCTCGTTGCGCAAGCCGTCGACGAACGAAGGGCGCAGCGGCCGGTCGATCAGGCGGCAGGTCAGGATCGCGTCGGTGGAGGGGCGGCCCTCGCGGCGGAAGAACGATCCGGGGATGCGGCCCGCGGCGTACATCCGCTCTTCGACGTCGACCGTCAGCGGGAAGAAGTCGAACTGGTCCTTGGGCTGCTTGCCCGCGGTGGTGGCCGACAGCAGCATGGTCTCGTCGTCCAGGTAGGCGACGACGGAACCGGCGGCCTGCCGGGCAAGACGTCCGGTCTCGAACCGGATGGTGCGGGTGCCATAGGCGCCGTTGTCGATCAGCGCGACGGATTCGAAAACACCGGGCTCGACCTCGACGGCGGAGCTCTTGCGTTCAGTTGTTTCGGTCATTCTTCTCTCTCAACCTCTCGTCTTCGCCGGCTCGAGCGCCCGGTGGGCGCGATCCGGCTGTCGTCAGCCGTACCGGGTACGGACGCGCGGCAACCCTCGTGGCTGCGACGCGCACACCCGGCCGTCTCCCCTTGGAAACGGCGACGCGGAGGCGGTCATCGATCGAAGCCCGACGGCGCCAACTCGCTGCCGATAGGCCACTACCGAAGACCGACGCCACGCGGGCGGGTGCATACGGCTGTGCAATGTTGTCGTGCGACGGGGCCGATCCACCCCTCAACACAAATAGCCAACGGAGCGATTGTACGTCTCCCCCTCGGCTGAACCAGCGACCGCCTCGGACATCACGTGTCGGGAGTCACACTTACCACTCAGGCCCCGCCACAGCCGCTCTCCGAACCCCGGCCGCGCCCCCACAGGCAGCGGACGAAGTGGGCCCTACGTGAATCGACGAAGAAACGAGGCCCGAATGCCACAGATTCGGGCACCGTCGGCCCGATAGAACCACGCAATGAGCCCGGCGATCGGGTAGCGGCCGGCACCTGGTGCCGCGCCAGCCGTCCCCGAACCCCGGACTCAGCCGAGAACTCTCCGGGTGCGACACGCAAGACCAGGAAATCGCGCGAAGCTCGAAACCCGGGCACCACATGAACGGCACCGATGATCTGCCGCGCCGAAGCCTGGAACTGCAGCCTGGAACTGCAGCCTGGAACTGCAGCCTGGAACTGCAGCCTGGAACTGCAGCCTGGAACTGCAGCCTGGAACTGCAGCCTGGAACTGCAGCCTGGAACTGCAGCCTGGAACTGCGCGAGCAGTTGCCCGACACGCACCGGCCAGGGCTGATCGAAATCGCCGCACGTCAGCACTGCGCGATATCGGCGCGCAAGCTATCCCACAATCAGAACCACACCGGCCCCACCCGTTATCCGAGCGAAGCAAACCGAGCATGGTCCCTTCGCGGCCCGGCTCCCGTCCGAGTGCCGCCGCATAGACGACGAAGTCGCCGACGGCGGTCGCTCGGACGTCAGCCAAAGGGGGCCACTAGCACCCAGCGCCGCGGCGCCGGCGAATCAGCGCCTGAGCCCCAGCCGCTCGATGAGCGAACGGTAGCGGTTGATGTCGTTGTCCTGCAGGTACTTCGACAGCCGCTTACGACGACCGATCAGCGCCATCAGACCGTGGCGGGTGTGGTGATCGTGCTTGTGCTTCTTCAGGTGCTCGGTGATGTCGGCGATACGCTTGGACAGCAGCGCGATCTGCGCCTCCGGCGAACCGGTGTCCTTCTCGTGCAGGCCGTACTCGGCGAGGATCGCCGACTTCTGCTCGGTGGTCAGCGCCATGGGGCATCCACTCCTGTTTCTCAGTTCCGCGCTCGAATGTCCGGTTACCCGGGGCGGGCGCCACCGCGGACCGCAGCAAACCCGAGGGACCACCCTACCGGACCGGATCCTTCCCCTGAAATCGCGGACCGGCAGGCGTGGCCGACGGCTCCGCTTGCGCGTCGCACGGAAGCGTGGGCATTACCTGCCGGGTAATCGACTCACCGCACTTCGGCTGCGAATCTTCCTCTCGTACCACCGAATACGAGGAGACGACGATGCCCTACCTGGAGACGACCGACGGCACCCGCCTGGCCTACGAGGACTACGGAACCGGAGCACCGATCGTGTTCTTGGCCGGGTGGGCGCTCAACACGGAGATGTGGGAGTACCAAGTCCCGTTCTTCGCCGAGCGGGGTCACCGCTGCGTGCTGCTGGACCGGCGCGGACACGGCCGCTCCGACCGGCCGTCCACGGGGTACGACTTGGACACTCGCGCCGACGACGTGGCCGAACTGATCGAACGGCTGGATCTGCGCGATCTGACCCTGGTCGCCCACTCCGCGGGCGGCGCGGAAGTGGCCCGTTACCTGGCCAGGCACGGCACCGCACGGGTCGCGCGCATCGCGCTGCTGGCCACCACGCTGCCGTTTCTGCGCCGGACCGAGGACAATCCCGAAGGGCTTCCGGACGAGATGAGCCTGGCCTCGATCGCGCAGTGGCGCACCGATCGGCCCAAGTGGTTCGCCGATCGCGCACAGGGATACTTCGCCACCCACCTCGGCAACGACGTCTCCCCCGCGCTGATCGAACACGAGATGCGCCGCTGCCTGTCCACCGCTGCGTGGGCAACCATCGCGGTCTGGGAGTCGACCTTCGTGTCGGACCATCGCGAGACGCTGCGGAATCTGCCGATTCCCGCCCTGGTCGTGCACGGGGAGCCGGATCAGTCCATTCCGATCGACGCCAGCAGCAGGCGCATCGCGAAACTCGTGCCGGACTGCGTCTACAAGGAGTACCCGACCGCGGGGCACGGGCTGTACAACACCCATGCCGACCAGCTCAACCGGGACCTGCTCGACTTCATGACGTCCTGACGATCACCGGGCGTCGACGGCGGTGAGGATCTTTCGCGTGGTCTCCACGTCGCGGCCCATGCACTCGACGAGCTCGTCCACCGACTCGAACTTGCGTTGGCCGCGGAGGTGCTCGACGAAGTCGACCGCGACGTGCTGACCGTAGAGATCGGCTTCGCCGTCGAGCACGTACGCCTCGACGGTGCGGGCGCGTCCGGAGAAGGTCGGGTTGGTGCCCACCGAGACGGCGGCCATGGCCCGCTCGCCCGGGGTGACCGTGCCTATGGTCGGGCCGGGGCCGAGCACGGTGAACCACCCGGCGTACACGCCGTCCGCCGGAATCGCGGCGTGCATGGGCGGCGCGACGTTCGCGGTCGGGAAACCGAGTTGCTTGCCGCGGCCGTCACCGTGCACGACGACGCCCTCGACCCGGTGCGGGCGGCCCAGCGCCTCGGCAGCGGCCGCCATGTCCCCCGCGTCCACGCACGCGCGGATGTAGGTCGAGGAGAAGGTCACGGCGTGTTCGCCGAGCAGCGTCACACCGTCGACCTCGAAGCCGAAGCGCTTGCCGAGTTCGCGCATGGTCTCCACCGTGCCCGCGGCCTTCTTGCCGAAGGTGAAGTTGTCGCCGACGACCACCTCGACCACGTGCAACCGCTCCACCAGCAGATCGTGCACATAACGGGCGGGTGCCAGCTTCATGAATTCGTGGGTGAAGGGCATGACGCAGAAGACGTCCACGCCCAGTTCCTCGGCCAGTTCGGCACGACGGGTCAGTGTGGTCAGCTGCGCGGGGTGCGAGCCGGGGCGGACCACTTCCATCGGGTGCGGGTCGAAGGTCATCAGCACCGCGGGCACGCCGCGCGCGGCGGCGGATTTCACGGCTCTGCTGATCAGCTGCGCGTGGCCGCGGTGCACACCGTCGAACACACCGATCGTGAGAACACAGCGCCCCCAGTCCGCGGGCACTTCGTCGAGACTTCGCCATCTCTGCACAGTGCGCAGCCTACGCAAAGCAGGTAGCGAACAGTATTCGGGCGTGCTGATCTCACACAACGGTTGCGGCGCCGTGAGCCGACGACCTGGTTCGAGCCGCCCCCAGCCATGCGAGTGCCGGTAGGTCCTACGTCACCGGTACGGATACGACGCGGATGCCGGCTGCCTGCTCGAGCCGACCGGAGAGGCGGAGCGGGATCGAGCCCCAGCCGCACGCCGCTGGTGGCGGTGGCGCCCACCCCGGCATAGCTGGGAGATGGCCCGGACTGCCGTGAGCTTGCGTGCCACCGTGCCATGACGTCGGGTTCACCGACATCTCCGGGAAAACTTCGCCCGCCGGAAACGAATCGAACGTATTCGCGAAAGAGCCCATTCATCCCCGGTTTTCTGCGGGCTCACAAGCTCGTCTCGCCATCAGGGGGAATGGTCTAGCGTCCAATTCGTCGGCGACAGTAGTGCCCCCGGAGTAGCCATGAAAAGTGCAGTCAAGCACGTGCGTGTGATCAACCCGTCCGATGCGGCCGAAACAATGGGGCGGCAACGACAACGCCTCATCCCCTGCGTCACCACCGAAACCTGTGGCGCTACCGGCATCTCGGCGGGCATGGTCAACATGACCCCCGGTGCCATGTCCAAAGCGCATTATCACGCGCACAGCGAGATCGTCGTCGTCTGCCTGCGCGGGCGGGCGGTCACCCTGATCGGCCCGGAGCTGATCCCGTATTTCCACGGTCCGGGCGAGTTCATCTACATCCCGGACGGAGTCGTGCACGTGGCGGTGAACCTCGACGAGACCGAGGACCTGGTCGCGGTGGAAATGCGGACCGATCCCCTGTTCAACGACGACGTGGTACTGACGCCGGAATACGACGCCCGGGTCCCCGAAGTCGTTGCCCGCTTGCGGCGCGGCCCGGTCGGTTCCTGACGTGACACGCCTGCAGCGCAGCCGCCGCGCGGCCGAGGTGAGCAGCGGACCCATCGATGACATCTTCGCGACGCTGGCACGACGCCCCGAGGTCGTCTCGTTCGCCGTCGGAGCACCCGACCCCGCCCTGCTCCCGGGCGAGCTCGTCGCGACGCTCTCGCAGAGCGTCATCGAAAGATACGGCAGCGCCGTCCTGCAGTACGGCATGACCCAAGGATTCGCCCCGCTGCTGGTCGAAGCGCGAAACCTGCTGCGCAACCGCGATATTCGATGCACGCCCGAGCGCTTGCATATCTCGACCGGCGGATCCGGCGCTCTGCACAACCTGTGTTTGGCGGTGCTCGACCCGCATGACGTGGTGCTCGTCGAAACACCGACCTATGGCCCGGCCGTCAAAGAATTCCGTAGCCACGCAGCGACCGTCGTCGCGGTGCCGTCCGACGAATCCGGCATCGTGCCGGAAGCGCTCGAGGAGGCTTTGGCCCGATACGACGCGGCATTCGTCTACCTGCTGCCCACGTTCCAGAATCCGACCGGGCGGACGATGCCCGCCGGGCGGCGTGAACGAATAGCGGAGATCGCCGTCCGCCACGGCACGCTGATTGTCGAGGACGACGTCTATACAGACCTGCGCTATCGCGGCGTCGCACCGCCCGCGCTGTGGTCTTTCGCACCGGACAACTCGGTCTACATCACGTCACTGTCGAAAACTCTCGCTCCGGCGATTCGTGTCGGAATCACCGTCATGCCCGAGGATCTGCTGAAAACAGTGCTCGCGTTGAAGCAGGGCATCGATATGCAGACGTCGACGTACTGCCAGGCGATTGCCGCCGAATTCCTCGGCAGTTCGGCCGGTGCGGCGCACCTCGCCCACGTCGTCGAGGCCTACTCGGCCAAGTTGGACGCCTTGACCGCTGCGGTCGGGGGGCACCTCCCGGCCGGGTTCCGGTGGACCGCACCCGAAGGCGGGATGTTCCTGTGGGTCGAGGGACCGGCGGGTTTCGATGCCGACGCGGCGCTGCCGGAAGCGCTGCGACGGGGGGTCGCGTTCCTGCCCGGAAGCGCCTTCTACGCCGACGACGTCACCGGCCACCGCAACACGATGCGGCTGAGCTTCGCGAACGTGCCCCGCGACGACATCGACCGTGGCATCGCGCTGCTGGGAGCCGTCTGCGGAGCCCCGGCCTCGACAGGCACAGCATGAACGATCGGCATCCGGTGCTGGGCACGTGGGAGGTGGTCGCCGAGGGCGCTCCGTTCGGTTACCACGTGATGCAGTTCCACCCGGGTGGCACGATGCTGCAGTCGAACCCCGATCACGGCAATCGCGCCACCAGCGACAGCAACGGCATGGGTAGTTGGCGAGCCGACGGCTCCCGGGTCACTGGCGCGTTCCTGGAGTTCACCGTGGATCGAGCCGACCCCTCCGTAGTGCGCAAGGGAATCGTCGCCTTCGAACTCGAGGTGACCGGGGACCGGTTCTCCGGACTCGCCACGGCGACGTTCTACGAACTGTCCGGTGCGCCGATCGGCGCGCCGGCCACGGCACGGCTGGCCGGTGCGCGATTCGACGGCGTGGCCGCGTTCCACAGTGCGCTGGAGGTTCCGGGAACCGTGTGACCCACCCGCCGCGGACGACACGCTCGAGCGGCCGTCGTCGCGCCCGACCGGGAGTGAACGGAGAATCGCGTTCCGTTCGCGATCGGGCGACGACGGGGCCGACGATGTGTGCATCGGCACGCCAGTGCCTAAGCTCGGGGTGTGCCAGGTAAACGAGATATCGCCACTCGACGCGAGTTGGCCGACGCCCCGGCGCCGGGCGATGCGCAGGGCGGTACCGCGACGATCGCGCCTGTGCTCTCGTCGGTCGCCCAGGACTACCTGAAGGTCATCTGGACCGCGCAGGAGTGGTCGCAGGAGAAAGTGACCACCAAGTTGCTCGCCGAGCGGATCGGGGTGTCGGCCTCCACCGTGTCCGAAGCGGTCCGCAAACTCGCCGATCAGGGACTGGTCGAACACGCCCGCTACGGCGCGATCGCCCTCACCCTCGCGGGGCGTCGCGCCGCCGTAGCGATGGTGCGTAGGCACCGGCTCATCGAGACGTTCCTGGTGAACGAGCTCGGTTACGGCTGGGACGAGGTGCACGACGAGGCCGAGGTGCTCGAGCACGCGGTCTCCGAGCTGCTGATGGCCCGGATCGACGCCAAACTCGGCTACCCCGACCGCGATCCGCACGGAGATCCGATCCCGTCGGTGGACGGCGCGGTCCCCACTCCGCCCGCGCGCCAGCTCAGCGATTTCCAGGCGGGCGAATCCGGCCGGGTCGCGCGCATCTCCGACGCCGATCCCGACATGCTGCGTTACTTCGACTCCGTCGGCATCGCGCTGGACACCGTCATCACGGTCGTCGAACGCCGCGACTTCGCGGGCACCATCGCCATCCGGATCGGCGCCACCGAGTCGCCGACCGACCTCGGGCGCCCCGCCGCCGAGGCCATCTGGCTCACCGCCTGACCCGGTCTGCGCTGTCACCGCCTCCCACGGCGGTGTCGGCTCCCACCGCCGCGCGTGATCACCTGATTGCCCCGTTACGTCCGGGTAGAGCTGCACACCGACTGTCGCAGCTGCGCCTGCTCGGGCGGAACGCTCCCCGACCGCCTCCGCGACCCGGTCAGCCGAGTTCGGCCGGCGCGGCGCGGCGGGTCAGTTCGGCCGCACGGGTGGCAATGGCGTCACCGAGTTCGGCGGTGGTTGCGGTGCCGCCGAGGTCCGGGGTGCGGATCTCTCCGGTGGCGAGCACGTCGCAGACCGCTCGATCCACCGCGACGGCCGCGGCGGACTCGCCGAGCTGATCGAGCAGCATGGCACCCGCGAGGATCTGCGCGACCGGGTTCGCGATGCCCTGCCCGGCGATGTCGGGGGCACTGCCGTGCACCGCTTCGAACATCGAAGGGCCGGTGCGCTCGGGATTGATGTTGCCCGATGGCGCGAGACCGAGTCCTCCCGTCACGGCGGCGGCGAGGTCGGAGAGGATGTCGCCGAACAGATTCGAGCCCACGATCACGTCGAGCCGGTCCGGGTTCAGCACGAGTTCAGCGGCCAGCGCGTCGACGTGCATCTGCCGCGTCGTCACCTCCGGGTACTCGGACGCGACGCGATCGAAGACGCTGTCCCAGTACGGCATCGAGTGGATGAGTCCGTTCGACTTGGTCGCCGAGCACAGCCGACCGGATCGTTCGGCGGCCCGCTCGAACCCGTAGCGGATGATCCGCTCGCACCCGGTACGGGTGAACACCGACTCCTGGAGCACGAATTCGTCGGGGCGGCCTTCGTTGTGGATGCCGCCGATCCGGGAGTACTCGCCCTCGGAGTTCTCCCGCACGATGAGGATGTCCAAGTCGTCGGCGGTCCGGCCGCGCAGCGCCGACTCGGTGCCGGGCAGCAGGCGCACCGGGCGCAGGTTGACGTACTGACCGAAAGCGCGGCGCAGCGGGATCAGCAGCCCCCACAGCGAGACATGGTCGGGCACACCGGGAAAGCCGACGGCGCCGAGGAGGATGGCGTCGAAGTCCGCGAGCCGCTGCGCGCCGTCGTGCGGCATCATGGCCCCGGTGCGCAGGTAGTTCTCGCAGGACCAGTCGAATTCGGTCCATTCCAGGCCGGGCAGCACGGCGTCGAGCACGCGCACCGCCGCCGCGGTGACGTCCACGCCGATCCCGTCACCCGGGATGGTGGCGATGCGGTACTCGCTCACTGGCACTCCTTCACAGTCGCACTCCGATGTACTTGGTCTCCAGGAATTCATCGATCCCGGTCGATCCGCCCTCGCGCCCGAGCCCGGATTCCTTGACGCCGCCGAACGGCGCGGCCGGGTTCGACACCACGCCCTGGTTGAGTCCCACCATGCCGGTTTCCAGTGCTTCACACACCCGCAATCCGCGCCGGAGGTTCTCGGTGAACACGTAGCTCACCAGTCCGTAGGGGGTGTCGTTGGCCCGGCCCACCGCCTCGTCCTCGGTGTCGAAGACGCCGATCGCGGCGACCGGCCCGAAGATCTCGGTATGGCACATTTCGGCGTCGTCGGGGACGTCGACCAGGACGGTGGCGGGATAGAAGGTGCCCGGTCCGTCGAGCTCGGTGCCGCCGGTGAGCACCGTGGCGCCGCGGGCGCGGGCGTCGTCCACCAACCGCTGCACCTTGGCGACGGCTTCGGCGTCGATCAGCGGGCCGACCACGACGTCCGGCTCGGTGCCCCGGCCCATCGGCAGGGCCGCCATCCGATCGGCGAGCCTGCGTGCGAAGACCTCGGCGACACCGCGCTGGACGAGGATGCGGTTGGCGGCGGTGCACGCCTGGCCGATGTTGCGCATCTTCGCCGCCAAGGCGCCTTCGACCGCCTCGTCCAGGTCGGCGTCGTCGAACACCAGCAGCGGCGCGTTGCCGCCGAGTTCCATGGAGGTGCGCATCACCGTCTGCGCACACTGCGCGAGCAACTGCTTGCCGACCGCGGTCGAACCCGTGAACGAAAGCTTGCGCGAGCGGCTGTCGAGGATCAGCGGCGTCATCACGGCGGCGGGATCGGCCGTCGTGACCACGTTGACCACCCCGGCGGGCAGCCCGGCCTCCGCCAGCACCTCGGCGAGCGCGAGCATCGAAAGCGGCGTCTGCTCGGCGGGTTTCACCACGCAGGTGCAGCCCGCGGCCAAGGCAGGCGCGATCTTGCGCGCTCCCATGGCCATGGGAAAGTTCCACGGCGTGATGAGCAAACTCGGACCGACCGGCTGCCGGGCGAGCAGAAATCGCGAACCGCCGGTCGGCGCGGGCATGTACCCGCCGTCCAGGCGCACGGCTTCCTCGGCGAACCAGCGGAAGAACTCCGCGGCGTAAGCGATCTCGCCGCGCGCCTCGGCCAGCGGCTTGCCCATCTCCAACGTGGCGATCAGCCCGAGCCGGTCGGTCTGGGCCAGCAAAGCGCGATGCACACGCATCAGCAGATCGCTGCGCTCGCGCGGCGGCGTGGCCGCCCAGGCCGGTTGCGCCGCGCATGCCGCGTCGAGCGCCGCCAAGCCGTCCGCCGGGTCCGCGTCGGCCACCGCGCACAGCGGTTCACCCGTCGCCGGATCGAGCACCGGCAGCGTCCGGGCGGTCGAACGCCACCGCCCCTGGATGAACAGGCCTCGCGGCACCGTGTCGATCGCGGCTCGTTCGGCGGCGCTGAGCGCGCTTTCGGTGAGCATCGTCGGTGGCTCCTTCCGTCGCCGCGCAGCGTTCGGCCATTGCTGCGACCCGTGCCGCCATGTTATGCATATTGTAGACAATCCGACAATAGACAATCATTTGTCCGGCAAGTGGTTGCACCGCTGCGGGAGGCGAATCACCATGACCGAGCTCTCTCCCATCCTGAAACAAGCCACTCCGGTAACGGTCGACCATGGCGCGGGGTGTTATCTCTACGGCACCGACGGCCGCCGATACCTCGACTTCACCGCGGGTATCGGGGTGACCAGCACAGGCCACTGCCACCCGCACGTGGTCGCGGCCGCGCAGGCGCAGGTCGCCTCGCTGATTCACGGCCAGTACACGACCGTGCTGCACCGGCCGCTGCTCGAGCTGACCGAACGGCTCGGCGCGGTACTTCCGGACGGATTGGACGCGCTGTTCTTCGCCAACTCCGGCAGCGAGGCGATCGAGGCCGCGCTGCGGCTGGCGCGCCAGGCCACCGGACGGCCGAACGTCGTCGTCTTCCACGGCGGCTTCCACGGCCGCACCGTGGCCGCCGCGACCATGACGACCTCAGGGACCCGTTTCTCGGCCGGGTTCAGCCCGCTCATGTCGGGCGTGCACGTCGCGCCGTTCCCCACCGCGTACCGCTACGGCTGGAGCGAGCAGGAGGCCACGACCTTCGCGCTGCGCGAACTCGACTACCTGTTCGCCACTCTCACCTCGCCCGCCGAGACCGCGGCGTTCATCGTGGAGCCGGTGCTCGGCGAAGGGGGTTACATCCCGGGCAACACCGAGTTCTTCCGCGGGCTGCGCGAACGGGCGGACCGGCACGGCATCCTGCTGGTGTTCGACGAGATCCAGACCGGCTTCGGGCGCACCGGGAAGTTCTTCGGGCATCAGCACTTCGACGTGCGGCCCGATGTGATCACCATCGCCAAGGGCCTGGCCAGCGGTTTCCCGCTTTCGGGCATCGCGGCCTCGCGCGAGCTGATGTCGCGTGCGTGGCCGGGCTCGCAGGGCGGCACCTACGGCGGCAACGCGGTGGCGTGCGCGGCGGCGATCGCCACGCTCGACGTCATCGAATCCGAAGGGCTGGTGGACAACGCTGCCGCACGGGGCGCACAGCTGTTGCGCGGCCTGCGCGACAGCGCCACCAAGGCGATCGGTGACGTACGCGGCCTCGGACTGCTCGCGGGCGCCGAATTCACCACGGCCACAGGCGAACCCGACCCGGTCACCGCCGCGGCCGCCCAGCGCGCCGCGGTGCACAAGGGACTGCTGCTGCTGACCTGCGGCGCGCACATGAACGTGGTGCGGATGATTCCGCCGCTGATCGTGACCGATACTCAGGTCGAGGACGCTCTGGCGATCTGGTCCGAGGTGCTCGCCGAGTTGTAGCGCCGCGACCGTCGCCGCCCCCGTGCCCGCCCGGCGGGCACCGATCAGGAAGCAGAACCGTATGGCCCGCTACATCACCATCACGCTCACCAAAGCCGCGGTGACCTGCCGCGCCCGTCTGCTGGACGAGGAGGCGCCGCGCACCTGCGCGGCGGTATGGAACGCGCTGCCGCAAGAAGGCGACGCCTTCCACGCCAAGTACGCACGCAACGAGGTGTACACCCTGCTCCCACGAATCGGCGCGGCACCGCATCGAGAGAATCCGACCGTCACGCCGATCCCCGGCGACGTCTGCCTGTTCGATTTCGAGCCGTGGGAGATCGGCAATCCGGCTTACGGTTACGAGCCCGGCTCCGCGGCCGAGCACGAGCGCGGCGCCACCGATCTCGCGCTGTTCTACGGCCGCAACAATTTGCTGATCAACGGCGACCTCGGGTGGGTGCCGGGCAATGTCTTCGCCACGATCGAAGAGGGGCTCGCCGAGATGGCCGCGGCGTGCAACGCGCTGTGGTTGCACGGCGTGCAGGGTGAGACACTCGCGTTCGCCCGTGCCTGAATGCCCCGTACGGTGGCCCCGCGGTATCCGCGGGGCCACCGCCGTTCAGGAAGCCAGCACGAACTCGGCGTAGCGGGCCACCGCGAGCACCAGATCGTCGGAGTGGCGCGGACCCACGATCTGCAGCCCGACCGGTAGGCCGGCGCGAGTGACCCCCGCCGGGATGCTGATCGCGGGCTGCTGGGTGAGGTTGAACGGGTAGGTGAACGGGGTCCACTCCGGCCAGCTGTGCAGGCCGCTGCCCGGTGGCACATCGTGTCCCGCTTCGAACGCGGGGATCGGCACCGTCGGGGTGATCAGGACGTCGTAATCGGTGTGGAAAGTTCCCATCTTGATGCCGATCCGAGCCGCCACGTCGCGCGCGGCGAGATAGTCGACCGCGGTGACGGTTTCACCGCGCTCCCATACCGCCAGCAGCCCGGGATCGACCCGGTCGCGCGTGCCTTCCGGGAAGCCGGAAAGCATGGTGGCCGCACCGGCCGCCCAGAGCAGTTCGAAGGCTTCGCGGGGATCCTCGAATCCCGGATCCGCGGCGCCGACCCGGAGTTCGGCTTCGGCCAGCCGAGCCACCGCGGCGTCCACGATGGCGGCGACTTCGGAGTCGACGGCGGCGTAGCCTAGCGTCGGCGAGTACGCCACGCGCAATCCGCGCACGTCGCGCTGCATTTCGGCGCGGAATACAGTGAGCGTGGGGGCCAGTGCGGTCGGGTCGCGCGGATCCGGGAGCGACAGGATGTCCAGCAGCAGCGCCGCGTCCTCGACGGTGCGGGTCATCGGCCCCGCGTGCGCCAGTGGACCGAACGGGCTGGCCGGGAACAGCGGAATCCGTCCGTAGGTGGGCTTGAACCCGACGATGCCGCAGAAGGCGGCCGGAATGCGCACACTGCCGCCGCCGTCCGTGCCCACCGAGACCGGGCCCATGCCCGCCGCGACGGCGGCGGCGCTCCCGCCGGAGGACCCGCCCGCGGTGGTGGACGGGTCGGCCGGATTCCGGGTGACGCCGGCCAGCGGACTGTCGGTGACCGCTTTCCACGCGATCTCCGGGGTGGTGGTCTTGCCGAGGAACACCATGCCGTCCTCGCGCAGCCGCGCCGCTACCGGGCTGTCCACCGGCCACGGCCCGGCCGGGTCGATCGAGGTCGACCCCCGGCGGGTGGGCCAGCCTTCGGTCAGGAAGACGTCCTTGATCGAGACCGGCACGCCGTCGAGCAGGCCGCGGGCGTGGCCGGACTGCCAGCGCGCCTCGGAATCCTTCGCCTGCACCAGAGCGCGATCGGGATCCACGAGACAGAAGGCGTTGAGCGCGCCGTCGCGGTCGGCGATCGCGCGCAGGATCGCCTCGGTCGCCTCGACGGGCGACAGACTGCCCGCCGCGTAGGCCGAGACCAGCTCGACCGCCGTCATAGCGGTCGGGTCGGTGGGTTGGTTCTTGTCGGGGTAGCTCATGGATGGGCTCCTTCAGCCGGGCACGTACCCCAGCCTTTTGTCGACCACGTTGTCCAGCGGACGTCCGGCGATCCAGTTGTCGAAGTTCTCGGTGAACGCGTTGACGATCTCGGTGCGCCATCCGATGAAGTCACCGGAGTTGTGCGGGGTGATCCGGACATTCGGCAGTTCCCACAGCGGGTGATCGGCGGGGAGCGGCTCGGGGTCCACCACATCGAGCGCCGCGGCGGCGATCGATCCGGTGCGCAGCGCGGCGACGAGGTCGTCGGTCACAACGAGTTCCCCACGACCGACGTTGACAAACCTGGCGTGCGGTTTCATCGCGGCGAACGCGGCGGCGTCGAACATGTTCCTGGTCTGCTCGGTGAGCGGTGCGATCGCGACGACGTAATCGGCGCAGGCCAGTCCGGCGTGCAGGTCGGTGGTGACATCGCCGAAATCGGGATCCGACGCGCGTTCCCGTCTGCCCACCGCGCGCACCGTCATCCCGACCGCGCGCAGCAACCGGGCGATATGGCGTCCGATCGAGCCGGTGCCGACGATCAGCGCGGTCGCCCCCGCGACACACTCGGATTCCCGATGACGCCACTCGTGCCGCTGCTGCAGCAGCAGCGAGCCGGACAGGTCCTTGGCGAAACCGAGAATCTGTCCGAGCACGTATTCGGCGATCGCGGCGTCGAAGACGCCCCGGGTATTGGTCACCACCACGTCACTCGCGCGCAGCTCGGGGAACATCGCCGGGTCGACGCCCGTCGATCCCATGTGCACCCACCGCAATCGGTCGGCGGCGTGCCACGCGCCGGGCAGCGCTCGCGTGCGAAAGTCGTAGACGAACAGGATCTCCGCTCCGCGCAGGGCGCCCGCCAACCCGGCCGCCTCGGTGTAACGAATGGTGGCGCGATCGGCTACCCGGTCCATTCGTTCGGCGTCGGGCACACTGTCACTGTGCAGGACGGCGACAATCGGGCCCTGTTCCACATTGACACACTAAGATGGCATCGTATGATTGTCAACAATCCGATCGTGTTCGGAGGTCGTCCCGGCTGAGCGCGAGAGGGGCCGTAGTGGATTTGAGCTTTCCCGACCTCGAGGGGCCCGTTGCCCAACGGGGTATCGGGATCATCGCACCGTTCGATCTCGCCCTCGAACGAGAGCTCTGGCGCTGGGCGCCCTTGGAGGTGAGCCTGCACCTCGCCCGCACCCCCTACGAGCCGGTCCCGGTGTCGCTGGAGATGGCCGAACTGGTGTCCGACGCCGCGCACCTCACCGCGGCCACCCGCAACGTGCTGCACGTGGAGCCCGAGGTGGTGGCGTATCTGTGCACGTCGGGCAGCTTCATCAAAGGCCTCGCCTACGAGAAGTCGTTGCGCGAGACCATCTGCCAGGCGGGGGCGCAGGACGCGGTCACCACCTCGGGAGCGTTGCTCGAAGCGATCCGCCACCTGGACCTCAGCCGCATCTCCGTGCTCACCCCTTATGACGAGATCCTCACCCACCGGCTGCACGAGTTCCTCGGCGAAGCCGGGTGTTCGGTGGTGCGCTCCGACCACCTCGGGCTCGGCGGCGGCATATGGAAGGTCAGCTACCGCACGATCGCCGAACGCATCGTCGGCGCCGACGATCCCGAGGCCCAGGCCGTCTTCGTCAGCTGTACCAACTTGCCGACCTACGACGTGATCGAACCGCTGGAAAAGGCTCTCGGCAAGCCGGTGCTCACCGCCAACCAGCTCACCATGTGGGCATGTCTCGGCCGGATGAAGCTGCCGATGATGGGCCCCGGCAAGTGGCTGCTCAACGTCTTCTGAAGGAAAGAACATCGCATGCACGCACCAACCGTCGGCTTCATCTATCCCGATCACGCGGCGGAGGACGATTATCCGCTCGCGGCGGCGGCGCTCGGCGCGCACCTTCCGGTAGCTCACATCTACGGCACCGATCTGCACGCCGTCCCCGAACTGCTGGAGCTCGGCAGTCCGGAGAAATTGCGACTCGGCGCGTCCCTGCTGGCCCCCCACCGCCCCGACGCGATCGTCTGGGCCTGCACCTCGGGCAGTTTCGTCTACGGCCCCGTCGGCGCACGCGACCAAGCGCGCGCTTTGGGGGAGGTCGCAGGCGTGCCTGCGACCAGCACCAGCATCGCGTTCGCCGACGCCGCGCACGCGCTCGGACTGCGTACCGTCGCGGTCGCCGCGAGCTATCCCCACGAGATCGCTCGGCTGTTCGTGAATTTCCTCGCCGACGCGGGCATCGACGTCGTCTCGATGTCCAGTGCGGGAATCGACACCGCCGCCGAGGTGGGCACCCTCACTCCGGCTCGAGTGCTGCGGCTGGCGGTGGACAACGACCATCCCGACGCGGAGGCGCTGCTCATCCCCGACACCGCGATGCACACCCTGGCGGTGCTGCCGGAGCTGGAGGCTACGCTGGGCAAACCGGTGCTGACGGCCAACCAGGTGACGGTCTGGGCGGGTCTGCGGCTGGCCGGCGCCGAGCCGGTCGTTCCCGGACTCGGCACCCTGTTCGCGGAAAGGCAGACCGATGTCCGTCGTTGATTTCGAGCCGGTGAACCGGCAGTCGACCGCGGAGATGATCGCCGACCGGCTCCGCGAGGCGATCATGCGCGGCAGTCTCGCGCCCGGGTCGCAGCTCGGCGAAGCCGATCTCGCCGCGCGGTTCGCGGTCTCGCGCGGGCCGGTGCGCGAGGCGATGCAACGCCTGGTGTCCGAGGGCCTGCTGCACAGCATCCGTCACCGCGGCATCTTCGTCATCGAACTGAGCCTCGACGACGTCGTCGACATCTACCGCGCCAGGACGGCGCTGGAGGGCGGCGCGCTGGAGTTGATCCTGGACGGTCGCCGCCCGATCGCCTTCGAGGCGCTCGGGCCCAGTGTGGAGGACATGGTCGCGGCCGCCGAACGCGGTGACGCGGTGGGGGTCTCGGACGCCGACCAGGCATTTCACGAGGCACTGGTGGAGAGCGCGGCCAGCCCGCGCCTGGTGCGCGCGGCCCGCACCCTGCTGATCGAGACGCGGATGTGCCTGGGCGCCCTCCAGACCACCTACCCCGACCTGCGGGAACAGGCCCGCGAGCACGTCGACCTGCGCGAAGCGATCGCCACGGCCGAACCCGCTCGGGTCCGCGCCCTGCTCGTCGAGCACATGGACGACGCCGTCGATCGCCTCCGCCACCAGATCGACTCCTGACCGCGGGGCGCTACCGGGACAAAAAGCCCAGCGCCGCGCGGAATTCCGGCAACGATAGCCGTCGCCGTCCCGGTCGGCGGCGGCCAGCAAAGCATCCGCCGGTTCATCGATCCGGCCCGCACCGCAGTGGCGGATGAGCGATTCGAGTTCATCGACGCAGATGCGGCCGTCACCGTTGACGTCGAAGACCTTGAACGCGGCAAAATATCGCTGCTCGCGAACTTGCAGGTCGACCCCTACAAGTTGGCCGGGCGCACGACCATGACCGACGCGGCTCGCTTGCCGCTTTCTTGCAGCAGCGCGATCGCGCGGCCCTCCGGGTCGATGGCGGCGTAGACGCCGGATATCCCGGCGGGTTCGAGCCAGCGACCGTTGCGCAGGTCGTCGGCTTGGGTGGCATCGATGTCACGGTGCGGGAAGGCCGTGCGCACCGCTTGATCCATGTCGAGGCTCAGCGGAGGCGCGCCCGACTCCGCGGCGGCGGCCAAGTCGTCCAGGGTGCGGGCGTGTTCGAGGGTGAACGGACCGACCCTGGTGCGCCGCAACGCGGTCAAGTGGCCGCCGACGCCGAGCGCGGCGCCCAGGTCTCTGGCCAGCGCCCGCACGTAGGTGCCCGAGGAGCACTCGACCACCGCGTCGAGATCGACGAAATCGCCGATGTCGCGGCGGGCGAGCACGTCGAAGCGCGACACCGTGACCGGCCGGGCGGCCAACCGCACGTCTTCACCCGCGCGGTGGCGGGCGTAGGCGCGCTCACCGTCCACCTTGATAGCGCTCACAGTGGCCGGGACCTGGTCTATGTCCCCGGTCAGTTCGACTGTCCGGGCGGCGATGTCGGCGTCGGTGAGGTGACGGGC
The DNA here is from genome assembly GCF_009829295.1 of Nocardia sp. CY15. Taxonomy (NCBI): domain Bacteria; kingdom Bacillati; phylum Actinomycetota; class Actinomycetes; order Mycobacteriales; family Nocardiaceae; genus Nocardia; species Nocardia sp. CY15. The sequence goes on from NZ_VUOT01000001.1 coordinate 385,950, forward strand.
AGAAGTCGTGGCCAGCACTTCGCCCTCGGCGTCGTCGGTGGTGGTCGCCTGACCGAGCCGGATGGTCGCGGTGTACGCCTTGGTCGTCAGGGTGAGCAAGCCGAGTAGTTTGGTCGCGCGCTCCACGCCGAGCACCAGCACACCGGTGGCCATCGGATCGAGCGTGCCCGCATGGCCGATCTTCTTCGTACGCAGCAGTTTCCGGCATTTCGCGACGACGTCGTGGCTGGTCCAGCCACCGTCCTTGTCGATGACGAGCAGTCCGCCGAGTCCGTCCATCAGACGTGCGCGATCGCGGTGAGGATGTACCCGTCGGTGATCAGCCAACGGCCGTCGAACGAGACCAGTGGCGCGCCGCCGTCGGTGGCCTGTCCCGGCACGAGCAACTCGGTGTGGAAGCTGCCGTGCCCGGAATCGGCGGTGCTGTCCTCGATCTCGAACGTGATGTGCGCCTCTTCGAACCCCAGCCAGCGCACGGTCAGCGGGAACCACGCTTTGAACGTGGCCTCTTTGGCGCAGAACAGCAACCGGTCCAGGTGCAGCCCGGAATCGGTGGTCTTCAGCCACTCCCGCTCCTGGGGCAAGCTGACCGAGTCCAGTACGCCGTCGGGCAGCGTGGCATGCGGCTCGGCGTCGATGCCGATGGAACGGAACCGCAACTTGTGGCCCAGCGCGGCAGCCTGGTAACCGTCGCAGTGAGTCAAGCTGCCGACGATCCCGCGCGGCCACACCGGAGCGCCGCGCTCTCCCTTGCCGATCGCGACCGGCTGCTCACCGAGCTGCGCCAGCGCCAGCCGGGCGCAGTGACGCGCGCCGATGAAATCCCGGCGACGCTTCTCCACCGACTTGGCGATGAGATGCTCCTCCGCCGGATGCGGCTTCAGATTCTCCGGGTACGCCAGCAACTCGGCCGTGGCCACACCGGCGGGCAGAATGTTCTCGATCATCACCGCAGAGCCTAGCCGAGCCGCGATACCTGGTATCACAGCGCCGTGTGCCTGCCCATCCGGCCGCCTCACCACCCGCAGGCAGCCCATCATCGACGCCGCCTCGACCGCACTTGCGTCGACGGCCGCAGTGGTGCCCGTACGCCGGGTCCGGCTTACCACCCGACGATGGGTCGGCGAGGACTACGCCAGCCCGCGCCGCTGCTGTGCTTTGCTGCGCATTTCCGCGGCGGCGGCTTCCATCTCCGGAGTCACCTGGAAGTGGCCGCCCCACTTGTTCAGCGTGCCCGGCGGGTATTGCGGCGTCGGCAAGATCTGGCGCAGCAGTCGCTCGGGCAGGCCACGACGCTGCCACTCGCGCGGGTAGCCGAGCGAGACCTCCTCGAACCGGACGCCGTCGTAGTGCGAGGTCCGCGGGATGTGCAGGTGACCGTAGACCGAGCAGACCACGTTGTAGCGGGTGTGCCAGTCCGCGGTCAGTTCGGTGCCGCACCACAGCGCGAACTCCGGGTAGAACAGCACGTCGGTCGGCTGCCGGACCAGCGGGAAGTGGTTGATCAGGACGACCGGCGTGCCAGGGGCGAGCGCGTCGAGCTTGCGCTTGGTCACCTGCACGCGGGCGTGGCACCAGGCGTCCCTGGTCAGATACGGCTCCGGCGAGAGCAGGAATTCGTCGGTCGCCACCACGTTGCGCTCGCGAGCGATCGCGAGACCCTCCGCCTTGGTGGTGGCTCCTTCCGGCAGAAACGAGTAGTCGTACAGCAGGAACATCGGCGCCAGCGTGATCGATCCACCGTGCTCCTCGGCGCCCGCGCCCTGCCATACCGGAAAGGGGTCCTCCGGCGTCAGCACGTCCAGGTCGCGGCACATCGACACCAGATAGTCGTAACGCGCCACCCCGGACCTCTGCACGGGATCCTTCGCCGTCGTCCACAGCTCGTGGTTGCCCGGCACCCAGATCACCTTGGCGAACCGGCCGCGCAGCAGCTCCAGCGCCCACCGGATGTCCTCGGTCTTCTCCCCCACGTCGCCGGCCACGATGAGCCAGTCCTCCGGCGAGTCCGCCGTGATCTGCTCGACGACCGGCCGATTCCCCTGGTGCCCGACATGGATGTCGCTCACCGCCATCAACTTGGGTATCACCACACCTACCTTGGCACATCCGTCGGAATTCCCGCGCACCGGCCGAGCCGGGTGTCACCTCACCTCGGCACCTCGGCGCCGACCAGGGCCCACCGGCCCGACAACGCCCGCCACGCGACGGCGATCAGCCGCAACATCATGAACGCGGCGAGGCCGGACCAGATTCCGGCAACGCCCCAATCGAAGGCCAGGGACAACCAGATGGCGGGCAGGAAACCCAGCAGCGCCGCCCCGAGCGTGGTGGTGCGCAGATAGGCGGCGTCACCCGCACCGAGCAGGACGCCGTCGAGAGCGAAGACGACACCCGCCACCGGAATGAGCGCCACGAAGAACCACCACACCACGTGCGTGCGCTCGAGCACGCCCGGGTCGTCGGTGAACAGCGCCGGGACGACCACCGCGCCTGCCGCGAAACAGGCGGCGAGCGCGAGGCTGAAGATCTCCGACCACTGGGTGACCCGCCGTGCGATGCCGCGCGCGCCCGGGGCGTCACCCGCGCCCAGAGCCGCGCCGGTGAGGGTTTGCGCGGCGATGGCCAGTGCGTCCAAGGCGAGTGCGAGGAAGTTCCACAGTTGCAGGACCAGCTGGTGGGCCGCCACCGACGCGGCGCCGAAACGCGCGGCGACCGCCGCCGCCGAGACGAAACATGCCTGGAACGCGAAGCTGCGGGCGATGAGATCGCGGCCGAGCACGAGCTGGGCTCGCATCACCGGCCACTGCGGGGCGAGCGGGACCCGTTCGCGAGTCAACGCGTTGATGAACAGGATGGCGGTGACTACCTGGCCCGCGACGTTCGCGACGGCGGATCCGGGCAGTCCCAGGTACGGCACGCCGAGCAGTCCGTGCACCAGCACCGGGCAGAGGATGCCCGACACCGCGAGTCCGGCGACCACGTAGGCCAACGGCCTGCGTGTCTGCTGGACGCCGCGCATCCATCCGTTGCCCGCCATGGAAATCAGGATCAGCGGCACGCCGAACAGCGCGATCCGCACCCAGGCCAGCGCTTCCCGCGCGATGTCGCCGCCTCCGGCGATGGCGTTCGTCACCGGCACGGCGAACGCCTGGACCAGTAGCAGTATCGCCGCGCCGACGGCGACCGCGAGCCAGGTGGCCTGCACGCCTTCGGCGACGGCGCCCCGGTGGTCACCCGCGCCGTGGCGACGGGCCGAACGCGCGGTGGTGCCGTAGGACAGGAAAGTCAGCTGCGAGCTCGTCTGCGCCAGAATCAATCCGCCGACGGCGAGACCGGCCAGCGCGAGCGCCCCGAGCCTGCCGACCACGGCCAGATCGAACAGCAGGTAGATCGGTTCGGCGACCAGCACGCCGAGGGTGGGCAACGCGAGCCCGAAGATGCGCTTGGGTCCGGCCGCGGCGGCTCGGTCGACATCGGCCGACGGCTTCCCGCCCGATCGTGACGCCGGGCCGGTGATCTCCGCACCGGAACCTTTCGCGTTCACGAACACCTTCCCTTCTCCGGTACCGCCGTCATCCCGGTCGGGGCGTGCCCCTCGCGCGGCCCATCGACGAACACCGGGGAGCGCACCACCGGCCGACGCGGCACGCATCGCACGTGCGATCCCGTATGGGAGAGTCTGCGGACCAGCTCGACCATGTATGGCGGATGGCCGACCAGAGCAGTCGGGACGGGCACGAGTCGCCCGGAAATCGAGCGAACGGTGGAAGCGAGGTGAATGCGACAACCAGGCCCTGGGAACGACCGCGCATCAGCACGCTCGCGCGCGAATGCCGCTGACGTCGATCGATCCGTCCGCTGCCTCGGACATGAACGGATCCGGAGGCAGAACCGGTAAGTGGTTCGGGCCGGGACGTTTCCGAAAACCACGGTCACCCGAGCGCGGTCAGCAATGCGCCGATCAGGTCGTCGGGCGCGCCGTGGGCGGTGTACCCGGCGGCGAAGCGGTGCCCGCCGCCCCCCAGCGCGGTGGCCACCTCGGCGACGTCCACCCCGTCGCCCGCGCACGCCCCACTGTCCCGCGAGCGCAGCGACACCGTCCACCGATCCGGTGCCACGCGGGATTGCTTGAATACCGCGGCGATTCCCGCTTCGGCGGTCGTGCGCACGATATCGATCACGCTCTCGACTTCCTCCGACCGCACGTCATCGATGTCGTCGCGACGCACGAACGCGTACACCAGCCCGACACCGCCGCGCACGTGCGGGACCAGCTGCGCCGTCCCCAGCACCCGCGACAGCATCGGCAGCCAGCCGAACGGGTGCGTGTCCATCAAGGTGCGGGCGATCTCCGCGCCGTCGATCCCGGTGGCCAGCAGCCGTTCTGCCAGTTCGTGGGTACCTGGCCGCACCCAACGGAACGAGCCCGTGTCGGTGACCAGACCGGCATAGAGGCAATACGCCACCTCCGCGTCGATCGGCACGCCCCATGCGTCGAGCAGCCGTGCGATCAGGCTGGTGGTGGACTCGGCGCCCGGATCGACCACGTTGATCACCGCGAAACGCGTGTTGGACCGATGGTGGTCGATCACCATTGTCGTTGCCGCGCCGGGCAATCGGTCGGCGAGCGCGCCCAGGCGGCCCGCGCTGCCGCAGTCGACCGCCACCAGCAGGTCGACCTCGGCACGCACCTCGGCGGGCGCCACCAGATGCCGCACGCCCGGCAGCGACCGCATGGATGCGGGCAGCTCCGCCGGTTCGGCGAACGACACCTGTACCGGAACCCCGCGCCGATGCAGGACCAGCGCCAGCGCCAGTCCGCTTCCTATGGTGTCCGCATCGGGTTGCACATGGCAGACGATGGTCACCGAGCGCGCCGCGTCCAGCGCCGCCACGGCCGTGTCCAGGTCGGCCGTTTCCCGCATCGTCGTCATCGACTACCGCATGTCACTCGTCGACGTCGCGTTCGACCTTGTAGGGGTCCGCATCGCCCGCGTGCCGCGCCGTGGCGGCCGCTTTGGCGACTTCGTCGTCCGCGGCCCGCGCCCTGGCGAGCAGTTCCTCCATCTCTCGCGCCGCGTCGGGCACCCGGTCCAGCACGAACGCCAGCGTCGGGGTGAACTTCACCCCGGTTCCCGCGCCCACCTTGGAGCGCAGGACACCCTTGGCCTTCTCCAGACCGGCGGCCGCACCCTCGTAATCCGGTTCGGCGTCGATGGTTTCGCCCATCACGGTGTAGTACACCGTCGCGTCCCGGAGATCGCCGGTGATCTTGGCGTCGGTGACGGTCACGAAACGCAGCCGCGGATCCTTGATCTCGTATTCGATCGCGGTCGCGACGATCGAGGAGATCCGCTTGGCGAGTCGGCGCGCCCTGGCTTGGTCCACCATGGCCGTTTCCTCCTCACTACTAACTCTGTTCGATAGCGGTCGGAGCATGGGCCGGTGTGGCCACCACAGCTCCATCCTCCGCGCCGTCGCTGGGCCGCGGTCAGTCTTCGGGACCGAAGATTCGGCGGCGCACCGCCAGCAACTGTAACTCCGGACGAGCCGCGACATGCCGTTCACATCTGTCCAGCACCTCGGTGAGGTGCTCCATCCCGGCACTGACCATGGCCACGCCCAGCAGCGAGCGACGGTATAGATCGTGTTCCCCGCCTTCGGCGGCACTCACACCGAAACGCTGCAATTCGGCCAGAATCGGCCGGATCACCGAGCGCTTCTGTTTCAGTGAGTGCACATCGCCGAGCAGCAGGTCGAATTCCAGTGCACCCAGGTACACCCACACCCTCCACTGTCGGGACGAGCAGCCCGGACGCCGCGCGGCGCGCGGCGTCCGGGTTCGTCTCGGTCGCTCAGTCGCGCGGCTTCTCGCGCAACTCGTAGGCCTCGATGATGTCGCCTTCCTTGATGTCGGAGTAGGTGACCGTCATACCGCATTCGAAGCCTTCGCGGACCTCGATGACGTCGTCCTTCTCCCGGCGCAGCGACGAGATCGTCATCGTCTCGGCGATCACCACGTTGTCCCGGAGCAAGCGCGCCTTGGCGTTGCGCTTGACCGACCCCGAGGTGACCATGCAACCGGCGATATTGCCGATCTTCGACGAACGGAAGATCGCCCTGATCTCGGCCCGGCCCAGCTCGACCTCTTCGTAGATCGGCTTGAGCATGCCCTTGAGGGCCTTCTCGATCTCGTCGATGGCCTGGTAGATCACCGAGTAGTACCGGATGTCGACACCCTCGCGGTTGGCCAGCTCGGTCGCCTTGCCCTCGGCGCGGACGTTGAACCCGATGATGATCGCGTTCGACGCCGAAGCCAAGTTGACGTTGGTCTCGGTGACGCCACCGACACCGCGGTCGATGACCCGCAGCCGCACCTCGTCGCCGACCTGGATCCCGAGCAGCGCCTCTTCGAGGGCCTCGACGGTACCCGAGTTGTCGCCCTTCAGGATCAGGTTCAGCTCGCTGGTTTCCTTCAGCGCGGCATCCAGATCTTCCAGGCTGATCCGCTTGCGGCTGCGTGCGGCCAGCGCGTTGCGCTTGCGCGCATTGCGCCGATCGGCGATCTGCCGGGCGATCCGGTCCTCGTCGACGACGAGCAGGTTGTCACCCGCGCCCGGCACCGACGTGAAGCCGACGACCTGGACCGGCCGCGACGGCAACGCCGCCTCGACGTCCTCGCCGTGCTCGTCGACCATCCGGCGCACTCGGCCGTAGGCGTCTCCCGCCACGATCGAGTCGCCCACGCGCAGGGTGCCGCGCTGGATGAGCACGGTCGCCACCGGGCCTCGGCCGCGGTCGAGGTGCGCCTCGATGGCCACGCCCTGAGCGTCCATGTCCGGGTTGGCCCGCAGGTCCAGCGCCGCGTCCGCGGTCAGCAGGACCGCCTCGAGCAGCGCATCGATGTTGATGTTCTGCCTGGCGGAGATGTCCACGAACATGGTCTCGCCGCCGTATTCCTCGGCGACCAGGCCGTACTCGGTGAGCTGCTGGCGTACCTTCTGCGGGTTGGCGCCTTCCTTGTCGATCTTGTTGACCGCCACCACGATCGGCACGTCGGCCGCCTGCGCGTGGTTGATCGCCTCCACCGTCTGCGGCATGACGCCGTCGTCGGCGGCGACCACCAGGATCGCGATGTCGGTGGCCTTCGCGCCGCGGGCACGCATGGCGGTGAACGCCTCGTGACCCGGGGTGTCGATGAAGGTGATGAGCCGGTCCTCGTCGCCGAGGTGGGTGAGCACCTGGTAGGCGCCGATGTGCTGGGTGATGCCGCCGGCCTCGCCCTCGCGGACGTTCGCCTTGCGGATGGTGTCCAGCAGTCGGGTCTTACCGTGGTCGACGTGACCCATGACGGTCACGACCGGCGGACGCTGTTCGAGGTCCTCCTCGCCGCCCTCGTCCTCGCCGTAGGTGAGGTCGAACGACTCCAGCAGCTCGCGGTCCTCGTCCTCGGGGCTGACCACGTGGACGACGTAGTTCATCTCGCTGCCGAGCAGCTCGAGGGTCTCGTCGTTCACCGACTGGGTCGCGGTGACCATCTCACCGAGGTTGAACAGGGCCTGCACCAGCGCGGCCGGGTTCGCGTCGATCTTCTCCGCGAAGTCCGACAGCGACGCGCCGCGGGCGAGCCGGATGATCTCGCCGTTGCCGCGCGGCAGCCGCACGCCGCCGACGGCGGGCGCCTGCATCGAGTCGTACTCTTGCCGTTTCTGCCGCTTCGACTTGCGGCCACGACGGGGCGCGCCACCGGGACGGCCGAACGCGCCTGCCGCGCCGCCACGGCCACCGGGACCACCCGGACGACCGCCGCCGCCGCCACCGCCACCGGGACGACCGCGGAAACCACCAGCCGCGCCACCGGCACCGGGAGCGCCGGTACCCGCACCGGGGGCGCCACCGCCACCGCGGTAACCACCGCCACCGCCGCCGCCACCGCCGGGACGACCGGCGCCTGCGCCACCGGGACGACCCGGGCGACCTGCGCCGGGGCCTCCGGCGCCGCCCGGACGGGCCGCACGCGACGGCATGGCGCCGGGGTTCGGACGCGGCGGCATCGAGCCGGGGCTCGGACGCGGGCCGCCGGGACGCGGGCCACCCTGGGACGGGCCGCCGGGACGCGGACCACCTTGAGCCGGACCGGGACGCGGACCACCCTGAGCCGGACCGGGACGCGGACCACCCTGAGCCGGGCCAGGACGCGGACCACCCTGGGACGGGGCCGGACGCGGACCACCCTGGGACGGGGCCGGACGCGGCGCGGGCCGCTCGGGCGCAGACGAATAGGGGTTGTTACCGACACGCGGGGTCTTCGGCCCCGGACGCGGGCCGGGAGCGGCGCCACCCGGACGCTGGCCACCCTGGGCGGGTGAGCTGGGTCGCTGCTGCTGACCGGGACGCGGGCCACCCGGCGTGGGACGCGGTCCGGCCGGGGCGGGCGCGGAACTCGCGGGCGCGCCCGAAGCCGCAGCGGCCTGCGGGGTCACCGAATCCCGCGCGGCGGGCTTGGCGGACGGGGCCGGTCCCGGACGCGCGGCGGGGCCCGGCTTCACGGCCGGGGATTCGCCGGTGCGCGCGGCGGGAACGGCGGTCTCCTGCGCGGTGGGCGCCGGTGCGGGCGCCGGCGGACGAGGACCGGGACGCGGGCCACCGCCCGCGGGCTTGGCGGCCGGACGGCCGGACGGTCCGGGGCGTGCACCCGACTTGTTGCCGTTCGACGGGGCGGATTTCGCCGCGAACGACTCACGCAGCCGACGCGCGACGGGAGCTTCCACCGTCGAGGACGCCGACTTCACGAACTCGCCCTGCTCCTTGAGCGTTGCGAGTAGTTCCTTGCTCGTGACACCGAGTTCTTTGGCCAACTCGTGCACGCGGGCCTTGCCTGCCACTGCTCTCCTCACTGAGAGGTCGAGCAGCTCCACCGTTCTGGGGACGGCGGCCCGCACGACCTCGGGTTATCTCCGATGGACGTTCATCGTTGGTACTTCACGGTGTGCTCATGAGTGCTCGTGCCTGTTCTCGAGGTAATGCTCCAGGGCTGAGATATCCAGATATCCGGACACTCGTAGTGCTCTGCCGATCGCTCGGCGCCGTTCTGCCGCGCGCAGACAAGCCGAAAGGGGGTGCAGCCAGGCACCCCGTCCGTGCAGTCTGCGCCGCGAATCGGGAACGATCTCGATGACGTGGGAGCCGTCTCCGGTCTCACGGTCCCGAGCCACGATCCGCAACAGATCGACGGCTAGTTCGCGCTTCCGGCATCCGATACACGTTCGCACGGGAGCGGCTGGGCGCCGGGGCGCCGAGTGCTGCTCGGTGGTGCGATCGGGCATTGAAGCCGAAGGCTCGGACTGAACCTTGGACCACTCTACCGCTGCCACACTCGGATCGCCGAACCCCTCCCCCGCGGAAGTTACGAACATGTCATCCCGGGCACTCCGCGGGCGGGTTCCGGTCAACTGCGATGCGCCTCCGTCCGAACGGATCCGCCGCCCATATCGGGTGCGGCGTCGCTGCGGATATCAATGCGCCAGCCGGTCAAGCGCGCGGCCAGGCGGGCATTCTGGCCTTCCTTGCCGATCGCCAGCGAGAGCTGGAAATCGGGAACCACGACGCGAGCCGCCCTGGCGTCCGGGTCAACGATAGTGACCGAAACCACTTTCGATGGCGAGAGCGCATTACCGACGAAGGTCGCCGGATCGTCGGCGTAGTCGATGATGTCGATCTTCTCGCCGGCCAGTTCGCTCATCACATTGCGTACGCGTTGCCCCATGGGGCCGATACACGCGCCCTTGGCGTTGACGCCCGGCACCGTGGTGCGCACCGCGATCTTGGATCGGTGCCCCGCCTCACGCGCCACGGCGACGATCTCCACCGAGCCGTCGGCGATCTCCGGCACCTCCAGCGCGAACAGGCGCCGCACCAGATTGGGATGGGTGCGCGACAGCGTGATCTGCGGTCCGCGCGACCCGCGGGACACCCCGACGACGTAGCACTTGATCCGGTCGCCGTGCTCGTAGGTCTCGCCCGGCACCTGCTCGGCGGGCGGGATCAGTCCCTCCGCGCCGTGCAGCTCGCTGCCGATGCGCACCACCACGGTGCCGCGGGCGTTGGCGCGCGCGTCGCGCTGCACCACGCCACCGACGATGTCGCCCTCGTGGGTGGAGAACTCGCCGAAGGACTTCTCGTTCTCCGCGTCGCGCAGTCGCTGGAGCACGACCTGCCTGGCGGTGGTCGCCGCGATCCGGCCGAACCCCTCCGGGGTGTCGTCCCACTCGGAGATCACGTTGCCGTCGGCGTCCAGCTCGCGCGCCATCACCCGGACCACGCCGGTCTTCTGGTTGATGTCGATGCGCGCGTTGGGCTGGTGGCCCTCGGTGTGGCGGTACGCGGTCAATAGCGCCGACTCGATCGCGGAGATCACGGTCTCGATCGAGATCCCCTTGTCGGCGACGATCGCGCGCAGGGCTTCGATTTCGATGTTCATTCCACGATCCCTTCGGTCGGCGAATCGGATGCTGTCACTGATTCGGATAGTGCATTCGGTATTCCCCGGAGTTCCGCGGCGTCATCGGCCGCCACCGCATCTTCCTGACCCGGAACAGGCCGCCCCGGAACGACGCCGCCCGCGAGTTCCAGTTCCCGCGCGCCGGGCGGGGAGAACTCGACTTGTACGACGGCCCTGGCGATGTCGGCGAGCGGGACCGTCACCCGGTGTGGGTCACGTTTGCCGCCGAGCACCAGCGCCACCGAATCACCGGTGAGCGCGCCGACCCGAGCCTCGAAGTCGGCCGACCGTTCCGGCGGCTGCGCGCCTTCGCGCAGCGTGACACGCACCTTCCGCCCACGCGCCCGGCGCCAGTGCCGGTCGGCGGTCAGGGGGCGATCGATGCCCGGAGTCGTGACTTCCAGCAAGTACGGCGTCTCGCCGAAATCCCCCGCGTCGTCCAGCAGCGCCGACAACTCCGTGCTGAGGCTCGCCAGGGAGTCCAGATCGGAAGTGTCGGCGTCCACGGTCACCTGAATCCGAGCCTGCGTGTCCTCGCGCTTGCCGGCCGTCGAGATCTCGACGCCCTCGAGGTCGAATCCCCGGCGTTCTACGAGACCAGCTACGAGCTGGCTCACCCTTTCCTCGGTCGGCATCGGCATGTGGGGCGGCTCCTGGTTCAGTTGTGACGCGGCGGGAGAATTCTCTACCGAAGGTCTAGCGTAACGCGCCACGAGAGTGTAAAGGACCAGCGGTCGAGGAGTCCGTGCGCCACGGCCGACGCTGGTCCGGTGGCGCACCGCGAATCTGGCACGATGGTGCCGTGCCCATCCGCCTTCCCGCCCCGCCGCGTGCCGGGCGCATCTCCGGCATGCCGTCCGACCGGCACGAGTCCCGTCTCGCCGCCCTGGATCGTCGCAGCGCACTACGCCTCGCGGGGGGCGGAACAGTCGGCGTCCTCGCCCTCGGCGCCCTGGCCGGATGCACCGGCGACGACGTGGTCCACGAACCGGATCCGCTTGCCGCACAGGAGATCGCGGCCCGCGCCGACGCCGCCGCGGCGACCGCGGCCATCGCGATCGCGCCCGATCGGCACGCCGCGTTGACCGCGATCGCGGCCGAGCGCACCGCGCACGCCGATGCCTTGCGCACCGAGATCGACCGCGTGATCGGCGTCTACGCCGACGGCACGAAACCGGCGCATCGCACCCGAGCAGGCGGATCCGGCCCGTCGGCGGTGGCTTCGGGCAGCGCCGTGCCGCCCACCGCGCCGCCGACCGTCGAGGCGCTGCGCGCGCAGCTGGCCGAGTCCCGGAGAGCGGCCGCCGATCTGGCCCGCGCCCTGTCCGGGTACCGGGCCGGATTGCTCGCCTCGATCAGCGCGGCCTGCGCGGTGCAGGCGGGGGTGCTGCTGGCATGACGGAGACCGAGCGCCGAGCGCTGATCGACGCGCTGAACGCCGAGTACGGCGCGGTGTACGCCTACGGGGTGATCGCCGCCTACGCCTCGCCCGAGCGCACCAGGCTGATCGCCGAACACACCGCGGCGCATCGAGCCCGGCGCGACACCACCGCCGACGTCCTCGCCCTGGGCGGCGCGACGGTGCCGCCGCCCGACGCCGCCTACACGGTGCCGTTTCCGGTCACCGATCCGATCTCGGCCGCGCGGCTGGCCGTGACGGTCGAGTCCGATGTCGCCGTCGCCTGGCGGTCGGTGGTCGAACGCGGTGCGTCCATGACCATCCGGCGCACCGGTGTCGACGCGCTCACCGAGGCCGCCCTCCGGCTGGCCACGTGGCAGTCGATCCTCGGCGCCAACCCGCCCACCGTCGCGTTCCCCGGCAAAGCCTGACCGGGACCCGATCGCCGGCATCGGCGCGGTCACCCCGGATCCGACGCGCCGTGGGTGTTGTCGAGCCGCCGGCGGCCCAGGGACAGCCCGTGACCGCCGTCGGCTGGACGTACGCGATCTACGGCCGCATCTCGTAGGCGCCGTCGTAGGAGGCCACCTCGGCCCACACACGGTCGAAGCGCGGACGATCGGCGACCGGCGGACGCAGCGCGGACGCCGCCCAGCCCTGCTGGTCGGGAGTTGCCGACGGCTTGCCGTACAGCGCGGTCGCGTAGGCGTTGAAATCGCGGATCTGGAAATCGAAGATCTGGTCGATCAGGTCACGATCCAGGCCCGTGATCGCGGCCTGCTCCAGGATCAGCTGGCCGTAGACCACCAGGGAGAACAGGTGGCCGATGGTCAGCATGAAGTCCAGGTCCTTCTGCTGGCTCGCGTCCGGCGCCGCCGTGGTCAGCAGGGCGCGCAGCGCCCGCGCCTGCTCGTAGAACCGGCCCACGTTCGGGATGTCGGCGTGCTTGTCGTAGATCGGCGTCCAGTCGGCGAACCGGACCTTGCCCGCGCCGCGGGCCGGGCCCTGGCGCCAGAAGAACGCGTCGTCGGCCGCGTCCTGCCGGGTCCCGATCTCGGGGTAGTCCTGCGGGTCGAACAGGTAGTTCGGCATGAACTTCAGGATCTGCCCGACGTTCACGTGCACCGTGCCCTCGAGCCGGGGCAGGGTGTTGATCAGCCGCTGCACCTCGGCGAAGTAGGTGTTCTTCTCGAAGCCCTTGGCGGCCAGCACATCCAGCAGCAACGTCATGACCGTCTCGGCTTCGGAGGTAACCTTGGACTTCGTCATCGGGTTGAACAGCAGGTACCGGCGGTCCTCGAGGCTCGCGCTGCGGAAGTAGTCGATCGCGCGGTCGCTGAACAGCTTCATCGCGACGATGCGCGCGTAGGCGTCGACGAAGTTGCCACGCACGTGCGGGAAGTCGGTGACCGGGTTGCCGTAGAGAATCCGGTTGTTCGCGTGCGTGATCGCCTCGTAGAACGAGTGCTCGACCATGCCGATGCCGCCGTGGCAGAGATTGAACTTGCCCACGTTCACGGTGTTCAGCGCCGCGGAGAAGGCCTCGGGCCCGGTGTGCAGGATGTCCTCGGCGCGCACCGGGTAGTTCTCCAGGCGGAAGGTGCTGACGTACATCTGCTGGTGCACCACGTTGCCGAGCAGGCGATAGTTCTCGTGCCGGGAGTCGGCGGCGAACCAGACGTACGCGTCGGCGCCCTCGAGGTCGGCGCGGCGGGAGAACACCGACACCATGCTGGCGACGTTGCCGTTGCCGATGTAGTACTTCTCGCCGTTGGCGCGGAACAGGATTCCGGCCTGGGCGTCCGCGCTGCCTGGTTCGGTCGGAGTGAGCACCAGGTCGGTGTTGTAGATGTCGGCGCCGTGGGTTTGCTCGGACAGGCCGAATGCCATCACCTCGCCGTCGGACAGATCGGCTGCCGCGCGCTTCTTGGCCGCCTCGTTGTCGCTCTGCCAGATCGGGCCGAGGCCGAGGATGGTCACCTGCTCGGCGTACCAGTACGCCAGGCCGTAGAAGCCGAAGATCTCCGACAGCGCCGCGTTGCGCGCGGCGTCCCAGCGGCGGTTCGGGTCGCCGTCGGCGTAGGCCGCGGGAGTCAGGAAGGTGGCGAACAGCTTCTCCTTCTTCACGAAGTCGAGGAAGTCCGCCGTCCACACCGCGTTCGCGTCGTCGGCGAGCAGACGCTGTTTGCCCCGGCCCTCGAACCACTCGATGGTGGCGCGCAACAGGCGCCGCGTCTCGGCGTCGAACTGCTGCGGGTCATAGGTGGCGGGATTGAACAGCCGCGCGTCGGTGTTTGTCATGCCGGTTAACTTACCAGCGGGTAACGGCAGCGTGGACAGCGTCTGTGGATCCGTGACCAGCAAATTCCAGTTACGGTGGCGTAGGTGGCGCATCCGGCTCCACGGGTTTGCGCAGACCCGATGGCCGCCCTACGGAACGGCTCCCAGCGGGATCGGCCGAGAGCCGTTCGCAGACACCTCAGCCCCGGACTGCGGCCACCACCGCGTCCACCGCCGACGCGGCAGGGACTTCCTCGGTCTCGCCGGTGAAGCGGTCACGCAGTTCCACCTTGCCCTCGGCCCAGCCGCGGCCGATCACCAGCACCAACGGCATGCCCAGCAGCTCGGCGTCTTTGAACTTCACGCCGGGCGAAGCGGTGCGATCGTCGAAGAGCACGTCCAGGCCCTGGGCGTGCAGCCCCGAGACCACCTCTTCGGCGCCCGCGCGGGCCGCCTCGTCCTTGTTCGCGATGACGACATGCACGTCGTAGGGCGCTACCGACGCGGGCCAGCGCAGCCCCTTGTCGTCGTGCTGCTGCTCGGCGATCACCGCGACCATCCGCGAGACGCCGATGCCGTAGGAACCCATGGTCAGCCGGACCGGCTTGCCGTTCTCACCGAGCACGTCCACCTCGAACGCGTCGGTGTACTTGTTGCCGAGCTGGAAGATGTGGCCGATCTCGATGCCTCGGGCCGCCACCAGCGTGCCGCGCCCGTCGGGCGAGGGATCACCGTCGCGGACCTCGGCCGCCTCGATGGTGCCGTCGGGGGTGAAGTCGCGGCCCGCGACCAAGCCGACGACGTGCTTGCCCGGTTCGTCGGCGCCGGTGATCCAGCTGGTGCCGGTGCCGACGCGAGGATCGACCAAGTAGCGAACACCGTTGGCCTGCAATGCCTTCGGGCCGATGTAACCCTTGACGAGGAACGGATTCTCGGCGAAGTCCACTTCGGTGAGCAGCTCCACTTCGGCCGGTTCGACCGAGGCGCCGAGGCGCTTGTCGTCCACCTCGCGGTCACCGGGGACGCCGATGCCGATGATCTCGGTCTTGCCGTCGGGATGGCGCAACTTGACCATGACGTTCTTCAGGGTGTCGGCCGCGGTGACGGGCCGACCGTAGCGCTCGGCGATCCCGGCGGCGTTGGCCCAGTCGACCAGTGTCGCGATGGTCGGGGTGTCAGGGGTGTCGTGCACGACGGCCTCGGGCTGCCCTTCGATCGGCAACGGCTCGGGAGCGGGCGTGACCACCGCCTCCACATTGGCCGCGTAGCCCGATTCCGGGCAGCGCACGTAGGTGTCCTCGCCGACGGGGCTGTCGGCGAGGAATTCCTCCGACGCGCTGCCGCCCATCGCGCCCGAGGTGGCCGCCACGATGACGTACTCGACCCGCAGCCGGTCGAAGATGCGCTGGTAGGCCTGCCGGTGCGCGGCGTAGCTGGCCTTCAGCCCGTCCTCGTCCAGGTCGAAGGAGTAGGAGTCCTTCATCACGAACTCCCGCCCGCGCAGGATGCCCGCGCGCGGACGCTCCTCGTCGCGGTATTTGGTCTGGATCTGGTACAGCGTGACCGGAAGGTCTTTGTAGGAGCTGTACTCGCCCTTCACGGTGAGCGCGAAGAGTTCCTCGTGGGTCGGGCCGAGCAGGTAGTCCGCGCCCTTGCGGTCGCGCAGCCGGAACAGACCGTCGCCGTACTCGGTCCACCGGTTGGTCGTCTCGTAGGGTTCGCGCGGCAGCAGCGCCGGTAGTGAGATCTCCTGAGCGCCGATCGCGTCCATCTCCTCGCGTACCACGTCCTCGACCTTGCGCAGCACGCGCAACCCCAGCGGCAGCCACGAGTAGACACCCGGGGCGACGCGGCGCACGTAGCCGGCACGGACCAAGAGTTTGTGGCTGGCCACCTCCGCGTCGGCGGGATCGTCACGGAGGGTTCGCAGGAACAGGCGGGAGAGGCGGGTGATCACGGAAGCACAGGGTAGTCGCTGGCCGGACGCTGGTCGCAGCGCATTACCGTATTCGTTCGTGCTGGTGCTGCTGCCTCCTTCCGAAACCAAGTCCGACGGCGGAGCCGGGGCGCCGCTCGCACTGGACTCGCTGGCGATGCCGCAGCTCACGGCGGTGCGCGCGAGACTGATCGATGAAGTGGTGCGGTTGGCGGCCGATCCGGAAGGCTCACGGACCGCCCTGGGGCTCGGCAAGGCCGCCGACGGCGAGATCGCTCGCAACGCCGCACTGCGCACCGCACCGACCCGGCCGGCGTTGGAGCGCTATACCGGCGTCCTCTACGACGCGCTCGACGCACGCTCGTTCACCAAAAGTCAACGAGCGAAGGCCTATGCCCGGCTCGGCATCGGCTCCGCCCTGTTCGGCGCGGTCCGCGCGGGTGACCCGATCCCCGCCTACCGGCTGTCCGGCGGCTCCAAGCTGCCCGGGCTGCCGTCCCTTTCGGCCGTCTGGCGCGACGAGCTGGCCGCCGCGCTGCTCGCCGAAGCCGCGGGCGAACTCGTCGTCGACCTGCGCTCGGGGACCTATCAGCAACTGGGCCGGGTGCCCGGCGCGATCACCGCGAACGTGCTCACCGAGCATCCGGACGGGTCACGCACGGTGGTGAGTCATTTCAACAAGCACCACAAGGGCCTGCTCGCGCGCGCCCTGGTGCTCACCAGGGCCGAACCGGCCGACATCCGCGGCGTCGCGCGGGTGGCCGCCAAGGCCGGTTTGCGCGCCGAGATCGCCTCGCCCACCGAAATGGTGATCATCACTTGACCGGCTCGCCGCTACCTCGGGTTCCCGCGGAAACGAGCAGACGGTGACTCGACGTTTCCGCGGCGGGGAATGCAATGCGGCACTGTATTGTTCGCCCCGAACGTGACCAGTACCGCAGTGCTTTCCGATGACCTGAAGAAGTACCTGGACGAAGAGCGAGTGTTCGCCACCGCGGCCACGAACGGCCCGAACGGCCAGCCGCACCTGACCGTGATCTGGCTGAAGCGCGACGGCGACGATCTGCTCTTCTCCACCACCACCGATCGACAGCAGGGCAAGAACCTCGCCCGCGACCCACGGATCACCGTGCTGATCAACCCGCCGGACAACCCGTACGTCTACGCGGAGATCCGGGGCACCGCGACGATCACCCCCGACCCGGACAAGACGCTGCCCGACGAACTGTCGGTGAAGTACACCGGACGCAAGTACGCCGACTTCAATCCGGCCTCCTCCGCCGACGGACCGCGCGTCATCGTGCGCGTGACGCCGAGGCGAGTGGCGGGCAGGTTCTGACTCAGACTTGCTGCGCTTCCTCCTGAGCGTGCTGGGCCATCGCCAGCTGCTGCGGGGTGAACCGCAGCGTCAGAGCGACCAATCCGGTCGCGAACGCGATGAGGGCGCAGACGAACAGAACCAGCGTGTAACCGTCGCCCAGCGCGGAGATCTCGGCGGGCGTCATCCCGGTCACCTTTTCGGTGCGGCCGCCCAGCGACAGCGTGCGGGAGGCGGCGATCGGGGTGAGCAGGCCGATGGCCACCGGCGTGGCCAGGTTCATGAACATCTGCCCGACCGCGGCCAGCGGACCGATATTGGCCGGGGGCACGCCGACCAGCACGCACAGCGGGGAGAGCACCATGGCGACGCCGACGCCGAAGCCGATGACCACCAGCAGGGGCAGCAGCGTCGCGAAGTACAGCACCTCGCCGTCGAGGGTCGAGCCGAACAGCAATCCGACGCCGAGCACCACGGCCGCGCCCGCGAGCAGCCAGCGCGGCGCGATGTACAGCGCCGCCTTGGAGGCGACCGCGCCGCCGACGCCGATGCCGACGGTGAACGGGATCGCCGCGACGCCCGCCTTGAGCGGGCCGTATCCGATGACGTTCTGCATGAACTGGGCGACGAAGAAGGTCATCGCGCCGAGCACGCCGCCGGCCAGGAAGATCAGCAGGAAGGTGGCGATGCGGTCGCGGCTGTCGAACAGCGACCAAGGCAACAGCGGGTCGTCCACCCGCCGTTCCAGCGCCACGAAAACGATCAGCAGCACGACACCCGCGATCAGCGAACCGATGATCGCCGGGTGTCCCCACCCGATCTCCGGTCCCTCGGTGGCGCCGAACACGATGGACGCGCAGGCGATGGTGCCGAGGAACGCGCCGGGGATGTCGAGAGCCGAGCGGTGGTGTTCGGTGTCGGCGAGTTTGTAGGCCGCGCCCAGGATGATCAGCGCGCCGATCGGGACGTTGATCAGGAAGATCCACCGCCAGGACAACTGGGTCAGCGCGCCGCCGACCACGAGCCCGCCGACCGAACCGATGCCGACCATGGAGCCGACGATCGCGATCGCCTGGTTGCGCGCCTTGCCCGGCGCGAAGGTCGTCGCCACGAGCGCGAACGCGGTCGGCGCCGCGATCGCCGCGCCCGCGCCCTGCAAGGCCCGCGCCGCGAGCAGCATGGCCTGGTTCTGCGCGAGCCCGCACAGCAGCGAGGCCAGGGTGAATAGCGCCACGCCCACGACCAGCATGCGCTTGCGGCCGAAAGCATCGCCGAGCCTGCCGCCGAGCAGCATCAAACCCGCGAAGGTGAGCCCGTAGGACGTCACCGTCCAGGCGCTACCCGCGCTGGACAGCCCCATCTCCTCTTGCAGCCGCGGCAACGCGAAGATCACCACCGTGCCGTCCAGCACGACCATGAGCTGCAATCCGCTCAGCACTAGGATGGCGAGCCCGAAGGCCCGCTGCGTCACTGGATACTGCATCGTCGCAGCGGGGTTCCGAAGCACAGTGAGTCACTGTAATTGATGCCGCGACCACCTTCGCCCACCCACTGATCCGGCCGGAGCCGCGACCAGCGGCGCTCTCGCCGATCCGGCGAGCCGCCGTCGACGCGCATCGCGCGCGGTATCGGCCCGGCGAACCGTGCCGCGACAGTGTCGGTCGCCTCGGCGTGCATATCAGGGGACGGTGACCGTCACCAGCTCGCTGAACGGCATCCCGCCGGTGGGGGTGTCATCGAAACAGCCGCCCCGGGCGGTGATGGTCGTGCCCGATTCGAGGCCTTCCAGGGTCGCGGTCACGGTCTGGCCGGGACCTGCCATCGACTCCGGGCCGCCGTTGCCGAAGAAGCGGTGATTGTTCTCGGGGCCGACACCGGCTTCGGCCCAGCACCGGCCGGTGCCGTTGGGGTTGTGCACGGTCGCGGTCACGACTCCCGGCGCGGTGCCAGCGAAGCCGACCTCGGGAGCCTGCAGCTGTGTTTGCGCGCTCGCCGGCGCGAGGACCGGGCCGAACGCCACAAGCGCGGCGGACGCTGCCAGCAGAATGGGTGCGTTGATTCGTTTTTTCGCCACAATCGAACCCTATCGGAAACAGGTTCGCCCAATGCTCGCTTCCGTCAACGGGTTACGAGACTCGGCGAAGCGAGACCGGACACAGAATGGAGGGTGCACGTGGCTACTCACTTGCTGTGGGGCTTCGTGGTCGCAGCGCTACTGGCTTATGTGATTCCAGGCCCGGACTGGTTTGTGGTGCTGCGTCATGCCACCCGGTCACCCACCGCGGGCATCAGCGCGGCGGTCGGTGTGCAGACCGGGTTGATCGTGCACATGACCGCTGCCGCGCTCGGTGTGTCAGCGATCTTGTCGACCAGCGCCGAGGTGTTCACCATCGTCAAACTCGCCGGCGCCGCATACCTGGTCTTCCTGGGTTTTCAGGCGTTGCGCGACGCCTATCACGGGTGGCGCTGCCACGACCTCGGCGACAGTTCTTCGACGACCTCATCGCCGTCGGCGGATTCCGCGCCGGCGCGGATATGGGCGCAGGCATTCACCGCCAACGTGTTGAATGCGAAAGCCGCGCTGTTCTTCGTCGCGGTCTTGCCGCAGTTCGTGTCCCCCGCGTCCGCGGCGGCACCCCAGATCCTGCTGCTGGGCGCTGTCGACATCGCGATCGGGTGCCTCTGGTGGCTGCTGTTCGTCCTGACCGCCGCTCGTTTCCGTCGAGTGTTGCGTCGCCGCGGGCCACGTATGGCGCTCGATACCACTGCCGGGATCGCGCTGACCGGCCTGGGCGGGGCGCTCGCGGCCACCGGTCGCGCCCAGGCATGAGAGCGTCGGGAGATCGGGCTCACTCCGTGAACGGGGGTGAGCCTTATCCCGCCGCGGAATCGACTTGCGGGGCGAGGGTGTCGGCGGAGAATCCGGCGGTCGGGCCGATGACCACGATCGCGGGCGGACGGATGCCTACCTCACGTACCCGGGCGGCCACCGTGCCGAGATCGGCGCGCAGCACGCGCTGGGTGCGCAGCGTTCCTTCCTGGATGACCGTGGCGGGTGTGCCCGCGGGGCGTCCGCCGTCCAGTAGTGCCGTGGCGAACTGTTCGATCCGTTCGACCGCCATCATCAGCACCAGGGTGCCGCGCAGACGACCGAGCGCGGGCCAGTCCACCAGCGAATCCGGATGGTCGGGCGCGACGTGCCCGCTCACCACGACGAACTCGTGGGTGACGCCCCGATGCGTCACCGGGATGCCCGCCGCGGCGGGTACCGAAATGGGACTGGTGACGCCCGGCACCACCGTGACCGGCACCCCGGCGGCGACGCAGGCCTCCACTTCCTCGTAGCCGCGCCCGAACACATACGGGTCGCCGCCCTTGAGCCGCACCACGAATTTGCCCGCCTTCGCGCCTTCGACCAGCGCGTTGTTGATCGCCTCCTGCGCCATCGCCCGTCCGTACGGGATCTTCGCGGCGTCGACCACCTCGACCTCGGGCCCGAGTTCGGCGAGCAGTTCCGGCGGCGCGAGCCGGTCGGCGACCACCAGGTCTGCCCTGGCCAGCAGCCGCCGCCCGCGCACGGTGATCAGATCGGGATCGCCGGGGCCGCCGCCCACCAGGGCGACGCCGGGCGCGATCGGTGTCGAGTCATCGCTCACCACACCCGATTGCAGGGCCTCCAGCAAGGCGTTGCGCACGGCCGCCGAGCGCCGGTGCTCCCCGCTGGCCAGCACACCGAGGGTCAGTCCGTCGTAGCGCGCGGTGGCCGGGGTGACCGCGGTGCCCAGCCGCGCGTTGTCGGCGCGCACGCAGAAGATCCGCCGCCGGGTAGCCTCGGCCACCACGGCCGCGTTGGTCTCGGGCTCGTCGGTGCAGGCGATCGCGTACCAGGCGCCGTCGAGATCGCCGTCGGCGTACTCGCGCAGGGTGACGGTGATCTGCCCGGAGGTCGCCATCCCCTCGACAGCGGGCGTGACCGCACGGCTCACCACGTGGACGTCCGCGCCGGAGGCGATCAGCAACCCCAGTCGGCGCTGCGCCACTGTGCCGCCACCGACCACGACGACGCGCCGTCCGTGCAGATCGAGCCCGACCAGGTAGTTCGGGTCGCCGGTTGGCTGGTCTTGCGTTGCGTCTGACGTGTTCGGCACAAGTTTCGAGCCTACGGCGTGGTGGTTCGGCACCGGCAATCGACCGGCACCCCGCCTTCGCGGGTTCCCTGGAGCGCAAGCCACGATCACGGCGGTCCTGGTGCGACCGGCGATGGGCGCCCCTTCGGCGAACTGCGAGCGATCAGTGGACAGCTTCCCTGGTCGACGAGCTCCACGCGCGAGCGGGCGAGACGTCGAGGATCAGCGTCGCGGCGTCGGACGCCCTCGGCCGAACGGCCACCGGAACGGACCGTCGGAACACCATCGACGCACGATCCGGAACGAGGGCGGCCGGCAGTGGGCGGCGGATCCGAGACGGGCGGACGGGCACGCTCGTGCCCGCTGGGGTGCCGCTGGCCGGGCGGTGCTCACTGCCCCGGAACACCGCTGTGACCAGCGGTAACCAACGATTCGGCAGCCGTCGGCGGTAGGTTGCGGTGGAGCCGTCTCGATCGGAAAGGCGAACCGATGACACAGGTGACACCGGCACGACTGCTCGACGTCGCCTACGAGGAGGCACTGCGCGGACTCGCCGAAGGCGGGATCCCGGTGGGCGCCGCCCTGTTCGACGCGGGCGGAACGCTGCTCGGGCGCGGCCGCAACCGCCGGGTGCAGTCCGGCGATCCCAGCCTGCACGCCGAGACCGACGCCTTCCGCGCGGCGGGACGGCGGCGTGACTACCGCGCCACCGTCATGGTCACCACGCTCTCGCCGTGCTGGTATTGCAGCGGTCTGATCCGCCAGTTCGGCATCGGGTCGGTGGTGGTCGGGGAGTCGCGGACCTTCTCGGGCGGGCACGAGTGGCTGGCCGGGCACGGCGTCGCCGTCACCGTTCTGGAAGACCGGCGCTGCATCGATCTGATGACCCGATTCATCGCCGAGCATCCCGCGCTGTGGTACGAGGACATCGGCGTGGCCGACGATCTCGAGGCGTGACGGGGGCCGTCGGGCGAGCCAGGCGAGTCAGCGGAAGTACGGGTATTCCTGCACCCAATGGAATCCGCGGCTGCGCAAGGGGAAGTCGTCGAGCGCGACCGAGC
Organism: Nocardia sp. CY15; assembly: GCF_009829295.1. NCBI lineage: Bacteria > Bacillati > Actinomycetota > Actinomycetes > Mycobacteriales > Nocardiaceae > Nocardia > Nocardia sp. CY15. The sequence continues at coordinate 408,575 of NZ_VUOT01000001.1, forward strand.
TCAGCGCGACCGAGACCGGCTGCCCGGCGAGCGTGCCCGTCAAGGTCAGCCGCTCGGGTTGCGGCCGATCGAAACCGAAACTGCCCAGGGGTTCCGGTGGTGCGCCCACGGCTGTCGGCGGTGCGACCATGACCAGGGTGCGCGCCTCGGGATCGACCATGGCGAGCACCGGGATCAGTTGGCCGTCCATGCGCTGCACCGTGGCGACGTCCCGGTCGAACACCAGGCGCTGCCAGCGCAGTGCGTCGGTGGTCAGCGGCGGAAGCGGCTTGCCGTCCACACTGAATTCGGTGACCGCCCAGATGCCGTACAACGGAGGTTCCGGCCGTCCAGCACCCTGTTCGGTCCACTTCTCCCAGCCGCTGTACGCGTTCGAGAACAGCAGCCACACCCCGAGCGCGATCTGCGCGGCGACCGCGATCCGGTTGGCTCGTCGCGTGCCCAGCAGCGGCGGGATGACCGACGGTCCGGCGGGCCGGTTCAGCACCAGCACGTTCGCCAGGCGCCCGGCCTCCGGCGCCAGCAGCACCAGGCACAAAAGCATCAGGTGGAACGCCAAGATCTTCGCGGGCACGTCGTAGGTCATGTCGAGCACGAACACCTGTGTCGTGCACACCAGGCTCAGCATCGCTCCCAGCAAGGCGGTGCGCGGCACGAACAGCAGAACGCCGCCGAGCAATTCCGCGCAGCCGAGCAGGATCTCGTACTGCGGCGACACACCGATCTGGTTCCAGAGCACCGCCATCGGACTGAAATTCCCGTATGGCTCGAGCAGCCGGCTCAATGGTGTGGGCGGCATCTGGGTCGGGATGACCTTCGCCATGCCGTAGGCCACCATCTGCCCGGCCAGGCACAAGCGCACGAACAGCAGGAACCACGGTTGCGCGGCCCGGTAGTGCGGGCGGTCGCGGTCCAGCACGCTCCAGATCGCCGTTGCGAGCACCGCGACCACCAGGACGACGAATATCAGCACCCAGAAGTAGGCCTGGTCGCCGCTGATGGACGCCGTGTTCGCCGTGACGGACGCGCCGAACACCTGGGCCCCGGTCCACTCGACCACCGGGCGCAGAGCACGGGCGACGCCGTAGTTCACCCACTCCGGCAGCCATTCGCGCGCCAGTCCGAGGAACTCGGGCACGATCGATGGATACACCAGGCAGAACAGCCCGAAGTACAGGACACCGAAGCGGAACGCCACTCGGGTCGCGCCGAGCCAGGGCCGGGCACCGGACTCCTCCGCGTCGGTGCCGGTGTCGGTCCGCTCGAGGATCGCTTCGGTCACGGCGGTCCCTCCAGTCCGAATTGATGCAGACCGAAGGTATCGAAAAGTGCGGCGCGCGCACGGGGTTTCGGCGGGATCGCCGTACCGGACTCACGGCCGCGGACCTCCGAGATCAGCGGAAGTACGGGTATTCCTGGACGAAGTGGAAGCCGCGGCTGCGCAGCGGGAAGGAATTCAGGTCCATCCGGTCGAGCGACAGCGTCACCGGCGTTCCGTTCAGTTCTCCGGTCAGCTCCAGCGTGTCCGTCGTGGGCCGGGCGAAGGTGAAGGCGGCCAAGCGGGACGGCGGCGAGTCCGGCGACTGTGGCGGCGCCGACAGCAGAGAGTGTGCGCGGCCTCGTCGATCTCGGCGACGACGGGCACGAACGAGTCGTCCATCTTCTGCACCGTCGTGCCCGGGCGGTCGAAGATCACCCGGCGCCAACGGCTGTCGTCGGTGAGCAGCGGTGGCGCCGGATGCCCGTCCCTGGTGAACTCGCCGACGGTCCAGATGCCGTACAGCGCGGGCTTCGGCGCGCCGTCTCCCGCTTCGCGCCATGCCTCCCAGGTGATGAACACGGTGCCCAGCAGCACCCACAGTCCGACGGCCACTTGCATCACCGCCGCGATCCGATTCGCGCGGCGGGAAGCGAACAACGCCGGTTGCGTGGCCGGCTCGGCCGGGCGGGACAGCACGAGCACGTCGGCCAGTCGCCCGGCTTGTGGCGCCAGCACGAGCACCGACAGCAGCAGCAAGTGGAACGACAGGATCTTCACCGGCACGTCGTAGGTCATGTTCAGCACGAAGACCTGCGCCATGCTCACCAGGCTGAGCAGCGCGCCGACCGTCGCGGTGCGTGGCACGAACAGCAGCAGGCCGCCGAGCACTTCGGCTGTGCCGAGCAGGATTTCGTACGCGGGCGCGGCGCCGACCTGGTTCCAGAGCACCGAGGCCGGGCTCATCGTCCCGTACGGTTGCAGCAGCGCGGTCAGCGACGGCGCGGGCATCTGCGACGGAACCGCTTTGGCCATACCGTAGAAGAGCATCTGGCCGCCCAGACACAGCCGGACGAACAGGACGAACCAGTTGCGCAGCGTCGTGTAGTCCCGGCGGCGTCGATCGAGGATCGACCAGACGAGAGTGATCACCACCGCCGCGACGAGTTCGCAGAAGATCAGCACCCAGATACCGGCTTGGTCGCCGCTGCCCGAGTCCTCGCGCAGGACGGCTTCGACACCGAAGACGTGCTCGCCGACCCAACCGACCAGCGGGCCCGTCGCGCGCATCTGCCACATGATCGCGGTATCCGGCAGCCACTTGCTCACGATTCCGGTGAACACGAACAAGATCTGCGCGAACACCACACAGAACAGCCCGAAGTAGGCGAAGACGAAGCGGAACGCGATCCGGGCCGGCAGGCTCCAGGGCCGCCGCTGGTCGCCGGCCGGAGCCTCGCCACTGCCGCCCTCGACGACATCCGTTCCGACCGTACTCACACCGCTCCCCTCGCCGACAACACTTTCCGCGAGCCGAACGTATCCGACCCGATCATGGGATGACCTCAGGGAAAACCCCGGATTTCCGGGTACGTCTTTCGGTCTACGTGCCTGCCCCACCGCCCGGCGCCCATGCCGCACCGGAATTCGTCACCGGTTCCGCCCCGCCGACAACTAGAACGCGTTACAGTCGCGTATCCCGGCGCATCGCGGGACGGTGCACCCGGGCCGCACGTGTCAGGAGGACACCATGACCGACGATCCGGACCCGGCGCAGCGACAGCAACTGACCGTCAGCGAACGCGACCTGGACACGCTGGCCGGCGACTTGGCGCGCTGGCTGGACACGAAGGTCTCCGCGGACGACCTGCCACGCATCTCCGGGTTGTCACGTCCGCAGTCCGGCGGCATGTCCAGCACGACCATCCTGTTCGACGCCGAATGGAGCGCCGCAGGGCGGCCGGAGCGCGGGTCGTTCGTCGCGCGTATGGCGCCCGACGCGGGATCGTTTCCGGTGTTCCAGACCTACGACCTGCCCACGCAGTACCAGGTGATGGCGGGCGTGGCCGCGGCGACCGACGTGCCGGTGCCCGGCCTCTGCTGGCTGGAGAACGACGACGAACCGCTCGGCGCTCCGTTCTTCGTGATGCGCCGGGTCGACGGACGCGTGCCCTCGGACAACCCGCCGTACGTCTTCGTCGGCTGGCTGTTCGACGCCACTCCCGCCGAACGTCTCCGGCTCACCCACAACACGGTCGAGGTGATCGCCAAGATCCACGCCATCCCCGATCCCGCGGCGCTGTTCCCCGCGCTGAGCGGGCCGGGCGACGCGCTGCGCAGGCATGTCGCCGCGCAGCGCTCGTGGTACCGGTGGGGGCTCGCGGACGACGGATTCGCGATCCCGCTGATCGAGCGGAGTTTCGCCTGGCTCGACGAGCACTGGCCCGCGGACCCCGGCCCGGACGTGCTCAGCTGGGGCGACGCCCGGCCGGGCAACATCATCTACCGCGAATTCGAGCCCGTGGCGGTGCTGGACTGGGAGATGGCCGCGCTGGCGCCGCGCGAACTGGACCTGGGCTGGGTGATCTTCATCCACCGGTTCTTCCAGGATCTGGCCACCCGCTTCGGACAGCCCGGGCTCCCCGACTTCCTCCGCCGCGACGACGTGGTGTCGAGATACGAGGGGTTGACCGGGCACACGGTGCGTGATCTCGATTTCTACCTCGTCTACGCCGCGTTGCGGCACGCGATCGTGATGGCGCGGGTGAAGCGCAGGATGATCCACTTCGGCGAGGACAGCGACACTCCCGACCGCGACGACTACGTCATGCACCGGGCCGCTCTGGAAGCGCTGCTCGACGGAACCTACGAATGGGACTGACCATGCCTGTGCCTTTGGACGAGTACCCCATCCACCAGACCCCGCTCTCGCTGGCGCGGGTGGCCTCCAGCGATCGGAATTTCTACGACCGCAGCTACTTCAACGCCCACGACCGTGCCGGCGGCACCCTGCTGATCACCGGTTTCGGCGTGTATCCCAACCTCGGCGTGACCGACGCCTACGCCGCCGTCCGCCGCGGTGACGCGCTGCGGGCGGTGCGGTTCTCCGACGCGCTCGGCGACCGGAGCCTCGACCAGCGCGTCGGCGGCTACCGCGTCGAGGTGCTCGAGCCGCTGCGGCGCATCCGCGTGGTCTGCGACCACGACGATCTCGGCTTCGATCTCACCTGGACCGGCGCCTTTCCCGCGGTTCAGGAACAACCGCATCTGATCCTCTCCGGCAACCGCCCGATCATCGACGCGTCCCGGTTCGCGCAGGTCGGCTCCTGGGCGGGCACACTGCACGTGGACAGCGACGACATACCGGTCGACCGGGCGGTGTGGACCGGAACGAGAGACCGTTCGTGGGGCATCCGCCCGGTCGGCGAGACCGAGCCGCCCGGACGCGCGGCCGCCGAACCCGCGGGCGGTTTCTGGTGGCTGTACGCGCCGCTGCGGTTCGAAAACTTCGCCGTCGTGGTCATCGTGCAGGAGGAGCCGGACGGCACGCGCACACTCAACGACGCGACCCGGGTCTGGCCCGACGGACGCACCGAGCAGCTCGGCTGGCCCCGCATCTCGATCGACTATCGTCCGGGCACAAGACTTCCCGTCGGTGCGCGATTGGAGCTGACCACGCCCGACGGCAAGCCCATCGAGATCGAGATCACCACCGGCACCGGCGTCCCGCTGCACGTGGGCTGCGGCTACGGCGGCGATCCCGACTGGCAGCACGGCCAGTGGAAAGGCCGGGACTGGTCCTCCTCCAGCCGCTACGACCTCACCGACCCGGCGGTGGCCGCCCGCACCCCCTTCGGCGTGATCGACCACGTCGCCCACGCCCGCTGCGGCGACGCGGAGGGCTGGGGCCTGTTCGAACACGCCAGCATCGGCCGCCACGACCCCACCGGCTTCGCCGACTGGGGCTCGGTCGCACCCTGAACCACCGGCGTCCGCCGCGCTGTGACTTCGGTGGTTGTTCCCGGTCGATCGTAAGATCTATCCGTGGTGCAGCGCCGCCGCCAGCACCACGCCCCGCACAACGCGTTTGGGCAGGACCAGCGGCCCACCGTCAGAAGCCAGCAGGGCAGCGGCTTCGGCGACACTCGCCGTCCCCACGGCCGAGCGCGTCCGGCTTCCTGGATTGGGCACGACGACCGCGGACAGTTCAGCGGCGGAATAAGACCGCAGCGGTACCCCCAGCTCGGCGGCGACCGCGCGCAAGCCGGGCTCGGCGCCGCGCTGAGCGAGCGTGGCCAGACACGCGATCCGGTGATCGCCCGCCGCCTCGCGCAATGCGGCACGGATCGTGTCGGCCGGTGTGCGCGGCCGCAACCCGATGCCGACGACGAACTCAGCCGAGAGCACGAGAACTCGCGAATTCCGCGGCGGCGGTGACGAATCGAGCTACCGCTTCGGGATATCCGGCCGGGTGCGTATGCAGATATGACGCGTGCACATTCCGGACCAGCGCCCCTTCCCGCGCAGGCTCTCCCGTCGCACCGCGCCAGCCCCACGCCGGATCCCGTGGCGGCTCGGAGACCAGTCGCGTGCGGTGGAATTCATGTCCACGAACGCGTTCCCCTGCCCGCCACAACGGCGAGTCGGCCAACGCGACGGCGTCCCGGTAACCGAGTGTCAGGCGCGGCCCGAACGCGGCGTCGGCGTCCACCACCCCGGCCATCGGGTGCCCGTCCAGCGACCGGGTCAGATACAACAGTCCGGCGCACTCGGCGTGCACCGGCATGCCGTGCCGGACGGCGTCGGCCACCCCCCGCAGCAGACCGGAGTTCGCGGCCAGCTCCGCGGCGTGCTCCTCGGGAAAACCGCCCGGAAGCACCAGTCCGGCGGCGCCGGTGGGCAATTCGTCGTGCAGCGGATCGAACACCGCCACGTGCGCTCCCGCCGCCACCAGCAGCTCACGATGTTCGGCATAACCGAACGTGAAGGCCGGGCCACCGGCCATGGCGATCAGGGGGCCGTCCCGCCCGGCGAGCGGATCGCGAACGCTTTCGTCGGCGGGCCGTGACGCACCGCCAGGCAGCGTCCCGGCGGTACCGCACGAGTCACCGCCGAGGAGCGTCGCGACGCGCGTATCCGAATCAGCGAGGAGCGGCCCGGTGGATGCATCGTGGCTACCTTCCGGACCACGCACGGCGGTGGCGGGATCCCACGCGGGCCCGGTGACCGACGAGCGAGCGAGTGCCGCGATGGCGGACAGGTCCACGTGCGCGGCGACCAGGTCGGTCATCGCCGCCACCGCCGCCGTCGCGGCCGAACCGTGTTCCACGGCCGGAATCAGGCCCAGATGCCGGGAGGGGACCTCCAGTTCGGCCAGGCGCGGCAGCGACCCGAGCACCGGCAGCCCGACCCGATCGCAGGCCGCGCGCAGCACCTGGTCGTGCCGCTCGCTGCCGACCCGGTTCAAGATCACCCCACCCAGCCGGACGCCGCTGTCGAAGGTGGCGAATCCGTGCAACAGCGCCGCCAGGCTCTGGCTGTGGCCGCGCGCGTCCACCACCAGCACCACCGGGGCGCCGAGCAGGCCCGCGACCTGCGCCGTCGATCCCTCGGCCGCCGGGCCGGAGTACCGCTCATCGATCCGGCCGTCGAACAGCCCCATCACGCCCTCGACCACCGCCAGATCGCATCCCCGCGCGCCGTGCCGGTACAGCGGGGCGACACGATCCGCACCCACCAACACCGGATCCAGGTTTCTCCCCGGCCGCCCCGCCGCCAACCCGTGATACCCCGGATCGATGTAATCCGGCCCCACTTTGAACGGCGCCACCCGATGCCCCACCCGCCGCAGCGCCCCCACCAACCCGGTCGCAACGGTCGTCTTCCCGCTCCCCGACGCCGGCGCCGCCACCACCACGGCCCTCATCCCCGCCCCCGCTGCGCGAGTGGCACTCCACCGTGGCGGCATCCGGCGACTCGCCCCGGCGATGTGCCACTCGGCGGGGAGGGTGGGACGTCTACCATTCGATGCCTCGCTGGCCTTTGCGGCCCGCGTCCATGGGGTGTTTGAGTTTGGTCATTTCCGTTACCAGGTCGGCGGCTTCGAGCAGTGGTTGCGGGGCGTCGCGGCCGGTGATGACGACGTGCTGGTTGCCGGGGCGGTCGCGGAGGGTGTCGACGACTTCGGCGACGTCCACCCAGCCCCATTTCAGGGGATAGGTGAATTCGTCGAGGACGTAGAAGCGGTGCTGCTGAGCCCGCAGGCGGCGGGCGATCTCCTGCCAACCGGCCAGGGCGGCCGCTGCATGGTCGGACTCGTCGCCCTGCTTGCGGGTCCAGGACCAGCCCTCGCCCATCTTGTGCCACTCGACCGGCCCGCCCGCTCCGGTCTGCTCGTGCAGCGTGCCGAGGGCACGGAAGGCCGCCTCCTCCCCTACCTTCCACTTGGCGCTTTTCACGAACTGGAACACCGCGACGTCGAAGCCTTGGTTCCAGGCCCGCAACGCCATCCCGAACGCCGCGGTCGACTTGCCTTTACCCGGCCCGGTGTGCACCGCGAGCACCGGCTGATTGCGCCGCTGCCGCGTGGTCAGCCCGTCGTCGGGAACGGTCTCCGGAACACCCTTGGGCATCGAATCTCCTTAGCTTGTCCTCGGATCACCACGATCCGATCCGCACTCGACTCCGCGTCCAGCAGCGAGCGCACGGGTTTCCCCGTCCGGCGCCGGTGTCGGGCCATTGCCGGGCACGCCGTCGCGAGACATCCGCGCGGAGCCGGCGCCGCCGACCGGGCGGATCGCGCAGTCCCCGGCGAGAAGCCGAGCGGCGCGCGCCGTTCGACGGCGACTCTCCCGGTTGCTCAAGCCGCCCGCACCGAGGTACCGCTCGGGGACCCGGAACTCGCCCGGACGAGGTCCGCGACCGAATCGCCGGTGAGCTCGGCCAGCTTCAGATAGTTTCCCCGCAGGTCACGGGCCAGATCCGCAGCAAGGCCGAGGCGGATCATGCCGCGTTCGCAGTCGACCACGATCGAGGTGACCGCGTCCCTGGCGAGCAATGCCGCGGCGGCTCGGGCGCGGGGAACCGGATCGACGCCGCCGGTGGCGCGACCGTCGGTGAGCAGCACCAGCATCGGCCTGCGGCGCGGATCGCGCACACGCTCGCGCAGCACGACCTCGCGTGCCTTCACCAAGCCCGCGGCCAACGGCGTCTTCCCGCCCGTGCGCATCCCGGACAACCGGCGCACCGCGATGTCGACCGACGACGTGGGCGGCAGCACGAGTTCGGCCTGCGCGCCGCGCACGGTGACGACGGCGACCTTGTCGCGGCGCTGGTAGGCGTCCCGCAGCAGGGTGACCACCGCGCCGGTGACGGCCGACAGCCGGTCGCGGGCGGCCATGGAACCAGACGCGTCGACCACGAAGACGACCAGGTTGCCTTCTCGCCCTTCCCGATACGCGCCACGCAGATCGGCGGCGGCCAGCCGCAACGGCCCGTCGCCGCGGCCACGGGAACGTTGATGCGGCGCGGCCGCGAAGACAGTGCCGAGCAGATGCAGGCCCGAAGAGGTATCGGCTCTGGAGCGCACCACTCGCCCGTGCCGCGATTCCGCGCGGGAGCGGCGCCCGGGAGCGCCTTCGCCGACGCCGGGAACCTCCCACCGTGGTGTTCGCGCGGCGGCGGAAACCGGTGCGCCGCTGCGTCCTTCACGCGCTCCTCCGCCCGGCCCCTCGGGCGGGGACGGGTCTTCGGGGCCACCGTCCGGGTCGTCGCCGGAAGTGCCGCCCGAATCCGCGTCGTCGGCTGTCGCGCCGTCCGGCTCCCCGGCATCCTGGGGCGTCCGGTCCGGCTCGGCCGTCTGCTCGGCGCGCTGCGCCTGCGCCGCGGCGTCACGCATGGCGTCGTCCAGCTGCTGCTCGCTGATGCCGGGCTCGTCGAACGGATCGCGCCTGCGCCGGTGCGGCAACGCCAGTTCGGCGGCCACCCGTACGTCGTCCTCGGTCACCGCGTCGGCGCCGCGCCAGGCGGCATGCGCGGTCGCGGCGCGTGCGACGACCAGATCGGCGCGCATCCCGTCGACGTCGAACGCGGCGCACAGCGCGGCGATCCGGCGCAGTTCCACGTCGTCGAGCGTCACTGCGCCCACCCGGTCGCGGGCGGCGAGGATTCTTTCGGCCACCTCGTGGTCGGCCTCGGCGTACCGGGCCGCGAAACCGGCCGGGTCGGCCTCGTAGTCCAGCCTGCGGCGCACCACGGCCATGCGCACGTCCACATCCCGCGAGGCGACCACGTCGACGGTCAGCCCGAACCGGTCCAGCAGCTGCGGACGCAGTTCGCCTTCCTCCGGGTTCATGGTGCCGACCAGCACGAAACGCGCCGGATGCGAGTGTGAGACGCCGTCGCGTTCGATGTGCACCCGGCCCATCGCCGCGGCGTCCAGCAGCACGTCCACCAGATGGTCGTGCAGCAGGTTGACCTCGTCCACGTAGAGCACCCCGTGATGGGCGGCGGCCAGCAGACCGGGACGGAAGGCCTGCTCCCCGTCGCGCAGCACCCGTTCCAGGTCCAGCGAGCCGACCACGCGATCCTCGGTCGCGCCCACCGGCAACTCCACCAGCCGGGCGGGCCGCGCCCCGGTCTCGTCCACCACCGGCGGCAGCAGCTGGGCCAGCGCGCGCACCACGGTGGACTTCGCGGTGCCCTTCTCGCCGCGCACGAGGACGCCGCCGATCCCCGGATGCACCGCGCAGAGGATCAACGCCAGTTGCAGCCGTTCCTGCCCGACCACCGCCGAGAAGGGGAATCCCACCTCACCGTCCGCTCCGGAACGCGTGCGGCTGTGCTGGTCGGACGTCGGCACTGTTTCGGCATGGGACACGGACACGCCCCAACTCTAAGCGCGCCGCCTCACCCGTCCGCCAGTGCCCTTCGATTCAGAACCGATGCGGACAGGCCGCCGAAAACGCCGCACCCGCCCCGGAGATGCCCGGAGCGGGTGCGAACGGCGGTGGGACGACGATCACTCCCCGCCCCTGCGCATGGGCACATGGGGGATACCGTCCTCTTCGAATTCCGGCCCGTCGACCTTGAAGCCGTGCTTGGTGTACAGGTCGATCAGGTAGCTCTGGGCGCTCAGCCGGACCGTGGCCGAACCGACCTCGGCCAGCGCCGCCTGCAGCAGTCGCGTGGTGTATCCGTGCCCACGGGCGGGCGCCGCGGTGCAGAGCCTGCCGATGCGGAAGCTCTTCACCCCGTCCCGGTGCTCCTCACACAGCCGCAGCGTGGCGATGACCTCACCCTCGTCGTCGAGCCAGAAGTGCCTGGTCTCGGGAAGCAGGTCCTTGCCGTCCAGTTCGGGATAGGCGCACTTCTGTTCGACGACGAAGACTTCGACGCGAAGTTTCAACAGCTGGTAGAGCGTCGCGGTATCGAGATCCTGCGCCCAGGAGCGTTTCAGAGCAACCGTTGACATCATCGCGCCTTGCTATCACAACTCAGGCGTTCGCCGCGACCCCTGTGTGCCGAGGCGTGTTGTCACCGCCGTCGACGAGGTTGAGCGCTTTGGAGGTCCAATCCCACACTTCGTGGAACAGAGCGGGGTTGTCGGAGAGCTTCACGCCCAGCGAAGGCACCATCTCCTTCAGCTTCGGCGTCCACTCGGCGTACTCCTGCGGGAAGCAGCGCTGCAAGACGTCCAGCATGGCGGTGACGCAGGTGGAGGCGCCCGGGGAGGCGCCGAGCAGCCCGGCGATCGTGCCGTCCTGCGCGGCGATCACGGCGGTGCCGAACTCGAGCACGCCGCCCACGCCCTTGCGGCGGATCACCTGCACGCGCTGGCCCGCGGTGATCAGCTCCCAGTCCTTGCCCGCGGCCCGCGGGATGAACTCCGACAGCGTGGTCACCTTGCCGGTCTCGGACTTCAGCAGCTCGCTGATCAGGTACTTGGTGAGACCGAGCTCGGTGACGCCGACGCCGAGCAGCGAGAAGATGTTGTTCGGCCGCACCGACTTGAACAGGTCGGTGTTCTTGCCGTCCTTGAGGAACTTCGGCGTCCAGCCAGCGTACGGGCCGAACAGCAGGCCGGGCTTGCCCTTGATCACGCGCGTGTCCAGGTGCGGCACCGACATCGGCGGAGCGCCGACCGCGGCCTTGCCGTACACCTTGGCCTCGTGCTGGTGGATCAGCGCCGGGTTGACGCAGCGGAAGAACTGACCGCTGACCGGGAACCCGCCGAATCCCTTGGCCTCCTTGATGTTCGCCTTCTGCAGCAGCGGCAGCGCGCCGCCGCCCGCGCCGACGAACACGAATTTGCTGATCAGCCTGCGGGTTTGGCGGGTGCGGACGTTGCGCACGGTGATCAGCCAGGATCCGTCGGACTGCTTGGACAGGTCGCGCACCTCGTGCCCGAAGGCCAAGTCCACGCCGGAGGCGCCGAGATAGGCCAGCAGTTCCTGGGTGAGCGCGCCGAAATCGATGTCGGTGCCGCCGTCGGTCCAGTTCAGCGCGATCGGGTCGGAGAAGTCGCGCCCACGCGCCATCAGCGGCAGGCGCCGGGTGAACTCGTCGGGGCTGTCGATGTACTCCATGCCCTCGAACAGCGGGTGCGGGGCCAGCGCTTCGTACCGCTTGCGCAGGTAGTCCACGTTGTCGGCGCCGTGCACGAAGCTGACGTGCGGGATCGGGTTGATGAAGGCGGATGGATCGGCGAGGATGCCGTTCTCCACGCCGTAGGACCAGAACTGGCGGGAGACCTGGAAGCGCTCGTTGATGTCGACGGCCTTGGTGATGTCCACCGAGCCGTCGGGCTGCTGCGGGCTGTAGTTCAGTTCGCAGAGGGCGGAGTGCCCGGTGCCCGCGTTGTTCCACGGATCGCTGCTCTCCGCGGCGGCGGCGTCGAGCCGCTCGAACAGGGAGATCGACCAGTCCGGCTGCAGCTGCCGCAGCAGCGCGCCGAGAGTGGCACTCATGATTCCGGCACCGATGAGTACTACATCGGTCTTTTCAGTCATGGCAGCGTTCGGCACGGGTAGATCGACTTCCTTGTCCTTCTGCGCGGGTCCACCGGCGGGTGGACCAGCCTGGGCACGGTGTGGTTGTGGCTCGGTTCCGGCGTCCACCGGCCCCGAACGGCATGGCGGGAATTAGGTTACCCGCCGTTCACCTAAGCCCAATTGTGCACCTCACCACGCTGCGGCCCGGTAGCGAGCCCGAGGAATGTGCCGAATGCGACAGAGATCGTCGTCACTTCGGCGGCGGGGAGACGGTCGTGGCCTGTGAGCGGTTGACAGCGTCCAATAGATTGGTCGCGTGACGAACGAACAGTCGCTTGCCGAGCCGGTCAGCACCTCTCCGGATGGCGGGGGCTGGCGCCCCGACGTCCTAGGCCCGCACTACCAGCAGCGCACGCTGCCCCTGGGGCCCGATCCCGACGGCGAAGGCGAGGTGGTCGCCACGCTGGTGCGTTACGTGCCCAATGGCGCCGTCGAGCAGACCGCTGGGGCGGTGCTCTACGTCCATGGCTTCACCGATTACTTCTTCCAAGAGCATCTCGCCGAGCACTTCACCGCGCGAGGCTTCCAGTTCTACGCGCTCGACCTGCGTAAGTGTGGTCGCTCGCTGCGCGAGGGACACACCCCGCACTATGTGACGGATCTCGCTTTCTACGACCGCGAGCTCGCGGAGTCGCTGCGGATCATCCGGGCCGAGACCGGCGCGCCCGTAGTGCTCAACGCTCACTCCACCGGCGGTCTGGTCGTGTCGCTGTGGCTGGATCGGCTCAACCGTGCCCGGGGCACGGCGGCCGCGGGCATCACCGGCGTCGTGCTCAACAGCCCGTGGTTCGACCTGCAGGGTCCCGCGTACTACCGGACGATCGGCACGCCGATCATCAAAGCGGTCGGGCGGTTCCGGAAGATGGTCCGGTTGCCGGGCGCGAAGATCAGCACCTACGGCGACAGCCTGCACCACTCGGTGTCCGGCGAGTGGAACTACAACTTGGACTGGAAGCCGTTGGAGGGCTTCCCGGTTCGGCTCGGCTGGCTGCGCGCGATCCGCAACGGCCACGCCCAGCTGCACCAGGGCCTCGACATCGGGGTGCCTTCGCTGATTCTGCGCTCTCGGATGACGAAGTTCGCCCGGCAGTACGGTCCCGCCGTGGACGTGGCCGACGCCGTGCTCGACGTCAAGCAGATCCAGCGCTGGTCGGGCTGCCTGGGCGACCGCACCAACATGGTGCCGATCGACGGCGCCAGGCACGACGTGTTCTTGTCCGGCCCCGAACCGCTGGCCCAGGCGTTCGCCGAGCTCGACAGCTGGCTCGACTGGCTCGCGGGCTACCAGGCCCCGGCGGGCGCGAGCTCACCAGAGGCTGGTGCGTAGCACGATCTCGGTGGCCAGCTCGTGGTCGGCTTCGGTGGCCACGTTGGTCACGTCGACCTCGACCACCCGGAACTCGCCGTAGACGAATCGCCCGGACCTGTCGGCCACCGAGCGCGGGAGATTCTTGGTGACCAACAGCGTGGTCGGCACTTCGACCGGGCCGATGGTCGCGTCCCGCACCGCGCCGTCGGCGCCCGGTGCTGCCGGGTGGCCGTGATCGGCCACTACCAGACTCTGGAAGCGGCCGAATCCGCGCGCGCACGCCTGCCAGGCCAGTACCGCGCCCGCGCCGCGCCCGGCCAGGTTGACCCACGGCAACCCCAGTTCGTTCAGGATCGCGGTCACACCCGCCGCATCGAGATCGTGGATCGACTCCACGGCGTAGGTGCGCAGATCCGAGGTGTGCAGGCGCGCGCACACCTGATCGAAGACGTCCGCCGAGTCACCCGCGTCGGGCAGCAGCAGCACGCTGTGCCTGGATTCCGGTCCGTCGATCCGCACGGTCCACGCCCGGTCACCGACCGTGATCTGCCGAGATTCCATGCCGAATCACGCTACACGGATCACGCCACCGCGGCGGTGGGTCGGGGGGCCGGGTTCAGGCGAGCAGGCGCATCCCGGCCCGCTCACCCGCGTTGTGATCGAAGGTGACCGTCAGGTCGCATCCGGCCTCCTGGCCGAGTTGCTGGATCAGCGCGTCGGCGAAGTCCGCGCCGTCGGCGGCCCGGCGCAGCGCCTGACGCACGGTGTCGGCGCGCTCGACCACGATTTCGCTGGAGTCGAGCAGTCCGAGCAGGACGTCGGTGACGGCCTCCGGGTCCTGCTTGTACCCGCGGCGCAGCACCCAGTGGATCTCGGCGAGCACGATCATCGTGACGTAACCGGGTTTGCTCTCGCTGAGCCCGTCGATCACCTGATTGGCCCGGGCGGATTGCTCCGGGTCGTCCTGGGTGAGGTAGCGAATCAGCACATTCGCGTCCAAGCCGATCATCGCGCCTTGCCTTCCACGACGTTGCCCGCGATGGCCTCGTTCATCTCGGCCAGGCCGATCGGCGAGCCGGACCAGCCCACGATGCCCTTGAGCGCCTTGATCGTGCGGGTTTCCGGCACCAATTCGTAGGTGCCGTCCGGTGTCGGCACGAACGCGACCCGCACGCCCGTGCGCAAGCCCATCGCCACGCGCACGTCGATCGGGATGGTGATCTGTCCCTTACTGGTCACCGTCGCCGACACCACATTGCCCCCTCGGCTGCCCGGCCTCTTCTCCGCCGCCATCGTCCTCACACCCGACCGTGCTCGATCAGCCCAGATCTTACCTGGCGCCGAATTCCTTACTGCAAGGTAAGGCGCTGGGTGGCTCGCGTCAACCGATACGGTCGCGCGCGAGGACCGCCTCAGTGGCCAGGACGGGCAGACCGGCGGGCGCACCTTCGGCCATCAGGCGCTCGAGCGCGGTGAGGTCGAGGTGGGCTTCCATCAGGTCGGCCAGCAGATCCAGCTGTGCGGCACGCACTCCCGCGACCGAGACATCCTCGGCCACAACGAAACCCGACCGGCCCGCCGACGCGGCGACCGCGCGGAGCCAGCCGCGGCGGAACTCGTCGGACTCCAGCAGTCCGTGCAGGTGCGTGCCCCACACCGTGCCACGCACACTGCCCTCGGACTCTCCGTCGACGGTGAGCCACGCCGGGTCGCCGCGGTGGGTGACACGGCCGTGATGGATTTCGTAGCCGCGCACCACGAGTCCCGCGGCGTGCCCTTCGGTGCGGCGCAACACCTTCGACTCGGCGAATTCGACGGTCAGATCCAGCAACCCGAGGCCGTCGACCACGCCGGCGCCGGACTCGACGCGGTCGACAATGCGGCTACCGAGCATCTGATATCCGCCGCAGACGCCCAGGATCGGTCCGCCCGCCGTGGCGCGCGCCCGCAGAGCGTCGGCGATGCCGGTACGCCGCAACCACCGCAGATCCGACACCGTCGCCTTGCTGCCGGGCAGCACCACCAGATCGGCGTCCGCCAGCCGGGACGGCTCGCTCACCCAGCGCACCGCGACGCCGGGCTCGCAGGCCAGCGCCTCGACGTCGGTGGAGTTGGAGATGCGCGGGAGCCGGATCGCGGCGACGGTCAGCCATTCCGCGCCCACCGGCGGACGGGGACGGCCGACCGGCGCGTCGGCGAGGGTGCCCAGCGAGTCCTCCGCGTCGATCCAGAGGTCCTCGGCATACGGGAGCACACCCAGAGTGGGGCGGCCGGTGAGTTCGGTGAGGCGCTCCAGCCCCGGCCGCAGCAGCTCCACCGCGCCGCGGAACTTGTTGACGATGAAACCGGAGATCAATTGCTGGTCTTCCGGTTCCAGAATGGCGACGGTGCCGAACAGGTGGGCGAGCACGCCTCCGCGGTCGATGTCCCCGACGAGCAGCACCGGCAGGCCCGCGGCCCGCGCGAGACCCATGTTCGCCAGGTCGGTCGCGCGCAGGTTGATCTCGGCGGGCGATCCGGCGCCCTCACAGACGACCACGTCGAAGTCGGCGCGCAGCGCGGCGAGTTCGGCGGCCACTACGCCGCGCAACTCCTGGCGATGCCGGAAGTAGTCCTCAGCCCCGACGGTGCCGATCGCCCGCCCCCGCACGACCAGTTGGGACCGCCGGTCGCTGCCCGGCTTGAGCAGGACGGGATTGAACCGCACGCTCGGCTCCAACCCGCACGCCTGGGCTTGCAACGCCTGCGCCCGCCCGATCTCCCCGCCGTCGAGGGTGACCACGGAGTTGTTGGACATGTTCTGCGCCTTGAACGGCGCGACGCGCACGCCGCGCCGAGCCAGCATCCGGCAGATCCCGGCCACGACGACGCTCTTACCCGCATCCGAGGTCGTGCCCGCGACCAGCAGTGCGCCCTTCATCACGGCTGAATCCTCCGGTGTGCGACCGGCCAGGCCGTCCGTCACGGGAGGGTCAGTATCTCGGCCCCCGACTCGGTGACGACCAACGTGTGCTCGAACTGCGCGGTCCACTTGCGATCCTTGGTGACCACGGTCCAGCCGTCGTCCCAGATCTCGTAGTCGATGCCGCCGAGGTTGATCATCGGCTCGATGGTGAACGTCATGCCCGGTTCGATGATGGTCTCCACCGCGGGCTGGTCGTAGTGCAGCACGACCAGACCGCTGTGGAACGTCGGGCCGACACCGTGGCCGGTGAAGTCGCGCACCACGCCGTAGCCGAAACGGTTGGCGTAGGACTCGATGACGCGGCCGATCACGTTCAGCGCCCGGCCCGGCCGTACCGCCTTGATGGCCCGCATGGTGGCCTCTTCGGTCCGCTCGACCAGCAGGCGCACCTCCTCCTCGACATCACCGGCGAGGAAGGTCTTGTTGGTGTCGCCGTGCACCCCGTCGATGTAGGCGGTGACGTCGATGTTGACGATGTCGCCGTCCTCGATCACGGTCGAGTCCGGGATGCCGTGGCAGATGACCTCGTTCAGCGAGGTGCAGCACGACTTCGGGAAACCCTTGTACCCCAGGGTCGACGGGTACGCCCCGTGGTCGCACATGTACTCGTGCGCGATGCGGTCGAGCTCGTCGGTGGTGACGCCGGGGGCGACCGCCTTACCCGCCTCTTCCAGCGCCTGCGCGGCGATCTTGCCCGCGATCCGCATCTTCTCGATCGTCTCCGCGGTCTGCACCCACGGCTCGCGTCCCTCGTTGGCGGTCTTCTTCCACGCGTATTCCGGGCGCTCGATGGTGCGCGGGACTTCACGGGTGGGCGACAACGTGCCGGGAACGAGCGGCTTGCGAGTGCGGACAGACATAGCGAACAGCGTAATCGGACGACCGCGCCGATGCCGAGAGCCAGGCGGAATAGTTTCGGACCACGGTCCGTTTCGTAAATGGTTGACATTGAAACCAGTCAGGAAGGAGGCTCGTGCCGTGGAATTGGGACTCACGACCTTCGCCGAGCTCTATCCCGTCGGCGACCGGCCCGCGCCGACCGCGGCCGAGCGGCTGCGCCAGGTCGTCGCGGAAGCCGTCACCACCGAGCGGGCGGGTCTCGACGTCTACGGCGTCGGCGAGCATCACCGCAGAGACTTCGCCGCCTCCGCCCCCGCGGTGGTACTCGCGGCCATCGCGGCGCGCACCGAACGCATCCGGCTGACCAGTGCGGTCAGCGTGCTGAGCTCCGACGATCCGGTCCGGGTGTACCAGGATTTCGCGACGCTGGACGGCTTGTCCGCCGGCCGCGCCGAGCTGATGGCCGGACGCGGTTCGTTCACCGAGTCGTTCCCGCTGTTCGGTTACGACCTGGCGGACTACGACGAACTGTTCGAGGAGAAGCTGGCGCTGCTGCTGCGCCTGCGCCAGGACGAGCCGGTGACCTGGAGCGGCAAGTTCCGGCCGCCGCTGCGCGACGCGGTCGTGTACCCGCGCACCGACCACCGACCGCTGCCGGTCTGGATCGCGGTGGGCGGTAGCCCGGAGTCGGTGATCCGCGCCGGACTGCTCGGGCTTCCACTGGCCATCGCGATCATCGGCGGACAGCCTGCCCGGTTCAAGCCTCTGGTCGAGCTCTACCATCGCGCTCTGGAACAGGGCGGCCATTCCGAGCAGCCGGTGGCGGTGCACGCGCACGGGTACGTCGCCGACACCGACGAGCAAGCCGTCGCCGACTTCTACGAGCCGTACGCGCTGGCGATGAGCGTCATCGGACGCGAGCGCGGCTGGGGTCCGATGACGCGCACGCAGTTCGACGGATTGCGCTCGCCGGAGGGCTCGCTGTTCGTCGGCTCACCCGACTACGTCGCCGAGAAGATCGCCGCCGTCGGCCGCACGCTGGGGCTGGACCGTTTCATGCTGCACACCAGCGTCGGCACTCTGCCGCACGAAAAGGTCCTGCGCACCATCGACCTGCTCGGTGAGAAGGTCGCCCCGCAGGTGCGCTGAGCCGGTCGCGCGGACGACAGCTCCTGTGTCGGTGGATCGCCCTACCATGGGCGCGTGTCCGCACTACCTCTCATCTTCACCGCGGGCTGGGCCAGCGGCGTGAACGCCTATGCGGTGGTCCTGCTCCTCGGACTCTTCGGCCGTTTCGGATTCGCGGATTCGGTGCCGGATGCGTTGCAGCGCACCGATGTCCTGATCGCGGCCGCGGTGTTGTTCCTGCTCGAGGCCGTGGCGGACAAGATCCCGTATCTCGACTCGTTCTGGGACGCGGTGCACACGGTGGTGCGGCCGGTCGCGGGGGCCGTGGTGGCGGCGTTGCTGGCCGGGCAGGACGGATCGCTCCCCGAACTCGCAGCGGGCGCGGTCGGGGGTGTGGCCGCGCTGGTGAGCCACCTGGTGAAGGCGGGAACGCGGATGGCCGTCAACACCTCTCCCGAGCCCGCCAGCAACATCGTGGTCAGCACCGCCGAGGACGTGACCGTCGCGGGCGTGATCACCCTCGCCGTCTTCCACCCGGTGGCCGCGGCGGTGGTCGCGGCGGTCCTGCTCGTCATCGGGGTGACGCTGGTGTACTTCTTCGCGAGCCGGATTCGCCGCTTCCGCAAGCAACGGCGTGCCCGCCGGGCGGCACGCAGAGGTCAGCCCACACTAGTTGCGGAATAATTGCCACATAGCGGAATCGGTACGGGCGTGCCGCGCCAGTCGACCACGCGGCACGCCGGGCGGGGCGCCCCATTGCGCCCGCCGTCACTGTGCCGGCGACGCTGTTGCCCGGATGGAGCCACTGGTCGGATGACTCGGCACCGGGACGTCACCACTCGGACGAGACCACCGTCGCGACGAGCTGGTTGTTCGAGCTCATTGCTCGGGCAAACGGCGGCGGCCACCGGCCACGTCGGTTACCAGATCAGTGTATCCGTCGACCAGTTCGGCGAGTTGATACCAGTGTTTATGGGTATTGTCGCTGCGCCCGCCCTCGGTGTGGATGACCTGATTCGCGTCCACCCAGCTGCGCGCCATACGATCCACTACGGAACCGAGACTTTCGGTGTGCAGCGAGGACCCGTTGCGATGCTGCGGGATCTCCTGCGCGACCCAGTCGTTGATCTCGTCGACGAGTTCGCGGCGCCTGCAGTCGATTTCGGCGACGAGTGCGGCGTCCACCACCTGCGCGCGACGCTGGTGCAACTCGGCGAGTGCGTGCGCGGACCGTAGTAGTTCCCGGTCTTGGATACGACGTCCTTGGAAAGCGCACAGCAATTGCGGGGCGGTCGGTAAGACGCCGACTGTCGGCGCGCTCACCGCCGCACTCCGAGTTCTCCCGACACCAACGCTTCTTGTACCAACATAATTGGCTCTCGATTCCGTTATCCCGGTCATCGGATCGTTGTCACAACTAGGCTAGCTGGATCATGCACGTACAGATGCAAGAACGCAAGATTGCGTCTGCATTTCTGCGGTCAAGGACTCCTGACGGCGATTTCACGCCCAGAGCACACTCGCCGCAACAATTTTCGGCTTATCGGCCGAGCCTCGCCACACCGATCGGCTATCCCGAAAGCATGCCTGGCAACCGCTGCTCTTGCCATGATTTCCGGTCATTTCCCCCGTCGCATACCGCAAAGTCGGTACGAATTTTCCTATCGCCACGGACCTTCGGTTTCCGGCGGCATCCGGGCGGTTCGGCCGAACCTCGCGAGGCGATACTTCGCGGTCGGCATCACCGGTCGAGCCGCCGTGCCGATCCCGAAGCGTCGCACCGGCGATGCGATCGATCTTCGACCGCATGGCCGCATTCAGAGCTGGGTCAGCGCGGTGAGTAGGGTCAGCGCGGGCAGAACTCCTTGCACTATGGCGCCTCTGGCGAACCGACGGTCATGCGCCACCAGAACCACCGCCGCGGCGAGCATCGACCCACACCCGGTCGCCACCAGCGCCCATCCCGCCTCCGGCGCCGCCCGCAGGATCGCCACGCCGACCAGTGTCGTCACCGCGAGAAACAGGTTGTAGAAGCCTTGATTGAACGCCCACGGCCGCGCCGCGGGCAGTTCTGCCTCGGAGATCCGGAAGACCCCCCGGTACACCTTGGGATCGGTGAACCGAACAGACTCCATGATGAAGATGCCGACATGGAGCAGTGCGGCCGCGACGGCGAGCACTTGAACAACCCAGAGCATTCCACCTCCTCACGAAGCGCACCGACCGGGGACGCTGACAACGGATCTCGTGCGGCCCGCGCGACGGCCGGGCCGGCTCCGGCGTGCCGAGGCATCTTATGGCCGCAGCCATGGCAGGTCGCGCAACACACCGCCGACACGCCGCCGCCCGACCCGGTCCGATCGGCGAGAGCCCCACAGCCCCGGGACCATCGCGGGCGATACCTGTTGCCGACGCGAGCTCGGCACCGCTCGCCGACATCGTTCCAGCGACACTTGCCCGCGCCAACCTCCCTCTCTATATCACCCGTAATAACCAACCCGAGGTTCGCCAGGCATAAACTGGGTATCTACCGCAGGACTACCACATCCGACACAGAGCAGGGCCATGGCCGGTTCGGACCCGTTCGCCACACAGCACGATCGGCCTCCAGGTATCGAGCGCGAACTGGAGGGCGCGGGTCTCGACGACCCCGAACTGATCGGCAAGGGCGGGTTCGGGGTCGTCTACCGCTGTCGGCAACGGGCGCTGAATCGCAGCGTCGCGGTCAAGGTGCTCACCGCACGGCCGGATGTCGAACCGGAGAACGTCGAACGATTCCTGCGCGAGCAGCAGGCGATGGGTGCGCTGTCCGGGCACCCGAACATCGTCCCGATCCTGCAAGTGGGGACCACGCGCAGCGGACGGCCCTACCTGGTGATGCCGTATCACTCGCAGGGTTCGTTGGAGAACCGCATCCGCCGGGAAGGATTCCTGCCGTTGCCCGACGCGCTCGCGATCACCGTCAAATTGGCCGGCGCCCTGGAGACCGCGCACCGCGCCGGAATTCTGCATCGCGACATCAAGCCGGGGAATGTCCTGCTCACCGATTACGGTGAGCCCCAGCTCACCGACTTCGGGATCGCCCGTGTCGAAGGCGGTTTCGAGACCACCACGGGCGTGGTGACCGGCTCCCCCGCGTTCACCGCGCCGGAGGTGCTGCGCTCCGGCGTTCCGTCGGTCGCCTCGGACGTCTACGGGCTCGGCGCGACGCTGTTCGCCATGATCACCGGTCACGCGGCGTACGAGCGCCGGTCCGGCGAGCAGGTCGTCGCACAGTTCCTCCGCATCGCCGCCGACCCGGTCCCCGATCTGCGGCTCGACGGCATCCCCGACGACATAGCCGCCGCCGTCGAAGCCGGCATGGCGCACGATCCCGCCGACCGTCCGCCCTCGGCCGCCGCATTCGGTGAGATGCTGCGCGAGATCCAGCGCGGCAACGACATGCCGGTGGAGCACATGACCCTCCCCACCGCCGATCATCCGGCCGCCGGAGACCTCAGCACGCGGCCGTTGATCGCCACCGCGCGCTTTCCCACTCCCCACCCCAGGACACCGCCGACACCCGAGACCAAGTTCCGCCCGGCGATGCCCACTCGGCCGCTGGTCCAACGCGACCGCCTGATCAACGCGTTGCAAGCCGAGCCGCGACCGCGCCTGGCCGTCATCCATGCCCCCGCCGGGTTCGGCAAGAGCACGCTGGCCGCCCAATGGGCGAAGCGTCTCGCCGAGACCGAGCACGTGGCCGTGGCCTGGTTGAACGTCGACCGCGACGACAACAACGTCGTCTGGTTGCTGACGCACCTGATCGAGGCGTTCAACCGCGTCACCCCCGCACTGGCGCCCGACCTGGCTGCGGTCCTGGAAGAGGGCGACGACGCCGCCGCGCGTTATGTGCTCACCACGCTGATCGACGCGATTCACGCCCGCGACGAGCGATTCGCCCTGGTGATCGACGATTGGGATCGGATCACCGACCCGGCCGCCGTCGATGCGCTGCATTACCTGCTCGAGCAGGGCCCCCACCACCTTCAGATCATCCTGACCAGCCGATCGCTGGAAAGTCTGCCGTTGGGCACCATGCGCGTGCGCCACCAGCTCGTGGAGATCGATGCCGCCGCATTGCGTTTCGACGCCGAGGAGGCTCGTGCGTTCCTCGCCGAGCAGACCGGCCTGAGCCTGGCCGACGCCGAGAGCGCCGAGCTGCGCGACTACACCGAGGGCTGGGCGGCGGCCTTGCAACTGGCCTCGCTGTCGCTGCGCGAGCACCCCGACCCGGCCTCGCTGATCGCCCACCTGTCCGGGCACCATCACGCCATCGCCGAGTACCTGGCCGAGAACGTGCTCGACACCGTCGAGCCCGAGCTCCTCGACGCCCTGCTGAAAACCTCGCTGCCCGAACGGATCTCCGGTAGCCTCGCCGCGGCGCTGACCGGTGGACCGCACGGGCAGTCCCTCCTGGAGAATCTCGAACGCCGCAATCTGTTCCTGCGCCGCGTCGACGAAGACGGCGAATGGTTCCGCTACCACCATCTGTTCGCGGAGTTCCTGCGCAGGCGACTCGAACGCGACCGCCCCGAGCAAGTGCCCGGTCTGCACCGGACGGCAGCCGCCTGGTTCGGCGACCACGGGATGCTCAGCGAGGCCATCGAACACGCGCTGGCCGCCGACGACGATGAGAAGGCCGTCGGCATACTCGAGGCGAAATCTCGTGATCTGGTGCAGGAAGCCCAGCTCGCGACGTTTCTGGGACTGGTCGCCAAACTTCCTCCGGCGGCCGCCGCCGACCGCCCCCGGCTCCAGGTCGGCATCGCCTGGACGAACGCGCTGCTACGCAGGCCCACCGAACTGCATGCCGCGTTACGGCTGGTCCGGGCGTCGCGGGAGAAGGCTCCGGCCGCCGACCCCGATCTCGCGCTCGAAGCCGACCTCATCGCATGCGTGGAACGCACGTTCGCCGACCACCCCGAAGGCGTGGACGCCGTAGTCGACAAGTGCCTGAGCCGGGCGGACACGCTGGGTCCGTGGGCGCTGGCCGCGGCCGCGAACCTCGCCGCGTTCTCCGCGATCAGCCGGTTCGACTACGAGCGGGCGCGGGAATGGCACGACTGGGCCACCCCCTTCTACCGGCAGAACCGCAGCACGTTCATCTTGATGTACAGCCACAGTCTGGTCGGCGTCGCGGCGCGTGAACAGCTCGACATCACGACGGCGGAACGCAGTTTCCGGACCGCGCTCGAGATCGCCACCACCTCTTCGGGCCCGCAGTCCTACGCCGCGCGTCTGGCAGGCGCTTTGCTCGGCGAGCTGCTCTACGAACGCGACCAGCTCCCGGCGGCCGAGCGCCTGCTGGACGAGGCCGGCCGGCTCGGCACCGAGGGCGGCCCCGTCGACTTCCTGATGGCCAACTACGCCACCGGCGCCCGGATCAAGGCTTTGCGCGGTGATCTGGCGTCCGCGGCGCGGCGACTGGACGACGGCGCCGAGGTCGCGCGGGCCCTGAAGCTGCCGCGACTGGCCACCCGCATCGCCAACGAGCAGGTCCGGCTCGGCCTGACCGCCACCTACGTCACCGAACCCCCGGCCGGAGTAGGCGGTATCGCCACGATGGCCGCCGAACTACGCGAGGATTCCGCGATCCGGATGCTGCTGCGTTCCGGAGCCGCAAAAAGGGTCGCCGCCGCTGGTGCGCGCGCGCAATACCTGCGGAATTCCATCGATGCCGCCCGGCGTCCACGGGCTGCCGCACAGGCCTCCTTGCTGCTCGCCTCCTGCCTCGCGGCCGCTGGAAAGCCCGAAGCGGCCAAGGACGAATTGGTGCCGGTAGTGATCCGGTACGCCGATGCCGGGGTCGTCAGGCCGCTGCTCGACGAGGGGCCGTGGATCATGTCGCTGTTGCACAGCCTGAGCTACGACCTGCGCGAAGGCCGTTGGCACGAAGAACGTCCGATGGTCCCACCGGCGTTCCTGCACCGGCTGCTGGCCCGCTGAAAGCGTCGCCCCGCCGCGCCATGGCGAACGCCGGACATCATCGGCCCGGAACCGCTAGGTGCGCGTCACCTGGCATTCGATCGTTTCCGTTCACAACACCGGTTGCGGACCGCGCGAGGTGTCGGTGTCGAGGATGTGCAACACCCACCGGCCCTTGCCGTCGGCCTTCGCCCGGTACAGACCGGTGTCGGCCGCGTCGAGCAGCGATTCGGCGTCCGCGCCCGCGACCGCGGTGACGACCGCGCCGATGCTGATCGACATGCGCAGCCTCCGATCGCCCGCCGTGATCGGATCGACCAAGGCCTCGAGCAGGCTGTTGGCCACGGTGGCCACCCGGTGGTCGCTGGCAGGCGGCGGGATCAGCGCGACGAACTCGTCGCCGCCGATCCGGGCGACCAGACATCCTGATCCGCGCACGCTGTCCTGCAGGCGGCCGGCGACCGCGGTCAAGATCTGGTCACCCGTGCCGTGGCCGTAGCGGTCGTTGACGTGTTTGAAGCGGTCGATGTCGACGAAACACAACCCCGCGCGGTCCCCGTTGCGGGCGTCGGCGATCATCGCGTCGATCCGCTCGATCAGATGCCGACGGTTCGGCAAACCGGTGAGCGGGTCGTGCCGGGCTTGGCGGTGCAACTCTTCGCGCATCCGGTGCTGCTCGGTGACGTCTTCCCCGACCGCGAGCAGATAGTCGCTCTGCCCGTCCACGCCCTTGACGAAGGTGATGGCGAACGACGCCCACCCATAGCTTTCGTCGGCGCGGCGGATCCGCTGTTCCAGCTTCACCGTGCCTTCCCCGGCGGGGACCAGCTTGTCGTACACCAGCGTGCGGATGCCCTCCCGGTCGTTGGGGTGGGCGAAATCGTAGACGGACACCCCGCGCAGGGCGTCGACCGGGACTCCGATCATCTCGGCCAGGCCCCGGTTGACATCCAGCAGTGTCCCGTCGGTGTCACCTATGGCGATCGCGATGGCGGCGTTGTCGAAGACGACGCGGAACCGCTCGTCGGCGGCGCGGGTCGCCTCGGCGGCCGCGTCCTCGTGCGAGCGCGACTGCGCTTCGTATCCCTGACCGACCGCCGCGAGCAGCGCCGCGAGCCGCCGCCCGGTATCCGCGACTCCGCGTTCGGCCAACCCGTACAGGACTTGCGCGGACGTGCTGGGCACGGCCGGGCCGACCAGCCCGGCGGAGGCCAGCGCCGCGCCCACGCGGAGACCGACGCTCGCGTCGAAGGGTTCGGCCTCCAGGCCGGCCACCAACTCCTCGAGCATGCCGAGCAGTACGGCCTCGGGGTCCGGTAGCGACATGGACCCACCGGCGACGGCCTGCAAAGCGCGCCACCAAACGTTCGCCATCGAGGCGAGTTCGATCTGTTCCACCGCAACCCCCTCACCATTCAGGCCGGAGATAGCCCCCGACGCATCGTATCCACACATGTTCGAGACCGTCGAGTACTCCCGCTCGGAAGTATTCGGCGAGCACGGTGAGGGCGGTGTGCCTATTTCAGCCCGTTCTCCCTGAATATCGACGCACCTTTGTACCGTAAGGTCTTGATCTGCCAGACCCAGGTCGCCTGTACACAGGCGATCAGATCGGCGATGTGAGTCGAGACGGTAGCAGCCGAAACGGCGTCTTCGATGCCCAAGCGGTCGCATTGTTCGGCGAGCGTCGCGCCCACCTTCCGGAATTCCACGAGTCTTGCGCGCACGATCTCGGTGGCGCCCCGCACGGCGTCCTCCAGCGACCAGCCGGGGTGGTTGAGCAGAACCGCCGGGATCAAGTTGAAGTCCGCGAGATCGATGATGCACTCCTTCTCGAAGGAGAAGACGTCGTTCATCAGCGCTCCGATCTCCACGGTCAGCACCCGGAGCCGACGCAGATCAGCAGCCAACCCGGTGTGGCCGATCCGGTCCCAGGGCAGATAGTCGTTCCGCCCGAACTCACACAGTGCGATCGCGGGATACATGCCCGAGACCTGACCCCGCAGATCGATGTACTCCTCGACGCTGAGCAACCCGCCGCGCGCACGGGCGTTCTGGTCTCGGATCGCGGGCCGCAGATGCTCGATGGTGGACTCGATGAACCGGTCGAGCCAGGCCGGGTCCGCGAGGGCGGACAGCCTGGTGAGAAACGCCGACGTCGAAGCCTCCAACGGGGTGGGGTCCCGCGGCGCCGAGCGCGTACGCAGGAGCACACAGAGCCGGTCGACCGCGACGCGCGCCCGCTGCTGCTCGTCGTCGCCGAGATGCCCGAACTTCTCCCGGCCGACGGTGTCGTTGAGCCAGAACAGGATCGCGTTGTAGAGACCGATGATCGTCATCCGCTCGGCGCTGACCGCACCGGGATGCAGATAGGGCGTCATGCTGTTGTAGTGGGGGCCTGCGGGCTCGAGCCAGATCCCGTGCTCGCGGCAGAAGCGCTCGACCTCCGCACAGGCCTGCGCCCCGAACCGGTTGGGCCGGAAGTCACGGCAGTAATCGACGATGTCCCAGTCGGGCGTACCGAACATCTCGCGCAACGACCACTGTCGCCCGCTGCGCAGCAACTGCTCGTGTTGTCCGCGCATGTCCGATATTTCCCGCTCGAGCGCCGATGTGTACTCACTGACCACAACGACTCCCTCCCACTATGGTTACTTCTAATGAATTGTCTCCGACTTATCGGGGCTGGGATCGGCCCGAGAGCGAAGATCACGCAACATCGGAGCGCTCGATGATGTTCGCGCGCCGGGCATTCGGTGGCGACACCGCAGCGAACTGGGCGTTCGTCCAATGGCGTGGCCGCGGCACGGGGTGGCCGTGGCGCAAAGAGGCAACCGGCCGGTGGAGGACGTGAGGCGCCCGGCACTCCGATCCACGTCGCCGCGCGCGGGCAACCGCCACTGAAGGCCGTCTCACAAGGGGGCGGCCACGGGGCCCGGCACAGGAGCCGGGCCGAGGCTCACTTCGCCGCCGCCACGTCGTGCATGGTCAGCAGCAGATGGTCGAACCGGGCCCGTTGCGATGCCGGACCGCCGCCCATGGCGGGCACCTCGCCGACCAACTGACGCGCCAGCGTCCGCAACTTGATGTTCGTTTCCTGGGAGCGCCACTGCAACACCCGGAAAGCCTGTTCGGGGTTGATGCCGTAGACGGCCATGAGCACGCCCTTGGCCTGCTCGATCACCCCTCGGGACTCGACCAGTTCGGGCAAAGTGTCGTCGAGAACTTCCTGCCGGTTCTCCTCGAGGGTGCCGGACACGTCGATGAAATAGCCGGCGGTGCCGACCACCGACTTCCGGTCGTCGAGCATGCGGTCGGCGACGACGATGACGTGGCGGGTGCGCCCGGCGGTGTCGATCACGCGGTGGCGGCCACAGAACGGTTCACCGGTTCGCACGGCGGTGACGATGGACCGGTCGACGAGCGCGCGGTCGTCGGGGTGCCTGTGCGCCAGCAGCAACTCCGTACTGGGTCGCGTGCTTCCCGCGGGGTAGCCGTAGATCGCGGCCACTTCCTCCGACCATTCCCATCGCTGATCCTCGAACCAGAAGCGGAAGCTACCCACGCTCTGTGGCGTGCCCGCGATGACGCTGTCGATCGCGGAGGCGCTTCTCAGCGCGAGGTGATCCATCCTCGTCACGCGGTCATTATCCATCGGCGTCCACACGCGACGGGACGGAACACGAGACGAAACCAAATTGTGGCAAACTTCTAGCACTCACATTTGGATGTCACATCCTGGGAATAGCCTTAAATGTGCGGTCACATCCTTCAATGAGCAATCAATCGGCAATAGCGGGCCGTTGGTCTGGCAACTGTTGCCGACGGTGGCCGCGAACCCGACGGCGGAGGCAGCTCGTCCACCCCGTCCCGGCAGAACTCGACGCGAACCCCATCCTGCCCGCCGCCGGGGATCGACCGAACCCCGGCAACCCGCGTCCCCATTTCGACAGCACGGCGTTCCCGTCGTCTGCGCGAGCACGCCGAGCAGGTCCGCGAGTCTTCGCTCCGCGTCGCAATCGAGTAGCCGGTCTGGTTAGCCCCGCAGTATTGCCCCTCATCGCGAACGCCCACGGAAAACAGTGACCATAACGTGGATCACTGGAGGTAGTCTCTGTTGCTGTGCCCACATCGGCACAGATCCGCTGCACGTAGGGCGCATTCGAGGGCGAACGCCGTAACGCGTTCCAGCGAGTGCGCGGACCGAAGGGGTAGTACTGATGGCAGGCAAGCGCACCGTCCTGACCGTCCGCTTGCGCCGGCTGGCGGCGATGTTGCACGAAATGCGCGAGAACGCCCAGCTCAGCAAGGAAGAGGTCAGTGCGAAGACCGGGATCAACGTCACCACGCTGTACCGGATCGAGACCGCGCAGGCCCGCCCCCAGCGTCGCACCCTCATGGCGATGCTCGACCTGTACCGCATCGGCGAGGAACAGCGCGAGGACGCCCTGGAGCTGCTGTCGGACGCACTGAAGCCCGGCATGTCGCGCGCCTACGAGGGCAGCGTGTCGGAGGTGTACGCCGCCTACATCAACTTCGAGTCCGAGGCATTGTCGGCCCGGCACTACCAAACATCCTTCGTCCCTGGGCTTTTGCAGACCTACGAGTACGCCACGGCCGTGATCGACACCTCGATGCCGAAGCTGGAGGCGTCGGTCATGGAGAGCAGAGCCAAGGCCAGGATGGATCGCGCCGTCAACCTCACCAAAGAGGAGCCGCTCGAACTGTGGGTGGTCATGGACGAGGCCGCGATCCGTCGGACCGTCGGCGGGCCCGCGGTGATGCGCGGCCAGCTCGACCGGCTGCTGCAAGAGATCAAGCGCAAGAACGTCATCTTGCAGATCCTGCCGTTCGACGCGGGCGCCCACCCCGGCATGGCGGGCTCGTTCACCTTGCTGGACTTCCCCGATCCCGCCGATCCCGAACTGGTCTACGTGGAGGGCATGGCCGGTGACGAGCTGATCGAGGGCCACACCGAGATCCGGCGCTTCGGGGTGATCTTCGACCAGCTGCGCGCCATGGCGCTGAGCCCACGCGACTCCGCGGCCATGATCGTGGAGGCCGCGCGCCGGATGGACCAGGCGGATTAGCCGGGCATCCTACGGCGGCGGAGGCCGTTGACGGCCGGAGCCGACCCTCCCCCACCCCCACACAGCCACGCTCCACGCTTCCGCCCCGGCTGGGCACGCACAATCTCAGCGGGAAACGGCCCGGGTGACGACTATTCCGCCCCCCGAATGGGTACCCTCGCCCTTACTGCCGAGGGGAGGACGCATGTCCGAAGTCACTGCGAATCCGATATCCGAATCCGGGCCCGAGCTGAAACGGGTGATGGGGCCGGGCCTGCTCTTGCTGTTCATCGTCGGCGACATCCTCGGTACCGGCATCTACGCGCTCACCGGCAAGGTGGCCAACGAGGTGGGTGGGGCGGTGTGGGTGCCGTTCCTGGTGGCGTTCCTGGTCGCGCTCATCACCGGTTTCAGCTATCTCGAACTGGTCACCAAGTACCCGCATGCCGCGGGCGCGGCGCTCTACACGCACAAGGCGTTCGGCATCCATTTCCTCACCTTCATGGTCGCGTTCGCGGTGATGAGTTCCGGCATCACCTCCGCTTCCACGGCCTCGCGCGCCTTCGCGGCCAACTTCGCCGAAGCGTTCGACCTGGACCTCGGCACCGGCGTCGCGGTGACGGTGATCGCGCTGGTGTTCATGGCGGTGGTGGCGGCGGTCAACCTGCGCGGCGTGAGCGAGGGCGTGAAGCTCAACGTGGTGCTCACCTGCGTGGAGCTGACCGGCCTGTTGATCGTCATCGCGATCGGCTGCTGGGCGTTGGGGGTCGGCGACGGCGACTTCTCGCGCATCGTCGAATTCGAGACCGGCGAACGCAACGCGGTCGGCGGCGTCATCGTGGCCACCACGCTCGCGTTCTACGCGATGGTGGGATTCGAGGACTCGGTGAACATGGCCGAGGAATGCAAGGAGCCGAGCCGGATCTTCCCGAAGGTGCTGCTCGCCGGGCTGCTCATCACCGGGCTCATCTACGTGCTGGTGTCCATCAGCGCGATCGCGCTCGTTCCCGCCGACCAGCTCGGCCAGGGGGACACGCCCTTGCTGAAGGTGGTCGAGGCCGGTGCGCCGAACTTCCCGACCCACGTCTTCGCCTACATCACCATGTTCGCCGTCGCCAATTCCGCGCTGATCAACATGCTGATGGCCAGTCGCCTGATCTATGGCATGGCCCGGCAGCAAGTGCTGCCCCGGCCGTTCGGCCGCGTTCACGAGCGCCGCCGGACGCCCTACAACGCCATCATCTTCACCACCTTGCTCGCCCTCGGGCTGATCCTGTTCGTCGGTGAAGTGCCCGAACTCGGCGGCACCACGGCCCTGCTGCTGCTCGCGGTGTTCACCGTGGTCAACGTCGCGGTGCTGGTGCTGCGCCGAGACCCGGTGGCGCACTATCACTTCAAGACACCGACGCCGTTGCCCGTGCTGGGTGCGCTGACCTGCGGCTTTCTCGTCACGCCGTTCACCGGCCGCAATCCGGCGCAATACGCCATCGCAGGCGTACTACTGGCCATCGGGGTCGCGCTGTGGGGCCTGAATTACCTTGCCCTGCGCGCTATCCGGGCACAACCACTCGACAGCAAGCCGCCCGCGGAGTGACCGGTCGCGCTACCGGCGCAGGACCGCATCCGCCGGTATGTCCGATTCCCGCAGGTGACTAGTCGCTGCCCGGTAGGTAAGGTGGGCGCCGATGACCAGCATGGAAGCCCGTTTCGGTGATGCCACCCGGATCGTGCCCCTCCCCAATCCGTGGAATCTGACCGCCTATCTGGCCGCGGTGGCCGCCCATCGCGGACGCTCGATCAGTCTGCACCCCGTACCCAAGGCGATGTTGGCCGACACCGGCTGCGGCGGGGGCGGACTGTGGGTGGCGCGCAAGCACGACGACATCATCGTGTACGACGCCGCGGCGACCGGCCGCAACGCCGATCATGTCATCCTGCACGAGATCGGCCACATGCTGCTGGGTCATCACAAAGACCACGAGCGCAGCGATCCGCTGCCGCCGTCGCTGGCCGTCCTCCTGCCCTCTATTTCGCCGCACTCGATCGAACACGTCCTCGGCCGTGCCGAATTCGGCGTCGACCGTGAGCGGGAAGCGGAAGTCTTCGCCGACATGACCATGGTGTACGCGACTCTGCCACGCAAGCGCCAGCGATCGTTCCGGCTGTTCGGGCGCGGCAGATAGCTACCAGCGGTCGTAGCGCCCCTCTGGTAGTCGTCTCGCCCCGGTGCGCAGGTCGTCGACGAGATCCTGGTAGCCGTCGGCCAATTCATCGATCTGGATCCACGCGTCGTAGAAGACCGATTCCGGCGCATGCGCCAGCGCCACGAATGCCTGGGCAGCCAGCATCGCCAGTCGGTCCACCATGCGACCGACCGTCTCGAAGTGTTCGGGCGCGGCGGGCGGCGGGATCGGCGCGGCCAAGGTGACCCAGCGGTCGATGCCGCGTAGGAGCTGCGCGCGACGCCGGTCGAGTTTGTCGCACCGGCTCGCCGGGGTCCGTTCGCGAGTCTGATGCAGCTGAGCCAATTCTCCGGCCGCCTCCAGCATCGGATGATCCATGTGCGGCAGACCCCGGAACGCGGCCAGCAGCAGTTCTTTGCCGGGAATGACCCGAGCCTCGGACACCTGACCCACTTTCCACACCCCCAATTCGATCAGGGTGGACGCGTCTCGGTCACGTCCTCGATGCCTTGCGCCGCCGGTGTCCCGGCACTGCCCGAACATCCACATGAGACCAGCTTGGCCGAGAGCCGTGCCTCCCACGTCGGTTTCGGCCACTTCCACTCGCGCGACACGCCCATCGACCGGATCGGCGGAGCACGAGCCGATGCCACAAGCAAGGGCAAACATTCAGTGACCTCGCATTTCTCGACAATAGAGCCGTCTTTACTGCGGCTATTGCCACTCGAGCCGACACGCCAGCCACTGGCTAGCGATACGAGCAAACACCGACTGATGGTCGCGCAAACGCGGCGAACGCGGCAGTTCCGGCTTCCGGCAGGCTGCTGCCCAATAGCCGGCGAGTGCGCAGACGAAGGCGTCGACCGCCGCGGGATCGACGTCGCGGGTGACCGGATGGGTGGCGATGATCGGATCCGGGTCGACACCAGCGGCCGCGATCGTCGGAGCGAGCGCGACGAGGTCGATCCACGCGGCACCCCGGCACGCCCACGCCCAATCCACCGCCAGCACCGCACCATCCATTCGCCGCACCATGTTGTCCGGCCGAAGGTCTTTGTGCAGCAACGTATCTCCCGCCGATACCGCCGTCCACGAGGCTTCCAACTCGGCCAATTCGTCAGACCCGGATCACCACCGAATTACCCGCGATGCCCGAGCTCGCACTGGCCGCTAGATCTCCGACGCGGCGAAGTAGTCCTGCCCGCCGATGTAGGTGGTGTGGCCGGGATCGGCGGGGGCGGTGGTGGCCAGGGCGACGGCGGTGGCGAACTCTGTGACGGTGGGCAGGGCGCCCTGATCGCGCCGTGCGGCGACAGCGTCGGGATTCCGGCGCTCCAGCAATTGGACGATGATCGTGCCGTCGATCATGTCGCCGGAGACGACGTGCAGGGCGACGCCCCTGGCACCGAGTTCCGGGATCATGGCGCGTAGCGCGTCCTCGCCCGCGCGCTTGCTCGCGGCGATGGGTTCGTAGTCGGCGGGCACCGGCTTGCGGCCGTGGAAGTGCGCTTGATGACTGGTCACGAAAACGATCCGCGAGCCCGACGGCATGTGCGGCACGGCCAGCCGTACCAGGCGTTCCTGCGCGTCACGGTTGAGGGCCATCGCGTAACCGGGCCGCGCATCGCGCTCGAGCCCGCCGGATGCGTTGAGCACCAGCACATCCAGCCGGCCGAACGCCTCCGCCACCCCGGCGACCAGCGCGCGGGCCGAATCCGCGTCGGCGATATCAGCGCCCGCAGTGGACGCGCTACCGGCCGCTTGCCGGATCGATTCCGCCAGTGCCTCGGCTCGCTTGGCCTTCTCCCGGTAGTTGATCACCACATGGTCGCCGCGCGCTGCGAGCACCCGAGCGGTCTCCGCGCCGATGCCGCGGGACGCGCCCGTGATCAGGACGATTCGCCGTCCGGTCATGCCGTCATCCTCTCGGTCCGCCCGGCGCCCCGGCCGGTGCTTCTAATTCAGAATCACTATGCTGGTTCTAAATGAGAAGTGCAAACGAAGCCAGGCCGCCGCGCGGCCGGGACGACCCGTCGAACACGCCGCTGCTGGCCACGATGGATCTCCTCGGCCAACGCTGGATCCTGCGCATCCTGTGGGAACTGGAACCCGAGCGTCTCGGCTTCCTCGAGTTACGCCGCCGCATGGGCAACTGCTCCTCCAGCATGCTGTCGGTGCGGTTGCAAACTCTGCAGTCGGCGGGACTGATCGCGAAGAACCCCGACAAGTCCTACGAACTGACCACGGCGGGCATCGAGCTGGGCGCGGCACTCGGCTCGGTCTGGGACTGGTCACGCCGCTGGCGCGTAACCCCCACCGACTCCCAAGCCGACTGACCAGCCGCATCGGACCGTGCGGACACCAGGTACCTGGAACTGCCCAGTCGGCGGGGGCGACACGGGTTTGACCTTCGAGTTGGTTGAGGCTCCATGATTGCCGGGTGGCGAGTTCGGAATCGGCAGGGTTGATCACGATCGGCGTCCTCGCGCGGGAAAGCGGGCTAACGGCGAGCGCACTGCGGTTCTATGACGACTGCGGCTTGCTCGTTCCGGCTCGGGTCGACCCGCTGACCGGATACCGCTATTACACCGAGGCGCAGCGAGAGCGAGCGGCCCTCATCCGCCAGTTGCGCGCGATCGACCTCCCCCTGGAAACGATCGCGAAAGTTCTCTCCGGCGACCCCGCGGACGTACCCCGCCTGCTCGACCGTCACGTGGCGGAACTGACTCGCCTGGCGCACGAGGCCGCGCGCGTCGCCGCGGTGGTCAAGCAGTCGCTCGTGGCCCACGTGGCGATCGACGCCGCGGCGCTGGCCGAGGCGCTCGAGCAGGTCCGCGGGGCCGCGGCGCGGACCCGCGAGATACCCGTGCTGGCGGGCATTCTGCTGGAAGCGGGTGGTAACGCGGTGACGCTCACGGCCACCGACCGTTACCGCCTGTCCACCCGGACCGTGGTGGCGCACCGGCAGCACGGCGGCGAGTGGTCCGTGGTGCTCGATCCGAACGGACTCGAGTCGCTCATCGAGTGGTTGTGCGGCAGGAACGAGGTCGTCGTCACCTCGACAGACGACGGACTGCTCCTCAGCGGCGACGGCGTCGAATACCAGTCGGCCGTCATTCAGGCGACCTTCCCGGACCACCGAGCCTTGCTGTCGGGGCTGGGGCCGGTCCGAACCCGAGTGATCGTCGCCCGGCAGGCGGTGCTGGAGCTTCTCGAAAAATTCGACGCCGTGGTGCGATTCGCGATCCGGCCGACCGAGATCGCGGCGTCCGCACCCGGCACGGCGCACCGCCTGCCCGCGACGGTCACCGGCTCCGTCATCACACTGTCGTTCGATCCCGCCACACTGCTGCCCGCCGTCCGCACCGCGCTCGGCCCCGATCTGATGCTCGACATCATCGCCGCCGATCAGCCGGTGGTCCTGCGCTCCGCGACCGACGGAGACCTCACCACCCTGGCGATGCCCGTGCGACCCATCGACCACGAAATAGCAGTCGCTACTACCAGGGTCTAGGAGACCTGATGAACACCACCTCGGACGACACCATGAACACCATCACCAGCGCGGTCGCGCTCGGGCACGAGGGGCGTCCCGACGACGCGCGGGACGCTCTGCTCGCCGTGTGGGCCTCGCTCGGTCCGCAGGGCGACCCGTTGCACCGGTGCACGCTCGCCCACTATCTGGCCGACTTGTACGACGACGCCGCCGAAGCGCTCACTTGGGACATCCGGGCGCTCGACGCCGCCGACAGCCTCTCGGACGATCGGGCGCAAACCTATGACGGATCGCTGCGGGTGGCCGCGTTCTACCCGTCACTGCATTTGAATCTCGCCGACGACTATCGCAGGCTCGGCTCGTTCGACGCCGCGCAGCGCCAGATCGACGCCGCCCGTGCACGGGTGCACACCCTCGCCGAGGACGGCTACGGGGCGACGATACGAACGGCGGTCGACGAGGTCGAGTCGGCTATCCAGGAGCGACGCACCAAACGCCGAGCCTCGGCACCGACCGGCGGCCGGTAGAAGCACGAGCAGCCCGCGCCGAGTCGGCGCGGGCTGCCACGAACCGGATCTACTTCAACCGCAGCTTGCCGAACAGACCGTCCTTCTCGTCGTCGGGTCCCGCCGTGAAGTACAGCGAGTCGGCGTCGCCGAGGCTCTCGCCGTTACCGAACATCAGCGCCCACAGCCCTTCGATCGCGACCGGCTTGCCGTCGGCATCGCGCAGGTAGTCGGCGAACTTGCCGGTGGTGTCGTCGTAGGCCAGCACGTGCCCGGCACCGCCGAAGTTGCCGACCAGCAGTTTCCCGCTGAGCGGACCGAAGCCCTCCGGTGCGATCGTCACCGCCCAGGGTGCGTTCAGGCGCTTGCCGTCGTCGATGATGCGCACCAATTTGCCGGTGGCGTCGAACTCGGCGAGCTTGCCCTTGTCCGGTTCGCCGCCCGCTTCCCGCTCTTCGTCCTTCTCCAGCGAATCCTCCTCGCCGGCGTCGAACTTCGTCGCGTCCTGTTCGTCCGGTTGCGTCGTGGCGTAGGCGACGAACACCCGGTCGCCGATGGTGGAGACGTTGAACGGCGCGGGATCGCCGGGTTTGGCCTTCTTACCCTTCTCCGGCGCGGCCGGGTCGATCGCGTCGCCGGTGGCGAAGGGGTTGGCGAAGCCGACGGTCGGAATCGGCTGCCAGTTCCTGTCGAATGTCCGGACTTGCGGGTCGGCGCCGAAGTCGGCGGCCAGCAGCGTGTCCCCGGACGGCGCCAGCGCGATCCCGAAGAACTGCATACCCTGCGGCGCGCCGTCGAAGACCAGGTTGGCCGGGCCGTCGTGGCGCACGATCCGGCCCTCGAAGCCCTGCTCGGTCCAGGCGGAGATCTTGCCGGAGTCGGTAGCGAAGATGAAGCGCGCCGAGCCGTTCAGCGGCCCGCCTTCCGCCTCGACCGGCTGGTCGCGGACGACGAACAGATCGGAGGTGATCGGCGCCGGGTTGAACACCACGCCGGTGGTCTTGCCCGCGCTCTTGTCCGAGGTGTCGGCGTCGGCGCCGGGGATGGTGACGATCTTCAACTGGTCCTGGAAGAGCTTCTGCACCTTCTCGTCGGCCGACTTGGTCACGTCACCGACGAATTGGAACGACTTGCCGCCCGCGCCCACCCAGAAGTGCCCACCGGCGCCCTTGGGTCGGTCGGCGAGCCCCCAGGCGTTCACCAGGTCGGGGAAAACGAACTGCGCGTTGTACTCCGCGTTGTTGGCCGCGAGATTGGTTTGGACGTATTTGTTGCCGTCGAGCGCGGGCACCTCGTCCGGCTTCGAGTCCGAGCAGCCCGCCGCCACGATCAGCGCGGCGCCGAGCGCCGACACGCGCAGCAGACCACTTCGGGTCCGCGACCGAGGCATACCGCCACGGCGCGACTCTTTCCAGCGTCCGTTCAACTTCCTGTTTCCTTTCCGACCACACCACATTGGTGATAAGGCGAAGCTAACCTTAGCGCGCGGCAATTTCGGGAGTACCCGAACGGTTGGACGGGCACGGGTTTAGGCTGTTCGCCGTGGTCGAACCCCAGCCTGCTATTACCCTGCATCCCGATATCGCTCCGCTCGCTCCACTGCTCGGCACTTGGCGCGGGAACGGACAGGGTGAATACCCGACCATTCCTCCGTTCGGCTATGTCGAGGAAATCCGGTTCGGCCATCTCGGCCGCCCGTTCCTCACCTACCGTCAGAAGACCCGCGCCACCGACGACGGCCGGCCGCTGCACGCCGAAACCGGCTATCTGCGTTGCCCACGCCCCGACCGCGTCGAATTGATCCTCGCGCATCCCACCGGTATCACCGAAATCTGCGAGGGTTCGCTCGCGGTCGAGGACGGCATGCTGCGCATGGAATTGGACTCCACCAACATCGGGCGCAGCACCACCGCCAAACTCGTGACCGCCCTCGGCCGTTCGCTGCGCCTGTCCGGCGACACCATCGACTACTCCCTGCGGATGGCGGCGGTCGGCGAGCCACTGCAACACCACCTCGCCGCCACCTTGCGGCGCGATTGAACCGGCGCACGCCACGGTCTAGGAAGCGCTCGGCAATCGACGGCGCCCGCTGGTCAGTTCGGTGACCAGATCCTCATAGCCGACAGCCAGTTCGGCCAGCCGCTCCCACGCGAACCACAGGTCCCACTCCTGGTCCTCGGCCATGGCCGTGTACGCGCACGCGCTCAGCTGGGCGAGTCGGTCGACTACCGAGCCGAGCGATTCGGTGTGCAGATAGGCTCCGCCACGCGCCACGGGCAACCGGGACTCGACCCAGCGGTCGACGTCACGAACCAGCCGGGCCCGGCGCTCATCGATTGCGCACGCACATTCCCGTTCCGTGCGGAGCCGGCGAACATGCAGTTCCGCTAGGGCGCGCGCCCGCGACAGCACCGGATGCCCCGGCGGCGGCGCACCCTCCCGGCAGGCCCGCAGCAGCTGGGTTCGCGTCGGCAAGCCCTCGCTCATGGCGCGTCTTTCCCGCCCGCGCGGGCCAGCAGGCAATTCACGATCACCATTCCGGACGGACGGAACGTGTCGCGCGGCGCCACCACCCATCGGCGGAATACGCCGTTCGCGTCGGCGGGCGACGGCAGCGCGATTTCGCTGCCGAAAGGCACGATCGAAACGTCGAGCCGGAACAAGGCCGCGAACAGCCGCATGTCGTCGGGTAGATCGGGTCGGCACAGGAAAGTCCACCGCCGAGAACGGATATGCGCGATCACCGGCCCCAACGGCATGCCACGGAAAAGCATGTCGTCGCGCACGCACTGCCCCAGCCTGTCGGGCATCGTGATCCCGCCCACCACGCCGGCCTTCACGACGATCCGGCCGATCTCCGGGTGTATCCCGGCGGGCAGCCCACAGGTGCGGCGGTAAAACGCACAGCGAGACGCGGGAGTGTCCGCGAATGCCGCATAGTTCATTCGCCAGCCTCGATTCACATAGTTCGGTAAGCGGAGAATGCCGGCCGCTGGACCTGTAACCGTTGTCGCGGTTAAGGTTTCAGCACTTCTTCGATTCGTGCCGGTCGCGTTCAGTAGAGCACCGGATATTGCTGGGCGGGAACTTTCTCAGTGGTGGAACCGGGCGAAAACCGCCCAGGTTCCAAGGCCCCCCGCCACAACGGTTCCAGTTAGATACCTGGCCAATACTTAGGCTACGAAAGGGAATTCGTCGTGACTCCAACCGGATCCACCCTCCCCCGCCGCATGCTCGGCAGGCAGCTGCGCGAGCTGCGGGTCAACTCGGGCGTCAGCGCGGAGTACGCCCGCCATGCGATCGGCGTGGGGAAACAAACCCTGTGGCGGATGGAGACCGGGCAGCCGGTCCGGCTGAATCCGCTGTTCATCGAGCGGTTGTGCAAGGTGTACGGGGCATCGGAGGAACGAACCGCGGTCCTGCTCAACCTGGTCGAAGAGACCAAGCGCACCGGGTGGTGGCATGCCTACGGAGACACCATCGCCGAGGAGTTCAGCCTGTTCGTGGAACTGGAGGCGGTGGCCAAGCGTCTCGTCTCCTACCAGACCACTCTTATGCCCGGACTTCTGCAAACCGACGAGTACCGGCGCGCGCTGATCTGGGTCGACTTGCCTGCGATACCCAGCCCTGAAGTCGAACGGAGGATCGAGATGTTCAGACAGCGAAAGGCACGCTTGGATACCGACTCGGAGCCTGTACTGCTCGAGGCTGTCATCGATGAGTCTGCGCTTCGCCGTGCGATCGGAGGTCCGTCGATCATGGAGCAACAGCTCAAACACCTGATGAGAATCGGTGAACGACCTAATGTCTCAGTGCGAGTAGTTCCCCTGGCAGCGGAGACGTACGCAGGGCTGGGCGCTGGCTCGTTTGTAATGCTCGACTTCCCCAAGCACCCGACCGCTCATCTCACCGAGCCACCGGTCGTTTACATGCAGGCGCTCACCGGCGACCTGTATCTTGAGAAGCCCGAGGAGATCCGGCGATACCGCCAGGCGTACGCCGATATCCAGCGATCGGCACTGGACCAAGGGCGTAGCCGAGCTCTCATCGACAAGATCGCGAAGGAGTACGCCGAGTGAGCATCAGCCGATCCGACATCACCTGGTTCAAGAGCAGCTATAGCAGTGCCGAGAAGGACTGTGTTGAGGTCGCGTTCCTCATCGAAGGCTCAGTGGGTGTACGCGACTCGAAGAACCCCGCCGGACCATCCCTCCTGTTCGCACCAAGCGAGTGGGATTCCTTCATTGATCGCATGGCTAAAGGTGACCTCGGTCGGCCGCAGCTTTAACCGAGTCTGTCATGGGCATGTTCCGGGCCTCCTTCTATGAGGTCCGGGCACTCCCCCCGATAGAACGACTCTGAGACCGTCAATTCGCCTGTCGGACCGCTTGCACCCGGCCAAACCCACCGGTAGCGTCGGCAGTCACTGCGGGGGGACGGAGAAGCCGGTCCGGCCCAAGCCAGATGCAGCGAACCCGGCGCGAGGGGAACCGGATGACAAGTAGGTCCAAGCCTCTTCGATCCGCAGTTCTCGCCCTCGGTGCTGCACTTGCTCTAGCGGGCTGCGGATCCTTCGCGGATAGTAACGACCGGCCAACAGGCTATGGAGCGGCGTCGACCAATCCCAGCGTCGCACCTGATGTTCCGTCCGGATACGACACCTGCAAAGACATCCCCCAGTCGGTGCTGGACTCTGAAAGGTTGCGTCGACAGGACACCGCCAACTCAGATGCCAACGGCGGACTCAGATGGCGCGGGTGCGTGTACGGCCGCACCGACGGATATTTCGCCACCATCACAACGACGAACGTGACTGTCGGCATGACGCTAGATAAGAAATTTCCGGGCACTGCAGAATTTCTTGCCAGCGGCCGCAGGATAATCACCAGCCGCCAAACAGAGGGCCGCCAAGAAGCCTGTGTGGCGAACGTAGAGATGACCAGTGGCAGCCTCGACATCAGCATTCTGAATCCGGCATCGAATCGAGATACGGGGCAGATAGATTCATGCGTGATCGCTCGGACACTCGCCGAGAAGATCGCTCCGACCATGCCCACCAACGTATAACCAGTAGTCCGATCTCGTCGGGAGGGGCGAACAAATGAGCGACGACGACCCGCCACAGACACGGCCTATGGCGAACATGCTGGCGGCGGCACGAGAAGGCCAATTCTCGGTAGCGATGAAGGCCGAGGACTTCGTCTATATCGATCGTGACTGCAACTACTTCAAGGACGCTATCAGGCGTATTCAGGTCATCATGAACGAGGTAGGTCGCCACGATCAATGGGGGCTCGGCGAGAAAACCGAGGGCATGGTCTCGGCGCGTACATTGGTGGGGCGGTTCAAGAAGAAGGCGAGCCTTGCGGATGACCG
Organism: Nocardia sp. CY15; assembly: GCF_009829295.1. Classification (NCBI taxonomy): domain Bacteria; kingdom Bacillati; phylum Actinomycetota; class Actinomycetes; order Mycobacteriales; family Nocardiaceae; genus Nocardia; species Nocardia sp. CY15. Next base: position 449,723 of record NZ_VUOT01000001.1, read on the forward strand.
CAATAGCGTATTCGAGATCCTTGATGATCACTACCGCATCGTTGAGGACATCCAAGATACCTACAAGATCGTCCGCGATCGAATGATGCAGGCAGATAGCGACTTCGCCGCAGAGTTCAACAGGCTGAATACGTCACTTCCCGAACGCCCACCTGTCCAACTCCCTCACGGACCGGTATCCCTCCCGGACGGGACTGGGAAATGAGCGGTTACGAAAGCCCACGTATCCCGAATGGTGGCGAACACTCCGACAGTTGGGAACACTCACGGATCAAGGAAGCCTTTGATCCACTCAATATCACTGATGCAGTCAACCAAGCAGACAAGTACTGGAAGGCCCGCATCCAGTGGGAGCAGGGTGTAGAAACCTTCGCCCGCTCCATCCAGACCTCCATCGCCCAAGCCTGGTCCGGCCCCGCTGCGGAACAATCCAAGAACGCGATCGCCAAGTACACCAGCGACGCGCAGAATCTCACGAACTCCTTGGAGGAGCTGTACTGCCGGGTCCGTGACGCCGCTACCGCCATCGCCAATACGAAGAGAGCCCTCCCGGATACCGTCGACTATTCCTTCCGCGAGCGGGTCTTCCACCCGACGCGCTGGAGTCTGTCGGACGAGCGGTCCGAGGCCGAGCAGGCCGCGCGGGCGGCGATGAAAGAGTTCTACGTACAGCCGTTCAGTGAGATGGACGGCAAGATTCCGGTGCTGCCCACTCCGGTCGGTCCGACCGCGTCGGTGGACATTCCCGCGCCTCCGCCAGGTGGGTACCAGAGTGGCGACAACAACGGTCCGGGCTCGAACGACCCGGGCACCAGTCCTGCCGCCACCGATTCGGGCACTCCCGGTGACAAGGACGGCGACGGCGAGCCCGACGAGACGAGCACCGAGGAACAGCAGTCCACCGACGAGTCGGCGCAGGACCAGCAATCCTCCGACACGACAGCTTCCGACACTTCGACCACACCCACCGGCGTGGACCCCGCCTCTACAACCCCCGCCACCACCACGGACCCGACCAAGACAGTGCCGGCTGGCACCCCGTCGCCGCACAGTCCAGGCACACCTGGCAGTCCTGGCACACCCAACCAGCCGCAACCGGGACGCAGCGTCGCGGGCGCACCTGGGATGCCGACCACATCGATGAACCAGGCCGCCGCGTCGGCTGCCACGGCGGCGCGAGGTATGAGCGGTATGCCGGGCATGATGGCGCCCGGCGCTCGCGGCGGCGGCAAGGACGACGAATCCGAGCACAAGACGCCGGACTACCTGATCACCCAGGAGAACACCGACGAGCTGCTCGGCGAGGTTGCGAAGACCGTGCCCGGTGGCGTCATCGGCGGCACGCAGACCTGATCGGGGCCACATACTCTCGACTCGGCACACTCCCGCACCACAGCTCGGCGGCAGGCGTGTGCGCGTGGACATTGGCCGCTCCGACACGGCCGGATGGGATCGCACATGGCTGAATGGATTTGGGAACCGGACGATTTCGCCGCGCTCTGGTATGGCGACGCGCACGACCGGATCCCCGGCCCATTGCGCTACACCAGTCGTTTCGCCTTCCGCGACGACTTCGCCGCCCACCGCGCGGCCGTGTGGGGGCACTATTCCGCGGACGAACTCGACGAGATCAACGCGGCCCTGCACATCCTGGGCGCCTCCGAGTTCCGCATCGAGATCCTCGGCGGCACGTGCAAGCACAAGAACAGCACCGGCACCCAGGACGTCCGCGAGTACCGGATCCTCGGCGCCCGCGACAGCTACCGCGCTGTCGTTCTGAGCCAAGCGGGCAACCACCACAAGCACGGCCCGATCCGCGTGCGCATGTTCCCCGCCGAGCAACTCCCCGTCCGCCTGGTCAAGGCCGTTCCGGCCTGCGCGCCCGGAGCCGAGAAGCCCGCCACGTTCCATCCCGACGACCTGATCCCCCGCCGGGACACCTACCTCGAGGACAACGCGCGCAACACCCCCCGCGAGCAGTACCAGCGCCTCCTGGGCCGCCCGGTCGACGGCGGCGGCACCGCCGTCCTCCTCACCGCTCCCCTGCACACCCGGACGAAGCCCGCCAAAGTCCTCCAGTGGCACGACATCTCCGACGACGGCCGCTACACCGAACACCGCGCCGACCACATCACCGTCCGCCCCACCACCCCCACCGACCTGACAACCCACTTCACAACCTGGATCGACCAAGCCCTCCAACGCTTGGCAGCCGCCCGCCCGGAAAGTTGGTAACGAGGCCGGCGGAACCGAACCGGGTCCCTCGGCGTCCAACTCTGTACGCAGGCAACTACCACAAGCCGACAGAAGTGACCGAGGAAGAGAGCCGCAGTGCCGAAGACGGTGTTCCCACAGCGGGTCGTTATCGAGAGACGAAGGAATTCGATGAGCGAGTTCACCCGTTCGATCGGCGTGGGACTGTTCACGATGCATCTCGACGACGGACGCCTTCCGGTGGATGTCGGTGTGAGCCGGAATATCCACGACCGCCTGGATCCACCGGACTTCTCCGCGGCGGCGATGACCGGCTATTATCTGGCGCTGTGGCGGCATGACGCGCCGGTCATCGCATCGGGCAGATGGACCGAATTGACCGTATCCCAGTCTCGCCGCACAGAACTGATCACGCTCCTCGACACCCGGTCGCTCGCCGAATTCGAGATGGTCGAACGCTACTTACGGCTGAGTGATGAATTCGTCGGGCGAGGGCCAGTGACCGATTTCGGCGGGCCATCGATCACGATGGTCGCGAGCATCTCTCGCATCGGCAGCATCGAGGTAGATCCGCGGTGGGCTGCCACGGCCAGCCCGTCCTACATCGCGCACGACATCCTCGACTGCGCGAACCAGATCCGGCAACAGCGCCCACGGTTCCACGAAGACGGGTCATGGGCCGACCGCACCGACGATGAGCTCGAACACGAACTCGCGGAATACAAGCGCTACCTGATGAGGAACTTGTAATGGTCGATTTCGCAGCGGATCTGAACCAGTTGGTGAAGGCTGCCCGAGCCTGGGATCACGCGTCGGACACCCTCACCGTCGCCGCGACGCAGGCGCAGAGTATCCATTTTCAGTCACCAGGACGTCGCCTGGGGGCTGTTCCAAGAAACTTGGGACGCTCAGATGGCCGCTGCACGGTATATGTACGACAGATTGGTCGAGGGAAGAGATGAAACCGATTCCATCGCCAAGGTTCTGGACCATGTCGCCAAGGTCTATCAGGAGCAGGACCAGAACTTCGCGAACGTCTTGATCGAACTGGAGGCGGACTAGCCATGGGCGCCACTAAATCTCTGGACGAGATCAACTCCGTACTCGATAGGTTCTCGGACCAGATCGCGGAGATCAGGAACCAGCCCGCAAAGGTGGATGACGCGTTCCAGAAGGCGGCGATTGCCGCCGCCGAGGTCGAGGCGGCGACATTCTTCGGAGCGGCCGGTGCGGTGGCAGGTGCCCTCTACGGCGCGATCACCGAAGATGACTTCACCGGCTACATGCAGGACCACAAGGAAGCGATCAAGAAAAAGATCCAAGAACTCTTGGACAAACTGCAGGGTGCGGTCGACAGTTTGAAGGCGCCAATCGCCTTCCTGCAGACGAGCGAGGCATGGACGACGCTGAAAGGCAAGATCGGCGGCGCGCAGAACAACGAGGTGAACAACGGGAGCGTCACCGGTTACTGGGCAGGAGCGGCGGCACTCAAATACACAACGGCGCGGACACTGCAAGACACAGCCATGGACTCCGCGAAATCGACCTGCGACAAGATGGCCGAAGCACTCGCCGAAGTCTCGGACATCGCTTGGGACTTCTACTCCAAGATCGTCACAGATATCGCGGACCTGCTCGTAAAGCTCGGGAAATCTCTTACCAAGATAGCCACCTTTGTCGCCGCTCCAATCGGAGTCTCCGATGCGATTGATATCCTCGGAAAAGTAATAAGCAGCGCCGTCGCGTATACGAAAACTCTCATAGATGCCCTCCTATCGCAAAGGCAGAGCATCAGCAAAATAAAGGAGTCGACAGAAAGCCAGAAAGGATTCCATAACGATCGTTGGCCGCGTAGCACTTCCGACGACTTCAACATCAATTATCCCGGCTCCGAATGGCAGGCGACATGAACCCGCGAAGGCTTCTGGTGATTTCGGCGCTGTCGGCGCTGGTTTCGGCCTGCGATCTGTTCTCGCACGCTCATCCCGACAAGTATCAGATACCGACGAGCAGCCACACCATCCAGGAGTTATGCGACTCTACGAAACAGTTTTTCGTCACCCGAGCTGGTGCCGAGAACCTGAAGGTTAGCCCCGGTGCCGGCGGAAAAGCACTGACCGATGAGGTCGGCACCGGCAATGGGTGCTTCTATGAGGAGGCCGACGGGTCCGCGTGGCCGTCTTTCCACGGGTACGTATCGCTGTTTCGCGTCATCGTCAGTGGTAACACCCTCTCCGAATCTCCGTCGACGGCAGAGAACTACTCGACCAAGGTCGTTACCGTGGACGGCGCGACCGTCGAGGTGGCTACCGAGCCACTGCCCAAGGGGGGCGATCACGCCACCACGCTGCTCGACGTCGACCTCACCGCCACGATCGATGGCTGGGAGGGCGAACTCCACTTCAAAGCCACCGAAGATCAAACGACGAGAGATGATCAACTGATACGAGAAGGCGGCCAAGCACTGGTGAACATGATCCGCACGTTGAAGGGCTGACCGCTCCCGCTCGGCACGTGGAGCGACAACGCGCTGACCGCATGGCAAGCACAACTCCTGCTCTCGGAACAGATCGCGGCCGTCGCGCCGGGTGGGTCCGGAGCTGCGCAGAGCACCCGTCACAGATTCGGGCGGTAACAGGTATGCCCTCACCTAGACCCACGTCTGATTGCGGCTGCCCGTGTACCGTCGCCGGAATCTCGTCGACGGCCCAGTCGTTTGCGCACCTCGGATGCTCGGTTGTGCTCTCGTAAAGCACTGCCCAGCAGACGGATTCGCAGGCGGCCGCAGGCACTGTGCGACTGATCTTCGTCTCCTAGCGTGGCGGCCGAAATCTCGGCAACATACTCCGGTCGGTCGCGCTCCCGAGAACTACGCCGCAGCAAGGCCGGACAAGGTGTCCACACTGGAGCACCCCCCACCGGTCAACGCCTGGCAACGATCTGGAAAACGGACAAAAACGGATGCCGGGACGCGTTGCCGAGGCGCTGTTTCTAGGGCATTAATGGAAGTAACCGGGCCACACACAGAGTCGGGCACCCCCCGGTATAGAGGAACCAGCAAACAGAGAGGCAGCGACATGCCTACTTTCCTCTTCCCGTCCTCGGGACATCAATGGTGGGGTCCCCGTGTCACCGCGACCGGCGTCTCGGCGGACGACACCCCGGTACACGCGGAAGCGCGACACCACGAACCCTCCTCCTTCGCATACGGGTTCAACTAGATTCCCCGGTCCTTCGGCGAATCGACGTCACGACGCAGTCCGACGCGCGGGTTTACTCCCCCTACCGGGTGCAGTCCGGCTCCCCCGTCGTCCTGCTTCGACCCATCCTCGGCGACCGATGGTCGCCGCACCGCAATCCGATCATCGGGAGGCACGGAATGATGCCACCGGAATACACAGAACTCAATCGTATGGGCGCATCGGGGTCTTCGCGCCACGGAGCGCGGATCACCAATTTCCTGCTGCACACGCAGGAAGGCGACGGCACGGCCGAGAGCCTGGCCAGTTATCTCAACGATCCCGGCCACGGGGTCAGCTATCACTACACCGTGCGGGATGGCATCGTGTGCGATGTCCTCGACACCGACCTCGCGAGTTGGTCGGTGCTGGACGCGAACCCGTACACGATCAACTTGTGCTTCGCCGGAAGCCGCGCGGGGTGGGGACCGGACGACTGGGCACAGATCGACGGAGACATTCGGATCGCGGCGTGGCTGGCTGTCCAGGACGCGAGGAGATACGGCTTCGCCATCGACGTCATCACACCGCCTTACCAGCAGCGCGAGGGCGTGAGCGACCACAATTACGTGACGGAATGCCTCGGCCTCGGCACACACACCGACGTGGGCTTCAACTTCCCTTGGACCCGCTTCATAGGCTATGTCCAGGAATACGCCGCCGGTGCACCCGCCGCAGCGCCGCCGGACGCGATCGATGACATCTACGCCGTCAATCCCTGGCTCGGAGACCGAATCAGCGGCGGCGAGTCCGTCACTTCGGACAGAGTGGGCCGATACGCCCAGTTCGAGCACGGCTTCATCTACTGGCATCCCTCGACCGGCGCGCATCCGATCCCGCACACGTTGTGGCAGAAGTTCGGCGAGTTGGGCTGGGAAGCAGGCCCGCTCGGATATCCGGTCACCGACTGCACCGTGTTGGACGGACCTGACGGCCTGCCGTGGGGTGAGGTACAGGGCTTCCAAGGCGGTGCGCTGTACCGGCGTGACGGCGCGAAGGCCTACTGGATGCACGGTGCGATCCGCGACCGCTGGAACCGCAGCGGCTCCGAGAACGGCCGCCTCGGCTGGCCGACCTCCGACGAGATTCCCTGGGACACCGGTACCTACCAGAACTTCGAGAACGGTCTCGTCTACTGGACGCCGCGCCAGACCCTGGCCACGGTGACCGCCGACGGCATCGATGAACCCCTGCACGACCCACACAATGGAGAAAGGGAAAACCGATGAACAATGTCATCACCATCCTGCGCAGCGAGCCCGTCCGCGCCTTGCTGTACCCGCTGCTGGTAGCGCTGATCGGATACGGCGTCACCAAGGGCGTCGTCTCGTCCGATCTTTCCGGATTCGTTCTCGCCGTCGTCGCGGCGGCGCTGGGCCTGCCCGCGGTCGAGGCGGCACGGCACCGGGTGAGCCCCGCGCCACCCGACAGCGGTGAACCAGCATGAAAACCCCGAAGGAGAAGACCCGACACGACCCCTTCGAAGTAGTGCTGTGCGCCGTCTTCGGCGTCTCGATGGTGTTGCAGTGCGTCTATGGCCCGCCATCGGGTTCGGCGATCGCGGCCATGCCCTCGCATTTCCGCACGCTGTGGCTGATCCTCATGCTGATCGGCTGCGTGGCGACGCTGACCGGTGTGTTCGCCCGGCGTGTCTGGGGTTACCTGGTCGAACAAATCGGTTTAGGGGCGCTGGGCTGGTCACTGGTGGCCTTCGGTGCGCAACTGCTGCTGTTGCAGGTCCAGCATGGAACCCTGGGTCCGGCCACGGTTCTCGGGGGTCCGCTGCCCATCGCCTTGGGGATCGCTTTCCTGTGGAAGCGCAGACAGGTACTGCAGGACGTCAGGACGCTGCACGCGGTGAAGATTCGGGAGGCGTCATGAACGTGATCCAGCAGTCTCCGATTTTCGCGGCGCTGGTGCTCATCGCCAGCTCGTCGGTGCTGTCCGCGGCCGTGACGGCGTGGTTCAAGCGCGGCGACGTCGACGCCACCATGACGAAGACGAAAGCCGACGCCGCGAAAGTGCTGAGTGACCTGGCCATTTCGCAGACACAGCAGATGTCCGAGCAGATGGGCGCGTTCCGGATGGCGCTGCGGGCGCACCGGGAGTGGGACCGGAAGATGGTGACCAGGGCACGGCAGGCGGGCATCGAGTTCGACGACCCACCCGAACTGTTCCTGTGAGACCGGAAGTTTCCTTCCTGGCCGGACGCTGACGAACGTTCCGCTTGGTCGCCAATCGTTCGCCGGGACCGCGGCTCAGAAGGAGCCGCCCTCCGGCAGACGGCGGCACAGCGCTGCCGAAAACATCGCTGCCACACCGTCTGCCAGGAAGTTCGTGCCGCAACCTGCCGCACCGATGGCGATTCGAAAACGGACCAAAACGGAGCGCCAGACACGTTGCCAGGCATCGCTCCAGAGGTGTTAATGGAATTAGCCGGGCCGTTGAACAGCGGCGGGCGCCCCCCGGTGCAGAGGAATCATCACCACGGCAAATAGGAGGCAGCCATGCCTACCATCACTTCCCTCTCCCCGACCTCAGGCCCAACCACGGGGGGGACCAATGTCACGATCACCGGTACCGGTTTCAGCGGTCCAATGACCGTGCGGTTCGGGGGTACCGCGACCACGTTCACTATCAACTCCCCCACCCAGATCACGGCCATAGCTCCCGCCGGATCGGTCGGTACGGTGCAGGTCACCGTCACCAGCTCCGAGGGAACCAGCAACGGCCTTCCCTACACCTATGTTCCGGTCCCCGCGTTGAACAGCATCAACCCGAACCAGGGCTCCACCGGAGGCGGGACGACGGTCACCCTCACCGGCTCGGGCTTCACGGGAGCCACCGCGGTCAACTTCGGTAGCACACCGGCGACTTCGTTCACCGTCAACTCCGACACGCAGATCACGGCTGTGACGCCCGCCGGGACCGGGATCGTTCCGGTCACCGTCACCGGACCGGGTGGTACCAGCGGCGCGGTGCCGTTCATCTACGTCGTCGTTCCGACCATCACGTCGATTGTGCCGACCGCCGGTCCCGCCTCGGGCGGCAACACTGTCACGATCACCGGCACCGGATTCACCGGTCCCCTGACCGTCCGGTTCGGCAATACCGCAACCATTTTCACGGTCAACTCGCCCACTCAGATCACCGCCGTCGCACCCCCGGGAACGGGCACCGTGCAGGTGACGGTCACCGGCTCCGGGGGAACCAGCAACGGCGTCTCCTACACCTATGCCGGTGTCCCCGCACTCACCAGCCTTGTGCCCACCACCGGTCCGACAACCGGCGGGACGACGGTGATCATCACCGGAACGGGCTTGTCGACCGCCACCGCGGTCAACTTCGGCGGCACTCCGGCGACCTCGTTCACGGTCAACTCCGACACCCAGATCACCGCCGTAGCACCCGCCGGAACGGGGACCGTGCAGGTCACCGTCACGACACCTGGAGGGACCACTAATGGACTCCCCTTCACCTACGTGGCGGTGCCGACCCTGACGACGCTGGTGCCGAGTGCCGGTCCGGTTACGGGCGGGACGACAGTCGTCATCACGGGCACGAATCTGACGGGAGCCACGGCCGTCAACTTCGGTGGCACACCGGCGAGCTCGTTCACGGTCAATTCGGCTACCCAGATCACGGCGGTCGCGCCGGCCGGCAGCGGGACCGTACAGGTCACCGTCACCACTCCGGGCGGAACCAGCAACGGCCTCCCCTACACCTACATTCCGGTGCCCGCCATCACCGCGGCGGTACCGAATGTCGGACCGGTGACCGGAGGGACGACCGTCGTCATCACCGGAACGGGACTGACCGGAGCGACCGCGGTCAACTTCGGCGCGACGCCGGCAGCCTCGTTCACGGTCAACTCCGACACCCAGATCACCGCCATCGCACCCGCCGGAACCGGAACGGTGCAACTCACCGTCACCACACCGGGCGGAACCAGCAACGGCGTCGCCTACACCTACGTCGCAGTGCCCGCCATCAGCGCGGCGGTACCGAGCGTGGGGCCGGTGACCGGGGGGACGACCGTCGTCATCACCGGAACGGGACTGAGCGGAGCGAGCGCGGTCAACTTCGGTGGCACACCGGCGACCTCGTTCATCGTCAACTCCGACACCCAGATCACCGCCATCGCACCCGCCGGAACCGGAACGGTGCAACTCACCGTCACCACACCGGGCGGAACCAGCAACGGCGTCGCCTACACCTACGTCGCAGTGCCTACTGTCACCGCGGCGGTGCCGAACGCAGGTGTGGAAGCGGGCGGGACGACAGTGGTCGTCACCGGCACAGGGTTGACCGGAGCGACCGCGGTCAACTTCGGCGCCACACCGGCGACCTCGTTCACCGTCAACTCCGACACCCAGATCACCGCCATCGCACCCGCCGGAACCGGAACCGTGCAACTCACGGTCACCACACCCGGCGGAACCAGCGGCGGCGTCGCCTACACCTACATCCCGGTGCCCGCCGTCACCACGGTGGTTCCGAATGTCGGCCCGGCGACCGGCGGCACGACGGTGATCGTCACCGGAACGGGGCTGACCGGGGCGACCGCGGTCAACTTCGGCGCCACACCGGCGACCTCGTTCACCGTCAACTCCGACACCCAGATCACGGCCATCGTTCCCGCCGGAACCGGAACCGTGCAACTCACGGTCACCACACCGGGTGGAACCAGTAGCGGCGTCGCCTACACCTACATCGCGGTGCCCGCACTGACCGCAGCGGTTCCGAATGTGGGGTCGGAATCGGGCGGCACGACAGTCGTTCTCACCGGAACGAATCTGACCGGCACCACAGCGGTGAACTTCGGCGCCACACCGGCGACCTCGTTCACCGTCAACTCCGCCACGCAGATCACCGCCGTAGCACCCGCCGGGACCGGCACCGTGCAAGTCACGGCGACCACGCCCGGTGGAACCAGCAACGGCTTGGCCTTCACGTATGTGCCGGTACCCGCGCTCACCACGGCGGTTCCGAACGTGGGCCCGGTGGCCGGCGGGACGATCGTCGTCCTCACGGGGACAGGGCTGTCCACCACCTCAGCGGTGAACTTCGGCGCCACACCGGCGACCTCGTTCATCGTCGGTTCCGACACCCAGATCACGGCCGTGGCACCGGCGGGCACCGGGACGGTTCAAGTCACGGCGACCACCGCGGGTGGCACCAGCAACGGCGTGGCCTACAGCTACGTCGGGCTTCCCACCCTCACCACGACGGTTCCGAACCTGGGCTCGGTATCCGGCGGCACGACAGTCGTTCTCACCGGAACGAATCTGACCGGCACCACAGCGGTGAACTTCGGCGCCACACCGGCGACCTCGTTCACCGTCGACTCTCCCACCCAGATCACCGCCGTAGCACCAGCGGGAACCGGGATCGTGCAAGTCACCGCCACCACCCCGGGCGGAACCACCAACGGCGTTCTCTACACCTACGTCGCGGTTCCCACCCTGGCGGCGGCGGTTCCGAACCTGGGCTCGGCATCCGGCGGAACCACCGTCGTGCTCACCGGCACAGGACTGACCGGAGTCACGGCGATCGACTTCGGCGGCACACCGGCGACCTCGTTCACCGTCGACTCCGCCACCCAGGTCACCGCCGTAGCACCGGCGGGGACGGGGACCGTACAGGTTACCGCCACCACTGCGGGCGGGACCAGTAACGGCGTCGCCTACACCTATGTTCCGGTGCCCTCCCTCACCGTGGGGGTTCCGAGCGTAGGCCCGGCATCGGGCGGCACGACGGTCGTTCTCACCGGAACCGATCTGACCGGAACCACCGCGGTGAACTTCGGTGCCACACCGGCGACCTCGTTCACCGTCGACTCCGCGACACAGATCACCGCCGTAGCACCGGCGGGAACCGGGATCGTGCAGGTCACCGCCACCACCCCGGGCGGAACAACCAACGGCGTCGCCTTCACCTACCTGGCGGCGCCCAGCCTGGCGACTTTGCTGCCGAACGTAGGTTTGGAAACGGGCGGAACGGTCGTCGTTCTCACCGGTGCCGACCTGGCCGGGACCACAGCCGTGAACTTCGGCGCCACACCGGCGACCTCGTTCACGGTCGACTCACCGACCCAGATCACCGCCGTGGCACCCGCCGGGACCGGTACGGTGCAAGTCACCGCCACCACCTCCGGCGGAACCAGCAACGGCCTCGCCTACACCTACATCGCGGTACCGACACTGGCGGTCGTGCTTCCGAATGTAGGACCGGCGGCCGGCGGAACGACAGTCGTCCTCACCGGGACCGACCTGACAGGCACCACCGCCGTCGATTTCGGCGGCACACCGGCGACCTCGTTCACCGTCGACTCCGCGTCACAGATCACCGCCGTCACTCCCGCTGGAACGGGAACAGTGCAAGTCACCGCAACCACGTCCGCAGGAACCAGTAATGGTCTTCCATTCATCTATATCTGACGGCTGATGCGGCTGGGCCGTCGGCAGGCTTTTGCCGACGGCCCAGTTTCGTTGCGGTGAGCCAATACAAGAGAGCCTCCGTCATCGTCGACAGAGGCTGCAGGGGTAAGGGGGTTTCGTTGGCGACCGTACTGAAGATGCTGCTAGCGGAGCGGCATCTGAAAAGTCATCCGGATTTCCTTGCCGCGTACGACAGATGCGCGGCGCAGCTGGACCCGCCCATTCCCCCAGGGCATGGGCCGGCGAAAGCGCAGTACTACCAGTGGCTGTCGGGCCGTATGGTCGGGCTTCCTCGCGACTATCACTGCCGGGTGCTCGAGAAGATGTTTCCCGGCTGGACTGTTGAAGGACTGTTTCAAATGGCCAACTCGACACCGGAAGGCACGCGGTCACTCGGGTCGGGTCCTACCGGCACCGACATCCGGCTCGAGGCATTCCTCGGGGTGGAGACCAGCACCAGGGGCACAACTCTGGTGTATCCGTCGTTCGAGCTGTCCAGGTCGTCCGTGGAAGTACTGCGGGCGGCGGGGATCTCCCGTCGGCGAGTTTTGGGGAAGCAGGAGGGTGCTTTCCCGGAGCGTCCCGTCGACATTCCCTCCGTGCTGTCGGAGAACGATTTTCGCGGGCTGCTGTATGTGTTCTCCTTGCTGCAGCGCTACACCAACATCCGCGCCGAGGTTCGCAGCGACCGCTACATGGTCACCCATCACGATCGCCCGTACATCAGTTTCGGGCTGAGCGGCAACGACTGCACACAGTTGTATCCGCGAATCGTCGAGCACCCGCTGTTCACCATCCGGGACAGCGGCGACGACTCGGTGCACCTGGAGCTCAGTGACGGAAGCCGGTACGACTCGGGCGACGACCGCAACCTCGGCGTCATCGCGCGAGTGCGGCCGTGCCCGGATCAGCATCCCGATCGGTACTGGATCTATTGCGGGGGTTTGGGGCCGCGCGGCACCGCAGGAGCGGGCTGGTATCTCGCCAACTCGTGGTTACCCCTCCAGCACCGTGTCGGTGACAGCGAGTTCGTTGCGGTCATCGGCGTCGACGAGTACTCCGACCGGACGACCAGTTTGGAACATCTGCTGATCGCGTCGTCCGAGCGGGATCGACGGTAGGCCGCCGTCGGCCCGGACAGTCGCCATGACCACTGTCCGGGCCGGTGCGGATGCCTCGGCTCCCGTGCCTGCGCACGTATCGGGCCGGGCCTGACGAAGGAGGACTCCGTGAACTATCGGTCGACACTTGTTCGGGTGGCCCGGCTTCCCCGGCCACGAGACCGTGAACTCCGGTTCTGGGTCGTCCCCGTGTGGGAGCGAAGGCGCATCAGTACCCGGCGGGCAAGGCTGCCAGCATGTCCCGTGTCACCGCGACGGCATTGTCGGAGCTACCGCCTTTGACCAGCAGCGTGGCGAACGCGATGTCGCCGCGGAAGCCCACGAACCAGGAGTGCGAGCCGCCGTCGACTTCGGCCTCGCCGGTCTTGCCGTATACCTCGCCCTGATCGGCGATCCGTTCCGCCGTGCCGCCGACGACCACCTGGCGCATCATCGCGCGCAACCCCGCGACGACGTCGGGGGCGAGAGCCGGACGGTCGCCATCGATCCGGGTGGGCCGTCCCGCGATCAGGTAGGGCACGGGCGCCGAGCCGTGTGCGATGGTCGCGGCCATGAGCGCCATGCCGAACGGGCTGACCACCACTTTGCCCTGGCCGAGGCCGTCCTCGGTGCGCTGGATCAGGTCGTCGGCCGACGGCACCGAGCCGGAGGTCGTCGGCAGCCCCACTATCGAATAGGCGGGCCCGACACCGAGCTTCGCGGCGGCCTCGTGCAGAGCGGGACCGGGCAGCTCACTGGCGAGCTTGGCGAACGAGGTGTTGCAGGAGCGCTCGTAGGCCGTGGACATCGGCACGTTGCCGACGGTGAACAAGTTGTAGTTGGGAATGGTCCGCTCGCCGATGACGATGCGGCTCGGGCACGGCAGCACCGTATCCGGGGTCGCGAGACCGTTCGACATGGCCGCGGCCGCGGTCACCGTCTTGAACACCGAGCCGGGCGGGTACTGGCCGATCGTCGCGATAGGCCCCTCCCGAGCGGCCGCCTTGTTCTGCGCGACCGCCAGGATCGCGCCGGTGGACGGGCGCAGCACCACCATCATGGCCTGCTCGGTACGCGGCTGCACGGCGCGCTGGGCGGCATTCTGCACGTGGCGGTCGACGCTGAGCGAGAACGACGGCGCGGGCTGCGAAGGTACCTCCATCAGCACATCGGTGTCGGCGCCGTTGGCGTTCATGGTGACCACGCTCCACCCCGCCTTGCCGTCCACCTCCGCGATCACCGTCTTGCGCACCTGGGTGAGCAGGTCGGGCGCGAATTCCCGGTCGGTGGCGACCAGATCCCACTGCTGGGTCAGCGTGACCCCCGGCAGCCCGATGAGATCGGTGGTGACCTGGCCGGATTCGTGTTCGTTGAGCAGGGCGACGGTGTAGGCGCCCGCGGCGGCCTTCGCCGCGTCGAGGATGGACTCCGGCGTCAGCGACTTGTCGAAACGGTGCAACGAGGCCGCCAGCGCGGTGGCCACGGTCGCGGGATCGGGGGCGTCGGCCGCGGCGAACGCCACCCGGGACACTCTGCCGGGCACCATCACGTCGCTGCCGGACTGCTCGTTGACCCGCGCCCGCGGCGGCGGATTGGACCGCAACGCCATGGTCTGGGTGTCACCGAGTTTGGGGTGGATGTTGGACGAGGTCCACCGGACCATCCAGCGTCCGTTGCTCCGGCCCATCTGCAACAGGCCCGAATACTTCCACATCCGGTTCTTGGGCAGCCGCCACTCGTAGGTGTACTCCACGGTCGCGGTGTCCCCGGTTACGCGGGCCGCGCCGGTGCGCGCGGTGAGCTGTTCGGCCTGCAGCTGATCCCAGGCCGAACGCAATGCGCCGCTGGCCTTCTCCGGCAGGTTGGTCAGGTCCGCCGCGGCGCCGACCCGGTGCTCGGCAAAAGCTTTGACGAACGCGTCCGCGGCGGGAACGGGTCCTTGCGGCTCGCTCGCGCACGCGGCGGCGGCCACCGTGAGGGCCGCGACGGTGAGCGAGAAGAGCATCCGAGTCGACATCGGCACCGATCGTAATGGTCACTGACGGGCAAACGCCTGCGGCACTCCGGAATTCGCCGGGCGTGCTCAGTCGACCAGGACGGTGGCGAAGGTCGCGATCTGCCGGAACCCGACCCGGCAGTAGGCGCGGCGGGCGATCGCGTTGAAGTCGTTCACGTACAGGCTCGCGGTGCGGCCGGAGGCCACCACGGCGTTCGCGACCGCCGCGGTGCCCGCGGTGCCACGCCCCTTCCCACGGTGATCGGGATGCACCCAGACCCCCTGGATCTGGCCCGTGCGCCTGGACAGCGACCCGACCTCGGCCTTGAAGACCACTTCCCCGTCCTCGAAACGGGCCCAGGCGCGGCCGGATTCGATCAAGCTCTGGATGCGGCGGCGATAGCCGCGACCGCCGTCGCCCGCGCGCGGATCGACGCCCACCTCCTCGATGAACATGGCGATCGCCGCCGAGAGGTATCGGTCGAGTTCGTCCTGACGTACGCGGCGAACCTCTTGGTCGGGCGTGGCCAGCGGCGGCTGGGCCAGCGCCAGCAGCGGCTGTTCCCCGCGCAGTTCCCGTTCCGGGCCCCAATGTCCGGCCAGCATCTCCCACAGCGGCAACGCCAGCTCTCTGCGCCCGACCACCGAGGAACAGATCCGCGGCCAGCGGATCGCCCGGTCGGCGAACGCGCGCAGTGCGTCTCGGTCGCCGAGCAGCGGCACCAGATTCGCACCCGAGAAACACAGTGACTCCGCGGGGCCGCCCCGGCTCCAGAGCTCGCCCTGACCACACCGGGTGTCCAGGCCGAACTCCTGCAACCGGGCGGCGACCATGCACGAAGCCACCGGATCGGCATCCAGCACACGCAGCACCTGAGCAAGGTCTCGATTAGCGAGCTGCCGCGCAGGGGCATATTTGGCCCGTCGCGCCGGCTCCAGCAGACTCCGCACGGTGACAGCCTGCCACGAACCGGCGCGATGCGGTATGGCTATGCCGAAAGCGCTGGTGAGCGGCTGCTCAGCTGACAGTGACGACGGGTTCGCCCGCGCCGGCGTCCGCACCCATCTCCTCGGCGATGCGCAGCGCCTCTTCGATGAGCGTCTCGACGATCTGCGCTTCGGGAACGGTTTTGATGACCTCGCCCTTGACGAAGATCTGGCCCTTGCCGTTGCCGGAAGCCACGCCCAGATCCGCTTCGCGCGCCTCGCCGGGCCCGTTCACGACGCAGCCCATGACGGCCACCCGCAGCGGCACCGCCATACCCTCCAGACCAGCGCTCACCTGATTGGCCAAGGTGTACACATCCACCTGCGCACGACCGCAGGAGGGGCACGACACGATCTCCAGCTTGCGCGGGCGCAGGTTCAGCGACTGCAGGATCTGCCCGCCGACCTTGACCTCCTCGGCGGGCGGCGCCGAGAGCGAAACGCGGATCGTGTCGCCGATGCCCTCCGAAAGCAGCGCGCCGAACGCGACGGCGGATTTGATCGTGCCCTGGAAGGCCGGGCCCGCCTCCGTGACGCCGAGGTGCAGCGGGTAGTCGCACTGCGCGGCCAGCTGGCGGTAGGCCTCCACCATGATCACCGGGTCGTTGTGCTTGACCGAGATCTTGATGTCGCCGAACCCGTGTTCCTCGAACAGGCTCGCCTCCCACAGCGCCGACTCCACCAGCGCCTCCGGCGTGGCCTTGCCGTACTTCTCCATCATTCGCTTGTCCAGCGAACCGGCGTTCACGCCGATGCGGATCGGGATGCCCGCCGCGCCCGCGGCCTTGGCGACCTCCGCGACCCGGCCGTCGAACTCTTTGATGTTGCCGGGGTTGACCCGTACCGCCGCGCAGCCCGCGTCGATGGCCGCGAAGATGTAGCGGGGCTGGAAGTGGATGTCGGCGATCACCGGAATCTGCGATTTCCGCGCGATCGTGGCCAGCGCGTCCGCGTCCTCCTGACGCGGGCAGGCCACCCGCACGATGTCGCACCCCGACGCGGTCAGCTCCGCGATCTGCTGCAGGGTGGCGTTCACGTCGTGCGTCTTGGTCGTGGTCATGGACTGCACCGAGATCGGGTGAGCGCTGCCCACCCCGACATTGCCCACCATCAGCTGGCGGGTCTTACGCCGGGGAGCGAGCACCGCCGCGGGAGCGGTCGGCATCCCCAATCCGATTGTGCTGGTCACCTTCGGCTGCCTACTTTCATCGTGTCCGGCCGGTTCGCTGCCGAGTCTAGCCGTGGCAGACGACGCCCACCTTGTGACAGCAATGACAAGGCCTCCCCGGCCGACCTCGACAGGCCATGCCGCCGACCGCGCCGACCGGCCTGGGGCCCCGGTCAGAACAACTTGATCGGGTTCACGATGTCGGCGGCCAGCGTCAACAGCATGTAGGCGCCGCCTATCACCACGACCACATAGGTCGCGGGCAGCAATTTCAGGTAGTTCACCGGGGCGCCGGGCGCGAGACCCTTCCAGCCGCGGATGGTGTTGCGGACCTTCTCGTAGAGCACCACCGCGATGTGCCCTCCGTCCAGCGGCAGCAACGGCAGCAGGTTGAAGACGCCGAGGAAGAAGTTCAGGCTGGCCAGCACGAGGATGAACAAGTTCCACAGGCCGCGTTCGGCGGTCTCGCCACCGATCTTGCTGGCGCCGTAGACGCTGACGGGAGTCTCCGGATCCCGCTCACCGCCGGTGACCGCGTCCCACAGCGAGGACACTTTGGCGGGCATCTGGGTCAGCGAGTCGACCGTGCGCACGAACATGTCACCGGTGAAGGCGCCTGCGGCGGGCACGGCTGCCAGCAGGCCGTACTGCACCGGCTCGTAGCGGTCCGGCGCCACGCCGACGGCTGACACTTCGCGGCCCGCGCCACCGCCCTCGGGGTAGCGGACGACCCGCTCGGGGGTGACCGGAATGCTGAGGGTGCGGCCATCCCGCTCGATGACGTAGGTGAAGGGGCCGGTCTGCTTCTGGGTTTCGGACTGGAACTCCCGCCAGGTATCCACCTCGACGCCGTTGACCTGTTTGACAATGTCACCGCGCTGCAATCCGGCGCGCTGCGCCGGGCCCGTGCCGGTGCACGGCTCGGTGGAGCCGTCGGCGTTCTGCTGCGCGACGCAGCTCATGGTGCCGAGCGCGGTGGCGGGCGGCTCTTTCAGGTTCGGCAACCCCCAGCCGACCGCGAGCACCACGATCAGGATGAAGCCGAGGACGAAGTTCATCGCGATGCCGCCGGACATGACCAGCAGCCGCTTCCAGGTGGCCTGGCGGTACATGGCGCGGTCGAGTTCTTCGGGGCGCAGTTCGTCCAGCGCCGTCATGCCCGCGATGTCACAGAAACCACCGAGCGGAAGCGCCTTCAAGCCGTACTCGGTCTCACCGCGGCGGAACGAGAAGATCTTCGGCCCGAATCCGATGAAATACCGCCGCACCTTCATGCCGGTCGCCTGGGCAGTCCACATGTGCCCACATTCGTGCAGCGCGATCGACACCGTGATGCCCAGCGCGAACAGCACGAATCCCAACGCGAACACCATTTGCTCTACAGCCCTCCTGCGTTTGCGCAGCTCGAATATCCCGCACGCACGCGTCCGCTCCTGGCCGCGAGCACTCTGATCACCCTAACCGGACAGAGACCTGCCCTGTGTCTTCAGTGTGCCAGGACGCCGTCGTTGCGCGCGTCCGATCCGTCATCGAGCGGTCTCAGCCGCCTACCCGAGCGGCGGCGAACTCCCGCGCCCAGGCGTCCGCGGCGAGAACCTCCTCGAGCGAATCCGGCTCGGTGCGCCACCGGTCGGCCGCCTCGACCGCGGCGGCCACCGTGCCGACGATCTGCGGGAAGCGGATGGCGCCGTCGAGGAAGGCCTGCACCGCGACTTCGTTCGCGGCGTTGTAGACCGCGTTGACGCTGCCCCCGGCCTGCCCGGCCGCGCGGGCCAGCTCGACCGCCGGGAAGACCTCGTTGTCGACCGGTTCGAACGTCCAGGTGGACGCGGCGCCGAAATCGCAGGCCGCGGCGGCGCCGGGCACCCGGTCCGGCCAGCCCAGCGCCAGGGCGATCGGCAGCTTCATGTCCGGCGGACTGGCCTGGGCGAGCGTGGAACCGTCGGTGAAGGTGACCATCGAGTGCACGATCGATTGCGGGTGCACGGTGACGTCGATGCGGTCGTAGGGCACCCCGAACAGCAGGTGCGTCTCGATCAGCTCCAGTCCCTTGTTCACCAACGAAGCCGAGTTCAGGGTGTTCATCAAGCCCATCGACCACGTGGGATGCGCCTTGGCCTCGGCGGGCTCGACCGACTCCAGCATTTCGGCGGTCCACCCGCGGAACGGGCCGCCGGATGCGGTCAGCACGAGCCGGTCGACCTCGTCGGCGCGACCGCCGCGCAGGCACTGCGCCAGCGCGGAATGCTCCGAGTCGACCGGGACGATCTGCCCGGGAGCAGCGGCCCTTGTCACCAGAGAACCACCCGCGACCAGCGATTCCTTGTTGGCCAGGGCGAGGCGGGTGCCCGACTGGAGGGTGGCCAGGGTCGGCTCCAGCCCGAGCGAGCCGACCAGCGCGTTGAGCACGACGTCCGCCTCGGTGCGGCGCACCAGCTCGGTCACCGCCCCAGGACCACCCAACGGCAGATCCAACCGCTGGGCCGCCGCCGGGTCGGCGACTGCGACATTGCGGGTGCCCGTGGCGGCCATCTGGGCGGCGAGCAGCTCGGTGTTGCCGCCGCGCGCGGCGAGTCCGACCACCTCGAAGCGGTCGGGATTGGCGGCGATCACCTCGAGCGCTTGGGTGCCAATGGATCCGGTGCTGCCCAGCAGCAGGACTCTCACGATGTCGGACACGACTTCATTGTGTCCTACCCGCCGCACCGTGTTCGACGGGCGCGGGCCGACTTACAACGACGCACCGTCGTATGCCACGATATGCGGCAGTAGCTCATCGAGTGCGTACCGGAATCGCGGTACGAAGGAACAGCTAAGGAGCGATCGTGGCCGCCACGGAACTCGAACACGCCGACACCGAGCGCGGCATCGTCACTCGCGTGGACCCCGCCGAAGTTCCCTCCGCGGCCTGGGGTTGGAGCGGCGAGTCGCGGCGCACCTTCCGGGTCGCCGGCTGGATCGTCGCGCTGATCCTGCTGGCCATGCTGGTCGGCAACCACAGCGGCCAGGTCGAGAACCTCTTCCTCGTCGGCTTCGCCGCCCTGATCGTGGGCATCCTGATCCGCGACTCGTTGTTGCAGCGCAAGCCGCGCTAGTCACTACCGCGTAGCCGCGCCCCGGTACCGTGTGCGTCCGAGGTCCGCGTCCCAACCGGGTCGCGGGCCTCGATTTCTATTCACCCGAACCTTTAGGACGCAATGATCAAGACCTGTTCCGCCGCCCTGCTCGTCGCGAGCGCCTTCGGCTCGCTGCTGTTGCTGCCCGCGGCGCCCGCGTACGCCCAGTCGGCGGCGTGCGGCGCGGCCATCGACGCGATCAACGCCGCCATCGACCAGTCGGGCGGGAATCTGGACTCGACCGTGCAGCAATCCCTGGCCGCCGAGCTGTCGGCGATCCCGGCCGAAGGTGCGGAGAAGGACGCCATCGCCGCCTACGCCCACGCCCTCACCGACGACGAGGTCACGAATCTGAACCCGGCGACCGACGAACTGAACCGGGTCTGCAACGGCTGATCGCCGGGCGGTGCGGACCGGCCGGGGTTCGCACCGCCGCCAGTCCTGGGCGGCACGAAGCGGCTAGCGCCCGCGCCGCCGGGCGGGCTTGTTCTTGGCGGGAGCCGGACGACCGCCTGTCTTCTTGGCCGAAGGCTTCTTCCGCGGCTCGTTCGTGTCGGCCCGGGCCGGGGCGCGTGAGCTGCGCTCGGAGCGGCCGCGCACGACGCCGATGAAATCCTCGACCGCCTCGGTGGTGTGATCAGCGGGCCAGGCCAGCGCGATTTCCGTGTCGGAGACACCGAGCATCGTGCGGTAGACGAGGTCGCGGCGATGGTGCAGACGAGCCAGCGAGTGGGGCACGATCGCCGCCCCACCGGCCGCGGCGACGAGTTCCAACACGCCGGCCACCGCGTCGACGTCCGACGTGTCCTGCAGATGCTCATCGGCCAGGTCGTCCATGCGTACGTCGTCGAACACCGAGAGCGGGTGTTCCTTCTGCACCACCACGACGGGGACCTCGCGATAGAGCGGGATCGCGCTCATGCCTTCGCGGTCGATCGGCAGCCGGACGAAGCAGAGGTCGACGCGTCCCTCGCGCAAGGCCGCCTCCTGCTCCGCTTGCGGCAGCGCGATCACCTCGAGCGGTGTGCCCGGATACCGCTCAGCCCAGATCCGGGTCCATTTGGTAACGGTGACCCCGGGCACGAAACCCACACGCAGGACAGCCGGAGCCTCCGCCTGCTGCCGCACCGCCGATTCGGCCCGCGCGATGATCTCACCCGCCTGCTCCAGCAACTCCCGTCCCTCGTCGGTGAGCCGGGTCGGTTGCGCGCCGGGCACGAAAAGCTTCGTGCCGAGTTCGTTCTCCAGGTCGATGACGGTATGGCTCAGCTTCTGCCGCGAGATGTGCAGCGCCTTCGCCGCGCGCGCGAAGTGCAACTCTTGCGCGACCGCGACGAACCAGCGCAGGCGCACCACATCTATCGACTCCAACCGGCTCATTCGTGGAAGCGTATGCCAATGGCCGATGGGAACCGCCCGCGCCGCCGAGTAGCGGCTGCCCGCCTCCGCGTTGCGCGAGTCGGACTGCGGACGAATCCGTCCGGCGGCGCCCGTTAGGCTGTATCGGTGAGCCCGGACAATAAAACGCAGACGATGAAGCCGCTGACGGCGGCGAACAAACTCGGCATCTACCTTCCGGCCGCGCCCGAGGAGTTCCGCACCGCACCGATCTCGCGCGCCCAGCTCGACGCGCTGCGCGACGATCCCCCTGCCTGGCTCACCGAACTGCGGCGCAACGGCCCGTTCCCGCGCGACGTGGTGGCCCGCAAGCTCGGCGTCTCCAACACCGGCTTGACCCGCGCCGAGGTCTCCGATCACCTCACCGCCGACGAGATCGACGCCCTGCTCGCCGACCCGCCGGAATGGCTCGTGCGCGAGCGCGAGAATTACGCCGCGGTCCGCGCGGAGAACGCGCGCATCAAGGCGAAGGAAGCCGAACGTCGCGCCGCCACCAACCGCCCGGCGAAGAACCGCGGCTAGCGCGTTTCAGTTCTCCGCGGCCAGTTGTCCGCAGGCGGCCGCGATTTCCTGACCGCGGGTGTCGCGGACCGTGCACGGCACCCCCTGCGCGTTCACGCGGCGGACGAACTCCTGCTCGACCGGCTTGGGGCTGGCGTCCCACTTGGAGCCCGGGGTGGGGTTGAGCGGGATGACGTTGACGTGCACGCGGGAGCCGAGCGCCCTGTGCAGTTTCTCGCCGAGCATGTCCGCGCGCCATGGGTGGTCGTTGATGTCGCGGATCAGCGCGTACTCGACCGAGACGCGACGGCCGGTCGTGTCGGCGTAGTAGCGGGCCGCGTCGAGCACCTCGGCGACCGGCCAGCGATTGTTGACCGGGACCAGGGTGTCGCGCAGTTCGTCGTCCGGCGTGTGCAGCGAGACCGCGAGCGTGACCGACAGGCCCTCGTCGGCCAGCTTGCGGATGGCGGGAGCCAGCCCCACGGTCGAGACGACGACATTGCGCTGCGAGATGCCCAAGCCGTCCGGTGCGGGCGAAGTGATCCGGCGGACCGCGGCGACCACACGCTTGTAGTTGGCCAGCGGCTCGCCCATGCCCATGAAGACGATGTTGGACAACCTGCCCGGACCGCCCGCCACTTCCCCGTCCCGCAACGCGGCGGCCGCGGCACGCACCTGGTCGACGATCTCGGCGGTGGACAGGTTGCGGTTCAGCCCGCCCTGGCCGGTGGCGCAGAACGGGCACGCCATGCCGCAGCCGGCTTGGCTGGAGATGCACAGGGTCGCACGGTCCGGGTAGCGCATGAGGACGCTTTCCAGCAGCGTGCCGTCTCCAGCGCGCCACAATGTCTTCCGGGTCTCGCCGTCGTCACACGCGACGTGCTTGACAACGCTCAGCAGCGGAGGGAACAACGCCTCGCCGATCTTCTCCCGCACCCCGGCGGGCAGATCGGTCATCCGTGCCGGGTCGGCCTGCAACCGCGCGTAGTACTGCCGGGCGATCTGATCGGCGCGGAACTTGGGCAGGCCCAGTTCCTCGACGGCCGCGCGCCTGCCCTCGGCATCGAGGTCGGCGAGATGGCGCGGCGGCATGCCGCGGCGCGGAGCGTCGAAAACCAGGGGCAGGGAGACGGTCATAATCGCTCCATTCTCCCATCCGTGCGAACCGGTCGCACACTCGACCGCGTCCGAGCAGCCCGACATGCCGAGCCGCATGCGGGAAATGCCCACGTCCGCGACAGCGGTCGGCCATGATCGAGACATGGCCACCCACTCCGAATACCCGCACGAACCGGATCCGGATCTCTCGCGTGGCGGGCGCGCTCCACAACCGGACGCTCAGATCACGCCGACACCGACGAAGTCCCTGTCGTCGCGTACCGGTTACACCTGGACCGGGCTCGTCACCGGCGTCCTGATCCTGGTTCTGTTGCTGATCTTCATCCTGCAGAACCTGGAGCAGATTCAAGTGCGCTTCTTCTTCTGGGACTTCTCGCTGCCGCTCGGCGTCACCGTGCTGCTGTCGATGATCGGCGGCGCGCTCGTCATGGCCTCCGTGGGCGGCGCCCGCATCCTGCAGTTGCGCCGCGCCGCCAAGAAAGGCTGACGCGCCGGATCACAGCAGCGTCGACAGCACCAGCCAGGAGACGAACGCCGAAGGCAGCATCGAGTCGAGACGGTCCATGATGCCGCCGTGGCCCGGCAAGAGCGTGCCCATGTCCTTGATGCCGAGTTCGCGCTTGATCTGCGACTCGATCAGATCCCCGCAGGTGGCCACCAGCACCAGGCCGACGCCGAGGACGACGCCGATCATCGAGTTGGCCTCCAGCAGCAGCGTCACCGTGAGCAGACCACCGATCACGCTGAACACCAGGGAGCCGCAGAAGCCCTCCCACGACTTCTTCGGGCTGATCGAAGGCACCATCGGATGTTTGCCGAACAGCACGCCTGCGACGTAACCGCCGACATCCGAGCAGACCACCAGGATCATGAACGTCAGCACTCGCAGGTTGCCGTCCGGCTCGAGCAGCAGCAGCGTGGCGAACGAGGCGAGCAGCGGAATCCAGGCCAGCGTGAACACCGTGATGGCGGTGTCACGCAGGAAGTTTCGCGGCGCGGTCTGCAAACCGTGGTCGAACAGCCGCCACACCATGCAGATCAAGGTGGTGGCGGCGAACGCGCCCGCGACACCGCTGGCGCCGTAGGGCCAGCCGAGCCAGAACACCGCCTGGCCGCCGACGATCAGCGGAACCCGCGGGACGAGCACGTCGGCTTCACGCAGGCGCTTGGCGACCTCCCAGGTCGCCACGCCCACACCGGCCGCCGCGACGCCGATGAACAGTTTCGGCACGAACAGCAGGATGGCGATCAGCGAAAGACCCAGACCGAAGCCGACGGTCAGCGCGGCGGGCAGATTACGACCCGCGCGCGAACCACTCGACGGCGCGGCGGTGCGGGCGGCCGCGGCATCCGACCCCGACGCCGCGGCGGAGCCTAACGGTTCATGACCGGACGCAGCAGCATCGTGCGACTGCTCGTGCATCGCATCGGCTGTCCCGTTCACCGGCGGCTCCTCTGCCGCACCGGCCGCGGCGGCGTTCTCGGCCACGATTGTCCCGTCGCTCAACTCGTCGTTCCGTTCGTCCCCCGCCCGGGCGGGCCTCCGCTGGGTTCCGGCGGCACTCGCGGTGACCGGGCCTCCTCCGGGCCCGTCACTCCTGCCGACCGATCCGCGTCAGACCTCGAGCAGTTCGGCTTCCTTGTGCTTGACCAGTTCGTCGACCTGGCCGACATACTTGGCGGTGGTCTTGTCGAGCTCCTTCTCGGCGCGCCCGACCTCGTCCTCCCCCGCCTCGCCATCTTTCTGGATGCGCGACAGTTCGTCCATCGCCTTGCGACGGACATTGCGGATGGCGACCTTGGCGTCCTCGCCCTTGCCCCTTGCCTGCTTGGCGAGTTCGCGGCGGCGCTCCTCGGTCAGCTGCGGCACCGAGATCCGGATGATGTCACCGTTGTTGGTGGGGTTGACGCCCAGATCCGAGTTGCGGATCGCGGTCTCGATCGCCCCGAGCTGGCCCGCCTCGTAGGGCTTGATCACGACCATGCGCGGCTCCGGCACCGTGATGCTGGACATCTGGGTGATCGGGGTCGGCGATCCGTAGTAGTCGACGACGACCCGGGAGAACATCCCCGGATTCGCCCGACCGGTACGAATGGTTCCGAGATCGTCCTTCGCCACCGAGACGGCCTTTTCCATCTTCTCCTCGGCGTCGAAGAGCGCTTCTTCAATCACGACCGTTTCCTCCACAGCGTCGTCATGTCACGATCCGCGGTCAGCGGGTATCAGGACCTAACCAGTGTGCCGATCTTCTCACCGGCGACCGCGCGGGCGATATTGCCCTTGGTCAACAAATTGAACACCAAAATCGGCATCTGGTTGTCCATGCACAAGCTGAATGCGGTCGCGTCGGCGACCTTGAGGTCGCGCTCGATGACCTCTTTGTGGGTGATCTCGGAGTACATGGTCGCGGTCTCGTCGACGCGCGGGTCGGCGGTGAACACTCCGTCGACCGCCTTGGCCATCAACACCACGTCCGCGCCGATCTCCAGCGCGCGCTGCGCCGCCGTGGTGTCGGTGGAGAAGTACGGCATGCCCATGCCGGCTCCGAAGATGACCACGCGGCCCTTCTCCAGGTGCCGCTTGGCGCGCAGCGGAAGGTAGGGCTCGGCGACCTGGCCCATGGTGATCGCGGTCTGCACCCGGGTGTCCACGCCCTGCTGTTGCAGGAAATCTTGCAGGGCAAGGCTGTTCATCACGGTGCCGAGCATGCCCATGTAGTCCGAGCGCGCGCGTTCCATGCCGCGCTCCTCGAGCTCGGCGCCGCGGAAAAAGTTTCCGCCGCCGATCACCACGGCCACCTGGACGCCGGTGGCGACCACCTCGGCGATCTGTTCGGCGACCGTCTGCACCACATCCGGGTCCAGCCCGACCTTGCCTCCGCCGAACATCTCCCCACCGAGTTTCAGCAGCACCCGGCGATATCCTGGGCGATCGGTCCCCGGGTCCGTCATGGGTCTCCAGTCTCCTTCGGCGATGGATTGTCGATTTGCGGCGATTCGGCGCGCACGGCGGGAGCCCGTGGCGTGGAGCTAGGCAGAGCGGCATCCATCCTGCCTTACTCGGTTCCGGCGGCAGCAGAAGACCCCCCGTCAACCGGCGTTCGTTCGGTCGGCGGGGGGCCTGCTCGCTGGGGGTGCGGCGGGACTTAGTTCGCGCCGACCTCGAAGCGGGCGAAGCGGGTGACGGTGACACCGGCCTCGTCGAGCAGCTTCTTGACGGTCTTCTTCGAATCGGTGACCGACGGCTGCTCCAGCAGCACGACGTCCTTGAAGAAGCCGTTGACCCGGCCCTCGGTGATCTTCGGCAGCGCGGCCTCGGGCTTGCCCTCCTCGCGAGCGGTCTGCTCGGCGATGCGGCGCTCGTTCTCCACGATGTCGGCCGGGACCTCGTCGCGGGTCACGTACTTGGCCTTGAGCGCGGCGACCTGCATGGCGGCGGCGCGGGCGGCCTCGGCCGCGGCATCGCCCTCACCGGTGTACTCGACCAGCACGCCGACGGCGGGCGGCAGGTCCGAGGCACGCTTGTGCAGGTAGGTGGCGACCGGGCCGTTCAGCGAGATGACGCGGCGCAGTTCGAGCTTCTCACCGATCTTCGCGGCGAGCGCCTGCACGGCCTCCTCGACGGTCCTGCCGCCGAGGTCCAGCGCCTTCAGCGACTCCAGGTCGCCCGGCTTGGCGGCCGCCGCCGCGGCGACGACCTGCTCGGCCAGCTGCTGGAACTCCGCGTTCTTCGCGACGAAGTCGGTCTCGGAGTTGATCTCGACCATGACGCCGTCTTTGGCGGCGACCAGGCCTTCGGCGGTGGTCCGCTCGGCACGCTTGCCGACGTCCTTCGCGCCCTTGATGCGCAGCAGTTCGACGGCCTTGTCGAAGTCACCGTCGGTCTCGGCCAGCGCGTTCTTGCAGTCCATCATGCCGGAGCCGGTCAGCTCCCGGAGCCGCTTCACATCGGCAGCGGTGTAGTTCGCCATTCTCGGCGAGCCTCCTTCGGAGAAGTGTGGGTGTTGGCAGCGGCGATCACGATGGCACTCGCTCGTGATCGCCGCCGAAACAGCGGATGAAGAGTCTCAGGCCTCGGCCGAGCTCTCGGCGGCCTCGGCACCGGGCGCGGCCTGCGCGAGCAGCTCCTGCTCCCACTCGGCCAGCGGCTCACCCGCGCCCGCCTCCGGCTTCTCGTCGCCCGCGGACGCGCCGGCGCGCGCCTGCACGCCCTCGGCCACCGCGGAGGCGACCACCTTGGTCAGCAGGGCGGCGGAGCGGATCGCGTCGTCGTTACCCGGGATCGGGTAGTCGACCAGGTCGGGGTCGCAGTTGGTGTCCAGGATCGCGATGACCGGGATGTTCAGCTTGCGCGCCTCGCCGACGGCGATGTGCTCCTTGTTGGTGTCGACGACCCAGATGGCCGAAGGCACCTTCTGCATGTCGCGGATACCGCCGAGGGTGCGCTCGAGCTTGTTCATCTCACGCGTCAGCATGAGGATTTCCTTCTTGGTGCGACCCTCGAAACCACCGGTCTGCTCCATGGCCTCGAGCTCCTTGAGGCGCTGCAGGCGCTTGTGCACGGTGGAGAAGTTGGTGAGCATGCCGCCCAGCCAGCGCTGGTTGACGTACGGCATCCCGACGCGAGTCGCCTCGGCCGCGATCGACTCCTGGGCCTGCTTCTTGGTGCCGACGAAGAGGACGGTGCCGCCGTGGGCGACGGTCTCCTTGACGAACTCGTAGGCCTTGTCGATGTAGGTCAGCGTCTGCTGCAGGTCGATGATGTAGATGCCGTTGCGGTCGGTGAAGATGAACCGCTTCATCTTCGGGTTCCAGCGCCGGGTCTGGTGTCCGAAGTGTGCGCCGCTGTCGAGCAGCTGCTTCATGGTTACGACAGCCATAGCTCCCGTATCTCTCTTTCATTTGCCGGTTGACGCAGCGAATCGGCGATCCGCTGCCCTGGCGCCGCCGAATCGTCGGACCCGGCCGGGAAGGCGGGGACCAGCCGGCGATTCACTGTCCCGAACACGCTGCCGCGAACCCGGAAATCTCGGGCTCGATTCGGACAGCGCCGCTAGGAACAAGCACGGGTGGCGCGCGAAGTCGGTCCATGCAGGCACAGACCGCTCGATCAGTTTACGGCCTCGCCGCACGCAGACCTAAATCGATCCGAGCGGAACCCTTTGACCAGGCGGAACGGAGGCTTTCCACAGGCAAGCGAGTTATCCCCATTCCGGGGATCCGACCGTCGGCCGCGACTCGACCACGGGAGGGTGGAGGGCATGAAACCGATTTCCATCGTGACGACCTTCCTGGTTCCACTGTTGTTCGTCTTCGGCGTCGTCGTCGCGCCGCCGGCCGGGGCCGAGGCGCCCGCGCCGGAACCCGTGCTCGGGGCGTGCGCGGGTTCGGTCTGCCCGCCGTCGCTCTCCGATCTGCTGCGGCGCGCGCCTCGCCCGTTCCGGCAATCCGGCCGCGACGCCGGTGGGCACGACCGACTCGAGACGACTTCCGCCGAGCCGGCATCGCGACCGGAGACGGACTTCCCGGTACGGCGGGAATGACATCGCCGCACGGCAGGCGGCTGGGCCGGTGGCTTGCTCCGCTGCTCGGAATCGCCGTCGCCGCGGTCGCCGCCACGGAGCCGATGGCGACGGCCGCACCCGGCCGGTTCGGGTGGCCGCTACAACCGCGCCCCGCGGTGCTACAGCGCTTCGACAAGCCGGCGCAGAACTGGCTGCCGGGGCATCGGGGGGTCGATCTGGCCGGCAGCGAGGGGCAGGCCGTGCTCGCCGCGGGGGAAGGGATCGTCGTGTTCGCGGGGACGGTGGCCGACAAGCCGGTCGTGTCCATCGCCCACCCCGGCGGGCTGCGCACGACCTACGAGCCGGTTCGCGCCGAGGTTCCCGTCGGCAGGCGCGTCGGCCGGGGCACCCCGATCGGCGCGCTGGAGGCCGGGCATCCCGGATGCGCGACGCCGTGCCTGCACTGGGGCGCACGCGCCGAGGGCGATAGCCGACGCAGCCGTGAGTATCTGGACCCCCTGGGGCTCCTGTACCTCGCTCCCCTGCGGCTCAAACCTGTGCGTCCCTGAACCGGGCGCCTGGATTCGTTGCTTCTTCGCGCACTCAGGGGCGGGTGGCGCGCCGCCGGCGGTGCCAGGTGCGATGCGGCTGGGGACATGGGCCCATGGCGTCGCGGAAGCCCACTCCACGAATCGGCGTGTCGGTGGGGAGAGCTGGCGGTACCGGGTGGGCGGGGTGAAGATCAGGGCATGGAGGATGGGCTGTCAGCGTTCACGTATTCCGAGGTCGGCGCGACCCGAGGGCCGCTGCCGGAGGGATATCACGGGTTTCGGCTGCGGCGGCGCATCGGGCGCGGACGAGCACTGTTCGAGCACGCGGGTGCGGAGATCCGCGCCTATCGGGTGCAGAAGGGCACCGGGATCTTTCGATCCGCCGACACCCCGACCGCCGAGCCCGGCACCACCATCACAGTGCGCCTGGGATTCGGTCCGTTCGGGATCGTCGCGCCGTGCCGGGTGGTGTACGTCCTCGACGAACCCGACAGGCGAGGCTTCGCGTACGGGACCTTGCCCGGACACCCCGCGTCCGGCGAGGAACTGTTCGCCGTCGAGTACGACGCCGCAGACGACGCGGTGTACGGACTGATCGTCGCGTTCTCCCGCCCCGCCACCTGGTACACCCGCCTCGGCGGACCCGCGGTCCGGCTGATCCAGCGCTTCGTCGCGAGCAGGTACCTGGCAGCCTTACCGAAGTCTGTTTGAGTGAGACGTCTCCGTCCGGCGCGGCGGAGACCTACAGCAGTTCGGTCAGGACCCGAGCCTCGGCATGCAAGGCCTCGCCACACACGGCTGGGCATGTGGCCGCGGCGTCTGAAATCGCTTCTATCAGAACTTCCGACTGTCCATCGATCGACCAAGAGGCGCGCGATACTTTTCCGGTGACCGCCGAACCCGAGATGGCCGGGGAGCCCTCGAATCTTCCGGTAGATCCAGCGTCGCCCGTCTACGACGAGATGCTTGACGCCCGTGTCGAGATCCAGGAGATCATCGAATCTTCACGGCTGATGGGCCTCGATTCCATGTCGTTCGATCAGTTGATGACCTACATCACGGCCAAGCGCGAATACCAGGCATCCGCGTATTCGGACACCGAAGCCGTCGACCGCGCCCGGCGCGACCACGAGTTGCAGGCGGAGTCGAGGCGCACCGAACTGGCGAAGGAAGAGGCGGAAGCGAGGAACAAGATCCTCGAATCGCGCTACCGCGCTGGACTGGCCACGGCGCTCGTGGCAGGTACGGTCGCCGGAGTCATGTTCGGCATTGTCAAAGGTGTACCGGCGCAGGAGCTGACGCAATATCTGGCGCCGGTATCCGGCCTTGCCGGGATCGTCGTCGGCTACTTCTTCGGGCGGGAGTCGAGATGAGATGCTCGCAGGCTCTCGTATCGGCGACCGGGCCGACACCGGCGCCCGCCCGAGGACCGGCCGCCTGTGGCGTGACCGGCCGGACGCCTACGGTGTGACGATCGCGAAATCGGGATCCGGGGCGTCGAAGATGTGCACCAGTTCGGCGAGCTTGGTGACATCTCCCTCGATGACGATATCGCCGGCGGCAGCCGCGACGCCGAAGTCGTCGCCGGCCAGCAACACCCGGATCAGGGTGGTTTTGGCCAGCGTGAATGTGGCGTCCGGTTCGGGTAGCCGCATGCCGGGGGCGACATCGAAGTGGGTGAGGCGACCGTTGCGCAGTTCGAGCCGGTGCGGGCGGTCCTGGTCGGTGAGGATCCAATCCGTGACGAGCCGATGGTCCCACGCCTTGGGACCGTCGACGCGCAGCGCCAGGGCGTCGAAGATCTGGTCGATACTCAGCGCCGCGACCATGGTCGGCGATTCGGGCTTGGCCGGCGTGCCGAACGAACCGTAGCGCAGCTCGTAGGCTCCGCTGAGATAGAAATTGCGCCAGGTCGCGTTCTCCGCACCATAGGCGAGTTGCTCGAAGGTACTGGCCTGCAACGCTTTCGCTGCATCGTTGTCCGGGTCGGCGAAGATGACGTAATCGAGCACCTGCGCCACCCAGCGATAGTCCCCGGCCTCGTAGGAAGCCCGGGCCTTGCGCAGCACCTCCTCCGCACCGCCCATGAATTCCACGTGCCGCCGGGCCGATTCGACCGGCGGGTGCTCCCAGAGGTGCGCCGGGTTGCCGTCGAACCAGCCCATGTAGCGCTGATAGATGGCCTTCACGTTGTGATTGACCGAACCGTAGTATCCGCGCGCATGCCAGGCCTCGGCGACCGCGGGCGGAAGCGTGATCAGTTCGGCGATCTCCGCGCCCACGTACCCCTGGTTCAGTAGACGGACGGTCTGGTCGTGCAGGTACCCGTACAGGTCCCGTTGCAGTGCGAGGAACTCCACCAGGCGCTCGGTGCCCCAGGTCGGCCAATGGTGCGAGGCGAAGACGACGTCGGAGTCCCGGGCGAACAGGTTGATCGCCTCGGTCAGGTATTTCGCCCAGACGTGGGCGTCGCGCACCACCGCACCGCGCAGTGTGAGCACATTGTGCAGAGTGTGGGTCGCGTTCTCGGCCATACACAGCGCGCGGCGGTCGGGAAAGTAGAAGTTCATTTCCGCGGGTGCCTCGGTGCCGGGCGTGAGCTGAAAGACCATTCGTATCCCGTCGATGGTCTCCTCCTGACCGGTCGCGGTGATGTCGACGGTCGGGGGGATCAGTGTGACGGTGCCGACCGACGTGGTCTGGCCGAGCCCGGAGCCCACCGCGCCGAGCGGACCGCGCGGCAGCACCGCGCCGTACATGTACCCCGCACGGCGCGCCATCGCCGTGCCCGCGTAAACGTTCTCCGCGACCGCGTGCTCCAGGAAACCGGCGGGCGCCAGCACCGGACAGCGCCCCTGCTCGACCGCCTCCGCTGTGACGACTCCGTGCGCACCGCCGAAGTGGTCGACGTGCGAATGCGTGTAGATCAACCCGGTCACCGGGCGATCGCCACGATGGGCGCGGTAGAGCGCGAGACCCGCCGCCGCGGTCTCGGCCGAGATCAGCGGATCGATGACGACGACGCCGGTTGCGCCTTCGACGAGCGTCATGTTGGACAGGTCGAGCCCGCGGATCTGGTAGATGCCGTCGGTGACCTCGAACAACCCCTGCCGCACGAGCAGGCCGGACTGCCGCCAGAGGCTCGGATGCACCGACGCGGGGCAGGGTTCCCGCAGGAACGCGTAGGAGTCGTTGTCCCACACGACGGTTCCGTCTTCGGAGGCGACCACGCCGGGTGTCAGCGCGGCGATGAATCCGCGCTCGGCGTCGGCCGGATCGGTCGTGTCGGCGAAGGGCAGTGCGGCGGCCGCACGCTGGTGCTCCGCGACGATGAAATCGCTCGGCTCGCTCGCTGTGCTCATTGTCGTCCTCCTGTCGTCTCGGACCTTGCTGAGCCGCCACCCTGCTCGGGTAGCGGTTCGAGGGAGCCGGCCGCCGCCGCGGTCACCGCGACCACGACCACCGCCGCGGCCGTCGCGGCGACAATGCGACCGCCATGGGCGTAGCGACCCCGGCGAAGACCGTGGTTGCGCAGGTAGCAGGCCCCGGCCAGCGCCGCCATCGCGAGCGCGGCCGCGACGGGCGCGAACGCGGAGGCACGCCACCCGCTGCCGAGGGCCTGATGCACGAACAGCGTGCCGACGACCATCGCCGCCACGGCGGTGCGCCGCCACGCCAGTGCGGTGCGTTCGGCGGACAGATGGGGCGCGCTCACCGCAGCAGCACCGCCACCGCCGCCAGCACCGAGACGACCGCGATGCCCGCCGACAGGATCGGCACCAGCACCGTGTCCAGCAGCGGTTCACCGCGCCGCATGGCCACGCCGACGCGCCGCCAGTGCGCGTACGCGCCGACCGCGACGACCGCCGCCAAGACCAGGCAACTCAGCGCGATCACGCGCCGCAGTCCCGCGATTCGGAACGACTGGACCAGGGTGTGCACCGCGACACCACCGGCCAGCAACCCCAAGGAGGTCCGCATCCACGCGAGGAAGGTGCGCTCGTTCGCGAGGGTGAAGCGGTAGTCGAGTTCCTCTTCACCGTCTTCCGATTCGGCTTCGGGATTCGGCAGCGTCACGCCGCCTCGGCTCGGATAGGAAGAACCCGGGTGCGCGACCGCGTGCGACCGGCCCACTCGCGCCGAAGCGCACGGCGCCCGGGATGCGGCGACGTTCCGGTGCACGGGATCACGCCGGACTGCACGGTGCTCACGGCACACCACGCTAGTGCGGATCGCGGCAACTCGCGGGACACCGTCGCCGACCGCGGGAACACGATCGATGTGGGGACGCACGCCGGACACCTCGCCACAGAAGGTTCGCTCGCCGCCGCGTTACGAGGATAGCTGATCGAAAGCCAGATCAGTCCCGGACCGCCCCGGATCAAGGCTCCAGTGGAGCACATGGAACGGCGCGCGTCTCGTGTTCGCTGGCCTATATCACGCAATCGGACCAGTTCGCAGCGCTTCTCCGCCGGGTAGCTCCGATTGGTGACGCTCACGGGCACCACTCCATAGCTGGTAGCGTTGGCAAATAATCAGCTACGTCAGCGTAACCGGCGCCACGGGACCCGTCCACGCTCCGCCCCTCCCGTGACCGGCTGGTTATGCGCGATTCGAGCGGGGTGTCAGATCACGATCGCGTTCTCGAACGTCATGGCCAGCCGCGCCACGGACGAGGACATCAGCGCGCGCCGCGGCAGGCCGAGCGACCGGAGTTCCGCGGCGATCTCGTGATCGCCGAGTTTCAGTTCCGCTCCGCCGACCCGCGCTCGCATGCCGGAAGGCCGCATTTCCCAGCGCGTACAACGGGTGACACCGTCGATGTGCGAGTAGGCGTCGAACGAGGAGGCGGCAGCGCGTCCGTTCGGGGTCGCGAACCCGGGCCGCACCCGGAGATCCGCGATCAGCCGCCCGTTCTGGTGCAGCGCGCCACTGCGCGTGCGGGCACCGTGGTCGACGACGAATTCGGCGAGTTCCTTGGGAAACCCCCAGATGCCGCGCCCGGCGGCCAGGGTGAAATCCCCGTCGACCGGCAGCCGGTGGATCAGTACGCCCGCACGCCCGGTCACCAGCGCCTTCGAATCACCGAAACGCTCCGCCGTTCCCGCGGTGTGGTGTCGCACCATGAACGAGACACCGAACTCGTTGTAAGGGCCGAGATCGCCGTCGACGTAGTCGACGAAGACCAGCGTGCACATCGCCCGCCCGCCGGGTAGCCGGAGGATTCGCAGCCCGGAGTAGTCGATGAGGCGTTGAGCCGACCCGGCAGGCACCAGGTAGGTGGCCATGAAGGCGTGCGCGAGCCGGATACGGACCGGCATGTGTATCTCACGACCGAGAACGGTGTGCGTGCTCACGTCGACGCCTTTCTGCGCATCGGCACGGGCGCGCCGGATCGCGTGTCCACTGGTCATGTATATGGAACACGTATCAGTTTATCGACGCAATGCACGTTTCCATGCGATTTCAGTCGCAAGGAACACGTTTCAATCTGATGGGCTCACTCCTCCGCGACACGAACCTCGGACGACTTCGGCGCGTTACGCAGGCGAGCTTCCAGGCCATCGAGGACGCACAGCAGGCCGAAGTCGAAGGCCATCGCGCGCGCGACCTCCGGGTCGGTCGGCACGGCCGCCTCATAGTCCGCGAGCATTTCGGGATAGTCGCCGGCCAGTTCGTTCATCACGCGCAGCATGCCGTCGGTGTCCATCTCGGCTCCCTGGGACGCCGCGTCCCAAGCGATTTCGGGAATCACCTGGCCGAGGACGAAACACATCACCGATCCGCTGGCCAGATAGATGTCCACACCCCGAAAACCCGCCTGGACGAACGCGCGGCGCAGCCGATCGCTCAGCCGCAGGGAATTCGGGCCGATACTGGGCAATCGCCCGACCAAGGACGCCACCCACGGATGCTCCCGGATGGTCGCGCGAAAGCTGTAGGCGAAGGTGGTCAGCAGTTCCCGCCAAGACGCCTGCTCGGGCTCCGGGGTCCGGACCATGCCCCAGAACTCGTCGAGCACCAGCTCCAGCAGCTCATCCTTGTTGGAGACGTGCCAGTAGAGACTGGTCGCTCCCGCACCCAGCTTCGCGCCGAGCTTGCGCATGCTCAGCGAATCCAGCCCTTCGGCATCGAGTATCTCGACCGCCGCGGCGATGATCTGCTCCCGGTGCAGCCCGGACGTCCTGGGCTGGCGCGGCTGCTTGGTCCATACCGACGAGAACTGCTGCTTGGTCACGACACGATCCTATATTCGCTCGCACACCGTTCGACTTTCTCGTACGCTGTGCGAGTGGAATCGAACGTTGTACGAGACCCCCGCCGGTGGTGGGTCCTGGGGGTCCTCTGTCTGTCCTTGCTCGTGTTGATGCTCGACAGCACCGTGCTCAATCTCGCGATCCCGTCGCTGATCCGGGAGCTAGGCGCCACTCCGTCGGACGTGCAGTGGATTCTGGACGCCTACGTGCTGGTCTTCGCCGGTCTCCTGCTCACCGCGGGCAGCCTGTCCGACCGCTTCGGCCGGAGGCGAGCGCTGATCTGCGGGCTGGCCGTGTTCGGTGTGGCGTCGCTGGCCGCCGTACTGGCCACCGAACCGTGGCAGGTCGTGGCCGCGCGCGTCGCGATGGGCGTCGGCGGGTCGCTGCTGATGCCGTCGACCTTGTCGATCTTGATGACCACCTTCGCCGAGGACGAACGGCGTACGGCCATGGCGGCGTGGTCGACGGTCTCCATGGTCGGCATCGTCGCCGGACCGACGCTGGGCGGATTCCTGCTCCAGCACTACTGGTGGGGTTCGGTTTTCTTGCTCAACATCCCGGTGGCGGTTCTCGCGATCGTGGCGGCCGTCGTGCTGATGCCGGAGACCACCGGGGAGCAACGGCCGGTCGACCTGGTCGGCGTCGTGCTCTCGGTCGTGGCGCTGACCGCGACGGTCTACGTGATCATCGAGCGGGAATGGAACATTCCCGTGCTCGTGCTGGCCGCCGTCGCGGCGGCCGCGTTCGTCGTATGGGAGAGCCGGTCCGTCCATCCGATGCTGCCGTTGGCGGTGTTCCGCAGTCGCGACTTCACCGGCACCTGTTTCACCCTGCTGCTGATGGTGTTCGGGATGGGCGCGGTGATGCTGATGCTCACGCAGTACCTGCAGTTCGTGCTCGGCTACGGGCCGATGAAAGCGGGTCTGGCGCTGCTGCCGTACGCCGTGGCCGCGGCGGTCTGCAACGGCCTCGGCGCGACTCTCGGCAAAACGCTGAGCAACAAGACGCTCATCGTGTCCGGTCTGCTCGTCATGGGCGTGGCCTTCGGCATCCTCGCCCTCGCGACCGGCTATCTCTGGATTCTGGTCAGCATGCTCGTGATGGGCGTGGGCGGCGGTTTGGCGGGTCCGGCCGCCTACGCGGCGATCATGAGCGCGATCCCGCTGCAGCACGCCGGTGTCGGCTCCGCGATGAACGACACCATCCAGCAGGTCGGCATGGCGATCAGCATCGCCGTCCTCGGTAGCGTGCTGGCCGGTGTGTTCACCTCCCACATGCCCGCCGACGCGCCCGACATGGCGCGTGAATCCATCGGCGCCGCCTTCCAGCTCGGCTACATCGAGCCCGCCAAGGAGGCATTCACCGCCGCCATGTCCACCGGCGCGTGGATCAGCGCCGGATTCAGTATCGCGGCCGCCCTGCTCGGCGCGGGCCTGCTGCGGGCACGGCGACCGAAGCCGGCCGAACAGCCGGAGACCGTCCCGGTCGCGAACGCCTGACCGTGCCGGTGAGCCGTGACGGGCGCGTGCGCGTCATCCGCCCGTCACGGCGCAGCCGCCCCGGACGGTGGGCCTCCGGTTCGCGTCGAGTAGCGATGGCGACGCCTTCCCGGATCCCCCGGTATGAATGATTCCGACCCGGGGGTTGATGGTCTTGCGCGTGTCCTCCGAGCAAAGTTGAAGGTGTTCACATCTGACGGCCTTCAACAAACGAGGGCTAGTGAAAGCAATCAATCCTCTGGAGACATCATGACCACGAACAAAATGCGCGCAACGGCGGCGGCGGTAGCGCTCGCACCGATCATCGCACTCGGTTCAGGTTTTGCTTCCGCTGCCCCGGACGTATCCCCGGGACCAGTGGCGGATAATTCGACGCCGATCCCGGCGCAGGTCGAACCCGCGACGCTGGGCCTGGTTTGGCCGCTGGGTATTTTCTGTGCTCCTCTCCTGCTGCTTCCGCCGGTCGTCAACGCGGTGGCCGTATTCGTGTGCGCCGCCTGACCCGACTTCCGAGAAGGGAGCTGAGGACCAGGGCACGATGCGACTCGTCTCGGATCGTGTCGTAAGTGGCTCGCACATACCCTGACCGGGCTCTCCGTCGATGGGCCTGCCGATATGGCCGCCGGTCCACCGGCGCACCCGGTCAGGGAACTTCTGCGAATCAATCATGCGGCTCGGATAAGTGCGGTTGAATTACCGGATGGCCAAGTTCAGGAAACTCGTGAGCGCTGCCGCGGCACTCGCCGCAGGCACGGCGCTGTTCGGGGCGCCCGGGGCCGCACACGCCGAGTCTCCGTCCGTTCTGGGCGGCGGCTCGGGCATCGTCGTCGGCGGTCAGAACATCTGCAGCCTCACCACTATCGGACGTGATTCCGGTGGCCGGTTGGTCGGATTCACCGCAGCGCATTGCGGTGAAGTGAACTCAACGGTCGTGGCCGAATCCAACCGGGACGCCGGCGCCGTCGGCACTGTCGCCTATGCCGACAGCGGTTTGGACTATGCCGTGATCGTGTTCGATCCGGAAATGGTCGTGCCGGTCAATCAGGTGGGCGGTACGACGATCACCGATCTGGGCGGTCCCGCCCAATCCGGGGACTTCGTCTGCAAGGAAGGCCGGACAACCGGGCGGACCTGCGGGCCCGCCTATGGCAATGTCTTCACGGCCGGCAATGCGACCTGGACGCAGACGTGTGTCGTCGAGGGCGATTCGGGCGGGCCGGTAGTGGTCGGGACCACCCTGGTCGGCATGGTCAACGGCTACCTGGTCGTACCGTGCCTCGGACCGCAACTCGGAACCGACTTCAGCGCGGTCGTCGCCGACGCGAACGCTCGCGGCGAGGCAGGGGCCGGTTTCCAACCGATTTGATCGGACACACCGGTGCCCCGATCCCGCATCCGGTCCGGCCGAATCCTTTACCTCTCCTGATCTGTGACAACGCCGAATTCGATGGCGCGTTCGACCAGGAACAGCCGCTTTTGGTTCGGGGGTAAGGCTTCGACCCGGAATATCCGGAACAGCGCTCGCATATGCGTCTTGACCGTCGAGATACTCAAGCACAAATCGTGTGCGATCTGGCTGTTGGAGGCGGGGTACGCATACCCGTTGCGCGCGTCGTAGGGTCGGCACAGCGCCTCGAGGACCATATGCTGAGCCGGGGTCAGTGAATCGCGATTCGGCAGTGGTGAATGGGCAAGCGTCATCTCCTCGTCGGAGGATGACGCGGCCTTGAAGACGAATACCGATCGCCCCACCCGAATGGTGTCGCCGGAGTCGAGTTTCCGCCGCCCGCCGACGCGTTCACCATTGACGAATGTCCCATTCTTCGACAGCCCGTCGTCGACGATGACCCAGCAACCGCCCACCCGCTCGATAATGGCGTGCAAACGGGAGACGGTCACGTCGGTCAGGGCGATATCGGCGGCGGCGGACCGCCCGATGGTCACTTTCGACACTCCCCCGTCCAGAGAAATCTCGCGCGCCGTTTCGGGGCCGACGGGCTTGGAGGTAGTGGAAATGGCGGCGGACTGCCGCCACGCGGTCTGCCCTGCCAATGGGTATGTTCCGCGATGCAGGGCCTGTGGTCCGCTGAACGTAGACATCGTTCGTTTTCCCATCGAAGTACGTCGTGAACTGCGGGCACCGATTCGCTCTCTTCAGGGTGCGCCTCTTCGGCGGTGATCACATACGGTTTCGCCTACTTCGATGCCTGACCGGGACGTGCGGCCATCGACTGTGCGCCCGCAGCGAAAGGCGGATCAGGATGGTCGGATGAGCGTCATGATCCGACCGCGGACCGGCACCGACCTCGACGCCTGCGTCGCGGCCTTGCGCGAGGTCCACGACGTCGACCGATATCCGGAACTCTGGCCCACGGACCCGGTGGGTTGGCTGTCGCCGCCCAAGCTCCTCGCGGCCGTTGTCGCCGAACGCGACGGGATGGTCATCGGGCATATCGGTCTCGGCGTGAGCGGCCGAACACCGCAAGCGGTGCGGGATGCGGTCGGCACGGCGGCTGTCGTCTCGGTGATCCGGCTGTTCGTGGTCCCGGGTGCGCGTCGGACCGGAGTGGGCGCGCGCTTGCTGGCGGCGGCGGTCGGCGTAGCCGAGAGCCGTGGGCAGCGGGCAGTGCTCACCGTGGAGTCCGGCAGCGCTGCGGCGATCGCGATGTACGAGCGGAGTGGGTGGCTGCGCGTGCACAGCGGATCCGGCGGTTGGTACACGGCGAACGGGCAAGAGGCTCGGGTGCACTACTACGTCAGCCCGTCAAGGCACGGATCGTCATGGTGAACCGCGACCGACGCACTGTCCTCCGCCTTGCTCGGGCGGTGCGGCGCCTTCGAGCGAGCATCCGCGCGCGGTCGGTGGAGGCAGGGTGCGCTCGTACGCCGTTGCCCTAGACGGCTTCTTCTGGCCCAGGCGTATGGCTCGTCGTCGGCCTGGTCGTTGGGATGGGACGAGGCGCCCGGCGCGTGCCATGCGGTCGGCCGGCTGCGTCAGGCGCGAGGGTGGGCCTGGTCGTGCACCTTCTTGAGGCGGTCGATGGAGACGTGTGTGTAGAGCTGGGTGGTGGCCATACTGGCGTGGCCGAGGAGTTCCTGGACCACACGCAGATCCGCTCCCCCCTCGAGGAGGTGCGTCGCGGCGGTGTGCCGCAAACCGTGCGGACCCATGTCCGGTGCACCGGGGATGGCTGAGACCACCTCGTGCACAACGGTTCTGGCCTGACGCTGATCGAGGCGTCTGCCGCGGCGACCGAGCAGCAGCGCTCGACCGGATTCCGCGGTGGCGAAGGCCGGGCGCCCGTAGCGCAGCCAGTTGCCGACCGCCTCGTCGGCGGGCGCGCCGAACGGCGCCGAGCGCTCCTTGTTGCCCTTGCCGAGCACACGCACCACGCGCCGTTCGCGGTCCACGTCCTCGATATCCAGCCCGCACAACTCGCTGACCCGGATGCCGGTGGCGTACAGCAATTCCACGATCGTCCGATCGCGCAGTGCCATCGGATCACGCTGGGCAGCGCCGGATTCCGCCGCATCCATGGCGCCCAGCGCCTGTTGGCGACCGAGCACGGCGGGAAGGACGCGATGGGCCTTCGGCGAACCCAAGCGCAGTCCCGGATCGGCGGGCAACCGGCCGGTCGCGGTAAGCCAGGCGGTGAACGTGCGCGCCGAGGACGCCCGCCGGGCCAGGGTCGTTCGCGCCGCGCCCACCGCCGCTTGCCGTGCCAGCCACGACCGCAGCAACAACAGGTCCAGCTCGCGGATCGCCGAATCGGCCGACCGCGAGTACAGATGCTCCAGCAGCGATCGCGCATCCCCCAAGTAGGCGCGCACAGTGTGCTCCGAGCGGTTGCGCCCGAGGCGCAGATGCCTGCCGTACTCCACCAGCAGCGCTTCCAGATCTTCGGGCAGCTCCTCCATCCTTCTACCGTCCCGACCCGCGCCCCCGATGGCAAGCCCCCGCGCCGGACGCGCTCATGCGCGGTGAGCCCCTCGCCGCCAACCGCTTTCGTCGCCGACCACCAGATCCGCCAATTCGAGGGCAGACAGCACCGCACAAACCACCGGAAGGGGCAACGCGCACTGTCTGGACAGCTCCAGCGGCAACCGCGAACCGACCCGTGGGAGCGCGGCGAAAATCAGCGCCTCGTCGCCGGTCAGCCGACTTTCCGGATCGGCGGCCGCCGCCGCTGCGGGAAGCGACAGCCGTAACGGCCCCGCCTCGTCGACGACTTCCTCGGCCCGGGTCACCAGGAGAGCTTCGCCGTCGCGGATCATGCGATGGCAGCCCACCGAAGCGGCCGAGGTCACTGGGCCCGGCACGGCCAGGGCGGGACGGCCCATGCGGCGGGCCCATTTGACGGTGTTACGCGCGCCGCTGCGCAACCCTGCCTCGACGACGAGCACACCGTCGGCGAGGGCGGCGATCAAGCGATTCCGCGCGAGGAATCGGTATTTCTGCGCGGTCACCCCAGGCGGATATTCGCTGACCACCAAGCCGGATTCGGCTATGTCGACCAGCAAGCGCTCGTGCTGCACCGGATAAGGCCGGTCGATGCCGCAGGCCAGCACGGCGATCGTGAGGCCGTGCACCGCCAGCGCCGCCCGGTGCGCCATGCCGTCGACCCCGAACGCCGCCCCGGAGACGATGGTCCACCCCTGCGCGGCCAGGTCGCCCGCGATCTCCCCCGTGACTCGATTGCCGTACCCGGTACTGCACCGCGCCCCGACCACCGCCACCGCGCGTTCGCTGGCCTCCAGCAGCGAGCGTGGGCCGCGCACCCACAGCACGAGCGGTACGGCGCCGTCGCGGTCCCGGCCCGGCTCGAGCTGCGCGAGGCCCAGCATGCGCCAGGCGGGCCATTCCGGGTCGTCCGGTGTCACCACGCGCCCGCCGATCCGCTCGATGGTCTCGATATCCCGCTCCGCGACATCACTATGGCGCCGCTGCGCCGTCGGCCCGCGCAGCGCTTCGGGCAGCGCGCACTCCCGCACGGCACGCGCGGCTTCGACCACCCCGACCGACTCGATAAGCGCCGACAGCGGCGCACACGGCCCCTGCACCACCCTCGACAGGTAGACCCACGCCAGCCGCCGGGCGTCGAGTTCGCCGGACGGCGACCCGGAATCCGACGCCGGCGCGTCGACCACCCCAGCCGCCTCCGCCGCCGTGCCTTCGGTCGGCACCGTCGTGCTCATTGCGCACCCCGCTGAC
Source organism: Nocardia sp. CY15 (assembly GCF_009829295.1). Lineage (NCBI taxonomy): Bacteria > Bacillati > Actinomycetota > Actinomycetes > Mycobacteriales > Nocardiaceae > Nocardia > Nocardia sp. CY15. The sequence continues at coordinate 492,024 of NZ_VUOT01000001.1, forward strand.
GAAAATTCAACGCGGCCAGCACGTCCTGCGCTGCGGGCAGTTCGCCGCCGCGCAGATCGCAGATGGTCCACGCGACCCGGATGGCCCGGTCCGCGCCGCGCGCGGACATGCGACCGAGACGCAGAGCGGCCTCGACCGGAGCGAGCGATTCGCGTGGTAACCGGAACCGCTGGCGCAAGATGTGACCGGGCACTTCGGCATTGGTGAGCCACCCGTACTCGCGCCAGCGCTCAGCCGCGGCGCGCCGCGCGATGGCGACCCGGCTGCGGACGACTTCGCTGCTCTCGGCCTCGTCGGTGCTGAATGCGGCACCGGACTGCCCGTGCATCCGCACCCAGATGTCGATCCGATCCATCAGCGGCCCGGACAGCTTGCCCAGGTAGCGCCGGCGAGCCAGCGGCGCGCAGATGCAGTCGACATCGCGAGCCGGGGCGCACGGGCACGGGTTCGCCGCCAGCACGAGCTGAAAACGGGCCGGGTAGCGCGCGACACCGTCGCGGCGGGCGATGCGCACTTCCCCTTCCTCCAACGGCGTTCGCATCGCCTCCAGCACCTTCGTGCCGAGTTCGGCGCATTCATCGAGAAACAGCACGCCGCGGTGGGCCCGGCTGACCGCGCCCGGCCGGGCGGTCCCCGAACCGCCGCCGATCATCGCGGTCACCGAGGTCGAGTGATGCGGGGCGACGAACGGTGGCGCGGTGATCAACGGGTGGTCACCGGCGAGCGTGCCCGCCATGGAGTGGATCGCGGTCACCTCCAGCGCCTCGATCTCCGTGAGCGGTGGCAGGAGACTCGGAAGCCGTTGCGCCAGCATCGTCTTACCGATGCCGGGCGGCCCGGTGAGCAGCAGATGGTGCCCGCCCGCCGCGGCCACCTCCAATGCCCAGCGAGCTTCGTCCTGCCCCACCACCTCGCTCAGATCGCCGCTCTGCCGCACGGCGTCCGGCAGATCGCCGTCCGGCTCGTCGAGCGTGCCTTCGCCGCGCAGCCAGGCAACGACACCGCGCAGGCTGCGTGCCCCGAAGACCTCGATCCCCTCGACCAGCCCGGCCTCGGCCATGGTCACCGCGGGCACCACGACGGTCGACCAGCCCGCGTTGCGCGCCGCGAGCACGGCGGGCAGGACGCCACGCACCCGCCGCACTCGCCCGTCGAGCGCGAGTTCACCGAGCAGTACCGTCTTCGCGAGCCGCTCGGAGGGGACCGAGCCCGACGCGTCCAGCACCGCGACCGCCAGCGCCAGGTCGTAGACGCTGCCCAGCTTCGGCAAGGTCGCGGGCGACAGCGCGAGAACCACCCGGCCGTCGGGCCACTTCTCCCCCGAGTTCGCCACCGCGGAGCGGACCCGATCACGCGATTCCTGCAACGCGGTATCGGGCAGCCCGACCAGGTGAACGGAGGGCAGGCCCTGCCCGATATCCGCCTCGATCTCGACGAGCAGACCGTCGACACCGGTGACCGCGACCGAATGCGCCCGCCCGAGAGCCATCAGAACACCGCCTCGAGATGATCGATGACCGGTGCGCGACCGTGCGCAACCAGCACCGACACCACATCGAACCGGATGCGGCGCCACGGCCCGTCCTGCTCGGCCAGCCACAGCAGGGCCAGCCGCCGGATCCGCTGCTGCTTGGCGAAGGTGACCGACTCGGCGGGCGTGCCGTACCCGAGACCGGAACGCGTCTTGACCTCCACGAACGCGGTCACGTCCCCGTCCAGGACGATCAGATCCAGCTCGCCGTATCGGCAACGCCAGTTCCTGGCGACGATCTCCATCCCCGCGGCGCACAGAAACTTCGCCGCCAGTTCCTCCCCGCGCGCCCCGAGCGCCTGTTTGTCAGTCACCCGGCCAGCGTGCGCCGGGACCGCGTCAGGTCAGCGCCGCCGACCTGGGAAAACAGAAAACCTGTTGATAACCGAGTCGCTGTGGAGAACTCCGCGGCCGCTCACTCCGGCAGCCGCAGATCCGGCTTCTCCAGCTCCTCGATGTTGACGTCCTTGAAGGTGATGACCCGCACGTGCTTGACGAAGCGAGCCGGGCGGTACATGTCCCACACCCACGCATCGCTCATCCGCACCTCGAAATACACCTCGCCGTCCGCGTTCTGCGGCCGCAGCTCCACGGAATTGGCCAGGTAGAAGCGGCGCTCGGTCTCCACCACGTACGAAAACTGACCGACGATGTCCTTGTACTCGCGATACAGCGAGAGCTCCATCTCGGTTTCGTACTTCTCGAGGTCCTCGGCACTCATCGGGTGGGACGTCCTCCTTCTCGCCGCATCGCGTCGTGTGATGACATCATCGCGCATGCGCTGCGTCGGTAGCCACTCGGCCAGCCGTACGCTCATTCGGAAACTGCTCGGACAGCGCTTCGTCCAGTCCGCCCGCGAGCACCGCGTCCGCGTCGTCGGCCACCGCCGCGACCGGCCGCAGTCCCGCCGCTTCGCGCACGTTGCGCCAGGAGCGCCGGTGCTCACTGCTGGGACCGAGACGTCGCAACGCGGCGGTGTGCTCGGGCGTGTTGTAGCCCTTGTGGGCGGCGAAGCCGTAGCCGGGGAATCGCTGGTCCAACTCGACCATGATCCGGTCCCTGGTGACCTTCGCCAGGATGCTGGCCGCCGCGATGCACGCCGCCGCACCGTCGCCGCCGATCACCGGCAGCGAGGGCACCGGGATGCCGGGCACCCGGAAACCGTCGGTCAGCACGTAGCCGGGCGTCCGGCCGAGCCCGGCCACGGCGCGGCGCATTCCTTCGATATTGGCGACATGGATGCCGATCGAGTCGATCTCCCAGGCCGGGATGATCACGACCTGATAGGCCAGCGCCAGACGGACGATCACCGGATACAGCTCTTCGCGAGTGGCCTCGGTGAGCTTCTTGGAGTCGTCGAGGCCTGCCAGCTTGTCGTACGCCTTCGGGGCCAGCAGACACGCCGCGACCACGAGCGGTCCCGCGCAGGGACCGCGGCCCGCCTCGTCGACGCCGGCGACCGGCCCCAAGCCACTGCGGATCAATGCCGCCTCGAGCGTGCGCAGCCCTGCGGCCCTGCGCATCACCACGCGCGGCGGCCAACCGTTACCCACCGGCACTCGACCTTGCCCCACCCTCCGATTATCCTGCGCCCCGACCGATCAGTTCTGCTGGGGATTCTCCGAACTCACCGGTCCGATCCGGCCGGGCGGCCAGATCTTGAACACCGCCTTGCCGCGGATGTTGTCCACGGGGATGGTGCCCTGCAGCTCGTCGTTGATATGGGCGCGGGAGTCGGCGGACTGGTTGCGGTTGTCGCCCATCACCCACAAGTGCCCCTCGGGCACCTTCACGGGCTTGAACTCGCGTCCGCCACCGGCGCCATACGGCTGGCCCGGCACGTACGGGGCGAGGTAGCGGGCGTAGGGCTCGTCCAGCGGCTTGCCGTCCACGATGACCCGGCCCTGCGGATCGCAGCACTCCACGGTCTGACCGCCGACCGCGATCACTCGCTTCACCAAGTCGTTCTCGTCCGGCGGCACCAGGCCGAAGAACGAGAAGAAGTTCTGCACGCCGCGGATGGCGGGGTTGTCCGAGCGGATCGACTTGTAGTGGGTGTTCCAGGAGGGCGGGCCGACGAACACGACCACGTCGCCCGGTTGCGGATCACCCCAGTAGTAGGTCAGCTTCTGCACGTAGATGCGGTCGCCGGTGCATCCGGCGCACCCGTGCAACGTGGTTTCCATCGACTCCGACGGAATCACGTACGGCCGTCCGACGAAGGTGACCATCAGCGCGGCGATCACCGCCGCGATCACGATGAGGATCGGCAATTCCTGCCAGAACGGCCGCTGCTTCTTCTGCGACCGCCGCTTTGCGCGACCCGACCGCCTACCCTCGTCGCCCGATTCGGACACCGACACCGACCCACTTTCGTCTGCCACGCCGAACAGATTAGCCCGGCAGCGAAACCGAGGTCCGATGCCGGGCTGAGGAAGATCTGTTGAGCCGAAGAGCTAGCTCAGCGCTTTTCCTTGATCTTGGCGGCCTTGCCGCGCAGGTCGCGCAGGTAGTACAGCTTGGCGCGGCGGACATCACCGCGGGTCACGACATCGATGTGGTCGATGTTCGGGCTGTGCACCGGGAAGGTGCGCTCCACGCCGACACCGAACGACACCTTGCGGACCGTGAAGGTCTCGCGGATGCCACCGCCCTGGCGGCGGATCACGACGCCCTTGAAGACCTGGATGCGCTCCTTCGAGCCTTCGATGACCTTCACGTGCACGTTCAGCGTGTCGCCCGGCCGGAAGTCGGGGACGTCGCTGCGCAGCGACTTTTCGTCGACGAAGTCAAGGGTGTTCATTTTCATCCTTCTGGTTCGCGCGAACAGAGGACCCTGGCGGCACTGTGCGTGCTCGGCCGGTTCATGCTCCGATTAAGGGGGTGCGCCGGGTCGACAACCACCCAGGGCAACCTGAGCATTGTGCCAGATCGGCGCGACGCGGAAGAAATCGGCCCGCAGCGGCGGCGCGTCGGTGCTCCTTCACGGTACGCCCGGCACGGTGCACGGCCACGGCGAACCGCGGGCGGCCCTTCTCAGTGGTTCTGTTCGCCGGAGATCGCGTCCTGGGCGGGCGGGGGGCCAGGAGTATGCAGCGGACCGTGATCGGGGTGCCAGAGCGAATGGTGCCGGTGCGGAGCGGGCGGAGCGGGCACCACCGTGCGGGTGAGTTCCGCTTCCGCCGCCGTGCGGACGTGCTCGACGTCCGGTTTCCCCGCGACCAGATCCTGGACGAAGATCTTGGCTCGGATCACCGGGCGGCGATATCGCCGTTCCCGGACGATGGCGCGGTACATCAGGCGCCTGCGGTCGGCGTAACGCCAGCGCGCCCAAGGCGCGCCGGGACGACTCAGCCGCAGCGCGCCGACGAACAGCAGCGGCAGGAAGAACATGCCGAACAGGCCGGTCCAGATCTTTCCTTTGGCGATCACGATCGCGGCGAGCCCGAGGTTGACCACGGCGAACACGACGACGAACAGGCGGACCTCGATGCTCGGATCGCGCCGGAAGTCGTTGATGTCCAGCATCCACAGCGGATGGAAGCCGAGCAGCAGCAATCCCGTCACCGCGAGCGCGACGAACACCGCGTCCACCGACGTGCGGCCCTGTTCCTCCCAATACACGTCGCGCAGGTAGAAGATCAGCGCGAATTCGTCGAGGACCAGCGCGGCGCCCACGCCGAAGACGGCCGCGAGGACGCTGGCCGTGGTCGTGTCGGCGCTCTGGTATTCGGTGACCATGCCGATGCCCGAGGCGAGCACGAGGATCACGCCGAACACCATGTGGTGGATGTGGGTGTCACCGGCCCGCAGGTTGCCCGGCCACCAGCGCACCCGTGCGCGGATCATGCGGACGCTGAGGCGGATGAACAGGAATCCGACGATGAAGCCGAGCAGGAAGCACAGCAACGGCAGCCGCCCTTGGGCGATCACGTCCTCTTGGAGCCACCGTCGCATGCCGCTACTCCCTCCCGCGCACCGGACTACTGACCGAAGCCCGCCCTGCGCAACGCGTCCGCCATGGCGCCGCTCGGTGCGGGGGCGTTGCGGCGCTGGTTGCCGCCGCGCCCCTGCGCTTGACCACGGCCCTGGCCCTGCTGCTTGTTCTGACCGCTCTGCCGCTGCCGCGGCTCGCCTCCGCCTGGTCGGCCGCCCTGGCCGCGCTGCCGGTTGTCGCCGCCCTTCGCGGGCGTACCTGGCTCGTCGTCCAGGCGCAGGGTCAGCCCGATGCGCTGGCGCGCCACGTCCACCTCGAGCACCTTCACCTTGACCACGTCGCCGGACTTGACCACGTCGCGCGGGTCCTTGACGAAATTGTGCGACATGGCCGAGACGTGCACCAAGCCGTCCTGATGCACGCCCACGTCGACGAACGCGCCGAATGCCGCCACGTTCGTCACCACGCCCTCGAGCACCATGCCCGGTTTCAGGTCGGCGACCTTCTCCACGCCCGCGGCGAACTCGGCGGTCTTGAACTCCGGCCGTGGGTCGCGGCCCGGCTTCTCGAGCTCGGCGATGATGTCGGTGACGGTCGGGACACCGAAGCGCTCGTCGGTGAAGTCCCCGGCGCGCAGCGAGCGCAGCACCGTGGTGTTGCCGATGACCTCCGCGACGGGGCGGCCGGTCGATTCGAGGATGCGCCGGACCACCGGATACGCCTCCGGGTGCACCGCGGAGGTGTCCAGCGGATCGTCGCCGCCGCGGATGCGCAGGAAGCCCGCGCACTGCTCGAACGCCTTCGGCCCCAGGCGCGGGACGTCCAGCAGCGCGGTCCTGCTGCGGAAGGGCCCGTTCTGGTCCCGGTGCGCCACGATGCTCTCCGCCACCGAGCCCGCGATGCCGGAGACCCGGGACAGCAGCGGCACGGAAGCCGTGTTCACGTCGACGCCGACCGCGTTCACCGCGTCCTCGACCACCGCGCCGAGCGAGCGGGCCAGCAGCGATTCGGACACGTCGTGCTGGTACTGGCCGACGCCGATGGACTTCGGGTCGATCTTCACCAGCTCGGCCAGCGGGTCCTGCAGCCGCCGCGCGATCGACACCGCGCCGCGCAGCGACACGTCCAGGTCGGGAAGTTCCTGCGAGGCGTAGGCCGAGGCGGAGTACACCGAAGCGCCCGCTTCCGACACCACGATCTTGGTGGGCTTGTTCTCCGGGATGCGCGAGATCAGCTCGGCGGCAAGGGCATCGGTCTCGCGCGAGGCGGTGCCGTTGCCGATGGCGATGAGTTCCACGCCGAACCGGGCGACCAGCGCGCCGAGCACCGCCAGCGACTTCTCGGTCTGGCCCTGCGGTTTGTGCGGGTAGATCACTTCGGTGGCGACCACCTTGCCGGTGGCGTCGACCACCGCGACCTTCACGCCGGTGCGGTAGCCGGGGTCCAGGCCCATGGTCGTGCGGGTGCCCGCGGGTGCGGCGAGCAGCAGATCGCGCAGATTCGTGGCGAATACGTCTACCGCGTCCTTCTCCGCCGCCTGCCGCAGGCGCATCCTGGTGTCGATGCCGAGGCTGACCTGCAGCTTGGTCCGCCAAGCCCAGCGCACGGTGTCCAGCAGCCAGGAATCGGCCCGGCGGCCCCGGTCGGCGATGCCGAAGCGGGCGGCGATGCGGCCCTCGTAGATGGTGCGCTCGCCCGGCTGCGGCTCCTCGGTGTCCGGCTCGAGGTGCAGGGTGAGCACCTCTTCCTTCTCCCCGCGCAGCAGAGCGAGGATGCGGTGGGAGGGCAGCTTGTCGAACGGCTCGCTGAACTCGAAGTAGTCGGCGAACTTCGCGCCCGCCTCCTCCTTGCCCGGGCGCACGGTCGAGGTGACCTGCCCGCGGTTCCACATCAGTTCGCGCAGCTCGCCGACCAGGTCGGCGTCCTCGGCGAAACGCTCGACCAGGATGGCGCGAGCGCCGTCGAGCTGCTCGGCGGTGTACTGCGCCGGATCGGTGTTCGGGTCCTGGATCAGGGCGTCGGCCACCGGCTCGTGCCCTGCCTCGCGGGCGATCTGCGCCTTCGTGCGCCGCTTCGGCTTGTACGGCAGGTAGATGTCCTCGAGGCGGGCCTTGGTCTCGGCGAGCAGGAGCTGCTGGTGCAGGGCGGCGTCGAGTTTGCCCTGGGCGCGGATCGATTCGACGATCGCGGCGCGGCGCTCGTCGAGTTCCCGCAGGTAGTGCAGACGTTCGTCGAGCAGGCGCAGCTGCGCGTCGTCCAGCCCGCCGGTGACCTCCTTGCGGTACCGGGCGATGAACGGCACCGTCGAGCCCGCGTCGAGCAGCTCGACGGCGGCGCGTACCTGGGTCTCGCGCACCGCGAGTTCCTCGGCGATGCGACGGTTCACGCTGGCTGGGCCCGCGGTGTCGGAGCGCGGCACGGCGGGGTTGGACTCTGCACTGGCAGTCTCGGGCGCTGTCGTCACGTCGGAGACACTACCGTCGCCGCCTGACAGGCGATCCACACCCAGGTGAACCTCCCCACATCAGTCCTCGCCCGGTCCCAGCAGTCGCCGGGACTGCTCCCGCATCTCGGCCTTGCGGATCTTGCCGGTGACCGTCATCGGGAATTCCTCGACCACGTGCACGTAACGAGGAATCTTGAAGTGCGCCAGCTTGCCGGTGGCGAACTCGCGCACGGCCGCCGCGTCCAACGGCGTTGCGCCCTCGCGTATCCGGACCCAGGCCATCAACTCCTCGCCGTACTTCGCATCCGGCACGCCGATCACCTGTGCGTCCAGGATGTCGGGATGGGTGTAGAGGAATTCCTCGATCTCGCGCGGGTAGATGTTCTCGCCGCCGCGGATGACCATGTCCTTGATCCGGCCGGTGATGGCCAGGTACCCCGCGTCGTCCATCACGCCGATGTCGCCGGTGTGCATCCAGCGGGCGGCGTCGACGACCTCGGCGGTCTTGTCCGGATCGTCCCAGTATCCGAGCATCACCGAGTAGCCACGGGTGCACAGCTCGCCGGGTACGCCGCGTGGCACGGTGAGACCCGTTGCGGGATCGATGATCTTGACTTCCAGATGCGGCCCGACCCGGCCGACCGTTGCGGTGCGCCGGTCGAGGTCGTCGTCGCGACGGGTCTGGGTGCTGACCGGGGATGTCTCCGTCATGCCATAGCAGATGCAGACCTCGCGCATGCCCATCCGGTCGATCACCCGCTTCATCACCTCGACCGGGCACGGCGAGCCCGCCATGATCCCGGTGCGCAGCGTGGACAGATCCGCGGCGGCCGTGTCGAGTTCGGCGAGCATGTCGATGAACATCGTCGGCACGCCGTAGAGGGAGGTGCAGCGCTCGGCCTCGACCGCCGCAAGCGTGGCCTTCGGATCGAACGACGGCGCTGGGATCACGATGGCCGCACCGTGGCTGGTGCTCGCCAGGTTCCCCATCACCATGCCGAAGCAGTGGTAGAACGGCACGGGGACGCAGATCCGGTCTCGCTCGGTGTATCCGCACAGCTCACCGACGAAGTAGCCGTTGTTCAAGATATTGTGGTGGCTGAGCGTGGCGCCCTTCGGGAATCCCGTTGTTCCGGAGGTGTATTGGATGTTGATCGGGTCGTCGGCCGACAACTGCGCGCCCAGCGTGGCGAGCCGGTCGGCGTCGATCTCGGTGCGCGTCAGCGCTTCCCACCCGGCTGTGCCGAGCACGAGCACCTGCGCCAGTGCCGGGCAGTTCGGCCGGACCTGCTCGATCATCGCGACGTAGTCCGAAGACTTGAACCGCTCGGCGGCGACCAGCATCCGCACACCCGCTCGGCGCAGCACGTACTCCAGTTCGCCGGTGCGATAGGCGGGGTTGAGGTTGACCAGGATCGCGCCGATCTTCGCCGTGGCGTACTGTACGAGCAGCCATTCCGCGCAGTTCGGCGCCCAGATGCCGACCCGGTCTCCCTTGGCGATGCCCTGGCCTGCGAGTCCACAGGCCAGCGCGTCGACCGCGGCGCCGAGTTCGCGATAGGTCCAGCGCCGGCCAGTCGGGCGGTCCACCAGCGCTTCCCGATCCGGGAACGCCGCCACCGCGCGATCGAGATTACCGCCGATGGTGTCGCCGAGCAGCGGGACGTCGGACACGCCGGAGGCGTAGCTGGGCAGGGGCATCGTCACCGGGCACCGCCCTGCCGCAGCACGAACCGCTGCACCTTGCCACTGGGCGTCTTCGGCAGGCTCGGCACGAAATGAACCTTGCGCGGGTAGGCGTGCGCGGCGAACTTCTTCTTCACCAGGCTCTGCAATTCGGCTTCCAACGCGGGACCGCCCGTGGCACCGTCGCGCAGCACGACGAACGCTTCGAGCACTTCGCCGCGCAGCTCGTCCGGCATGCCGACCACGGCCGCCTCCGCGACCTGCTCGTGCAGCACCAGCACGCTCTCCACCTCGAACGGGCCGATGCGGTAGCCCGCCATGATGATCACGTCGTCGTCGCGGGCGGAGAAACGGAAGCAGCCGTCCGCGTCCTGAGAGCCCGCGTCGCCGGTCAGGTACCAGCGGCCGTCGGCGGTGTAACGCTGTGCGGTGCGTTCCGGAGCGTCGAGGTAGCCGAGGAACCACAGCAACGGGCTGCCTTCGGTGTCGATCGCGACCCGGCCCAGTTCTCCTGCCGGAGCCACGGTGTCGGCGTCGTCGGCGAGCACGGCGCAAGTCCATCCCGGCAACGCGCGGCCCATGGATCCCGCGGGAGTCTCGGTGTCGAGGTCCTCGTGCCAGGCGTTGCAGATGACCATGCCGTGCTCGGTCTGGCCGTAGTGGTCGCGCACGGCGACACCCAGGTACTCCACGGACCAAGCGACGACCTCGGGTGTCAGCGGCTCCCCCGCCGACGACGCGCGCCGCAACCGGGAGTGCACCGGCGGCGTGGCGCCATCGGCACGCAGCGCGCGATAGACCGTCGGTGCGGCGGCGAAGTTCGTGACGCCGAAGGTCTCCAGCACCTGCCAGGTCAGCGCGGCGGAGAAGCCCGCGTGCAGCAGGATGCTGCGGATGCCGGTGGCCAGCGGGGCGAGGATGGCGTAGTAGAGGCCGTAGGCCCAGCCCGGATCGGCCGCGTTCCAGAAGACGTCGTCGGGCCGGACGTCCAGCGCGAATTCCTGGTACGCGTGGAAGGAGGCGAGCGCGCGCAGCGGAATCGGGACACCCTTGGGCGTGCCGGTGGTGCCGCTGGTGAACAACTGGACGAGCAGTCCGTCGCCGCCCACCGCGACCGCGCGAGCGTGCGGGTGGGTGGCCGAGTGGGTGCCGAGCAGTTCGTCCATCCGCAGCGCCCCCTCGGGAGCCGCACCCCCGGCGACGATCAATCGCCAGGACGGGTTCGCGGGCAGATCCGGGCCGGGCGCCAGTTTCGGCGCCTGGTCGGCGTCGGCGATGACGACCGAAGCCCGGCTCGCCTCCAGCCGCAGGGCGATGGCGGGCGGCGCGAACGCGGTGAAGAGGGGAACGTGCACCGCCCCGCGGCGCCAGATGCCGAGCAGCGCGACCACGAGGTCCGCCGATTTCGCCATCAGCGTGGCGACCCGGTGGCCGGGTTCGACGCCGAGTCCGGCGAGCGCGGCGGCGAAGCGGGCGGAACGTTCGCGCAGTTCGCCGTAGGTGAGGTCGGTCGAGGACAAGTCGGCCTCGACAATGGTGAAGGCGACCCGGTCGGCCGGGTGCCGATCGCACAGCAGGTCCGCCGCCGATGCGTCACCGCTGTCGTAACAGTCCAGCAGTTCGCGCACCCGCCGATTCAGATCGGTGCCCATCTTCGTTCTCCTCGTTCTGTGATCCAGCGCAACCCGGGTGTGCAATAGGATGTGGGTCACACCCCGCTGCCCACTACCCCCGAAAAGGGGTGAGTCTCGTGACCCACACCGCTCTGCTGCGTCCGCGCGACGGCGACGCTCTGCGTGCCGAGATCCGGTGGGTGGCCGGCACAGCGGGCGTGCCGGTGGCGTTCGGTGGCGAAGTGCACGGCGACGCGCTGCTGCTGTCGGAATTCGTCGGCACGCTGACCAACGGCCTGCGCGGCCTGGCCGTCGTGCGGACGTCAGGACTTGGTGGCCGGGTGATGGATTCCGGACGTCCCGCCGCGGTCACCGACTATCGCCGCGCCTCCTCGATCACCCATGACTACGACGGGCCGGTCTCCGGCGAGGGCATCCGTTCCGTGCTCGCCGTCCCCGTGGTGGTGGACCGCCGTTCCCGCGCCGTCCTCTACGCCGCGACCCGTGGCGCGAGCCCGCTGGGTGATCGCACAGCGGATCTCGTCGTCCAGGCCGGGCGCCGCCTGGCCACCGAGATCGCCGTTCGCGACGAGGTCGACCGCCGCCTGCGCATGCTGGAACTGGCCACACCGGCGACCGAGACCGCACCGGCTGTCAGCGAGGAACTGCGCGACATCCACGCCGAACTCCGCGGCATGGCGCGCTCCGCCGAAGACGACCGGTTGCGCGGACGCCTGCATGCTGTGTGCGAACGACTGACCCGGGTCCTGGTCGGCGAGCCGCACCCCGACAGCCCGAAACTGTCCCGCCGCGAATTGGACGTCCTCTCCCAGGTCGCCCTCGGCTGTACCAATCAAGAAGCGGCGCAACGCCTCTCACTCGGCGCGGAGACCGTGAAGAGCTACCTCCGCAGCGCGATGGTCAAGCTCGACGCCCACTCCCGGCACGAAGCGGTGGTGGCGGCCCGCCGCCACGGGCTGCTGCCGTGAGGACGAAGTAGCCGCCGACCGGGTGACCGTCAGGGCTGACCCGGCATGGCCTCGAGCGCGGAGCGGTCCCCGCCTATCGCCCGGGGCCGTCGGCTGCGTCCTGCCCCGCGAGCAGGTCGGGGCGGCGTTCACGGGTCCGGGCGAGGGATTGCTCGCGCCGCCAGGCTGCCACCTTGGCGTGGTCGCCGGACAGCAGGATCGGCGGGACGTCCAGGCCGCGCCAGGAGACCGGGCGGGTGTAGCTGGGACCTTCCAGCAGACCGTCGGAGAACGAATCCTCCTGATGGGACTGCTGATTGCCGAGCACGCCGGGCAGCAGCCGGACCACGGCCTCGGCCATCACCAGCACCGCCGCCTCGCCGCCGATCAACACGTAGTCGCCGATGCTGACCTCCTCCACCCGCACTCGGCGGGCGGCGTCGTCGAAGACGCGCTGATCGATGCCCTCGTAGCGGCCGCAGGCGAAGACGAGATGTTCTTCCGCGGCCCAGCGGTGCGCGGTGGCCTGGGTGAACGGCACGCCCGCTGGGGTGGGGACCACGAGCAGCGCGTCATCCGGGCAGACCTCGTCGAGCGCGTCGCCCCACACGGTCGGCTTCATGACCATGCCCGGCCCCCCGCCGTAGGGCGCGTCGTCGACGGACTTGTGCACGTCGTGGGTCCAGCGACGCAGGTCGTGCACGGTGAGAGAGATCAGTCCCCGGTCGATCGCCTTACCGAGCAGTGCCGTGCGCAGCGGCTCCAGATACTCCGGGAAGATCGTGACGACGTCGAGTTTCATCCGTGTCTCCTGTCGCCGGGCCGCACCGCGCCGGCCGGGCGCGCGCCACGCGCACGAGTCTTCGACCGCCTCATTCCGGGTCGAGCAGACCCTCGGGCGGATCGATCACGATCACGCCGTCGGCGAGCGACACCGTGGGCACGATGGCGGTGACGAACGGGATCAGGATCTCTCGCCCGTCCTCGGCGGCGCGCACCTCGAGCAGTTCCCCCGCCGCGGAATGCAACACTTCGCGCACCGACCCGACCACGGTGCCGTCCGTGAGCCGGACCTCCAGCCCCTCGAGCTCGTGGTCGTAGAACTCGTCCGGGTCCTCGGAAGGCGGAAGGTCCGCGCTGTCGACCACGAAGAGCATGCCGCGCAGCGCGTCGGCCGCGGCGCGGTCGCTCACACCGGCCAGGAACACCAGAAGCCGGCCCGAGTGTTCCCGGACCGACTCCACGGTGAAGTCGCGAAGCTCCGCCGCTCGCGGCAGCCTGCCGCGCAACGTGACACCCGGCGCGAAGCGCGCCTCGGGCTCGTCGGTGCGTACTTCGACGACGAGTTCGCCGCGCACGCCGTGCGACTTGGCGACCCGTCCGACGACGAGTTCCATCTACTGGTCGGTGTCGACCACGTCGACCCGGATCCCCCGGCCGCCGATGCCGGCGACCAGGGTGCGCAGCGCGGTCGCGGTGCGTCCGCCGCGGCCGATCACCTTGCCCAGGTCATCGGGATGTACATGCACCTCGACGGTGCGTCCGCGGCGACCGGTGATCAGCTCGACCCGGACGTCCTCCGGATTGGCGACGATGCCGCGCACCAAGTGCTCGACGGCATCGGCGACGACGGCGCTCACTGATCCATCACCTCGAGACGCGACTCACCCGTCGTCGGGGCCGACCGATGTACGGCTCCGGACGGGTACCCCGTGGACGGGTAACGTCGACTCATTACTCGGCGGCCTCGGCGGACTCGGCCTCTTCGGCGTCCTTCTTGGCCTTCTTCTTGGGGGTGACCGCCTCGGCGACCGGCTCGTTGTCGGCGGCGGCCAGCGCGGCGTTGAACAGGTCCAGCTTCGACGGCTTGGCCGGCTTGACCTTCAGGGTGCCTTCGGCGCCCTCGATGCCCTTGAACTTCTGCCAGTCACCGGTGATCTTCAGCAGCTGGAGGACCGGCTCGGTCGGCTGCGCGCCGACGCCGAGCCAGTACTGCACCCGCTCGGAGTCGATCTGGATGAGCGAGGGCTCTTCCTTCGGGTGGTACTTGCCGATGGACTCGATGGCCCGGCCGTCCCGGCGGGTGCGCGCGTCCGCGACGACGACGCGGTACTGCGGGTTGCGGATCTTGCCCAGGCGGGTGAGCTTGATGCGAACAGCCACTGCTGATCTGCCTTTCGTTGGTTGGTCACGACGCAATTCGGCGACCCGCATGGTCTGCGAGCCCGGTTTTGCGCTTTGGAGTGTGTGACCGCCGCGCGGTACGGAACCGGAGACGGGCTGACACTTGTCCGGAAGGACGGTGGTCCATTGTGCCAGACCCGGCGATCACGCCGGAAATCGCGTCCCGTGTTCACGAAACGGCGTCCGCCCGTCATTACCAGGCATGAGGCTCGTCCGACGCAACCGCGGGCGGCCCGCGCGCATCACTCGCGAGTGAACTCGGGCAGGAGGCCGCCGTCGAGTATGTGGCGCCGGCGTGTTCCGCGTGCTGCGCCTGATGGCCTCGGGCCTCGTCCGCGCCCTCGACTGGGGTCGGCGGACGACCCGCAGCGGTGCGATTACGCCGCAGCGGTGGCGGTGAGCGCGCGAGTGGGCACCCACGGGCCGCCCCACCACATCCGCCACCCCACGCCGCGTAGCGTGACAGCCGTCGCGCCGTCGGCCACCAGGACGGCGCGGTATTCGCGCGTCCTGCCGATATCGACGATGACCAGTTTGCCGCCGGGGCGCAGCACCCGGCACGCCTCCCGCACCGCCTTCGCACGGCCCTCGGCGGTCCTGATGGTGTGAATCGCCAAGCTGGAGACGACGACGTCGAACGCGCCGTCCGGAAACGGCATGCGGGTCATGTCGCCGGTGCGCAGCTCGACCCGGTGTGCGACGTTCTCGGCGAGGGCGTTCTGCTCGGCGGTGGCCGGGGTGTTGCCGCAGTGGTCGGCCGAGCACCACAGATCCAGGCCCACCGCGCGCCCGGCAGGCAGGCGGCGCGCGGCCGCGAGCAGCACCGCGCCGCGGCCGCACCCCATGTCGAGTAGTCGTTCGTCGCCGCGCAGGGCGAGGTCGTCGAGCAGACCGGCCCATACCCGGAACTTGCCCCGGCGGGTCGTGTGCAGGAACAACCCGAACTGCGCGGCCAGCACCACACCGATCAGCAGGAGCAGCAGACTCGGACGGACCTGCTGGAACAGTGCCACCACCAGAGCGGCGGCGAGATATCCGACCGCGAGAACTCCGAGCAACAGCAGCACCGACGGCGCGTCGATCCCGTACGACGCTCGCCACGGAGGGGCTATCATCGGCCGATTGTATCCAGCGCCAACGGCATTCGCGCCGGGTTCGCGCTCGTCAGCGCACCAGCGGAGCAAGAGTGCGCCCGGCGAGTTCGACAGCGCCCGGCTCGTGCCCGTTGAACACCATGTTGATGACGAGGCCGTCGACGCCCTGGTCGAGAACACGGGTCCGCAGCTGTTCGGCAACCTCGTCCGGCGTGCCGACGAACTGGCGGTCGGCCGGGCTCTGCGCGCGCTCGGAGTCCGACATCGCCGACAGATCGATTCCCATGCGGCCGAGGTAGTCCCGCTGCTGCTTGCGCACCAGATCACCGTCGGAGTCCATCATCACGAAGCACAGGTAGCTGGTCTCCAGGGTCTGCGGATCCCGGCCGACCTCGGCACAGCGCGCGTGCAGCGCTTCGATCTTGCGCGGCAGCTCGGAGGCGTTGCAGATGATGTTGAGGTGGTCGGCGAAGCGGGCGGCCAAGCCGAAGGTCTTCTTCTCGCCGCTGCCGCCGAGCAGGATGGGGAGGTCGTCGCGCACGCGCGGTTCGTTCATGGCGTTCTCCGCCTGGTACCACTCGCCGTGGAAGGTGGGGCGCTCACCGCGCAGCATCGGCTGAATGATCCCCAACGCCTCCTCGAGCCGCTGGAAGCGTTCGGTGAACGTGCCGAACTCGTATCCGTAGGAACGGTGCTCGAGCTCGAACCAGCCCGCGCCGATGCCCAGCACCGCGCGGCCGCCGCTGACCACGTCCAGCGTCGTGACGGTCTTGGCGAGCATGGCCGGGTTGCGGTAGGTGTTGCCGGTCACCAACGCCGACAACTGGATTCGTTCCGTTGCCGTGGCCAAGCCGCCGAGCGCGGTGTACGCCTCGAGCATCGGCTCGTCTGGCGTGCCGATGCCGGGCAGCTGATAGAAGTGGTCCATGACGAAGGCCGTGTCGAAACCGGCGGCTTCGGCCTCTCGGGCCTGCGCGACTACCGTGGGGAACAGCTCGCGCACCGACTTGCCGTAGCTGAAGTTGGGCATCTGATATCCGAGGCGAATTGTCACAGAATCCGACCTTACGCCGTATCGAGAAACGCACGAGACAACCGCGGTGACGAGTCAGCGATGGCTGGTGACCGGACCGCGCCGGTCGTACACGCGCCCGCGCAGGACGACGGCGTACGGCGTGGTGAGCGTGTCCGGGTGGATGCGGGGATCCTCCTGGTAGACGACGAAATCCGCCGGTGCGCCGGGTTCGATGCCGGGCCGTGCGAGCCAGTCGCGGGCGTTCCAGGAGGCCGCGCCGAGCGCGTCGTGCCGGGACAGGCCCGCGGCGGCCAGCGCGGCGATCTCGTCGGCGATTCGCCCGTGACGGATGGAGCCGCCCGCGTCGGTGCCCGCGAATATCGGCACGCCCGCCTCGTGCGCGGCGGCGACCGTGCCGCGCACCCGCCGGTGCAGATCGCGCATGTGCGCGGCGTAGACGGGGAATTTGCCCGCGCTGTCGGCGATATCGGGGAAGGTGTCGATGTTGACCAGGGTGGGGACCAAGGCGGTGCCGTGCTCGACCATCATCTCGATGGTCTCGTCGGTGAGGCCGGTGCCGTGCTCCAGGCAGTCGATACCGGCATTGATCAAGCCGGGCAGCGCGTCCTCGCCGAACACGTGGGCGGTGACGCGGGCGCCGTTGACATGCGCGGCGTCGATGGCCTCCTTCAGGATCGCATCGCTCCACAGGGGGCGCAGGTCGCCCACGGAGCGGTCGATCCAGTCGCCGACGATCTTCACCCAGCCGTCGCCGAGGCGGGCCTGCTCGGCGACGATCTCCGGTAGGTCGCGCTCGTCGTCGAGCTCGATGCCCAGCTCGCGGATGTAGCGCTTCGGCCGGGCGATGTGGCGGCCCGCGCGGATGATGCGCGGCAGCTCCTCGTGGTCGTCGATGAAGCGGGTGTCGATCGGCGAGCCCGCGTCACGCAACAGCAGCGCACCGGCCGAGCGTTCGGTCTCGGCTTGCGCGACGGCTCCGGCGCGGTCCTCGTGACCGCCGCCGTAGCGAATACCGACGTGGCAGTGCGCGTCCACCAGACCCGGCACGATCCACCCTGTGCCGCACAGGGTTTCGGCTCCGGGCACGGGCTCGAAGGACACCAGGCCGTCGCGCACCCAGAGATCGCGCACCTCGTCTTCGGGGAGAACAACACCTCGCAGATGCACAGCAACCTCCTGGGCCTCGTAGCTGCCTCCAACCTACTGGCCGACGCCCAAGGCGGTCATCCGCGCACGAAGCGGCTACGGGACGGCTACGTCCTCCGATCGGACCGCTCCGCCGCGCCCGCTTGCGGGCGCGCCCGAACCAGGGAATGCAACGAGCAGCTCTGGCGTGCGGAACGGAGGTGCGCTGTCCTACTTCTTCGGGAACTTCAGCTTCGACAAATCGAAGCCGTCCAAGCCTGGCGGCAGCTGATCCAGGCCGGCGGGCATGTTCGACAGGTCGGGCATTCCGGCGGGCATTCCGGGCATACCGCCCATCCCCGGGAAACCTCCGCGTACCTTCGGCGGGGTCGGGCCGCGACCCTTCTTGCCCTTCTTGCCCTTCTTCGCGTTGCCGCGACGGGAGCCGGGCAGCCCCATCTGGCGGCCCATCATCGCCATCATCTTCTTGGCCTCGAAGAAGCGGTCCACGAGCTGGTTGACCTCGGAGACCTGGACGCCGGAACCGTTGGCGATGCGCAGGCGGCGAGAGGCGTTGATGATCTTCGGGTTCTCCCGTTCGGCCGGCGTCATGCCGCGGATGATCGCCTGCACCCGATCGAGCTGCTTGTCGTCGACCTGCGCGAGCACGTCCTTCATCTGACCGGCGCCGGGCAGCATGCCGAGCAGGTTGCCGATCGGGCCCATCTTGCGGATGGCCAGCATCTGGTCCAGGAAGTCCTCGAGCGTGAGTTCGCCGCTGCCGATCTTGCGTGCGGCCTCCTCGGCCTGCTTGGCGTCGTAGACCTGCTCGGCCTGCTCGATCAGGGTGAGTACGTCACCCATGCCGAGGATGCGGCTGGCCATGCGGTCCGGATGGAAGACGTCGAAGTCCTCGAGCTTCTCACCGGTCGAGGCGTACAGGATCGGGACGCCGGTGACCTCGCGGACACTCAGCGCCGCGCCGCCGCGGGCGTCGCCGTCGAGCTTGGTGAGCACCACGCCGGTGAAGCCGACGCCGTCGCGGAACGCCTCGGCGGTGTTGACCGCGTCCTGACCGATCATCGCGTCGAGCACGAACAGGGTCTCGTCCGGTTGCACGGCGTCGCGGATGCCCGCGGCCTGCCGCATGAGCTCCTCATCGATACCGAGGCGGCCCGCGGTGTCGACGATGACCACGTCGTACTGCCTCTGCCGCGCCTCCTCGACACCACCGCGCGCCACGTTCACCGGATCGGCGGCCGAGATGCCCAGCGGATTCTCGCCACTGCCGACGGACGTGCCGGGGTGCGGAGCGTAGACGGGCACGCCCGCGCGCTCACCGACGACTTGCAGCTGGGTGACGGCGCCGGGACGCTGCAGGTCGCACGCCACCAGCAGCGGCTGATGGCCCTGCGATTTCAGCAATCGCGCCAGCTTGCCCGCGAGCGTGGTCTTACCGGAACCCTGCAGACCGGCCAGCATGACCACCGTCGGCGGGTTCTTGGCCAGGTTCAGCCGCCTGGTCTCGCCACCGAGGATGCCGACGAGCTCCTCGTTGACGATCTTCACGACCTGCTGGGCCGGGTTCAGCGCCGCGGAGACCTCCGCGCCCTTGGCGCGCTCCTTGATCCGCCCGATGAAACCGCGGACCACGGGCAGCGCGACGTCGGCCTCGAGCAGTGCGAGGCGGATCTCGCGGCAGGTGGCGTCGATGTCGGCCGGTGACAGACGCCCCTTACCGCGCAGATCCTTGAGGGCACCGGTAAGCCGGTCGGACAGGGATTCGAACACCGATCGCGCTCCTGATCTCGGGGGACGTCACATTCTCTCCCAGGGTAATGGGCTCACCCGCGTGTTCGCGCAGGCGGTGCGTCCTTCCGTGCGCCAGGGGCTTGCTAGTCGAGCACACGACGGCGCGGTTTGACCGATTTGCGGTAGTCGCGGTTCTCCGCGGCCACCATGAAGACCGCCTCGTTGGCGGTCAGGCCCAGCTCGTGGGCCAGGTCGTCGAGCACGGCCCATTCCGCCGTGCTGGGGATGAGGGAGGTGGCGACCGTCGAGGCGATCGTCATCGCGGTCACCGCCTGTTGCCCGGTCAAGGTGCGACCCGGAAGCCAGGAGACCACCCACCGGTCTCCGCCGACGCAGCGCGCCATGTGCGTGGTCTCGTCACTCGTCATCGTGGACGCCGAAACGACTTCAATTGCCACCGACCTGCTCCCCTCGTGCTCGCGATAGCCCGGACGCACTAGATCGTAGGGGTCGGTCACCGGAGCGGAGCTCAGATGTAGCAAATATCCCGCAACAGATTGGTCACTGGGTAGAAGTACAGCTGGTCGCCGCTTTCCTATTTCTCCGCACCCTCGACAGGCGGCTTCGGCGCAGTTCTGGGAACCACCGCGAGAATCGCTTTCTCGATCGCTTCCCGGCGCGCCGGACCGTCCTCGGCTCCCAGCTCGAGGCAGAAGCTGTCGACCACAGCGGACCCCATCGTGACCACCTTGGCCCATCGGACGTCGGCTCCGCAGACGGCGAGTTCGGCGGCCAAGCGGCTGAGCAGGCCGATCCGGTCCTCCGCGCGCAGTTCCAGGATCGCTTGGCCGGGCACCGCGGTGTCCGCCCAGATGACCCGGGGCTGGGCCTGGGCGTACCGGCTCCGGCCGACGGTGCTCGCCTCACGCTCGCGTTTGGCCAGCGCCGCGGGCACGTCCAGTTCGCCTGCCGTGGCACGGATCAACTCCTGGCGGAGCAGCCCCGGGTCCGGTGGGTCGCCGAATCTCGGGGCGACGACGAACGTGTCCACGGCCGAAGCGCCTTCCACGCCGAGCGCGGCCGACAGCACCCGCAGCGAATGCAGCGCCAGCACGCCGGCGGCGTCGGAGAGCAGCCCGGGGCTGTCGGGCGCGATGACGGTCACCGTGTACGTGTGCTTGCTCTCCCCCGGCTTCAGGTCGACGTGCACCCCGCCCGCCCTGGCCTTCTCGACCAGTTCCGGTGCGATCGGCTCGGGCGTCGGCAGCTGGTCGCCCGCCATCACCATCCGGCAGCGCCGAACCAGCTCGCCGATCAGCGAGGCCTTCCAGTCCCCCCAGACACCCGGCCCGGTGGCCAGTGAGTCGGCCTCGGCCAGGGTGTGCAGCAGTTCCAGCAGCTGCGGATCGCCGTCGAGCGCGTCGACGACGGAGCGCACCGTCTCCGGATCGGACAGGTCGCGCCGGGTGGCGGTTTCCGGCAACAGCAGGTGATGCCGGACGATCGCGCTGAGCGTGCGCACGTCCGACGGCCACAGACCGAGCCTGCGGCCGATGTGGGTGGCGAGTTCCGCGCCCACCAGGCTGTGATCGCCCGCGCGGCCCTTGCCGATGTCGTGCAGCAGCGCGCCGAGGGCGAGCAGGTCCGGACGGGCCACCCGGGTGCTGAGCGCGCCCGCGTAGGCCACCGTCTCCATGAGATGACGATCGACGGTCCAGGTGTGCAGCGCGTCGCGCGGGGGCAGGTCACGGACCGCGCCCCATTCCGGGAGCAATCTGCCCCACAGGCCGGTCCGGTCCAGCGCCTCGATCGCATCGATGGTGCCGCGGCCCGCGCCCAACAGGACCAGCAGGTCGTTGAGGGCGTCCTTGGGCCACGGCTCGCGTAGCTCGGGCGCGTCCTCCGAGAGCCGGTTCAAGGTGGTGGCGGACATCGGCAGGCCGGTCTGCGCCGACGCCGCCGCGACGCGCAGGATCAGGCCGGGGTCGCGCTGGGGGCGCGCGTCCCTGGCCAGCACCACCTCACCGGCATGCTCGACGACTCCTTCGTCCAGCGGCCTGCGCACCGGCATCCGGCGCAGGCGCGCCAATCCCCTTCGGGGCAGCGCGTTGGCCGCGGTGCGCAGCCCGACGTCCACGGAGTAGCTGACCGTCCGGGCCGAGTCGCTCAGGGTTCGGGCCAGATCGAACCGATCGCCGATGCGCAGGGCCGCGCCGATCTCGTCGGCGTCCTGCGCCCGCAGCTGATCACGGGAACGGCCCGCCACGCGATGCAGTTCGGTACGCACGTCCAGCAGACGCCGGTGCGCC
This sequence comes from Nocardia sp. CY15, assembly GCF_009829295.1. NCBI lineage: Bacteria > Bacillati > Actinomycetota > Actinomycetes > Mycobacteriales > Nocardiaceae > Nocardia > Nocardia sp. CY15. Next base: position 513,705 of record NZ_VUOT01000001.1, read on the forward strand.
TGCTTCAATCCGCCGCCCGGCACGTCCGGCCCCAGTCCGGGCATGGCGTCGGTCAGCTGGGCGATGGCCAGCGCGTCGAGCAGCTGGATGTCGCGCAGGCCGCCGCGCCCATTCTTCAGATCGGGCTCGGCGCGGTGGGCGATCTCACCGCTGCGCTCCCATCGGGCCTGCGCCTGGGCGATGAGATCATCGAAACGGGACCGGATACCGGTACGCCATTCCCGGCGCACCCCGCCGATCAGCAGATTGCTCAGTTCCTGGTCGCCGACGATGTGCCTGGCCTCGAGCATGCCGAGGGCGGCGATGAGATCGTCGGCGGCCACCCGCAACGCCTGCGGCACGGTCCGCACACTGTGGTCGAGTTTGATATGCGCGTCCCACAGCGGGTACCAGAGCTGGTCGGCGACCTCGGCCACCCGGGCGGGATCCACGTCGTCGTGCAGCAGCACCAGATCCAGATCGGAGAACGGCAGCATCTCGCCGCGGCCGAGACCGCCGACGGCCACCACGGCCAAGCCGCTGTCGGGCCCTATGCCCAGTTCGGCGCCTTTACTGGTGAGCCAGAGTTCGTAGAGGTCGACCAAGGCCTGGCGCAGCGACTCGGCATCCAGCCGGGGATTGCGGGGCAGGCCGCCGTCGAGCAGTTGTCTTCGCGCGCGGACCAGGTCGGCCGCCCCGTTGGACACCCTGCCGTTGCCTTCTTCGGCGCCCTTCGGACCACCGTCGTGTTCGTGCCGACTTCCCACAACCCACCGCCCATCTCATGCGCGCGGCCCCGCCCCGACCGGGAGCTCCGGCGGGAGCGGGGCCGCCGCTCGACTCGATATTCCGCTACAGCGCGTCGGTGCCGCGTTCGCCGGTCCGCACCCGGATGATCGACTCCACCGGAGTCACCCAGACCTTGCCGTCGCCGATCTTGCCGGTGCGGGAAGCCTCCACGATCACCTCCACGACCTTGTCGACGGACGCGTCGTCCACGACGACCTCGACGCGGACCTTCGGCACGAAATCGACGGAGTACTCGGCGCCGCGGTACACCTCGGTGTGCCCCTTCTGCCTGCCGTACCCTTGGACCTCGCTGACGGTCATGCCCAACACACCCGCCTGCTCGAGCCCGGACTTCACGTCCTCGAGCGTGAACGGTTTGACGATTGCGGTGATCAGTTTCATGTTCGTCATGCCTCCTTGACGGCCGAACGTGCCGTGCTACCCAGAGCGGCGAAGTCGTAGGCGGTTTCCGCGTGCTCGGATTCGTCCAAGCCCACCGACTCTGCTTCCTCGCTCACGCGCAGCCCAATGGTGAACTTCACGATATAGGCAATGATCAGCGTCGCGATGAAGGAGAAGACAAGTACCACACCGGCACCCACCGCTTGCCGCCACAGCTGGTCGAATCCGCCGCCGTAGAACAGGCCGGTCTTGGCCGCACCCGCCTCGGGCGCGGCGACGAAACCGACCAGCAGGGTGCCGACGATGCCGCCGACGAGGTGCACGCCGACCACGTCGAGCGAGTCGTCGAAACCGAACTTGAACTTCAGGCCGACCGCCAGTGCGCACAGCGCGCCCGCGACCGCGCCGACGACCAGCGCGCCGAGCACGTTCACCGAGGAACACGCCGGGGTGATGGCGACCAGACCGGCCACGATGCCCGACGCCGCGCCCAGCGAAGTGGGCTTGCCGTCACGGATCTTCTCCACCAGCAGCCAGGCCAGCACGGCGGCGCAGGTCGCGATGGCGGTGATGATGAAGGTCGAACCGGCGAGGCCACCGGAGGTCACCGCGGAACCGGCGTTGAAGCCGAACCAGCCGAACCACAGCAGACCGGCGCCGAGCATGACGAACGGCAGGTTGTGCGGGCGGAACGGCGTGCCCGGCCAGCCCTTGCGCTTGCCGAGCACCAGCACAAGGGCCAGACCGGCGGCGCCCGCGTTGATGTGCACCGCCGTGCCACCGGCGAAGTCGACGGCGAGCAGTTTGTTGGCGATCCAGCCGCCCTCGTGCACGATGTTGCCGTCGGCGTCCTTCACGTCGAAGTCGAACACCCAGTGCGCGACCGGGAAGTAGACCACCGTGGCCCAGATGCCCGCGAACAGCAGCCACGCGCCGAACTTCATGCGGTCGGCGACCGCGCCCGAGATGAGGGCGACCGTGAGGATGGCGAACATCAGCTGGAAGGCGACGAAGACGGTCGCCGGAATCGTGCCCGCGAGCGGGATGTTCACCGCTTCGGTGGTGATGGCGCCCGCCGCGTCCTTGGCCTCGGCGACGGAGTTACCACCGATCAAGCCCTTCAGCCCGAAGAACTGCGTTGGGTCACCGATCACACCGAAGATGTTGTCGCCGAAAGCCATCGAGTATCCGTACAGCGACCACAGCACGCCGACCACGCCCATGGCGCTGACGCTCATCATGATCATGTTGAGCACGTTCTTCGAGCGGACCATGCCACCGTAGAAGAAAGCCAGGCCCGGGGTCATCAGCAACACCAGCGCCGAACTCACCAGCATCCAGGCGGTGTCACCGGTATCCGGTGCACCGGTAAGTGGAAAAGCCACCTTAATGTCCTCCTCATCTCGGGCCCAGCCGATTCCGGCAAATGGACCTGAACAGAAGGGTCCTCACTCGGTGTTTCATCCGTAGAGCTGTCGTGTTTCACCTACGTGAACGGATGACGCAGCTGTGTTGCCACTACGTTTCGTCACCTACACCGAGGGTTCTCCGACGCTGTGAGTACAGCGTCCGCCGAATCGGACATTCGTTACGGCGGAAGAGGAGTCGGCAAACATTCGGGGTGTGATGGACCTCGCACCCGGGCGGCCAGCGAGTGCTCGGCGTCCGGGTGCGCGCCACTGCCCGAAACAGCGCGGGCGCGAGCCTTTTCGAGGGGCTCGGCGAGCGGGAGGCTCAGCCCAGCAGCGCGTCCACGAACGCGGCAGGCTCGAACGGGGCCAGATCGTCGGCGCCCTCACCGAGCCCGACCAGCTTCACCGGAACACCCAGTTCGTGCTGGACCTGGAAGACGATGCCGCCCTTGGCGGTCCCGTCCAGCTTGGTCAGCACGACGCCTGTGATGTCGACCACTTCGGCGAACACTCTGGCCTGGGTCAGTCCGTTCTGCCCGACGGTCGCGTCCAGCACCAGCAGGACCTCGTCGACGGCGGCCTTCTTCTCCACGACGCGCTTGACCTTGCCCAGCTCGTCCATCAGACCCGTCTTGGTGTGCAGCCGGCCCGCCGTGTCGATGAGCACCACGTCGACGCCGCGCTCGACACCCGCGGCCACCGCGTCGAACGCGACCGCGGCCGGGTCGGCGCCCTCGCGGCCGCGGACGGTGTCGGCGCCGACCCGCTCGCCCCAGGTCTGCAGCTGATCGGCGGCCGCGGCGCGGAAGGTGTCGGCCGCGCCCAGCAGCACGCGGCGGCCGTCGGCGACGAGCACGCGCGCGAGCTTGCCGGTGGTGGTCGTCTTGCCGGTGCCGTTCACGCCGACCACCAGCAGGATCGACGGGTGATCCGGATGCGGCAGCGCGCGCACCGAACGGTCCAGTTCCGGTCGCAACTGCTCGATCAGCACGTCGCGCAGGACGGCGCGCGCCTCATCGGTGCTGCGCACGCTGCGCGCCGCCATCTCGGCGCGCAGCCGGGAGACGACGGCCGTGGTGCTCGCGGTGCCGAGGTCGGCCAGAACGAGGGTGTCCTCGACCTCTTCCCACGAGTCGTCATCGAGGTCGCCGCCGCCGAGCAGGCCGAGCAGGCTCTTGCCGACAGCGTTCTGCGACCGGGACAACCGCCCCCGCAGGCGGACCAGGCGACCGGCGGGGGGCTCGATCTCCTCCAGCGCGGCGGGAGCCTCGACGCCCGCGGGCGTGTCGGGAGCGACCACGTCGGGAGCGGCGCCGACCGCGTCGGTAGCAGCGGTTTCGGCGGTGGCGGGCTCGGCGTCGGCCGTGGCCGGTGCGGTGTCGGCTACCGAGCTCTCCGGCGACTGGACCTCATCGGCCGTCGGCGGCACTGTCTCGGCCGTCGACGCGTCCGCCCCGGGTGCGGTGGCGGGTTCGGCGCCACCCGACGCGGCGGGCGTCTCGGCGACGTCGGCCTCCGGCAACGGGACGTTGGTGATACCGCGCTTGGGCGCGTCGCGCGGGATCGCGGCGTCGTCGCCGACGTGCGGCTGTCCTTCGGTATCGGTGCGCTCGACCGGTTGTGGTTCGGTCGCCGTCCCGCCCCGGCTGAAGTTGAATCCGCCGGAGGCGGTGTACCCACCGGACCGGTCGGTCACCTCCTTGTCCGGCGTGGGCGGAGTCAGCGACACGCGGCCGCGCTTGTACCGGACGAAACCGGCGACGAGCACGACGAGCAGCAGCGCGGCGACCGCGGCGATCAGGATCCAGACTTCGGGACTCACGCGGACCATCCTTGCAGACCGACCGTCACGTGTTCGGCCCCGAGCCGCACCCGGCGCGCGAGTCGCGCCACCGCGCCGACGCCGCGAACTCGGTGAACACCGCTGGTACCGGGCCTCGGACCCGCCCGCGCGGGCACCGACACAGCCCTCCAGATTTCTTGTCCTGCGGAACTTCTCGCGAAGGGACAATAGGATCGGCGACGTGACCGATCGAAACGTGCTTGGGGGGCCGCTGGAAGAGTGCGGCACCGATCCTCTCACCGGCTTCTACCGGGACGGCTGCTGCAGTACCGGGCCGGAGGATTTGGGCAGCCACACCGTGTGCACCGTCGTCACGGCAGAGTTCCTGGAGCATCAAACCTCCATCGGCAACGACCTGAGCACGCCGCGACCGGAGAACAACTTCCCCGGCCTGCAGCCGGGCGACCGGTGGTGCGTGGTGGCCGTACGGTGGCTGCACGCACACGAGGACGGCGTCGCCGCGCCCGTTGTGCTGGCGGCCACGCACGAGAACGCCCTGGAAGTGATCTCGATGGACATCCTGCGCAAGTACGCCGTCGACGTGCCCGACGACGTCAGCGACCTGCTGTGAGCAACCCGTAAACCCCCTCTTCGGCCCGCGGCGGGCGCCGCGAGACCACCGGCTCGCGCCGATCGCGGACCGGGCCCCGATCGGTCCGTGGCGCATCAGAGCACCGGATGACACAAATGCGCCATCCGGCTAGCGAGCCGACGCGACACGCCGACGATGAGCCTTCTGACGACAGGCCGCGGAGCAGTACCTGGCCCGGCGGCCCGTCCCGGCCCGGGGCACCTCCCCGTGACACATCGGACAGCGCCCACTTCCAGTTTCGTTACGGTCCAATGATTCGTTACGGTTCTCGGGCCGAACCTCCGGTTTCGTCACTCCCGGCTGATCCGGCCGAGCGCGCAGCGCGTCGAGCACGATCGCCGCGGTGCGGTCCACACTCCCCCGCGTCTTGCGGAGCTGTTGGATAGCGACGCATCCGGTGAAGATCGCCAGCACGTCGTCGAGCTCGATGTCGGCTCGGACCGCACCCGCCTGCTTGGCCGCGGCGAGCAGGGCTTCCAGCGAACGGTGGAAACGCACGCCCGCGCTGTGCAGGAGTGCGCGCGGCCAGCCGTCGTCGGACTGGACCATGTCACAGAGCGCCTGGTTACCAGGCGTCGTGGCGATCACCGCGGTGCAGAAATCGAAGAAGGCCGCACCCGGGTCCGGTGCGCCGATATGCTCGGCGGCCAGTTTCGCCAACCGATCGATGCGTTGCTGCATAACGGCTTCGAGCAGGTCGGCCTTCGTCGGGAAGTGCCGGTAGACGGTGCCCGCGCCGACGCCCGCCCGGCGGGCCACCTCCGCGAGCGAGACCGAGGCGCCCTGCTCGGCGAAGGCGCGCTGCGCGGCTGCCAGCACGAGCGCGCGATTGCGCCGGGCATCAGCTCGCGATGTCCCGCCCGGGGCGAGAGATGTGGTCATTTCGTTACGCCTCTCCGAAAAGGGACCTGGTCGATCGGGTCGAGCCACCCGTATCGTCCGAATCCGGGTCACACGACCCGATTCTATCGAGCAGAGAAGGCGGAGCATGTCCCCTCAGCACAACCTGATCCTGGTCACCGGAGCCACCGGCAAGCAGGGCGGCGTGACCGCCCGCAGGCTGTTGGCGGACGGCACGGCGGTGCGCGCGCTGGTCCGCGACGCGCATGCGCCCGCCGCACAGCAGTTGGCCGCGGCGGGCGCCGAACTCGTCGTCGGCGACTTCGACTCGCCCGAGACGTTCCCCGCGGCGCTGGACGGTGCCACCGGATTGTTCCTGGTGCCGCCCGCCGCGTACAGCCCGCAGGGCTGGGATGTCGAAGTGGAAGCCGCGCGCGGAGAGTCGCTGGTCGCCGCGGCGCGCCAGGCTGGTGTCCGGCAGATCGTGTTCACCGGCATCGCCTCGATGAACGACGACGTCTCCTGGGGCGCCAGCGGCAAGAAGCGCATCGAAGACGCCGTCATCGCCAGCGGCGCCCGCTACACCCTGCTGCGCCCGGTGCGCTTCATGGAGAACTACCTGCTGCGCACGTCACCGGTCGACGGCATCCACGATGGCGTCCACCGGCACCTCTTCCCGGCCGAAGGACCGATGAAGGTGATCGCCCTGGCCGATATCGGCGACATCGCCGGTCTCGTCTTCGCCGATCCGGGCCGATTTCACGGTCGCGTCCTCGAACTCGCGGGCGACGCGCTCACCCCGCCCGCGGCCGCCGCGGCGATCAGCGCGGCCACCGGCCATCCGGTCCGCTATCAGGAGATCGGCGAAGCAGACGCGGACGCGCTCGGCGTGGCGATCGGCAACACCTGGCGACTGCTGCGCCGGACCGGCGGCTGGCGGGCCGACATCGAGGAGATCCGCGAGATCCATCCCGGCTTGCGGACTTTCGACACCTGGCTGGCCGAAACCGGTGCGGCGCAGATCAAAGCCGTACTGGAAAGCGAAAAGGCTGGTGTCGCGGAGTGATTCGATCCGGAGCACCCGCGCCGGGCTGATCCGTGCGCGTCGGGGGGAAGCAATAGCGCGGTGACGGATGAAGAGCGACGCATTCGCGCTGCTCGTGGAGGTAACGCGGCTGCCGGGCGTACCGTCGACATGGTGGTACGCCTGCGCAGGAGATCCGGTCGTTCTCGACGCGACCCGGTGGGCGCGAAAGTGGAGCCGCTCAGCCCACCGCGCCGACCGGGGCCAGATTCTCCCCGCGCAGCCGCTGGGAGATCACCTGGGTGATGCCGTCACCGCGCATGCTGACGCCGTAGAGCGCGTCGGCGATCTCCATCGTCGGCTTCTGGTGGGTGATGACGATCAGCTGGCTCTTCTCCCGCAGCTGTTCGAACAAGCCGATCAGGCGGCGCAGATTGGTGTCGTCCAGCGCGGCTTCCACCTCGTCCATCACGTAGAACGGCGAGGGCCTGGCGCGGAAGATGGCCACCAGCAACGCCACCGCGGTCAGCGACTTCTCCCCGCCGGACAGCAGCGACAACCGCTTGACCTTCTTGCCCGGCGGACGGGCCTCCACCTCGATGCCGGTGGTGAGCATGTCCGAGGGATCGGTGAGCAGCAACCTGCCCTCGCCGCCGGGGAACAGTTTCGCGAATACCTGGACGAACTCGCGCTCGACGTCGGCGTAGGCCTCGGTGAACACCTCCAGGATGCGGGCGTCGACCTCGGCGACGACGTCGAGGAGATCCTTGCGCGCGCTCTTGACGTCCTCGAGCTGGGTGGCCAGGAAGTTGTAGCGTTCCTCCAGCGCCGCGAACTCCTCCAGCGCGAGGGGATTCACCTTGCCCAAAGTGGCCAGGTCCTTCTCCGCCCGCTTGGCGCGACGCTCCTGGGTCTGCCGGTCGTAGGGCATCGGGGCCGGCGCGCTGACCCGCTCGCCACGTTCCCTGGCCTGCTCGTACTCCTGTAGTTCCAGCGCCGTGGGCGGCAACGGCACATCCGGGCCGTACTCGGCGATCAGATCGTTCAGCGCGATGCCGAACTGCTCGGCGATGGTCGCCTCCAGTTGCTCGATGCGCAGCGCGGCCTGCGCCTTGGCCACCTCGTCCCGGTGCACCGCGTCGGTGAGCTGGGACAGCTGCGCGGTGAGGGCCCGCACCCGCTCCTTGATCTGCTCGACTTGCGCGGCGCACTCCGTGCGCCTGCGCACCAGCTCGTCGCGGCGAGCGCCCGCCTCGGCGACCACCTGCTCGAGCTCTGCGGCGATCTTCGCACCGGACTCCGCGACGGCGGCGGCCAGCTCGGCGGCCTGCTTACGCGCGGCCTGGGCGCGTTCGGCGCGGGCGCGGGTTTCCCGCTCGGCACGTGCGGCGCGCCGCAGCGAATCCGCTTTGCCCCGAACCGATTCCGCTCGTTCCTCGGCGGTGCGCACGGCCAGCCGGGCCTCGACCTCCATCGCGCGCGCCTCGGCCAGCGCGGCCGCTGCCTCTTCCCGTGCGCGACCGGCGGATTCGGTGCCGGCCGCGCCCGCGCCGTCGGCGTCGACCTCGGACTGTTCGAGTTCCGCGTGCCGCAGGCGATCCTCCAGTTCGGCCAGCGACGCGAGCGCCTCCTCGCGGCCGGCCTCGGCCTCGTCGCGCTGGCGCAGCAGCCGCTCGCTTTCGGTCTGCGCGGTGCGGGCGGTCTGGCCGAGACGGCCCAGCCGCTCGTAGATCGCCACCAGCGCCTGGTCGGATTCGTGCAGGACGAGCAGCGCCTGGTCGACGGCGTCCTTGCGGTCGGCCTGCTCCTCGAGCGCGCCGGACAGCGCGGCCTCGAGTTCCTCGGCGCGCCGCTGCGCCGCCACCAACTCGGCCTCGGCGGCATCGATGTCGGCCTGGATCTCCAATTGGCTGGGCGCGCGATCCGAACCGCCGAGCAGCCAGCCGCTTCCGGCGAGGTCACCGTCGCGAGTCACCACGCGCAGGTCGGGTCGCGCCGCGACCAGCGCGCGGGCGGCGGGCAGGTCGTCGGCCACGGCGATGCCCGCGGTCAGCGCCGCGATCGCTCCCTGCACGGTGCCGGGGCACTCCACCACGTCGATCAGCCAGCGGACGCCGTCGGGCAACGCGCCCGGCTGTGCCCGATCGGCGCTCTCGGCGCCGAAGACGACGGCGGCGCGGCCGCCGTCGGCCTCCTTGAGCGCCTGGATCGCGGCGTGCGCGGACTCGCCGGTGTCGGCGGCGACGGCGTCGGCCAGTGGGCCGAGCGCGGCGGCCACCGCCGCCTCATAGCCACCGTGCACGCGGAGCAGGGCCGAGAGCGGACCGAGCAACCCCTGCTCGCGATGCTCCACCAGCCAGGCCACACCGTCCCGGCGTGCCAGGTTCATCCCGAGCGCCTCGATACGCGCGCCCAGCGACGCGACCCGCTTGCTCGCGTCACGGTCCTGTTCGCGCAATTCGGTGACACGCTGATCGGCCAGTTCCAGTGCCTGCACCGCGTGCTCGTGCTGGGCGTCCAAGCCCTCCTCCCCCGCATCGAGTTCCGCGAGTTCGGCCTGCACCGTGTCGAATTCCGCCTGGGCGGTCTCGCCGCGGTGGCGGGCGTCGGCGATGGCGACCGAGAGTCGTGCGATCTCGGTGTCCATCGATTGCGCCCTGGCCCGCAAGGTGTCCACCTTGCCGGACAGCCGGGCCACACCCTCGCGCCGGTCGGCGATCGCCCGCACGGCCGCCAGATGCGCCTGTTCGGCGGCCTTGGCGACGTGCTCGCGTTCGGCGAGCTGATCCCGTGCCGCTTCCAAGACCTCGGCGGCCATCTCGACCGCCTCGCGCAGTTCGGCTTCCTCGGCTTCGACGCGGTCGGCCTCGGCCTCCAACTGCTCGGGGTCGCGGCCGGTGCCGACCGGAGCCGCGGCGTCCAGGTGCCGCGCCCGGTCACCCGCGATGCGGATCGTCGCGTTGACGCGCTCGGCCAGCGCGGAGAGCTGGAACCAGATCTGGGCGGCGGCCTCGGCGCTCGGCGTCAGCCGGGACAGCTGGAATTCCTGCTGCGCCAGCGCCGCGTTGGCCGCGTCCAGCTCGGATTGCACCGTGATCTGCTGCTCGCGCGCGTAAGCCTCTTTGCTCTGCTGACCGGCTAGCTCCTCGCGGCGCGTGACCAGGTCGTCGGCGGCCAGGCGCAGCCGGGCGTCGCGCAGGTCGGCCTGCACCGTCTGCGCCCTGCGCGCCACCTCGGCCTGCCTGCCCAGCGGTTTGAGCTGCCTGCGCAGTTCGGTGGTGAGGTCGGTCAGACGAGCCAGGTTGGCTTGCATGGCCTCGAGCTTGCGTACCGCCTTTTCCTTGCGTTTGCGGTGCTTGAGCACACCAGCGGCCTCTTCGACGAAGGCGCGGCGGTCCTCCGGGCGCGACTCCAGGATGGCCGAGAGCTGACCCTGCCCCACGATGACGTGCATCTCGCGTCCGATGCCGGAGTCGCTGAGCAGTTCCTGCACGTCCATCAGGCGGCAGGAGTTGCCGTTGATCTCGTATTCGCCCGCGCCGTCGCGGAACATGCGCCGGGTGATGGACACCTCGGCGTAGTCGATCGGCAGGGCGCCGTCGGAATTGTCGATGGTGAGCGTGACCTCGGCGCGGCCGAGCGGTGCGCGCCCGGCGGTGCCCGCGAAGATCACATCCTGCATCTTGCCGCCTCGCAGCGCCTTCGCACCCTGCTCGCCCATGACCCAGGTGAGCGCGTCGACGACGTTCGATTTGCCCGATCCGTTCGGACCGACAACGCACGTGATGCCCGGCTCCAACCGCAGCGTCGTCGCGGACGCGAAGGATTTGAACCCCTTCAACGTCAGGCTCTTCAGGTGCAAGTTCGACGGCCTTTCCGTGTTCTGCCCGGTCGGCGTTCCGCGTGGTAGAGGCAGCGTATCCGGCGACCAGTCATGGTATCGGTCGCGTGCCGGGAGCTGCGGGGGCCCGGCGGCGCACGCGACCGAGTAGCGGTGCGGCGATATCGGTAGGTTATCGAGTCGCCTCCCGTTGGGGCGCATCAATGTGCCCGAGGTTTGCGGGACGCCCCCCGCGCTACCCGTCACGCCCGGTCGATGGACGCGGCGCGAGCAGGGCGGCTCCTCCGGTCCGCGCGCCGCGACCGGCGAAACGCGCGTCGGACCGACCAGAGGTCTCCACCGACCTCGGTCTCCGCCGATTCAGGCGGTCTCGAACTGGCACTGACGCCGCGCCCTCCGGCCACATACGATCCCTCTGATTCGCCAGCGGAACGTTCGGGAGCGCACCACGATGTCTGCCCCCTCACCAGGGACAAGCACCCGGTTCCGCCTTGCCCGGATCACGGGCCTGGTACTCGGCAGCCTGGTGTTCCTGCACGCCTGTGAGCGCAGCAAGAGCGCACTGCTCAGCGATGTGCGGGTGGAGGTGGCGATCGCGGCCGCGCTCGGCGCCGCCGCGTTGGCCGCGGCGTGGTTCGAGATCAAGCTGCGGGCGCAGGAGCAGGACGACGACCCGCCGTGGGAGGAGCACGAGCCGGACCAAACCCCCAGGCGTGGGAATTTTCCCGGTCGATCCGGACGGTCCGCGGACCGGGCCCACGGCCACGGCGAGCCGGCCGGGCGCACCCGCCCCGCCGGCCGACCGGAGCCCGTGGCGCACCACGAGGACGACGACCAGCCCGAACTCACGCGATCCGCCGGGCCCGCCGACATCGTCGCCGGGATTGCGCGGACATTGCGGATCGCCCGCCCCGGCACCGAGGACGAACGGCCGCCGCCGCTCGCATTGAGCGCGGTGACCAAGTGGATGCGCCGTATCGACCGCGACGACGACACCGAGCCCGACGAAATCGACGACCACGACGAGATCGAGCAGATCACTCGCACCGAGACCGGGGAACTCGTCGTGGAGTCCAGCGGGCGAACGGTGCGAGCCAAGATCTCGCGCTCCGGCGACCTCGTCTTGCACGGCCGGTCGCACGCCGGACGGTCGGAATGGAAATGGACATTCCAGCCCGACGCCTTCCAGGCCATCCGCGCCGCGCTCGGCGAGGGACCCGGCGACCTTCTCGATCTGCTCGAGGACACCATTCCGTGGCTGGACGCCGACGCGCGCCGGGACCCCGGCGCATGGCTGCGCGCCCACGATATTCCCGCGACCTACCGGGAGAAAGGCGTCAGCGCCACGCAGGTCACCCGCGAACTTCCGGTCCTCCGGCCCGGGCGTCCGCCGCAACGGCCCCGGGCGGGAATGCCTCGCCGGTCGTCGCCGAACGACTCATTCGGGACCGCACGCGGGTCCGCCGAAGTGGACGATCACGCTCGGTACCCGGCCCGCCGCACACGTCCGCCGACTGACACCCGATCTCTCGAAAGCCCGCCGATACGCCGCGATGGCCGCTCTACACACCGGAGAGCCGCTGATCCACGGCAGTCATCCCCGGACGCGGATGCCGATCGGTGGCATCGCGGCCACGCGGCCGAGCCCGCCACACAGCGAAATCGCTGGTCCGACGACTACGATTCCCCCGCCCGCTCGCGCCCGGCACGCCGCCACCGCGACGAGCCCGAACCGGCTCGGCCCAGCGATCGGTTCCCGCCGACCGATGCGAATGATCCCGACCTGCCCGTGCGTCCCGCGCCCGGCCGTCCCGAACTACCGAGACGCCGACGCCGCGAACTCGCCGACGACGACCTGCACGACGCACACCGCACCGCCCGGCAGCCGGATCGCTACCCGGGCGACGCCGAGGGCCGCCGAACCCCAACGAATCGGCGAGCGCCCACGGATTTCGAGCCCGGACCCGCGCGACCGGATCGGGTCGATCCCGGATACCGCAACCGGTCGACACCGCCGGAACCGGCCTACGACCCACCCCCGCCGAGTCGCCGCCATCGCGGCGAACCACGGCCACGGCCCGATACCCGCGCCAACTCGCAGGAGCGCACTTCGCGGCACGGACGGTAGAACACGAATACGGCGCTGCCACCCGGTGATCCGGATGGCAGCGCCGCGAAGACGAACCTCAGCTCGCGCGTTGCCCGAAGCGGCCGTTCTCGAAGCCTGCCACCATACGGAACGCGAGGACGGCGCCCCAAGGACCGATCACCCACATCGGCCAGAAGTAGGTGAAAGCGCCGACTCCCAGCGAGATCGCGCCCCAGATGACGAGCACGAGCACGCTCACGGCGAGCCAGGTGCCGCCCTCGATGCGCTGCCAGATCGGGATACGCGGGGGCGCGGACGCCGGTGCGGCGGCATCCTTGCCGAGCTCGGGCAGATCGGACAGCACCGAGCGCAGATCGTCACGGTCGGTAGTGGCGTACACCTGCGCGACGCGCTGGTCGTACTCGGGCAGATCGATGCGGCCGTCCGCCATGTGCCTGCCGAGCAGGCGTACCACGGCGTCGCGTTCGGCGTTCGAGGCGCGGATGCCGGTGGAGATGTCCATGCTTGGTCCTATCGACGAAATTCATCTTCCATAGTGGAATGTTGCTCAGCATAACCCTCCTATGTGGAATGTCAACCCTTCCGCGATCACCCTCCCGAAACCTCGCGACCGCCCTCGTTCCGGCGGTAGGGTTCGAAGATCGGGAACAGCTGTATGGACAGCTGTTCAGCGCGCGGATCCACGGAGCGGCCGGATCCGCGTCACCAGCGAATTCGCTCAGGAGGCACAGGTGTCCGAAATCGTCCGCGGGGTCGTGGCCCGCAGCAAAGGCGCACCGGTCGAGATCGTCGACGTGGTGATCCCGGATCCAGGCCCGCACGACGTGGTGGTCCGGGTGCGGGCGTGCGGCGTCTGCCACACCGACCTGCACTACCGCGAGGGCGGTATCACCGACAGCTTCCCGTTCCTGCTCGGCCACGAGGCCGCCGGTGTGGTGGAGACCGTCGGCGCCGCGGTCACCCATGTGGCGGAGGGCGACTACGTCATCCTCAACTGGCGCGCGGTCTGCGGCGAGTGCCGGGCGTGCAAGCGAGGCCGCCCCTGGTACTGCTTCGACAGTCGCAACGCGAGCGAGAAGATGACGCTTGCCGACGGGACCGAGCTCACCCCCGCGCTGGGCATCGGGGCATTCGTCGACAAGACGCTGGTGCACGAGGGCCAGTGCACGAAGGTGGATCCGGAGGCCGACCCCGCGGTGGCGGGCCTGCTCGGCTGCGGGGTGATGGCAGGCCTCGGCTCGGCGCTGCACACGGGCAACGTCTCGATCGGCGACACCGTCGCGGTCATCGGTTGCGGCGGCGTCGGGGATGCCGCGATCGCCGGAGCCCAGCTGGCTGGGGCGGCGACCATCATCGCGGTGGACCGGGACTCCCGGAAACTGCACTGGGCCAAGGACTTCGGCGCCACCCACACCATCGATGCGTCCAGCGAGGACGTGGTGGAGAAGATCCAGGAATTCACCGACGGCTGGGGCGCCGACGTGGTGATCGACGCGGTCGGCAGGCCGGAGACCTGGAAGCAGGCGTTCTACGGCCGTGATCTGGCGGGCACGGTGGTCCTCGTCGGCGTGCCGACCCCGGAGATGACCCTCGAGATGCCGCTGCTCGACCTGTTCTCCCGTGGCGGCGCGTTGAAATCCTCCTGGTACGGCGACTGTTTGCCGGAACGCGACTTCCCCACCCTGATCGACCTCCACCGCCAGGGCAGGTTGCCGCTGGACCGGTTCGTCACCGAACGCATCGGACTCGATGAGGTGGAGCAGGCCTTCGCCAAGATGCACGCCGGCGAGGTACTGCGGTCGGTGGTGGTCAGGTGAGCGCCCGCGTCGACCGCGTCGTCACCTCCGGCGCTTTCTGTCTGGACGGCGGCACCTGGGCAGTGGACAACAACATCTGGCTGGTCGGTGACGACGAGGAGGTGGTCGTCATCGATGCGGCGCACGACGCCGACCCGATCGTCGCGGCGGTCGCGGGCCGCGTCGTCCGCGCGATCGTGTGCACCCACGGGCACAACGATCACGTGACGGTCGCTCCCGAACTCGCCGAGCGCTTGGACGCGCCGATCTTGCTACATCCCGACGACGAACCGCTGTGGCGCATGACCCACCCGGAGGCCGGCTACCGTCCCCTCGCGGACGGCGAGCAAATCCCGGTGGCGAACACCTCGATGCGGGTCCTGCACACCCCTGGCCACTCCCCTGGATCGGTCTCGCTGCATCTGCCCGCCGCGACGGCGGTGTTCACGGGAGACACGCTGTTCGCCGGTGGGCCCGGCGCGACCGGTCGCTCGTTCTCCGATTTCGGCACGATCATCGAGTCGATCCGCGAACGCCTGCTGACGCTCCCGGAGGACACCGCGGTGCACACCGGACACGGCGACTCCACCACCATCGGCACGGAGAAGCCGTTCCTCGCCGAATGGATCGCCCGCGGCCACTGAGTTATCCCCGCCACGGTGGCCGGCCCGCGTGGAATGGCGCGACCGGGCGCGGCGTTGCCAGGCGCGCGAACTCATTGCGACGACAATGGCAGGATCAGACTCATGGCTGAACAGACCGCTACACCCGCCACCGCCACCGCGGCGCCGATCACGCCGGAGCCGACCACGCTGTGGGTCGAGCGCACCGGCACCAGGGCTTACACCGGCCGCAGCTCCCGCGGCGCCGAGGTCTTGATCGGTTCGCAGGGCGTACCCGGTGTGTTCACACCCGGCGAGCTGCTGAAGATCGCGCTGGCCGCCTGCTCGGGCCTGAGCGCGGACTTCCCGCTGTCGCGCAAGCTCGGCGACAACTTCGACGCGACGATCCGGGTCTCCGGCGACGCCGACCGGGAGAACGAGGTCTACCCGCACCTGGAGGAGGTGTTCGAGCTCGATCTCAGCGACCTCGACAACGAGGCCAGGGAACGGTTGCTGGTCACCGTGCAGCGTGCGATCGACAAGGTCTGCACGGTGGGACGGACGCTGAAGGCGGGATCGAGGGTGTCACTGTCGTTCGACGTCGAGGCCTGATGGACGACCCGGTCCGTTTGAGCGCCTGGGTACACGGCATGGTGCAGGGCGTGGGTTTCCGCTGGTGGACCCGGTCGCGGGCGCTGGAACTGGGACTGGTCGGGCACGCGACCAATGCCACCGACGGCCGGGTGCACGTGGTCGCCGAGGGACCGCGACCGGCCTGCGAGGAGTTGCTCGAACGCTTGCGTTCCGGTGATACACCTGGTCAGGTGAGGTTGGTTGTGGAAAGCTGGGAGCCCGCGCGGGGTGAATTGACCGGTTTCGAGGAGCGGTAGTGGTGATTCGGGTGACGAGGGGGGCACAGCGGTGAGCACGCGGAATCCCGGTGACGACGAGCGCCGGGACGAACCCGAGCGTTCATCCGGCCCGGAACACCCAGCCGAGGACAAGCCGTCGCCCACCCCCGCCACGCCCGTGCCGGGCGAAGAGCAGGATTGGTCGACGCCCGTCTCCGCACCGGGTGGCGCCGCCGAGCAGCCCGAGATCGACTGGTCGACCCCGACTTCGGTGCCGCCCGGCGACACGAGTCCGGACGCCGAGCAACCGCCGCGCCCCGGCCGGATCCAGCGCCAGGAACCGGGCATCACGCAGCCCCGCCCACCCACGGTTGCCGAGGCACGGGCGAGAGAGAAGGCACGCAGGCGCGCCGAGGAAGCACAGCGCGCGGCCGCCTGGGCCGAAGAAGCCAAGAAGCGCAACCGCAAGCGCGTCATGATCGGCGGTGTCGCCATCGTCGGCGTAGCCGCCCTGGTCGGCGGCGGCTACCTGGCTTATCGCGCACTCACCGCGCCCGACCGCGTCACGGCCCACTGCGTGAAGACCGAGAACGGTCAAGAGATCGTGGTCGAGGATTCCTATTGCGGCGACGGCCGTCCCGGCTTCGTCGGCGACACCAGCCCGGGAGTCAGCCCGGGTCTGATCATCCTCGGCGGCGGGCCGCAATACCGCTACTACTACGGCGGCACCGGCACCGTCGGCAGACCCCCGACCGGCGGCACCACGATCAAGCCCAAGAGCGCCGAGATCAAGACCAAGAGCGGCACCACGATCCAGCGCGGCGGCTTGGGCAGCAAGAGCACCGGCGGAGGGTCGTAGATGCGGCGCGTGCGGGATACGCCCCGGCCGGGCTGGCAGCAGATCACCGAAAGCCAGGGCCTGGTCTACGGCTCCCCTGGGCGGGACGCGAGTGGTCAGCCACGGCCCTACTGGGACGAGTCGGTGCACTACGAGTTCGAGATGTCGGAGATCCTCGCGTTGGAGGCCGACGTCGAACTGCTGCACTCGATGTGCCTGAACGCGGTGGAGCACATCGTGCTCACCGAACGGTTCGCCGATTTCGGCCTGCCCGAGTGGAGCTGGGGCCCGATCGCCGAATCCTGGCGACGCTCCGACCCGCACGTGTACGGGCGCTTCGACCTGCGCTACGACGCGCGGCGTCCGGCGAAACTGCTGGAGTACAACGCGGACACGCCGACCTCCCTGCTGGAGGCCGCGATCGTGCAGTGGCACTGGCTGACCGATCGCTACCCCGGCGGCGACCAGTGGAACTCGTTGCACGAGAAGCTGGTCGAGCGGTGGGGTGAGCTGCGTGACGTGCTGCCCACCGCGCAGCTGCACTTCACCTGGTCCGGGGCGGACGCCACCGGCGAGGACAACGTCACCACCGCCTATATGCAGGAGACCGCGGCCGAGGCCGGATTCGACACCGTCGCGCTGCCGATCGAGGAAGTCGGATTCGACTCGGAACTGGAGCGTTTCGTCGATCTGGCGGAGGCTCCGATCGAGGCCGTCTTCAAGCTCTACCCGTGGGAGTGGGTGCTCGACGACGATTTCGGCAAGCGCGTCGTCGACAGCCTGCCACAGACCATGTGGATCGAACCGCTGTGGAAAACCCTGCTGAGCAACAAGGCGATCCTGGCGGTGCTGTGGGAGATGTATCCGGGCCACCCGAATCTGTTGCCCGCCTACCTCGACCAGCCCAACGAGCTCACCGAGTACATCCGTAAACCGAAGCTGGGACGAGAGGGCGCCAACATGACCATCGTCGGCGCCGGTCTGGAGACCGCGACCGGCGGCGTCTACGGCGAGGAAGGTTACGTCTACCAGTTGCTGGACCCGTTGCCGGAGTTCGACGACATGCGCCCGGTGCTCGGCGCGTGGATCGTCGGCGACGCCGCGGCGGGTCTCGGCATCCGCGAGACCGCGGGGCTGATCACCGACGACGGCTCGGCATTCGTCCCGCACCGCATCGTCACCGACTGAGCATCGTCACCGATAATCACCCATCCAAACTCGGCCGCACGCCAACCCGTCTCGGAAGGATCAAGATGACCGCAGTCGCCCTGGAATCGGGGTACTGGAGCTCGCTGGGCGAGGGTGTGGGAGCGATCGTCCTCTACGCCCTCATCGGCTTGGTGCTCATGCTCGTCGGCTTCTACGCCATCGACCTGACCACGCCGGGCAAGCTGCGGAAGCTGGTGATGGCGGGCAAGCCGAACGCCATCATCGTCACCGCCGCGGGCATGATCAGCATGGCGTTCATCGTCGTGCTCGCCATCTTCGCCGTGGGCGGCGGCGGCAAACTCTCCGAGGGCTTGATCGCCGCGCTGGTGTTCGGCTTGGTCGGCATAGTCGCCCAGGTCATCTCGGTGCGCGTCATCGAACGGGCCATCGGCATCGACATCGGCAACGCACTGCACGCCGACACCTACACCACCGAGGTACTCGTGGTGGCGGCAGCGCATTTCGCGCTCGGGCTCGTCGTCGCCTTCGCGATTCTGTAGGCGTCACCGCGGTCCGCGAACCTCATCGGGCGGGAGGATCATCCCCCGTCCGATGGCCGCGTCCTGCCGCGAAACCGCTGGATCAGGGCTCGTCCGCGTGGTCGAGGCAATACGCCGCCGCGGCAAGGTATTGGCGACACTCCGGACCGTGACCGGCATGCACGCTGCGGATGAACAGCGCGCGATCCAGATCGAGATCCGTCGAGGGCTCCGCGGAACAGTCCCGGTGCTGGGACCGCCACAAGTCCTGTGTATCCAGCGATGTCTGCATCGTGCACCTCCCGTTGCCTGCATATCAGTGCGAGAAGGCTTGCCAATGTCTCTACGCCGGAGGCATACCCGCTCGGGGCTCTCGGCAACCGATGCGCGTCACCGGGTTACCATTCGCCAGTCGTCGGGTAGGCGCGCCGCGGTGATCTGCGCTCCCTCGGCCTCCAGGTCGACAGTGGTCGCACCGAGCCGCAACGCGCGCAAGGAAATCTTGCCCCACCGCGCCGGCAGCTGCGGTCGAACAGTGAGCGTCCGGTTCGGAGCGTCGGGATCGAGGCCGAGGAACGAGCGCACCAGCAACAGCGGCGCCGCGCTCGCCCACGCCTGCGGCGAGCAGGACGTCGGATACGGCACGGGCGTGGCGAACCGCGATCGGGGAAAGCCGCAGAACAACTCCGGCAGGCGGCCGTCGAACACCGCCGCCGCGTCCAGCAGACCGGTGGCCAGCCGAGTCGCCAGTTCGACCGCACCGGGAACGTGCCGGTAGCGCAACAGACCCGCCACCGCGATCGCCGTATCGTGCGGCCACACCGAGCCGCAGTGGTAGCTCATCGGGTTGTAGGCGCCCATGTTCGACGCCAGAGTGCGCAGCCCGAAGCCGGAATCCATCTCCGGACCCGCCATCCGCGAGACCAGTTCGGCCGCGTGCTCGTCGGTGGCGACGCCCGACCAGAGGCAGTGTGCGGCGTTGCTGGTCAGCGCGTCGACCTGACGCTTGCCGCCGTCCAGCGCCACGGCGTACCAGCCGCGGTCGGGCAGCCAGAACTGCTCGGCGAACTTGACGCGCAACTCCGCGGCGCGTTCCCGCAGCTGACCCGCCAGCCGCAGGTCGTCGAAGGCCTCGGCGAGTTCGGCCCGGGCGAGCATCGCGGCGTGCACGTACCCCTGCACCTCGCACAGCGCGATGGGCGCCTCGGCGATATGGCCGGTGGCGTCGTTGATTCCGTCGAAGCTGTCCTTCCACCCCTGGTTGATCAGGCCGCGGTCGGTGGCGCGGCGGTACTCGACGAAGCCGTCGCCGTCCCGGTCGCCGTAATCGGTGATCCAGCGCAGCGCCGCGTCGGCGGCGGGCAGCAAGTGCCGGATCACCTCCGAATCGCCGCCCCAGCGATGGCATTCGGCCAGCAGCATCACGAACAGCGGTGTGGCATCAGCGGTCCCGTAGTAGATGTTGCCACCGAACACCTGGCCGCCCGCCGGTCCACGGCGCATCTCGTGCATGATGCGCCCCGGTTCCTCCTCGGTGAGCGGATTGACCTCCTGCCCCTGCAGTTCCGCGAGCTGCTGGAGCGTGCCGAGCGCCAGGTCGACTTCCAGCGGCAGCGCCATCCACGCGGTGAGCAGGCTGTCACGGCCGAACAGGGTCATGAACCACGGCGCGCCCGCGGCGACGAACGGCCGGGCGTCGCCGGATTCGTCGTGCATCTGCAACGCGCCCAGATCGCTTTCGGTGCGCCGCAGCACCCGGGTGAGCGCCGGGTCGGACGCGGCGATGTCGGTGGCGGTGTCCCGCCAGGCCTCGATCTTGCGGCCCGGCGCGCTGACCCCGTAGTGCTCACCCGGTGAGATGGCCTGAAATCGCTGGTTGCCCACCGTCGGCTGGGCGATGATCTCGGTTTGCCAGGATTCACCGACGGGCACGATCACCCGCCACACCAGCGAACCCGGCATGACCTCGGGTTCCACGGTCGCCGAGATCGAGATCCCCCGGCTGCGGTCGGCGTGATCGTGCAGCACCAGCTCACCGTCGGCCACCGTCACGTCGGCCCGCGAATGCCCGGCACGGCCTTCCTTCACCGCGAACAGGTCGACGAAGTCCGCGTCCACGTGCAGTTCCAGTAGCACGGCCGTGGGTTCGCGGCCCATGTTCTCCAGCGTGATCAGCTCGTGCATGCCGTCGGCCACGATCCGTTCGCGCACCACCAGCAGCGTGCTGTCGGCCAGGCCCGCCTGCGGCGGCCTGCGCAACACGAACCTGGCGGCGAACGCCTCTGGACTCAGCACCGAAAGCGGCTCGGCGGGTCTGCCGTTCACCAGCAACTCCCAGCGCGACAGCACCCGCGCGTCCCGGAAGAACAAACCGTGCGGCTTGCCCGTCTCGACATCGCCGAGTCGATTGGACAGGCAGAACGTGCCGCCTTCGACGAGGGTGACCGAGCCGCACCCCCCGAACCCGGTCGGCTCACCGGAGTTCAGGGGGGCGGGGCCCAACGGTGCGGTACCGGTCACGCCAGTCCGCTCGCCGCGATCCTGACCGGGGCGGGCCCCGGCGTCGTGGCGTCGAGCGGCGCGGCGGCGGGCACCGCGATGTCCAGCGGCGCGGCGCCGAATCGCTTCTTGGAGCGCAGTAGCCGGCGATACACCTGTTCGTAACCGAAGCCCAGCGTGTCGGAGCCGAATTTGGCCTGCACGTGGGCGCGGCAGGCGTACGGATCCATCGCCCGGACCTCTTCGATGGCCGTAGGCAATTCGGCGGGGTCCTCGCAGATGCGGCCGGTCACGCCGTCGACGATCACCTCGGACACCGCCCCGCCGCGCAGCGCGACCACCGGCGTGCCACAGACCATGGATTCGATCATCACCATGCCGAACGGTTCCTCCCAGCGAATCGGGAACAACAGGCAACGCGCATTCGCGAGCAGCTTACGCTTGGCCGCCGCGTCGGCGAGACCGAACACGTGATCGTTTTCCGTCAACAGCGGGCGCACCTTCGCCTCGAAGTATGCCTGCTCGGGACGTTCACTGCACTTACCCGCGAGTACCAGCGGGATGCCCGCGTCGTGCGCGGCCTCCAGCGCCAGGTGCGGGGCCTTGCACTCGTTGAACCGGCCGAGGAACAGCGCGTAGTCGTCCTTCTCGACGCGGAACGGCCAGTCGTCGACGTGCAGCGCATTGTGCACGCGTCCGGTCCAATTGAGCCCCGGCGCGAGTTCACGCTGGCGGTCGCTGATCGCCACCAGCGCCACCTCGTCGCCCAAATCCTGGTAATAGCGATAGATGTCGTCCTCCACCGGCCCGTGCACGGTCAGCACCGTCGGCAGGCCCATGCTCTGGAAGACCGACGCGTTGAGCGGTCCGGCGAAAGTGTGGTCGTGCACCAGGTCGATACCCGATGTCGCAGCGAGTTCCTCGATGGCGCGGCGCACTCGCAACGCGTGCACGACCTCGGGGAACGGCTCGCCCAGGCGCTCTGGCAGCGCGCGGTCCCACACCGGCACGAACTTGGCCTTCGTCCCCGGCTCCCCCGCGCCCAACAGAGTGACGTCGTGGCCACGGGCCACCAATGCGTCGACCAGATCGGCGACCACGGCCTCGACACCGCCATATGCCTTGGGCGGGACGTCGAAGTACGGCGGCACCACCATCGCGATACGAAACGGGCCGCTGGAACGATCTGTCGACAGGTAGTCGGACGACGGCATCTCCGAATCGGACGACGCCTGCGCGGAAATAGGCACGGAAAGCGCGCTCATGACCCTCCTTCCAGGGACAACCAAGTAGCACTCGCATTCACCCAGCACTCGGAGTACCGGGCGCCGAACTGAACTAAGTGGCCGCCGCGGCGGGGGTGAAGACCTAGCTGCACCGCCGTCCATGGGGCTTGGTTGGCCTGGTCACGCCTCCGGCATGAACAGGGGGGCCGAGTGGGAGGTACCTCAGGCGGGATCCTTCAAACCAAACAGTTCGGGAAAAATCGCGCCACCCAGCGTTCGTTCAGCAACCGATGGGTAGTCCGGTGTCCCTCCTTTCGGCCGGACACCGGACGACCGATCGGATCCGGCGTGTCATGCCTCGATGACAACCCGCGGGTCGCGGTCCGGCGTGATAGCATCGCCGCCCGCCACGATGAACGCCAGTAGATCTTCCGCCTCGGCGCGCACCGCCGCCTCGTCGGCCGCCGACAACGGGTGCCAGGGCACGACGCGCAGCGTGGCGCCGTCGAGCGACCAGCGGCCGTGGACGAAACCGTCGACCAGGTACACGGGTACGCCCGCGGACGCCTCCGCGGCGGTGCGCTTGCGGTCCTCCTCGCTGATGATCCTGCGGCGGTCCTTGTGGCCGAGCACCGCGTTGTCGAAAGCGGGCAGAAAGCGCACGGGCACAGGCAGATCCGGCTCGGCCAGCGGCGCGTCCGGCAGGTCGAACAACACGCGGTGACGGTCGTCGGTGAACACCCGCAGCCGCTCGCGCAGGTCGTCGACGACCTCCGCGAGCCGGGTGATGCCCGCCCACGCCTGCATGTCGGCCACCGTGGCCGGACCGAACGCGGCCAGGTAGCGCAGCACCAGCGTCTGTGGCCGCGGCGCCGTGGCCATCGGCGCGCCCGTCCACTCCTCGGCCAACCCGACCGTGACGTACCGATTGCGCCACCGTCCCCACGCACCGGTCTCCGGGCCGTGCGTCAACGGGACCAGCAACTCGACGGTCTCGGCGAGTCTGCGCGTGTGCCGGTCCGGGAAGCGCTGGGCCAGCGCTTCACCCAGTTCCCGGCGGCGCAGCCGCTGTCCGGCCAGCAGTTCGCGTCCGGCGGCGGCGAGTTCGTCCAGGTCGACACCATCGATCTCGTCTCGGTAGTACGACGCCTTCAGCGCGGCGTCGACCACCGGCTGCACCGTGGGCCGCAACCAGCGGAAGTCCGCGGCGTCGGCGAGGTGCACGGTCCGGCGGATCATGGTGGAGCGCACCAATCGCCGATCACGCAGCAGCGCGGCCAGATCGTCGTGCCGGAACCCCGCCAGACGCGACCACAACCCCACATAGGGCCAGTTCGGCTCCTGGCCTTGCACCGCGACCAGATGCCGGACGAGTTCGAGCGGGGGCAGCGCCACCCGCTCCACCAGCTTCTGCCGGACCAGTAGCGTCCGATTCAGCTCGCGCAGCGTTAGTTCCGTCATGCGTCCATCCTCGCCCAGCCCACCGACATCTCGGTGCCGAGGCGACGCGACTCCGCCGTGCTGCGGGGGTGGGGGTACGGGCCGCCGGCTATTGATCCGGCAGGCACCGGCCGGGATCGGGCAGGTCGGCGCACGGGGCGTTGCCGTGCGCGCGCAGCACTTCTTTGCCCATCTGATCGGTCAGGAAGTGCAGAAAGCTCGCTGCCAGCGAGTCTCCGGGCAACTCGCCGTTGCTGTAGGCGTACTCGACGCCCCAGAAGGGGTAGGTGCGGTGGACAGCCGCGTCCCGGCCTGCACTCACACCGTCGATGGCCAGGGTCGGCAGCTTCGCCTCGACAGCCTCGGAGAACTCCGAATAGCCGATGGCACCCGGGATGTCGGCCACCGCTTTGCTCATGTCGGCCGTCACCTGCACTTCGCAGTGCGTGAGCGCGGCGGTGACCGTGCCCTTCAGCGCCGTGCAGCTGACGTGCGAGCGATCCGGCTGCGTGCCGTCGAGCAACCTGCGCTCGAACGTGTTTCGCGAACCGGAACCCGGTATGCGGTTGACCAGCACTACCGGCAGATCCGGGCCGCCCACCTCACGCCAGTTGCCGATCTTGCCCCGGTAGAGATCCTGGATCTGCGCGACGGTCAGGCCCCGGACCCCGACGTCGGGATGGACGATCATGGTGAACAGCGACAAGGCGAGCGGACGGTACACCAGTGCCGGATAACCGGCGCCTTTCGGACCGTCGCTGATGGCCAGCAGCCCGGAGTTCCCCGTGCCTTGCTCGGCCAACCGGTCCAGACCGCGTTCGGTCCCTTCGAATTCGAAGGCGAAATCCGCCCGGGTGCAACGCTTTCGGTACTGCTCGGCCGCCTCCCGGAGCACCGGGCCGAACGCCGAGGATCCGATCACGGTCAGCTTGCCCGACTCGCATTCCATCGGCGTCGGTGACGGCTCCCGCCAGACCACCACGAGCAGGAACCCGATGACCAGCACCAATGCCACCGTGAACACGACCAGCCGTCGGGAAGTGCCCGCCCGGGTCTCGATGATCCTGCCGCCTTTGATGCCGCCGCGCAGCACCGGATCCGGATAGTTCCCCGTGCCGCCGGAGCGTTCCAGGATGGCCAGGATCTTGTAGTGATCGCTCTTGCCGAGCGGCACCTTCGGCAGATCGATCACGCCGGTGGGGCCGCCGGCGTTCTCCTCGCGCACGTCGATGCCGGAGTTGCGGCCGAGGTGGTCGGCCAGCGACGAAGGGTCGCTCAGCTCGTTGACCGCCATGCCGATCACCCGCCGCTGTGAGAAGTGCAGGTGCAGACCGATCTGAGCGGTCGGCGCCGTGTAGTCCTCGGTGTCGATCCGGGTGATGCCCGCGTTCTCGATGCGCACCAGGACGACCGAGACGTCCTTCAGGTCCGGGGTCGCTCCGTCGGCGGCGGGACGCAGTTGCGTGAGCACACCGGGAAATCGGGACTCGATCTCGCCGGTGACCGGCGTATCCATCTGTACCCGGTAGCCGAGCCGTTTACGCCCGGCGAAGACGAACTCACGCAGGAAGGCGGCGACCGCTACGAGGAGGGCTACCACCGCCGCCGCGGTACCTATGAGTTCCAGAACGGTGTCGAGCGGCCAGTCACCCACCAGATGATCCCACTCCCCGAGAAATCCGTATGCCCTCATTCTCGGCGCCGATCACCTTCCGGCACACCGAGAGTCGAACTGTTCGGCAACAGTTAACCCCTCGGTCATACGCTCTCGCGAGTCCAGGCCAGCAGATCCGCCAAAGGCCAGGTGTTGATCACCCGTTCCGCCGCAACGCCGTTCGCGAGCGCGCGCTCACACCCGTACCCCTGCCAGTCGAGTTGTCCCGGCGCGTGCGCGTCGGTGTCGATCGAGAAGTGACAACCCATCTCGGCGGCCAGACGCAGCAATCGCGAAGGGGGATCGAGTCGTTCGGGCCTGCTGTTGATCTCCACGGCGGTGCCGTAGGTGCGACACGCCTCGAACACCACCTCGGCGTCGAACGTCGATTCCGGCCGGGTGCCGCGTCCACCCGCGACCAGGCGGCCGGTGCAGTGGCCGAGCACGTCGACATTCGGGTCGGCGACCGCGTGCACCATGCGCTTGGTCATGGTCGCGCTGTCGTCGCGCAGACGCGAATGGACGCTGGCCACGACGATATCCAGCCGCGCGAGCAGATCCGCCCGCTGGTCGAGGGCGCCGTCGTCGAGGATGTCCACCTCGATGCCGGTGAGGACCCGGAACGGCGCCATCCGGTCGTTGAGTTCGGCGACCACGTCCAGTTGCTTGCGCAGCCGGTCGGCGGACAGACCGTTGGCCACGGTCAAGCGCGGCGAATGGTCGGTCAGGGCACAGTATTCGTGCCCCAGCGCGGACGCGACCCGCATCATCTCCTCGATCGGACTGCCGCCGTCGGACCAGTTCGAGTGCGTGTGCAGATCACCGCGCAGACGCTCCCGCAACGGCTTGCCCGGCGCCCCGATCGGCTGCGCGGCAGCGCGCAATTCGGCCAGGTAGCGCGGCACCACACCCGCGTAGACCTGCTCGATCACGGCCGCGGTCTTGGGACCGATGCCCGTGAGCTCGGTCCAGTTGCCCGCCGCCCGGCGCGCCTCGCGCTCGTCGGCGGACAATCCCGCGACGACGTCGGCGGCGCGCCGGTAGGCCTTGACCCGGTGGGTTTCCGCCCGGGAGCGCTCCAACCAGAAACCGATCTCCCGCAGCGCCGCCTCCGGACCGGGCGCCGTGGCGCGGTCCGGTATACCACTGGGATCCGGGTCGGGCACGTGCTATCGCACCCGGCTGTATTTCACGAAGGCCACCCCGTCCTCGAACACCGTGCTGGTGATCACCCGGAACTTGGCCGGTTCCGGCAGCCGCGACCCGGTGCCGAACAGTGCCCGGCCCCGGCCGAGCACGATCGGATAGAGCTTGAGGAAGATCTGGTCGATTTCCGGCAGCAGCACCTGCGCCAGTTCGCCGCCGCCGCACAGCCAGATGCCCAGCCCGCTCTCCCGCTTGAGTTCACGGACCTTCTCGACCGGATCCCGGGAGATCAGCTCGACGGCCGGATCGGGACTCTCCGGCAGAGTGGTCGAGACGACGAACTGCCGCAGATGCGAGTAGGGGCTGGAGGTGCCGGTGCGGACGCCGAAGTCGTGCGTCTTGCGTCCCATCAGTACCGTGTCGAAGTAGCAGTTGCGCTCCTCCACCCCGATCGCCTCGCGCACCTTGGTCGGCAGGGTTTCGGGGTACTGCGCGTTGATCGACGGACCGTGATCACCGCCGACCGGGAAGAAGTCGACCGAGCCCTCTTCGGTGGCGATGAATCCATCGATGGTCGACGCGACGTAATAGGTGAGCTTGCGCATGCTTCCTTCCTCACGGTCGGGGTGACATTCCGAACCGCCCTGAGGAAACGGTAGCTCGCGCGAGCTAGCGACGGCGAGGCTTCGGCTGGCAGCGCGGGCAGGAGTAGGACGAGCGGTTCATGAACCGCTCCCGGATGATCGGCGCACCACACCGGCGACACGGCTCGTTCTCCCGACCGTATACGGCCAGGGACCGTTCGAAGTAGCCCGACTGGCCGTTGACGTTCACATAAAGTGCGTCGAACGACGTGCCGCCCGCCGCGAGCGCTTCGCCCATCACCGCGCTCACTTCGGCGAGCAACCGGCGCACCGCGGGCCGCGACAGCCCCGAGGCAGGCCTGCCACCGTGGATTCCGGCGCGCCACAGCGCCTCGTCGGCGTAGATGTTCCCGATCCCGGAGACGACGCCTTGATCGAGCAGGACACGCTTGATCTCACTCTGCTTGCCCCCGATGACGGCGACCACGGTTTCGATGTCGAAACGCGGATCCAGCGGATCGCGGGCGATGTGCGCGACCGGCTCCGGCACCAGGGTGCCGTCCACCTCGACCAGGGGCGCGAGCGCCCAGCCGCCGAAGGTCCGCTGGTCGACGAACCGCAACTGGGTGCCATCGCCGAAGGTGGCGCGGATGTGCGCGTGCTTCTCCAGCGGCGCGTCGGCGGGCTGGACCAGCATCTGACCGCTCATGCCCAGATGCACGACCAAAGCGGCTTCCGGGTCGTCGAAAGTCAGCCAGAGGAACTTGCCGCGCCGCTCGGCCGACTCGACCGTCAGGCCGGTCAGCCGCGCGGCGAGATCGGCGGCGCCTTCGAGATGGCGGCGCACCGAGCGGGGATGGGTGATCGCCACCGATTCGACGACCCGGCCGACCACATGCTCGGCCAGCCCGCGGCGTACGACCTCGACCTCGGGAAGTTCGGGCACGTCAGCTTTCGGCGGTCAGCGCCTCGTAGGCGGCCCCCGCGGCCTTCTGCTCGGCTTCCTTCTTGGACCGGCCGACGCCTTGCCCGTATGCCCGTCCGCCGATCACCGTGGTGGCGGTGAATTCCTTGTCGTGGTCCGGCCCGGTCGAGGTGATCTCGTAACTGGGCACACCGAGACCACGCTCGGCGGTGAGTTCCTGCAAGCTGGTCTTCCAGTCCAGGCCTGCGCCCATCCGTGGGCCGCGCTCGAGCAGCTCGGCGAACAGCCGCAACACCACGGCACGCGCCACCTCGATGCCGTGCTCGAGATGCACGGCGCCGAGCAACGACTCCATGCCGTCGGCGAGGATGCTCTCCTTGTCCCGGCCACCGGTGAGTTCCTCACCTTTACCGAGCAACAGGTGCGCACCGAGGCCGCCCTCGCCGAGGCCGCGGGCGACTTCGGCGAGCGCGCGCATGTTCACCACGCTCGCGCGCAGCTTGGCCAGCTCGCCCTCGCTTTTCGAGGGATGCTCGTGATACAGCCGTTCGGTGATGCTCAGGCCGAGCACGGAGTCGCCGAGGAACTCGAGACGCTCGTTCGTCGGCAGACCGCCGTTCTCGTACGCGTACGACCGGTGGGTCAGCGCGAGACGCAGCAGATCCGGATGTAGGTCGACGCCTAGCGCTGCGAGCAGGCTCGCGTGTTCACCGGACGAGTCGGGTTCGTCGGTCACGTCGCTACGACAGGTCGAACGATCAGACCGCTGCGGTGACCTGGCGGCCCTTGTAGGTGCCGCAGGACGGGCAGGCGATGTGCGGCAGCGTCTTCTCGCCGCAAGCGCGGTTCGGGCAGGTGATCAGGGTCGGCGCGGTGGCCTTCCACTGGCTGCGCCGCGACCTGGTGTTGGAACGGGACATCCGGCGCTTGGGAACGGCCACGACTACTTCTCCTCTGTCTGATTGCTCTGCCGGTTCGGCTGATCGGTCTTGCTCAGTGGTCTCGGTCGGCCGCACCCTCGTCGGGGCTGCCGGTGCCGGGCGATCCGGAGGCGAAGTTAGCCAGCCCGGCCCAGCGAGGGTCAAGTATCTCATGCCGGTGCTCGGATCCCGCAATCGCCATCCGGATGCCGCATTCCGGGCACAGTCCCGCGCAATCGGGCGTGCACAACGGCTGCAGCGGCAGTTCCAGCCCGACGGCGTCGATCACGACGGGCTCGAGGTCGATGAGGTCGTCGACCAGGCGGTGGACCTCGTCGTCCTCGGTGGTCTGCTCGGTGGTGCTGTCCGGATAGGCGAACAGCTCGGTCAGCCGCACGGCGACCTCGCCGGTGAACGGCTCGAGGCAGCGCGAGCACTCCCCCTCGATCGGCGCGGCCACCGTCCCGGTGACCAGCACTCCTTCGGACACCGCCTGCAACTGCAGGTCGAGCTCCACCTGCGCGCCCACGGGAACGGCGATCAGATCCAAACCGATCCGCTCCTGCGTGGTGACGGTGCGGCGCAGCTCGCGCATGGTCCCGGCCCTGCGGCCGAGGCTGCGGGCGTCCAGCACGAAAGCCGCGTCCGGCGACCGGCGCTTGGCCGATCGGGGACGCGACGCGGAACCGGAACCGGCGGACATCACGAACTCACTCACGATCGAGGGGATATGGGCAACCACCCAACAATACGCGACCGGGTGGCGCCCACCCAAACGCGGCTGATCATCGCCGCGTAGCGCTACCTGCGGAATTCGTCGGCGTAGTCGGGCACTCCCGCCCCGGTGCGCAGCTGGTGACGCCCGCGCCCGACCGTGCGCAGCGTGCTGGCCAGCGTCTCCTCGAAATCAGCCAGCCGGGAGTCGACGTAGTGGTCGCATTCCTCGCGCAGGCGATCCGCTTCGGCGTGGGCGGCATCGATCACCCTGGCCGATTCGGCGTGCGCGGCGCGGACCACCTCGGTCTGGGCGACCAGCCGCTCCTGCTCGGCGAGACCTTCGGCGACGGAGCGATCGTAGGCGGCCTTGCCCGCCTCGATCATCCGCTCCGACTCGATCCGCGCCCGGCCGGTCACCGCCTCGTATTCCGCGTTGCCGTCGGCCACCACGCGATCGGCCGCCTCCTGGGCGGAGGCGACCAGGTGATCGGCGTGTGCGCTCGCCTCGGCCACCATCCGGTCGGCGTGGGCCTTGGCGTCGGCCAGGATGCGATCGGCTTCCTCGCGCGCCGAGCTGATCGTGCGCTCGGCCTGGTCGTTCGCGCCGGTCACGGTGGCCTCGGCCGCGGTCCTGGCATCGGAGACGATCTTGTCGCGATGGTCGAGCACGTCCTGGGCGTCGTCCAGTTCGCCGGGCAGCGCGTCCCGGACGTCGTCGAGTAGTTCGAGCACGTCGCCGCGCGGCACGATGCAGCTGCGGGTCGGGGGGATGCCGCGCGCCTCTTCGACGATGGCGACCAGTTCGTCGAGCGCTTCGAATACGCGATACATGCTCACTACCCTCCTGCGGACTCACGGCGAAACTCTCCGCCCGCAGCCCAGTGTGCCCCTCGTCACGGCTCGTGCCGAGTCACTTTCCGGTGTGTCGTGCCAGTGTCTCGCACGCCACACAAGTCAAGTGGAGACCGCCTCTCCGCTTCGTGTTACATTTTTCTGGAAGGTCGGATCAAGATCTTCAGCACCAACCGCGGCCATGCCCGACCGCGGACGAGGAAGCCGGAGGTGTGGACAACCCGCCGTCGAGTGCTCACCTTCCACGCCGCGGGCCGCGTCGGCTGGTTCACCGCACAGTGGGAAGGCGGCGGACTCGCGCTGGTCGGTCTGGGCATCACCACCGCGGCGCTGGCCTCGCTGGGCGTGTGGGCGCCCGGCCTCGGGGACACCGCCCAGGCCGCCGCCGTCCTGGCGATCACCGCGGCCGTGGGTGGCATGCGCTTCCTCGCCCTGCGCGGCCTGGTGTTCTAGGGTCCGGCGCGGGCTCTCGCCTTAGCGCCGGGTATCAGCTCTTGCGCTCGGCCAGCCGGTCGACCAGGCGCTTGTGCACCGACGGGGGCAGCATGTCGCTGACGTCGCCCCCGTACGCGGCGACCTCCTTGACCAGGGAGCTGGACAGGAAGCTGAAAGACGGATTGGTGGCGATGAAGAAGGTGTCCACGCCGGAGAGCTTCTTGTTCATCTGCGCCATCTGCAGTTCGTAGCCGAAATCGCCCGCGTCGCGCAGGCCCTTCACGATCGCGGTGATGCCCTGCTCCCGCGCGAAGTCGACCGTCAACCCCTGCCATGACTCCACCCGGACGTTGCCGAGGTGCGCGGTCGACTCGCGCAGCATCTCCATGCGCTCCTCGACGGTGAACATGCCCTGCTTCTTCGGGTTGATCATGACGGTGATGACGACCTCGTCGAACTGGGCCGCTGCCCGGGTGAAGACGTCGAGGTGTCCGTAGGTCACGGGGTCGAACGATCCGGGGCACAGTGCTCCTGCCATGAGCCGACGCTAGCAGGGCGAGCCCCGCGCGGCACGCAGGGCCGGACCGCGCCTACCCGTCCGGATCGAACTCCGCGAGATCGATCCGGGTTTCGCCGTACCGGCGCGACTTGGCCGGGAGGAAGCCTGCGGGCCAAGCCGTTTCGGGCGAGCGCGACGAACGCTCCAGCACGACCAACGCCCCCGGACGCAGCCAACGGTGCTCGGTCAGTGCGTGCAGGTCGGCCAGCACGGCAGCGTCGTCCACCGCGTAGGGCGGGTCGGAGAACACGACGTCGAAGCCGCCCGCCCCGCCCAGCCGCAGCACACTGGCCACCGTCGCGACCCGCAGTTCGGCGCCGGGCAGCCCCAGGTCGGCGATGTTGCCGCGCACCACGGCGGCCGCCTTGCGGTCGGACTCGACGAGCAACGCGTGCTCGGCGCCACGCGAGAGCGCCTCCAGCCCGAGCGCGCCGGACCCCGCGTACAGGTCCAGGACGCGCGCGCCCGCGAAGTCCAGCCGGGCGTCCAACGCGCTGAACAGCGCCTCCCGTACTCGGTCGGAGGTCGGTCGGGTGCCGGACGGCGGCACTCGAAGGCGCCGCCCGCCCGCCGTACCCGCGACGATCCGCGTCATCCGGCGGACGACTCCCGTACCGCCAGCTCGATGAGCAGGTCGCCGCCTTCGACCTGTTGCACGGCGCCGATGGCGACCCGGCCGACGGTGCCCGCGCGGGGCGCGGTGATCGCGGCTTCCATCTTCATGGCTTCGATGGTGCCGATGGTGTCGCCCGCGGCGACCGAATCACCTTCGGACACAGCGAGTGTCACGACACCGGCGAACGGCGCGGCGATGTGGCCCGGGTTGGTCTTGTCGGCTTTCTCGGCGGCCGGGATCTCGCTGGCGATGGACCGGTCGCGCACCGAGACCGGACGCAGCTGCCCGTTGAGGATGCACATCACCGTGCGCATGCCGCGCTCGTCGGGTTCGGAGATGGCTTCCAGGCCGATGAGCAGGGTGACGCCCTTCTCCAGTTGCACCCGGTGTTCCTCGCCGCGGCGCAGGCCGTAGAAGAACTGATTGGCCGACAAGCCGGAGGTGTCGCCGTACTTCTCGCGGTGGGCGAGGAATTCGGCGGTGGGGCCGGGGAACAGCAGCCGGTTCAACGTCGCGCGCCGCTCTTCGGAGCTACCGGCCAACCCCTTCTCGTCCGCCGGGGTCAACGGGGTTTCGGGTTTGGCCGCGCCGCGCCCGGCGAGCGCCTTGCTGCGGAACGGCTCGGGCCAGCCACCGGCAGGAGTGCCGAGTTCACCGCGCAGGAACCCGATCACCGAGTCCGGGATGTCGAAGCGGCCGGGGTCGGCGGCGAAGTCCTCGACCGAAACATCGGTGCCGACCAGCGCCAACGCCAGGTCGCCGACGACCTTCGAGGACGGGGTGACCTTCACCAAGCGGCCCAGCAGCCGGTCGGCTGCGGCGTATTTCGCCTCGACCTCCTCGAACCGGTCACCCAAGCCGAGCGCGATGGCCTGCTGACGCAGGTTGGACAACTGCCCGCCGGGGATCTCATGGGTGTAGACCCGGCCGGTAGGCGCGGGCAGCCCGGACTCGAACGGCGCGTACACCTTCCGCAGCGCTTCCCAGTACGGTTCCAGATCGCAGACGTTCTGCAGGTTCAACCCGGTGTCGTACTCGCTGTGCGCTGCCGCGGCGACGATCGCCGACAGCGCGGGCTGGCTGGTGGTGCCCGCCATCGCGGCGCTCGCGCCGTCGACCGCGTCGGCGCCGGCCTGCCAGGCGGCCAGGTAGGTGGCCAGCTGCCCGCCCGGGGTGTCGTGGGTGTGCACGTGCACCGGCAGATCGAAATTGCGGCGCAACGCGGTAACCAGTGTGGTCGCGGCGGGAGCGCGCAACAGTCCGGCCATGTCCTTGATCGCCAGCACGTGCGCGCCCGCGTCGACGATCTGCTCGGCCAGTTTCAGGTAGTAGTCCAGGGTGTAGAGCGATTCGTCCGGATTCGACAGGTCCCCGGTGTAGCTGATCGCCACTTCGGCGACGGCGGTGCCCGTTTCGCGCACCGCGTCGATGGCCGGGCGCATCTGGTCGACGTTGTTGAGGGCGTCGAAGATGCGGAAGATATCGATACCCGTCGCGGTCGCCTCGGACACGAACGCTCGGGTCACCGCCTCCGGGTACGGGGTGTAACCGACGGTGTTACGGCCACGCAGCAGCATCTGCAGGCAGATGTTGGGGATCGCCTCCCGCAACGCCGCCAACCGCTCCCATGGATCCTCGTACAGGAACCGCAACCCCACGTCGTAGGTCGCCCCACCCCAGCACTCCACCGACAACAACTCCGGGGTCAGCCGCGCCACATGCCCCGCCACACCCAGCAGGCCGTTGGTGCGCACGCGAGTGGCCAGCAGCGACTGGTGCGCGTCCCGGAACGTGGTGTCGGTGACGCCGACCGCCTTCTGCTCACGCAAAGCCCGAGCGAAACCCTCCGGTCCCAGCCGCAGCAGCCGCTGCCGGGAGCCGTCCGGCGGCGGTACGCTCAGATCGATCCCGGGCAGCTTTTCGTGCGGATACATCGTGGTCGGCCGCTCACCGTGCGGCTTGTTCACGGTGACATCCGCCAGGTAGTCGAGGATCTTGGTGCCGCGGTCGGCGGACCGGCGCAGCGTCAGCAGCTGCGGGCGCTCGTCGATGAACGAGGTGGTGACCCGGCCCGCCTTGAAGTCGGGATCGTCCAGTACCGCGAGCAGGAAGGGAATGTTGGTCGCCACACCGCGGATGCGGAATTCCGCCAGTGCCCGGCTCGCCCGCGCCACCGCCGCACCGAAGTCGCGGCCACGGCAGGTGAGCTTGACCAGCATGGAGTCGAAGTAGGCTCCGATCTCCGCACCCAGGTTCGCGCCGCCGTCGAGGCGGATACCCGCGCCACCCGGCGTGCGATAGGCGGTGATGCGCCCGGTGTCGGGACGGAAGCCGTTGGCCGGGTCCTCGGTGGTGATCCGGCACTGCAATGCCGCGCCCCGGATCGTCACCGCGTCCTGGCTCAGACCCAATTGCTCGAGCGTCTCCCCCGCGGCGATGCGCAGCTGCGACTGCACCAGGTCCACATCGGTGATCTCCTCGGTGACCGTGTGCTCCACCTGGATTCGCGGGTTCATCTCGATGAAGACGTGGTTGCCGCGCTCGTCCAGCAGGAATTCCACAGTGCCCGCGCACGAGTAACCGATCTGCCGGGCGAAGGCGACCGCGTCGTCGCAGATCCGTTCCCGCAGCGCGGGATCCAGATTCGGGGCAGGCGCGAGCTCGATCACCTTCTGATGCCTGCGCTGCACCGAACAGTCCCGCTCGAACAGGTGCATGACGTTGCCGTGCTGGTCGGCGAGGATCTGCACCTCGATATGGCGTGGGTTCACCACCGCCTGCTCCAGGAATACCGTCGGGTCACCGAACGCCGACTCCGCCTCCCGCGACGCCGCCTCGATCGACTCGCGCAGCTGCTCGGGAGCGGCGACCCGGCGCATGCCGCGCCCGCCGCCGCCCGCGACCGCCTTGACGAAGATCGGATACTCCAGCTCCCGCGACGCGGCCAGCAACTCCTCCACGTCCGACGAGGGCGCGCTCGAGCGCAGCACCGGCAGGCCTGCGGCCTTGGCGGCCTCGATGGCGCGCGCCTTGTTCCCCGCCAGCTCCAGCACCTCGGCCGACGGGCCGATGAAGGTGATGCCCTCGCGGGCGCAGGCCGCCGCCAGGTCCGGGTTCTCCGACAGGAACCCGTAGCCCGGATAGATCGCGTCCGCCCCCGCCGACTTGGCCGCCGCGATGATCGCCTCGATCGACAGGTAAGCCCGCACCGGATGGCCGGGCTCCCCGATCTGGTACGACTCCGCCGCCTTCAACCGGTGGACCGAATTGCGGTCCTCGTGGGGGAACACGGCGACCGTCCCGATGCCGAGTTCGTAAGCCGCGCGGAAGGCTCGAATGGCGATCTCGCCACGGTTGGCAACCAAGACTTTCGAGAACATTGAACTAAGGTACCCGGCTGCGTGAACCGCACCGACACGCAATCCCCCTTCGTAAACCTCTTCACAACGCCGACTAACACCGTTGCGAAGTTGCGTTCATCGCGCCGACACATGGGCGGCGCGCCGGCAACCGGTGTGCTGTCCGAACGCCGACTTCCGGCTCGGGGGGCGGTGGTGAAGGTTCGGGGTCGCAGCGTCCACCTCGTGCCCGAGCCGCTGATGTCCCGGCCATCGGCGCTCTGTCGCGGGCCGGTCGCCCCGCTCGGGCCCGCCGCGTCCTATGCTGAGGGGGCAGCTGGTTCACCGCAGTGCGACGAGATGGAGCCCCGACGTCGCGCGACGGAGTCGAGCCCGCCCGGGCGGCGACGTCACGGCGGGTGAGAGGGAACCCGGTGGGAATCCGGGACTGTCCCGCAGCGGTATGCAGGAACGACCGCCGTCACCAGGCACTGAGTTCAGCGGAGCCGGAAGGCTTCGCGACTCGGGAAGCGACGGCCAGTAGGTCGGCCATCGGGGAGCACCCCGGCGTATGCCGGTTCCCCGGCCGGTGCCCGCGAGTCCGAAGACCTGCCAGCCGTGCCGGGTACGCCGTACCCGGCGGCCACCGCCTCGTGGATTGGGCGTGCGGATCACCAGCTGACGTGTCGGGCTCCTCGCCGGGATATCACCGGCATGTCGCAGGTCTCCGCCTGCCCGTACGGCGATGGCTTCTCGTCCTCGGCAATGGAGAAACATCGTGACTGTTGCACAGCAAAAGCCGTTCACCGCAACGGTTCTCGGGCTACCGCGAGTGGGGCCCCGGCGTGAGCTCAAGCGGGCCACCGAAGCCTATTGGGCAGGTGGGATCGACGCCGGACAGTTGCACGCCGTAGCGCGCGACCTGCGGCAGGCCCAGCTCACCGGATTGCGATCCGCGAGACTGGACTCGATCCCGGTCGGCACGTTTTCCTACTACGACCAGATGCTCGACACCGCCGTCCTGCTCGGCGCGCTGCCCGCACGGGTCGCCGGGATCGCGGACCCGCTGGAACGCTACTTCGCCGCCGCGCGCGGCACCGACACTGTCGAGCCGCTGGAGATGACCAAGTGGTTCGACACCAACTATCACTACTTGGTTCCGGAGATCGGTCCGCAGACCGCGTTCTCGCTGCACCCGGACAAGCTGCTGGCGGAAGTGCGGGAATCGCTCGAGCTCGGCGTGCCCGCGCGGCCGGTGGTGATCGGCCCGATCACCTTCCTGAAGCTGGCCAAAGCGACCGGCGGACCCGCCCTCGCGCGGCTCATCGAGCTGCTGCCGCTGTATCGGGAACTGCTGCGCAGACTGGCCGTCGCCGGTGCTGAGTGGGTGCAGATCGACGAGCCGGTGCTGGTCACCGACCTCACGGCGGAGGAGATCGGCCTGGTGCAGATCACCTACGACGAACTCGCCGATGCCACCGATCGTCCGGCGATCCTGGTGGCGACCTATTTCGGGCAGCCGGATGCCGCGCTCACCGCGCTGGCGGGCACCGGTATAGAAGGAGTAGCCCTCGACTTCACCGCCGGGACCGACGTCTCCGCGGTGGCGTCCGTGCCCGCGCTGGCGGGCAAGCTGGTCGTCGCGGGGGTCGTGGACGGTCGCAACGTGTGGCGCACCGATCTCGACCGCGCCCTGGCCACCCTCGGTACGTTGCTGGGCTCGGCCGCGCACGTAGCGGTCTCGAGCTCGTGTTCGTTGCTGCACGTGCCCTACACCCTGGCGGCGGAGACACGCTTGGACGAGCGGCTACGGTCCTGGCTGGCGTTCGGGGCGGAGAAAGTGACCGAAGTGCGCCTGCTCGCGACGGGACTGAACGAAGGCACGGAGGCGATCGCGGCCGACTTGGCCGCGGCGCGTGCGGCGCTGGCCTCGCGGAGGTCGGATTCACGGCTGCACGATCCGCGGGTGCGCGCCAGGCTGGCCGCGCTCGGGCCGGACGCCACCCGCCGCGCTCCCGCCGAACAACGCCGGGAACTGCAACGGGACCGTTTGCGGCTGCCCGCGCTGCCGACCACGACGATCGGTTCCTACCCGCAGACCTCGGCTATCCGACAGGTACGAGCCGCGCTACGGAAGGGCGAGATCGACCAGGCCGAGTACGCGCGCCGGATGCGCGCCGAGATCGCCGACGTCATCGCGCTACAAGAGGAGCTGGGACTCGACGTGCTGGTGCACGGCGAGCCGGAGCGCAACGACATGGTGCAGTACTTCGCCGAGCAACTCGACGGGTTCGCGGCGACCGAACACGGGTGGGTGCAGTCCTATGGGACGCGCTGCGTGCGGCCGCCGATCCTGTTCGGAGACGTCGCGCGGCGCGAGCCGATG
The DNA here is from genome assembly GCF_009829295.1 of Nocardia sp. CY15. Taxonomy (NCBI): domain Bacteria; kingdom Bacillati; phylum Actinomycetota; class Actinomycetes; order Mycobacteriales; family Nocardiaceae; genus Nocardia; species Nocardia sp. CY15. Next base: position 551,609 of record NZ_VUOT01000001.1, read on the forward strand.
ACCGTCGAGTGGATCGGTTACGCGCAGTCGCGCACCGACAAGCCGGTGAAAGGCATGCTGACCGGCCCGGTGACGATTCTGGCGTGGTCGTTCGTACGCGACGACCAGCCGCTCGGCGAGTCCGCCAGGCAGGTCGCGCTGGCGATCCGGGACGAGACCGTGGATCTGGAACAGGCGGGCATCCGGATCATCCAGGTCGACGAACCGGCGCTGCGTGAGCTGCTTCCGCTGCGCGCGGCCGATCAGGCCGCGTACCTGGAGTGGTCGGTGCGGTCGTTCCGGCTGGCGACCTCCGGGGTGTCCGACGCGACGCAGATCCACACCCACCTGTGCTACTCGGAATTCGGCGAGGTGATCGATGCGATCGCCGGGCTGGACGCCGATGTCACATCGATCGAGGCGGCGCGCTCCCACATGGAGGTACTCGACGACCTCAACGCGGCGGGGTTCGACCTCGGCGTAGGCCCCGGCGTGTACGACATCCACTCACCGCGGGTGCCGAGTGTGGACGAGCTCACCACGGCGCTGCGCGCGGCACTGAAGGCGGTTCCTGCCGAACGGCTCTGGGTGAATCCGGACTGCGGGTTGAAGACCAGGGGCCGCGTGGAGGTGGAAGCCGCGCTGCGCAACATGGTCGCCGCGGCGGCGGCCGTGCGGTGACCCTGCCCGCCTGATCGAAGATCGGTGCCCCCTTCCAGGATTCCGGGCGAGGAGCCTGACGAAGGGGGCACCGAACATCGACGGCCTCAGTCGGATTCCGGCTCCGGCCGTGGCGGCTGCCGCCGCCGCGAGGTGTACCGATCACACGGCTCTTCCCGCCGCGTCACCGGTAACTCCCGCGCCCGCGCCCGCATCCCCCGCCGCCACGCCGTATGACACCCCGAACAACGTTCCACCGGCTACCCCTCCTCACATGTCGACCACGACACCGTCTTTCCGGCTTACCTACTTCGACGCGCCCATCCTCCAATCGGTTCCCGCACCCGCGCCGTGTTTCGCCACAGACATCGGTGGCGGCCGAGCCTCACAGTCCGAAGGCCCGATTGATGGCGGCCATGTCGAAATAGTCGCGCCAGGTGGTGATGGCGCCGTCGGCGACTTCGAAGAAACCCATGACCGGGAGCGGGGTCGCGCGTCCGGCCGAGTGCAGGGTGTCGGTGCGCTCGTTCATCACCACGCCCCCTGCCGCGATCTGGTGGTGGATGTCGAAGTCGATGGAGTCGAAGGTGGTCAGGAAGCCCGCGATGAAATCGCGGATGGCGGTGCGGCCGACGATGGGTTCCATCGGGATGTTGTGGTACACGGCGTCCTCGGCGAAGTACGCGCTGATTCGATCCGGATCGGGGTCGGACCAGCTTCGGCACATCGCGCGCACGAGTTCGTCGGGATCGGGCATTCGCTTGACTCGCTTTCCTGCTACCGAAGGGCGGAGTGCCGCCGCCCTCGATTCAACCAAGCAATCGTTCGGTAGGGAAGGGGCGATCGACAGCCGCCCGCGCCTACGGGGACGTGCCCGGCAATAGGCGGTGATCCTGGACGAGAACTGAGGCCCCCCAACAGACGATCCCTTTCGCAGTCCGCGGCGCCCGTTCCAGGCACCGGGTGATCGAGGGTTTCGCGGCGGACGTGCGGAGCGAACGCCCCTCTCTTCGCACGCTACGCAGATCGGACACGATGCTGAACACCTCGAAAAATCGTATATTGGCGGGTAATAGCGCGCGTTCTTGCGATGATTGCGAATAATCGCAGCTACCATCGTGCAGGTGCGCAAGATGTATGCGGGCGCCCGGCTTCGGCGATTGCGTGAAGAGCGGAGAATGACTCAGGCGGCTCTGGCGAAATCGCTGGATCTGTCGCCGAGCTACCTCAACCAGCTCGAGCGCGACCAGCGCCCCCTCACCATTCCCGTACTGCTGAAACTCAATTCCACCTTCGACCTCGACGTCCAGTTCTTCGCCGCCGATTCGGACGCGCGCCTCGTGTCCGACCTGCACGAAGTGCTGGTGGACGCCGCGGGCGGGCACACCGCGCCGCTGACCGAGGTGGAGGAGCTGGCGACCCGGCAGCCGGAGGTCGCCAGGATCGTCGTCGCGATGCATCGCCGACTACGCGCCGCGACCGATCAGCTCGACCTGTTGTCGGCGCGAGTGTCCGCACCCGCGGGCGCGCCCGGGGTGCCCATGCCCTACGAGGACGTGCGCGACTTCTTCTATGACCACCACAACCACATACCGCAGCTCGACATCGCCGCCGAGCAGCTGTTCGAGAACCACGGGCTGACCATCGGCTCGCTCGATCGCCAGCTCGCCCGGATCGCCGAGGAACGCGCCGGAGTCACCGTTCTGGTGCGCGGCGACGGCGCCGACCCGAACGTCCCGAAACGGCACTACGACCCGGCGAGCCGGACGCTCACGCTGGCCCGGCGGTTGCGGCCCGGCCAGCGCGCCTTCCAGATCGCCACCACGCTCGGTTTGCTGCTCTACGGGGCCGAGCTGGATGCCGTACTGGCCGAGACCCCTTCGCTCAGTGGCGAATCCCGCACGCTCGCGCGCATCGGACTCGCCAATTACTTCGCGGGCGCGCTGGTGCTGCCGTACGGGCGATTCCTGCGCTCGGCAGAGGAGCTGCGCTACGACATCGACCTGCTCGGCCTGCGTTTCGAGGTCGGCTTCGAAACCATCTGCCATCGGCTCAGCACCTTGCAGCGGCAGGGGCAGCGCGGGGTCCCGTTCTTCTTCGTCCGCACCGATCGCGCGGGCAACATCTCCAAACGTCAGTCCGCCACCGCGTTCCATTTCTCCCGGGTCGGCGGCAGTTGCCCGCTGTGGGTGGTGCACGAAGCCTTCTCGCATCCCGGCCGCATCCTCACCCAGGTGGCGGAGATGCCGGACGGCCGCCGCTATCTCTGGGTCGCCCGTACCGCGGCGGTCGCGCCGCACGGGTTCGGCGCGGCGGCGAAGAATTTCGCGATCGGACTCGGCTGCGACATCGAATACGCCGACCGCCTGGTGTATTCGGCCGGGTTGCCACTGGACGACCCGGCCGCCGCGGTCCCGATCGGCGCGGGCTGCAAGGTGTGCGAGCGTCCCGCGTGCCCGCAGCGCGCCTTCCCGCACATCGGCAGCCCGTTGGCAGTAGCCGAGCACACCAGCACCGACCTGCCCTATCCACGGCTCGGGCGCTGACCGGTACCGATCCTGGTGAGCTTGTCCGGGTTGGTCACGGCGTAGATCGCCCCGATCCGCTCGGTGGGCACGTCGATGTCGAGCACGACCACCGCGAACGGCGCGCCCGCGGAGAAGATCAGCACGGCCGCGTCGCCGTTGACGAAGCGGTATGCGACACCGAGATCGGGCACGTGACGGCGCACGGCCGGGCTGACGATCAGGCGAGCGACCTTGTCCCTGCCGTAGATCGGCCGCAGCGCGGCCTGCTGCTTTCCGCCGCCGTCGGACCAGAACGCTACGTCCGGCGCGAGCAGTTCCAGCAGTCCGGCAAGATCACCGTCGAGCTGTGCGGCGAGGAGCTTCTCGGTCACCCGCCGCTGCGTGTGCGGATCGGCCCGCCACCGTGGCCGCCGAGCGTGCACATGCTCCCTTGCGCGATGCGCGAGCTGGCGAATCGAGGCGGGCGCGCGGCCGAGGATCTCGGCGATGTCGGCGTGCGGATAGCCGAACACCTCGTGCAGCACGAACACCGCGCGCTCCAGCGGGGTCAGCGTCTCCAGCACGACGAGCACGGCCATGGACACCGACTCGGCGCGCAGCGCGCCCTGCGCCGCGTCTTCGACGAGATGTCCGCTCGCCCCGTCGGTGACCAGCGGTTCGGGCAGCCACGGGCCGACGTAGGTCTCCCTCCGCCGATTGATCGCCGCCCGCCGGGCCAGCGCGTGGTTGACCGCGACGCGCACCAGATACGCCCGGGAATGCCGGATTTCGGCACCGCCGTCGCGTAGGCGCGCGGCCCAGGACAGCCAGGTCTCCTGCAACACGTCCTCGGTGTCGGCGACACTGCCGAGCATGGAGTAGACCATCGAGAAGAGCAACTCCCTGTGGTCGGCGAACACACGTGTGGCGGCTTCGTCCGCGGTCTCGGTCATCGGTCTCCTCCGGTCTCACGGATAGGAGCGCGGCAGCGCCGCGTTCTGTGACGTGCGTGCCCGAATTGTGATCTGCCTCTCGCCTGCGCGTCGCCGTGTCACATCCACCGGATGCCGTCGCTCTCGGTTCGCAACGGAGGACAAGGTTCGTCCGTCTCGAGAGAGGAAAATAGGAGTGCGCGCACCCACCGAAACACCGTCGTCCTTGGCGACCCGCCGCGGCAAACTCTTGCTGGCACTGCTGTGCACGGTGGCCTTCCTGGATTTCGTGGACGGTTCCATCGTCAACGTCGCGCTGCCGACCATTCAGCGCGAACTCGGCATGTCGGTGCCCACGCTGCAGTGGCTCACCAGCGGATACCTGCTCACCTACGGCGGATTGCTGCTGCTCGGCGGCAGGCTGGCCGATCTGCTCGGACGCCGCCGCGTCCTGATCGCGGGCACCGTGATCATCGGTCTGTCCTCCGCGCTCGGCGGACTGGCCGACAGTAGCGGCCCGCTGATCGGGGCTCGATTCGCCCAGGGGATCGGCGCCGCGCTGATGCTGCCTGCCGCACTGTCGATTCTCACCACCAGTTTCCGGGAGGGCTCCGATCGCCACACCGCCGTCGGAGTCTGGGGCGGCGCGGCCGGACTGGCGTCGGCGGCCGGCGTGTTCCTCGGCGGGGTGATCACCGAAGGGCCGGGCTGGCGTTGGGTCTTCTACGTGAACACGCCGGTCTGCCTACTGGTTCTGGTGACCATCCCCCTGCTGATCCCGGACGATCAGCGCAACGACATCCGGCGCGGGTTCGACGTGCTGGGGACGGTCCTGGCGACCGCAGGCCTGATGACGCTCGTGTTCGGACTGGTGAAGGCGCCCGAATACGGGTGGGGCGACGCGCGCACGATCGGTGTGCTGGGTATCGCGGCAGCGCTGCTCGTCGCGTTCGTCGCCAACGAGCGCGCCGCGGCGGACCCGCTGGTCCCGCTGTCGATCTTCGGTGTGCGTGGATTGGCCGCGGCCAATCTGACGCATCTGGTGATCGCCGCGGGCATGCTGTCGATGTTCTTCTTCGTCACGTTGTACATGCAGACGGTGCTCGGCTACGGGGAATTCCAGGCAGGGGTCGCGTATCTTCCGGTGAGTTGCACGATCGGCATCGCCGCAGGGCTGGCGACGAAATACTTCGCCAAGACCGGAACCCGGATCTTCACGGTGCTCGGGTCACTGCTGTGCGGGCTGGGGGTGCTGCTTCTGTCGCGCATGTCCGTCGACGGCTCCTACCTCACCGATCTGCTGCCGGGCATGCTGGTGCTGTCGGTGGGGGCGGGCGCGGTCTTCGTCGCGAACACCACGGCGGCGAACGCGGGCGTGCCACCCGAGCAGGCCGGTCTGGCCGCCGCCCTGCTCAACACCGGGCAGCAAGTGGGCGGGGCGCTGGGTCTCGCGGTGCTCACCGCCATCGCGACTTCGCACACCGACACGCGACTCGCGGCCGGTCACGCGCCGATCGAGGCCCTGAACGCCGGCTTCGGCCGGGCGCTGTTCGTCGGCGGCGTCATCGCGGTGGCCGCCGCGATCGTGGGGCTGCGGACCGTCAACGCGCGCGGGGACGCCGAACCCACTACGTCCGCCGCGGAAACCGCCGCGGTCTGATGAGGAAGCCGGGAGCCGAGCGGCTCCCGGCCATCACACGCACGAACAGCTCGACCGATAAACCGGCACAGCCGGTGTCAGGACTTGGCCAAGTACTCCAAGCGCTCGGAATCGACGGCGGCGTGCATCATCCCCGCGAGACCGGGATGCCTGCGCAGCCCGGGATCGGATGCCACCACGGCCCGGGCGAATTCCTGAGCGGCGGTGATGACCTCCAGATCGTCCAGCAGCGACAGCAGCCGCAGCGAACGGGCCGTACCGGACTGCGCGGCGCCGAGCACGTCGCCCTCGCGGCGGGTACGCAGGTCGAGCACCGCGAGTTCGAAGCCGTCGGTGGTGGCGGCCACCGCGTCCAAGCGCGCCATCGCGGACCCGCCCGGCGCGGCATCCGTGACCAGCAAGCACAATCCAGGGTGCTTGCCCCGGCCGATCCGGCCACGCAGCTGGTGCAACTGGCTGACGCCGAACCGGTCCGCGTCGACGATCACCATCACCGTCGCGTTGGGCACGTCCACACCGACCTCGACCACCGTGGTGCACACCAGCACGTCCACCGATCCGTCGTTGAACGCGCGCATCACCTGGTCTTTCTCGTCGGCGGGCAGTCGGCCGTGCAGCAGGCCCACCCGCACGCCCGACAGCGGCCCGCCGCGCAGCATCTCGAACACGTCCAGCACCGCCTGGGTGTTCGAAGCCTCCTTCTCGCCGTCGCCGGACTTCGAGCGTCCATTGCGGGACTTGCCCGCCGTATCTTCGTCCTCGCCGATGCGCGAACACACCACGTACGCCTGACGTCCCGCGGCGACCTCCTCCACGATCCGCTCCCAGGCACGATCCACCCAGTTCGGGTGCTGCCTGCGCGGCACCACCTTGGAGACGATCGGCGAGCGGCCTCTCGGCAGTTCGGTCAGCGTGGAGGTCTCCAGATCGCCGAGGGTGGTCATGGCGATCGTGCGTGGGATCGGGGTGGCGGTCATCACCAGCAGATGCGGGCTCGCACCCGCTTTCGCCTTGGCGCGCAGAGCATCTCGCTGCTCCACACCGAAACGATGCTGCTCGTCGACCACGACCATGCCGAGGTCGAAGAACTCGACGTTGTCCTGGATCAGCGCATGCGTGCCGATCACGATGCCCGCCTCGCCGGTCACCGCCTCCAGCAGCGCCGCCTTCTTGGCCGCGGCCGACATCGACCCGGTCACCAGCACCACGCGGGTGGCGTTGTCGGCCGCGCCCAATTCGCCGGCGGCGCCCAGTTCGCCGAGCATGCCGCGCAGCGACCGGTAGTGCTGCGCGGCCAGTACCTCCGTCGGGGCGAGCAGTGCGCACTGGAGGCCGGCGTCGACCACCTGCAGCATGGCGTGCAGGGCGACGATCGTCTTCCCGGAGCCCACCTCACCTTGCAGCAACCGGTGCATCGGCTGCTCGCGGGCCAGATCGGCGGAGATCTCCGCCACGACCTGCTTCTGCCCGGCGGTCAGGTCGAAAGGCAACCGCTGGTCGAACGCGGCGGCGATGCCGTCGGCGCGCGGCGCGCAGGCGCGAGCGCGGCGTCCGGAGACCTCGTGCCTGCGCTCGGCCAGCACCAGTTGCAGAGCCAGCGCCTCGTCGAAGCGCAGCCGGTCCTTGGCCTGATCGATGTCGGACTTGTGTTCGGGCAGATGGATCAGGCGCAGCGCGTCGGACAGGTTCGGCAGGGCCCGTTCGGCCCGCACGTCCTCCGGCAGCGGATCTTCGATGGGATCGAGCTGATCGAGCACCTGACGCACGCACGCGAGCACGTCCCAGCTCTGCACCTTGGCCGTCGCCGGGTAGACCGGGATGAACTCGCGTTCCATGAAAGAGGTGTCCACGCCCCCCGCGCCTTTCGCGCTCTCCGCGAGACCGCGCAGGTCACCGCCGCCGCGCACCTTCGTCAGCGCGCCGACCGACGCGGCGTCGTCCTCGGCTTCCGGCAGAATCAGGTAGCCGGGGTGGCTGAGATTCCACTGCCCGGGGCGCCAGTAGTTCACCGTGCCCGACATCATCGCGCGCAGGCCTTCGCGAACAACGTATTTCACCTTGTCGCCATTGAAGAAGGTGACGTCGACGCCGCGACCGGAGCCGGTGTCGAGCACCACCTTCAGCAGGGAACCGCGGCGGTTGCGCATCGGACGCAGCTCGGCCTTGGTGATCCGTCCGATGACGGTGATGTGCGAACCGTCCTCCGGCGCCTCCTCGGTGAGCGGCTGGCCCTGCGTCGCGTACCGCAGGGGGTAGTGCCGCAGCAGATCCTCGACGGTCTGCATGTCGAACGCGTCCGCCAGGGAGGCCGCCGCCTTGGCCCCGAGAATGTGGTCGAGCCGATCGCTCAGTGTCGCCATGCCCTACTCCACTCCGATCTGCACCGAATCACCCTGCTGCCCACCGGAATACACGATCACCTCGACACCGGGGAAGTTCTGTGCGATATGGGCGGCGAGTTCGTCGCCGAGGTCGTCCGGAGCCGCCGCTCCCATCAGCAGCGTGACCAGCTCGCCGCCGAAGGCGAGCAGCCGATCCAACAGGGTCCGCCCGGCCGTGCGCACGTCGCGCTCGATCACGACGACATCGTGACCGGTCAGACCGAGCCCGTCGCCCGGCGCGCAGGTGCCGACCATGGTGAGCGCGCGCTCGGTCGCCACGCGCAGCGACCCCCAGCGTGTCGTGGCGGCGGCCTCCGACATGGCGAAGGCGTCGTCCACCGCGATCCGTCCGCGGTCGTGCACGGCCAGGGCCGCCAACCCTTGCACCATCGACGCGCTCGGCAGCAACAGCACGTCCCGGTGGGCGTCGCGCGCGGCGACGCCCACGGCGACCAACTCGTGCGCGGGCAGCGCGCCGTTGGGCAGCACCAGCACCTCGCGGTTGGGCATCCGCCGGATCGCGGCCAGCAGCGTCGTGGCGGCGACCGGCTCGTCGCCCGCCAGCACCACGGCGCCCGCGTCCTCGAACAGCGTCGCGGCGCCCGCGCCGTCGACCACCGCCAGGATTCCGCGATCGGCCGGAGTCCCGGGAGCCGCCGCCGTAGCCGGGCCGAGCGAACCCGCCACCACCTGGGTCGAATCGGCGGGCGGAGCCGATCCCGTGACGTCTTCGGTCCGCATCGGCGGGACACGAGAGTCGCAGGCGCGGTCGCCGGGGTTGGTCCTGTCCTCTGTTCGTGCTCTCCCGCCGCGATCGGCCGCGACGAGGTCGCCGGACCCGGCGAGCACGTCCGGGCGCGACCCGAGGGCGACGTTCTCGACGCGGATGCGGCTGAGCTTGCCCGCCGCGATGCCCGCCTCCACCGCCGCACCCGCGTCGGCACAGTGCACATGCGCCGACCAGGCTCCGACACCGTCGCCGACGACCACGACCGAGTCGCCGAGTTCGCCGAGACGGGCGCGCAGCGCGGCCACTTTCGGCTCGTCGGAGTCGGCCAGCAGGTACATCACCTCGTACTGCGGTTCGGCCTCGCCGGGGGGCGCGATTCGCGCCGCCGTCGGGGGCCGTGGGTACTCCGGCCGAGCGGGCGCCGCACCTCGTGTGACGGTGACCAAGCTGTCCAGCAGTACGACCAGCCCGCGAGCTCCCGCGTCGACGACACCGGCCTGCCGCAGCACACCCAATTGAAAGGTCGTGTCGCCGAGCGCTTTGGCCGCACCGTCGGCCGCCGCGAGCGCCACGTCCCCGAGCGCCTGATCCGGGCACCCCGCGGCCGCCGCGGCCGCACAGTCCAGCACGGTGAGAATGGTTCCCTCGATCGGCACGCTCAGCGCCTCGCGGACCAGTTCGGATGCCCTGGTCAGCGCAGCCCGGAGACTGTCGGCCGTGAACGGACCACCGTCCACCGCATCCGCGACGCCACGCAGCACCTGAGACAGGATGATGCCCGAGTTGCCGCGGGCGCCGATGGTCGCGCCGTGGGCCATCGCGACGGCGACGGCATGGGCCACGCTCCCGCCCGAGTTCGCCCGCTGCGCCGCGGCCGCTTCCCCCGCCTCGACGGCGGCGCGCATGGTGGCCAGCAGATTGGTGCCGGTGTCCGCGTCCGGGACGGGAAAGACATTGAGCGCGTTGATCTCCGCGCGCCGGTGTTCCAGGCCGGCGAGACAGGTGCGGCCCCAGCGCAGCAATGCCGTGCCGTCCATCCCATCTCGCGCTCCGGACACCGTCCCCTCACTCCCTTCCGCCACCTGCGCACCACCACCGCCCGCCAGGTTAGCGGGCGGTCCCGACAGGCGACCGGCAAGACCGCGCCGTTAGACTGGGGATGCCCAGCAACCGCTCCGGCACTCGTGGCACGGGGACCGGTTTGGTGGATCGGTGTCGGCACAGCTACCCTTGCAGGGTTGCCTCGCGCGGCCGTCACCGGTCTGCGCTGGTCGGCTCCCCGCCGACAAGGCACACACTCGACATTGCACGAGGACGCGCCGCACCGCGAAAGCGGCGGTCCCCACCATTGACATGAAGGAGTTCGCGACTATGGCTGCCGTCTGCGACGTCTGCGCCAAGGGCCCCGGCTTCGGGAAGTCGGTCTCGCACTCGCACCGGCGCACCAACCGTCGTTGGAACCCGAACATTCAGACCGTGCGCGCGCAGGTCGCCCCGGGCAACACCCGCCGCATGAACGTGTGCACCTCGTGCCTGAAGGCGGGCAAGGTCGTCCGCGGCTGATCCGCCCTCCGGCTGACCAGCACCCCGGCACACGCCCCGGCACCCGTATCGGGTGGTCCGGGGCGTCGTCATGACTGTGGGGGTCAGCGAGTGCGGCCACTGTGAGCGAACATCCGTGGCGAGTCCAGCCCTTGGCCGCGGGGTACACCCACAGCCTCGCCGAATGTCACATCGCCTGCTGGCGCGAGGCGTTTCGGGGACTGGCGCCCGCGCACGTGCTCGACGCCTTCGATGTCGGGCGGCGGGCCGAGCAGTGGGAACGCGATCGGGTGCGCTATCCGGGCCGCACCCACGTCGCGATCATCGATGACGAAGTGATCGGATTCTCCAGCGCGGGCCCGCCCGATGACGCGGACGCGGTGACTCCACTCGAACTGCACGCACTCTACGTTCGATCCCGCTGGCACGGCAGCGGTGTGGCCGACGATCTGATCCGCGCCGCACTCGACCCGGCCGCTGCGTGCTCGCTCTGGGTGTTCGAGCGGAACGCGCGCGCTCAGGCGTTCTACCGGCGGCATGGTTTCGTGCTCGACGGCACCCGCAAGGTCGAGTCGTTCACCGCCGCGATGGAGGTGCGCATGGTGCGTAAGCCGACGATGCGCGCGGACCCCGCACCGGACGGCACTCGCTAGGCGTATCCGCGCCTTCGCTTAAGGTGCAGATCATGACCTCCAGCGAGCAAGCCGGGTACGTGACAACCGTCGACGGCGTCCTCCAGATCACCATCGCCACCTCCGCCAACGGCACGTCCATGGATTTCGCGGGCATCAACGCGGGCACCGCCGCGCTGAACGCACTCGGCTCCGAAGCGGGCGCGGTGCTGCTGCGAGGCACCGGTCGCAACTTCTGTGCGGGCGGCGACGTGCGCGGCTTCGCCGCGGCGCAGGACCGCTCGGCGCACATTCACGGTCTGGCCACCGACCTGCACGAATTCGTCCGGGCGCTGGACGCTGTACCGCTCCCGGTGGTGGCCGCGGTCCAGGGTTGGGCGGCGGGTGCGGGCATGAGCCTGGTCTGCGTGGCCGACATCGCCCTGGGCGGTCCGGGCACCAAGCTGCGCCCCGCTTATCCGGGAATCGGCCTGAGCCCCGACGGCGGCATGTCCTGGACGCTGCCGCGCATCGTCGGTCGGGCGCGGGCCCGCGAGATCCTGCTCACCGATGCCGTCCTCGACGCCGACGAGGCGGTGCGCCTCGGCGTACTGGGCAGGCTGGTCGCCGACGACGAGATCGCCGAGGAGGCGCAGCGACTGGCGCGCACCCTCGCCGCGGGACCGCGGTCCACCCACGCGAGCATCAAATCGCTGCTGCGGCAGTCCGAGAGCGCGACGCTGAGCGATCAGCTCGACAGCGAGCGCGACGGCATCGCTGCGGCCGCCGGCTCCGCCACCGGACGCGAGGGCGTGGACGCGTTCGTGGCGAAGCGTGAGCCCGACTACGCCGGACTCGCCTGATCCGGCTTCATTCCCAGGTGGCGAGTACGAATTTCGCCACCGCGTCGGTGAACGAGTCGTTGTCGTCGCCTGCGGCGGTGTGCGCGGCGCCGCCGATCTCCACGAGCTGGGCGTGCGGCACCAGCCGCTGGAACGCCTCGGCTCCCTCGGCGCTCACCACATCCGAACGCATGCCGCGGACCAGCAGCACCGGAATGCGCAGCGCCCGCGCCGCGTCCTCCATCGGCTCGGTCATCGCCGACGGGTCCTCGACCCGGTCGCCGAGCATGTCCGGGTCCCAGTGCCAGTACCAGCGGCCGTCGCGCTCGCGCAGATTGCGGAGCAGGCCGTCGGTACTCTTCGGGCGCGGACGGTGCGGCAGGTACTCGGCGACCGCGTCGGCCGCCTGCTCGATGGTGTCGAAGCCGTCGCGATGCTTGCCGAGGAAGTCGATTACCCGGGCGATTCCCTCCGGCTCGGGCCTGGTCACGATGTCGACGAGAACGAGAGCGCTGATCGCCTCCCCGCCGGGCCGTGCGGTGGCGAGCAGTCCGGTGATCCCGCCCATGCTGGCCCCGACGACCACCGCGGGCGCGCCCAGCTGTTCCAGCACCCGCAGCAGGTCCTCGGCCATGGTCTGCCGTCGGTAGTCGCGATCCGGCGCCCACTGGCTGTCGCCGTGACCGCGGGCGTCGACGGTGACGACCCGCATTCCCGACGCGCCGAGCCGCGCGCCGGTCTGCTTCCACGAGTGCCGGGTCTGCCCGCCACCATGCAGGAAGACGACGAGCGGGCCGTCGACCGGGCCGAACTGATCGGCGGCCAGCTCGATTCCGCCCGAACCGCGCAGCCGGAGCCGGGACGGTTCGAGAAGATTGTTCGCATTACTCACGATCTGTAGGATCGCACAACGCCCGTCCGCACCGGCGTGAACCCGGCGAATCGAGGGTTCAGCAGCCGAGATTGCCCACGAAGAACAGGCACGCGATCTTGGCATTCACCGACGCGGAGATGGTGGAGGAGCCGCTGGAGGTGTACTCCTCGGCGACCGGAGCCGTCGTGGTCTCCGCGGCGGGCTCGAGCCGCAGGGGGGCCGCACCTGCGACAGCGGCGCCGCTGGTGAGCGCGGCGCAGAAGGCCAGGGTCGCGGTAGCGCCGCGGAGGGTGGTGTTGTGCATGGAAGAGCTCCTCACTCGTTTTCTCTCGGTCGATCACACACAGACGCCCGATTCAGGGCAGGCGCCAGTCAACCGGTTCGGCCCCCAGTTCGTCGAGTAGTTCGTTCACTCGCGAGAAGGGGCGGGAACCGAAGAACCCGCGCGACGCCGACAGCGGCGACGGATGCGCGGACTCGATATAGGGAATCTCGGATTCTGCCAGCAACGGCTTGAGCGTCGCCGCGTCCCTGCCCCACAGGATCGCCACCAACGGCTCGTCCCTGGCGACCAAGGCGCGGATCGCCTGTTCGGTGACCGCCTCCCAGCCCTTGCCCCGGTGCGAGGCGGGCTTGCCGGGAGAAACGGTGAGCACTCGGTTGAGCATCAGCACACCCTGGTCCGACCACGGGCTCAGATCGCCGCAGGAGGGCGTGGGGTGGCCGAGATCCTTGCTGTATTCGGCGAAGATGTTGGCCAGGCTGCGCGGGATCGGCGAAACGTCCGGCGCGACGGAGAAACTCAGCCCCATGGGATGGCCGGGCGTCGGATAGGGGTCCTGGCCGACGACGAGCACGCGCACCGCGTCGAACGGACGCTGGAAGGCGCGCAGGACGTTCTCACCGGACGGCAGGTAGCCGCGGCCCGCGGCGTTCTCGGCACGAAGGAATTCGCCCATGGCGGCGATCCGGTCCGCCACCGGCTCGAGTGCCTTCGCCCAGCCCGGATCCATGATTTCCGTCAATGGTTTCGTGCCCATGACCGCACAACTTAGCGTGGGTCGCCGTCGAGGGCCGAGTCCGCCCCACGGAAGGATTCCCACCCGCCGTCGCCGGTCTGGGTCACGCCGTCGACGGTAAGCCCGCGACCGGCCACAACCTGCCCGATCGCGACCCATCCGGACGGCAGCGCGCGGTCCGGCGCCCATGTTCCCGCGAAGGCGTGGTCCTCGCCGCCGGTCAGGATCCATTGCGTTGCATCGGCTTCCAGCCGAGCGGCGACGTGCTCCAACGCCGGGTCGCGCAGCGCCGCCGAATCCAGATCGATGGCGACACCTGATGCCGATGCGATGTGCCCCAGATCCGCTAGCAACCCGTCGGACACGTCGGTCAACGCGCGCAACCCCACGTCGGTCGAGCCGGTCCGGGCCCGCGACCTTCCCACTCGCGCTTCGTGGTCGCCGTTCGGCGGCTGCCGCCGCGAAAGCTCCTCGCCTGTCGTGGTACCGGGCATGTCCGCCGCCGGGTCGATCGATCCGGGACACGACCGCGCGGAAGACTTCTGCGCCACAGTCGAATTCGACCCGTCGAGCGTTCCGCGGCCCAGCGCGTCCAGGACGGCGGCGTACGGCGGCTGCGGGACACGATGAGCGGCAAGCGCTTCCGCGACCTCGGGTCCGGTCACCCCAGCGGTGAAGGCGGCGAGTCCCGCGGCCGACCAGCCTAGACGGCCGGCCACCGCGACGACGTCCCCCGCGCGCGCACCCGCTCGGGTGATCGGCGCGCCTTCCCCTGGATCGCCGAACGCGGTGACGGAGATGATCAGCTCACGGCTGCGGACCAGGTCGCCGCCCGCGATCGAGGCGCCCGCTCTGGCCGCCTCGGCCCACATGCCGTCCGCAAGCCCGTCGACGACTTCGAGCGGAGTGTCGGCCGGGCAGCCGAGCGCGACGACGAACGCGGTCGGCGTCGCGCCCATGGCGACCACGTCGGCGGCGTTCTGCGCGATCGCCTTGCGGCCGATGTCCTCGGGGCTGGACCAGTCCAACCGGAAGTGCCGATCCTGCACGAGCATGTCGGTGGACACCACGAACCGGCCGTCGGGCGCGGCGACCATCGCCGCGTCGTCGCCAGGGCCGAGCAGCACACCCGGCGCTTGCACCCGGCCCGCGTTGATGCGGTCGATCAGCGCGAACTCCCCCAGTTCACGCACTGTCCTCGGGCCCCTACTGGCGCTGATGACCGATCCTTTCCGGCGCGCTGCTTGCTGGAATGAGCCCGACGGTACCCTTTCGGAGGCACCTCGAGTACTACCGGGCCGGTCCATCGCGCCACCATCGCGCGGCCACCGACCGGCGCCGACGCGCGAACGAGAAAGGATCGGTGAGTGTTGTATGGCGGCGGATTCGCCGGACCGCGATTCCGCGGAACGCGAGCATTCGGACGGCACGCAAGCCGGTGCGGACGCTCGGAAGCCCGCCGCACCGGGCGGTCCGGCAGGCAGCGCCGACGCCGCGGACTCGAACGCGCAGGCCGCCGCCTCCGAAGCAGCGGAGCAGACGGCGGATTCGGCCGCTGAAGCCGACGAGCCGGACAACGCGCCCGCACATCAATATTCGCCCGCGATCATCGCCACCGCCGTCGCGCTTCCCGTCGTGCTGGTCGTCGCGGTGCTCGTGGCCGCCGTGCTCGCGAGCCGCGCGCCGGTCGAGCGGGAACCACTGGTGCTCGGCCCTGTCCCTGCCCCTGCGGCGGAGGGTCCAGCCTGCGCCGCCCTGCTGCCCGCGCTGCCCGCGGACCTGGGTGAGTTCACCAAATCGACCCTGGTCGAGCCCGCTCCGCCCGCCACCCGCGCGTGGCAGCGCGCCGAAGGCGGGGACCCCATCGTCCTGCGCTGCGGTTTGGATCGACCGCTGGAATTCAACCGCGCCTCACCGTTGCAGGTCGTGAACGGCGTGCAGTGGTTCGAGGTCCGCGACCAGACCGCCGAGGTGAGCACCTGGTTCGCCGTCGACCGCGGAACCTACATCGCCCTCACCGTCCCCGACGGCTCCGGTCCGACGCCGCTGCAAGAAGTCTCCGACATGGTCACCGCCACCATCCCGGCCCAGCCGATCGATCCGGGACCGCTGCCCAACTGACGCGCGGCTCGGTGATCGGCGTTGTCGTCATCGCAGCCCGGCGGACGCCTGCCAGACAGCCGATCGCTTCACTCCGTGCCCCCGGACCGGATTCGCGACGCGGTGAACCACTGCTGCACGATCTGTGCCGCAGACCGGCACGGTCGGTCACGTAGGCGATTGTGTGGTGCCGAACTATCCAGGACGCGGACGAAGGTAACCCGGTGGCCCGGGCATCAATTTCGACGTGCGATCCATCAGGGTCACCCGGCTCGGCGGCCTACGGATCGGTGCACAGCAATTATTCCGCAAACTCAAATCCGCGCCGATTGCGCGGTACCGCTCAGCGCAGGCCGGTGCCGCGGGCGAGCGCGGTTTCGATGAGTGTGGAGATCAGTGCGGCGAAGTCGACACCGGTGGCCTCCCACATGCGCGGGTACATGGAGATGGCGGTGAAGCCCGGCATCGTGTTGATCTCGTTGATCACCGGGCCCTGGTCGGTGACGAAGAAATCGACCCGCGCCAGGCCCTGGCAGTCGAGAGCTCGGAAGGCACGCACGGCCAGTTCCCGGATCTGCTCGGACACCTCGTCGTCCAGCTTGGCGGGAACGTCGAACTCGCAGACGTCGTCGAGGTACTTGGTATCGAAGTCGTAGAACGCGGGAGGCTCGGCGGTGACGCCGGTCTCCGGCATCCGGATCTCGGCGACCACGCTCGCCGCGACCCGCCCGTCCGGATGCTCGAGCACCCCGCATTCCACTTCGCGTCCGACGATGCCCGCTTCCACGATCACCTTCGGGTCGTGCGCGCGCGCCGCGGCGATGGCCGCGTCCAGCTCGTTCCAGTCGGTCACCCTGGTGATGCCGATCGATGATCCGCCGCGGGCCGGCTTGACGAACACCGGCAGGCCAAGGCGCAGCCGGTCCTCCTCGGCGACGGTCGCCGTGCCGGGCCGCAGCACCACCTGGGTGCCGATCGGCAGTCCCTCCGCCGCGAGCAGTTTCTTGGTGAATTCCTTGTCCATGCCCGCCGCGCTGGCCAGCACCCCCGGTCCGACATACGGGATCCCGGCCAGCTCCAGCATTCCTTGCAAGGTGCCGTCCTCACCGAACGGTCCGTGCAGGATCGGGAAGACCACGTCGACCGAGCCGAGAGCGGCGCTCGGATCGTCGAGCGCGATCAGCGCCCCCGAGCGGCTCGGGTCGGCGGCCAGGGTCAGCGCCGTGCCGGTGGCATCCACCGACGGCAGCGCGCGATCGTGGATGCCGAGCGCGGCCACGTCCGCACCGCCGAGCACCCAGCGGCCCTCCGCGGTGATGCCGATCGGCACGACCTCGTACTTCTCCGGATCCAGGTGGCGCAGCACACTACCGGCCGATACGCAGGACACGGCGTGCTCGTTACTGCGCCCGCCGAAGACCACAGCTACCCTGATCCGGTTCGTCATGACCCGAACCGTACCCGTTTCGACCCGCGCACCCACCGCTGACCGTCCGGGACACCGCGGTCTCCGCTCAGGGCGTGCGCAGCCGGATCACTCCGGCTTCATCCGCCGTCCGAGCAGGTTGCCGACGGCTTCGCGCACGGAAAGTCCTTCGTGGCAGACCTGGTGCACCGAGGTGGTCAGCGGCATCTCGACGCCGTGCCGCTCGGCCAGCGCGCGCACCGATGTGCAGGACTTCACACCCTCGGCGACCTGTCCATGAGTGGCCGATTGGGCGGCTTCCATGGATCCGCCCGCGCCGAGCACATGGCCGAAGGACCGGTTGCGCGACAGCGGCGAGGTGCAGGTGGCGACCAGATCCCCGACTCCCGCGAGCCCGGCCAGCGTGACCGGCTCCGCACCGAGGGCCACCCCGAGCCGGATGATCTCGGCCAGACCGCGGGTGATCAGGCTGGCGATCGAGTTGTCACCCAGGCCCATGCCCGAGGCGATGCCGCAGGCGAGCGCGATGACGTTCTTGCACGCCCCGCCGATCTCGCAGCCGACCACATCGGTATTGGTGTAGGGCCGGAAGTATCCGGTCGCGCTGGCGTGCTGCACCGCGACCGCCCGGTCGTTGTCCGAGCAGGCGATCACGGTCGCGGCGGGCTGTTCCACCGCGATCTCCCGCGCCAGGTTCGGCCCGGACAGCACCGCGACCCGGCTCTGGTCGGCCCCGGTGACCTCCTCGATGACCTGACTCATGCGCAGCAGCGTCCCGGTCTCGATCCCCTTCGCCAGGCTCAGCAGCGTGGCATCGGCCGGGATCATCCCCTTCCACTCCGCGAGGTTGGTGCGCAGCGACTGCGACGGCACCGCCAGCACGACGATGTCGGCTTCCGCGAGCGCCACCGCGGGGTCGTGGGTCGCCGCGATCGGCGGCAGCGGAATATCCGACAGGTAATCGGGATTGCGATGTTCGGAGGCCAGCGTCGCGGCGACCTCGGGCCGCCGGGCCCAGATCGTGACCTCGGTTCCCGCGTCCGCCAACACCTTCGCGAACGCGGTGCCCCACGATCCTGCGCCCAGCACTGCCGCCCTCGTCATCAGCCCAATATGCCATGGAAGGATTGCTCGCATGCGCCCGCACGCCGTGCATGCCGTGATCGCGGTCAAGAGCCTCGATCGGGCCAAGAGCCGACTGGCCGACCGGCTGCGCCCGGAGCACCGGGCGCGGCTGGTGCTGGCCATGCTCGCCGACACCGTGACCGCCACCACGGCGGTAGGCGATGTCGTATCCGTGACCGTGGTCACGCCCGACCCCGCGGTCGCCGATCTGGCTCGCACGCTCGGCGCCGACGTCCATCCGGAACCACGCGGGCCGCGCTCGGGCGGGCTGAACACCGCGCTGGCCGCCACCGCCGCCGCGTTGCGCGATGCGCACGGGCCGATCGATCTGCTCGCACTGCAGGCCGACCTGCCCGCGTTGCGGCCGGAAGAACTGTCGGACATGCTCGCCGCCGCTCCCCGAGGCCTGCGCTCGATCGTGGTCGACCACGAGGGCAGCGGCACCGCCGCGCTGGTGGTGCGCGATCCCCTCGCCGCACTCGACCCCCGCTTCGGCCCCGGGTCCGCCCGCAGCCACATCGGGGCAGGCGCGGTGGATCTCACCGGGGACTGGCCGGGACTGCGCCTGGACGTCGACACCGCCGACGATCTGGACCGCGCGGTGGCCCTGGGGGCCGGCAACGCGACTCGTGCTGTCCTGCACGACATCGGCTGGCCGGGCGGCGTTCACGAACACGTTCCACACGTGTGCTAGACGATCGCCATGGTGGCGTGAGACACAGACCGATCACGCTCACGGGATGCACATGAGCTGTCCGGTAAGGGATGATCGTTGGCGTGAGCGATACGGAAATCGTCAAGCAGCAGCCGTTGCTTCCCACGCCACCCCCGGCGGCGACACCCTTGTCCGCCGACTCGGTGGCGCCACGGTTGCCACGTGATCGCTACCTCAATCGTGAATTGAGCTGGCTGGACTTCAACGCCCGCGTACTCGCGCTCGCCGAGGACGCGTCGCTTCCGTTGCTGGAGCGGGCGAAGTTCCTGGCGATCTTCGCGTCGAATCTCGACGAGTTCTACATGGTGCGGGTCGCGGGATTGAAGCGCCGCGCCGAGACCGGTCTGCTGGTGCGCTCGGCCGACGGCCGCTCCCCCGGCGAGCAACTGGAGCTGATCGCCGCGCGCGCACAGGAGATAGCGGTGCGTCATGCCCGCGTCTTCCTCGACAGCGTGCTGCCCGCGCTGACCGCCGAGGGCATCGCGATCATCGACTGGAGCGATCTGGACGACGACGAACGCAGGCGTCTTTCCGGTTACTTCCAGGATCAGGTGTTCCCGGTCCTCACCCCGCTCGCGGTGGACCCGGCGCACCCATTCCCCTACATCAGCGGGCTGAGCCTCAACCTCGCGGTGACGGTGAAGGAACCCGCCACGGGCGGCGAGCACTTCGCCCGCGTCAAGGTGCCCGACAACGTCGACCGGTTCGTCCGCGTGCGCCGCACCGACTCCGGCTCACCCATCGCCGCTTTCCTGCCGATGGAAGCGCTCATCGCCGCGCACCTGGATCTGCTGTTCCCCGGTATGGACGTGGTCGAGCACCACTCGTTCCGGATCACCCGCAACGCGGACTTCGAGGTCGACGAAGATCGCGACGAGGATCTGCTGCAGGCGCTGGAGCGCGAGCTGGCCCGGCGCCGGTTCGGTTCGCCGGTGCGCCTGGAGGTGTCCGACGACATGACCGAACACATGCTCGATCTGCTCCTGCGGGAGCTGGATGTCGACCCCGGCGACGTGATCCAGGTGCCCGGCCTGCTCGACCTGTCCTGCCTCTGGCAGGTATACGGCGTGGACCGGCCGAATCTGAAGGACACTCCGTACGTCCCCGCCACGCCGCCCGCGTTCGGCGAGCGCGAGACGCCACGCAACGTCTTCGCCGCCCTGCGCGAGGGCGACGTGCTCGTGCACCACCCGTACGACTCGTTCTCCACCAGCGTGCAGCGGTTCATCGAACAGGCCGCCGCCGACCCGCAGGTGCTCGCCATCAAGCAGACGCTCTACCGCACCTCCGGCGACTCCCCGATCGTCAACGCGCTCATCGACGCCGCAGAGGCGGGCAAGCAGGTGGTCGCCCTGGTCGAGATCAAGGCGCGGTTCGACGAGCAGGCCAACATCAAATGGGCCCGCGCGCTGGAACAGGCCGGTGTGCACGTGGTGTACGGCCTCATCGGACTGAAGACCCACTGCAAGACCTGCCTGGTGGTGCGGCGCGAGGGCGCGACCATCCGCCGCTACTGCCACATCGGGACCGGCAACTACAACCCGAAGACCGCACGGCTCTACGAGGACGTCGGATTGCTCACCGCCGCACCCGAAATCGGCGCCGACCTGACCGACCTGTTCAATTCGCTGACCGGTTACTCGCGGAAAGAGAACTACCGCAATCTGCTCGTTGCCCCGCACGGCGTGCGCTCCGGCATCATCGAGCGCATCCAGCGCGAGACCGAGCTCGCGGCGCAGGGTGCGGACGCCCGAATCCGGCTGAAGGCCAATGCGATCGTCGACGAGGAGATCATCGACGCGCTGTACCGGGCCTCGCAGGCGGGCGTACCGGTGCAGATCGTGGTGCGCGGCATCTGCGGGCTGCGTCCCGGTGTGCCCGAGATGAGCGAGAACATTCAAGTACGCTCCATCCTCGGCCGGTTCCTGGAGCACTCCCGTGTCATGCACTTCCAGGCGCAGGACGAGTACTGGATCGGCAGCGCCGACATGATGCACCGCAACCTGGATCGCCGGGTGGAGGTGATGGCGCAGGTGAAGGATCCGCGATTGACCGAGCAACTCGGTGAGGTGTTCGACTCCGCGCTGTCGGCGACCACGCGCTGCTGGGTGCTGCAACCCGACGGCACCTGGCAGGCGTCACCGGGCTCCTCCGGGGACGGGGACAAGATCAGAGATCATCAGGAGTTCTTGATGCGGCTGCGCAGGCCCGAGCAGCAGTGAACGCCACAACGGGGTTCGAACAGGGGGGGAGCCCGTTCTGGGATCCCCGCGTCACCGCCAACATCCACGCGGCGGGTGCGTTGCTGTGGCGGGAGTCGGCTGCGGGTGCGATCGAGATCGCGCTCGTCCACCGCCCCAAGTACCAGGATTGGTCCCTGCCCAAGGGCAAGCTCGACCCGGGTGAGACACCGGTGCTGGCCGCGGTCCGCGAGGTCCGCGAAGAGACCGGCCTGGAGTGCAGACTGGGCCGCTATCTCGGCTACGTGACCTACCCGATTCCAGGCCATCGCAAGCTGAAGCGGGTCGACTACTGGGCCGCCGAAGTGGCGGGCGGGGAGTTCACCGCCAATTCCGAGGTGGACGTGCTCAGCTGGCACCCGCTGGACCGGGTGATGGAGCAACTGTCGTATCCGATGGACCGGCAAGTGGTGCGCGCCTTCACCCGGCTGCCCGCACGCACCGACACCCTTCTGCTGGTCCGGCATGCCCGAGCCGGCCGCAGGGACCGCTTCAACGGTCCCGACGAGCAGCGTCCGCTCGACCGCGAAGGCGAGACGCAGGCACGTGCGCTGGCGCCGAATCTCTTGGCGTTCGGCGCATCCGAGGTGTACTCGGCCCCTCCGCTGCGCTGCGTGCAGACCATGGCGCCGCTGGCGGAGAAGCTCGGCCGCGAAATCGGCATGGAGCCATTATTTTCCGAGACCGGGTACGCCGAGCACCCGGACGAGGCCCGGGAACGTCTTCGAGCCCTGGTGTCGGACAATGCCGTTCGCGTCGTCTGCAGTCAGGGCAAGGTGATCCCGGATCTGCTGGGATGGCTGGCCGAACGCGACGGAATCGCGCTGCCGTCGGCGCGCAATCGCAAGGGCAGTGTGTGGGTGCTGTCGTTCGTCGGCCAGCGCTTGGTGGCCGCCGACCATCTGGATCGAACGCTGTCAGCCTACGTGGCGCAGTCCTGATACGCGCGAAGCTCGCCCGTCACCGCGCGCGTCGGCGGTCGCCGCGCGCTCGAGGATGACCCGGGTGAGCCGCGACCGTGAGGTCTCGGTGGGTGGACAGCCGAAAACGGCCCCGGGTGTCTCCCGGGGCCGTCTCGACGTTGAGGCGAAGGGGCCCGGTCGTGGGGCCGCGCATTCAGCGCCGATCCGGCGGTGGCTCGAGATCAGCGGGCTCGACGAGCCGGGGCCTTCTTGGCCGCGGTTTTCTTCGCAGGTGCTTTCTTGGCGGCGGTGGTCTTCTTGGCCGCCGTGGCCTTGGTGGCCGCCTTCTTGGCCGGAGCCTTCTTCTCGACCGCGGTCTTCTTCGCGGGCGTCTTCTTCGCAGCGGTCTTGGTAGCGGTCGTCTTGCGCGCGGTGGTCTTGGCCGGGGCCTTGGCGGCGGCCTTGCGGGCTGTCGTCTTGGCAGGCGCCTTGGTCGGCGTCGATTTCTTGGCGGCGGTCTTCTTCGCCGCCGTCTTCTTCGCCGCCGCCTTCTTGGCGGCCACCGGCGCATTCACCCCGCGCTTGACGGCGGGCCCGGTCGCGGCCAGTTTCTGCTTGCCCGCGATCACCGCCTTGAACTGAGCGCCGGGGCGGAACGCGGGCACCGAAGTGGGCTTGACCTTCACCGTTTCGCCGGTACGCGGGTTCCTCGCGACGCGAGCCGCCCGCTTACGCTGTTCGAACACACCGAAACCGGTGATTGTGACGCTCTGACCCTTGTGCACCGCGCGCACGATGGTGTCGACCACATGCTCGACTGCCGCGGTGGCCGTGCGCCTGTCCGTACCCAACTTTTCGGTCAGAACGTCGATCAGTTCCGCCTTGTTCATTGAATCCTCCGCAGACTAATGGCCCGTCGTCGGACCGACTAGGTACCACGGTAAACCCACTTTGGGCAAGAGTCTATGTGCCACGCCAAAATTCATGTGGTTTAGCACACGTCCAGATACCACAACTCCGGCTGTCCAGCTAACTGACGAGGGTGATTACGTCTGCGAAATATGTGCTGGAAGGGTAGTGGGTTTCCATGTTGGCCTTGCCTTTTCGAACCGGGAGATCGCGTCCTCCCGGCGCAGGGTCAGCCCGATGTCATCCAATCCCTCCAGCAGACGCCACCTGGTGTAGTCATCAATATCGAACGGCAACACGACGGTTCCGGCCGTCACCGTGCGCGCCTCGAGGTCCACAACCAATTCCAAGCCGGGCTGTTCCTCGAGCAACTTCCAGAGCATTTCGACATCGTTCTGTGACATCTGAGCGGCCACCAGCCCGCCCTTGCCCGCATTGCCGCGGAAGATGTCGGCGAACCGGGATGAGATGACCACCCGAAAGCCGTAGTCCGACAGCGCCCAAACAGCGTGTTCACGAGAGGACCCGGTACCGAAATCCGGTCCCGCCACCAGAACACTACCCCTGTTGTATGGTGACGTGTTCAGAATGAAGTCCGGATCGGCCCGCCATGCGGCGAACAACCCGTCTTCGAATCCGGTACGAGTCACCCGCTTGAGGTAGACGGCCGGGATGATCTGATCGGTATCGACATTGGAGCGGCGCAGCGGCACCCCGATGCCCTTGTGCACGGTGAAGGCTTCCATTACGAATCTCCTGGGTTTGAATGAGTGAATCGGGGGCGGTCAGTCCAGATCCGCAGGCGACGACAGTCTTCCGCGGACCGCCGTCGCGGCCGCTACGAGGGGAGAAACGAGGTGCGTACGGCCGCCTTTGCCCTGCCTGCCCTCGAAGTTACGGTTCGAGGTCGACGCGCAACGCTGGCCCGGCTCGAGCTGGTCCGGATTCATTCCCAGGCACATTGAGCAGCCCGCCTGCCGCCATTCGGCGCCCGCCGCGGTGAAAATCTCGCCCAGTCCTTCTTTTTCCGCCTGTGCGCGAACCCGCATCGACCCCGGTACAACCAACATTCGCACGCCGTCGGCGACATGACGTCCCTTCAAAATCCCGGCCACCGCACGCAAATCCTCAATGCGTCCGTTGGTGCACGAACCGACGAATACGGTGTCGATCGGTACTTGCCGAAGTGGAGTACCCGGCTCCAAGTCCATGTAACGCAGAGCTTTCTCCGCGGACTCGCGGGCCGCCTCGTCGGCGATGGCGGCGGGGTCGGGCACGGCCTCGCCCAGCGGGGCGCCCTGGCCGGGGTTGGTGCCCCAGGTGACGAACGGGGTCAGCTCGGCGGCGTCGATGTGCACCTCGGCGTCGAAAGCGGCGCCCTCGTCGGTCTTCAGCGCCTCCCAGGCGGCCACCGCGGCGTCCCAGTCGGCTCCCTGCGGCGCGTGCGGCCGTCCTTTGAGGAATTCGTAGGTCGTTTCGTCCGGCGCGATCATGCCGGCCCGTGCGCCCGCCTCGATGGACATGTTGCAGATCGTCATTCGGGCCTCCATCGACATGGCCCGGATGGCCTCCCCCCGATACTCCAGGACGTAACCCTGGCCGCCGCCGGTGCCGATCTTCGCGATGACGGCCAGGATCAGGTCCTTACTGGTCACGCCGTCGGGCAAGGCGCCGTCCACCGTGATCGCCATCGTCTTGAACGGGCGCAGCGAGAGCGTCTGGGTGGCAAGCACATGCTCGACCTCGGAGGTGCCGATGCCCATCGCCAGCGCGCCGAACGCGCCGTGGGTCGAGGTGTGGCTGTCGCCGCACACCACGGTCATGCCCGGCTGGGTCAGGCCCAGCTGCGGCCCGACCACGTGCACGATGCCCTGATCCAGGTCCCCCATCGGGTGCAGCCGCACACCGAATTCCGCGCAATTGCGCCGCAGCGTGTCGACTTGGGTGCGCGAAATCGGGTCGGCGATCGGCTTGTCGATATCGATCGTCGGGACATTGTGGTCCTCGGTCGCGATCGTGAGATCCGGCCGTCGCACCGGCCTGCCCGCGGCGCGCAGCCCGTCGAAGGCCTGCGGACTGGTCACCTCGTGGACGAGGTGCAGGTCGATATAGATCAGGTCAGGTTCGCGCGAGGCGCCCTCGCCCTCCCCGCGAGCGACCACATGCTGATCCCATACCTTCTCGGCCAGCGTGCGCGGTTCGGCCATTGTCGATCACCTTTCGGACGAAGCAGCCGTTCCGCGATCCGGACTGGCGATGCGGCGACGGTTGCACGAGTTGGGCTGGCTGTGCCTGGTCCGAACACTGACGGCGAGAATCCGCGAAGGTGGGATTCTAAGCACTCGATTCTCAGCATTCGAGACGCTAGTATCGTTCTATGAGACAGCATAGCGGCATCGGCGTCCTCGACAAAGCAGTGGCGGTCCTCTACGCCGTAGCCGAGCATCCGTCGGGTCTCAACGAGCTGTGCGCCCGCACCGGGCTGCCCCGCGCCACCGCGCACCGACTCGCCGTCGGCCTGGAAGTGCATCGCCTGCTCGCTCGCGACGGCAACGGCACGTGGCGGCCGGGTCCGGCCCTCGCCGAGCTCGCGACCAGCGCCGATGACCCGCTGCTCGAGGCCGCCTCGGCCATCCTCCCCCGGTTGCGCGAGATCACCGGCGAAAGCGTGCAGCTCTACTGCCGCGACGGGAACGCGCGCGTCTGCGTCGCGGCGCTTGAACCCCCCGCCGGGCTGCGGGACACCGTGCCGATCGGGGCGCGGCTGCCGCTCACCGCGGGCTCGGCGGCCAAAGTACTGGTGGCGTGGGCCGACCCGGAGCTGCAGCGCACCATCCTGGCCGACGCGGTGTTCGGCGAGCGCGCGCTGGCGGAGGTGCGCAAGCGCGGGTGGGCGCAGAGCGCGGCCGAGCGCGCGGCGGGCGTGGCCAGCGTTTCCGCTCCGGTGCGCGACGCCGGAGGCACCGTGGTCGCGGCCGTTTCGGTGTCGGGACCGATCGACCGAATGGGCCGCAGGCCGGGCGCCCGGTGGGCGGCGGATCTGGTCGCGGCCGCCGAGGCCCTGCACAAGCGCCTGTAACGCGTTTCAATTCGGACTCTCTACAGTTGGCCCATGGGAGTCAACCAACGGGCACAGATCGTGATGTCCGACACCGAGATCACCGAGTTCTTGCAGCGCAGCCGGATCGCGACGCTGGCGACCATCGGCCCGAAGGGCACGCCGCACCTGACCGCGATGTGGTACGCGCTCATCAACGGCGAGATCTGGTTCGAGACCAAGGCCAAATCGCAGAAGGCGGTGAATCTGCGCCGCGATCCTCGGATCACCTGCATGGTGGAGGCGGGCCAGACCTACGACCAGCTCAGGGGCGTATCGATCGAGGGCCGCGGCGAGATCGTCGAGGACGCCGAGAAACTCTTCGCGGTCGGCGTGAGCGTCTGGGAGCGCTACACCGGCCCCTACAACGAGGAGGTGCGGCCGATGGTGGAAGCCATGCTGCACAAACGGGTCGCCGTCCGTGTGGTGCCCGAGCGCACGCGCAGCTGGGATCACCGCAAGCTCGGCCTGCCCGCCATGCCGCTCGGCGGCACCACCGCGCAGTCGCTGGACTGACCGGAGCGGGCTCGGCCCGCGCGACGCGCACGAAATCGAACTGACACAACCACCTCCCACGGGCTAGCGTCAGGGGGTTCGACAAGAATCGGCCGGGCATCGCAGCCCGCGCTGCGCGGCCGCGACGACGAGGAGCAGCGATGGCGGATTCGGGTAAGTCCAATGGCGCCGACGAGGTGAAGCGCAAGTTCCGGGAAGCACTGGAGCGCAAGAACCAGCAGAACGCCCGCGCGGTCGACCACCTCGACGGACGGTCCAAGGCCTCCGGTGCTCACACCGCGGTCGGCCACAAGCGGGAATTCCGGCGTAAGAGCGGCTAGTCCGCGCAGACGGCGAAGGCCCTCCGGCAAGACCGCTGGAGGGCCTTATCTTTGCGCCGGGGCGTGCGGCCCGCCGCAGGCAGTCGGGCCATTCGGCCCGGTAACTCCTTCCGGCGAGACTTTCGAGCTCTGATTGTGGGTGCGGCGAGCAGGACCGAACTCGCCGGAGCTGGTCGAACAGTCGCGCAGCCGACAACACGGCTCCATGGCACCTCGGCAGGCACGATCCGGATCATCTGCTCGCACCGTACGCATGCGGCCTGCTGGATGTTCGGCGACGGGGAAGATCCGCCTACCGACTCGCCGGGTCCACGTCGCGGATTCCCTGCGATCGCCCGCGAACTCGCCGAACGAACCGATCCGACGCTGACGCCCGCACCCCCTACCGACTCGAAGCAGGCGGCGCGCCCGTCCGAAATCGTTCACTACCGCCGGCACTGCCGTGCAGTCGGTTTATGAACTTCGTCACTCGGGGCTTCTCCTCGCCAGCCCGAACCTCTTCGGCACCACGACGAGCGTCTGCTGCGAACACCCTTCGAGAACCAAGCCGCCCAAGACGACACTTCGACCGAGCGGGTCAAGACCGTCAATCCGAGTCACCAGCGACCACCCTAGTCACCAGCGACCACGCGAGTCACCAGCGACCAACCAACGACCCCCTGTGTCGCCAACGATCCCCGTGTCGCCAACGACCACCTCTGTCGCCAACGACCACCTGTAGCACCACCGACCATCTGAGCCACCAGCCACCACGCCGGACGGACACACCGACCACGGGGAGACGAAGTCCAAGTCCGCAGAACACAGCCACACCGCCACCCAGCTCGGGACGAAGCCCCAACCCGCAGCTCACAGCCACCCCGAACCACAACCCAAGCGGGGCGAAGCCTCAGTCCGCAGATCACAGGAACACCGGACCCCAACCATCCAGGCGAGGCGAAGCCCTCGCCAGGGGTCCGGGGGCGAAGCCCTCCGGGCGGGGTGTGGGGGTTGCACCCCCACAAGACATAGCGAAACGAGAAAGGCCCATGCTCCATGAGCATGGGCCTTCCACTCGTGTAGCCCCGACGGGATTCGAACCCGCGCTACCGCCTTGAGAGGGCGGCGTCCTAGGCCGCTAGACGACGGGGCCAGGACTGCTTCTCACTGTCGCGAGGAGCGCCGTGTTGATCTTTCGATCAGGAGGCTCGGCTAGCTTAACCGGCCGAGGCCCGGCGACCAAATCGCCAGGATGCTGATTGATTCCGGCCGCGAACCGAAGTCGAACAACACTCTCCGCTGGGGTACCAGGACTCGAACCTAGAATGGCTGAACCAGAATCAGCTGTGTTGCCAATTACACCATACCCCAATGACCAGGTTGTTCAGCCTCGCGTCTGGGTGACTCGAGACCGTGTTCCGGGCCGAGAAGAAGAGTACCAAACGGCTACCGGTTAACTACAAATCGCCTGGTCAAAGCCATATTTTTGCCGTCAGGACGGCGTTTGGCCCGCTGCTTGCCAGGTCAGCGCCGCGCGCAGCCGCTCCATCGTGGGGCCGCGACCGAGCAGTTCCAGCGATTCGTACAGCGGCGGGCTGATATGCGACCCGGTGACCGCGACCCGCACCGGCGCGAAGGCTTTGCGCGGTTTGAGCCCGAGATCATCGATCAGCGCCTTTTTCAGCACCTCTTCGATCGACTCGGCGGTCCACCCGGACAGCGACTGCAATGCGGCAATAGCGGCTTGCAATACTTCTTCGGCGTCGGAACCCAGATTTTTGGCGCCCGCGGCGGGGTCTATCGCGAACTCCCCCGCGGGTGCGAACAAGAAACGCAGCAGTTCCCACGCGTCGGCCAGCACCACGATCCTGGTCTGCACGAGTTCGGCCGCGGCGGCGAACACCTTCTCATCGATCTCCGCGCCGATACGACCGTGCTCGGTGAGATACTCCCGCAG
Organism: Nocardia sp. CY15; assembly: GCF_009829295.1. NCBI lineage: Bacteria > Bacillati > Actinomycetota > Actinomycetes > Mycobacteriales > Nocardiaceae > Nocardia > Nocardia sp. CY15. The sequence continues at coordinate 580,632 of NZ_VUOT01000001.1, forward strand.
CCGGTGCGCGAAATCACCCGGCGCCAGCAATCGGATGTGCTCGGCATTGAGCGCGTCCGCCTTCTTCTGGTCGAAACGGGCCGGATTCGAATTTACTTTCGAAATGTCGAATGCTTCGACCATCTCCGCCATGGAGAACACGTCGCGGTCCTCCGACAGCCCCCAGCCGAGTAGCGCGAGATAATTCAGCAAACCCTCGGGAATGAAGCCGCGATCGCGATGGGCGAATAGATTCGATTCCGGATCCCGCTTGGACAGCTTCTTGTTGCCCTGCCCCATCACGAACGGCAGGTGACCGAACTGGGGAGTGAATTCGGCGACCCCGATCCGGCGCAGCGCTGCGTACAGCGCCAGCTGCCGGGGGGTCGAGGAGAGCACGTCCTCCCCGCGCAGCACGTGGGTGATCCGCATCAAAGCGTCGTCGACCGGATTGACCAGGGTGTACAGCGGGTTGCCGTTGCCTCGGGTGAGCGCGAAGTCCGGGACGCTGCCCGCTTTGAAGGTCGTCTCGCCGCGCACCAGGTCGTTCCAGGACAGGTCCTCGTCGGGCATCCGCAGCCGGATCACGGCGGCGCGCCCCTCGGCCCGGTACGCCTCGATCCGCTCGGGCGTCAGATCACGATCGTAGTTGTCGTAACCGAGTTTCGGATCGCGTCCCGCGGCACGATGGCGAGCTTCGACTTCCTCCGGTGTGGAGAATGACTCATAGGCTTCACCGGCCTCCAGCAAACGCCGAACCACATCCAGATGCAAATCTTTTCGCAGCGACTGGCGATATGGCTCGTAAGGCCCGCCGACCTCCGGTCCCTCGTCCCAAGTGAGGCCGAGCCAGCGCAGCGCGTCGATAATCGCCCGGTAGGACTCCTCGGAATCGCGTGCGGCATCGGTGTCTTCGATTCGAAAGACGAATGTGCCACCGTGATGGCGGGCATAGGCCCAGTTGAACAGCGCCGTCCGGATCAGGCCGACGTGCGGTGTCCCGGTCGGTGACGGGCAGAATCGGACCCGTACTTCAGTCATGGCTCTCTTTCGATCAGCGTTTGGCGGCAACGGGATTGGTGAGGGTTCCGATGCCCTCGACGGTCACCGACACCTGCTGTCCCTCCCGCATCGGGCCGACGCCCTCGGGGGTGCCGGTGAGGATGACGTCACCGGGCAGCAGCGTCATCACGGTGGTGACCCACTCGATGAGCTTCGGAATGTCGTGGAGCAGAAGCGAAGTGCGGCTGCGCTGGCGCACCTCGCCGTCGAGCTCGGTGACGATCTCCAGATCCGAGGGGTCCAAGGACGTTTCGATCCACGGCCCCAGCGGGCAGAAGGTGTCGTACCCCTTGCCCCTGGTCCATTGGCCGTCGTGGCGTTGCTGGTCGCGGGCGGTGACGTCGTTGGCCGCGGTGTAACCGAGCACCACGTCCAGCGCGCGGGCGGCGGGCACGTCCTTGCAGGGCCGGCCGATGACGATGGCCAGCTCCCCTTCGTAGTCGACCTGAGACGAACTGGGCGGCAGGATGATCGGGGCGTTCGGCCCCACGATCGCGGTGTTCGGCTTCAGGAAGATCACCGGATCCGCGGGGGCTGGACCGCCCATCTCGGCGGCATGGGCGGCGTAGTTCTTGCCGACGCAGACCACCTTGCTGGCCAGGATCGGCGCGAGCAGCCGCACGTCGGCCAGCGGCCAGCTCCGTCCGGTGAACGTCGGTGTGCCGAACGGGTGTTCGGCGATCTCCTTGGCCACGCTGTCGCTTCCGTCGCCCTCGATGCTCACGAAGGCGACCCCATCGGGACTGGCAACTCGACCTAGACGCATGCCGGGAGTCTATCGACCCGCCGCCACCTGCTCGAACGCGCCCGACCGAGTGGTCGGAACCAGCCGGGGCGGGGCCACGGCGCATGTGAGCAGTCCGACAGCCCCGGGCGTCGAATCGCATGGCCCGAGGGGTGTACGGTGAGCATCGCGGTTCACAAAGTGGGAATACAATCCCGAATAATGAGATTCTGAGGTGAGGTCGATGGCGACCGTTACGCAGATCGACGGGGTACGTCGCTGGTCGATGCTCGGGCTGGGCGTGTTCGCCCAGGCCTCCAGCGCGGTCTTCATCCACGGCGTCCCGTTTCTGCTGCCCGCGCTGACCGGCCGCGGCATGCCGCTGGCGACGGCGGGCCTGCTGGTGGCCATGCCCACCGTCGGCCTGGTGTGCACGCTGATCGCGTGGGGTTACGTGGTCGACCGGATCGGCGAGCGCAAGGTGCTGGTCGCCGGTCCGCTGCTGATGCTGGCGGCCGGGTGCGTCGCTGCGGCCACGACCGACGACATCACGCTGGGCGCGTTGCTGTTCCTCGGCGGCGTCGGGGCGGCCAGCACCAACGGCGCCAGCGGCCGGGTGATCGTCGGGTGGTTCCCGCCGCATCGGCGGGGGCTCGCGATGGGTATCCGGCAGACCGCCCAGCCGCTGGGAGTGGGCGTCGGCGCGTTGGCGATTCCGGCCGTCGCCGCCGCCTACGGTGTGCCCGCGGCCGTTCTCGTTCCCGCGCTGATGGCGGGCGTGGCGGCCCTTGGCTGCCTGGCCGGCATCGTCGACCCGCCACGTCCCGCCGCTTCGGCCGCCGATCCGGCGTTGCGAGCCAACCCTTATCGCGACTCGGCCACGCTGTGGCGCATCCACCTGGTCTCGGTGCTGCTCGTCGTCCCGCAGGGCACCGTGTGGACGTTCGCGCTGCTGTGGCTGCACCGCGACATCGGCTGGTCGCTCGCCGCCGCGGGTGCGCTGGTGACGATCACCCAGATCCTCGGCGCGCTCGGCCGCATCGGCGCGGGCGCCTGGTCGGATCGCGCCGGCAGCCGGATGGGCCCCCTGCGCACGATCGCGGTCGCCGCCGTGCTCGCCATGGCCGCGCTGGCGCTGACCGCGTGGACCCAGTGGTGGTGGGCCGCCATCCCGCTGCTGATCGCCGCGTCCGTGATCAGCGTCTCCGACAACGGCTTGGCCTTCACCGCGGTCGCCGAGATCGCCGGCCCCTACTGGAGCGGCCGGGGCCTCGGCGTCCAGAACACCGGGCAGAACCTGGCCATGGCCGCCGTACCGCCCCTGTTCGGCGCTCTGATCACCGCGAGCGGCTTCCCCGCCGCCTTCCTTCTGGCCGCTGTCGCGGCCGTCGCGGCAGTCCCGCTGGTCCCCCGCGACCCGGACTGAGGAGAGAATCCGGATCCGCGCAGCCGGATACGCACCGACCCGACCCTGATACAGGGCAACCGCGGCAAGCAGCACGCTCTCGCGGACGTGGATCCATGTCTCCGCATCGGATCACGGTGACGGCGTCGCACGGTCGGTGCCGCGCGGAGGCTGGTCTCCCAGGCGAGGCGATGAAGAAGTTGCCAGCGGCACGCCGTCTCACTCTCGGACACGTGGAACGGAGTGGTCGCGATCCTTTCGCCGGGGATGCGCGAAGGCCCCGTTTCCCAAGGAGGAAACGGGACCTTCGGGTGGCGGGGATCAAAGGGTGGCGGCGATCCGGTCGCCGATCTCCACGGTCGACGCGGTGCCCGAGCGGGACTCGAGGTCCTTGGCGACGGCCGACTCGATGCGCGTGGCCGCCTCGGTGTCGCCGAGGTGGTTGAGCAGGAGAGAGACCGAGAGGATCGCCGCGGTGGGGTCGGCCTTGGACTGACCGGCGATGTCGGGGGCGCTGCCGTGTACCGGCTCGAACATGCTGGGATTCGTCCCGGAGGCGTCGATGTTGCCGCTGGCGGCCAGCCCGATGCCGCCGCTGACAGCGGCGGCGAGGTCGGTGATGATGTCGCCGAAGAGGTTGTCGGTGACGATCACGTCGAACCGGCCCGGGTCGTTGACCATGTGGATGGTGGCGGCATCGATGTGCTGGTAAGCCGTTGTGACCTCGGGGAACTCGGCCGCGACCTCGTCCACGGCGCGCTGCCAGAGCGAGCCGGCGAAGGTGAGCACGTTGTTCTTGTGCACCAGCGTCAGGTGCTTGCGCCGCGCCTGCGCCTTGGCGAAGGCGTAGCGCACGACGCGCTCGATGCCGAAGCGGGTGTTGGTGCTGACCTCGGTCGCCACCTCGTGCGGGGTGTCGACGCGAATCGCGCCGCCGGTGCCGGTGTAGGGGCCCTCGGTGCCCTCACGCACAACGACGAAGTCGATGTCGGGATCGCCCGCCAGCGGGCTGGTCACGCCGGGGAACAGTCTGGACGGACGCAGGTTGACGTGGTGGTCCAGCGCGAACCGGGTGCGCAGCAACAGGCCGCGTTCGAGCACGCCGCTGGGCACCGACGGGTCGCCGATCGCGCCGAGCAGGATCGCGTCGTGCTGCTTCAACTCCGGCAGCACCGAATCCGGCAGGATCTCGCCGGTCGCGTGGTAGCGACGCGCGCCGAGGTCGTACTCGGTCTTCTCGACACCGGGCACGACCACGTCGAGCACCTTGAGCGCCTCGGCGATGACCTCGGGCCCGATCCCGTCGCCCGGGATGACAGCAAGCTTCATGACAAATGCTCCGTTCGATGTTGCCGGTAACGGCCGACACGACGTGCGGCCCGGAGATGACCGCCGGGGTGCGCACGACAGTCCGGCCGGGGTGACCGCAGCATCGTCACGGTACTCGGCGCGGCCGGAGCGCCGAGCACCGGGCGCGATGACGCGGCGGGTCCGCGCGCCGACCGAGCGACCGGCGCCGCGCACGAGTGGTTCGTGCGCGGCGCCGATTCCGCGGGTGCCGGGACGCTGCGGCCCCGTCCGGTCAGGACAGGTCGACCTGGACGACCTTGGCCGCGCCGACCGACTCGGCGATCGCGTCCTGCACGTCGGCGGGCACCTCGCGGGCCACGCGCAGCACCACGGTGGCGCCTTCCTTGTCGACGTCCTGGGTCAGCTGCGCGGCCAGGATGTCGACCTCGGCCTCGCCGAGCTTGGTGCCGATCCTGCCCAGTGCGCCCGGCCGGTCCTCGTAGTTCAGGATGGCCAGGTTGAGGCCCTCGGCGCGCATGTCGTAGTTGCGGCCGTTGATGTTGACGATCTTCTCCACCAGCTGCGGCTCGGTCAGCGTGCCCGCGACGTTCAGGGTGCTGCCGTCGCCGAACACGGCGCGCAGGTCGACCACGCTGCGGTGGCTGGGGCTCTCCGACGCCGTGGTGACCTGGGCGGTGATCCCGCGGTCCTTGGCCAGGGCGGGGGCGTTGACGAAGGTGACCTGGTCCTCGACCAGCGCGGAGAAGATGCCGCGCAGCGCGGACAGCTCCAGCACCCCGACCTCCTGCGCGGCCAGCTCGCCGCGCACCTGGATCTCGACGCTGACCGGCAGCTCGTTGGACAGCGCGCCCAGCAGCGCGCCCTGCTTGCGCACGATGTCCAGCCAGGGGGCGACCTCTTCGCCGACCGTGCCACCGGTGACGTTCACCGCGCCGGGCACGAACTCACCGGCCAGGGCCAGCAGGACCGACTTCGCGACATCGGTGCCCGCGCGGTCCTGGGCCTCGGAGGTGGAGGCGCCCAGGTGCGGGGTCACCACGACCTGCGGCAGGTCGAACAGCGGGCTGTCGGTGCACGGTTCGGTCTCGAACACGTCCAGACCGGCGGCCCGCACATGGCCGGACTTGATGGCATCGGCCAGCGCGGCCTCGTCGACCAGGCCACCGCGGGCGGCGTTGACGATGATCACGCCCGGCTTGGTCTTGGCGATGGCCTCCTTGCCGATGAGGCCCTTGGTCTCCGGGGTCTTCGGCAGGTGGATCGAGATCAGGTCGGCACGCTCGAGCAGCTCGTCGAGGCTCAGCAACTCGATGCCGAGCTGGGCGGCGCGCGCGGGCGACACGTAGGGGTCGTAGGCGACGATCTTGGTCTCGAACGCGGCCAGGCGGGCGGCGAACAGCTGGCCGATGCGGCCGAGGCCGACGACGCCGACGGTCTTGCCGAAGATCTCCACGCCGTTGAACTTGCTGCGCTGCCAGGTGTGCTCGCGCAGGGTGGCGTCGGCGGCGGGAACCTGGCGGGCGGCGGCCAGCATCAGGGTGACCGCGTGCTCGGCGGCGGTGTGGATGTTCGAGGTGGGCGCGTTGACGACCATGACGCCGCGCTCGGTGGCGGCGGGCACGTCGACGTTGTCCAGGCCGACGCCGGCGCGGGCGACGATCTTCAGGTTCTTCCCGGCTTCCAGGACCTCGGCGTCGACCGTGGTCGCCGATCGCACGAGCAGCGCGTCGGCCTCGGGCACGGCGGCCAGCAGGGCCGGGCGGTCGGGTCCGTCTACCCACCGAACCTCGACACCGTCACCGAGCGCGTCGACGGTCGACTGGGCGAGCTTGTCGGCGATCAGAACTACAGGACGGCCTGCTTGGCTCACGTGGAGTACTCCTGGGGAATGGGGTCGGCATTTACCGCCGACCAGCTTAGTGCGCGCGATTTCCGCGTCGGCTACCACCTGGTAGGCGGGCGTCCTCAGTCTTTCCGGTGGAAAAAATATGAAGACCGGTCTACAGTCGGGATATGGGCGTCAAAGGCATCGAGACTCGCGGCAAACTCGTCGACGCGGCGCGCACGCTGGTGGAGCGGCACGGTTACTACGGCGCTGGGCTCAACCAGATCCTGGCGGCCAGCGGCGCGCCACGCGGTTCGCTGTACTTCCACTTCCCCGGCGGCAAGGACGAATTGGTCGCGGCGGCGATCGCCCAAGCGGGCAAGGAGATCGCGGCGCTGATCGACACGATCGAACCCGGTGACGCCGCAGCGGCCGCGAGCAGGCTGCTTCGCGTGTTCGGCGATCGGCTGGAAGCGTCCGACTGGCAACAGGGTTGCCCGGTCGCCACCGTGGCCTTGGACGTGGCGGCGGCGAACGACGCGGTCCAAGCCGAGTGCGCCGCCGCGTACGCCGCCTGGCAACAGGCGCTGCGGCTGCGGTTGCGGGCCGATGGCCGCGAGAACGCCGACGACCTGGCCGCCACGGTGCTCGCCATGGTCGAGGGGGCGCTGTTGCTGGCGCGCGCGCAACGCAGTCGCGAACCTTTGGAACGCGTCGAACGCACTCTGCACGCCCTGCTCTGAGTCGGGTTCCACCCGACCCGCTTCGTTTTTCATGGCATCAAAATATGTAGACCGGTCTAGTAAGGAGCATGTCATGTCCGACAGCATCGTGTTCGGAGCCGCTGGATTCCTCGGCCGCGCAGCGGTCGCCCGGCTTCTCGAGCAGGGGCATTCCGTCACCGCCGCCTTGCGTGCGGGCAGCGAGGAGCGGCTCACCAGTTGGCTGCGCGGACGCGGCGTCGACTCGGGCGCGCTGGAAATCGTCGCGTGTGACGTCACCGCAGAGGACCTGGGTCTGCCCGCCGGATTCGACCCGTCCGGCATCCGCGACGTGTACAACTGCGCGGCCCGCTTCGCCTTCGGACTCACGCCAGAGGACGCGTACGCGGTCAACGTCACCGGCGCGCTGCACGTCCTGGAGTGGGCCGCCGCCCTGCCCGGCCTGCGACGGCTCGTCCACATCACGGGCTACCGGATCACCGTCGAGCAGTCCGAGGAACAGTATTGGGAGAAGGGCGCTTACGGCGCGTCCAAGTTCGAATCGGATCCGCTGCTGCGACGGCGGGCCGCCGAGCTGGGCGTCGCGCTGACCATCGCGAACCCGAGCAGTGTGATCGGCCCCGGTCAATACGTCGGGCTCGCCGGTGTGGTCGAGCAACTGTGGAACGGAAGACTCCCGGCCACCCCCGGCGGGGCGGATACGTTCGTGCCGATCGTCGATCTGGACTACTTCACCGACTTCCTGATCAGTCTGCCCGCCCTGCCGGACACCGCGGGCCGGTCCTACACGGTTCTCGACGATCGAACTCCGGTGCTGCCGAAGCTGATGCGGCTGCTGGCCGGGCACATGGGTGTCCCCGCGCCGCGGTTCTCGATTCCGGTCGGTGTCATCGAGAAACTTCCGCGGGCGTTGACCGGCGCCGATCCCGAGTCGCTGCCCTTCATCGCCGACGACCGCTACGACACCTCGGCGGCGCAGGACGTGGCCCGCCGCGCCGGACTCACCATGCCTCCGACCGAGGCCACCCTGTTTGCCTGGGCCGACCACCTGGTGGCCAGCCGGTTCGGCGCGGTCGCCGACGATCCGACCGCCGGATTCGCCGATGGCGTCTGGGTGAGCGGCGAACGGCAACGCCCGGCCTACGTTCTTGTGCACGGGCTTCCGCTCGACGGTGAATCGTGGGGCGCGGTACGCGCGGAGTTGGACGGGCCGAGCCTGGCCGTCGACCTGCCCGGCCTCGGACGCTCGGCGCCCGGCGACCAGGATGCCGTGCTGCCGAAATCGCTCTCCTCGGTCCGCACCCGCCCCGTGCTGGTCGGCCACTCGCTCGGCTGCGGTCCGGTGCTGCGATACGCGGCGGAGCATCCGGAGCGCGTCTCCGGCGTGGTGCTGGTGGCCCCCGCGTTCTTGCAGCCTCGATCGGGCCTGTTGCTGCGCTCACCACTTATGACGGCGGCGATGCGCCGGATGCCGGCCGCCGCCTTGGCGAAACGGCTCGGCGTGCCCGACGGCGCCGCGATCGCGAGCGCCGCCGCGAACCTCCGCAGGCCGGGTGTCGCCGCACGCACCGTCGCCGCGCTGCGCCGCGCGAGCGCCACCGCGCGACGCGCGGAGTTGCGCGAACTGCTCGAACGGATCGAAGTGCCGGTGCGAATCGTCACCGGTTCCGCCGATCCGCTCACCGTCACGACGCCGCGGGACTCGGTCGCGATCGAAGGCGCGGGCCACTATCCGCAGTTGACCCATCCCGCGCGCGTGGCGGCGGAACTCGCCCGAATGTCCACCGTCGGGGCACGCGGCTGATCGCGTCTCGCGCGATCCGGCCGTTGCGGCGTCGGATTCGATCACCTTCCGCTGCCCCGCGACCAGGCCGTACAGCGGCGGGCCCCCGCACCATCTCGGTGCGAGGGTCCGCTCGGTCACGCCGTGGGTCGGCGTGGAACCCGGCCGATCAGCTCGACCGTCACGTCGGTCAGCGGCCGCCGAAGGAACCCGTCCACAGGGTGTCGACAAGGCCGTGCAGAGCAGCGTCGAGCGTATTGAAAAGACCGTTCAGGGCAAGCGCTACCGGTGTCGGATACCCGCCCGCCTATCGACGCCATCCGGCACCGATACCCGGCGGCTGGAGCGGCTCCGCATACCGGACGCTCAGGACGCCTCCGCGGTGACCAACCGCACATCGCCCGCTCCCTGCGTGTCGGCCACGGCACGGGAGAACGCACGCACCCGTGCGGTCTCGCCGTGGCGACGCCACACCAGCCCGAGGCGGGACTCGGCGATCCCGGTCACCGGCACGAAGGTCACCGGCCGCCTGCGGTGTGATTCCGCGGTCGGATGGCACAGCAGCATCGCCCCCCTGCCTGCCGCCACCGCGGCGAGGCCCTCCTCCAGCGTGCCGACCTCCGGACCGCTGCGCACCATCCGTCCCCCGGGCGTCACGTCCAGCGCCTGCGCCCTGCGCCAGTATTCCGGCGCCGGAGACCGCACTCCGATCAACGGCACCTCGGCGATCTCCTCCACCGACAGCGCCGCACGCCCCGCGAGCGGATGCGAGCTGGCCACCGCGAGCGTCTGCGACTGCCCCGCGAACACCGATCCGAGCACCAGATCGGGCTCCCCCATCGGCAGCAACACGACGGCGGCGTCGACCTCGTCGCGCCGCAGCGGGCCGAACGGATCGGCCAGCGGAATCTCGACCAGCTCGGCCGAGCATTCCGGGTGACGCCGCCCGAACAGCTCGACCGCGGCCATCAGGTGGTCGCTGCCCGCACCTTGAAACCCGATGCGCAAGATCCCGTCCGTGCCTCTGGCGGCCGCGCGGGCGCTGTCGACCGTCGCGCGCAAAGCCGCGTAGGCGGGCCGCAGTTCGGCGAGGAAGTCCGCGCCGAGCGGGGTCAACCGGACGCTGCGGCTGGTCCGTTCCACCAACCGCCCGCCGATGCGCCGCTCCAGCGAGCGCAGCAGCTGGCTGACCCGGCTCTGCGACACATACAGCCGCTCACCGGCCCGCCCGAAATGCAATTCCTCGGCGAGCGCGAGAAACGCCTCCAGCTCACGGACCTCCAGCCCACCCATCAGCTTCCCTTCCACGGTCGATGAGTCCAGCTCATAGAACTATGAGACCTTCGCCGTTGTTTCCTCCGTTCCCGGGCTCTTGTCTGGAAGACATGACACAGGTTCAGGAAGTCGTTGCGCCGCAGCCGGTCTCGGTGCTGCGCGGTTGGCTCGGCGTGGGCGCCGTGACAGCGGGGACGTTCACGGTGGTCACTTCCGAGATGTTGCCGGTCGGCCTGCTCACCCCGATCGGCTCCGCGCTGCGGGTGAGCGAGGGCCGCGCCGGTCTCGCATTGACGGTGACGGGCTTGGTCGCCGCCCTGTCGGCGCCGTTGGTCACCGCGGCGCTGGGCCGGGTCGAGCGCAGAGCGGTGCTGTGCGGGTTGATGGCGGTGCTCGCGCTGGGCAATCTCGGTTCGGCCTGGGCGCCCACCTTCGGTGTGCTGATGGGGGCGCGGGTGCTGGTCGGCGTCGGCATGGGCGGGGTGTGGGCGATCGCGGCGAGCCTGGCGGCGCGGCTGGTGCCCGCGCGGTCGGTCACCGCCGCGACTTCGCTGGTCTTCTCCGGCGTCGCGGTCGCCTCGGTGCTCGGTATCCCCGCCGGAACCTTTGTGGGCGCGCTCGCCGGGTGGCGGGCGACGTTCGTCGCCGCCGCCGGTCTCGCGCTGCTGGTCCTCGTGGCGATGGCGGCCTCGCTGCCGCGTCTTCCTGCCACCGATGCCGTGGCGTTGAGCGGCGTGTTACGGCTGACCAGGCAGCCGGGCTTGCGCGTCGCCCTGCTCGCGGTCGCGTTCCTGGTCACCGGTCACTTCGCCGCCTACACTTACGTGCGGCCGGTGCTGGAGGAGGTTACCGGTGTCGGCGCGGAGACGATCGGCACACTGCTGCTGATCTACGGAGTTGCCGGGGTAGCAGGGAATTTCGCCGCGGGCGCTGCGGCGGCGCGGGCACCGAGGAAGACCTTGATCGCTATCGGCTCGGTCCTGGCCGCGGCCGCGATCGCCCTGCCCCTGCTCGGGGCCTCGCTCCCGCAGACATTCGTGCTGATGTTCGTATGGGGCGTCTCCTACGGTGGCGTCTCGGTGAGTACCCAGAGCTGGGTCTTCGCCGCGTCGCCCGGAGCCGAGGAGGGCGCTTCGGCACTGTTCGCCGGGGTCTTCAACGCCGCCATCGCACTGGGGGCATCGGCCGGCGGACTGGCCGCGGACGGGATCACCGTCGCCGCCGCCATGTGGCTGGGCGGTGCGCTCGCCGTGGTCGCCGTGCTCGTGGCCGCGTTCGGCAGCGGCGCGCGCCGACCCTGACCGACGAAAAAGCGGCTGCGACAGTCGCGTTCGGGCACCTACCATTCGTCCATGTCTCTGCGTGCGATACCGGCTTCGATGGACCCGGCGGTGGTCGGGTCCATCGATGGGGAGCTGGACCGGGTCGAGCGGGAACATCGGGTGTCGATTCGGCTGGCGATCGAGAGCGGCAGCCGTGCCTGGGGATTCCCGTCACCCGACTCCGACTACGACTGCCGGTTCGTGTACGTCGCGGCGCTGGAGACCTATCTGTCCCCGTGGCGCACCCGCAACGTGGTGGAGACGCCGCTGGCGGGCTTGCTCGACGTGAACGGCTGGGATCTCGGCAAGGCGCTGCGGCTGCTGGTGCAGGGCAACGCCGTGCTCATCGAGTGGCTGATGTCACCGATCGTCTACCGGGGCGACGCCGGGTTCCGCGACCGACTGCGCGCGGTGGCCGACGAGGTCGCCGACCGCGACAAGGTCGCTCGGCACTATCTGCACTTGGGCGCCAAGCAGTGGGCATTGTTCGAGCGCACCGGGTCGCTGAAGAAGGTGTTCTACGCGCTGCGTCCGGCGATGGCGCTGCGGTGGCTGCGCGAGCATCCCGCGGCGGCGGTGACGCCGATGCATCTGCCGACGCTGCTGCGGCAGTGCGATCTGCCCACCGAGTTGTCGGCGGCGGTGACAGAGTTGACCGATCTGAAGTCGCGGACCCGCGAGATGGGCAGCGGGTCGGTTCCCGCGCCGGTCACCGCGTTCATCACCAGCGAACTTGCCTGCGCCGCCGAGGTGTTCGTCAAGTCCGGGCCCCGCGATCTCACGCATGCCCGGGCGATCACCGCGGAGTTCTTCCGCGCCGAGGCGCTGGCGGGCTGACCGAGCGCCTACGACGCGGCTTTCGGCTCGTCCGGGTCGCCCGACGCGGCCACCGCGTCCGTGTAAGCCTGCGCGAGTCGGTGCGTCGCCGACGGACGATCCGGGTCCGGGCGCGGAATACCGAGGTGGCTCTCACGGAGTTCGTCCATGAATTCACCCCAGAGTGGCGGACCGCCCGCCTCGAGCAATTCGGCCCGCACCCGAAGATGCTCGGTGGTCGGGCGGTGCCGCAATCCCCACGCACCGAGCTGGGCCATGACGGGCACCAGCTGGATAGCGGGTTCGGTGAGCCGGTATTCGGCCTTCTGGCCGGGCCGGGTGTCCGCCCGGCTGAGCAGTCCGGCCGCCACCAGCCGCTTGAGCCGATCGGAGAGGATGTTGGAGGCGATGCCCTCCTCCGAGCCGGCCAGCAGCTCGCGGAAGTGGCGCCGGTTGCCGAACATCACGTCACGCAGCACCAGCAGCGTCCACCGATCGCCGATCACTTCGATGGTCGCGTTGATCGGGCACCCCGACCGTCCGTCCTGCCTCATCCGGCACTCCTCTCGAGCGGCGGCTACTGCTTGCAATATACAATCAGAAGTCATGCCTCCGAACAGGCGAAAGGCCCCACACCGTCCCGGTGCGGGGCCTTTCGGAAGCTAGGTCGCGATCAGAGAACGCGGACGTCCTGGGCCTGCGGACCCTTCTGTCCCTGGCCGATCTCGAACTCCACGCGCTGCCCCTCATCGAGGGACCGGAAACCCGAGCCGCTCACAGCCGAGTAATGCACGAAGACGTCGGGCCCCCCGCCGTCTTGTGCGATGAAGCCGAAGCCCTTCTCGCTGTTGAACCACTTCACAATGCCTTGAGCCATTTCATACTTTCTGTAGACGAGCCAGAGAGGTGTTATGAGATTCCCTGGCCTCGTAGATCAACGATGCCATGATCCGATGAATTCCTCACGTATCGGACCATCAACTGTGAGCTAACGCTCACGACGTCGCCTCGGCGGGCGCACAGCTTCGTCTGCGCTCTCGCGCGCGCTGTTCTTGGTTCACTTGCCGACGCTCGTTCACGAGCGGACTGCGCCTGTCACCTCCCACGTTCGGTCCGGGTCCGATCCGGGCAACACCACCGGACCCGTCACGCGGGTACCCACACTCCGCCCGGGATAACACCCGCCGTCCTCCCTCGACGAACACAACCCATTCGGAGGGGCCACCGCGCCCGACATCATGGAACTCCTTCTTCGACGCGGCTCGGCCTCGATACGCATGTGCTACCGATTCGCTTGTGCCGCAACGAATTCCAGTTCACCCACGCAGGCGTCGACATTTCAGCCTACGTCCGCGGAGCCACCGCGCGCACTGTTCGTTAAATTCTGTTCACGACCGGAGGTAGCGCACCTGACGCGGTTTCGTCGCCTCGTAGCTCTCGCGGCCCGGCAGATGCTCCGGCACGCCGACCTCCCACCAAGCGCCCGCGTCGGTCCACGCCGAGGGCTGCGTGCGCACGACGAGCACGGCCGGACGGCGCTCGGCCGTTGCCGCCGCCCGCGCCCGCGCGTAGGCGTCCCGGAATTCGGTCAGGTCGCGGGCGGTGAAAACGGAACAGCCGAGCGCTGCGGCATGGGTGGCGAAGTCGACGCGCGGCGGATGCTCGTGCGTGGTGCGGCAGTCGGCGTAGAAGTTGTTGAACGGCTCGCCGCCCTGGCCCTCTTGCAGCCGGGCGATCACGGCGTAGCCGTCGTTGTCGCACACCACCGCGACGAACGCGTGCCCGGCGAACGCCGCGGAGAACAATTCCGAGTTCAGCATCAGATACGAGCCGTCCCCGAGCAGGGTCGTCACCACGCCGCCGATGTGCGCCATGGCCGCGCCCCACGCGCCGGCCAGCTCGTAGCCCATGCAGGAGAAGCCGTACTCCACGTCCATGGTCGGCGCGCCGCCGCCGGCCCGCCAGCCGCCGACGAGTTCGCCGGGCAGCCCGCCGGATGCCGTCATCACGTAATCGGTCGGCTCACTCAGGTCGTTCACCGCGCCCACGACCTGGGCATAGCTGGGCGTGCCCGGGGTCGGTGCGCGCAGACCGTCGATGTGCGCGTCCCAGGTGCTGCGCAGTGCGGCGGCGCGCGCGGTCCACCCGGGGTCGACGCGCCACTGCCCCAGCTGCCCGGCCAGCTCACGCACGGTGACCTCGGCATCACCGACCACCGCGAGAGCGCCGTGCTTGACGGCGTCGAAACGTGCCACGTTGATCGTCACCAGCCGGACGTCCGGCGCGAAGACCGTCCAGGACGCGGTGGTGAAGTCCTGCAACCGGGTCCCCACCGCGAGGACGAGATCGGCTCCGGCCGCCATCGCGTTCGCCGACGCCGAGCCGGTGATGCCGAGCGGTCCCGCGAACAGCGGGTGATCGTGCGGCGCGAGGGTGCGGCCCGCGGTGGTCTCCACGACCGGAATGCGATGGCGCTCGGCGAACTCCAGCACGGTGCGTCCCGCACCCGAATAGCGGACACCGCCGCCGAGGACAAGCAGCGGGCGGCGCGCGGCGCGCAGTGCGGCACCGGCGGCGGCGAGTGCCCGCTGATCGGGGCGTGGCCGGGTGAGCCGGTGCGCCACCGGATCGAACAGCGCGTCGGGGAAGTCGTAGGTCTCGGCCTGAACGTCCTGCGGCAGCGCCAGGACGACCGGACCGGCATCGGCCGGATCCGTGAGCACCCCGACCGCCTGCGGCAGGGTGGCGATCAGCTGTTCCGGGCGGGTGATGCGGTCGAAATACCTGCTCACCGCCCGGAACGCGTCGTTCACCGTGAGGGTCGGGTCGCCGAAGTGCTCGACCTGCTGCAGAACGGGGTCGGGCGCCCGACCGGCGAAGGTGTCACCCGGGAGCAGCAGCAGCGGAAGACGGTTCGCGTGCGCGACGCCCGCCGCCGTCACCATGTTGAGCGCGCCGGGGCCGATCGACGATGTCGCGACACCGACCTGACGCCGGTGGGTGGCCTTGGTATAGCCGACGGCCGCGAGCGCCATCCCCTCCTCGGTGTGCCCGCGCCAGAGCGGGAGTTCGGCGCGCCGCTCGTGCAGCGCGGCGCCGAGGCCGAGCACGTTGCCGTGACCGAAGATGCCGAAGACGGCGGGGAACAGCGGCACTTCGCTGCCGTCGAGTGTCTCGGAACGCTGGGCGATCAACCAGGCCACCAGCGCCTGCGCCGTGGTCAGTCTCATCGCACCCGTCCTTCGTGCGAGGTGACCGGACAGCGCGGATCGAGGGGCTCGTCGTCCCAGCGCGCCCGCACCCAACTGTGCGCCGGATCGTCGCAGAACGCCATCGATCGTTCGGGCGCCGGACCGGCCAGCACGTTCAGGTAGTACATGGGGTAGCCGGGCGCCGCGACGCACGGCCCGTGATAGCCGCGTGGGATCAGGAAGACGTCACCGTCACCGACCGCGACGTTCTCGTTCACCGTGCCGTCGGCCGTGTAGGTCCGGTGCATACCGAATCCTTCGCGGGACGGCGTGACCCCATCCGGTCCGGCGATGCGGAAGTAGTAGATCTCCTCGTTGACGACCTCGCACTCGCTCACTTCGTCGTGCTTGTGCGGCGGATAGGACGACCAGTTGCCGTCCGGGGTGATCAGCTCGCAGGCGTTCAGTTTGTCCGCGTGCTCCCACACGCCGGGTATCCCGAAGTTGGTGACCTGGCGCGTCGCACTGCCCGCACCGCGGACTTCGACCGGGATCTGCTCGGCGGGGCCGTATCGCGGCTCCAGCCGTTTCGCGCAGCGGGCCATCGGAAGCGCCACCTCCAGGTCGCCGCCCTCGGCCACCAACTCCACCTCGGCGTCTCTGGGGACGTAGACGAAATCCGTCACCCGGGTGAACACCGATTCCCGGCCGACCAGCGTGAAGGTCGCACCGTCGACACGCACGGTGCACGCTCCGGCCAGCGGCAGGACGAACGCCTCGAACTCCCCCGTCCGCACTGTCCGTGACTCGCCTGCGCCGATCCGCAGGACGCGCAGCCCCGCGTAAGTCCATCCGGCGTCCTCGGGGGTCAACAGGATCGGATCGCCGTCACGGCACAGCGAGCCGTCGGGCCGATGAAGTGTCATCGTGCCTCCTCCGTACAAGGTTCGCGGACACCGGCGAACGGCGGCGAGGTCGGTGCCCAGTTATGTCCGGCGACACTCCCCCGCTTCATCGGGTTTCCTTCAGCAAACGAGCGGCGGAGTCCACCGCCCGCGCGACGTCGCCGTCCGGCGGGTACAGCAAGGTGCGCCCGACGACGAGTCCTCGTACCACGTCGTGGCCGAGCGCTCCACCCCACAACGCGCGATCCACCGCTTGGTCGCCGGAGGGTGCGCCGCCGAGCACCACCACCGGCAAGGTGGTCGCGTCCAGTACCGAGATGTCCTGCGGCGCGGGAATCTTCAACCAGGTGTAGGCCGAGGTGACGCCGAGACCGGAAGCCACCGTGATCGCCCTCGACAGCGACACCGCGTCCTTGCTCATCACCAGCGCACCGGTGGCGTCCCGGTGGTACGGCAACGGCTCGACCATCGCCATCAACTCGTGCGCCGCCAACGCCGAGACCGCCCGCGCGCAGGCTTGCAGCGTCGGCACGGTCCCCGCGTCGGAATCGACCAAGCGCAGCAGCATCTTGCCGCCGTCGAGCCGGAACCGAGCCAGGGAGTCCGCGTCGTATCCGGTGAAGCGGTCATCGATCTCCCATTCCGCGCCCGCCAGCCCGCCGCGGTTCATCGACCCGATCACGACCTTGTCGTCCAGCGCGTCCAGCAGCAGAAGCTCCTCCACCACGTCCGGGGAGCCGAGCACACCGTCGACGTCCGGGTTCGCCAATGCGATCAACAGCCGTTCCAGCAGGGTGCGCCGATCGGCCATGGCCGTGCGGTCCGCGCCGACACCGAGCGCGCCGCGAGCGGGGTGATCGGCGGCGACCAGGAACAAGGTCTGTTTGCCCGCCAGCAGGTCGGCGCGGCGCACCCGTTTCGCGTAGGCCCGTTCGACCGCTGCCGGGTCTGTGGCACGTACGTGCAGTAACTCACGCCAACGTTCGTCGGTCACATGCACGGCGGCGCCTCCTTCCGCGCTCGATACTCAGCCGCTCTTCTGATCTGCGCCCCGCTCAGCGGCACAGCAGTAGTTCCGCCATGCCGCGTACGACTCGGCCGCACAGCTGCTCCTCCTGCCCGCGCCCTGCTCAGCGGCACAGCAGGCTCTCCACTCCGCCCAGCGGCACAACGGTGTCTCCACTCTGCGCCCCGCTCAGCCGTACAACAGTGTCCCCACTCCCGTCCTGGCGCAGCCGCCCAGCGGTTCCTCGATTTCCACGCCGGTTCAGCCGCACAGCAATTCCTCGATCTCCGCCGCCGTGGGCATCGCATCCGCGCAGGCCAGACGCGCGGCGACCAGCGCGCCCGCCGCGTTGGCGTAGGTGGCGATGCGCTGTGGGTCCCAATCCGAGAGCAGGCCGTGGATCAGCGCGCCGCCGAAACCGTCGCCCGCACCCAGCCCGCACACCACGTCCACCCGGCACGGCGGCACCGTCCAGCGTTCTTCGGCGGTGGCCACCAGCACGCCGTCGCCGCCCTGCTTGATCACCGCCAGGCGCACCCCACGGTCGAGCAGCCGATCGGCCGCCGCGTCCGGGTCGGCGGTGCCCACTGCCACCTCGGCCTCCGTGCGGTTACCGACCACCACGTTCACGTGGTCGACCATCCACCCGATCTCGGCCCGAGCGGTGTCGACGTCGGGCCAGAACATCGGCCGGTAGTCCAGGTCGAGCACCGTGTGCCCGCGTCGAGCGCGCCGCAGCAGCATCTCCCGCTGCGTGCCGCGCGCCGGTTCCGCGCTCACTCCGGTACCCGTGACCCACAGCAGCGGCGCGGCGTCCACGACTTCCCAGGGCACGTCATCCGCGGTGATGGTGAGATCCGGCGCGATCGGCGCACGGTAGAACAGCAGCGGCGGATCCGACGGCGGCATCAGCTCGCAGAAGACCACGGGCGTCTGAAGGTCCGGCGCGGTCGTCACGTAATGGGACGACACGCCGAAGTCCTCGAGCGCCGTGCGCACGAAGTCGCCGAAGCCGTCGGGGCCCACCTTCGTCAGCACCGCCGAACGACGGCCGAGCCGGGCAGCGGCCACGGCGACGTTGGTGGCGGTGCCGCCCAGCGATTTCGCGAAACTACGCACCTGCGCCAAATCGACGCCGCTCTGTTCGGGATACAAGTCCACCCCGACCCGGCCGACGGTCAACGCCTCCAGTTCGGTCACGAACTCGCCTCCTGGCGTATTCACGGCGTCACCACGCGCCGCAATTCGTGCTGCAACGCCTCCAGTTCCGCCCCGCCCGCCATCTGTCGGGTCAGTTCCGGCAGTTCGATCTCCGATTTCTCGTACGAACCGAGCACCGCGCCCCGCTTCAGCAGCAGGAACCGGTCACCGACCGGGTAGGCGTGGTGTGGGTTGTGCGTGATCAGCACGACACCGAGTCCGCGTTCACGCGCCTGCACGACGTACTTCAGCACCACCCCGGCCTGTTTCACGCCCAGCGCGGCGGTCGGCTCGTCGAGGATCAACACCTTCGCGCCGTAATGAACGGCCCGTGCGATGGCTACGCATTGCCGCTGGCCACCGGACAACGTGCCGACCGGCTGTTCCATATCGCGAATCTCGATACCCATGTCCGCCAATGCGGTTCGCGCGATCTCGCAGCCCTTCTTGCGGTCCAGCAACCGGAAGGGGCCGTAGCCGAAGGTGGGCTCGGAGCCGAGCACGAAGTTGCGCCACACGCTCATCAACGGCACCACCGCGAGATCCTGATAGACCGTGGCGATACCGCGATCCAAGGCCTCGCGTGGTGATGCGAACCGGACCGGTACTCCTTCGACGCGCAGTTCGCCGCGGTCGTGCCGATGCACCCCGGCCAGGATCTTGATCAGCGTCGACTTGCCCGCGCCGTTGTCGCCGAGCACGCAGGTCACCTCGCCCGCTTTCACCACCGTGGACACCTCGCGCAGAGCGACGACACCGCCGTAGCTCTTGCCGAGGTCCACGGCCTCGATGAGGGGAGTCATCGGCGCACCCTTTCGGCTCGTTTCTGGAATCTGTTGTTGACCAGCACCGCCGCCAGCAGCAGCACACCGAGGAACAGCATGAACCAGTCACTGTCCCAGCGGGCGAACACGATGCCCTGGCGCGCCATGCCGAAGATCAGCGCGCCGATCGCGGCGCCGACCGCCGAGCCGAAGCCGCCGGTGAGCAGGCACCCCCCGACCACCGCGGCGATGATGTAGTGCAGTTCGAGCCCGACGCCCTGGTTGGCCTGCACGCTCGCGAACCGCAGGATGTTGCAGGAGCCGACCACCCAGCCCGCGAACGCGGTGCCCATGAACAGCAGGATCTTGGTGCGATCGGCGGGCACGCCGACCGCGCGCGCACTGGGCAGCGCACCGCCGACGGCGAAGATCCAGTTGCCGAACCTGGTGCGGACCAGGACGAGCGCGGCGATCGCGGTGAGCACGATCCACCAGACCACCGAGGCCTGGATGTGCGCGTCCCCGATGTCGAGCGTCGAGGCGAACACCCAACCCGCCGACTGGTAGCCGTCCGCGCTGCGCACTCCCGACACCTGCACCGTGTCGGTGACCAGCCGAGTCACGCCGAGGTTCAGGCCCTGCAGGGCGAGGAAGGTGCCCAGCGTGACGATGAAACTGGGCAGGCCGGTGCGCATCACCACCCAGCCGTTGAACGCGCCGACGGCCAGGGCGAACGCCAGCGAAGCGAGTAGGGCGAACCAGACGTTCCACCCGGCGTGCACCGCGAGCAACGCGGTGACCAGCGCCGTGGAGGCGGTCATCACGCCCGCGGACAGGTCGAACTCGCCGCCGATCATCAGCAGCGCCACGGCCACCGCCATGATGCCCAGCGTGGAGGCGTCGTCCAGCCAGGTCGCGACGCCGAGCGGGCTGAGGAACCGGTCGGTGACGAGGGAGAAGAACACGAATACCAGCAGAGCGCCCAGCGCCGCGCCGATCTCCGGCCGCACGGCCAGACGTTGGAGCGGTGAAAGTCCCTCGTGCGCCTTCTCGGACGTCTCTGTGGTGGCTGTCATTTTCCTCGGCTCCCGACCTCAGCGCGTGCCCTGCGCGACGAGCGCGGCGACGGCTTCCACATTGCTCTTGTCGACGAAGCCCGGCCCGGTCTGCACCGGCGCGCCGCCTCCGACGGTGTTCAGGTTCGTCCGGTACAGCCGCAGCAGCACGATCGGCAGGTAGCCCTGCTCGTACTGCTGCTGATCGACCGCGAACAGCAGCCTTCCGGCCCGAATCCCCTCCACCACTTCGGAATTGAGGTCGAACGTGGCTACGGCGGCAGGCGAACCGGCCTCCCGGACGGCGTCCACGGCCCGCGCCGCGACCTGTGAGTTCAACGTCAGGACCGCGTCGATGGACCGGTCGGCCTCGAGCGCGCCCTTGATCCTCGACTGCGCGTCGGTCGGATTGTTGATGTCCACCTGGAGCGTGACCGCGGTGCCGAACGCTTTCGTCGCGCCCGCGCAGCGCTCGTTCGCGCCGATATTGCCCGCTTCGTGGATGACGCACAGCATCTTCGTGCGCCGGGCCTCGGCGAGCCGTTTGCCCGCGGCCTGCCCGGCCAGCGACTCGCTTTGCCCCACATGGACGAACGCGCCGAACTTCGCGCTCTCGAATTCGCCCGAATTGATCGTCACCACCGGAATACCCACGGCCAGAGCCTTTTCCACGGACCGGCGAAGCGCTTCGGGATTGGCCATGGAGACGACGAGGCCGTCGACGCCTTGGGCCACCGCGTTGTCGATCAGCTTCGCCTGCTGCCCCGGATCACCGGAGGCATTGTACTCCACCCGGATACCGAGATCCTCGCCCGCGGCCTCCGCGCCGTTCTTGACGACATTCCAGAACGCGTCGCCGGGGCTGCCGTGGGTCACCACCGCTACCGATCTCACCGTCCCGGCGGCGACAGGCGGCTGTGTAGGGGCGGGCGCGTCGGAGCCGGGACCGCTGCACGCGGCCAAAAGAGCGGCCGTGGCGATCCACGGCAACAGGCGGCTCGAACGCCGCCGTCCCGCGCTCGCGCCGCGTTGCGGTCTCGAAAACATCCTCGTCGCTTCCTCTAGATCCCGGCCGCGGCCAGCGCGATGTCCGCGAGACGGCGCAGGCTGCGCCCGGTGTCGATGCTCGCCTGCCGCGCCGAGTCGCCCGGCCACAGCGCGGTGTCCTGCTCCAGCACGTACCAGCCCCGATAGCCCGCGGCCTGCACGGTGCGCACGAGTGCTGCGATATCGACGTCACCCTCACCCAGTGGGACATACAGCCCACGGCGCACGGCCGCGCTGTACTCCAGCGTTCCGGCGCGGACCTCCTCGGCCAGCGCGCCGCGGACGTCCTTGAGATGGATGTGCCCGATCCGCTCGGCATGTCGCCGCGCGAGCCGAACCGGGTCGGCGCCGCCGATGAGCAGATGCCCGGTGTCCAGGCAGATGTCGAGGTCGGAATCGGCGAGGAACCGCTCGACCTCGGCCTCGCTCGCCACGTGCGTGCCGACATGCGGGTGCAGCACCGTGCGCAGGCCGTGCGCGGCGGCGGCATCGCGGATGGCGCGGGAGGCGTCGACCAAGGCCCGCCATTCTGCGTCGTCGAGGCGCGGGCGCTCGTCGTATCCGCCGAGACCCGTCGCGGCGGCGAGCACGAGGACTTCCGCGCCCGTGGCGGCCAGCAACGCGGCCGTGCGCTCGGCGTGCGCGAGGGCCGACTGCCGATCGCGGTGCAGCACGACGGCGAGGAACCCGCCGACCGGAGCGATTCCGAAGTTCTCGAGCAGCCGACGCAGTTCACCCGGGTCGCCCGGCAGGTAGCCGGGTGGTCCGAGCTCGGTGGCGGTCAGGCCGAGCGCGGCCATCTCCGACAGGACGGTGCGTGCGTCGAGCACATGGCCCCAGCCGGGGACCTCGCAGACTCCCCATGAGATCGGCGCGGCCGCGATGCGCAGCGAGGAGAGGGATTCGGTCATCGGCACTCCGACCTTCGACGTCGAGTTGACTGCGCTCTGTTGGAGCGCTCCAACTATGTAACGCAGGTCATATCGTGTCAAGAGCCGCATACTCATCGCCCAAAGCGTCACTACCTGCGGATATTTCGGATTTGACTGAGTAGTGGCGTCCCGGGAGTCCGATTAGAGCGCTCTATTGCCTCGCTCCCACCCACCTTGTATCGTCCGTCCCGGCAGGGCTCGGCGGACGGGAACGGAGGCGACATGGCACGCCCGACCATGGAGGACGTCGCCGCCCGCGCGGGCGTCTCCCGCGCTCTGGTCTCACTCGTCATGCGCAACTCCCCGAAGGTCAGCGAGCATCGCCGCCGCGCCGTGCTGGACGCGGCGAAAGACCTCGGCTACCAACCGCACTTCATGGCCCGGTCGCTGGCCAGCCGGACCTCGAACATCGTCGGCGTCATGGTCTCCGACCTGCGCAACGCCTTCTTCGCCGATGTCGTCGAGGGCATGGACGCCGCCGCGCGGGAATCCGGCCTCGAACTGATCCTCAACACCGGCCAGCGCAGCGCCGCGCGCGAACGCACCGCGTTGGAGAGCCTGCTCTCCTTCCGGCCCGGCGGCGTCATCCTGCTGTCCCCCATCCTGCCCGCCGCCGCCATTCGCGCAGCGGCGCACCAAGCTCCCTTGGTGCTGGTCTCCCGCTCCTCCACCGTCGCCGCTGTCGACACGGTCACCGACGACGGCGAGGCAGGCGCCGCCCTCGCCGTCGATCACCTGGTCTCGCTCGGGCATCGGCGCATCGTCCACTTGGACGGCGGCGGCGCTTTCACCTCCGCGCCGCGCCGCAAGGGCTACCGCGCCGCCATGCAACGCCACGGCCTGGAACCGATGGTCGTGCCCAGCGAGCACACCGACTCCGCGGGCATGGCCGCGGTGCGCAAACTGCTGAACCTGTTCTCCCACGACAACTTTCCCACGGCACTGGTGTGCGGCAACGACTTCAACGCCGTGGGGGCGATGTCCGCGCTGGAGGAAGCGGGATTGCGGGTGCCGGAGGATGTCTCGGTGGTCGGCTACGACAACACCTCGCTGGCCGCCCTGCGGCACGTCGCGCTGACCACCATCGACCAACCGCGCATCCGGATGGGCCGCCTCGCGATCGACGCCCTCGCCGAACGCCTCCGCGACGGCCGCACCACACCGGTCCGCCGCCGAGTGGAACCCTCGCTCATCGTCCGCGCCACCACGACCGCTCCACGCCGAACCGGTCTCTGATGCCCGTCGCGATCCCACATGAAGGAGAGCCGATGTCCTCCCACCGAGCCGTCACACTGGGCCTCGCCGGAACCGGCCGCATCGGGACCTCGCACGCCGCCACCCTGAGGAAACTCCCGAACGTGGCCACCGTCCTGGTCGCCGACGCCGTCCCCGACCGCGCCCGCGCCGCCGCCACCGACCTCGGCATCGAATTCGCCGCCGACCTCGACGCCCTCTTCGACGCCGACCTCGACGGCCTGATCATCGCCACCGCCACCGACTCCCACCCCGACCTGATCATCCGCGCCGTCGACGCGGGCATCCCCGTCTTCTGCGAGAAGCCCGTGGCCGCCGACATCACCGGCA
This sequence comes from Nocardia sp. CY15, assembly GCF_009829295.1. Taxonomy (NCBI): domain Bacteria; kingdom Bacillati; phylum Actinomycetota; class Actinomycetes; order Mycobacteriales; family Nocardiaceae; genus Nocardia; species Nocardia sp. CY15. The sequence continues at coordinate 604,540 of NZ_VUOT01000001.1, forward strand.
CCCTCGCCGTGGTCGACCACATCCGCGACTCCCGCGTTCCCGTTCAGATCGGCTTCCAACGCCGCTTCGATGCCGGCTACCGAGCCGCCCGCGACGCTGTCCGGTCCGGCGAACTCGGCTGGCTGCATACGTTGCGCGCGACCACCCTCGACCCTTCTCCGCCGCCCGCCGACTACATCCCGCGCTCGGGCGGCATCTTCCGCGACTGCGGGGTGCACGATTTCGACATCATCCGGTGGGTGACGGGGCGGGAGGTCACCGAAGTGTTCGCACTCGGGGCGAACCGGGGTGCGTCGTTCTTCGCCGAAGCAGACGACGTCGACACAGCGGCGGTGCTGCTGCGCTTGGACGATGGAGCCCTGGCGACTGTGTCACTGACCCGCTACAACGGGGCGGGGTACGACGTACGACTGGAAGCGATGGGCTCCAAGGGGAACGCCATTGTCGGACTGGACGACCGCGCGCCGCTGACTTCCGTCGAGCCCGACCACAGCCCCTCCCCCTATCCCCCCTATGGGGGTTTCATGGAGCGGTTCCGTCCAGCCTATGCCGACGAACTGGCGGCATTTATCGAAGTCGCGACCGGTCAGCTCGAGAATCCCTGCCCTCCCGCCGACGCATTGGAGGCCTTCTATGTTGCCGAAGCCTGCGATCTGTCCCGGCGGGAAGGCCGGGCTGTCGAGATAGCTGAAGTGCGGCGCTGAGAGGTCGCCGGGAAGACCCGAGAGAGGCTGGACGCGCTTCAATGCTGGATCAAGCCGCCGACCGGGACGGGAGCGACATGGCCGGTTGCCGGAACCGTCCGAGCCAGCGCCAGACCGATGTCGACCAGTGATGACCGGCGCAGCCAGGCGACATCGGGAATCGGGGTCCAGATCGGCTCGGCGGTCTCACCATTGGGCTCATGCCGCAGTCGCCCGCCGGTAACGCGGACCCGGTAGAAGATGCCGATATTCTGGTGCTCGGATCCGGCATGCGCGGCTGCCGCGGGAATTACCCTCGAGTCCACGCCGAGTAGACGTTCGACCACCCCGTGGCAGCCGGTTTCTTCAGCGAGCTCTCGGGTCACCGCGTCGAACGGGTCCTCCGCGTGCTCGACCCCACCGCCCGGAAGAGTCCAGTTGGTCTCGCCCCTCGGTGGTACGTAACGGACGAGCAGCACCCGTCCATCCTCGATGCAGACGGCGTAGGCCGCCAGCCTGAAACTCATCCCCGACACCTCCCGGCGGACCCTATCCCAACGTCCTCCACTCCGGCGACTCGCTGTCGACAGCCGCGACAAACACGAACGGGTAAGGGAAAATTGGCGCAGGAACTCTCACGAGGGGCCTCCATGAGTGCGCATACGGCTGTCGGCCGCCCTGCCCAGCGAGCATGGCCGGTCGTCGGCCACGGCCTAGCCCTACGACGCAGGCCATTGGACTTTTTCGCGGAGCTGCACCGGGCGCCGGAACCCCTGGCGCGCATCCGATTGGGCAGCAGAGACGCCTATCTGGTGACCGCCCCGGAGCTGATCGATTCGATACTGCGCGGCAAGGCGGCGCACAGCGTCGAGAAAGGGGCGTTCTTCGAGGCCATGCGCGCACTGCTGGGCGATGGTCTGTCGGTGTCGGCCGAGCCCAAGCACCTGCGGCATCGCCGCCTGATGGCACCGGCCTTCCACCACGAGAAAATCGCCGGCTATGTGCAGGTCATACAGCGCGAAGTCGATGCGATGGTCGACAGCTGGAATGACGGCGACCGCTTGGAGCTCGATGACCGGTTGCGAGTGCTGGCCATGCGGATCGTCGCGAAGGCGTTGTTCGCCAGAGAACTCGGCGAAGCGGTGGTCGCGGAGTCGCTGCGCTCGTTCCCGGTGATCGTCGACGAGCTACCGAAACGCACCATGATGCCGTGGCTGGCTCACATCCCGCTACGCAACCGCACCTTCGATGCCGCGGTGCGCAGGCTCTCCGATGCGATCGACCACATCATCGCCGAATACCGGACGGCTGGAACCGATTACGGCGACTTGGTGTCGATGCTGCTCACCGCGCGATTCGACGACGGCACCTCACTCACCGATCGCGAGCTCCACGACGAGGTGATGACGCTCTATGCCGCAGGGTTCGCCACCACCGCCAACACCATGGCTTTCGCCTTCTACGAGCTGGCGCGGCGCGCGGATGTGCGAGAGCGGGTCGAAGAGGAAGTCGCCGAGGTGCTGCGCGGCGGCCCGGTCACCGCTGACAACATCCAGCACCTCCATTACACCGAGCGAGTGATGGCAGAGACGCTGCGCCGATACGCTCCCACTTGGCTCGGCACGCGCGAGACGATCGAGGAACTCGACCTCGGCGGAGTCACACTCCCAGCGGGCACCACGCTCCTCTACTCACCGTACACGCTGCACAACAACCCGAAGTACTTCGACGATCCGGCACGGTTCGACCCCGACCGGTGGACGCCGGAATACCGCAAGACCGTGACCCGGTCCGGGGTATACCAGCCCTTCGGCCTCGGCAACCGAAACTGCATCGGCGAACCGTTCGCGTGGTACGAAGCGGTCACCATTTTGGCTACGGTCGTTGCGCGGGCGCGGCTGGAGTTGGTGCCGGGAGCTGCTGTGCACGAAGTTGCGCGCGCGACCCTGGAAGTGAACCACCTCCCGGTGACGGTGCGGTTGAGTAACGCAGCGCTGACCACGCCGTCGGCCTGAACGTCCTCAGCTGTGTTGCGGAGGTCTCGCGTTGCCGAGGAGCGCGACGTGGACAGGCCAAGCGGACGCAGCCGCAGACTGGTGCAGTACTCAGGACCAGCTACCAGTTCGAATCAGAATCGCGGCACCATCTCGGACCCCGCTCTCATTTTGTCTTGTCAATCCGCGGTACCGGCTTGGCTGGTCGAGGTGGTAGTTCTTCGGTGTCGTGCACCAGCCAACGAAGAAAAGCCACGATGTGACTGTTGACGTCCGAATCCAACTGACTGACAGCCATCTTCACTCTTCGTTGCAGCTGGGGGTCGGCCCGGTAGATCGCGGCAGGGAAGCGGTGTTGGCTGGGCATGGTTCCACCATCCTACAGGTGGATATCCATCGAAGCATGCGATACAGTCAGAGGTGGATATCCACCTCTGACTTGGGGAGATGACTTGCAAGCAAATCACTGGAGCGAACTTGTACAGGCAATCCGGCGGATTGTCGGAGGGGTCGGCTAATGTCTCGAACCGTGGGTTCACGATCCTTAACGATGATCGACTTGTTCGCAGGCTGCGGCGGAATGACCTCAGGCTTTGCGGCCGCTAAGGGCTATAAGCCCGTCATGGCGGTGGAGTTCAACCTGGAGGCGGCAGCAACCTATGCGCTGAACTTCGGCGAGGGCCACACCCACTACGCCGACATCGCCGATATAGGCGATGACGAGATCCCGCAAGCCGACATCGTCATCGGCGGGCCCCCATGCCAGGGCTTCTCCAACCTCGGCTCAAAGAACGTGGACGACCCACGAAACAAGCTGTGGAAGGAGTACATCCGCTTCGTCCGCCACGCCCACCCGAAGGTCTTTGTCATCGAGAATGTCGATCGGTTTTTCTCCTCCAGCGAGTTCGCCCTCCTCCAAGCCGAAGCGCGGCCTGGAGGGTTGTTGGAGGAGTATCACCTAGAGTCCGGGTTACTGCTGGCTGCCGACTTCGGCGTTCCGCAGCGGCGAAAGCGGACGATTGTCATCGGATCCCGTATCGGATCGATCCCCCTGCCGAACCCGACGCATCGCCGACCTGGCTCCATGGGAGACGAGCCAGCCTGGCATACGACTAGTGATGTGTTGACAGGCCTCCCCGAGGTCCCTCCGACTCGGGAACTGCCCGACTCCTGGATTCAGGTCTTCGGCGAGAGAGTACGAGGGGTGTTCAAGACTCCGGAACTACACATTGGACGCAATCCGACGGCCCTGTCTCTGCAGCGCTATCGCCATATTCCGCCCGGTGGTGGCCGATTCGATCTGCCGGACCATTTGTTGTCGCGGTGCTGGAGGGAGAAGAAGACCGGCACGACCGACGTCATGGGCCGTATGCGGTGGGATATGCCATCTCTCACGATTCGGACCGAGTTTTACAAGCCAGAGAAGGGTCAGTACCTGCATCCTCAATGGGACCGGCACGATCCAGACCGAAGCGTGGATCGCCCGATCACCCACTATGAGGCAGCGCGTCTGCAAAGCTTCCCCGACTCGTTCGGTTGGTGCGGCAGCAAGATCGAGGTCGCAAAGCAGATCGGCAACGCCGTTCCGCCCATACTCGCGGAGGCCATCGCTCACCACCTCAAGCCATACCTGCGTGGCACAGCCGGAGAGCAGGGCAAAAAGAAGTCAAGGCGGCCGTCGTGCCGGTTGTGCGACGGGCATCAATAGAGGATGTCCGGAAGGTACTCAAGTGGCTCCTCGGGATGCGCTGCGGCATAGCGGTGCCCACCTATCAGTACTGCTGGTCGACCAACAGCACTGTCGGCGACACGAACAAGCCGAACGGCGATAAAATTACCCTTCGCCGGTACCGGCAGTTCTAACCCTCGAGCAATCCTCGGGCTGTCTTTTTGATGACCCAGGACTGCAATGCCCTCCCGACGCAGTACCGGACGTGCGTCGCGGCACCGCTTCAATCCGTCATGCTGCTGAGCCACCGTCACGGCCGTGTTGCGATCGATAATCACTCCTTGCACGCGACGCAGCAACTCATTGATCCGCTGCTGCCCTGACCTGGCACCCATGATTTGCTTGACGTCGTTCTCCGGAAGCGACAGCAGCAAGTTGCGCGGTAGGGAGGAGTTTCGCGCCAACCAGACGATGGACTCTCTAGCATTCTTGGTGATCGTTGTCTTACCATCCTTATTGAAGCCCTTGTTCAGCACGTCCGTTCGTATCCGCATGATGCCCACGTCGAACACGCCCTTGTGATCATTTGCTGCCATGAGCAGGCAGAGATGCCCCATGGCTTCAGTCGGTATCGCCCACCCGCCGGACAAGGAGAACTTGGCATCGATGTCGTGGCCTGCAACTTTGTAGTCCATGCGGTCACCGGGAGGAAGCTCGAAGGCAGCGCGTACAACGATCTCAACCTTGGTGCCGAGATAGGTCTTTTCGGTCTTCGCAAGCTGATTAATATCAAACCGACCGGTTCGCTGTCCGTCGAGAACTTCGTCGAGAGCTTGTCGGAAAACCGCAGCGAAACGCGCCTCTAGGTTCTTCTGACCTCGAAACCACGCTACGACCTCATCCAAGCCTGCATCCTCGCCAGCAGGCATCGAGACTGATCGAGGCTGGGATGGAGTTTGAACTTCAAACAACGCACTTGGGTCACTCACCGTAAGAACGTAACTCAAGGCATAGCGCCCTCCTGACGTTTCCGACTTCCCGAGGCTTTTGTATCCCCCACAGGCACAACCGCATTGAGCGGGAGCATCTCGGATCCCGGCGACCTTGATGGACCCCGTGAGCTGCGACCAGTACGCCACGTTGCGGGTCCGCGTACGCCTGCGGGGGTGCCACTGCCACCACCACCCCGGGACCGGCAACGGTCTCAGTACAGACGGTGCCATCACGCCTCCACTGGACTGATGCCGAGGTTTCCATGCTGACGGAGGACACCGTGAGCGCACCGATGTCGACGTCAACCACCACGACCGAGGGGTGGTGCCGCTAATCCGGTTCGCAGCTGGCATGGTTGTGCCGTGACCGCACCATTCGCAGCCGCACTTTGCGGCTACCGTCGCAACGGTAACCCGTCGACGTCTGACAACAACGATGCCGGGTCGATCGAATGGGGTCACGCAATGTTCCAGGCTCTTGGCGTAGAGCCGGCGAGACATGAGATTCCCAATGTCGGCAGGATGATGGAGAACGCCGCTGCGGAGCACCTGAACTCAGTGCGACCGGACTTGGCTATTCGACAGTCCAGGCCAGCGATGGATTTCGAGCAGTACCGCCACCTCGGCGTGTTTCGCCAGTTCCAGAAGTCATATCGCCAACCGACCGACGAGCTGGAACTCGTCCTCCGAGACCTACAGCAGCTACCCCCATCTCCGGCGATCGCCGACCTCACGGTTCGCCTTCAAGCCGTGAGAGAAGGCGTCCAAGAGAACCACGGCCTTGTGTCTCAGCTCGTGGGCACAATGCCCGAGGAATCGATGCTCAAGATTGACATCACCGTCAGTGCGCCGAACACGCCGGCTCGGTTGCTTGTCGGCTTGTCCTCTAAGTGGACCCTTCGCACCGACCGAGCCCAGGATTGCGTCTCCCAGGGCGCGAAACTGGTCAATCTACGCCGAGGGCACATGCCTCACTACGCAGTTCTGACGATGGAGCCGCGTCCTGCGATGCTGAAACTCATCGCGTACGGATCGGGTGCTGTCGACTGCGTATACCATCTGGCGTTGCCTGAGCTTCGCATCGCCGCTCAAACCATCGAAGCACAGCGCGGCGGAATCTGGCTGCCTAGAGTCAACCTCGAGCGGATGGTCGCACAGCGGCGCGTTCGTCCGTATCAAGACCTAGTTGACGAGATTAGGCGCCTACCTATCTATCAGTCAGCGATCGCGGGGAGCGAAGAAAATTCTTGACTCGATAGATCGTGTGACTAAAGCATCTTCGCAGATCGATCGAGGCGCGATCTTTGCGATCCACGGCAATTCGAGACCTCTATGTCGGGGTCTGGTGGCCGAGGAGCGCTGATATCAGCAGATCCAACGGCGTCACCTCCTCGACGACACCTTCGATTATCGGGTCCAGGATCGGCGCGGCGTACAACCGTCCGGCGTCGGGGCCGGCCACGCTACGCGCACTGACGATCAGCTCGTACAGCACCACGGCGAACAGGCGCACACGGTCGGCCTCGCTCAGATTGCAGATGGCGGGTCTCTCGGCGGTGTTGGCGAGCGCTGTCAGCACGTCCATGAGCACGTCGACTTCCGCCTCGCATCGGGCGTCGTAGTTCACGACTCGGACCGCCCTTCCCCAGGAGTACACAGATCGGTCGGGTGTAGCTCGGCGACTCCGGTCTGGAACGGGTTGCGGTCATCAACCACACGCATACCGATCCACGGGCACCGGCTGCGAGTCACACCGACCGGAGCGGCATGCGGTGCGATCCGGCCTGCAGTGAGCGGCACAACGAGGTCACAGCAGGTCTTCGACGGACAGCGCACTGCCAGAAGTTCACCTGTCGCGTGATCGAACTTCGTCACGCCACAATGCGTTGCGGTGATCCATGGTTCGCATTCCGGACCGCATCCGTGCGCGCCATCAGACATGGTTCACCAGGCCCCGCCGCTTGCTCGCACGCTGCACAACACATCGCCGAATCGCATCGATCACTGCAGTCCCGGACGGGCGGAACGGGTCGCGTGGCGGCTGCACCCACGCACGAAACAAACCCGGGCGCTGGCCCGGCCCAGGTAGGGCAATGATCCCTCCGCCACGGATGATGGAGATCTGCAACCGCGACATCTCTGCGAACAACCCGATCGCGTCCGGGAGATCCGCACACGCCAGGAATGTCCAGCTTTGCGAGCGCGGATGCGTCAGAATCGGGCCGACCTGCCAGCCGTGGCACTGCATCCGCATCTTCACTTCAGAGCCGATGAAGGCTGGCATCATCAGCCCGCACACAACGCCGGTTCGGATCACGATCCGCCCCGTATGCGGCGGGTCTACTTCAGCGGGCAGATCACACACCTTTCGGTAGAAATGGCACACCGACAACGGCGTGTCCTGGATGTCGCTCGGCATACTCATTCGGGCGTCCCTCCGCCTGGTTCAACGTGGTAGGCACCCACCGCCGGGGAGTCCGTGTAGGTCCGATTCGACCCGGCGGTGGGGCTGCCTTCAGCTTCGCCATGTTCGGCATGTGATCCCAGCCATAGAAGCCGCACAGACGTAATACGCTTGCGCCACCATGCATTGCAGGGGAATCAGGGGGTGAGGATGATCGTCAACAAATGGACGAAGGTCGAAGTCAAGGCGCTGCGCTCGGCGGCCCTTCGGCTGACGCAGGAGCAGTTCGCGGAACGAACAGGCTTTCAGGTTGCGACGATCCGCAAGTGGGAGCGCGCCACCGCGGACAAGCCAGTACGCAATGACTCCGCAAGCGCATTGGACACCGAACTCGCTCGGCTCACAGACGAACAGCGTGCCCGCTTCCGAGCCGAGGTTCACGACCTGCGCGACGCCGCGATACCGCTCGCTCGTCGACGCCCCACCGAGGCGGCGGGCGATAGCCTGGTTGTGGGCGGCCAACACAGCACGGCAGAAACCGAGGTTGATGTGAAGCGACGCGAATTCGGAATGCTGATGGGAGCCGCGTTGCTAGCGGCCAGCGGCGATGGTGATGCGGTTCCGGCTCGCATAGGTGTCGCCGACGCGCGACGCCTCGATGACTTCGCCGCCTACCTGTGCCACCGCGAACAGGAAATCGGCGGCGCGGCGCTCGTGCAAGATGCCGTCCAAGCGCTCGAAGCTGCGAAACGCCTGCTCGACACGTGCGCTTTCTCCGAAAACGCTGGCCGCGCATTCATTAGCGCCACAGGAGAACTCGCGACCATCGCCGGATGGCTGGCATACGACTCCGAACTCTACCCACTCGCCCGTCGCTGCTACGCCGACGCATTCGGTTTGGCGAACCAGGCAGGCAACGACGGGCTGACCGTACACGTGTGTATGAACGCCGCACTGCTGGCGGTGTCCCGTGAGCGCAGCGGACAGACGAACCCCCATCGCGCGCTCAACCTCTCCGACCGTGCCCGGGAACTCACCCGTGGCGACGCGCCCGGCCGTATCCATGCCCTCATCGCCACGCGCGAGGCGCAGGCGTTCGGGATTCTCGGCGACCGGGCCGCGTTCGGTAAAGCCATCGCCACAGCATGGCGGGAACTCGATTTCGCGCTCGACCACGAGACGCACGACGAATGCCCCTCATGGGTGCGATTCGTCAACACCAGCGAAATCAGGTACCACGAAGCCTGCGCATATGGACATTTCGGCGACTATGCGAAGTCCGCCGACCTGCACGCCGGCCTTGTTCTGGAACAGGCTGGAGCTCGAAACTCGGCGTGCTATCGGGCAGGCTCGGCGACGGCGCTAGCAGAAGTCGGTGAAATCGACGCTGCCGTCGAGCAAGGGATCTCTGTTCTGGCCGACCTTGAAGGTTCCGTGTCCTCCATTCGCACCCTGCACCGGCTGGAATCGGTGCGCATCGCAGCCGAAGGCCGTTACGAGGAGTTCACGACCCGATTCGATGAACTGGCGGGAAAGGTGGTCACTGCGTGAAGCCCGAGCAGTTTGCGCCGATAGACGGCATCCACTTCCAGCACTACACCGCAGCACAAGCCCGCGAACTCCGCGACGAAGTCGAACGCATCTTCCGCGACTCCTACGTCGATGCGATCGAGTCCGGCGAAGAGTTCGAATCCCCCGAGGCGTTCATGCACCGATTCGATGCCTACACCGACCCCGCCCGCGCCGGTGGGTTCGAGTTGGTGATCGCCCGCCTCGACGCTGAGCCCTGCGGCCAAGCGTGGGGTTGGCCGCTCACTGCCGATACCGCGTGGTGGGACGGGCTGAGGCTCGATGAAGGCGACCGGGCGGACTTCACTGCCGAGAATGGTTCCCGCACATTCGCGTTCAGCGAGATCATGGTGCGCAAACCGTTTACCGGGAAGGGAATCGCGCGCGCCCTGCATGACGAACTGCTCGCGTTCCGACCCGAGCGGCGCGCGACATTGCTGGTTCGCCCGGATAATCACCTGGCGTATGACAGGTATCGCCGGTGGGGGTGGTACCGCGTCGGCACTCTGCGACCGAGCTGGCACGAAGCCCCGCAGTTCGACGTTCTGATGCGCGATCAACCGCAGGCTGAGGCGAGCTAGTGCTGTCACCCCACGGTCTCCGTTCAGTGCGTTGGGACACCTTCCGGTGATTTGGTCTGGAAGGATGGAGGTTGTGGCAGCGCAGCCGGAGGACTACTCGACAACCGAAATCGTTCTGATGTCGTTCGAGGAAAATGTTCGAGCCCGGCCTCAGATGTATTTCGGCTGCCACCGTGAGAATGCCGGCCTGGTCGGCGCTGTTGTCAATGCGGTGGTGCTGGACGCGTTGTCGGAGCCGGATCAAGTAGACATTCGGGTCGAGGTGGTCCTCGAGTCGGACCACCGGTTCACCGTCACCGACAACATCGTCAACCAGATGGGCAAACTCGACGGGAATGGCTTGCCATTGCGGCGATGGGTTCTCAACCCGCTGCTCGCGGTCAGCGCACGAACCTGGATCGAGATCCGCACAGCGAATCGGCATCAGCTGCATGAGTTCTCGGGGACCACACCCATCTCATCGCCGCGCGAGCAAGAGCCAACCGGAAGTCCAGGCACCCGGATAACGTGCACACTCAACCGCGACTACTTTCCTGTGACGGCAGTACTACCCCGTGCCGAAAGTCTTTTGCGGGCCCCGGACGACCGGGTCATCGTCAGAGACCTCCGGAGATAAGCTCGCCGCCCCGCATCCGCAGCGTGAACGGTGAACAGCTAGCGAGGCAGGCTCGACGTCAGCTCGGCCCCGGCGCTCGGAAATGGCTCGGTTCGGCGTCGGAGGGCACGGCGCTCGCCATGGTGAACGGCTCGACCAGCGCGCGCAGGTCGATCAGGTGCCGGGCGTGCGTGTCGAGGGCGCGATCCTCCTCGGAGACCGGCTCCCACTGGCGTACGGCACGCGCTTTTCCGTCGTCGTCCACCGCGACGACCACCGCGAGACCGTGCGCCGCCAGCGCCGGTTCGTCGGAGTGGGCATCGGTGGAGGTCACGTGCACGCTGACATGCATGCTGCGCGGGCCGGTGTGGATCAATCGCGCGGTGACCTCGACGACGTGGCCGATCACGATCGGACGGTAGAAGCGGATGCCGCCGAAGTAGGAGGTGAGGACGCGCTGCCCGGCCCAGTCGGCGCCGCACACGTACGCCGCCTCGTCGATCCACCGCATCGTCCGGCCACCGTGAACTTTGCCGCCCCAGTTGATGTCCGAAGGGGCTGCCAGGAAGCGCAGCGTGGCGCTCGGCGCGATGCCCGCGGAGGTGTACCGCTGCGCGGCCATCGCCTCCTCGATCTGCTTGCGCACCGAAATCCTGGCCCGCGCCTGCCGATGCCGCTGCATTTCCAGCAAGGTCGTCGGATTCCATTGCGGGACTTCCACATTGCGCCTCTCCTCGTCTACCGCGACGAAGATCGTCAGGCATTGCGCCGACTGCACCTGCTTCACCCGGGTGGGATCGGTGGAATAGACCGTCACGAGGATGTGCATGCTGGTGCGCCCGGTGTGGACGAGGTTGGCGTGCAATTCGACCAGCTCACCGACCGCGATCGGGCGGTCGAGATGGATGTTTCCGACATAGGCGGTCACGCAGTAGCGGCCGCTCCACTGGGCCGCCGCCGCGTAGGCGACTTTGTCGATCCATTCGAGGAGTTTGCCGCCGTCGACCGATCCGAGGATGCCCGCGTCGGCGGGTTGGACGAGGAAGCGGTGGATCGCCTCGGGACGCCGACCGATCGAGGCCGGATTCGGGGCGGTCGCGACAGGGCGCGGGTGTGGCGAGTCGGGCAAGGGTCACCCTCCGTTCGGGCAGAGAATTCTCGGCTATTCGACCCCGTTGTCCGGGAGAACCCTAGGCGCTGCCGTCGGTACGAGCGAGTAACCAGCCTGGGCCCGCGCAGTGCGCCGCCGCCAATCACCTCGTCGAGGGGAAGACACAAGCTTCTGCGATCGGCGAGCAACGCGTATAGGGGTCGCCCCTAATACGGCGGTTCGATTTCACCCGCAAAGGCGCGAACACCCGTGACCTTTCGCGGCAAGTGCGCAAGAGTGAAACAGCAGCCGCTGCCCGTCGTTGAGCGCGACCGCGAAGCAGCGACCGTAGATCCAGACCTGTCTGCGGGGGTAAGGCCGTGGGCAGACCCGCAACGGGGGGATGGTGAGCGAAACACTCACCGTAGAACGAAAGGATTTACGTTGTTCTCCACAATCAGCGCACGCCGCACCCTGGCCCGCGTGGCCGTCGCCGGTGCGATCACCGCAATCCCGTTGACCGCGTCGGCGATGCCTGCCTCGGCCACCCCGGGCACACCCGGGGTCACTCACGCCTGGTACGACCCGTATTACGACCGGTGCGCCTTCGGTCCGTTCCAGAATTGGAGTTGCAACAACAACCCGCTGTTGGACTGGGGCGACAACCAGTACGGCGGCCCCTTCGGTCAGGGTTTCGGGCAGCAAGCGCCAGGCATGTTCGGCAGCAGCTAGAAGTCCGTGAAGACGCCGGTGGCCCGCTCCGAGTCCGGAGCGGGCCACCCGTGCGAATCAGCCGAGAGGTCAGGCGGTCTCGGTGATCGGACGATCGACCCAGCTCATCAGGCCGCGCAGCTTGGCGCCGGTGACCTCGATCGGGTGCTCGGCGTTCTGCTTGCGCAGCGCCTCGAGCTCCTTGTTGCCGCCCTCGACGTTGGCGACCAGGCGCTTGACGAAGCTGCCGTCCTGGATGTCCTTGAGGATGTCCTGCATGCGCTTCTTGGTGTCGGCGTCGATCACCCGCGGACCCGACAGGTAGCCGCCGAACTCGGCGGTGTCGGACACCGAGTAGTTCATCCGCGCGATGCCGCCCTCGTACATCAGGTCGACGATCAGCTTCAGCTCGTGCAGCACCTCGAAGTAGGCCATCTCCGGCGCGTAACCGGCCTCGACCATGACCTCGAAACCGGTCTTGACCAGTTCCTCGGTGCCACCGCAGAGCACGGCCTGCTCACCGAACAGGTCGGTCTCGGTCTCTTCTTTGAAGGTGGTCTTGATGACGCCCGCGCGGGTGCCGCCGATGCCCTTGGCGTAGGACAGCGCCAGCGCCTGGCCCTCACCCTTCGGGTCCTGATCGATCGCGATCAGCGCCGGAACGCCCTTGCCGTCGACGAACTGACGACGCACCAGGTGGCCCGGACCCTTCGGGGCCACCATGCCGATGGTGACGTTGGCCGGCGGCTTGATCAGGCCGAAGTGGATGTTGAGGCCGTGGCCGAAGAACAGCGCGTCGCCGTCGTTCAGGTTCGGCTCGATGTCATTGGTGAAGATCGACGCCTGCGCCGTGTCGGGCGCGAGCACCATGATGAGGTCCGCCCACGCCGAGACCTCCGCCGGAGTGCCGACGGTCAGGCCCGCCTCCTCGGCCTTCGGACGCGACTTCGAACCCTCGGCCAGGCCGACGCGGACCTCGACGCCCGAGTCGCGCAGGCTCAGCGAGTGCGCGTGCCCCTGGCTGCCGTAGCCGATGACAGCGACCTTGCGGCCCTGGATGATCGACAGGTCGGCATCGTCGTCGTAGAACATCTCGACTGCCACTGTGGTTCCTTCCGGGATCATCCCCGCGCGAGGCGGGGCACACCGTGCTTGCGCCGGTGCGGATTTACGTTGTTCTGGATCGGATCACCTCCGCGGTAGCGGGAGGGGATCATTCCCGCGTACGCGGGGAGGCGGCACGCCAACCGTCGATCGCAGAAAGACTAGCGTGTGGCCGCCGCCGGACGGTCGGCCCCATCGGTGTGCCGCTCGCTATCTCACCGAGTGGCGGTGATGGACTTCGGCCCACGGCCCACCGCGACGACACCGGACTGCACGATCTCCCTGATGCCGTACGGCTCGAGCATCCGCAGCAGCGCGTCGAGCTTGGACCGGGTTCCGGTCGCCTCGACGGTGAGCGCGTCCGGCGACACGTCGATGACCTTCGCGCGGAACAGCCCGACGGCTTCGATCACCTGGGTCCGCACGCTGGCGTCGGCGCGCACCTTCACCAGGATCAGTTCGCGGGCCACCGAGCTGTCGGAGTCCTGCTCCACGATCTTGATGACGTTCACCAGCTTGTTGAGCTGCTTGGTGACCTGCTCCAGCGGCAGATCCTCCACGGTGACGACGATGGTCATGCGCGAGATCTCCGGCAGCTCGGTGCCGCCGACCGCCAGCGATTCGATATTGAAGCCGCGGCGGGAGAACAGCGCCGCGACCCGTGCCAGCACGCCCGGTTTGTCCTCGACGAGAACGCTGAGGGTATGCGTGGTGCTCATCCGTTGTTCACCTTGTTCTGTTCGTGCGACATCGCCGCGTGGATGACCGAGGGCTCGGCGGCCTGCTCGTCCTCGTCGAACAGCGGGCGGATGCCGCGAGCGGCCATGATCTCGTCGTTGCTGGTGCCCGCCGCGACCATGGGCCACACCTGGGCGTCCTTGCCGACGATGAAGTCGATCACCACGGGACGGTCGTTGATGGACTGCGCCTCGCGGATGGCGGCCTCGACGTCCTCCTCGCGCTCCACCCGGATGCCGTGGCAGCCGAGGGCTTCGGCGAGCTTCACGAAGTCGGGAATGCGCAGGGTGTGCGTGCCCAGGTCGGTGTTGGAGTAACGCTCCTGGTAGAACAGCGTCTGCCACTGGCGCACCATGCCGAGGTTGCCGTTGTTGATCAGCGCGACCTTGATCGGGACGCCCTCGACGGCGCAGGTGGCCAGCTCCTGGTTGGTCATCTGGAAGCAGCCGTCACCGTCGACCGCCCACACCTCTTTGTCCGGCGCGCCCATCTTCGCGCCCATGGCCGCCGGGACGGCGTAGCCCATGGTGCCGAGGCCGCCGGAGTTGAGCCAGGTGCGCGGCTTCTCGTACTTGATGAACTGCGCGGCCCACATCTGGTGCTGACCGACGCCCGCGCAGTAGATCGCGTCGGGTCCGGCCAGCCGGCCCAGCGCCTCGATGACGAACTCCGGCGACAGCGAGCCGTCCGCGGGCGGTGTCCAGCCCAGCGGGTAGGCGTCGCGCACGCCGTCGAGGTAGGTCCACCAGTCGGTCAACGGCAGCGGCAGCGAATTGCCCGCGGCGGGATCGGCCTTCAGCGTCTCGATGAGCTCGACGATCACCTCGCGGCAGTCGCCGACGATCGGGACGTCGGCGTGCCGGTTCTTGCCGATCTCTGCCGGGTCGATGTCGGCATGGATCACCTTGGCGCCGGGCGCGAAGGAGTCCAGCTGGCCGGTGACGCGGTCGTCGAAGCGGGCGCCGAGCGTGATCAGCAGGTCCGACCGCTGCAACGCGGCGACGGCGCCCACGGTGCCGTGCATGCCGGGCATGCCCATGTTCAGGCGGTGGCTGTCGGGGAACGCGCCGCGCGCCATCAGCGTGGTGACCACGGGGATGCCGGTCAGCTCGGCCAGCCGCAGCAGCTCGGCGGAGGCGTCCGCTTTGATCACGCCGCCGCCGACGTAGAGCACGGGAGCCTTGGCTTCCATGATCATCCGCGCGGCTTCGCGCACCTGCTTGCCGTGCGGCTTGGTGACCGGACGGTAGCCGGGCAGCCGCATCTCCGGCGGCCAGCTGAAGGTGGTCTGCGCCTGCAGCACGTCCTTGGGGATGTCGACGAGCACCGCGCCGGGGCGGCCGGACGCGGCGAGGTAGAACGCCTCCGCGATGATGCGCGGGATGTCGACACCGTCGGTGATCAGGAAGTTGTGTTTGGTGATCGGCATGGTGATGCCGGAGATGTCGGCTTCCTGGAACGCGTCGGTGCCGATCAGGCTGCGGCCGACCTGGCCGGTGATGGCCACGATCGGGACCGAGTCCATCTGCGCGTCGGCGATCGGGGTGACCAGGTTGGTCGCGCCGGGACCGGATGTGGCCATGCACACACCGACCTTGCCGGTGGCCTGGGCGTAGCCGGTGGCCGCGTGACCGGCGCCCTGCTCGTGCCGGACCAGGACGTGGCGCACCTTGGTGGAATCGAACAGCGGGTCGTACACGGGAAGGATCGCACCGCCCGGGATGCCGAATACGGTGTCGACGCCGAGCTCCTCGAGCGACCGGACGACCGACTGCGCGCCGGTGACCCGCTCGGGCGGGACCGGGCGGCGGTTGGCCGCGGAGGTCGGGTTGGCAGCGGGCGTGGCCTGCTGGTTCGCCGAAGGCGCTGGCCTTCGGGCCGAGGGCCCGGGCCGTGCGGTAGGTGCGCTCACCGTCTTCGTTCCTTACTGGTTGTGGTTCTGACCCCGGAATTTGTGCCAGCGGTGTCTTGCGCTTCGCCATGCTGGACATTAGTCCGAACATAAAAAAGCCCCCGACAGCACAGGGCTGATCGAGGGTGGCGCGTCGCAACGCGAGCTGACGTATTCGACTCAGTGTGTCAGGCTCAACGCTGGACGCGCCGGCCGATTACGAGCAACTCGTTTCGATTCACGCGCACGACGTTAAGCGGGTGTGAACCGAAGAGTCAAACAGATGACCCCTTGTGTCCCATTATGTGGGACAGTGCGGATGCTTGTGCCCTTCACCAGGATGCGAGGATGGTGGTGTGTCATCACCGCATCAGTCCGTGCCACCTTCTGAATCGTCCCACACTCCTGCCGCGACAACGGATACGGGTGGCGTCTCGGACGCCCGTGTGATCCGCATCCCACGGCTGGCCTTCCTGGGCGTGTTCATCCTGCTGATGTGCGTGTTCTTCCCGTTCGTCGGTTGGCCGGCCGGACTGTGGTGGCTGCTGCTGCTCCCCGTCGTGGTGCTGGTGTGGGTGCTGCGGACCCAGACCACGGTCTCCCGCGCGGGACTGGACCTGCGGACGCTGTTCGGTTCGCGTCACCTCGACTGGTCACAGGTGAAAGGGGTCCGCATCCCCAAGCGCGGCTACGTGCGCGCCGACCTGACCGACGGCACCGAGGTGAAGTTGCCCGCGGTGAGCTACGACCGGCTGCGCGATCTGGCGGCGGCCTCCGGCGGACGGATCCCGGACCCGTTCGCGCGGCCGGACACGTCCCTGGAGGACGAGTCCCCCGCAGGATTCGCGGAACCGGACACGAACGCGAGTGGCGACGGCGGACTGCGAACCAACGGGACGGCGAAGTCCGCCGAGGACTCCACCGGCGAGGACACGCCGTAGCGATTACTCGCGCAGGGCTCCGGATCCTGAGCGGGGCCGACCGCACCTGACCGGCGACGACGAACCCGCCGCCCCGCTGGGCCGCGTGGATGCCCCGCAGGTACGCAGTGAACTCAGCGATCGCGTCGAGGTGGAACATTCCCTCCACGTAAGCTGTTGCGGTCGGGTGATGGGATGATTTCACCGGAGCAGTGATCCTCCTTCGCATCCCCACCCTCGACGGTCCGGCACCTCCGGCGTCACCGTCGCCGCCCGCGACACCACACAGGGGCGGCAAACCGAACCCGGCTGACAGCCATGGACGCCGCGGCCGCACCACCGGCGGGCGGACACGCCTACCGGGAGTAACGTGGTGCTCCGCCGAGCAGGCTCTGCGCCGTCGCACGTCAGCCCCCGCGACCCGAGGACCATCGAAATGCCACCGCTTCGTTCACGAACCACCACCATCGGCCGCAATGCCGCAGGCGCACGCGCACTCTGGCGCGCCACCGGCATGACCGACACCGACTTCGGCAAGCCGATCGTCGCCATCGCGAACTCCTACACCCAGTTCGTGCCCGGCCACGTGCACCTGAAGAACGTCGGCGAGATCGTGGCCGAGTCGGTGCGCGCCGCCGGTGGCGTGCCGCGCGAATTCCACACCATCGCCGTCGACGACGGCATCGCCATGGGCCACGGCGGCATGCTCTACTCGCTGCCTTCGCGCGAGATCATCGCCGACTCCGTCGAATACATGGTGAACGCGCACACCGCGGACGCGCTGGTCTGCATCTCCAACTGCGACAAGATCACCCCCGGCATGCTGAATGCCGCCATGCGGCTGAACATTCCGACGGTGTTCGTCTCCGGCGGGCCGATGGAGGCGGGCAAGGCGGTGGTCGTCGGCGGCGTCGCGCAAGCGCCCACCGACTTGGTCACCGCGATCTCCGCGAGCGCGAATCAGGCCGTCTCGGATGAGGGCCTGTCCGAGGTCGAGCGGTCGGCGTGCCCGACCTGCGGCTCGTGCTCGGGCATGTTCACCGCGAACTCGATGAACTGCCTCACCGAAGCGCTCGGTCTCTCGCTGCCCGGCAACGGCTCCACCCTCGCGACGCACGCCGCGCGCCGGGCGCTGTTCGAGCGGGCGGGCACCGTGGTGGTGGACATCGCCAACCGCTGGTACCGCGAGGACGACGCGTCCGTGCTGCCGCGGAACGTGGCCGACGTCAAAGCCTTCCGCAACGCGATGGCGTTGGACGTCGCGATGGGCGGCTCGACCAACACCGTGCTGCACACGCTGGCCGCAGCGCAGGAAGGTGAGATCGACTTCGATCTGCACTCCATCGAGGAGATCAGCCGCCGGGTGCCCACCCTGTCGAAGGTGTCGCCCAACTCGGACTACCACATGGAGGACGTGCACCGCGCCGGTGGCATCCCCGCCATCCTGGGCGAGCTGCGCCGCGCCGGGCTGCTGGAGACCGATGTCACCACGGTGCACACCGCGAGCTTCGACGAGTGGCTCGACACCTGGGACATCCGCTCCGGCAAGGCCTCCCGGGAAGCCATCGAACTGTTCCACGCCGCGCCGGGCGGGGTGCGCACCACCGAGCCGTTCTCCACCGACAACCGTTGGTCGTCGCTGGACACCGACGCCGAAGGCGGTTGCATCCGCGACCTCGAGCACGCCTACACCAAGGAAGGCGGGCTGGTCGTGCTGCGCGGCAACATCGCGCCCGACGGCGCGGTGCTCAAGACCGCAGGTATCGACGAAGAGCTGTTCTCCTTCCAGGGCCCGGCGGTCGTGGTGGAGTCGCAGGAAGAAGCCGTGTCGGTCATCCTCGGCAAGAAGATCAAGCCCGGCGACGTGATCGTGGTCCGCTACGAGGGCCCCGCGGGCGGCCCCGGCATGCAGGAGATGCTGCACCCGACCGCCTTCCTGAAGGGTTCCGGGCTCGGCAAGCAGTGCGCCCTGATCACCGACGGCCGGTTCTCCGGCGGCACTTCCGGCCTGTCGATCGGGCACATCTCTCCCGAGGCGGCCAGCGGCGGCGTCATCGGCTTGATCGAGAACGGTGATCAGATCCGCATCGACGTTTCCACCCGCACTCTCGAGGTGCTCGTCGACGACGCCGTCCTGGCCGAGCGCCGCGCGAAGATGGAAGCCTCCGAACGGCCCTGGCAGCCGGTCAACCGCGACCGTCCGGTGACGACCGCTCTGCGCGCCTACGCCGCGCTGGCCACTTCCGCAGACAAGGGCGCGGTCCGGCACGTGCCGTAAGGTCCGCGTCTTCACGGGGCAGCAGCTCCGTTACGAACACGACGGCCCCTTCATCCTCGATCGGATGAAGGGGCCTTTCGCTTCGTCCGGCAACTCAGGCGAAGGGACCGATGCCCGTCAGCGGGTTGCCGCCGTGCAGGTACCAGTAGGCCCCGACCGCGGCCGCGATGGCGAGGAGCAGCACGACGAAGGAGCCCGCCGCGGGGCGGATCGCCCAGCCTCGGTTGCGGTCGAAGGACAAGCGACCCGGGCCGGTCAGGATGATGACGGTGGCGACACCCGCGAGGATGCTCTCCATTTCCACCGCTCCGGGTCCGGCTTTGTACTGGAATCCGGGGGCCATGCCCTGCTTCCAGGCCCAGGCGTCCAGGATCACCGCCAGCACCGCGCCCGCCGCCAACGGGGTGGCGAGCCCGAGGATCAGCAGGACACCGCCGCCGACCTCGCCCGCGGTGAGCAGGATGGTGGACACCGTCGGATGATCCCAGCCGCCGCGCTCCATCATGTCGCGCGTGCCGTCCAGACCGGGGCCGTGGAACCAGCCGGTGAGCTTCTGCAGACCGTGGTAGAGGAAGGTGGCGCCGACGACCAGACGCAACAGCAGCAAACCGAGATCGAGCGTTCCCCGGCGGTTCTCGCCGGTGCGGCGGCGCAGACGCCCGGTCTCGTTCGGCGGTGCCGGAGCGGGCGGGATGCTGGCGTAATCGTAGGTGGGCGCCGCGCCCCCGGCGGCCTTGCTCTCGGCGGTGCTCGGGACCTCCGGGTCGAGTCCGAGCTCCTCCTCGGTGCGCGGGACGTCCTTGCGCAATCCCGGCCGCTGGGCCGTGTCCACCCGCTCGAACTGCTCGGTCGGCGAATCGTACGGGCTGGTCACCCCTCGACCGGTGGACGACACCGCCGACTGCTCTGCCGTGGAGGGCGTGGCGTTCCCGGCCTTGGATTCGGGCGTGTCTTTCGGCTTGTCGGTCACGGCCAATACCCTATGCGGCACCGCGCTATAGCGGGCGAGTAACGGCGTGGCGTGTCAGTGTGCGCGCGACACCCCACCCGGAGGGGGCGCGGGCGACGGTATTTCCGTAACGTCTGAACTATGAGTTTGGTTGTCGTGGGCCGCGTCGCGGCGAGCTTGGCGCTCGGTTCCGCCCTGCTGGTCGGGTGCGCCCGGTTCGACGATTCGGCGTCCAGTCCGTTCACCCCGGAACCGACCCTGCGCGGAGCCGACATCGACCCGAAGAAACCGAACCAGTCACCCACCTCCACCACCCGCCCCAGCGGCCCGTGCATCGACCCGGACCCGGCGGTCGTGGCCACGTGCCTGGACACCACCGGCGGCCTGGTCACCCTGGCCGACGGCGCGCTGGTCGCCGAGCGCAGGACCGGCCGCATCATGAAGGTGGTCCCGGAGCAGCCGCCGGTCGAGATCGCGCGACTGGACGTGGACGGCTCCGGCGACGGCGGCCTCAGCGATATCGCGCTGTCGCCCACCTACCGCGAAGACGGCCTGATGTACGCCTACATCACCACATCGAGCGACAACCGGGTGGTCCGCATCGGCGAGGGCGGCTCCCCGAAGGACGTGCTCACCGGGATCCCGAAAGGCGACAGCGGGAACCGGGGCGCGATCGACTTCGTCTCACCCGACCAGATGCTCGTGCTGACCGGCGACGCGGGCAACCCCGGCGCGGCCGCGTCGGCGAGCTCGCTCGCGGGCAAGTTGCTGCGCGTGAACTCGCCGGTGCCCGGCCGTACGCCCGCGCCGGAGATCGCCGTCTCGGGCATAGGCACCGCCGGCGACGTGTGCCGCGACAGCAAAGACAGCATCTGGATCACCGACCGCACCGCCGCCGAGGACCGGTTGCAGCGGCTCGGCGGCGACGGCGTGGTCACCACCATGTGGACCTGGCCGGACCGGCCCGGCGTCGCGGGCTGCGCGGCGGCCCCCGATGGCGTCGCCATCTCGCTGACCCGCGCGAAAGCCCTCGCCATCGCCGCCGCCGACCCGAACACCCACGCGGTCACCGCGGCCCCGACCCTGTTGGCGCAGGACAGATACGGCCAGCTCGGCGGCGCGGCGGTCGGCGCCGACGGAACCGTCTGGGTGACCACGGTGAACAAGACCGACGGCCAGCCGGGACCCTTCGACGACCGCGTCGTACGCATCCCGCCGCCCCAGGCCGGAGGCGGCGGAACGGACTGAGCGGTATTCGATTCCGCGCCTTCGCGCGGCGTATTCGCGGTCGCTTGCGGTCCCCTGGCTGCACGAGCTCCGGACCAGCTGGCCATGTGGCAGATCCAGCGGGGCGCCTCAGGAGTCGGGTCGATCTTGTGCGGGGATGCCGAGAATGGCGAGGAAGGCAGTTGCCGCGGGTGTGCGGGTGCGGTTCCAGATGACGTATTCGACGCGAGCCGGAGCGTCGGCTACTTCGATGGTGACTACGCCCTCCAGCTGTGGCGCGAAGCCGGAGGGGAGCATGGCCACGGCCAGGCCGGGTCTGACGAGGCGAGCGATGTAGTCCGCGCTGGTCACTTCGAAGGCGACGTCCCGGTCGAGACCGGCGGCCGAGAAGGCTTGGTCGGATTGGAGGCGTCCGGCTGTCCCGGCCGGCAGGTCCACGAAGACCTCGGTGGACAACCTGCGAAGATCGATCGTCGGCTCGCCGGCGAGTGGATGGTCCGGCGCGACCACGGCGACCAGCCGGTCGCGGGCGAGTTCCTGGGCGGCGACACCTCGGGGTCGCGCGGTGGTCGGCAGGCCGAGGAAGGCCACGTCGAGGGCTCCTTGCTCGACCTTCTCGACCAGTTCCTCGCTCGCGCCCACCCGCAGGCTGATGCGCACGTGCGGGTGCCGCAGGCGGAACTCACGCAACGCATCCGGGACATCGACAGCGGCGACGGTGGGGATGAGGCCCACGGCGAGCCGTCCGCGAACCTCTCCCACCGCCGCGGCGACCTCGGCGGCCGCGCGCTCGGCGGCGTCCAGGCACTGGCGGGCGGCCGGGAGGAACGCGGCGCCGGCCGGTGTCAGGCGCACCCGGCGGCTGGTGCGCTCGAACAGTCTCGCGCCCAGTTCCCGTTCCAAGCGCGCGATCTGGTGACTGAGGGCGGACTGGACGACCAGACATCGTTCGGCCGCCCGGGTGAAGCTGTTGGTCTCGGCGACGGCGACGACGTAGCGCATCTGCTGGAGTTCCATGGATCAATCGTGAATCGCGATTGATGAAGTGACAAACATGTGTTGGACTCATTGATGCCTACCCGGCGAGACTGCATGTGTGAAAAGCCCAGCTGCACAGATTGTTTCCGGTGGCCGAAACGGTGACGCGCCGCTGGGACATATGTCTCGCGCCGTCCTGACGGCCCTCGCTCCCGTGTCGTGGGGCACGACATATGTCGTCACCACCGAACTCCTGCCACCGGGGCACCCGCTGTTCGCAGGACTTCTGCGCGCGTTGCCCGCCGGTCTGATCGCACTGGCGCTCACGCGGAGGTTGCCGCACGGGACTTGGTGGTGGAAGGCCGCGGTGCTGGGCGTGCTCAACATCGGGCTGCTGTTCCCGCTGCTGTTCCTCGCCGCCGAACGCCTACCGGGCGGCGTGGCCGCGACCCTGGCGGCGGCGCAGCCGCTCGTCGTAGCCGTCTTGGCCGTGGCAGTCCTGCACGAGAACCCCTCGGCGTGGCGGATCGGCTGGGGCGCGATAGGCGTGGTCGGCGTCGGCTTGGTGGTGATCGGGCCGGACGCGGCGCTCGACCCCCTCGGTGTCGTGGCTGGCCTCGCCGCCGCGGCCTCGATGGCACTCGGCCTGACGCTCACCAAACGGTGGGGACGGCCGGCCGAGGCTGGTCCCACCGCTTTCGCGGGCTGGCAACTCACCGCGGGGGGCCTGTTTCTGCTGCCCCTCACGTTCCTGGTCGAGGGGCCGCCTCCCCCGATCGGCCCGCCCGCTGCTCTGGGCTACCTCTGGTTGGGCCTGGTCGGCGGACTGATCGCCTATGTCCTCTGGTTCCGCGGCATCGGCGCCCTGCCCGTCACCTCGGTCGCGGTGCTCGTCCTGCTCTCGCCGCTGGTCGCCGCCGTTCTCGGCGCCATCCTGCTCGGCCAGACCCTCGGTCCGATCCAACTCGTGGGATTCGGGCTCGCCCTCGCCGCGATCGTCGCGGGACAGCTTCCCGCGCCCACGCGCTCATCCACCTCCACCACGACCCCCACACCTGAAAGGACACCTCGATGAAGATCGCCGTCGTCGGAGCCACCGGCATGGTCGGCTCACGCGTCGTCACCGAAGCCGCGAGCCGAGGTCATGAACTCATCGCCGTATTCCGCAAACAGCGGCCGACCGGCCTGCCTTCCGGAGTGAGGGCCGTCGAAGGCGACGCGAACGACCCCGTCCGGATGAGCGAACTGCTCGACGGCGCCGACGCGATCGTGGCCGCTACCCGTCCGGCTCCCGGGCACGAAGACACCGTCACGGCGACGACCAAGGCGCTGCTGGATGCGGCCACGGCTACCCGGACGCGCATTCTCGTCGTCGGCGGAGCGGCCCCGCTTCGGGCCCCAGGGCATCCCGACCGGCTCGTTCTCGACAGCCCGGAGTACGTGCCGGAAGCCATCCGCCCGATCGCCGCCGCCAGCCTCGCGCAGTGGGAGACCTGCCGAGCACACCCGGCCGACTGGATCTATCTCAGCCCTCCCGCCCTCCTCGAACCCGGAGCGCGCACCGGTGGCTACCGGCGCGGTGCCACCACCCTCGTCACCCGCGCCGACGGCACGTCCAGGATCTCGGTCGAAGATCTCGCCGTGGCCGTTCTCGACGAGCTCGAGAATCCCAGCGAGAGCAGACATTTCACCGTCGGCTACTGAGCACGCACGATCGGGACCGACTCACTTGGTGTGTCGATCGCAAGACCATACCGACGGACCCGATTGCCATGACGGAGGAACGGATGAAGCGAGTCCTCGGTATCTCGACCGCGCTCGCCTGCGTCGGCGTCGCGGCGCTGATACCCGCGGATCGACCGGCTGCGCACCGTCCGGTGCTCCACGCCGCGATCGACCTCCCCGCAGGGTTCCAGCCGGAGGGTATCGCGATCGGGTCGCTGCCGGTGGCCTACTTCGGCTCGCGGGCGGACGGCTCCATCTACCGCGCCAGCCTGGTGACCGGGCAGGGCGCCATCCTGAGCCCCGGGCCGGGTACACCGGCGCTCGGGCTCCAGATCGACCATCGCGGTCGGCTGTTCGTCGCGGGCGGCACCGGCGGTGACGCTCGCGTCGTGGACACCCGCACGGGCGAGGTGCTGGCCAGCTACCGGCTCGCGACGCCGCCGGACACGTTCGTCAACGACGTGGTTCTCACGCCCGCGGGTGCGTGGTTCACCGACTCGCGCACGCCGGTGCTCTACCACCTGCCCCTCGGCCACGACGCCGCGCTGCCGCCGGTCGCGGCGGTGATGCGACGAGAGCTGACCGGCGCTATCCGTTACGAGCCCGGAGCGATCAACGCCAATGGGATCGTGCGCACGCCCGACGGCACGGGGCTGATCGTCATGCAGTCGGCAACCGGCAGGCTGTTCCACGTCGAGCCGGCGACGGGCGTGACGCGGCAGGTCGACCTCGGCGCCGAGCAGCTGCCCAACGGTGACGGCCTGCTCTTACGCGGCAGCACGCTGCTGGTCGTCCAGAACCGGTCCAACGCGATCGCCGTGATCGCACTCGATCCCACCGGCGCGACAGGCACGGTCGTACGGCGCGTCACCGACCCGCGTTTCGACATACCGACGACCGTCGCGGCGTTCGGCGAGCACCTGTACCTGCCGAACGCCCGCTTCACCACGCCGCCGACGCCCACCACGCCCTACAGCGCCGTCGCGATCGACCGACCTCGAACAGCCAGTTCGGCCGCTAGCTACAGGCGGCGAGCACGAGTTCGCGGACCCGGGCCGCGTCGGCCTGGCCGCGAGTGGCCTTCATGACGTCGCCGACGATCTTGCCCGCGGCCTGGACCTTGCCGGAGCGGATCTTGTCGGCGATGTCGGGGTTGGCGGCCAGCGCCTTCTCCACCTCGGACTGCAAGGCGCTGTCGTCGCTGACCATGCCCAGGCCCTTGGCCTCGACGATCTGCGCCGGATCGCCCTCGCCCGCCAGCACGTGGTCGACGACCTGCTTGGCCACCTTGTTGTTGATCGTCTTCGCGTCGACCAGCTTGATCACCTCGGCGACCTGGGCGGGGGTGATCGGCAGCTCGTCCAGCGGGACCTCGCGCTCCTTGGCCTTCTCGGTGAGGTAGGCGACCCACCAGGAGCGCGCCTCGTTGGCCGGGGCGCCCGCGTCGACGGTGGCGATGATCAGATCCAGCGCGCCCGCGTTGACCAGGTCGCGCATCACCTCGTCGGACAGGCCCCAGTCGGTCTGGATGCGCGCGCGGCGCAGCCAGGGGTACTCGGGGATGGTGCCGCGCAACTGCTCGACCCATTCCGCGTCGGGGGCGACGGGCTCGAGGTCGGGCTCGGGGAAGTAGCGGTAGTCCTCGGCGGTCTCCTTGCGGCGTCCCGGCGAGGTGCTGCCGTCGGCCTCGTGGAAGTGCCTGGTCTCCTGCACGACCGTGCCGCCGCTCGCGAGCACCGCGCCCTGCCTGCGCATCTCGTAGCGCACCGCGACCTCGACGCTGCGCAGCGAGTTGACGTTCTTGGTCTCCGTGCGGGTGCCGAATTCTGTCGCGCCGACAGGCATCAAGGAGACGTTCGCGTCACAGCGCAGCGAACCCTGCTCCATCTTCACGTCGGAGACCCCGAGCGACTTCAGCAGATCCCGCAGCGCCGTGACGTAGGCCCGCGCGACTTCCGGGGCCCGCTCACCCGCGCCGGTGATCGGCTTGGTGACGATCTCGATCAGCGGCACGCCGGCGCGGTTGTAGTCCAGCAGGGAGTGGCTCGCGCCGTGGATGCGACCGGTCGCGCCGCCGACATGCACCGACTTGCCGGTGTCCTCCTCCATGTGCGCGCGCTCGATGTCCACGCGGAAGATGCTGCCGTCGTCGAGCACCACGTCCAGGTGCCCGTTCGTGGCTATCGGCTCGTCGTACTGGCTGATCTGGTAGTTCTTCGGCTGATCGGGGTAGAAGTAGTTCTTGCGCGCGAAGCGGCCCCACGGTGTGATCGAGCAGTTGAGCGCCAGCCCGATCCGGATCGCGGACTCGACGGCCTTCTGGTTGACCACCGGAAGCGAACCGGGCAGACCGAGGCACACCGGGCAGACCTGGGTGTTCGGCTCGGCGCCGAACTCGGTCGGGCAACCGCAGAACATCTTCGTCGCGGTGGACAGCTCGACGTGGACCTCCATGCCGAGCACCGGCTCGAACCGGGCGATGACATCCGAGTAATCCATCAGGTCGACCGTGGGTGCGCTCATGGCCATCAGTTTAGGTAAGCGCTCCCGCCGCAGCGCAGCGGCTCTCGCGTCGTGGCCGACGCGCTATTTCGGCGGGACCCGCTGCCGCAGCCAGCCGGTGACGTAGTCGAGCACCTCGGGAGCGACGGTCGTTTCGATGGTGCTGTATTCGCTGGGACGGCCGGTCTCGGTGGGCTGCATCAGGTGATTGAGACCCGGGAAGACGTGGACGGTCGCATCGGGGTCGGCGGCGAGGTGCTCGCGCATCGGCTGCGCGCTCTGCGCGGCGGGGACCTGGAGGTCTTTGTCGCCGAAGAAGGCGAGCACCGGGACGCGCAGGGCGGAAAGGGCGGGCGCGGGATCGTAGGCGACCAGGGCGGCCAGATACGGCGTGATCTGCGCGGCCGCTTGGTCGTCCGGCACGCGCTGTTCGGCGGGCAGGGCTTGGTTCTGCCGGATGGCCAGCTGCCTGGCGCCGTCGAGGTCCCCTGCTTTCAACAGCGCGGCCAGCTCGGTGGTGTCGCGCACCCGGGCGTCCACCTGGTCGGGCGGGGTGCCGTTCGCGGTGGCGATCAGGCGGGTCTGCTCGATGAGCACGTCCGAACCGGGGACGCCGGGCCCGGCCATCAGGACGGCGAACGCGACGCCGCTGTCCGGACGCGTGGCGACCAGCGGAGCGAGATAGCCGCCTTCGCTGTGGCCGAAGAGCCCGACCCGGGCCGGGTCGATCTCGGTGCGGGCACGCAGGAAGCCGACGCCCGCGGCCGCGTCTGCGGCCAGGTCGGTGTAGTTCGCCTCGTCCAGCTTGCCGCTCGTGCCGCCGACGCCGCGATCGTCGGTGCGCAGCACGGCGTAGCCCGCGCGGGTGAAGGTGTCGGCCAGCAGCAGGAACGGCTTGTGGCCCATGAGTTCCTCGTTGCGGTCCTGCGGACCGCTTCCGCTGATCATCAAGATGGCAGGGAACGGGCCGGAATCCTGTGGTTCGGTCAATGTGCCCGTGATGGTGATGTCGCCGTTGCGGTAGGTGACGTCCTCGGTCTTGTACGGGAACGGCGGCTTCGGTTCCTGCGGGCGCGCGGGCGGTTCGACTTCGCCTCGGCTCAGCGCCAGCCGGAAGCTCTGGCCCGCCTGCGTGAAATCGCCGGTGATCCGGTCGGTTCCGGATTCGTACTTGCCGCGGAACACCGGATCGCCCGGGATGTCGGGGATCGCGAAGGTCACACCGTTGCGATCGGAGCTGACATCCTTCAGCTGGGCGTCCATCACACCTTGCAGCGGGATGTCGATGGTGGCCGTGCCGTCGTCGCGGAAACTGACCCCGACCTGTAGCGGCTGTCCGGGGACCTCGATGTCGCCGTGCCAATCACCGGTGGTCGGCTCGGGCGGATTCGACTCCGAGCACCCGGCCATCAATGCCGCGATCATGAACAGAGCCAACGCGATCAGTCGCCCACTGCGCATGCGGTTCACAGTACCGACAGTCCGGCTCGACCTGAGCTATTCGCCGCGCGCGTACCGCACCGCCGCGGCGATCTCCGCCATGTCCAGCCGCAGGCCCGGCTCCCGTTCCTGCACCTCGCCGAACTCCAGCAGCGCGTCCTCGACGGTCGTATGCCGAGCGAGCCGGACCAGTTCCCGACGCACGTACTCCCCCAGCGGGACTCCGGCGGAGCGAGCTCGGCGGCCGAGAACGCCGAGCGCCTCGATGGGCAGGTCGTAACTCCGGACGAGCGCCACGGCGTCTTCGCCGATCTCCGGTGCCAGGTCGCGTCCTTCCGATTCCAGGAATTCGACGATCGTGTCATCGGCGGTGCGCCGCCGCGCAAGCGCGACCAGTTCGCGCCGGATGTAGTCCGGCAGCGGTAGCTCGGCCGAACGCGCCCGGCGGCGCAATACGGCGACGGTGGCATCGGGCAGATCGTTCAGGTGGAACTCGGCCATGCGGGCAAGCGTAGCGGGGCAACGGCGCGGACCGCAGACACAGAAACGGTTTCAGTCGCTGGTGCGCCTGCGTTCACTGGTCAGCGATCCGGTCCAACGATGGCTGACAGTCCTGATCACGACGCCATGATGCCATCCGAGGCGACGTGCTTGTCCAGACTGTCGCGCTCCGGCACCGCACTCAGCCGAAGAACGCCTCCGCTTCGCGGTAGCGCTCCGTAGGCACCCGCTTGAGCTGCTTGGTGGCTTCCGACAGGGGAACCAGGTCGATGGAGGTGCCGTGCAGCGCGACCATCTGACCGAACTTGCCCGCGTGCACCGCCTCCGCGGCGTGCAGGCCGAAGCGGGTGGCCAGCACCCGGTCGTAGGGCGTGGGGCTGCCGCCGCGCTGCACATGACCGAGCACGGTGGTGCGTACCTCTTTGCCGATGCGCCGCTCGATCTCCACACCGAGCTGCTGGGCGACGCCGGTGAAACGCTCGTGGCCGAACTCGTCGATACCACCCTCGCGCAAGGTGAATCCGGAATCCGGCGCCGGGTGCGACCCCTCGGCGACGACGCAGATGAAGTGCTTGTCGCCGCGCTGGAAACGCCGTTTGATCATGGCGCACACCTCGTCCACCTCGAACGGGACCTCCGGCACCAGAGTCAGGTGCGCGCCCGCCGCCATGCCCGCGCTGATCGCGATCCAGCCCGCGTGCCGGCCCATGACCTCGATGAGCATGACGCGCTGGTGCGACTCGGCGGTGGTGTGCAGCCGGTCGATCGCCTCGGTGGCGATGCTCAGCGCGGTGTCGTGACCGAAAGTGACGTCGGTGCAGTCGATGTCGTTGTCGATGGTCTTCGGGACGCCGACCACCGGGACGCCTTCGTCGGACAACCAGCTCGCGGCCGTGAGGGTGCCCTCGCCGCCGATCGGGATGAGCGCTTCGATGCCGTTGTCGTCGAGGGTCTGTTTGATCCGGCCCAATCCGGCGCGCAGCACGTCGGGGTTGGTGCGGGCGGTACCGAGGATGGTGCCGCCTTTGGTCAGGATCCGGTCGGTGCGGTCATCGTTGCGGATCTGGATCTTTCGGTCCTCCAATAGGCCGCGCCACCCGTCCTCGAAGCCGACGATCGCGTCTCCGTAGCGGCCGTTCGCGGTGCGAACGACGGCGCGGATGACCGCGTTCAGTCCTGGGCAGTCTCCGCCTCCGGTCAGAACTCCGATGCGCATGGCCGCTATCTTGCCCCTCTTGTCCGATCTCGGCAGCCCCACCCCCGTGAACGGCGCGTAACACTGACCTGGACAGATGACCTCATGCGGCCTGGCAGCGCCCCCCGGCCAGCTCGTCGAGATGCTGGGAGATGACCGTGGCCAGCCTGTCCAGAACGTTCATGCCGTCGCTGAACGCCCCGGAATCCGGCTGCACCGCGACCGCGATCGCGATCTGCCCCGAGGGGATGCTGATGATCCCGAACTGCCGCACCAGGTAGGCGCCCGAGGCGTCCGGGCCCCAGCCGCCCTTGAATTCGGCGCCGCTGAACTCGCCGAGGCCCCAGCGCTGACTCGCGACGACCTGCTCCATCAACGCGGTCACGCGGTCGCCCTGAGGCAGGCAGGGCAACCGCGAGGCGAACCGCACCTGATCGGTCAGCGACCAGTCCGCCTGCCCGAAGGCCGAATGCTCCGAGCGGGTGCGCGTGGCGGGCACGACGGTCTTGCTGTCCCCGCCTTCGCGCAGCACCGCCTGCACGGCCTGCGCCGCCTCCTGCGCGCTGCCCAGCGACTGCCAGAGCACGTCGGCGGCGGCGTTGTCGGATTGCGTGATCGCCGCCGACGCGGCGTAGCTCGTGGCGCCGGGACTGCGCCGCAGCGCGGCGATGGTCAGCGGGACCTTCATCGTCGACCAGGCCGGGCCGCTGGTCCATTCACCGAAGGTGACCACCTGCTCGCCGCCGACCGGCATGATGGCCATGCCGAGCTTGCCGCGCACGCTCGCGGCCAGTTCGGCGTAGCTCGCGGCCAGGGTGCCCGGCACGATGAGCGACAAGCCTTTCTGGTCGGTGCGCGCCGCGGCCTCGGTGATGGTGGGTTCGCTCGTCGCCGGATCCTCGGGGCGGTCGGCGCCGCACCCGGCTACCAGCGATACGACGAGGGCCGCACAGCCCAGAACGTTTCGAGCTCTGCGAAATCGACCAGTGGACATTCTCGACACACTCTTTCCGCGAACTCCGCCGGGTTGCGATGCCGGAGCGGCGTCCGGGCACCGTCCTCCGGCACGCCGACCGCCGGCCGCGACGGCAGGGGCGCGGCCACGAGTCGGCTGATTCTTGTCTCCCCGCCACATGACGACGGCGCGGTCAACAAGCATGGCCACCTCCACCTACCCGCCCGATGTCGCCGAGCGGCCGGGATCGGAACCGGCGCTGCTGAGCGCCGGCCTCACCCGAGAACTGCTTCTCGTTATCCCGGAGAACGTACTAGATGAATTGGTTACGCCCCAGTTCGCCGAAAGCAGCTGACCGCGAGAGCCATTGCGGACCAGCTCACCGCATACCAGCCTGAGTCAATAGCATTGGAGTATCACCCCAGGTGTCAGCGGTTGTAGCTCGGAATGGGGCGGCCGGCGCCGGTGGTGATCAGCTGCGGCAAGCTCTCGGTGATGTAGAAGGTCCAGCCACGCGAGCACGCTTCGAAGCAGGCGGATTCCTTCGCGGTGAGCCCTTCGTGCCTGAAGCGCAGCGTCGTGCCCCGCGCGGCGGCGGTGAGGTCGAAGATGACGTCGGTGCCGGTCCACTCGTCGTGGTCGTCGATGAAGTCGAGGTAGGAGTCCACGACGTGCCAGACCACCCGTCGGTTCGGCACGACCTCGGTGAGCTGGAACCGGGCGAAACGGATACCTTTCTTGCCTTGGGCGGCCTCCCCGGCGTGAGTGCTGTCATCGGTGAAGACGAACTCGTCGCGCACGGCGGCGGTGTCGCCGATGATGTTTTCGCTCCACCACCCGCGCACGTTGGTGATGGCGGAGAAGACCTCCTCCGGCGTCCGGTCGACGGTCGTGGCGGCGGTCAGGTACTCGGTGTTCGACATGGTTGTTGCCTCTCTCTGTTCGGTGGTTTCGCACCACCGACGAAGGAGGCCGCCCGGGATCGACATCGACGCGGAAGAATTCCCAGAAAATTCGATGCACGCGCGGTTAGCGCTGTTCAAAGGCTTCGCAGACGAGCCGTCAAGTAGCGGCGTTCGGCGTCGGTCGGCGCCAGTTCCAACGCCTGCGCGTAGAAATCGGCGGCCTCGGCGACGCGGCCGGCCCGGCGCAGCAGATCCGCCCGCGTCGCGGGCAGCAGGTAGTAGCCATCCAGTTCGCCGGACTCGGCGAGCTGGCCGACGAGGGCGAGTCCGGCGGCGATGCCGTCGGCCATCGCGATCGCCACGGCGCGGTTGAGGTCCACCACGGGAGACGGCGCCAGCCGCGCGAGCTCGGAATAGAGCGCGGCGATCTGCGGCCAATCGGTAGCCGCGGCATCGGGTGCGGTGGCATGACATGCGGCGATCGCGGCCTGTACCTGATACGGCCCGCAACGCCGCATCCCCAGCGCTTCGTCGAGCACCGCGACACCTTCGGTGATCATCGCGCGATTCCATCGGGACCGGTCCTGGTCCTCCAACGTGACCAGCACGCCGCCCTCGGTGCGACTCGCGCGGCGGGCCTCGAGCAGCAACATCAAGGCCAGCAGACCGTGCGCCTCGGGTTCGTTCGGCATCAGACCAACCAGCACCCTGGCGAGGTGGATGCCCTCAGCGGCCAGTGCCCTGCGCCCGTCTTGTTCGTCGTAGCCCTCGTTGAAGATCAGGTACAGCACCGCGAGGACAGCGGCCAGCCGCTGGGGCAGCGACTCCGCCGGTGGGACCCGGTACGGGATCCCGGCCTCGACGATCTTGCGCTTGGCGCGCACCAAGCGTTGCGCCATCGTCGGCTCCGAGGTCAGGAGCGCCTTGGCGATCTCGCCCGTGCTCAGCCCTGCCAACGTGCGTAACGTGAGGGCGACCCTGGCGGGGAACGGCAGTGCGGGATGGCAGCACGTGAAAATCAGTCGTAACCGCTCGTCCGGAATCTCCTCGGCAGGCCGCGAGATCGGATCTCGGGCCAGCACGCCGAGCTGCCGCACTTTCGCCGCTCCCGTCGTGTCACGCCGCAGCCGATCGGTCGCCCGGTGACGGGCCGTGGTGGTGAGCCACGCACCAGGACGAGCCGGAACTCCATCGCGCCCCCACGTCGCCAGCGCCGCGGCGAACGCGTCCTGCGCGCAGTCCTCCGCCAGGTCCCAGTCGCCGGTCAGCCCGATCAGCGTGGCGACCACCTGGCCCCACTCCTGCCGATACGCCGCGTCGACCGCGGAACGAACCGCCTCCGGCGACGTCATTCCCACACGGGGCGGACCTCGACACAGCCCCGGCTCGCGTAGGGATGCAGCGCCGCGAGCGCGATCGCCTCGTCCAGATCAGCGCACTCCAGGATGTCGATACCGCCGATGAAGTCCTTCGTCTCCGCGAACGGGCCATCCGACACCAGGGTCTCCCCGTCACGCACCCGGACCGTGGTCGCGTCCGCCACCGGACGCAGCCGCGCGCCACCGCGCGCGGCTCCCCGTCGATCCACCTCCGCCGCATACGCCCGATGTGCCGGATCCGCCGCGATCTCCTCCATGGACGGGGACACCTTCTCGTCGTCACAGATCAGCAACACGTACTTCATAGCCCCACTATGCCCGACCCACTCGAACCCCACGCCTCCGTCGACGAGTGGCCTTACCGGTTGCCGGTCGACGGCGCACCGCCTAGTTTACTACCAAACGGTACAGAACTAGGAGCCCTCATGACCGGTCACACCACCGCACCCATCGGCGTCGGCATCGTCGGCGCGAATCCCGCTGGAAGCTGGGCCGCCGCGACCCACCTGCCCGCGCTGGCGGCATTGCCGGAGTTCCGCATCACGGCCGTGGCGACGACGAATCGCGCGTCGGCCACGGCCGCGGCCGAAGCCGCCCGGGTGCGGCACGCGTTCACCGACACGGCGGAGCTGGCGGCGCATCCGGAGGTGGATCTGGTTGTGGCGGCGATCAAGTCCACCGGGCACGCGGCGGTGGTGCGCGCGGCGCTCGCGGCGGGGAAGCACGTCGTCTGCGAATGGCCGATGGGCACGAGCGCGGCCGAGTCCGCCGAGCTCACCGCCGCGGCGGTGGCGGCGGATGTCGTGCACACCGTTGTCCTGCAGGGCTACCACTCGCCATCGGTGAACTACGTCAAGGACCTGCTCGCCACGGGCCGCATCGGCGCCGTTTCCGCGGTCACCATCGTCGCGGCCGGAGATCCGTTCGGCGGCGGATCGATTCGGCCCGAACTGGCCTGGAGCGCCGATCCCGCCAAGGGCAGCGGGCTGCTGACGATCATGGCGGGGCACGTGCTCGGCGTCCTCGAGCACCTGGCGGGCGAACTCACCGAAGTAGCCGCCGTCCTCGCCACGCTGCACGACGAACTCACCGTGCTCGGAACCGGCCGGAGCATCCCGAACCGGCAGCCCGGGCAACTGGCACTGGTCGGCCGCCTGGCCAGTGGCGCGGCGGTCGCGGTGACCGTGCACGGAGGAAATGCCGACGCCCCGGACGGATTCGCGCTCCACATTCGCGGGACAGAGGGAACCCTGTCCATCGGCCCGCTCCAGTCCGGGATGTATATGCACTGGGCCGACTGGCGAATCCACTTGCGCTCCAACGGCGGATCGGTCGAGGAGCTCCATGTCCCGGACCACTATCGCTCGGTGCCGCCCACGCTGCCCACAGGCCCGACTGCCCACGTGGCGGGCGTCTACCGCGAGACCGCCGCCGCCATCACCGAGGGCAGGGCCGCCCGCCCCGACTTCACCGTCGGCTTGCGCCAGCGCCGCCTCCTCGACGCCGTCACCGAAGCAGCGGAAACCGGCGTGCGACAGGATGTCACCGAGTTATGAGGCTCCTCGCGAGGACGGCCGGGCCGCGACGACAACGCGCGTGTGACGCCCCCGACCGGGCGATCGGCTGGGAAACCCGACTGAAGTGTGTGACGGTCGGCTCGTGGAGGCGGTGAACCGGACGGCTCGCCTTGAGATCGCCGAGTAAGGTACCGAAAGGTAAGAAACCGGGAGGTGTCCATGCCGGGAGGTCGGCCCCGCAGTTTCGACATCGACAGTGCGCTGGATCGAGCACTGGAGGTGTTCTGGCGGTACGGCTACGAGGGCGCCGCGTTGTCGGATCTCACCGCGGCGATGGGCATCAACCGTCCCAGCTTGTACGCCGCCTTCGGCAGCAAGGCCGAACTGTTCGATCGGGTGCTCGCCCGCTATGCCGAGGGTCCCGGCGGTTACGTCGCCGAAGCGCTCGAACTCCCGACCGCCCGAGCGGTCGCTGCCGCGTTCCTCGAGGGGGCGATCCAGCTGACCACCGGGCACGACAGCCCCGGCTGCCTCTCGGTGCGCAGCGCGCAGGCCTGCGGGCCGGAGGCCGAGCACAGCCGCAAGAGCGCGGTGGCGCTCCGCCTGGCCGGTGAGGCCGCGCTGCGGCGGCGCCTGGAGCAGGCGCGCGCCGACGGCGACCTACCGCGCGACAGCAAACCCGCCGACCTGGCCCGCTACCTCATGACGATCTCCGACGGGATCGCGGTCCAGGCGGCCGCGGGCGCGAGATCGCCCCACTTGCGCCGCACCGTGGACATCGCACTACGGTCCTGGCCCTGCCTCTGACCCTCGTTCCGTGAGTCCTTCCGCCAGAACACTGGCACGTATATTCCATTTCGGCTATATTGCCAATATGGCATCAACGTTCGAGGCGCTGGCCGAGCCTCGCCGCCGGGAGATTCTCGACTTGCTGCGCGCGCGGGAGCGACTGGTCGGCGACTTGGTGGCGGAGCTGCGGTTGGCCCAGCCCACCGTGTCCAAGCACCTGAAGGTTCTGCGTGGCGCGGGTTTGGTGGAGGTCCGCCACGACGCGCAGCGGCGCTGGTACCGGTTGCGACCGGAACCGCTGGCCGAGATCGAGGCATGGCTCGCGCCTTACCGTCGGATGTGGGAATCCAGCCTCGACGCCCTGGAACGCCATCTCGACGCTATGCCCGACGAGAAAGGACGACCATGACCGATTCCCGAGCACGGCTGCACACGATCGACGGCGCCCCGACCCTGCGTTTCGAACGCAGGCTGGCACATCCGCCGGAGAAGGTGTGGCGCGCGATCAGCGACCCGGCCGAGATGGCCGCCTGGTTCCCGGCGGCTGTCACGACCGAGCTGCGACCGGGCGCCGCGATGCGCTTCACCTTCGCCGACGCACCCGAGACCACCGACAGCGTCTCCGCGGGAGAGGTACTCGAAGTCGACCCGCCCAAGGTCTACATGTTCCGCTGGAGCCAGGACGTGCTGCGATTCGAGCTCGTGGCCGACGGCGACGGGACATTGCTGATCTTCACCCACGTCCTCGGCGGAGGACCGCGAGCACGGCTCGGCGCCGCCAGGTCGGCGGTCGGTTGGGACCGCTGCCTGTCCGCGCTCGCCGCCGACCTCGACGGCGCCCACACCGAGCCGGACAGGAGCTGGCTGACGGACATCGAAAGCTACGTCGCGGATTTCGGGCTCGACACCGGCATGTGTGACGAGGTCCCCGACGGCTACGTGCTGCGGTTCGCCCGCGATCTGGTGTGGCAGCCGCCGGAAACGCTCTGGTCACTGCTCGTCGAGGACGAGATTCCCGCCGTGGGCGCTCCCCCACCCGCCCGCGCGACGAACCAGCATGTCGAGGCGGGCGCACTCCTCGGCGTCGATCCGCCCCGATCGATGGAATACCGGTGGCGGCACGAGGGCACCGTCGTCGGCACGGTGCGCTGGTCCTTCGAAGCCGATCCCGACTTCGGCGTGTGGGTGGAACTCACCCAGACCGTACCGGCGCGACTGGCTCGGCTGCGGCCGACCTTACTGGCCGCCTGGCACGTACACCTGGAACTCTTCTTCGCCGCCACCCAAGGCGACATCCGCTGCCCCTGGCCTGCCGAGCGCGTCGCCGTGCTGGCCGAACGGTATGCGGCGGACCTCGGCGAGTAAGCGAATCCCCGCCCCCGCACGAGGATGCCCGACTGCGCCGCGCGGACGAAGCGGCGGCAGGCTCGGCGATTCGAGCTGCCCGCGCCGCTTCGTCCGCCGTCGCCGCGCTCAACAGCGTCGGAAGGCACGGCGAACGAGCGACTACTCCCGTACGCGGCAGGTCCACAGCCGACGCGACCTCGGAGCGGATAGCTCCGCATTCACTGATCAAGCGGCGCAAACGACCCCACGGCCGGGTTCGGACTGCTTACGATCCCGTGGCACATCGTGAACACGCACCTGACCGGCGCGTAGCCGACCGCGTGCCGGCACGCATCGACCGCGTCATCGAAGAGTCTGCCCTCTGGAGTCGAGCCCTTTGTCCACGCCACAATCCCCGCAATCCGCCTCGGAGAGCGCGAAAGGCTGCCCCGTGCAGCACGGTTCACCGCTCGATACCGACGAACCCCGGATCGCGTTGTACACGGAAGCATTCGCCGCCGACCCGCATCACGCCTACCGTGAGATGCGCCGCCGGTACGGTGCGCTCGTGCCGGTCGAACTGGCGCCGAACGTGCCCGCTACATTGGTGATCGGCTACTACGCGGCGCTGCGAATTCTCAACGACCCGACGCACTTTCCCGCCGATCCACGGACGTGGCAGCAGGGCATTCCGGGTGACTGCCCCATCCTGCCGATGATGGAGTGGCGGCCGAACGCGTTGCGCAATACCGGGTTCGAGCATCAGCGCTACCGCCAAGTGAATGTCGCCAGCCTCGTCGAGGTCGATCTGCACGCATTGCATACGACCACCGAACGGGTCGCGGGCCCGCTGATCAATGCCTTCTGCCAGGACGGCGCGGCAGACCTGATCAGCCAGTACGCGTTCCCCCTCACGTTCGCGGTGCTCAACTCGATGCTCGGCTGCCCGCCGGAGATCGGGCAGCAAGTCGCGATGGGCATGGCCGCCATCTTCGAGGGCGTCAACGCGGAAAAGGGCAACGCGATGCTCGCCGACGCGCTGTTCGACCTGGTGCAGATGAAGCGAAGGAATCCGGGCGACGACATCACCTCGCGGCTGCTGCGCCACTCCACCGGCCTCGACGACATGGAGATGATCCACCAACTGGTCACCCTGTACGGAGCGGGCATCGAACCACAGCAGAACCTGATCGCCAATACCCTGCGGTTGATGCTCACCGACCGCCGGTTCGCGAGCGGGATCTTCGGCGGCAGCCTCTCCACCCGCGAGGCCCTCGACGAGGTGCTGTTCACCGATCCGCCGGGAGCCAACTACTGCTTCAGCTACCCGAAACAGCCGATCCTGGTCGACGACGTGTGGTTGCCCGCGCACCAGCCGGTCGTGATCAGCATGGCGGCGTGCAACAACGACCCGGCCATCCACACCGGCGAGTACACCGACAACCGAGCGCATCTCGCGTGGGGTGCTGGACCGCACGCGTGCCCCGCCAGATCCATGGCCTACCTGATCGCGCAGGACGCCATCGATCAACTACTCGATGCCCTGCCCGAGCTACGGCTCGCGGTCGCGCCGGAGGAACTGGGCTGGCGGCCGGGTCCATTCCACCGTGCCCTCGTGTCGCTGCCCGTCGTCTTCCCGAAATCCCCGCCCTTGCCCGCGTTCGGGTAGAACGGCCGCGTGCAGGCGGCCTTCTCGGGCCTGGCGGTAGCCGGGATCGCGCGGCCCGGCGGCGGACGGTTGAATTTTGTTCGCGCTGATCGTGATTGGTGGCAAACGTGCCGGGATGCAGCAGAATCCACGCGGCGCAGCCGCGGAGCGCTCATCCGACCGACACGTCAGGAGCACATGTGACCACATCTCTTCCGGTGAATCTCAAGCACGCTCGCGACATCCATCCCGGCATAGACCTGCCGGTGGTGCGAGACGCCCTCCATCCGGACCGGGCACTGTGGTCGCCGGCGCAACTACAGAGACTGACCAGCGAAGTGGCCGCGGAGTTGGCGACGCCGCTGCTGGACATCGCGCGCTTCGATCCCCAGCAGCGCTGGTGGACCCGCCTCGCCTTGACCATGGGCGTCGAATTGTGGCTGCTGTCCTGGGCGCCGGGTCAAGGCACCGAACCGCACGACCACGGCGGCGCTTCCGGTGCGTTCACCATGACCGTCGGCGAACTCCGCGAGGAATACCTGCACCTCGGCGGCCAGGTACGGAAGGCGCAACGGCGAGCCGGTGACACGGTCGCGTTCGGGCCCGATCGAGCGCACCAGCTCCGCAACGACAAGCCGTGGCCCGCCGCGTCGGTGCACGCGTACTCGCCGCCGCTGCGCCCGGTTCGCGAATACCGTACGCTCACGGATTTCACGGGGACATCAGCGAGCGGAGTAGGTGAACGATGAGCACAGGCGCCGAGGAAATGGTGGCGCGAGCCAGGGCGCGACTACAGCGGGTCGCGCCGGAGCAGGCGGCCGCGTTGCAGTCCGACGGCGGATTGATCGTGGACATCAGGCCGCACGCGAATCGGCTCGCCGAGGGCGAGATACCCGGTGCGGTCGTGGTCGAACGGATCGTCCTGGAGTGGCGCCTCGATCCGAACGGCGAACACCGGCTACCCGGCCTCACCGCGGACACCCCGGTGGTGATCGTGTGCAACGAGGGCTACGCGTCGAGTCTGGCCGCCGCCGACGGGCTCGGTCTCGGCCTGCGCCGGGTGACCGACCTCGTCGGCGGTTTCCGGGCATGGAAAGCGGCGGGCTTGGCAGTGGTCCCGGGCGGAACGCCGGCCGTGCCGTAGCCCGCCGTCGTGCACGTCAGTAGACGTAAACGACCGCGTTCTCACCGCCACTGCACGTGATGATCTGACCTTCGGGTTGGCAACTCATCGTGTAGGTCCGTCCGGTGACGGGGCTGGTCGCGACGACCGTGCGCGGCGCGTCGCGTGCCGCGTTCTGCGCCGTGCCGAGTTCGGCATAGGCTCTGCGCACCTCTTCGGCGAAGGCGCAACTCGTCACGGCGGTGCCCGTCGCCGACTGGGTGAACGACCCGGAGGCCGCCCGTCCCTCGCCGCACGGCTGCGCACCAGCGGGCAGGCTGACCGGAGTCGGCTTGACCGAGGTGGACGTCGCGCGTGCGGCCGATGTGCTGCTCGGCGCCCGAGTGCTGGGACGCACGGCCGGCGCGGACGTCTCGGAGTGCGCGGCGGCGGAGGTCGTCTCGACTGCGCCGGAACCGAACGACTGCCAGGCTACCGCGCCGACGACGGCGACCGCGACGACGGCGAGAACGGCCGCCATGATGGGCAGCGCTATGGAGCGACCGGGACGCGACGAGGAGTAAGCGGACTCGTCGTAGTCGTCGTAGTCGTACTCCGGCTCGTCACGGCCCAGCGGGTAGCCGGTGCGCGCGGGGTAGTCGCCCCGGGGCGGATAGTCCGTGCGAGTCGCGAGGCCGTCCTGCCCCACCGGCGCGAGATATTCGGTCGGGGCAGCCTCGGGGGCGGGGAGATGGTCGGACGCGTCCGGCGGGGCGGCCGCGCCGGGTGGCTGTCGGTGCTCCGGATACCGCCTGGTGTCCTCCGAGTAGTTCCCGACTCCGGGATGTCGTTGCGTCTCGGCCTGATCGGGTGCCTGGGAGTACGCCTGCGGCGGCAGGTCGGCGTATGCCCATCCCGCGGCCGGTTCCGGGTACGCCCGGGTGGAGTCGGGAGCACCCGGCGCGGAGTCGTCCAGCTGTTCGGCGTACGGCTGCGCGGAACCGACGAGGTCCGGCGACGGGTAGGACTGTTGGATGCCTTGCGGGTACACCTGCGTGGGCGGGGCCGGGTAGTGCTGCGCGTCTTGGTGTCCCGCGGCCTCGAGGTACGCCTGGGTCTCCGGGTACAGATGCGCGTCCGGGAACGGGCGCATCGGGGGCAGCTCCACCTCGGGCGGGTACGGCGCTCGCGGACCCTGCGGCGGCGGGTCCACCGACGGGAGCGGCGTGAACTGGAGCTCCGTCGGACGGACCACCGTCGGCGCGCTCGGACGGATCACCGCGGGCAAGGACAACTCGCCCGTCGATTCCGGTGCGACCGCCGCACCGGCTTGCTCGCCCGCGCGTGGCGTCCGGTCGGGCGCGCGCACGACCAGCGTCGGTCCGGTGGCCGTCGCCGAGGCGAGGGCGGCGCGTGCGGCTGCGGCCAGTGCGCTCGCGGCCGGGAAGCGGTCGGCCGGGTCCTTGGCCATGCCGCGCCGGATCACCTCGTCCAACGCGGCCGGAACGCCAGGTGCCTGAGTGCTCGGCCGCGGCGGCGGATCGGACAGATGCGACTTGATCAAGACGTTCATGCTGCCCGAAGGGAACGGCGTCGCTCCGGTCAGGCATTCGTGCAGCACGCAGGCCAGTGAGTACACGTCGGCGCGGCCGGTGACCGGTCCGACGTCGAAGCGTTCCGGGGCCATGTAGATGTAGGAGCCGACGGCCATGCCGACCAGCGTCACCGCGCTGTCGCCTTCGGTGTGCGCGATCCCGAAATCGGCGAGATACGCGAAATCCTGGTCCGTGACCAGGATGTTCGCCGGTTTGACGTCACGGTGCACCAGATTGCTCGCGTGCGCGGCGTCCAGGGCCGAGGCGATCTGCTCGATGATGCCGACGGCGCGAGCCGGACTCAGCGGCCCCCGGCCGCGCAACAGGGTGCGCAGGTCGACGCCCCGGACCAGCCGCATGTCGATGAACAGCACACCGTCGATCACGCCCCAGTCGTGGATCGGGATGACGTGCGGTTCGGCCAGCCGGGCGGCGGCCTGCGATTCCCGGCGGAACCGCACCTGGTAGGTCGGGTCCGCGGCGAGCTCTTCCGACAGCAGCTTGACCGCGACCTCACGGCCCTTGACCGTGTCGTATGCCTCGTAGACCTCCCCCATTCCCCCCTTGCCCAGCAACGACCGCAGTTCGTACGGCCCGAACCGCGTTCCGGTTCTCGGCCCAGGTTCCTGCACCCGTCATCCTCCGCATCCCGGGCAGCACACCACGATCACGCGGTACGCGACCGGAGCCTGCCCGTCAAAGATTGGATTCTCCGGGTGTCACCACCCCGTGGTCAAACGCGAACACGATCGCCGCGGCTCGATCCCGTAGATCGAGCTTGCCGAAGATATGTCCCACATGGCTTTTCACGGTCACTTCCGAGATGCCGAGCTCGCGTGCGATTTCCGCGTTGACCCGACCGCGCCCGATCAGTTCGAGCACCTCGTACTCCCGCGCGGTCAGCTCGGACAGCCGGGCATCGCTGGTGGTGCGGACCGGACGTACCGTGCGGTAGGCCGACAGCACACGACCGGTCACCGAGGGATCCAGCCACGCTCCGCCGCCCGCGATCATCCGCACCGCGCGGATGAGGTCCTCGGCGGGCGAGTCCTTGAGGATGAATCCGGCCGCGCCCGCGCGCAGCGCTCCGGACAGCAACTGGTCGTCGTCGAAGGTGGTGAGCACCAGCACCGGCGGGGCGCCCTCGCGCGCCCGCAGCATCCTGGTCGCGTCGATCCCCCCGACCCGTTTCATCCGCAGGTCCATCAGCACCACATCGGGGCGCGACTGCGCGACGGCGGCGGGCACTTCGTCGCCGTCGGCGCACTCGGCGACCACGAAGCCGTCCCGCCTGCGCAGGATGCGCCGCAGACCGCCGCGCACGAGTTCCTGGTCGTCGACCACCAGTACGGTCACGGCATCTTCGCCACTCGCGGGCGACGGCACGCTCACGACCGCTCCTCGCCGACGCTCGGCGCCGTCGTGCCGCTGCCTCGACTCACTCGCTGGGGCTCCCTCACGTCCCTTCCCTTCCGGTCGCCGCGGTGCCGAGCACCGAACAAGAGAATCCGCCGCGGCCGGGCGCGAGCGGAATGCCCGCGCGCACCGACCAACCTCGATCGGACGGGCCCGCCGTCATCCGGCCACCGAGCAGTTCGGCGCGCTGCCGCATGCCGGAAAGCCCCATGCCCGCGCCGCGCTGCCCGGGCGGCCCGGCGGGCAGCGTGTTGTCCACCGTCAGGGTCACCATCGTCGCGTCCACCGCGAGCCGGACCCGCGCGGACGCGCCGTGGGCGTGCTTGACGACGTTCGCCAGCGACTCCTGGCCGATCCGG
Organism: Nocardia sp. CY15; assembly: GCF_009829295.1. Classification (NCBI taxonomy): domain Bacteria; kingdom Bacillati; phylum Actinomycetota; class Actinomycetes; order Mycobacteriales; family Nocardiaceae; genus Nocardia; species Nocardia sp. CY15. The sequence continues at coordinate 647,267 of NZ_VUOT01000001.1, forward strand.
TACAGCGCGAGCCCGACCGCGGGGGACACCGCCCCGAGGTCGCCGTGGCGGTCGTAGCGCACGTCCAGACCGGCCCGCACGAAATCGCCGACCAAGTCCTCGATGTCCTCCACGCCGGGTTCCGGTACCTGTTTCCAGGGGCGCGCGTCGAGCAGGCCCACCGTGCGGCGGATGTCGGCCATGGCCTGCCTGCCGAGCCGCTCGGCGTCGGTCAGCGCTTCCACGGCTTCGTCCACGTCGCGATCGGTTTGGAGCGCGTGCCGGGCGGCGGTGAGGTGCAACAGGGTGATGCTCAGCGAGTGCGCGATCACGTCGTGCACTTCACGGGCGATCCGGTGGCGCTCTTCGTCGGCAGCCTGCGCCGCGCGGATGTCCTGGTACCCGCGTTCCTGGTAGAGGAAACGGCGCTGATATTGCAGCATCAGTCCGGCCATCCAGCCGAACGCGATGCCGACCAGGTATGTGGGCAGCCCTTCGGGCACGTGACCGATCGCGTCGAAGGCGACCAGCTGGAGCATCATCGCGACCGTCACCGGGATACTCACCCGCTTCGGCGCGATCGCCGCGATCTCACCCGCGGCGGCCACCAGGACGAAGGGCGCGAAGTCGGCCGCGACCGGTTGGGCGAGGAACAGCGCCTCGGCCGCCATGGCGAGCACGCCGAGCAGCAGCGGGCGCGGGAGCACGCCGAGCAACGCGTGCAGCGGACCGAAGGCACACGTCAGCAGCACGGCGATGATCGGAAGCACGGTCGGGAAGTAACTGTGCCGCTGCACGGCCGCCGCGACCGCCACGACGAGCACCGCGACGTCGACGCTGATGATGATCGAAGGCGGGTAGTCGTAGGGCAACTCCTCGACGCTGCGCCGGAACGCCGCGACCGGATCGCGGCCGAACTCGGCGCACCGCAGGCGGATGCGCTGCATCGAGGCCCGCACGCGGCCTGCCCGAGGCGTACCGGGCGGTGCTGCGGATACGCCGGTCGAACCCATTCTCCAAGGCTAGCCGCCGTCCGGGTGCCGGTACATCGTCCCCGAAGCGGGCCGCCACTCCTACCGTGGGCGGAGACGCATTCGGGTCCCTGGCACGACGACAACAAGACGGTCGCGTCCGTAGCGTTGGCGGTAGTTCACAGAGGAAGGCGATGGCCATGTCCTGGACCGATCAGCACGCTCGAACCGACATCGTGCACACCGTGCTCACCCGTGCGGCGCTCGACCCGACCGATCCCGACCTGTTCGAGGGGCTCCCCGACCTGGATCGACTGTTCGGGGGCGTGGACGGACTATTGCTCACGCTGCGCTACCGATGGAACCTTCATTACGCCGCGAAACTCGACCAGGGATCGACGGCGATGGAGGCCTATCTCGAGCTGGCGGCCGAGCAGCCGGTGCTGCGCGCGGTGCTCGATGCACAGTATCGTCGCCGCAAACTCGCGTCGGAGGCCATGGCGCGGTAACGCGCCACGAGGGACGAACAACTTTGATCGACGGTACGGAGCGGGGGACATCGATGGCGGAGCCGGCAATGCTGGAACTATCGGGCGTGACGAAGGAGTATCGGGTCGGCGGCCAGGCCGTCCGCGCGCTCGATGACGTCGGATTGCGTATCGAGCCGGGCGAATTCACTTCGATCATCGGGCCCTCGGGATCCGGCAAGAGTACTCTGCTGCACTTGCTCGGCGCCTTGGACAGTCCCGACGCGGGCTCGATCCGGTTCCGGGGCGAGGAGATCGGCGCACTGGACGAGGAACAGCAGTCGGCGTTCCGTCGCCACCAGGTGGGTTTCGTGTTCCAGTTCTTCAACCTGCTGCCCACGCTGTCGGCATGGGAGAACGTGGCGATCCCGAAGCTGCTGGACGGCACGGGTTTGCGCAGGGCCAGACCGCGCGCGCTGCAATTGCTCGACCGGGTCGGGCTCGGGCAGCGGGCCGAACACCGCCCCGCCGAACTGTCCGGTGGGCAGATGCAGCGGGTGGCGGTGGCGCGGGCGCTGATCATGGACCCGCCGTTGATCCTGGCCGACGAACCCACCGGCAACCTCGACTCCAAGACCGGCGCCGCCATCCTCGAATTGCTCGGGGAGATCGCCGGATCGGGCAGTTCGGTGGTGATGGTGACCCACGACATGGGCGCGGTGACCTACTGCGACCGCGTGATCACCTTGCGCGACGGGCGGATCGGGTCCAACGACAAGGTCGAGCGGACGGTCAACGCGTGAGCGGTCAGGCCCGCAGGCGGCAGCGAAGCGTAACCCCGCAGGGCCCCGCTCACGCGAACAACCAACACCGCGTGAGCGGTCAGGCCCGCAGGCGGCAGCGAAGCGTGAGCATGGAGACCCCCGCATGATCGGCGCCGCGTGGGATCGGCTGCGACTGTTCAATATCGGCGAGTTGCTCGCCCACCGCGGCCGCACCCTGATGTCGCTGGTGGTGATGGGTGTCTCGGCGTCGCTCCTGGTGGCGGTGCTCAGTATCTCCGGCTCGGTCACCGGCTCGGTGGACAAGCTGACCCGCGGCTTGGGCGGCAAGGCGCAGTTGGAGGTCAGTGGGATCACCGACGCCGGCTTCGACCAGCAATTGCTGCGGCGGATCGCGACCACGCCGGGCGTCGCGGTGGCGGTGCCGATGCTGCGGGCGCAGATCGGCACCGGCGCCGACCGCGCGCTGCTGATCGGCGCCGACGCGAATATCGGGGCGCTGGGCAGTGAATTGACCGCCCCGATGGGCGCGTTCACGGGGAAGCTTCTCTCGGTGCCCAACGGGGTACTGGTGGGCACCGGGCTCGGCCGCGCCGAGGGCGAGCAGTTCACGCTGGGCGGTACGACCGTCACGGTCGTGGGCGTCCTCGACGAGGAGACTTCCCGGAAACTCAACGACGGGCATCTCATCGCCGCCCCCCTCGGGCTCGCGCAGAAGATCACCGATCGGGTGGGGCGGCTGGATTCCGTCCAGATCGTTCCCGCCGAGGGCGCCGACGCGGCGCAGGTGCGCGCGGCGCTCACCGAGGCGGTGGACGGGCGCGCGGTGGTGGCCGAGCCCAGTCTGCGCACCGCGCAGGCGGGCGGCGCGGTGCAGATCGTGCGTTACTCCACCACCATGGCTTCCGCCGCCGCGCTGATCGTCTCGGCGTTCCTCATCTACAACGCGATGAGCATGGCGATCGCCCAGCGCAGGCCGATGCTGTCGCTGTTACGCGCGATCGGCGGCAAACGCGGCCCGATGGTGCGTGACCTCTTGGCCGAGGCCGCGCTGCTCGGGGTGCTGGGCGGTGCGGTGGGCGCGGCGCTGGGGGTTTTCATGGGCAGTGTCGCGATCGGCACCCTGCCCACCGCGATCGTGCAGTCGGTGGAGGCGCGCACCGAATACTCGGTGCCCTGGTACGTGATTCCGTTCGCCGTCGTGGCGTGCGTGTTCACCAGTGTGCTCGCGGCGGCGCTGGCCGCCCGCCAGGTGTACAAGGTGCGGCCCATCGAGGCGCTGGTTCCGGTCGGTGCGGGCCGGTCCGATGCGGGAAGCCCGCTGCTGCGCTGGCTGGCCGTCGCGGTCGGCGGCGGGCTGGCCGGGGCCGCGGTGCTGATCGCGAGCAGCGATCTCGGCCGTTACTCGCTGACCGCCATCTCGATCTCTTTCATCGCCGCGATCCTGCTGTGTTTCGCCGCCACCGGTCCGATCGTGTGGGCCGCGGCCGGAATCGCACGCTGGTTCCGCGCTCCCGGCGCATTGGGCGCGACCACCCTGCAACGCTCGCCGCGTCGCGTGTGGGCCACGGCGATGACGGTGATGATCGGCGTCGGGGCCACCGTCGGCATGAGCGGCGCGTCGAGCAACATGATCGACTCGGCCACCGTGACTTTCACCGATCTCGCGCGCAACGACGCCTACATCAGTCCGGCGTCGATGGCGCAATTCCCCACCGGGCCGCTGCTGCCCGCGGATCTGGCGGGCAAGCTCGCGGCGGTGCCCGGCGTCGCGCATCTGAGCCCGGCGCAGATGGCCTTCGCCACGCTCGGCGGCAGTCGCGTGATGCTGCAGGGGTTTCCGCCGGATGCCCGCGAAACCCGCATGCGCATGCTCACCGACGATTCGGTCGCCCGGCTGTCGGCCGGGGAGGGCGTGGCGATCTCCCGCGACGTGGCTCGCTCACTCGGCGTCGGCGCGGGCGCGGAATTGACCTTGCCGACGCCGACCGGCCCGCGCACCGTGCGGGTGCTGCAGGTGATCCCGTACTTCTCCGCCATCGCGGGCGTGGTGATGATGGACTTGAATCTGATGCGCGACTGGTACGAGCGGCCCGGCGAGACGGTCATCGCCGTCGACTTCGAACCCGGCGCCGATCGCGCGGCGGTCCTCGCGGCGATCCGGCAGGTGGTGCCGCCGGAGTTGAACGTGGACACCGGCGCCGACACGGTGGTGGCCGCGTCGTCGAGCATCCGGCAGGGGATGGCGATGAGCAATGCCATTCTCTGGATCGTGGTGCTGGTCGCCACGGTGGCGTTGCTCAACACGTTGATGCTCTCGGTGCTGGAGCGACGCAGGGAACTCGGCGTGCTGCGTGCCATGGGCAGCGGGCGCAGATTCCTGATGCGTTCGGTGCTGGCCGAAGCCGCGGGCATCGGGCTCGTCGGCGCGGTACTGGGTTTGGCTCTCGGCGCGGCGGTGCAGTACCTGGCCACGGTGGCCATCGGACATGCCTTGACCATCGACGTCGTCTACCAGCCGAGCCCGATGTTGCTGGTCTACGGCTTGATCGCACTGGCGCTGGCGCTGCTCGGGTCGATCCCGCCCGCGCTGCGGGCGGCCCGGCTGCCCATCGTGGAGGCGCTCGCGGTCGACTGAACCGACCAGCTCACAACGGCAGTTCGGCGAACCAGGTCTTGAATTTCGCGGCGGTGATGCCGAATCCGGAGCTCGGCATGCTGTCGGTGAGCGTCACCGTGGCGAACAGCAGGTAGCTCGACCGGGCCGGGTCGTCGTCGAAATCGACGACCAGGAAACCGTCCGGCAATCCGCCGGACTTCTCCTGCCACCGGTAGGTCGAATACGCTGTGCCACCGTTGCGTTCGGTGGCCGCCGTGTTCGACGGCAGGTCTTGTACCGCGGCTCGGGCGTCCTGCGGCGACTTGAAGCCGATGAGGACGTAGTCGGGTTCGTCGATCGGCGTGCCCCAGCAGTTCCAGGCCGTCGCCCAGTTCGGGAAGTCGGGTACCCCGTTGCCGCTGGAGACCTTGCTGCCCGGCTTGGCCGTACCGAGGAAGCAGGTCTTGCCGCGATAACCCGGCCCGGAGCCGACACCGTATTTCGTGTCGACCCCCTGCGGCAGCAATTCCGGGAACGCCTTGGCGAGCTTGTCCGCGTCGGACGGCCCCGCGGGCGTCTTGGTGCCGAGGTCGAGCGGCGACGCGGAGTCCGAGAATCCGACCTTCGCGACGACGATGCCGCCTCCGACGAGCAGTGCCACGATCACCAGGACGATCGTCACGATCAGCCCCGTATTGGAGCGACCTTGCGACGGATAGCCGGGCGGCTGGGACGGATAACCCGTTGGTCCGGGGGGTGCGGAATACGGGGGCGGCGCCGCGTAATTCGGCTGGGAAGCGGGCGCCGCGTAATTGTCGGACGAGGGAAAGTGCTGTCCGCCGGTCGGGTTCGGGTTGTACTGCGGCGGCGCCGTGTAGCTCGGGGCGGCCCCCGCGGGAACGTAGATCGGCGGACTCGCCTCCGGCGCCGGATGAGCCGGTTGCGCGAGGACGGTTGGCGCGGGCTGCGGCTGGTACTGGGCGGCCACCACGGTCGGGGCGGGCTCGGTGAGCGCCCGACGGGCCGCCGCGGCGAATTCGGCGCAGGAGGCGAAGCGGTCGTCCGGTCGCTTCGCCATGGCCCTGGCGATCACCGCGTCGAGCGCGGGTGACAAACCGGCGCGGCGGGCCGCGACGGAGGGCGGCGGCAACTGGAGATGCCCGCGAATGATGTCGGCCGGAGCCGGGGCGTCGAATGGGGCGATGCCGGTGAGCAACCAGTACAGCGCGCAGGCCAGCGAGTACTGGTCGGAGCGGTGATCGAGGTGCGCACCGGTCATCTGCTCCGGCGAGGCGTAGGCCAGCGTCGCGGTGAACATGCCGGTCTGGGTCAGATGGGTGGAATCCTCGCGCAGGCGGGCGATGCCGAAATCGGTGAGGAAGACCCGCTCGCCATGGCCGCCCATCGCGCGGGCCAGCATGATGTTCGCGGGCTTGACGTCCCGGTGCAGCACTCCCATCCCGTGCGCGTAATCCAGTGCGGCCGCGACGCCCTCGATGATCTGCACGGCGCGCTCCGGCGGCAGGCTCTGCGGATTCACCGTCGCCGCGTCGATGCCGTCGACGTACTGCATGGAGATCCACAGTTGTTCGTCCTCGGCGCCGCGGTCGTACACCGCGACGATGTTCGGATGGTCCAACTGGGCCGCCAGGTCCGCCTCCCGCTCGAACCGGGCGCGGACCTCCACGTCGGTGAACAGCTCCCGGTTGAGCAGCTTGAGCGCGGTCTGCCGCGGCAGTCTGGGGTGACGGGCGAGATACACCGACCCCATGCCGCCCTGGCCGAGCAGCTTCTCTATGGTGAACCCGGCGAACACCGCACCGCTGTCGAGCAACACGCCCCCTTCAGGTGACCGCGGCGACCGGACATCACGTCCGGGCGCTTTCCTATCGATCACGGAGCCTACCGGGTGACCCCGTGGCCACGGGGTTTCGAATTCTCCGGGAAGATCCGCAAAACTATGTCCGAGATATCGTGCCGGCGACACCGTCGCGTGCCGCGGCGATGTCTCTCGTCCGGTCACCGACCGGACGAGCCCGATGAGCTATTTTGCACCGCCGAAGAACAGCGCGACGCGCCACTGGTGGTGGGGAGGACTCGGTGGTGAGGTCGACGAGATCCGCTTCGACGCGTCGTTCGGGGCTACGCGCCGTGGCGATGGTGGTGCTGCTCACACTGACCTCGTGCGCCCTGTTTCCCGGCGAGCGCACCGCCACCGAAGCGCCGCCGGTGGTCGTCGACACCGTGGGAGCCTGGCGGCCGAACCTCACGGTGTCCGTTCCCGACTCGCTGGCCGCGGACTTCACCCAGTTGCAACCGCGGCTGGGCGGACAGGTCGGGATGGCCATCATGCCCGTGGGCGGTGGCCGGATGACCGTCTTCGGCGACTGGGTCAGCGGCATCGCGTGGTCCACCATGAAGGTGCCGCTCGCGATCGCCGCGCTGCGTCACGATTCCCAGGAGGAGATCCGCCACGAGGTGGAGGCCGCCATCACCTGGTCGGACAACGACGCCGCCGAGGCGCTGTGGCAGTCGCTCGGCGACGGGCTGGAAGCGGCCAAGGCGGTCCAGGACGTGATCGATGAGGCGGGCGACGCCACGACCGGTGTGGCGGGCCCGCGCACCACACTGGACTACACCTCCTTCGGCGGCACCGAATGGACATTGGCCAATCAGGTCCGCTTCGCCTCCCAGCTGCCGTGCCTGCCCGAATCGTTCCACGTCACCGAGCTGATGACGGAGATCACACCCGAACAGGCGTGGGGTCTGGGCGTGCTCGAGGGCACCGCTTTCAAGGGCGGCTGGGGCCCGGACGACGAGACCGGCGTCTACACCGTCCGCCAGTTCGGGCTGGTGCCGGTCCGGTCCGGCATGATCGCCGTGGCGCTCGCGGCGCAGGCCGATTCCGGTACCTTCGAGGACTCCACCGCCATCCTGAGCCGGATGGCGCAGCTGCTCGGGCGTCATCTGGACGAACTGCGCGGCGGCTCCTGCGCGCCGCTGTGAGCCGGATCAGCCCGGCGTGACCAGGCCGGTCTCGTAGGCCAAGACCACCGCCTGGGCTCGATCGCGCAGATTGAGCTTGGAGAAGACCTTGGAGACATGGGTTTTCACGGTCTGTTCGGCCACGAAGAGGCTTTCGGCGATCTCGCTGTTCGACATGCCTTTCGCGATCAGTTCGAGCACTTCCCGCTCGCGGGGAGTCAGCGCGGACAGCTGCGGCGCCGGCTTGGCGCGGGCGGCGCTGCGGCGGCGGGTGACGTCGGCGATGAGCCTGCGCGTGACCGTCGGCGCGAGCAGCGCCTGACCGTCTGCGACCACCCGCACCGCGCGCACCAATTCCTCGGCGGGCGCGTCCTTGAGCAGGAAACCGCTGGCGCCGAGGCTCAGCGCCTCGTAGACGTAGTCGTCGATGTCGAAGGTGGTGAGCATCAGCACGCGGACCGGCGGGTCGAACCCGGCGGCCAGGATGGCGCGGGCCGCGTCCAGCCCGTTCATCTCCGGCATGCGCACATCCATCAGCACGACATCCGGGCGCAGCCGCTTCGCCTCTGCCACCGCGACTTTTCCGTCCGCCGCGTCGCCCACAACGCTGATATCCGGCTGGGCTGCGAGCAGCGCCCCGAAACCCTGACGGACCATCGCCTGGTCGTCGGCGATCAACACGGTAATTGACACCCGCTCACCATAATTGCCCAGCGCGTGCTCGCGCTGCGCCCGTATCTCCCGCGGCCGCCGTGTGCGGAACCTGCGCCGTCAGGGGTTCGGGACTCGAGGTGCCGGTTCGGCGGGCACGGATGCGGCCGCCCCGACGAGTTCCGCGACGCTGTCGGGCGCGGTGAGCGGGAAGCGCGCGTGGACGTGGAAGCCACCGTCGTCGCGCGGGCCCGCCGTGACCTCGCCGCCGACGGCGAGCGCTCGGGCCTGCATACCCGCGATGCCGTGTCCGCCGTTGCCGACCGGCCGGGCAGGGGTGGCTCCCGGCTCGTTCTCGACGCTGAGCAGCAGATCCGCACCGCGCGCGATGCGCACTTCGACAGGGGAGCCGGGGGCGTGCCGGGACGCGTTGGACAGCGATTCCTGGGCGATGCGGTAGAGGGCGAGGCCGGTGGTCTCCGGGATCGTGTCCAGCGAGCCGTCGACGGTCCACTCGATGCGGACACCGGCCCGCCGCGCGCCCTCGAACAGGCCGATGACATCGGCCGCCTTCGGCTGGGGCGCGTGCTCGGGCAACTGGCCGTCGCTACGCAGGACGCCCAGCATGCCGCGGATCTCGTTGAGCGCTTCGCGCGCCGTGGCGCCGATGGACTCGAACTCGGCACGAGCGGCCGGGGTGACCCCCTCGACCCGGTACGGCGCGGTCTGCGCCTGCACTACCACCAGGGACATGTGATGGGCGACCACGTCGTGCAGGTCGCGAGCGATGCGCGCCTTCTCCTCCAGGATGGCCCGGCGGGCCCGCTCGAGTTCGTTCTCCTCTTCCTGGCGCACCAGCTGTCGACGCGACAGCGCCAGCCAGCGCACGAGCAGCCCGAACAGCACCAGCGCCGCCAGCGCGACCGGCCAGCCCCACGCGGCGCTCGCCAACGCCTCTCCTTCACCGGGCATGGTGGCCGCGAACAGCAGCGCCGTCGCACCCCAGGCCACCGCCACGATCTGTCCCGGCGCGCGCAGCGCCACCGCGAACAGCAGCACCAGCAGGCTCAGCACGTGCACGACCTGGAACGGCAGGTCGTTGTTCGGTTGATGTGGGATAGCCAGCGCAATCACCAGCCCGGAACCCGCCGAGATGGCCCAGCCCAACGCCGGGTTGATCCGCACCAGCAGCACCGGGAACGCGGCCAGCGCCGCGATGAACGGCTGTGCCGCGGCGGGCACCGCGTGGGTCAGATGCAGGGTGGGCCAAGCCACCGTGTACCAGATCAGCGCGAGCAGCACCGTGCCGAGGTCGAACCAGGTCCGCGCGTCCAGCCGTCGCGTCCAGGCGCGATCTTCTCGGTTCATGCCTATGACACTAGGAACTCGCGGCTCGCGGGGGCCTCATACCCACGGGTGATTTCCGGCCCGATACCCCGGTGCCAGACCCGCGCGACGGCTCCCCCGGCGGCACGGCACGGGAAACCTCCCCGGGCGTGAGGCGGTCGCGGGAGACAGGTCCCTAACGTCGTCGCCATGAGGACACCGACCAGCGCCGGGCCCGAGACCCGGTACGCTTCGGCCGCAGGAGCCCGAACCCATTCCGCCCCAACCCTTTCCGTCACAGAACACCCGAGACGCTACGCGGCGCTCACCGCGGCGGCGTTGACCACCGTGGCGGCGACGGTATTCCTCGCACCCGCCCCGCACGCCGCCGCGGCGGCCCCGATCGAGAGCGCACAGGTCGGCGCCGCCGTCGCCGAACTGGCCGCGGGCGGCGCGGGCGTGCTCGGCGCCATCCCGGCGGACTTCGTCGCGTCGTTCGGCTACCGGCCGAGCACGATGGACGGCCTCGTGGTCAATCCGCGCGGCGACTGCTCGTCCCCGGTGACGCTGCCCGCCGAGTTCGATACCGCGTGCAAGGCCCATGACCTCGGCTACGACCTGCTGCGCTACGCCGACCGGCGCGGCGAACCGCTGGGACCGTGGGCGCGGCAGGCCCTCGACGCGACCTTGGACCGGGAGATGCACCGAGCCTGTGCCAACCGCGTCGAGGCGTTCTCCCGCGCCCGCTGCGATGCGATGGCATCGGTCGCGAAGACCGCCGTCGACCTGAACTCGCGGCGGCAGGACTACGGCGCGCCGGTGGTCGAACCCCTGCTCGGCACCGCGCATGCCGGTTCGGCGGCGACCTGGAAGCTGCTCGGCGTGCTCGGCGCCGGAATCGCGGGGCTCACCGCGGTTCTCGTCCTGCGCAATCGGCGGCGCGAGCCCGCACTGGCGGACCGCTTGCCGAACGACGCCTACGCGACAGCGGTGCCACGATGACATCGAGCGTGACGGCCTTCATGAACCGCCGTCCCCGGGTTGCCGTCATCCTGTGGCGAGTGACGCCGCCACGGATCGGTACGACGCTCGGCGTCGGGGCAGGCGCACTGGCGTCCTCGGCCCCGGGACTGCTGCCGCGTACGCCCAGCGCACAAGCCGTGCTGACCGGGCTCCTCGCGGCGCTCGCGCTCGGCGCGGCCGGCGTGCTGCGCATCCTCCTGCGCCGCTGGGATTTCGACATCGACCAACGGCAGGCGTGGGTGCGGTGGCCGCTGCTGATCGCGACGTCGGTATCGGTGGTGGGCGCCGCGGCGAACGCGGGGCACTGGCAGAACCGGCTGCGTGCGGCGATGGGCATACCGCCGATCGGAACGGACTACTGGGTGCGATGGGCGCTCGGGGCGGCGTTGATCATCGGGTTATTCGCCTGCGCCACCCGCTCGGTCGCTTGGGCATGGGGCAAGCTGGGCTGGGCGCGGGGAATCTCGCTGGCCGCCGTCGTGGGGGTCCTGCTGTATGTCGTCGGCGTGCCCGCGATGGTCGGATGGCGGGAATCGGTGTACGCGAAGGCCAATGCCGAACTCGATCCCGCTCTGGTGCGCCCGGTTTCGCACACGGGGTCCGGTAGCTCGGAATCCGCGGTGAGCTGGGCGTCGCTGGGCGCCGAGGGACGGAAGTTCGTCAGCGGCGCATCGGTGCGGGCCGTGCGCGTCTACGTCGGGGTAGCCTCGGCGCCGGACTTGGACAGCCGCGTCGCGCTGGCGATTCGGGAACTGGAACGGTCGGGCGGCTTCACGCGCTCCCACCTGGTGGTCACGGTGCCCACCGGCTCGGGCTGGATCGACGCGAACGCCGTAGCGGGTTTCGATCAGCGCTTCGACGGTGACGTGGCGCTGGTCGGGCTGCAGTACTCCTATGCCCCGAGCTGGGCGACGTTCGTGTTCGGTCGCGACGCGGCGGTGACGGCCGCACGCACGCTGTTCACCGCCGTGGAAGACCACGTTCGAGGGCTGCCGCACAAGCCGAAGCTGTACCTGTACGGGCAGAGCCTGGGCGCTCTCGGCGGCAATGCCGTCTTTTCCGACGACGCCGAGCTGGACCGCCGGACCTGCGCGGCCCTCTGGGCCGGTCCGCCCGCCAACCAGGTCCACCGCGGCGGCGCGACGGTGCTGGCCAACAGCTCCGACCCGGTGATCCACTGGTCGCTCTCCCAGCTGTGGCGCGCGCCCGACCTGGCCGGGACCCGCGTCGACGCTCCGGTCCCCCAATGGCTTCCGGTGGTCAGCTTCGCGCAGACCACCGCCGACCTGCTCGCCGCATTGAACGCTCCGCCGGGCCACGGCCACCGTTACGGCACGGACCAGGGCACCGCCATGGGTTCCTGCTGAGCCGTTCGGCGCGTCGCCCGCGCGGAGCCGTCATAGAACATGTTCTAATTTCCGCATGGCCTTCGTCATCGACCTCACCGCCGACATCGACGCTCCCGCCGAACTGGTGTGGCAGGTGATCACCGACTTCCCGCGCTACGGCGAGTGGAATCCGTTCGTCACGGAGTGCAGCAGTTCGCTGGTGCCCGGCGAGCCGATCGACATGCTCGTGCGCCTCTCCGGTTCGCGCCCGCGCAAGCAGCGCGAATGGATTCGCTCGCACACACCCGGCCGCGAACTCAGCTACTCGATGAAGCCGGTCCCCCCTGGCGCCCTGCGCAGCCTGCGCTCGCACACCGTGACGCCGCTCGGGGACGACCGCACCCGCTACGAGTCGCATTTCGAACTCGGCGGATGGCTGCATCCCGTGGTCGTGGCCCTGCTCGGCAAGAATTTGCGGCGCGGCTTCCAAGGCATGACCGACGGCATCCAGAAGCAGGCGGAGTCGCTGCGAGCCTCGTGAGCGAACCGGGCAGCGACGGCAGCCCGCCCGGTCAGGCGCGAAGTAGGCCGGTGCGGCGTCCAGTGCAACCGCTCGATTCCGCGCAGTCCGTGTCACCGGTGCGAGGAACCGAGCGGCTCCGAGAGCAACGTCAGGCGATGGGTCCGCGGGCTGCTTCGTAGGCCGCGCCCACCCGGTAGAGGCGGTCGTCGGCGAGGGCGGGAGCCATGATCTGGAGACCGACGGGCATGCCGTCGTCCTCGCTCAGACCGGACGGGACCGACATGGCGGGGTGGCCGGCCAGATTGGTCGGCAGGGTGCACAGGTCCGACAGGTACATGGCCAGCGGATCGTCGACCTTCTCGCCCAGCTTCCACGGAGTGAACGGGCTCGTCGGCGAGACGAGTACGTCGACCTGCTCGTAGGCGCTGTCGAAATCGCGGGCGATGAGCGTGCGCACCTTGAGGGCCTGGCCGTAGTAGGCGTCGTAGTAGCCCGCCGACAGCGCGTAGGTGCCGATCATGATGCGGCGCTTGACCTCAGGGCCGAACCCGGCCGCACGGGTGGCCGCCATGACCTGCTCGGCGCTGTGCTGCCCGTCGTCGGCGACGCGCAGGCCGTAGCGCATGGCATCGAAGCGCGCGAGGTTGGACGACACCTCCGACGGCATCACCAGGTAGTAGGACGACAGCGCGTATTCGAAGTGCGGGCAGGACACTTCGACCACCTCGGCGCCGAGATCCTTCAGCACCGCCACGGCGGCGTCGAAGGAGGCGAGCACGCCGGGCTGGTAGCTGTCGGAGTGCAGTTCCTTCACCACACCGATTCTGACCCCGCGCAGATCGCCTTGCGCCCCCGCTCGCGCGGCCGCCACAACCGGTGGCACCGGCACGTCCCGTGAGGTGGAATCGCGCGGGTCGTAGCCGGCGATCACCTCGTGCAGCAGTGCGGTGTCCAGCACCGTGCGGCCGCACGGACCGCCCTGATCCAGCGACGACGCGCAGGCGACCAGGCCGAAGCGCGACACCGTGCCGTAGGTGGGCTTGGTGCCGACGGTGGCGGTGACGGCCGCGGGCTGGCGGATCGAGCCGCCGGTGTCGGTGCCGATGGCCAGCGGCGCCTGGTTCGAAGCCAGCGCGGCCGCCGAACCGCCGCCCGAGCCGCCCGGGATGCGGGTGACGTCCCACGGGTTGCGGGTCGGGCCGTAGGCGGAGTTCTCGGTGGAGGAGCCCATGGCGAACTCGTCCATGTTGGTCTTGCCGAGGATCGGGATGCCCGCTTCGCGCAGCCGCCTGGTGACCGTCGCGTCGTAGGGCGACACCCAGCCTTCGAGGATCTTCGACGCGCAGGTGGTCGGCATGTCCGTGGTGGTGAAAACGTCTTTGAGCGCCAACGGAACTCCGGCCAGCGGCGAGGCGGGCTCTGCGCCCGAGCCGATCGCGGCGTCCACCGCGGCCGCGGCCTCGAGCGCCCGCTCTCCCGCGACGTGCAGGAAGGCGTGGTACTCGCCGTCGACCTCGGCGATGCGATCCAGGTGCGCCTGGGTGACCTCCACCGAGGACAGTTCGCGGCCGTGGATCTTGTCGGCCAGCTCGGCCGCCGACAGCGTGGTCAGGTCCGGCCCGGCCGTCGCGCTCATTCGGCTTCTCCCAGGATCTGCGGGACCATGAACCGCTGTTCGTCCACCGCGGGGGCCGCGGCCAGCGCCTCACGCGGGGTCAGGCCCGGCACCACCTCGTCGGGCCGGGTCACATTGGTCGCCGGATTCGGCGAGGCCGTGGCCGGGACGTCGGCGGCGGCGACCTCGGAGATGGTCCGCACGTGGCTCAGGATCGAATCCAGCTGTCCGGCGAACTGATCCAGTTCCGCGTCGGACAGCGCGAGCCGGGACAGCCGGGCGAGGTGTGCGACCTCGTCACGGGAGATGGCGGGCACCGCGGGACCCCTTTCGGCTTCGTTATCAACTGTGCTCAACGCACACAGCCTAGCCACCGGCGACCACGTCACCACCCGGCACCCGTGCTTCGTCGGCACGGCGGCGCGACCGTCGCCCAGCGTGTCTCCGGCAACCCCCGCTCAGCCGCGACACGACGTCGCCGGATAGCACGACACGCCGCCGCGGCGCGAATTTGCCGAGTGGCGTACGTCACTGGACGGGCTTCGACTCGATAACCGGCCGTAAGGGGTGTAAGTATTGCGTCACCCGGGTATCCGTTCAGAGCCTCGGCCGCTCTAAGAAAGGAAACGCACGTGTCGTATCTGCTCCGCGTGCAACTTCCGGATCGACCGGGAAGCCTGGGTGCTCTCGCCCTCGCACTCGGCTCCGTCGGAGCCGACATCCTCTCGCTGGATGTGGTCGAGCGCGGCGCGGGGTACGCCGTCGACGACCTGGTCGTCGAGGTCCCCTCCGGCGCACTCCCCGATACTCTCATCACCGCCGCCGAATCGATCGGCGACGTGCACGTGGACTCGATCCGCCCGTATTCCGGCGTGCTCGACACCCACCGCGAACTCGAGCTCATCGATCAGGTGGCCAGCGCCCGCGACGACCGGATGCAGGTGCTGGTGGACGGCGTGCCGCGAGTACTGCGGGTCGGCTGGAGCACGATCATCGACGTCGGGCCGCAGGGAGCCTACCGGGTGGTCGGCAGCCCGAGCGCGCCACAGACACAGGCGGGTTCGGCGCCGTGGATGCCGCTGGAGAAACCCACCGTGCTCGATCCCGAAGCCGACTGGGTGCCGGAGATCTGGCGCGACATGGATACCAAACTGGCCGCCGCTCCGCTCGGCAACTCCGGGAAGGTGCTGCTGCTCGGCCGCCCGGGCGGCCCCGACTTCCGGCCCTCCGAGGTGGCCCGGCTCGGTTATCTCTCGGGAATCGTCGCCACCGTTCTCGGCTGATCCCAGCCTCGCGGCCGCACTCAATCGGCCTGAATCGCTCCCGCCGAGTCCACCGGCAGCCGTAGGACGTGCAGCGGGTCACCCACAGTGGTGTGCCAGTCCCGGCTCGGGACAGGGCGGAAGCCGAAGCGGTCGTAGATCCGACGGGCGTGGGCCATGGCGGGCATGGTCGTCAACGCGACGGCGGCGAAGCCTTCCGCTCGGGCCATATCGATCACACTGCGCACCAACGCGGTTCCGGCCCCGAGGCCGCGTGCCGATCGCGCGACCGCGAGCATCCTGAACTCCAACTCGTCCGGCAGCGCGGTCTCCGCATAAGGCGTGCCGGGACGCGCGACGGTGAGCGAGCCGACGACTCGATCGGCATGGACGGCGACGAGGACCCGGGCGGAGGTCGCGCGCCGGGCGGTATCGGCCAGTTCGTGCACGTACGGGCTGTCCGGCCGCACGTACCCTTCGCCGACGTAGACCTCCACGGTCAGCTCGCCTACCGCCTCGTAATCCTGCGGCCGCGCCGTGCGGACGACGACCTCGGTGTCACATACATCCATATCCGGCATGATGCCATCGGCCGTGGCGTCCTCAGCCGGGCCGGGAGATCTGCCAGCGGTCGGGCTTGCCCGCCGGATAGACGACGGTGAGCAGATCGCCGGTCGCCGGCCAGGACTTCGTGTCCCAGACGAAGCGGCCGTACACGACCTTGCCGGGGACCGAAGGACCGGTCAGCTTCCCCGTGATGGTCACGTACTGCTCACCGGGAGAGTCCGGCTGCGGGCTCACGCCGGTGATGTACAGCGTCCCCTCCTCCGGGTTCGCCGGCTGATAGCCCCGCCTGCCGCGGATCACGAAGACGATCAGCGAGACCAGCACCGCGGTCAGGATCAGCAGCGAGGCGAACTCCAGCATGCCCCCATGCTAGGTGCGCCTCATACGGGCGCGAGCTCGCTGGTGCCCTGATCGGTGCGCCGCACCTGCCAGACCGAGGAGCGGGTGCGTTGCGAACGTCCGTTGCCCCGATCGATCAGCATCCGGTTGTCGGTGGTGAAAATCAATTGCGCGCCACGGGCATTCGTCTCCGGATTCTGGAACAGCTGGATCAACCGGTCGGTCTCCTCGGCGGGCAGGCGCGCGCCGATGTCGTCGACCGCGAGGACGCGGCCCGCGTCCAGCGCGTCGAGCATGGCGGGCAGGACCCGCAGCAACGAGAGGGTGGCGCTGGACTCGTCGCCGATCTCGAACGGGTTGTCGATGCCGTCGTGCACCAAGCGCAGGCCCACGCCGCGCCGGGCCACCATCCGCGCGTACAGGGCGTCACGCGCCGCCTTCAGGTTGGTCAGCTCCCGCTCGAGCAGCACGACGGTGAGGCCGCTCTCGCGCAGCAACTGGTCGCCGTAGCCCGGCGAGGTGGCGCACAGGTCGATCTGCTTGCCGAGGCCGGCGATGTCGGCGTCCAGTTCGCGCAGGTAGTCGGCGTACATCGGGTCGTGCTCGGCGAGCAGCAGGTCGGTGATGCCCAGCTCGGCCGTGCGCAACAACATCAGCAGCCGGGCCGCGTTGTCCGGTGACCGGGAGATGTGGCTGCCCACCCGGTGGGCGATGGCGTCGGGTTCGACCGGACCGCGCTGCACCTCGAGCATGGACTCGAACCATCGATACGCGGGCACGAGCGCGTCGGAGTACATCTGGCCCGCGAGGCCGAGCAGCAGGGCGTTCGGACGCACCAGCGGAGCCAGCGCGGTGATCCCGTAGCGCGCTGCCTCGAACATCGGGCCGACCTTGATCTGTTCCCCGCTGCGCTCGAACACGATTCGCTTGCGCGAGCGCGGGTGGGTGTGCAGCCATTCGGCGGTCACGTCGGCGTTGTCCAACCGGAACCCGTAGGTGTAGGGCACGCCCTCGGCGACGAACGCCGCCACGAATTCCGAAGGGCGCTCCGGAAATCCGAGATGCGGCGCCCGCACCGGACCCGCGTACGGGTCCCACCCGGTCACCGAATGCAGCACCGCGTCGCGCATGTGCCCGAGCGCATCGATCAGGTTCGTCTTGCCCGCCGCGGCGCCGCCGTGAACGGCGGTCACCGGCACGGCCACCGGCCCGCTTCCCTTGGTGAGCCGCAACTCCTGCTCGTCGGCCAGCGATCTGTGGTTGGTCACCTGAAAACTGCGCAGCATGCCGCCATACTTCCGTCTGCGCCGCGGTGGGGCGACATCAGCCCGGTGACACCCGCGATCCGCGCCGAGCGCGCACGCCGTTTCCTACCGGCTCGCCCGCAGCAGTGGATGCCGCTGATAAGTGGTGGTCACGGAGGTGATCGGCGGGTCGAGGGCGGCGTCGGTGCGATGCGCGACGGCGCGCACATAACCGAGATACCTGCCCTCGTCCTGTTCGAGCGCGCGGATCTCGACCGTGTTCTCCGGCGCAACCGCGTACTGCCAGTCCAGCCAGCGCAGCCAGCCTTCGGACATGGTGTCGGCGGTGTCGACGTCGAGGACGCCGCTGCGCCGCCAGTGCCGCTGCCACCAGGACGCCGAATGCAGGCAAGCCATGCTCGGCTCCCACCAGGGCCGCAGATGATCGGGAAGCGGTCCGTCGATCTCACGCGTCAGACCCGCGCCCGCGATCGCGATCGCCCCGCCGGGCCGGACGTAGGCGGCCAGATAATTGGCATAGAGGTCGTCGGTGCCGTAGTAGACGAACGAATCGATGCTCACTATGGCGTCGAAGAACTCCCCGGCGAACGGTAAGGCACGCGCGTCGGCGCGGATCGCGAACACGTCGTCCGATACGCCCGCGTCGCGGAAGCGGGCCGCGCGTTCGTCGGGGCCGAACCACAGATCCGCCGCCCACACTTGAACGCCGAACTCCCGGTGCAGAAACACCGATGACGCGCCTCGCCCGCATCCGAGATCCAGCACCCGCATGCCGGGCCGGAGGTCGAGGGCTTCTGTCAGCCATTCGGTGAGCCACAGGGGGTTGGCTCCACCGCTGACGCCCGACCGCACCCAGTCCGGGTGATAGGCGTTCGAGCGCGGGAAATTGTCGTTGAGCACGTTTGATGTCCTTAGTGGTTGAGGCCGTTCCGGCGTGGTCGACACTCGGCTCGACAGTCCGGCAGCGGCGAGTCGCGGTGCCTGCCGAGGTGGCAACGTACCGCGCGGATGCGCACGCTACGTTCAAAAGCCGACCGCCGAGA
This sequence comes from Nocardia sp. CY15, assembly GCF_009829295.1. Lineage (NCBI taxonomy): Bacteria > Bacillati > Actinomycetota > Actinomycetes > Mycobacteriales > Nocardiaceae > Nocardia > Nocardia sp. CY15. The sequence goes on from NZ_VUOT01000001.1 coordinate 665,992, forward strand.
GCGCCAGGACCACGACCGAGAACAGAAGGAATACGACCGGCGCGGCGATATCGCGCTGCCGCATGCGCAGATGCATCCCGATCGCCGCACAGAAGTAGACGACCAGCCCGATGGCGGCGGCTACCGCCAGTGGCCGCCACCAGAGCCCGAAGGCCAACCCGAAGGCCGCGGCGAGCTCGACCACCCCCAGCATCCACATCCGCCGCACCGGAAAGCCGACCGCGGCGACGATGCCGACGAGCTTCGGCTGACGCGCGAGGGTCGCCACCCCGGAACCGGCCACGGCGCACGCCGGCACACCCGCGACAAGCGCTGTCACCACGTTCATTTCAGCTCCTGAGTCTGTCGAGCACGGCTACCGGCGGCGGCCAGCACCGCCACGCCGAGAGCGAAGGGAACCAGCGTCGCCATGAACGGGATGCTGGTGACGAACGCGACGGTCGCGGGAACCTCGTCGACCGACCGCGGCATGACGACGGCGAGCACGGCACCGGCCGACAAGGTGGCCGCCAGCCCGTAGCCGATGCGAGTGAGGACCACTCCCGCGTGCCGAACCACCGATGATTCCATTGCCATCACCCGTGCCAGAGCCGCTGCCGCCAGGTACGCGGTGAGGATGTATCCGATCTGCACCAGATCCAGCCAGACCAACATGTAACCGATGAAGTCCGCGGGGCCTTCCAGGCCGCGCAGGTATCGCGCGGCCATCCAGTGTGTTTCCTCGACCATGAGTTGCTGCTGGTCTGCGCCCGTGAGCACGATCGCGAAGCGAGCCAGGAGGTTCATGCAGAACCCGCAGGTGCCGATCGCCAGTAGCACCACCGCGGGCACCGCCGTGTGTATCGAAGCAGAGCGCCGATGCCGCAGCAGCAGTCCGGCAGCGCCGGTCAGCAGCGCCACGGACATGACGAGCAGCGCGGCGGTGTTCACCATCATCGACGAGGTGTGGCGGGCCGTGGGACCGCCGGTGAACCCGCAGACAGCGAACAAGCCGATCCCTGCCAGCACGAACGTCGTCGCGGCACACTCCGCGGCCGGTGCGAGGCGCCGCACGAGCACCACCGCGCCCAGCACATAGATCGCGTCCGAGAGCACGAACACCGGTGTGGTCACCAAGTGCTCGGAGTGGGCCATGACGAGGACGAGCCCCGTCGGCCAGAGGGCGAGCAGACCGTAGCCGGCTCTTCGTACGGACGGGTCCATCCCTTTGTCTCCATTTCATCGAACAGTATGTCTTGTCAAATAGTGAGCTTTAGTCGGACAGACTGTCAACTGAAATATGGAAGGATGAAACGCATGAGCAAGCGCAAGTACGACCAAGTCGCGCGGGCCGAGGGCGCCGAACAGACCCGGCGAAACATCCTCGACGCCGTGGCGCAGCGGTTGCGCGAGGCCCCGACAGAGCAGCTGAGCCTCGACAAGGTGGCGAGGATCGCAGGTGTGTCCCGCTCGACGATCTATGTCGATTTCGGCTCTCGCGCAGGACTTTTCGACGCATTCGTCTCCGACCTGTCCGAGCGGACGGGCATCCGGGAGCTGACCGCCGCCGTCGGTTCCGACGATCCCCGCACTCATCTGCGCGCGGCCATCGCCGCGGCCGGCCGCATGAAGGCGCGCGATCTCGAGATCTATCGAGTCCTGCACGCGATGGACCGGCTGGATCCGACCTCGGCCGCGGAGGCGGTGCGCCGCATGGAAGAAGACCGACGAGGCGGCGTCGCCCATCTGGCCAACCGCCTCGCCGCGGCGGGCGTCCTCCGCGAGGACGTCTCGGTCGAATGGGCCACCGACATCCTGTGGGCGCTGACCAGCTTCGAAAGCCTCGACCTGCTGATCACCGGACGCGGACTCGACGTCGAGGACGCCGTGGAACGCCTCACCACCACCGCGGAGCGCGCTCTGTGCACGTCGGCGGGGGCAGTCGCGATCGCCTACCGCTGGACGCGCAGCGAGTTCCTGCGCGCGTGGGAGGCGGGCGCGTTCGACCATCGCGTCGAACTCGTCGAGGGGGAGGTATGGCCGGTGGTAATCGGGGACTGGCACGGGTTCACAGTGGGCCGGATCGTCGGTCGGCTCCCGCATGCCGGCGTGGAAGTGACCACGGCGACGCTGCCCACCGGTGACTCCCTGCCCGATCCCGACTGCTGGGCACTTCGGTCGGACGCCGAACCGGTCGACATGATCGGCACGAAGTTGTCCGTCTGGGCAGCTTCCGACGTACTGCTCGTCGTCGAAGTCTCCGACGAAACGGTGCTACAGGATCTCAATCGCAAAGCAGATCTCTACAGCCGCGCTGGGTATCCGGTCTATTGGGTCGTCACCAAAGACGTGATTTACGAACACACCGAGCCGACTGCCCAGGGCTATCGCTCCCGGACCAGGTACCGGTCCGGCGACCACATTCCCGTGGGCTACGCGGACGCCGAACTCGCCGTGGACGACTTGCTGTACCCGCACGGGTCGAGGTCGGTCGTCGGGACAACTCCGGTGATAGCGGGTTAGCATGCCTGCACGCCGCGGTCGTTTCCACGGCGTACTGCCGGAATGTTCGATGGGATGAGGGTATCGATGGGGCCGACGATTCGTCGTCTTGTGGTTGGCAGCTCGGTCGTCGCCGCGCTGGCGCTGGGCACGCTGGTCGTGGCGCCGGAAGCGGTGGCGGACGCGCCGTGTCCGGAGGGCACCGCACGCGTGTTCCTGGCCGACAGCACGAACACCTGCCAGGGCGCAGGGACGGTCAGTTACGACCCGCCCGGCGTGGTGTCGAAGGTGTGCTCGACGCCGAGCGCGGACGTGTCCGCCGAGGCGACGTTCAAGAACCGCCGCGGCAAGCTGACGACGCAGAAACTCGAACTGAGTTCCGGGCGTTGCGGGCGGTTCGACATCGCGGGTCAACTGGGCGCCACAGTTACGGTCAACTGAGTCGGCGGCCCGAACACCGGAGCGCTGTCGCCGGACTCGTGCCACCGATAGCCGGTCTCCACGGCTGCTGTACGGGCCCAGCACCAGACGCTCGGCGAACGGTTCTGCCCCGCTGAGCATTCCGCGCTGCGATCAGAGCGACGCGAGGGAGCGCCGGGGCTCGATGGCGGCCGCCCGTTTCAACCGATCAGCACGACGCGCTGTGCCGACCACTCGCATCCCGGTCCGATCGGCGCCCGAGCGAGCGCGGAGCCGCATCGGCTGACGCGCCGGTCACTCCTCGGCTTCGGCGTCCTCCGCGACCGTCTCCGGCGCGACTGCTTCGGGCCCGCTGGCCAGCAGCCGCCGGAATCCCTCCTCGTCGAGAATCGGTACCCCGAGTTCGTCGGCTTTGGCGGCCTTGGATCCCGGCGCGTCCCCGACCACCACGAACGCGGTCTTCTTCGAGACCGAACTCGCGGCCTTGCCGCCACGCGCCAGGATCGCCTCCTTGGCGCCGTCGCGGGTGAAGGTTTGCAGCGAACCGGTCACCACGATGGACAGGCCCTCGAGGTTGCGCTCGATGGATTCGTCGCGTTCGTCCTCCATCCGCACACCGGCGGCCCGCCACTTCGCCACCACGGCCCGATGCCAGTCGACGGTGAACCACTCCGCCACCGCGGCGGCGATGGTCGGGCCCACGCCGTCGGCGGCGGCCAGTTCCTCCACCGACGCCTGCTCGATGCGGTCCAGGCTGCCGAATTCGGCGGCCAGCGCCCGAGCCGCGGTGGGGCCGACGTGCCGGATGGACAAGCCGACGAGCACCCGCCACAGCGGACGGTCCTTGACGGCGGCCAGATTCTCGAGCAGCCGCTTGCCGTTGGCGGACAGGCTGCCGTTCTTGTTGGCGTACAACGAGGTGGTGAGCAGCGCCGCCTCGTCCAGGTCGAACAGATCACCCTCGTCGGTGATGACGCCGGACTTCAGCAGATCGATCGCGCCTTCGTACCCGAGGGCCTCGATGTCGAAGGCGCCGCGGCCGGCCACGTGGTAGACGCGCTCACGCAACTGCGCCGGGCAGAACTGCTGATTCGGGCAGCGGATATCCGCATCGCCTTCCTTCTCCGGACGTAATTCGGTGCCGCACTCGGGGCAGTGCGTCGGCATGACGAATTCGCGCGCGTCCTCGGGGCGGGCGTCCACCACCGGGCCCAGCACCTCGGGGATGACGTCGCCGGCCTTGCGGATGGTGACCGTGTCGCCGATCAGCACGCCCTTGCGCTTGACCTCGGAGGCGTTGTGCAGAGTGGCCATCGCGACCGTGGATCCCGCGACGGACACCGGCTCCATCACCGCGAACGGCGTCACGCGGCCGGTGCGGCCGACGTTCACCTGGATGTTCAGCAGCTTGGTTGTCGCTTCCTCGGGCGGATACTTGTAGGCGATCGCCCAGCGGGGAGCGCGCGAGGTGGATCCGAGGCGGCGCTGCAGCGCGGTCTCGTCCACCTTGATCACCTGGCCGTCGATCTCGTGCTCGATGTCGTGCCGGTGCTCGCCCCAGTAGGTCACCCGTTCGATCACCGCGTCGATGCCCTGCACCCGCCTGCTGTGCTCGGACACCGGCAGGCCCCACGCGGCGAGTGCGCGGTACGCCTCGTACTGCGAGGTCGGTGTGTAGCCCTCCATGCGACCGAAGCCGTGGCAGATCATGCGCAGCCTGCGCCGCGCGGTGACCGACGGGTCCTTCTGACGCAGCGAACCAGCCGCGGTGTTGCGCGGGTTGGCGTAGGGCGGCTTGCCCTCGGCCACGATGGCGGCGTTGAGCGTCTCGAAGTCCTCCAGCCGGAAGTACACCTCGCCGCGGACCTCCAGCAGGGCGGGGATGGGGAACTCGTCGCTGGGGGTCAGCTCGCCGGGGATGTCGTCGATGGTGCGCGCGTTGAGCGTCACGTCCTCGCCGGTGCGTCCGTCACCGCGGGTGGCGCCACGGACCAGCCGCCCGTTCTGGTAGACCAGGTTCAGGGCGACGCCGTCGATCTTCACCTCACACAGGTAATGCAGGTCCGGCCCGGTCTCCGCCTCCACCCGGGCGGCCCAGGCGCGTAGCTCGTCGACGTCGAACACATTGTCCAGCGACAGCATCCGCTCGAGGTGGTCGACCGCGGTGAAATCGGTCGCGAAACCGCCGCCGACGAGTTGGGTCGGCGAATCCGGCGTGCGCAGGTCCGGATGTTCGTCCTCCATGGCCTGCAACCGTCGCAACAGCGTGTCGAACTCGCCGTCGGAGATGATCGGCGCATCCCGGACGTAGTAGCGGAACTGATGCTCACGCACCTCGTCCGCGAGTCGCTGCCACTCAACCCGCTGCTCTGCCGTCGCCGGGGCCGCCGCGCTGTCGCTGTCACTCACGCATCGCACATTAGCGGAGGCCACCGACAGCGCATCGGGATGTTCGCGCACGTCGCCGCCCCCGACCGTACAGATTCCGACCGGTCCGTTTCCCTGTTTGAGGCAAGGTGGACCGCCCGGCACCGCCACGATGCGATTCCCATCGGCGAACGTCAGGAGAACGAAAGCTCTTCCGGCTCCTCGGCATACGCGCGCGCGATCTCCGTGGCCAAGCGCAATGCCCGTCGACTCCACTCCAGCGAGACACCCCCCAGACCGCATGCCGGACTGACCGCAACCCGTCGCGCCAGCGTCCGGCGGCTGAAGCCGAGCCGATCGATCAGCCGCACTCCCGGCTCGGCGAACGTTCGCCAGGTGACCGCTGCGGCCGGTACCTCGGTCGGGACGAGACCGAGCACCAGTTGTTTGCCCGCCTCCAGGGCCTCGCCCACCTCGTCGAGTTGCCCGGTGCCGATGGTGCTCAGATCGAAGCCGATTCCCGCGGTGGCACTGCGGCGCAGCAGGCCGAGCGCGGGCGGCTCGGCGCAGCTGTGCACCAGGACCGGCGCGGACTGGGCGGCGATCACCGTGTCCAGCACGGCCAGCGCTTCGGGCTCGGGCAAGGCGCGCACGGTGTTCAGCACGCTCACGCCGCCAAGCGAGCCGTTCAGGACCGCGGTCAGCGACGGTTCGTCCAGTTGCAGGACGACTTGCGCGCCGAGCCGCTTGCGCACCTCGGCGACGTGCTGCGCCAGTCCCTCGGCGAGGGATTCCGACAGGTCGCGCACCGCACCGGGATCGGTGAGCACGCGATGCCCACCGGGTAGTTCGACTTGCGCGGCCAAGGTCAGCGGGCCCGCCGATTGCACCTTCACCGTCCGTCCGCTGCCGGACGAACCGGCGTTCTCCCATGCTTCCTCGAGCGCGTCCAGATCGGCGCGCAGTAGGTCATGGGCCCGCCGGGACACCGAACCCGGGCGTGGCGCGAGCCGGTAACCCCTCGGCGTGGTGTCGAAGCGCAGGTCGACCAGCAGCGCGGACGCACGGCCGATCGAATCCGCGCCCGCGCCGCGCCCGGGCAGCTCCACCAGATGTGGCAGCTCGCCCAGTTCCCCGACGACAGTCGCGGCGGCCTCGCGGGGATCGGCTCCCGGCCAGGAGCCGACTCCGGTGGCGATGCCGCCCGGAACGCGAACCGGCTCGGTTGCCACATCCGTCCCAGTCTCCTGCGCCACGTCATCCATGCCGGTCTCGTACACCCGTACTCCGTCCGTTCGATTCCGCCATTACAGGACTCCGCCGTCCTCAGCGGCTACACCGGACAGCGTCGCAGGCCACACCACGCGGGGCGGTCCGGATCACCGGGCCGCCTCGGCCTCCGCTTCACTCGCCACCTGATCCCGTGCGGTACCGGAGATGGTGCCGCTGCCGATCACCTCGTCACCCTCGGGATCCGGCCGGTAGAGCACCACGGCCTGGCCGCGTGCGACGCCGGTCAGCGGCTCACGCAGCCGCACGATCAGTCCGTCGCCCACCGCTTCGGCGACCGCGGGCGCGGTGCCGCCGTGCGCGCGGACCTGCGCAACGCATTCGATCGGGCCGGCGGGTGCGGAGCCCGAGGTCCAGATCGCACGCTCCGCCTCGACGGTTCGAACCTGCAGGTCGTCGGCCGAACCGACGTGGACGGTGCCGGAATCGGGGTCGATGCCGGTGACGTAGCGCGGCTTGCCGTCGGCGGCGGGGCCCGGCAACCCGAGTCCCTTGCGCTGCCCGATGGTGAATCCGTGCACACCTTCGTGCCGCGCGAGCACCTGGCCCTCGGCGTCGACGACCGCGCCGGGCCGGATGCCGATCTTCGCGCCGAGGAAGGCGCGGGTGTCACCGGAGGGGATGAAACAGATGTCGTGGCTGTCGGGCTTGTTCGCCACGGCGAGGCCGCGCTCGGCGGCCTCGGCGCGGATCCGCGGCTTCGGCGTGTCGCCCACCGGGAATATCGCGCGCGAAAGCTGCTGCGCGGTCAGCACCGCGAGCACGTAGGACTGGTCTTTGTCGGCGTCGACGGCACGGCGCAGCACGCCGTCCTCGAGCCGCGCGTAGTGGCCTGTGACCACCGCGTCGAAGCCGAGCGCCACCGCTCGGTCGGCCAGCGCGGAGAACTTGATCTTCTCGTTGCAGCGCAGGCACGGATTCGGCGTTTCGCCCGCCGCGTAGGCCGCGACGAAATCATCGATGACGTCTTCCTTGAACCGGTCGGCGAAATCCCAGACGTAGAACGGGATGCCGAGCACGTCGGCGGCGCGCCGGGCGTCACCGGCGTCCTCCTTCGAGCAGCAGCCGCGCGACCCGGTGCGCAGCGTGCCCGGCGTCGCCGACAGCGCCAGATGGACGCCGACCACCTCGTGACCGGCATCGACAGCACGCGCCGCCGCCACGGCCGAATCCACACCACCGCTCATCGCGGCGAGTACCCGCATCAGACACCTCCTTTCGCACCGGCCAGACCCGCGGCCTTGGCCCGCTCCACCACCTGCGGCAATACTTCCAGCAACGCCTCGACATCGGCGCGCGTCGAGGTGTGTCCCAGCGAGAACCGCAGCGATCCACGCGCCTGCCACGGCTCGACGCCCATGGCGATCAGCACGTGACTGGGCGTGGCCACGCCGGCGGTGCACGCCGAACCGGTCGAGCACTCGATCCCCGCCGCGTCCAGCAGCATAAGCAGCGAATCCCCTTCGCAACCGGGGAAGGTGACGTGCACGTTGCCGGGCAGGCGCCGCTCGCCGACCGGTCCGTTGAGCACCGCCTCGGGCGCCGTCGCGCGGATGCCGTCGATCAGCGCTTCCCGCAACGCGACCAGCTCGGCGGTCCGCGCGGGCAGTTCGGCCGCGGTCTGGCGCAGTGCCGCCGCCAGCCCGATGGCCGCCGCCGTGTCGGAGGTTCCCGATCGCAGGTCGCGCTCGTGCCCACCGCCGTGCAGCAGCGGCACACACGGCACCTGCCTGCCGAGCAGCAGCACCCCGACACCGTGCGGGCCGCCGACCTTGTGCCCGGCGAAGCTCGCCGCGGAAAGACCAGTCTTCGCGAAATCCATGGGCAACTGGGCCGCCGCCTGCACCGCGTCGCTGTGCATCGGCACGCCGAATTCCTGAGCCAGCGCGGCGAGTTCGCCGATCGGCTGGACGGCGCCGACCTCGTTGTTCGCCCACATGACGGTGATCAGCGCGACCTCGTCGGGATGCGCGGCGAGCGCGGCCCGCAGCGTGGCGGGCGCGACCACGCCCTCGGCGTCCACCGGAAGCCAGGTGACCTCAGCGCCCTCGTGCCGCTCCAGCCACTCCACCGCGTCGATCACCGCGTGGTGCTCGACCGAACTGGCGATGATCCGGTTCCGGCGCGGATCTTCGTCGCGGCGCGCCCAGAAGATGCCCTTCACCGCCAGGTTGTCGCTCTCGGTGCCACCGGAGGTGAAGATGACCTCCGAGGGCCGGGCGCCCAGGTCGGCGGCGATCGACTCGCGGGCCTCCTCCAGCAGCCGCCGGGCGGCGCGGCCGGAGCCGTGCAGCGACGACGCGTTGCCCGTGGTGCGCAGGGCAGCCGTCATCGCCTCGATGGCCGCGGGCAGCATCGGTGTGGTGGCCGCGTGATCGAGGTAGACCGTGTGGGGCGCAGCACCGTTGACCGGACCCGAAAAAGCCGACTTCATGACCAGTTAAGGATAGCCGTCACCGTCAGCCGGTTATTCCCCCCTGCTCGCGCGCCGGTGAAGGATGCGTTCCCGGGCCGCCGCGCCGTCGAATACCCCCGTCGGGGCGCGAATCTCAGGGTATTCCCCTATTGAATGTACCGCTAAATAGCGGTACGTTGAATGACGTGTTGATCGCTGCCCGGCCCGATCACGGAGCGGATCCAGGGCCGGTGCGCCGAGCGGTCGACTACCGGACGAATCGATATGTGAGGAAGTTCCGATGGAACCACGCCCCCATGGACGTACTCGACGTGTGCTGGCACGCGCCGCGGCCGCGTCCGTACTCGCCCTGATGCCGATCACCGCCGTCGCGGTGCCGGCGCTGGCCAGTCCGATCGTGCTCGAGCCGGCCGAGCAGATCGAGCCGGCCCACGGCCGTCCCGGCCACCGCCACGGCCACGGCCACGACCACCGCAACCGGCACGACCACAGCAACTGGCACCGCCACGACAGGTGGAACCACGGGCGGCACAACGACTGGGATCGGGGACGCCACGACGACTGGAATCACGGCAGGCACGGGTGGCACCACGGGTTCCGGCCACCCACGGGCAGCGGTTTCTGAGCCGATTCACGTTTCCCGGAGCGAGCCGCCTGCGGTTCGCTCCGGATTCGTGTGGACGGGCGGCGCGCGGTTCTGATGCGCGGATGAGCACGGGACTCCGGCGGCAGCGACTCCGGACCCACGCGCTGCGCCCTTCCTAACGCGCGGCGGCCGCACCCCGGCGGCCCAGCAAGACCGGGCGGCGGCGCGGCCTGCGAACCACTTCCGGCGCATCGGCCGCAACCGACGGGTCCTGCACCCGGGTGTGCCCCGCCTCGATCCACTCCATGGCTTCCAGCGCACCGTGGCGCGACACGACGCTGTCGCGGACGGCGGCCTCGCAGCGGCGGGCCAGCTCGCGCCGGTCCGTGCCGGGCTGCTGTACCGGCTCCAGCACCACTTCGGCGATCATCCCGCGCGACCGCAGCACCCGTCGCGCGGACGAGCCGAAGGTGTCGGCGCCGACGAACCCGGGCACCGTACAGGGCACGCCGTGCCGGTCCAGGTACCGCAACCGAACCGGCTGCACCGGAGTTCCGGTGTCCACGGCAGCTTGGAACAACGCGGGACGCATCGTGCCGTAGGCGCGGCCACACCAGGTGGTGCCTTCGGGGAAGACGCCGACCCGCTCGCCAGCGGCCAGCCGCGCCCCCACCTCGGCCACCACATCGGGCAGCTGACGCAGACTCTCGCGCTCGATCGGGATCACCCGCATCCGCTTGGCGAGGTTGCCGATCAGCGGCCAGTCCACCATGTCCGCGCGCGCCACGAACCCGAGCGGCTGCACCGAGGCCAGCGCGACGATATCGGTCCAGCCGATGTGTCCGCTCACGACCAATACGCCGCCGTCCGCTGCTCCGAATCCGGCGGGAGGGAGCGCGGCGTCGCCCTCATCGACGACACCGCGCTCGTCCGCGGCCACCCGGTTGTCGACTACGCGCAGCCGCATGCCCAGGCAACCGAGCAATAGGCGCGCGTACCCGCGCTGCAGTGGCACACGCTTGCCGCGAGGCGTCACCGCGTTCGCGACCGGGAAGCTCAGCAGCAATCCGGCGACCCCGGCCAGCCGGGCGGCCACACGTGCCAGGCCGACTTCGTCGATCGAATCCAGACAGCCGGGCCCACAGGGGCTCGACGGCATCCATGCGTGCGCGGAGGACATGGCGGGCGGCGCGTCGAAGACCACGGTCCTCACCGTCCCCCGTCGAGGGTCGCGGCGGCATCGCGTAGTCGGTCGAGGTACCGGGTGTTGATGGTGTCCAGCCCGAGCAGTACGACGAAGTCCGCGACCGCGAAGGCGGGATCATGCGCGGGCTCGCCGCAGATCTCCGCGCCCAGCCGCAGGTAGCCCCGCACCAGCGGCGGCAGCTTCGGCCGCGGCGGCGGCGTCAGTTCGTCCAGCGGCTTGCCGTCGACGACAACCGGGTTGTACGGGTGCACCCGGCGTTCCGGATCGGAGGCGTGGCGGCCGAGCAGCATGTCGCGCACGCCGCGCACGTTCACTCCGGGCGGATCGGCCGGGGTGTCCTGCATCGGCACCGACACGCAGCCCATCACCCATTCGTAACCGGTGAGCTGGATGTAGTGCAGGATGCCCGCCCACATGAGAGTGAGCACCGAGCCGTTGCGGTGGTCGGGGACCACGCAGGCGCGGCCCATCTCCACGATCCGCATGCCCTCCGGATCCAGTTGCGCGAGATCGAATTCCGTGGCCGTGTAGTACCCGCCCGCGGCGGCGACCTTGTCCGGCGGCAGCATCCGGTAGCAGCCCACGAACTCCCCGCTGGCGTCGTCGCGCACCAGCAGGTGATCGCAGTGCTCATCGAAACGGTCGGCGTCCAAACCGGTGCCGTCGTCCGGGATCCGGAAGCCCGGCTCGTTGGCGAACACGTTGTAGCGCAGGCGCTGCGCGGCGACACGGTGGTCGAGATCGGAGGAGACCACCAGCGAGTAGCGCGACCGTTCCTCGCCGGACTCCGTCGGTCGAGCCGAGGCTGTCAGCACGGACGAAATAGTCATATCCACGATGAAGCCAGTCCGAGAATGCGCCGCAGCAACCTCGAAGTGTCGCGACGATGCCGGTTGGGTGAACGAGACGACTGTCACACCGAGCGTTCACCGAACGGTTCCACCGCGTTCGCTCATCGGCACCTCCAGCGCTTCCGTCCATGCGGTTTGTCGCACAAGTCACTGCGCTCGGCCCAGCACCGGGACCGAAGGTGCGCGCGGAAGCCGGACGCAGTGAATCGCGCCGCTCCCGGCGGGGGGCGGCGCGATTCCGCCGGGGCGGGAAGCCGGTACGCGGCGCGGCTCGCCGAGGTGCGTACCTTCGTCGGGGTGGTGCGCTCTTCGGCGAAACCGGGACGTCCGGTGCCGATGAACGCGACCAGCCACGAGGCGACCGCGGCGAAGCGGTTGCGGAAGCCGACCAGGTAGAACAGGTGCACCGCGAGCCACATGAACCAGGCGATGACGCCACGGAAGGTGATGCGCTCGTTGAGCTTCGTCACCGCGCTGAACCGGCTGATCACCGCCATGCTGCCCTTGTCCCAGTAGGTGAAGGGGGTGCCGGGCTGCTTCTTGCGGCGGATGATGTCGGCGGCGTGCCTACCCTCCTGCATGGCCACCGGCGACTGGCCGGGGTAGCCGTTGAGCGAGGTCATGTCGCCGATGGCGTAGATGTCGGCGTACCCGCCGACGGTCAGGTCCGGGTTGATCAGCAGCCGGCCGGCCCGGTCGGTCGCCACGCCGGTGGCCTCGGCCAGGATCTTCGCGAATCCGCCCGCCTGCACGCCGGCCGACCAGACCACGGTCTCCGCCGCGATGCCGTGCTCGACGCCGTCGGTGTCCTTGACGGTGACCTTGCCGTGCTCGATGTCGGTGACGAACGTGCCGAGCAGCACGTCCACGCCGCTGCGGATCAGCGACTTCTTCGCGTACTCCGACAGCCCGCCGCCGAAGGGCGGGAGCACCTCACCCGCGCCCTCAACGAGCGTGACCGAGATCTCCTGGTGGAAATGCCGTTTCGCCAGTTCCTTCAGCTGACCCGCCACCTCGACGCCGGTCGCGCCCGCGCCGACCACGACGAAGCTCAACAGCCTGCGCCTGGTCTGCTCGTCGGCGCCCGCGGCTTCGGCGAAGACGCGCTCGATCTGGGCGCGCAGCCGCCGCGCGTCATCGATGGTTTTGAGCGAGAAGGTCTTCTCGGCGAAATCGTCCCGGCCGAAGTAGGACTGGCTGGCGCCGGTGGCCGCGATCAGCGAGCCGTAGCGGATGCGGTGGCGCATGCCCTCGTGCTCGTAGGTGACGATGGCCCGGTCCGGATCGATGTCGACCACCGTGCCCAGGCGCACGTCCGCCTCGCGATGGCGGCGCAGGATGCCCGCGATCGGCGGCGCGATCTCCTCCGATGTGAGCACACCCGTCGCTACCTGGTACAACAGCGGTTGGAACAGATGCTCGGGCGTGCTGGAGATCAGCACATAGTCCACCCCCGACTTGGCCAGCTGTTTGGCGGCGGCGAGCCCGCCGAACCCCGATCCGACAATGACGACACCCGCGGTTTCGATTCCCGCATCCACGTACTGCATGACAGCCTCCTTCTCTCATTACGAACCGCGATCCGGAGGGCGGATATTTCAGGTGTCTGGGCGCATAATTCAGATGACTCTTATCTTGATTCGTAATTAATAGGAGGTCGCTGTGGAACTTCGGCAGCTCACCTACTTCGTCGCGGTGTGCGAAGAGCTCAGCTTCAGCGGCGCCGCCGCGCGCTGCTTCATCTCGCAGTCGGCGATCAGCCATCAGATCTCCCGGCTGGAACGCGACCTCGGCGTGCAACTGTTCGAGCGCTCGACCCGCTCGGTGGTGCCGACCGACGCCACCGCCCGGCTACTTCCCCTCGCGAAACAAATGCTGAGCCTGGAATCAGCGATCCGTGCGGCCGTGCGGACCGTTGGTCCGCGCATCCGGCTGGCCGCGAACATGTCCTTCGCCACCCGCTCGCTGTCGGCGATCGCGGGGGCGCGCGCAGCGCACCCGGAGGCGGAGATCGAGTTCGTGATCAAACCCTTCCGTCAGCGCATCACCGCGGTGGCCGACGGCGACTGCGACCTCGCGTTGATCCGCGGCAGCGTCGACCAACCCGGGCTCGTGGTGGAGCAACTGTGGGTCGAGGATCTGGTGATCGCGACCTCCAGCGCGCATCCGCTGGCGACGAAGGACATGGTGACGCTGGCGGATCTGAGTTCGTATCCCCTGCTGCTGCCACCGGAGCAGGAACAGGTGTTGTTGCACACCGTGATTCGCAAAACGTTCGCCGAACTGCCCACCGGGCCCACGTTCGGGCCACCCATCCCCCCGGACCACACCGCGACGATGGAGCTGATCAACCGGCCCGACGCGTGGACCGTGCTCTACGCCGAGAGCACCATCGAGGGCTTGGTCGCTTTGCGCTTGGCCGAGCCGAAGTTGCGCATCCCGGTGTCGGCGGTGCTGCGCGCCGACGCCCGGCGCTCACCGATCCTGGAAACCCTGCTCACGGCGTTGCACCGCTGCTGACCGGATGGGGCGGGGTCGCGTCGGGCTGCTCCGAACCAGAACCGCAGGCATCGATGCCCGAGCGGTGGAGACGAGCGCGTCACACCGATCAGAGGCGCAGTTGTGTCGCCGCCAGCGCCGTGCCCTCGATGCGGACACGAATCTTGGCGAACGCGGTCTCCCGTGAGGTGGAGGTGTCGTCGGCGAACGGTGAGAACCCGCAGTCGTCACAGGTGCCCAATCGCTCGACGGGAAGGTATCGGGCGGCGAGCAGCACGCGGTCGCGCACTTGCTGCGGGGTCTCGACGACCGGGTCGATAGGGTCGGTGACGCCGATGAACACGCGCGCCGCGGCGGGCAGGTGCTCGGCGACCACGGCGAGCACCTTCTCCGGGTCCGGCTCGCTGGCGAACTGGAGATAGAACGCGCCGACCCGCAGTCGCAGCAGTTTGGGCAGCAGTTCGACGTAATCCACGTCCAGGCTGTGTGTGGAGTCCTGGTCGCCGCCCGGGCAGGTGTGCACGCCGATCCTGGCGCGCTCCTGGTCCGAGAATCGGTCCAGCACCAGGTTGTTCAACTCGATGAACTGATCGAGGACGCCTCCGCTGGGATCCAGCTTCAGCGACAGCCGCCCTTCGGTGAAGTCGAGCTGCACCAGGTGCGCGCCCGCGTCCAGGCAGCCGCGGATGTCGGCCTCGGCCGCGTCGGCGAGGTCGGCGAGGAACCGCTCACGGGGATAGCCTTCGATGCCGTCGGCCGGATACAGCAGGCTCAGCGCCGACGGCGCTATGACGGCTTGCTTCACCGGCACGGTGGCGTGCTGCTGGGCGGCGCGCAGATAGTCCACCGCATGGACGGCGTAGCGGAACGGTCCCGCGGTCAGGCGTGGCAGCTGCCGCTGGTGCCCGTCGGCGAACGGGATGATCGCCCCGTCCGGAGCCAGGTTGTCCAGCCCGGCGATGGGATAGGTGGCGAAGCTCGGCTTGCTCTGCTCACCGTCGGTGACGACGGGAGAGCCGAGTTCCTCCAAGCGGCGGATGGTCTCGGCAACCGCCCGCTGCTGGAGTTCGGCGAGCGCAGCGGCGTCGCCGGATCCGTCGGCCATGGCGGCCAGGAGGTCGTGCGGACGGGGGATGCTACCGATCGGTTCCGTGGGGATGCTCACCGGCCGAGTGTACGTCCGCAGGCTGTGCATCGACGTGAAACCGACTGCCGCCGAATCCTTTTCGCCCGCAGTCACGAGCGCCATACGCTAAACCTGGGACATTGCACCGATTTCGCGCCGACCTTTTCCGAACTACCCCAAAGACATGCGGATATCACCGCAGACCCGAAGCTTCGGAACGCGAACGGCCCCGGACACGGAGTCCGGGGCCGTTCGACAGCGAGACCGATCAGCCCTTGTGCGACTTGACCGCTTCGGTCAGCTGCGGGGCGACGTTGAACAGGTCGCCCACGATGCCGTAGTCGGCGATCTCGAAGATCGGCGCCTCTTCGTCCTTGTTGACCGCGACGATGGTCTTCGAGGTCTGCATGCCCGCGCGGTGCTGGATCGCGCCGGAGATGCCGAGGGCGATGTACAGCTGCGGTGAGACCGTCTTACCGGTCTGGCCGACCTGGAACTGGCCCGGGTAGTAACCCGAGTCGACCGCGGCGCGCGAGGCGCCGACGGCCGCGCCGAGCGAGTCGGCCAGCGCCTCGACGACCGCGAAGTTGTCGGCGGAACCGACGCCGCGGCCACCGGAGACCACGATGCTCGCCTCGGTGAGTTCCGGACGGTCACCGGCCACGACCGGCTCGCGCGAGGTCACCTTGACCACGCCTTCTTCCTGCGCGGGCACCTCGACGGTCACCTTCTCGCCCGCACCGGCCTGCGCCGAGGCCTCGACGGCGCCGGGACGGACCGAGATCACCGGCACGTCGCCGGTGGCCTTGGCGTCGACGGTGAAGGCGCCACCGAAGATGGAGTGCAGCGCGGTGCCGTCGGACTTGACCTCGATGACGTCGACCAGCAGGCCGGACCCGATGCGGGCGGCGAGGCGGCCCGACACCTCTTTGCCTTCGGCGGTGGCGGCGACGATGACCGCGGCGGGCGAGGCCGACTCGGTCAGCCCGGCCAGCACGTCGACCTTCGGGGTCACCAGGTAGTTGTCCACATCGTCGGACTCGGCGATGTAGATCTTCTCGGCGCCCGCGGCGGCCAGCGCGTCGGCCAGCTTCTCACCGGTGCCCGCGGTGCCGAGCACGACGGCGGCGGGCTCGCCGAGGGCGCGAGCGGCGGTGAGCAGTTCGGTGCTGACCTTCTTGATCGCACCGTCGGCGTGCTCCACGAGCACAAGTACTTCTGCCATTTGTGTTCTCTCCTAGGAAGTCTGCAGCGCTGCCGAGATCAGATGATCTTCTGGCCGATCAGGTACTGGGCGATCTTGGAGCCGCCGTCGCCTTCGTCCGCGATCTTCTCGCCCGCGGTGCGCGGGGGCTTCGGCGTGGCCGCGGTGACGGTGGTGCCCGCGTTCGCGACACCCACGGTCGACGGGTCGACGCCCAGATCGGCCAGCGTGAAGGTCTGCACTTCCTTCTTCTTCGCGGCCATGATGCCCTTGAACGACGGGAAGCGCGGCTCGTTGATCTTCTCGGTGACGCTGACGATGGCAGGCAGGCTGGCCTCCAGCTTGAACACGCCATCGTCGGTCTCGCGCTCGCCGGTGATCTTGTCACCGTCGACGGTCAGCTTGCGCAGGTGCGTCAGCTGCGGCAGGCCCAGGTACTCGGCGATGATCGCGGGCACGGCGCCCGCGCGACCGTCGGTGGCCTCGTTGCCCGCGATGACCAACTCGACACCTTCGACCTGGCCGAGCGCGCTGGCCAGCACCCACGCCGTCTGCACGGCGTCGGAACCGTGGATGGCCGGGTCGTTGATGTGGATGGCCTTGTCGGCGCCCATGGACAGCGCCTTGCGGATGGCCTCGGTGGCGCGGTCCGGACCGGCGGCCAGCACGGTGACCTCGCCGCCCTGGGCCTCCTTGATCAGCAGCGCCTCTTCGACGGCGCGCTCGTTGATCTCGTCGAGAACGGCGTCGGCGGCCTCGCGATCGAGGGTGTAGTCACCATCGGTGAGCTTGCGCTCGGACCAGGTGTCGGGAACCTGCTTGATGAGTACGACGATGTTCGGCATCGGTCTTCGTCGACCTCCTGTTCTGGGTACACGTATGTGGTGGTCGCACGAGCGGTGCCGTACGTCCGGGTGTTTTGTGGCTCAGGCCGTGAGATTACCCTACGTTAAGTTACTCGTGGGTAACTTAGTGGCTTCTCTCTCACCAACTGGGTACCACGCGTTACAGTCCGCCGATTCGGCGGGCCCGTCCCGGCCCCGCGAAGCCGCACATCGGGGCCGACCGGGTGGGGTGTTCCGTGCGGAGGCGGTGCCAGTAACGTCGGAGTGATGAGCGAGGCTGTGATCCCTGCCGCAGTGGGCGACCCGACCGGCATCACCGCGGACCCCGAGACGACCGTGGGCACCGCGGAACCGCTGCCGCTGACCGGCGAGCGCACCGTTCCCGGCATCGCCGAGGAGAACTACTGGTTCCGCAGGCACGAGATCGCCTACGCCCGCCTGCTGGACCGCTGCGCCGGAAAGACCGTGCTGGAGGCCGGCTCCGGAGAGGGCTACGGCGCCGACATGATCGCAGGCGTGGCCACCAAGGTGATCGGTGTCGACTACGACACCAGCGCCGTCGAGCACGTGCGCGCGCGCTACCCGCGCGTGGAGATGATCCAGGGCAACCTCGCCGAGCTGCCACTGGAGGACGCCTCGGTCGACGTCGTGGTGAACTTCCAGGTGATCGAGCACCTGTGGGACCAGTCGCAGTTCCTGCGGGAGTGCCTTCGCGTGCTGCGGCCCGGCGGCGAACTGCTGATCAGCACACCCAACCGGATCACCTTCTCCCCCGGTCGCGACACACCGCTCAACCCCTTCCACACCAGGGAACTGAACGCGGCCGAGCTGACCGAACTGCTGATCGACGCCGGTTTCGAAATCGCGCAGATGGTCGGCGTGCACCACGGGCCCGGCTTGAAAGCGTTGGACGCCAAGCACGGTGGATCGTTCATCGACGCGCAGATCGAGCGAGCGCTGGCCGGAGAACCCTGGCCCGCCGAACTGACCGCGGACGTCGCCGCCGTCACGATCGACGACTTCGCGCTGGTCGTCGCGGACATCGACGCGAGCTTGGATCTGGTCGCCATCGCGGTGAAGCCTTGACCGATCGCGGTACCGTGCCCGGCGGGCACGCGGCAAGCCCCGTGCCGGGCCAGTTCACCTTGGTCCTGCACTCCCACCTGCCCTGGCTGGCCCATCACGGCCGCTGGCCGGTCGGCGAGGAATGGCTCTACCAGTCCTGGGCCGCATCCTACCTGCCCGTCGTCGAGGTCTTGCGAACCCTTGCCGCCGAAGGGCGTTCGCATCTGCTCAGTCTCGGCATCACTCCGGTGCTCGCGGCTCAGCTGGACGACCCGCACTGCCTGGCGGGTATGCACCACTGGCTGGGGAACTGGCAGCTGCGCGCCGACGAAGCGGCCATGGCGGGCAATGTCGCGCTGGGCAGGCACGAACACCGGCTCGCCGCAGCAGCCTTGGCCGAATTCGAGCGGCACTGGCGGCACGGCGCCGCGCCGGTATGGCGGGCGCTCATCGACGCGGAGACCATCGAACTGCTCGGCGGGCCGCTGGCCCATCCGTTCCAGCCGCTACTGGATCCGCGACTGCGGCAATTCCAGCTCACCGAGGGCCTGGCCGACGCGCGGCACCGCTGGGGTCGCACGCCGACCGGCATCTGGGCGCCGGAGTGCGGATACACCCCCGGCATGGAGGCCGGCTACGCCGCCGCGGGTGTGACGCATTTCATGGTCGACGGACCAGCCCTGCGCGGTGACACGACGCTCGGCCGCTCGGTGCGGGATTCCGATGTGGTCGCGTTCGGCCGGGATCTGCAGGTGAGTTACCGGGTCTGGTCACCGAAATCCGGTTATCCGGGCCACGGCGCCTACCGTGACTTTCATCACTACGACCACGCGACGGGTCTCAAACCCGCCCGGGTCACCGGCAAGACCGTCGCAGGTCCCGACAAAGCTCCCTACGATCCGGAACTGGCCGCGGCGGCCGTCGCCCGGGACGTGGAGGACTTCGTGCGCACCGTGCGGGAGCGGTTGGTCTCCGAGTCCGAGCGGATCGGGCGGCCCGCCTTGGTCGTCGCGGCGTTCGACACCGAACTGTTCGGCCACTGGTGGCACGAAGGCCCGCAATGGCTGGCACAGGTGCTGCGCGCGCTGCCAGAGGCGGGCGTCACCGTGGGCACCCTCGCCGACGCGCGGACACGCGGCTACCTGGGCGAACCGGTGCCGCTGGCCGACTCCTCCTGGGGCTCGGGCAAGGACTGGCGGGTGTGGGCGGGCGAGCAGGTGAGCGACCTGGTCGAGCTCAACGACGACATCGTCCGGTTGACCCTGGACACCGTCGACAAGATGCGCGCCGCGCAGGGCGGCGCGCCCGGGTTGCGCGACCACGTGGCCGACCAGCTGCTGCGTGAGGCGATCCTGACCGTCTCCAGCGACTGGGCGTTCATGGTCAGCAAGGACTCCGCGGCGGGTTACGCGCGCGACCGCGCACACCGCCACGCCCACGCGGTCCGGGAAATCGCCACGGCCGTCGGGGCGGGCCAACTCGCGAAAGCACGGCAGTTGGCGGCAGGATGGGGGGCAGCTGACGGACTCTTCCCCGGCGTGGACGCGCGACGACTCATCTCCGCGGGGTCCGTACCCAGCGTCACCGGGGCAGTATCCGCCGCCGCGCCAGGATCGGGCCCCGCCACCGCGGACCACGGACCGGACCCGGCGGACCCGGGCTCGGCCGCAGAAGGACTTGCATGAAGATTTTGATGGTGTCGTGGGAGTACCCGCCGGTCGTGGTGGGTGGGCTCGGCAGGCACGTGCATCACCTCGCCGTCGAGCTGGCCGCGGCGGGCCACGAGGTGGTCGTCCTGTCGCGACGTCCCTCCGGCACCGACGCCGCGACCCATCCCACGCACTCCTACATCGCCGACGGCGTGCTGGTGGTGGCGGTCGCGGAGGACCCGCCGGTGTTCGACTTCGGCGAGGACATGCTCGCCTGGACGCTGGCCATGGGCCACGCCATGGTGCGCGCGGGCGTCGCGCTCGGCAAGCCGGGCATCGGCGACGGCTGGACGCCCGACGTCGTGCACGCGCACGACTGGCTGGTCGCCCACCCCGGCATCGCCCTGGCCGAGTACTACGACGTGCCGCTGGTGTCGACCATCCATGCCACCGAGGCGGGGCGGCACAGCGGTTGGGTCGCGGGCAAGGTCAACAAGCAGGTGCACTCGGTGGAGTGGTGGCTCGCCAACGAATCCGACGCGCTGATCACCTGCTCGGCGTCCATGCAGGACGAGGTCGAGCGGCTCTACGGTCCGGAGCGGATCCCGATGACGGTGATCCGCAACGGAATCGACGTGAGCGCGTGGACGTTTCGTCCGCGCTCGCCGCGCAGCGGTCCGCCCCGGCTGCTGTACGTGGGCAGGCTCGAGTACGAGAAGGGCGTGCAGGACGCGATCGCCGCGCTGCCGCGCATCCGCCGCGCCCACCCCGGCACCACCCTGACCGTCGCGGGCGTCGGCACCCAGTTCGAGTGGTTGCGGGAGCGCGCCCGCGTGCACCGCGTCGCCCGCGCGGTGACCTTCGCCGGTCAGCTCGACCACGCCGAACTGCTCGGCTGGCTGCACGGCGCCGACGCGATCGTGCTGCCCAGCCGGTACGAACCCTTCGGCATCGTCGCGCTCGAGGCGGCCGCGGCGGGCACCCCGCTGATCACCTCGACGGCGGGCGGCCTGGGCGAGGCCGTGATCGACGGCGTCACCGGCGCCTCGTTCGCGCCCGCGGACGTCGACGGATTGGTCGAGGCGGTCCGCGCCACCCTCGACGACCCGGCCGCCGCGCAGCAGCGGGCCTACGCCGCCCGCGAACGGCTCACCGCCGATTTCGCGTGGGACGTGGTTGCCGCGGAAACCGCCCAGGTGTACCACTCGGCCAAGCGGCGGGTGCGCAATCCGCTCGGCCGGCCGACCATCGTGGAACGTCCGCTGCCGGAACGCGATCCGAAGTAGGGCCGCCCGGTCAGGCCGCGAGCTTCTTGACGATGCGCTCGACGGTGAGCCAGGTGCGGGTGGTGATGTCCTTGCCGTACGTCTTGTCCAGCCAGGCCATGAAGTCCGGCGTCTTGCCCGGCTCGCTGTTGTCGATGACCGCGAGGAAGGCGCGCGCTGCCTTGTCGTAGGCGACGATCCTGGTGAGCGGATCGGGTTGCTCGGGCAGTGTCGCCGGATGCTCGGCCGTGTCCTTGAGGAATGTGGCGATCAGATAGGTGCCGCGCCCGTGGGTCAGGCCGGGGAACGGGTCGCTGTCCAGCAGCGCGCGCAGTTCGTCGTGGCTGCGGATGATCGTGCCGCCGCCGATCCCGAGTTCGGCGGTCAGCGCCTGCTGGATACGCTCCTCCAACGCGGGCACGTCGGTCTCCGCGCTGCGGAACACGATGTTGCCGCTGGCCAGCACCGAACCGACTCCCTCGAATCCGAGCGCCTCGAATACCGCCCGCAACTTCGCGTTGCTCATGTTCGGGTTGCTCGGCGTGATCCCCCGCAGCAGGGCGGCATAGGCAGTCATAGCGCCGAACCTACTCGTCCGCACCGACGAATCCAGGGCTTCACCGAGCAGGTCCCACCGGCTCGGATGCCAGGGTGAGTCACCTCGCTGCGCGACTCATCCGGCTGTTTCGCCGTCAGGCGGTCTGTGTGGCGCCGTTCTTCTTGCGCGCGATGTCCTCCAGCGCGGCGAAGTACTTGGCGCGCTCTTCAGCGCCCGCCTCCCAGGCCGCCTTGCGGTTCTTGACCACCTTGGCCGGTGCGCCGACGGCGATGCTGTAGTCCGGGATCTCGCCTTTGACCACGGCGTGCGCGCCGAGTACGCAGCCGCGGCCGACGCGGGTCTCGCGCAGCACGGTCACCTTGGCGGCGATCCAGGTGTCGGGACCGATGCGGACCGGGCTCTTCACGATGCCCTGGTCCTTGATCGGCACGGTGATGTCGTCCATCTTGTGGTCGAAGTCGCAGATGTAGCACCAGTCGGCCACCAGGGTCGAGTCCCCGATCTCGATGTCGAGGTAGGTGTTGACGACGTTGTCCTTGCCGAACACCACCTTGTCGCCGATGCGCAGCGAACCCTCGTGGCAGCGGATCGCGTTGCCGTCGCCGATGTGCACCCAGCGGCCGATCTCCATGCGGCTCAGCTCCGGCGTCGCATGGATCTCCACGCGGCGGCCGAGGAACACCATGCCGCGCAGCACGATGTGCGGGTTGGCCAGGCGGAATTTGAGCAGCCGGTAGTAGCGCACCAGATACCAGGGCGTGTACGCCCGATTCGCGAGCACCCAGCGCAGCGACGCCAGCGTCAGAAAACGCGCCTGCTGCGGATCCCGGCGGCGCGATCCCCGCCAGCGCGAGCGCAACGGTGCGCCCCACATGCTCGTCACGAACGGTTCTCCTGTCGTGGTCCTACGGCCGTCGCCCGCCTCGCGGCGACGGATAGAGCCTATCGCCCACGACGAGCACCGTGACGAGCACCCGCGACGACAACGCCGGGACGCGTTCACCCGCGCACGGGCCTCCCGTACAGTGACTCGTGCGCCGGAGACGGCGACGGCGAACGCCAACGACGACAGGAGTGCGGCAGGTGCGAAGCGGCGGCGTACTGGCTACTTCCATGTGGCGACCGTCCCGGAAACGTGCCCCGGTCGTGCTGGCCGTGCTGGTTACGGTCGGTGCGCTGGCATCGACCGGTTGCGGCACCGATTACGACGACATCACCGTCGGCTCCGGCAAGGGCTGGACCGCCGCCTACCACGACGGCCGCAACAGCGGCACCAGTCCGGTCACCGGATCGCAAAAGATCGAGCTGAGCTGGTCGCGGCCGGTCGGCGGGCCGATCGCCCAGCCGATCACGCTGGGGCCCGACAGTCAGCTGTTCGTCACCACGCAACTGCCGAACTGTTCGATCTTCTCCTTCCAGATGGCCACCGGTCGCAAGCGGTTCTGCAATGCCTTGGGCTCGAGCGCGATCTCGGCGCCGTCCGCGGTCGACGGGATGACCAACGTCTACGTCGGCGACGACAGCAGGGTGATCTCGTTCAACTACCTGGGGCAGCCGCGATGGGCCACGCCCGTTGCCGGAACGCCGGTCTCGGTGCAGTTCACCGGTGACGGAAAGCTGCTGACGGTCACGCAATCCGGCCAGGTCGACGTGCTGTCGCGGCAGACCGGCGATCGAATGGTGCCGACCGTGCAACTGCTCGGCGAGCCGGACTTCCTCGCCCACGCCAACCTCGGCTGGCCTGCCGCAGGTCAGGGACTGGACGACTGCGCCGCCGGAGGGCCGCAGTGCCCCGTCGCGAACATCTCCCCGATCGACACCGCGAGCGGCCGTTTCTATGTGACGTTGTGGCAGCCGGGTCGGCCGTCCGGGGCGGTGGTCGCGCTGCGCTATGCCGATGGCAAGGTCGAGCGGGAGTGGAGCGCCGAACTGCTGCAGCGCGGCAGCGCGACCAGCCCGGCCCTGTCCGCCGACGGCGGCACCCTCTACGTCGGCGACAACAGCAATCGGCTGATCGCCCTCGATACCGTCGACGGGCGGACCAAGTGGGTCCACCAGTTGGAGTGGGCGCCGCGCGGCGGCATCTCGGTATCCGGCGACGGCCTGATCATCCCGTCCGGCGACGACGGCTACCTGCTCGGGCTGCGGGACAACGGCGACGCGGTTGAAACTGTTTGGGAGCGAAAAGATCTCGCGCTGCGCGGGCCTGCGGCGCAGACAGCGGGCGACACCGGATACGCCGCCGCGGCGATCGGAGACGGCCTGAATCTCGTCACCTTCGACACGCAGACCGGAGCCACCATCGACTCCGACGTCCTGCCGGGCGCGAAGGGGACCGTCACGGGCACGTCGGTGGGCGCGAAGGGCGAGGTCGTGGTCGCCACCCGGATCGGCGAGATCTTCGCGTTCGAACCGGAGTAGAGTCACCTCGAACTTGTCGTGTTCCGGTTCGAGCGGGGGGAACTATGGCCAGGGGCCGGAATTCTCCCGCGGCTCGGTAAGGCGACGATAGTCGCGATCGCTCTACTCACGTCTACCGCCGCGTGCGCTGACACGGTCGACGGGCAGCCGGTGGCAGTGCCGCGAAGCCCGGCCGCGACCACACCGGCGAAGGTGACCGGCGAGCCGTTCGCCGAACACGCCGTCGACGACGAATGCGTGCTCAGCGGTGGGGAAATCAGCGCCCTCGCGGATGTGAGCCTCGGCGACGGGCGAGACACCAGCACCGAACGCCACGACGGTTCCTATGGTCGAAGCTGCACCTACCACCTCACAGCCGGCTGAGTACTGTCCTTCAGCGCATCCATCGAAGTGGCGCGGCCACAACAGGGTTCGGTGACCGAGGCGACCATAGCGCGGCTGACGAATCCGACCGACCAGCGATGGGCGGCCGCTGCGAGACTCGTCGTCGCCGCCCTTCCCGCGTAGAAGCGATTCGAGCAGACATCCGATGATCACGGGGTGGAACAGAGGAAGACCGTCGCGGCGCGGCCGATGCGAGTGATAACCAGCGTATGCGGCCGGGTGCCGTGGAGTTTGAGTCGCGAACGCAGCGCGTCAGGATCCACATCGACGCCCCGGACGAGAATTTCGAGAGGCCCGCAATCGCGGCGATGCAGTTCGGCGCGCAGGATTTTCTCGCGAAAATCCATGCGATCGAGGATGCGGAAACCACGTACACCCTCGGGAACGGTGTCGCCGGTGAGATAGGCGATGCGTGGATCCAGTTGCCACAGGCCGTATTTCGAGGCGTAATGACGGACGAGCCCGGCGCGCACGATCGCACCGTCCGGATCGATGATCCACTGCCCCGGCGCGCGCTCATCGATGTCGTCGGGCTCGGCGTCGGTGATGGTCCACGCGGCTCCCTTGGCGGAGAGCACCGTCGCGCGACGGGTGACGCCGGACTCGGTGAGTCCCGCGGACCACAGGCATGCCTCACGCACCGAGCCGTCGAGCGAGACCACCTCCACCTCACCCGACCAGCCGAGCCGGTCGAAATCGAGACCGGGCGCGCACTTCACGGCCAGATCGCGACCCGCGTAGGCAGCGAGCAGGTCCGGCAGCGGCGGGCTCAGCGCGGCCGGGTCATGGGTGCGCCTGCCGTCGGCGCGCCGGGCGGGGTCGGCGATGATCACGGTGTCGCGACTGCTCGGACACAGCGCATCCGCGCGGACCAGCATCACGTTTCGGGTTCGCTCCGCAGGTCCCCCGGCGGACGCGAGCGGACCCGGCTCCGCCGCCTCGTGCCAGTGCGGCCCCAGATTGTGCGCGGCGAAAGCCAGCCGCACTTCGTCCAGATCGCTGCCGAGCACCGCCGGGCACACCCGGGCCAGCTCGACGAGTTCGGCTCCGATCGAGCAGGTGACGTCGTGCACCGTCCGTCCGGCCAGCCGGGCGGCACGCTGCCGCGCGACGAGCGTCGGGGTGGCCTGTTGCAGCGCGTCGTCGGTGAAGAGCCACTGCGCGGCATCGAGGAGCTTCGCGCCTGCCCTGCGCCGCAAGCGCACGGTCTCGATCAGGGCCGCCGTTCGGTCGCCGTGCGTGCGGCGCACCTGTTCGAGATCGCGCAAGTGCGTCGCCGGGGTCAGCTCCAGCAGGGCCACCTCGGTCAGCGCGGCATTGCCTGCCGCGCTACCCAGGTACCGGACATCCTCGTGGGAGAAGCGATAGCCCACTACCGATCCCCCAGGACGTCCGTCCCACCGCTGTCGCGGCGTGCCGCCTCGGGAGCCCGGCGCGGGAATGCGACCAGGGGCTCGCACCCCTCGACTGCACCGACCGTGCCATCGTGGGGAGCGACATGGTCGCGAAGGGTGACGCGGCCCACTACTTTCCGGCGGAGCTCGGCTTCACGCCGGTGATCATGGCGTTGTAGAAGAACTGACGCGGAACCACGCGGCGCATGACGTTCTCGTCCACCCAACTCAGCCCCAGCCAGGCGCGGTACATCGCCATCCGGTAGCGCCAGGTGAGCTTCTCGGCGGGCACGGCCGCCTCGAAGGTGCGCACCGGCCAGCCCCACAGCGCGGCCGCGAATTCCTCGGTCTTGGCGGCCACCTCGACAGCGCCCGCCGAGCGGGCCATCGCCTCCAGGGCGCGCGGGTCGAAGGTGTGCAGGTCGACGACCGCTTCCAGGGCCGCGGCGCGCGAGGACTCGTCCAGCTCCTCCTGCGGGCGCCGCCAGTCGCTGAGCATCGGCAGCTTGGTGACCGTGGTGGTGGCCTTCCAGGTGATCCGGCCCAACCAGCGCGCGTAGAAGTTGCCGACCGTGGTCGGCTCACCGGCGAACACGAAGCGCCCGCCCGGCTTCAGCACGCGCAGGCACTCCTTGAGCGCCAATTCGACGTCCGGGATGTGGTGCAGCACCGCGTGACCGACCACCAGATCGAAGGTGTCGTCCTCGTAAGGGATGGTCTCGGCGTCGGCGACCCGGCCGTCCACGTCCAACCCGAGGTTCTGCGCGTTGCGCAGCGCGACCTTCACCATGCCCGGCGACAGGTCGGTGACCGAGCCGGACTTCGCCACGCCCGCCTGCATCAGGTTCAGCAGGAAGAAGCCGGTACCGCAACCCAGTTCGAGCGCCTTGTCGTAGGGCAGCGGGGCGGGACCGACGGCCGCGTCGAACCGGCCGCGCGCGTATTCGATACAGCGCTCGTCATAGGAAATGGACCATTTGTCGTCATAGGTCTCGGCTTCCCAGTCGTGGTAGAGAACCTGGGCCAGCTTCGTATCCTTGAGCGCTGCTTCGACCTCTGCCTCGGTGGCGTGCGGGTTCGGCGCGGGGTCGTCGGGACGTACCGTCATGGTCGGCAAGCCTACCCAAATCCCCAGTTGACGCCTGCTATCGCCCCACGAATTGCGCCGACCCCGGACCGTCGGCCAAATAGGAACCTGTTCCTATCAGGCGATCTTCCGTGGTGAACAGGACCGACCACTCGTCACGGGCGCGATCCAGACCGTGCGGACCGGCTTCGAAGACCGCTTTGGTGGCGGCCAGCGCGCGGGCGGGACCATCGGCGAACTGGCGCGCCCAACCCATCGCGGCGGTGTACACGTCGTCCGGCGCGACGACCTCGTCCACCAGGCCGAGAGCCTTCGCCTCCTCCGGCTCGACGAAACGGCCGGTGTAGACGAGGTCCTTGGCCGGGCCCGGCCCGATCAGCAGCGCCAGGCGCCGGATGCCCGCGAGCGGGATCAGGCCGGTTTTGATCTGCGGCAGACCCAGCTTCACGTTGTCACCGATGACGCGGCGATCCGCGCCCAGCGCCAGTTCCAGCCCGCCGCCGAGGCAGTAACCGCTGATCGCCGCGACAGTGGGCTGCGGGATCCTGGCCAGGCAGCCCAGGGCCCGCTGGAGATCGGCCGCCATGGCGGTGGCCTCGTCACTGCCCAGCCCGCTCAGTTCGGCCACGTCGTCACCCGCCGAGAACACTCGTTCGTCGCCGTACACGACCACCGCGGCGACGCCCGGGTCCGCGGCGACGGCGTCGGCCGCCTCGGCCAGCTCGCGCACCAGCTGCAGATTCAGCAGATTCAGCGGCGGGCGATCGATCCGGAGGACGGCCACGCGGCGCGCGGCATCACCCTCGGGCAGATCCAGGGTCACGAATTCGGCCATGAGAGGTCACGCTACCGCGTGCTCACCGGCGTGGGCGGTCAGGTCCGGAGGAGGTAGCGCAGCGTAACCACGCAGGACCCCGCCCACGCCGACCAACAGACACAGCGTGGGCGGTCAGGTCCGGAGGAGGTAGCGCAGCGTAACCACGCAGGACCCCGCCCACGCCGACCAACAGACACAGCGTGGGCGGTCAGGACCGGAGGAGGTAGCGCAGCGTAACCACGCAGGACCCCGCCCACGCCGACCAACAGACACAGCGTGGGCGGTCAGGACCGGAGGAGGTAGCGCAGCGTAACCACGCAGGACCCCGCCCACGCCGACCAACAGACACAGCGTGGGCGGTCAGCGCGCGGACCCCTTCAGCCGTCGAGCATCCGGAAGATCGGCGAAGTAGCGCTGGTTGTCCGGGAACGACAGCCTCCGCTTGCCGTCCAGATCGGCCAGTACGGGCAGGATCGGATCGATGGCCCGCTGCGCGGCCAGGATGTCGGCGGTGGAGCGGAACGCACCCAGCGCGACCAGCTGCGACCAGGTCGGCGGCAGCAGCACGTCGGCGCCCGAACGCCATCGGTCCAGCGCCGCCGCCGGGGTGCTCCAGCGCACCTCCGCCGCCTCGGACGTGGCGCCGTCGGCCCGCTGTCCTTGCGGCAGCACCGCGACGAAGAACCGGGTGTCGTAGCGGCGCGGCTCGATGACCGGGGTGATCCAATTCGCCCACGGCCGCAGCAGGTCGGCGCGCAGCACGAGCCTCTCCTCGGCGAGGAACGACGCCAGCGACAGTTCCCTGCGCTCGAGCCTGCCGCGCGCGTCCCGGTACCCGGCGGTGTCGGAGACGACGCTGTCGGCGGTCGGGCCGGCCAGCAGCACACCGCACTCCTCGAACGTCTCCCGCACCGCCGCGCAGACCAGCGCCTTGGCCCTCGGCTCGGTGGTGGCGAATCGCTCGGCCCACCAGGCGGGCTCCGGTCCGGCCCAGGCGATGTTCGCGGTCGCGTCGGACGGGTCGACGCCGCCACCAGGGAACACGGTCATGCCCGCGGCGAACGCCATGGCGCCGACCCGGCGCTGCAGGAAGATCTCGGGCCCGTCGACGCCGTCGCGCACGAGCATCACCGTTGACGCGTCCTTCAGCGGCGGCGCCTGTTGCTGAGAGTCTGCCTGCGCTTCTGTCTCACTCACGTCTGCACCCTAACGCGCGCTTGGTGAGCGACGACACGGCCGTTGCCGGTCAGCGGGTGCGGTGCCTGCCCGCGCGCCGCGCACGCCGCGCGAAGTAGCGGCCGTCGACTCGATCCAGCGCGATCGATTGCCGGAAGGCGTCGCTGAGGTTCTCCGCGGTGAGCACGTCGGAGAGCAAGCCCTGCGCGACCACTGAGCCTTCGTTGAGCAGCAGGCCGTGGGTGAATCCGGGCGGGATCTCCTCGACGTGATGGGTGACCAGCACGATCGCGGGCGAGTCCGGGTCCGCGGCCAGATCGCCGAGCCGCTCGACCAGTTCCTCCCGGCCGCCCAGATCCAGGCCCGCGGCCGGTTCGTCGAGCAACAACAGCTCGGGATCGGTCATCAGGGCGCGGGCGATGAGCACCCGTTTGCGCTCGCCCTCCGACAGCGTTCCGTAGGTGCGGTCCGACAGGTGCTCGGCGCCGAGACTTTCCAGCATGTCGATGGCGCGATCGGTGTCCATGTCGTCGTAGCGCTCGCGCCAGCGGCCGAGCACCGCGTAACCGGCGGACACCACCAGATCGCTGACCTTCTCATCGATCGGGACCCGGCTGGCCACCGCGGCCGAGGACAGGCCGATGCGCGGACGCAACTCGCTGACGTCCACTTTCCCGATCCGCTCGCCGAGCAGATGGGCGACGCCCGCGGTCGGGTGCATCTCGGCGGCGGCCATTCGCAGCAGCGAGGTCTTGCCCGCGCCGTTGGGGCCGAGGACCACCCAGCGTTCGTCGAGCTCGACCTGCCAGGTGACCGGACCGACGAGGGTATGCCCCGAGCGGCGGACGGTCACGTCGGTGAAATCGATGAGCAGATCGGGATCCGGTTGCGGCACGGGCTCCATCTTGGCCCACCTGAGGGGGCACTTGCCAACGCGGGGAGGGGAAAGCCGAGCCGTGGCTGGAATCCGTGCCCGATCGCAGCCATCAGGGCCGTATCGCCCGAGCGTCCGACACGCCCGCGACGTCACCGCGCGATGTTCACCAGGATCGGGCGGGGACGGCGATCACCGTCATGGAGCCCGGCGCAACCTCGGTGTAGCCCGCGTCGCGCACGGCGACCGCGCCGCCCTCGGCCACCTGCTCGACCAGCGCGGCCCAGCGTCCCGCGTCGGCCTCGCGCACCGCGCAGCGGAAGCCGAGTTCGGCCCAGCGCCGCGCGTGCTCGACCGGCAGCGCGCCCGCCAGCAGCATGCTCGCGTGGCCCACCTGGGCGGCCGCCTTGCCCAGTGTCATCCCGAGCCCGGTGTTCACCCACAGGACGGGCAGGCTCGGATCGGGCGGCCCGGGCTCGTCGTGCTCGAGATCGGTGCCGCCGATCTGCAGACGCTTGATCCGTGGATCGACCCGGCCCACCGGCCCCGGGACCAGCGCCCGCGCCCGCGCACCGTCGATCTCGACGGTGACGCCGTCCACCGCGCAGGTCGCCTGCCACTGGGCGCCCCGCGCGCGACGAGCCACCTTGCGGATGCGGGATCGCTTCCACGCCAGATACGGCTCTTCCCATTCGCCACACGGCCCGACCCGCTCGTCCAGGCACAGCGCCACCGCGGCGGCCGCCGCCGCGGCCAGCAGGGCGCTGCGCGGGGGCGGATCGGCTTTGGGCAAGTGCAGGACCATCTGCATCGCCTGCACCATGGCGGGGTCGTCCGGGTCGGCCGCCCCGTAGTAGCCGCGGGCCAGTTCCGCATGCCGGGCGTCGAATGCCGCGATATCCGATGTCGTTGTGGTGACGTCCGATGTGGCTGCCGCCGCGGATGGCTCGGCGCCGCAGTCCGGCATGCTCGTCATCACCGCACCTCGATCGTCAACGAGAACGTCCGGGCCGGCTCCAAACCCTGGTCCCACGGACGCGTGTACTCCATCTTCAATGTGGTCGCACCCGTCCCGACGCCTACGAAGCTCCACACGGCCGTGCCGCCGGCGCCCGGCGCGACCGGCGCGGCCGCATCCGGTTCGAAATCGGCCTCGCCGTCCGGTTTCACCACCGACGAGTCGAGTGCCGCGACGCTCCAGGAGTATCCGGTCGACGGGTTGGCAGGCAGGGCGACCACGAGCCGCTGTCCGGCCGACAGCCGCCGCTGCTGCGCGTTGTCGGCCTCACCTACGCGCACAACGGCATTCGCGACCTCGGCGGTGGTCGTCTCCGACGAGCCGTTGCCGCACCCCGCCACCGCCGATCCGATCAGCAGCACAAGCAGGGACTTCCGCACCCTTCCTCCGATCGCCGAATGATCAACCCGCAGTGAGCCTACCGATCGGCGGCTGCGCACACCGGCGCGCTGTCCGGGGTGTGGGTCCGGACCGCTCACCCCAGCGGGACGCGACGCAGCAAACCGTCCCTGGCGTCGGCGGCTTCCACTTCGTGCCGGGTGACTCCGAGAATGAACAGGACGGCGTCCAGGTACGGGTGCGAGAGCGCGGCGTCGGCGACCTCGCGCAGCGCGGGTTTGGCGTTGAAGGCGACGCCCAGCCCGGCGGCGTTGAGCATGTCGATGTCGTTGGCGCCGTCGCCCACCGCGACGGTCTGTTCCATCGGCACCCCGGCCTCGGCCGCGAACTTGCGCAGCGCGGTCGCCTTGGCCGCGCGGTCGACGATCTCGCCGACGACCCGGCCCGTCAGCTTGCCGTCCACGACCTCCAGCGTGTTCGCCTGCACGAAGTCCAACTCCAGCTCGTGCGCCAGCGGTTCGATCACCTGACGGAAACCGCCGGACACCACGCCGCAGCGGAAACCGATCCGGCGCAGCGTGCGGATGGTGGTGCGCGCGCCGGGGGTCAACGCGATCCGGTCGGCCACCTCCTCGATCACCGACTCGTCCAATCCGGCCAGCGTCGCGACCCGCTGCCGCAGCGATTCGGCGAAGTCGATCTCTCCGCGCATGGCGGCCTCGGTCACCTTGCGGACCTCGTCCTCCACACCCGCGTGTGCGGCGAGCATCTCGATAACCTCGCCCTGGATCAGGGTCGAGTCGACGTCGAACACGATCAGCCGCTTGCCGCGGCGGGCCAGACCGGCCCGCTCCACCGCGACGTCCACCTGCTCGGCCACCGCGACCTCGGCCAGTGCCGTGCGCAGCCGCGAATCAGTGTCCGGGCCGGAGTCGATGGCGGTGACCATCAGCTCCATGCCGGTCACCGGGTAATCGGCGATGCCGCGAATGGAGTCGATATTGGCGCCGAGGGCGGCCAGTTGCCGCGACACCGCGCTGAACGCGCGCGCGGTCACCGGGCTACCGAGGATGACCACCGCGTGGGTGGACATCGGCTGCCTGCCGATCGCCGCGTCCACTTCCACGTCGACGTGCATGCCGACGGTGTTCATGGCCTCTTCGAGCTCGTCCTGCAACGCCTCGGCGTCGGTCGGGCAGATGACCAGGACACCCAGGGTCAGCCTCCCCCGGATCACGACCTGCTCCACGTCCAGCAGACTCACCCGGTGCCGGGACATCGCCGCGAGCAGCACGGACGTCACACCGGGGCGGTCCGGCCCGGTGACGGTGACGAGAACGGTGGTGTCGGCCAACTGATGCGCTCCAAACTCGGTGTTCGCCGTCGCTGTCGGTGGACATCGTTGTCGTGACGCCAACGGTGCGTACTGCTCTCCACAAAAGAGTGTGCACCCGCTGTCACCAGCAGGTGCACACTCATGGCGGTATCTTTCGCCTACTTCGTCAACGCGGCCGTCTCGTGGACCTCGGTGGCGTGCTTGCCCGCACCCCAGCCCACGTGGGCCTCGGCGCGCATGCGCTCGATCATGTGCGGGTAGTGCAGCTCGAAGGCGGGACGCTCGGAGCGGATGCGCGGCAGCTCGTAGAAGTTGTGCCGCGGCGGCGGGCAGGTGGTGGCCCACTCCAGCGAGTTGCCGTAGCCCCACGGGTCGTCCACGGTGACCACCTCGCCGTAGCGGTAGCTCTTGAAGACGTTCCACAGGAACGGCAGCATCGACGCGCCGAGCACGAAGGCGCCGATCGTGGAGATCGTGTTCAGCGTGGTGAAGCCGTCGCTGGGCAGGTAGTCGGCGTAGCGGCGCGGCATGCCCTCGGCGCCCAGCCAGTGCTGGACGAGGAAGGTGGTGTGGAAGCCGATGAACGTCGTCCAGAAGTGCCACTTGGCCAGGCGCTCGTCCAGCATGCGTCCGGTCATCTTCGGGAACCAGAAGTAGATGCCCGCGTAGGTGGCGAACACGATGGTGCCGAAGAGCACGTAGTGGAAGTGCGCCACGACGAAGTACGAGTCGGTGACGTGGAAGTCCAGCGGCGGGCTGGCCAGGATGACGCCGGACAGGCCACCGAAGAGGAAGGTGACGATGAACCCGATGGAGAACAGCATCGGCGACTCGAAGGTCAGCTGACCGCGCCACATCGTGCCGATCCAGTTGAAGAACTTCACACCGGTCGGGACCGCGATGAGGAAGGTCATGAACGAGAAGTACGGCAGCAGGACCGCGCCGGTGGCGTACATGTGGTGCGCCCACACCGCGATGGACAACGCGGCGATACCCAGGGTGGCGTAGACCAGCGTGGTGTAACCGAAGATCGGCTTACGCGAGAAGACCGGGAAGATCTCCGAGACGATGCCGAAGAACGGCAGCGCGATGATGTACACCTCGGGGTGGCCGAAGAACCAGAACAGGTGCTGGTAGAGCAGGATGCCGCCGGTCGCGGGGTCGTAGATGTGGCCACCCAGGTGGCGGTCGTAGGCCAGGCCGAACAGCGCGGCGGTCAGCAGCGGGAAGGCCAGCAGCACCAGGACGCTGGTGACGGCGATGTTCCAGGTGAAGATCGGCATCCGGAACATGGTCATACCGGGAGCACGCAGGCAGACCACGGTGGTCAGCATGTTCACGCCACCGAGGATGGTGCCCAGACCGGACACCGCGAGGCCCAGGATCCACAGGTCGGTTCCGACGCCGGGCGAGTGCAGGATGTCGGTCAGCGGCACGTACGCCGTCCAGCCGAAGTCCGCGGCGCCGCCCGGGGTGATGAAGCCCGCGGTCGCCATGCTGGCGCCGAACGCGTACAGCCAGTAGCTGAAGGCATTCAGGCGGGGGAAGGCGACGTCGGGGGCGCCGATCTGCAGCGGCAGGATGATGTTGGCGAAGCCGAACACGATCGCGGTCGCGTAGAACAGCAGCATGATCGTGCCGTGCATGGTGAACAGCTGGTTGAACTGCTCGGTCGACAGGAACTGCAGGCCGGGGCGCGCGAGCTCACCGCGCATCAGCAGCGCCATCAGGCCACCGATGAGGAAGAAGCCCATCGACGTGGTCAGGTACATGACACCCAGGACCTTGGGGTCCGTGGTGGTGACCATCTTGTAGATGAACGAGCCCTTCGGCCCGGTCCGAGCCGGATAAGGCCGAGTCGCTTCCAACTGAGGGACTGGCTGGGGCTCTACGGCAGTCACTGATCCTCCTGAAAGGTGCCTTTAGGTCGCTCCGCAGGCTCCGCTGATCGCATCCATCCGCTATGTCGGGACAGACGACAGTTCGCTTGCGCTCTTCGAATCGTAAACCGTGGCGATGGAGCGAGCCGAACGGGTCCTACTCTCTGTCGTATTTGTTCGGCCGCACCTGCGGCACGGCGTGTTCGCGGTCCCCTCGGGGCTCGGGTTGCGATTCTGGTCCTACTGCGGTCGGCACCGATCAGTTCGGCGGGCCGGGTCCGTCTGTACCGGTGACATCAGTTCACCTCGCAGCCAGGAGAACCAGTGATGACGAAACCGAACGACACCAAGCCGGGCGATCCCTGTTGGGTAGAGCTGTACACCTCCGATCCCGACCGGAGCATCGCGTTCTATCGCGACCTGTTCGGGTGGACCGCCGAGAGCGCGGGCGAGGAGTTCGGCGGCTATATCACCTTCCGCAAGGACGGGCGCGCGGTGGCGGGCGCGATGGCCAGGATGCCCGGCGACACTGACAGCCCGGAACAGTGGACGGTGTATCTGGCCAGTCCCGATGCCCAGGCCACCGCCGACGCGGCGACCGCGGCGGGGGCGTCGCTGGTCGTGCCGCCGATGGCGGTCGGCGAGCTGGGCACGATGGCCGTGCTCGGCGACGTCGGGGGCGCGGGCGTCGGCATCTGGCAGGCCGGGACGTTCCCCGGTTTCGAGACCATGGGCCTGGTCTCCGGCGGGCAGTGGCGCGACCACGCGGGCGCACCGTCGTGGTTCGAGTTGCACACCCGCGCCTACGACGCCTCGCTGACGTTCTACCGCGACGTGTTCGGCTGGTCGGACGTCTTGACGATCTCCGACGTCCCGGAATTCCGCTACTCCACCATCCACGCGGAGAGTCCGATGCTCGGCGGCGTCATGGACGCCTCGGCGTTCCTGCCCGAAGGCGCACCCGCCGGCTGGACCGTCTACTTCGGCGCCGACGACGTGGACAAGACCGTCGACCGGCTCGCCGAACTGGGCGGCTCGGTGCTCTCGCCCCCGGAGAACACCCCCTACGGCCGCATGGCCGCGGTCACCGACGCCACCGGCGCCCGCTTCAGCATCGGCGGCGAGAAAGCGTGATTCACGGCGCCGTCCGGCGCTGCGAATCAGACACGGTACCCTCAGCCGCATGCCGCTGAGCGCCTTCGTTCGCTTCCGAAACCGCACAGCTTCTCCCACACCCGCCGCCGCGGGTCGCCGGGTGATCGTGGTCGCCGCCGTGTGCGCGACCGTTCTGGCGGCGGGCTGTGGCGGCAAGAGCGACGACGACGTCTCGATCGTGCGCACCACCACGAATATCGCGGGTGCGGGCGTGGTGGGTCTGGAGCGTGACACCACCCGGGCGTGCGCGTTGCCGAGCGCGCCGGACCCGGCGGATGCGCAGACCCGGAGCGTCACGCATGCGGCGGGGGTCTCCGAGGTGCCCGCCGATCCACAGCGCATCGTCGTGCTCACCACCTCCGCGCTGGACGCGGTCTGCGCGCTCGGCCTGTGGGAGCGGGTCGTCGGCACGGTGACCCTCGACGGGCCGAGCCCGCAACCGGCCTATCTGGGGACCGGCGTGCTGAAGATTCCCGGCGTCGGCACCGCCGCGCAACCCGACCCGGCCCGGATCGCCGATCTGCGCCCCGACCTGATCCTCGGCGAGATCCCCACCGGCGCGGCGAGTTTCGCCGCGCTCCAGGCCATCGCCCCGACCGTGCTGGTCGGCTCGAACAACAGCTGGCAGGCCGAATTCGCGGCTTTCGCCGCGGGTTTGGGACGTCTGGGCGCGGCGGAGACCGCCCTGCAGAACTACCGCACCGAGGCGCGCGACACCGGTGTCGCGCTGGCGGCGGGCCAGACCCAGGCATCGGTCATCCGGTTCACCGCCGACACCGACCAGGTGCAGGGCGGCGACAGCTTCGCGGGCCAGGTGCTCGGCGACGGGGGCGTGCAGCGGCCCGCCGCCCAGCGCGGCGCCTCGTTCGACGTGCGCGGGGGCGAGTTCGCCACGAAGGTGGAAGGCGACGTGATCTACGTGATCCTCGCGGGCCGGGAGGGCAAGGAGCACGGTGAAGCGGTGCTGCGCACCGACGAATGGAAGGAACTCGGCGCCGCCACCGACCGCCGGGTGTTCGCCGTGGAGGACAGCGTCTGGCACGGCGAGGGCCTCACCGCCGCCCGCGCCCTGCTCACCGATCTGCGCAACACGCTCAACGGCTACGTGACCGACTGAGCGCCACACCCTTGGGTGGGATTTCGCCCACCCTGGGAGTGCCCGGACCAGCGCTGGGGTTGCTGTCGGAAGGGCCGCTCGAGGACGAGATTAAGAGGTACGCAGAACAACCTCTCAATCGACACTCGAGGACACGAAATGCACACGCTGACCGATTCGCTCGCCGACAACCTCTACGTCCTGCCGCTGGCCGAGCCCGTCGCCGAGGTCGATCCGCAGGCGGTCGTGGTGTCCACCGCCGATTGCGACCTCACCTACGCCGAACTGGATCGCTGGTCCAACCGCCTCGCCCGCCTGCTGCTCGGCATCGGCGCGGGCCCCGGCACCCGCATCGCGGTGGCGATCGACCAGACCATCGAGTCCGTCGTGGCCGAGCGGGCCGCCACCAAGATCGGCGCAGTGACCGTCCCCGTGACCGAAGACGGCTCCTTCGCGCTCGGCACCCCGGTGGGCGTCACCACCAAGGATCAGCGGCCCGACCAGGCCGGCTCGATCACCTGGCTGGTGCTGGACGACCGCTCCACCCTCCAGCGCTACCTCACCAGTTCCTCCGCCCCGCTGGGCACCGCCGACCTGGATCTTCTTCCCGCATCCGCCTGACCGGGCATATCCCTCCCCACGCGACCCGAACAGCGATGTTCGGGTCGCGCAGTGTGCGCAATACCCCCGCAGCGCCGACCGCGCCGGTTCAGAATTGACTTGCCGCGAGCTGTGCGGCGGCAGGTACTACCGCAACCGCGGCGGCTACGGGCGGTCATCGCCGAGTAGTCCGACCGCGGTCTGAACGTAGGACACGTCATGCAACAGCCTTCCCTTTCGGCGAAAAATACGGACACGGTTCTTCCCGACGGGGCCTTCGCCTTGTCGGCGGCACAGCGCGGCATCTGGTTCGCCCAGCACGTCGCCGGTGACACTCCGATCTCCATCGCCCAGTACGTCGAACTGAACGGACCGATCGACCTCGACCTGCTCGCGCGTTCGGCGCAGCAGGCCGGGCGCGAGTTCGGCACCGGCTACCTCCGCCTCGTCGAAGTGGAGGGGCACCCGTTCCAATTCGTCGACCCCACCCTCGACGACAGCCTGGAAACGTTCGACTTCCGCTCCGAACCCGACCCCGAGGCGGCCGCGCACACCTGGATGCGCGCCGAGTACGAGGCGCCGTTGGAACTGACCCGCGACCGCCTGGTGCGCATCGCCATGCTGCGCGTCGGAGCGGAACGCTGGTTCTGGTATTCCCGGATCCACCACATCGTGCTGGACGGTATGGGCGCGCTGACCATGGTGCAGCGCACCGGAGAGCTCTACAACGCCGCCGTGGAGGGCCGTGCAGCGCCGCCGGCGAAGGCG
This sequence comes from Nocardia sp. CY15, assembly GCF_009829295.1. NCBI lineage: Bacteria > Bacillati > Actinomycetota > Actinomycetes > Mycobacteriales > Nocardiaceae > Nocardia > Nocardia sp. CY15. The sequence continues at coordinate 704,167 of NZ_VUOT01000001.1, forward strand.
GAGGACCTGCGCAAGATTGTCGACGCGGACCTGGCCTACCGCAGTTCGGAGCGGTTCGTCGCCGACCGCGAGCACTGGCTGGCGCATCTGGACGGCATGGCCGATCCGGTGAACCTGGCCGGTCGCACCGCGGGCGTGGACGGGCATCCGAGGCGGGTCGCGGGCGCGCTGCCCGCCGACACCGCCCGACTGCTGGCTGACGTCGCCGAGCAGGTGTCCTCCGGCGTCGCGCCGACCGTGGTCGCCGCGTTCGGCGCGTACCTGTCGGCGATGACCGGCGCACCCGAGGTCGTGCTCAGCCTTCCCGTGTCCGCGCGCACCACCGCCACGCTGCGGCGTTCCGGCGGCATGATCGCCAACGTCGTTCCGCTGCGGCTGCGCCTGACGCCCTCCACGACGGTGGGCGACGTCATCCGCGCCGCCCAGGGCGAGTTGACGGGTGCGCTGCGGCGCCAGCGTTACCGGCAGGAAGACATCTTCCGCGACCTCGGCTGGCCGATGGACGAGGCCGCGTCTTTCGGCCCCTCGGTGAACCTGATGATGGTCGACACCAGGATTCAGCTCGGCCAGGTCACCGGGCGGCTGCACGTGCTGACCTCCGGTTTGATCGATGACCTGTTCGTCAACCTGTATCCGGGCGTCGGCGGCGAGAGCACGCATGTCGACTTCCAGGCCAACGGCAACCTCTACACCGACGCCGAGCTGACCGGGCAGCACCGCCGGTTCCTGTCCTTCCTGCACCGCTTCCTCGCCGCGGGACCGGACGCGCCGTTGGCCACCGTCCCGGTGCTGTCGGCCGACGAGCGCGCGGACTTCGCCCCCGCGCGCGGCCCCGTGGGCGTCGCGGCGCGGACGCTGCCGGACATCCTCGCCGAGGGCGCGGCCCGGGATCCGCTGGCGACCGCTCTCGTCGAAGGCGAGACCGCGCTGACCTACCGCGGGCTGGACGACTACACCAACCGGCTGGCGCGGGTGCTGATCGCCGCGGGCGCCGGCCCCGAACACACCGTGGCGATCTCGATTCCGCGGTCGATCCAGTCGGTCCTGGCGACGATCGCGGTGGCCAAGACCGGCGCGGCGTTCGTGCCGATCGACCCGACCTATCCGGCCGACCGGATCGAGCACATGGTCGGCGACAGCGGAGTCGTCGCCGGGGTGACGACGGCGTCGGCGCGAAAGTCGTTGCCGGATCGGGTGTCCTGGCTGATCCTCGATGACGAGGGCACCGAGCGGGCGTTGGCCGAGCAGGACGCCGCACCGCTGACCGACGCCGAGCGCACCGCCGCGCTGCGTCCCGACCAGGTCGCGTACGTCATCTATACCTCCGGCTCCACCGGACTCCCCAAAGGCGTGCTCGTCCCGCATCGCGGCCTGGCCAACCTGGTGGCGAGTTCCGGCGCCGGTTTCGGCATCGACGCGAATTCGGTTGTCGCCCATGCTGTATCACCGAGTTTCGACATCTCCGTCGAGGAGATTCTGGTCACGCTCGCGGCGGGCGCGACGCTGGCCGTTGTGCCGCCGTCGGCGTACGCGGGCGCGGAGCTGGCTCAGGTGCTGCGCGCCCACCGCGTGACCCATCTCAACGTGACCCCGGCCGTCGTCGGATCGCTCGACCCGGCCACGCTGCCCGACCTGCGCACCGTGATCGTCGGCGGCGACGCCTGCCCGCCCGAGCTGGTCGCGAAATGGTCGGGCCGGACCTTGCTGAACGGCTACGGCCCCACCGAGACCACCGTCACCGTGACCCTCAGCGCCCCGCTGACACCCGACGGCCCGATCACCATCGGCGGTCTGGCCCGCGAGGTGTCGGCCGTCGTCCTCGACCCGTGGCTGCGGCCGCTGCCGCCGGGTACGACCGGCGAACTCTACCTCGCCGGTCCCGGTGTGGCCCGCGGCTATCACCGGCGCAACGGGCTCACCGCCGACCGATTCGTCGCCAACCCCTACGCGACCGGCGAGCGCATGTATCGCACCGGAGACCTGGTGCGCTGGGTCGAGCACGACGGTCGTGCCGAACTGGAGTACCAGGGGCGCAGCGATTTCCAGGTCAAGGTGCGCGGCTTCCGCATCGAGCTCGGCGAGATCGACGCCGCCCTGCAGCGGCATCCCGACGTCGACTTCGCGCTCACCCTCGGCGTCGAAACCGGTTCGGGCGCGACCGCGCTCGTGTCGTACGTGCTGCCGAAGCCGGGCGCGGAGTTGCATCCGGAGGCCCTGAAAGCCGCTGCGGGCGAAACACTCCCGGCCTACATGGTGCCCTCGGTGGTCATGGTGCTCGACAGCCTCCCGCTCACACCGCTTGGCAAGGTGGACCGCAAGGCGCTGCCCGCACCGGAGTTCGGTGCGCGCACGAGCACGAGCAGGCCGCCGTCCACGCCACGCGAGGAGCTCCTCGCCGCGTTGTTCGCGGAGGTGCTCGGGCTGGAATCGGTAGGTGTCGACGAGAGCTTCTTCGCACTCGGCGGCGACAGCATCGTCTCGATCCAGCTGGTGTCGCGGGCGAAGGCGGCAGGGCTCGGGCTCAGCGCGCGCGATGTCTTCGAGCGCAAGACCGTCGCCGCGCTCGCCGCGGTGGCCGCCGAAGTACCGACCGGGGTGGTGCACGAGCTGCCCGGCGGCGGGGTGGGCGAGGTGGAGCCGACGCCGATCGTGCACGCGATGCTCGAGCACGGCGACACGTGGCAGCGGTTCGCCCAGGCCGTGCTGATCGATCTGCCCACCGGCATCGAGCGCGCGAGTCTGGTCGCCGCGCTCCAGGCGCTGCTGGACCGGCACGACGTGCTGCGCTCGACGCTGCGCCGCACGAGCGACGGCTGGAACTGGGTGGTCGCCGAACACGGTGCGGTGCACGCGGGCCCCCTGCTCGACGTCGTGACCGCGGAGACGGATCTCGAGGCGACCTGCGAGGGTGCGTTGCAGCGCGCCGCCGACCTGCTCGACCCGGAGGCGGGCGTGGTCGCGCGCTTCGTGTGGATCGAGCGCGCCGGCGCCGCGCCGCTGCTGTGGCTGGTGCTGCACCATCTCGTCACCGACGGCATCTCCTGGCGCATCCTGCTGCCGGATCTGGCCACCGCCGCGCTGGGCGCCGAGCTCGCGCCGGTCGGTACCTCGTTCCGGCGCTGGGCCCACGGACAGCGCGAGCACGCGGCCACGCGCACCGCGGAATTGCCGATGTGGCAACGCGTTCTGGCCACGCCCGACCCCGCGCTCGGCTCGGCGCCGATGGACCCCGCCCGCGATGTGGTGGGCTCGATGGCGAATCTGACGACCCTCGTTGCGCCGGACATCGCGCGGACCGTGCTCACCACCGCGCCGGACCGTTTCCACTGCGGCGCCGACGACGTGCTGCTGGCAGGGCTCGTGCTGGCGCTGGCCCGTTGGCGAGGGCGCACCTCGGCGCTGTTCACGCTGGAGGGCCACGGCCGCGAGGAGACCATCCTGCCCGGCGCCGACGTGGCGCGCACGGTGGGCTGGTTCACCAGCGTCTACCCGGTCGCGATCGATCTGACCGGCATCGACGTGGCGGAGGCGTTCGCGGGCGGCCCCGCGGCGGGCGCGGCGATCAAGGCGACCAAGGAACAGCTGCGCGCCCTGCCGGACAAGGGCATCGGGTTCGGCATGCTGCGCTACCTGGTCCCGGAGACCGCGGCGGCGCTCGCGGACGCGCCCACCCCCCAGATCAGCTTCAACTACCTCGGTCGCGCGTCCACCGGCGGCGACGCGCAGCCGTGGCTGCCGCGCCGGTTCGCCGCGACCCAGGACGACCGCGCGCCGCTGGCCGCCGCGGTGGACATCAACGCCGTGCTCACCGACGCGGGCCTGGAAGTGACCTGGGCCTACGCCGCACGGCTGTTCGACGAGGCCGACCTCGGCGAGCTCGCCGCGCTGTGGGGGCAGGCGCTGGCCGCGCTCGCCGAGCACGCCGGGTCCGCGAGCGCGGGCGGACGCACACCGTCGGACTTCGACCTGGTCACCGTCACCCAGGCGCAGATCGATGCCTGGGAGCGCGACTACCCGAACCTCGCCGACGTGTGGCCGCTTTCGCCGCTGCAATACGGTCTGCTCTTCCACGCGCTCTACGACTCCGACACCGCGGACGGTTACACGGTGCAGTCGCTGCTCACCCTGGCGGGCACCGTCGACGCGGCCCGGTTGCGTCGCGCCGCACAGGCTTTGGTGACCCGCCACGAGAACCTGCGCGTCGCCTTCGTCGAGACCGAGGAGGGCCCGCGCCAGCTGGTCCTGGCCGACGCCGAGATCGAGTGGCGGGAAGCGGATCTCACCGGCATGGCCGACGAGGACGAGCGCGCCAGGGAGCTGGACCGGCTGATCGCGCTGGACGCGCGCACCCGGTTCGAGCTCACCCGTCCCCCGCTGCTGCGCTGCACGCTCATCCGGATCGCACCCGACACCTACCGCTTCGTGCTGACCAATCACCACTTGGTGCTGGACGGCTGGTCGACGCCGCTGCTCGTGCGCGAACTGCTCACCCTCTACGTCACCGACGGCGACACCACGGCCCTGCCGCAGGCGCATTCCTATCGCGAGTTCCTGACCTGGCTGGCGAGCAGGGACGACAGCGAATCCCTCGCGGCATGGACCGATTCGCTGGCCGGCATCGACACGCCGACCCGCGCGGTGCCCACCCTCGCCGGAATCGAATCGACCGAGACCGGGATGATCTCCGTCGACCTGTCCCGCGCCACCGTCGCCGGGCTGGAGACCACGGGCCGGGAAGCGGGCGCCACGGTGAACACCTTGGTGCAGGCCGCGTGGGCGATGCTGCTGGCCATGCTCACCGGTCGCACCGACGTGGTGTTCGGCGGCACCGTCTCGGGACGGCCGCCGGAACTGGCCGGAGTCGAGGAGATGGTCGGCCTGTTCATCAACACGCTGCCGGTGCGGGTGCGGCTGGATCCGTCGGAGAAGGTCACCGACCTCCTCGCGCGCCTGCAGTCCGAGCAGGTGCGGCTGCTGGACCACCAGCACGTGGGACTGGCCGCCATCCACCAAGCGGTGGGGCTGGCCGAACTGTTCGACACGCTGACCGTTTTCGAGTCCTATCCGATCGATCGCGAGGCGCTGTCGCAGGCGCTGGACATCGCGGGCATGCGGGTGCTCGACGTGGAAGGCACCGACGCGACGCCGTACCCGTTGAATCTCATGGTGATTCCGCTGCGCGGCGACAACGGTCGGGACACGCTGCGGATCACGCTGAAGTACATGGCCGACCAACTTCCGCGGGAAGCGGCCCTGCCGCTGCTGGATCGGTTCGTCCGGCTGCTCACCCAGCTGGCGGACAACCCCCACGCGCTGGTCTCGCAACTGCAGTACTGCGACGAGGCCGAACGCGCCGCGCTCGTGCCGGTGCGCGGCCCGGAGTCGGTGCCGCAGGCCACCATGCCCGAGCTGCTCACCGCGGGCGCGCGGATCGATCCGGACGCGATCGCGATCACCGCCGGTGAACTCACCATGTCCTACGGCGAACTCGACGCCTGGTCCAATCGCTTCGCCCGGATGCTGCTGCGCCGGGGTGTCGGGCGCGAGGTGTTCGTCGTGCTGGCACTCACCCGCTCACTGGAATCGGTGGTCGCGGTGTGGGCGCTGGCCAAGACCGGCGCGGCGTTCGCCCCACTGGACCCGAACTACCCCGTGGAGCGCATCGAGCACATGCTCACCGACTCCAAGGCCCCGATCGGCGTGACGGTCACCGCGACCGGCGAGACGCTGCCAGGCACGATCGACTGGCTGCTGCTCGACGACCTCAACACCATCCGGCGGGTGATGACGGTCTCCGAAGCGCCGATCACCGACGAGGAGCGCGGCGGGCCGATCGACCTGGACCAGACGGCCTACCTGATCTACACCTCCGGCTCCACCGGCAAACCGAAGGCCGTGCTGCTCAGCCACCGCGGAATCGCGAACCTCGTCGCCGCGCAACGGGAGACGCTCGGGTTGGATCACACCGCCAGCGCGCTCCAGGTGGCCTCCCCCAGCTTCGACGCCTCGGTGTTCGAGCTGCTCACCGCGCACGGCGCGGGCGGCAGGCTGGTGGTGTCGCCGCCGGACGTCTACGGCGGAACGGAATTGGAAACCCTGCTGCGCACCCAGCGCGTCACCCACGCGGTGATCACGCCGTCGGCGCTGGCCACCATGGAACCCGCCGGCCTGGAACATCTGCGCGTGCTGGCGGTCGCGGGCGAGGCGGCGACGCCGGAGCTGATCGAGCGATGGGCGCCGGGCAGGCGCATGGTGAACCTGTACGGCCCCACCGAGTTCAGCATCTGGGCGACCGGCCCTGGCGAACTCGTCTCGGGTGAGCCGATCACGATCGGCGGACCGATCCGCGGATCGGCCACGGTGGTGCTGGACACCTGGCTGCGTCCGGTGCCCGTCGGAGTGCCCGGTGAGCTGTATCTGGCGGGCCCCGCGCTCGCCCGCGGCTACTTCAACCGCTTCGAGATGACCGCGAGCCGGTTCGTCGCCGACCCGTTCGGCGAACCCGGCGGCCGGATGTACCGCACCGGCGATATGGTGCGCTGGGTCGACAACGGCAACGGTTACGAGCTGGAGTATCTGGGCCGCAGCGACTTCCAGGTCAAGATCCGCGGCCTGCGCATCGAGCTGGGCGAGATCGACGCGGTGCTCTCCCGTGACGACGAGGTCGAGTACGCGGTGACCATCGGGCGCACCGGCCCTGCCGGGACCACCGTGCTGGTCTCCTATGTGCTGCCCGTCGAGGGCGTTCGGTTGGACGTCGAGCGGCTGCGCGCCCAGGTGGCCGCCGAGTTGCCCGGCTACATGGTGCCCGGCTACCTGGTGGTGCTCGACACGATTCCGCTCACCCCGGTCGGCAAACTGGATCGCAAAGCCCTTCCGGTGCCGGACTTCTCCGAGAGCCACCGCCCCTACCTCGCGCCGCGCACACCGGTCGAGGAGGCGGTGGCCGCGGTGTTCGGCGAGGTGCTCGAGCGCGAGCGAGTCGGCGTCGACCAGTCGTTCTTCGAACTCGGCGGCAATTCGCTCAGCGCGACGAAAGTGGTGGCGCGGGTGAACGCGGCGCTCGGCTCGCGGATCGCGCTGCGCGAGGTGTTCGACGCGCCGACCGTGGCTCAGCTGTCCGCCCGGGTGATCCCGGCCACCGGCGATGCGCCGGGCCGATTCGCCCTGGCGCCGCGGATCCGGCCCGATCGCGTTCCGCTGTCCCCCGCGCAGCAGCGCATGTGGGTGCTCAACCGGATGGATCCCGCCTCGCCCGCCTACAACATCGCGGTGGCGCTGCGGCTCACCGGCGAACTCGACGTCGACGCGCTGCGGGCCGCGCTCGTCGATGTGGTCGACCGGCACGAGAGCCTGCGCACGCTCTATCCGGCGGACGCGGAGGGACCGCGTCAGGTGGTGGTCGGCGCCGACGTCGCCGTGCCCGACATGCCGGTGGTCGGCACCGGGGACGGCGCGGCGCTGCGCGCCCGGATCACCGAACTGGCGGGCACCGGATTCGATCTCGCCACCCAACCGCCGCTGCGGGTGAGCCTGTTCCGGCTCCACGGTGGCCCGGAGCCTTCCGTGAGTGCCGCGCCGGTGTCGTCGGGTCATTCCACCGGTGCGGCGCCGGTCTCCTCCGGCCCCGCCGCGGGCACCGCACCGGTCGCGTCGGGCCATACGGCGAGCCCCGGCGAGATCGCGGCCGCCACGCCGGCGGTGCACGTCGTCGTGCTGGTCGTGCACCACATAAGCGCGGACGGCGCGTCGATGGCGCCGCTGGCCGCCGACCTGGTCGCCGCCTACTCCGAGCGGGCGGGCGGCGGGCACGCCATCCGCGTCCCGCTGCCGGTGCAGTACGCCGACTTCGCGCTCTGGCATCGCGAGGTGCTCGGCGACGAGGCGGACCCGCAATCACTGGCGGCCGATCAGATCCGGTTCTGGCGCGAGACGCTGGCGGGCGCGCCCGAGGTGCTGGAACTGCCCTCCGACCGGCCGCGCCCCGCGGTGCAGACCATGCACAGCGCCGATCACGGCTTCACCGTCGACACCGAGACGCACCGAGCGCTGGTGGACTTCGCCGCCGCGCACAACGTCAGCCCGTTCATGGTCGTGCACGCCGCGCTCGCGGTGCTGCTCGCCCGGCTCGGCGGCACCGACGACGTGGTGATCGGCACCCCGGTCGCCGGACGTGGCGAAGAGGCGCTCGACCAGCTCGTGGGCATGTTCGTCAACACTCTGGCGTTGCGCACTCCGGTCGATACCGCAGCAGGCTTCGCGGCGTTCCTGGACGCCGTCCGGTCCGCGGACCTGGACGCCTTCGCCAACGCGGACGTGCCGTTCGAGCGGCTGGTCCAAGTGCTGGACCCGCCGCGATCGACCGCGCACCATCCGCTGTTCCAGGTCTCGCTGTCGCTGCAGAACTTCGTCGAACCGGTCCTGGAGCTGCCCGGCCTGCGCTTCGAGGTGGAGGATTTCGACCGCAACGCCTCCCAGTTCGACCTGACCCTCGACCTGCGCGAGCGCTTCGCCGACAGTGGTCCGGCCGGCATCGACGCCGTGCTGACCTACGCGACGGATCTGTTCGACTCGGCCACGATGGCCGCGTTCGCCAACCGGTGGCGGCGAGTGCTCGCGGCGGTCCTGGCGCGGCCCGAGGTTCGTATCGCCGATATCGACCTCCTCGACGACGTCGAACGCGCGACGCTGGTGCCGGTGCGCGGTCCCGAATCCGCCGGGACGACAACGCTCGCGAGGCTGCTGGCCGAGACCGCACACCGATACCCGCAGCGGCCCGCCCTGGTCGTCGGCGGATACACCACCACCTATCGGGAGATCGACGCGCACGCCAATCGCCTGGCGCGGGTGTTGCGTGAGGAAGGCGCGGGCCCGGAAACCGTGGTGGCACTCGGGCTTCCGCGTTCGGCGGAACTGTTGACCGGCGTGTGGGCCGCTGCCAAGGCCGGCGCGGCGTTCCTGCCGGTCGACCCGAAGCACCCGGTGGACCGCATCGACCACATGCTCACCGATTCCGGCGCGACGCTGGGCCTCACCCTCGCCGCGTTCCGCCCGATGCTGCCCGACAGCACGAATTGGCTGGTGCTCGACGACCTGGCCCTCGTGGAACGCTGGAGCGCCGCGAGCAGCCGCCCGCTGGACGCGCGTGAACTGCCCAGCCCGATCCGGCTGGACAACGCGGCCTGGATGATCTACACCTCCGGCTCCACCGGCACGCCGAAGGGTGTCACGGTCTCGCACCGCGGCATCGCCGATTTCGTCGCCGCGCAACAGAAGTTACTCGAATTGGACGAGCACTCCCGGGTACTGCAAGTGGCGTCGCCGAGTTTCGACGCGTCGCTGTTCGAAGCGCTCATGGCGTTCGGCTCCGGTGGCGCGTCGGTGGTCGCGCCGCCGGAGGTGTTCGGCGGCAGCGAGCTCGCCGAGCTGATCGCCGCCGAGCAGGTCACGCACCTGGTGATCACACCGTCCGCGCTGGCCACCCTCGATCCCGCCGAACTGGCCGGCGTGCGGGTACTCGCTTCGGTCGGTGAAGCGGTCAGCGCCGAGCTGGTCGAACGCTGGGCCACCGGACGCACCATGGTCAACCTGTACGGCCCCACCGAATTCACCATCTGGGCAACGGGTTCGACGCCGATGGAGCTCGGCCTGCCCGTTTCCATCGGGACACCGGTCCACGGCGCGGCCGCGCTGGTGCTCGACGACCGGCTGCGCCCGGTCCCGGTGGGCGTGGCGGGCGAGCTGTACCTCGCAGGCCCCGCGCTGGCTCGCGGCTACCACGCGCGGCCGAGTCTCACCGCCGCCCGCTTCCACGCGAACCCGTTCGGCGCGGCGGGCGAACGGATGTACCGGACCGGCGACTTGGTGCGCTGGATCCGCGGCGAGGTGGGACTGGAACTGGAATATCTGGGCCGCACCGATTTCCAGGTGAAGGTGCGCGGCCAGCGCATCGAGCTCGGCGAGATCGATGCGGTGCTCGGCCGCGCCGAGGGCGTGGATTTCGCGCTGACGCTCGGCGTGCCCGGCCCCACCGGGGCGACCGCGCTGGCCGCGTACCTGGTCCACGCGCCCGGGGTCGAACTCGACGTGGCGAAAGCGCGCGCGTTCGCCGCCGACATCCTGCCCGGCTACATGGTGCCCTCGGCGTTCGTGGTGCTGGACGAGATCCCGCGCAACGCGGTCGGCAAACTGGACCGCAAGGCGCTGCCCGAACCGGAATTCACCACCGACCGCACCGAATACCGCGCACCGTCCACGCCGACCGAACAGCAGCTGGCCGGAATCTTCGGTGAACTGCTCGGCGTGGCGAAGGTCGGCGCCGACGATTCGTTCTTCTCCCTCGGCGGAGACAGCATCCTGGCCATCCAGCTGGTGTCGCGGGCCAAGCAGCAAGGCATCAACTGCACGCCTTTGCAGGTGTTCGAGCACCGCACGGTGGCGGCGCTGGCCGCGGCGGTCGACGCCGCGGGCACGACGGTGACGCTGGAGGAACTGCCCGGCGGCGGCGTCGGCGAGCTGCCTGCCCCGCCGATCGTGCACTACATGCTCGAGCGGGGCGGGAACTACGACCGCTTCGCCCAGACCGCGGTTTTGGAACTGCCGGTGGGAATCGAGCGCTCGCAGATCGTCGCGGTGCTCACCGCCGCGGTGGACCGGCACGACATCCTGCGCGCCCGGCTGCTCGCCGACGCCGAAGACGGCCCGCGCATCGTGGTCGGCGCGCCCGGCTCGGTCGACGTGGACGCGCTCGTGCACCGCATCGAATTCGACGCGATCGAGCCGATCGAGCTGCACGAGTTCGCCATGACCGAACTGGACGCCGCGGCCGACCGGCTCGATCCGGCGAACGGCACCGTGCTGCAGTTCATCTGGCTGGACCCGGTGGGCGCCGCGGGCACGCGCACCGGCGCGGGACGGCTGATCGTGCTGGCGCACCACCTCGTCATCGACGGCGTGTCCTGGCGCATCCTGGTGCCGGATCTGGTGGCCGCCTGGGCTCAGGTGTCGGTCGGCAACACCCCGGTGCTCGCCGAGACCGGGACCTCGATGCGGCGGTGGGCGCACGCGCTGGCCGAGGAGGCGCGCTCGGAACATCGGGTCGCCGAGCTGGCGTACTGGCATGACGTGCTCGACGGACCCGATCCGTTGATCGGCGGGCGGGAGCTGGATCCCGAGCTCGACCGGACCGGCACGCTGCGCATGGTCGAGCGGGAGGCGTCCGAGGAGGTCACCGCCGCGCTGCTCACCACCCTGCCCGGCTTGTTCCAGGGCAGTGTCAACGACGCGCTGCTGGCCACTTTGGCGCTGGCGCTGGTGCGCTGGCGACAGTCCGACCCGTCGGCGTTGCTGCGCCTGGAAGGTCACGGCCGTCAGGAAGAAGTGGTGCCCGGCGCCGATCTCTCGCGCACCATCGGCTGGTTCACCAGCATGTACCCGGTTCGCCTCGACTTGGCGGGGATCGACATCGAGGACGCGCTCGCCGGCGGGCCCGCGCTGGGCAGGGCGATCCGCGCGGTGAAGCATCAACTGCTCACGGTCCCGGACAAAGGCATCGGCTTCGGCTTGCTGCGCTACCTCAACCCCGAGACCGCGCGGCAGCTGCCGCGACGGCTGCCGGGACGGGTCGGGTTCAACTACCTCGGCCGGTACTCCACCGGCGACATCCCGGCCGGGCTCGAGGGCCTGGGCTGGCTACCGGCCGAAGATCTGGGTGACGTGCACGTCACCGAGGATCCCGGCGTGCCCTTGCAGGCGGCGATCGACGTGAACGCCGTGGTGATCGGGGACCGGCTGCGGGCGAGCTTCGGCTTCCCGTCGTCTCTGCTCGGCCGGGACGAGGTCGCCGAGCTGGCCGATCTGTGGATCGACACGCTGCACGCGGCGGCCCGTTTCGCGCAGTCCGCGGCGGCGCGGATCGCCGCCGAGGAAGAAGCGGCGGCCACGGCGCGTCCGGCCCTTCCGGCGGCGGGCGGACTCGGGCTCGACGTGGTGCTGCCGATCCGGCTCGGAGGCTCGCAACCGGCGCTGTTCTGCATCCACCCGTCATCCGGGATGTCGTGGACCTACCTGGGGTTCGCGGACGCGCTCGCGCCCGGCCGCCCGATCTACGGCCTGCAAGCGCCCGATCTGAGCGGCAACGAACCACCCGCGCGCTCGATCGAGGAGTTCGCCGAACGCTACGTGCGCGAGATCCGGACCCTGCAACCCGAAGGGCCCTACCACCTGCTCGGCTGGTCGTTCGGCGGCCTGATCGCCCACGCGGCCGCGGTGAAACTGAAGGCCGAGGGCGCCGAGGTGGGCGTGGTCGCGCTGCTGGACGCCGACACCTCCGATATCGACGGCCACAGCATCGAACGGCTCACCGCCGGGTCGTTCGTCCACTCGTTCGGCGCGGTGTTCGGCATCCACGACGTACCCGCGGACGCGACCGCGCAGCAGGCGGCGGACCTGATCCGGGAACGACTCGGCGGCGTCTCGCTGATCGACGCCCCCACGCTGGAGCGGATGGCCGGGTCGTACAACGCCGCCGCGCGCACCAGAACCGGTTACCGCCGCCCGGTGTTCGACGGCGACATCGTGTACTTCAGCGCGACCGTCGGCACCTCCGACATCTTCGGTCCCGACGGCTGGCGGCCGTATGTGACCGGCGAAATCATCAACCACGACATCGACGTCACCCACGACGAGATGACGGCGCCGCAGGCGCTGCCGATCATCGCGCGCGCACTCGATGCACATCTGGGAGGCCGAGGATGAATTCCGACCAAGGAGTCGTCGTCGAGGGGATCGAGAAATCCTTCGGCGCGGTCAAGGCATTGCGCGGAGTCGATTTCGCGGCCGAGCCGGGCGAGGTGCTCGGCATTCTCGGACCGAACGGCGCGGGCAAGACCACCACGGTGAACATCCTGTCGACGCTGATCCGGCCGGACCGCGGGCGCGCCGTGGTCGCCGGGTACGACGTGGTGGCCGACCCGGCGGCGGTGCGGCGCAGCATCATGCTGACCGGGCAGTACGCCGCGCTGGACGACATGCTCAGCGGCTACGAGAACCTCGTGATGTTCGGCAGGCTGATGGGCCTGCGCAAGCGGGCCGCCCGCGCCCGCGCGGACGAGCTGCTGGCCGAGTTCGATCTCGAGCGCGCGGCCGGCCGCCGGGTCGGCACCTACTCCGGCGGTATGCGCAGGCGCATCGACATCGCCTGCGGTCTGGTCGTCCGGCCCGACGTGGTGTTCCTGGACGAACCCACCACCGGGCTGGACCCGCGCAGCAGACAGGGCGTGTGGGATCTGGTCTCCGGCTTCAAGAAGGCGGGCATCACCACCTTGCTCACCACCCAGTACCTGGAAGAGGCCGACGCGCTCAGCGACCGCATCATCGTCATCGATCACGGCGTGGTGATCGCCCACGGCACCGCCGACGAGCTGAAGTCGCGGACCGGCGGCAGCTACTGCGAGGTCGTACCGCTGGATCTGAAGGATCTGCCCGCCATCGCCGCGGCCCTGGGTTCGCTGCTGCCGCAGGAGACCCGGGCCGCGCTGACCCCTGAGTCCGACCGGATCGCCGTGCCCGCCCCGGACGGCGCGCGGACGCTCGCCGAAGCGCTGCGCCGCCTGGACAGCGCGGGCGTCGAACTGGTGGACATCGCACTGCGCCGCCCCTCGCTCGACGACGTCTTCCTGCAGCTCACCGGGCATCTGGCGACGGTGGAGCAGACCGCGCAGCCGGAGGTCGTGGCGTGACGGCGGCGACCTGGCTCAGCCAGACCCGCGCCGCGCCGCTGCGACCGCAGCAATGGTGGGTGCTGACCACCCGGCTGATCGTGCCCTCGGTGCAGACCGGCGAGGTGCTCACCTCGGTGCTGGCCCCCGCGGCCTTCACCGCCAGCTTCTACATCCCGCTGAAGACGATCATGACCGTCATCGGCACCGGGTTCAGCAGCTACGCGCAGTACATGATGCCGCTGGTGATCCTCCAGGCCGCCGCGTTCACGGCCGTCTCGGCGGCCTTCCGCGCCGCCACCGATTCGGTCGCCGGGCTCAACCGGCGCTTCGGCTCGATGCCGATCGGCCCGCTGGTCCCGGTCGCAGCGCGCCTGTCCGGCAGTGTCTTCCGCCTGAGCATCGGACTGATCACCGCGCTGATCTGCGGCTACGTCATCGGGTTCCGTTTCTACCTCAGCACCGCGCACACGATCGGTTTCGTGCTGTTCTCCTTGCTCATCGGCCTCGCGCTGATCTGGGGCGGGGACGTGATCGGCACCGTCTCGCGCAACCCCGAGGCGACCGCACAGGCGCTGGTGTTGCCGCCTCTGATCTTCGGCATGCTGTCCACCGGGATCGCTCCGGCCGACCAGTTTCCGGCCTGGGTGCAACCGTTCGTGCGCAACCAGCCGGTCTCGCAATGGGCCATCGCGTTGCGGGCGTTCGCCGGTGACATCGGGCCGAACGCCGGGCAGGTGAGCTGGTCGCTGCTGGGACCGCCGCTGGCATGGGCGCTCGGCATCCTCATCGTCTGCGTTCCGCTGTCGATCCGGCTGAGCTCGAGGAGGGCGTGATGGTACTGCTGGCGGATCGCAAGGACGAAGCGCGCACCGCTTCGGAGGTGTCGGTGTCGGCGCTGCTGCGCCACACCCTGATCCAGACCCAACGACTGCTGCTGCGCTGGGCGCGCAATCCGGTCACGCTGCTGGAGACGCTGATCATCCCGTGCCTGCTGTTGGTCATGCTGAACACGGTGATCGGCGGACAGATCCGGAAGTTCACCGGCGAGAGCGCGCTGTATGGGTCGGTGCCCATGGTCGCCCTGGTGGGCGCGCTGTCCGGCGCGGTGGCGGGAGGTGTCCTGCTCGGCCGCGAACGCGACGCGGGCCTGCTCGCACGGTTCTGGGTGCTGCCGGTGCACCGGGCATCGGGTCTGGCCTCCCGAATCCTCGCGGAGGGCTGCCGTATCTTCCTGTGCACCCTCGCCGTCGTCCTGGTCGGCTCCGTGATGGGATTCCGCTTCCACCAGAGCGTCGCGGCGACGATCGTCTTCCTGTTCATTCCGGTTCTGTTCGGCTTGGCCTTCGCCACCATCGTCACCTCCGTGGCCGTCTTCACCGCGAAGTCGACGCTGGTGGAGGGCATCACGATCCTCACCTCACTGATGATGTTCTTCAGCACCGGCTTCGTCCCGCTGGCCGCCTTCCCGAAGTGGATCCAGCCGGTGGTCCGCAACCAACCCATGTCGGTAGCGGTCGACACCATGCGCGCGCTCGCCTCCGGTGGGCCCCTCGCCCGCTCGCTCACCCTCACCGTGGTGTGGTCGCTCGGCGCGATCATCCTGTTCGCAGTGCCCGCGACGATCGGCTACCGCAGGGCCAGCCGACGCTAGATCCCGGCCGCCGGTTCACAGCGAACTCCCAGCGCGATCCCAGCCGATCACGAGCGCACGTTCCTAACGTCACGGGGACGATGTCGACCGACGAAAGGCAGACTGTGGGCGTACGACGCGGTGAGAGGCACGAGCACGATCTCGGCCTCGCACACGATATGAAGGTTCTGGTGTCCCGGCGCCGCGCCCTGTTCTTCCTCGGGGCGACGGCGGGCGCGGCGGCGGTCGTGGGCGGCTGCGCGACGGGATCGGACGAGACGGCGGCCACGACCTCCGGCACCGGATCAGCGACCACCGCGCGATCCGGCGACATCGCCGCCGCGCCACAGGAGACCGCGGGACCGTATCCGGGCGATGGGTCCAACGGACCCAACGTCCTCATCGAGTCGGGTGTGGTGCGCAGCGACATCACCACCTCGTTCGGTTCGTATTCCGGTGTCGCGCTGGGTGTTGCGATGACGCTCGAGTTGACGCTGCGCGATCTGGCGAACAGCGGGGCGGCTGGAGCGGGCATGGCGGTGTACGTCTGGCATTGCGACCGGGACGGCAATTACTCGCTCTACAGCAGCGGTGTCACCGAGCAGAACTACCTGCGCGGCGTCCAGGTGGCCGACGGCGACGGCAAGGTGTCGTTCACGTCGATCTTCCCGGCTTGCTACTCGGGACGGTGGCCGCACATCCATTTCGAGGTCTACGACTCGCTCGAGACCGCGGTCGCCGGCCAGAACGCGCGACTGACCTCGCAGATCGCACTGCCGCAGAACACCTGCGAGGCGGTATTCGCCCACGACTCCGGTTACGCGCGCAGCGTGGCGAACCTTTCGCAAGTCACGCTCGCCTCCGACAACGTCTTCGGCGACGGCTGGGACGCGGAACTGGCCACGGTGTCGGGCGAGCCGTCCTCCGGGATGCGGGCCTCGCTCACCGTTGGCGTCGCCGAGCGATCACAGAACACCCGGTCGGACAACGGTTCCGGTGCCCAGCCCGGTGGACGCCCGCCCGGCGGCAGCGGAGGGCCCGGCGGCCGCCCACCGCGGTAGCCGGGCGGCCCGCGATCACGCGGTGGCGAGTTGCCTGGCCAGCGCCCAGATCACGAGGACGTCGATGGCGATCAGCACCAGCGCCCAGAACGGGTAGATCGACACGAACAGGAAGTTGTCCAGGATGCTGATTGCCGCCAGCCCGATACCGGCGAGAAAACCCCAGGTCCTGCCCGACACTACGCCGAGTGCCGCGCACACCGCCAGCACCCCGATCGTCACATGGATCCATCCCCAGGTGGCGACATCGACCAGAAACACCTGATCCTCGGTCACCAAGAAGACGTCGCGTCCCCCGATCGCCGCCATGGCCGTCAACAGATGCAGGACACCGGCGACGAGGATGAGCACGCCCGCGAAGATCGTCATGTCGCTGAGCACCGGACGGGTGGTGATCGGACTGGTCATGGCAACTCACTCCTTCCGAACACAGGGGACATCCTGCGCCCAACGTAGCCGCTCGCCCGGCCGGATCGGCGCAGGTGGACGGGTGGGTCCGTGGCCGCGCGGCAGCGGTGCGATCCCCGGATCGTCCCGCGGCGGTCGTGACTTCCGGCACGATCGACGCCTCGGCACGCCGGTGGCATGACGAATGGACGGATCCGGCAACGCTTTCGCGGCCGCGGGGCAACGAGCATCCGCCCCTGTGAGTCGCGTCGGCGGTCCACCGATACCAGCTCCCCGGACACCGTATGGCAAACATTCGGCGATCGATTCGTGCGCCGGTGCCGATGTGGCCGCCCGGGGGTGCGTGCCGCACAATGGGTGGCCGCGCGCGGCGCGTCCCCGCGTTCTTTCCCAGGTGGGACACCGGTCGCGGCGACACAAGGTGTTGTGCTGAGCGGAGATGTCACCCCCAAGGAGTAGTGTCCCGGGGGTAGGAATTCCGTGACGGCAGCGTGCTCGGGAAAGGCGTGGAGGCAGGATGAAACTGATCGATCGGGTGTCGGCCATCAACTGGAATCGGGTGCCCGACGAAAAGGACGCCGAGGTCTGGGACCGGCTGACCGGCAACTTCTGGCTGCCGGAGAAGGTGCCGGTCTCCAACGACATTCCGTCGTGGAACACCCTCACCGCCGACGAGAAGCAGCTGACCATGCGGGTCTTCACCGGCCTCACCCTGCTGGACACCATCCAGGGCACGGTCGGCGCGGTGAGCCTGATCCCGGACGCGCTGACCCCGCACGAAGAGGCGGTGCTGACCAACATCGCGTTCATGGAGTCGGTGCATGCCAAGAGCTACAGCTCGATCTTCTCCACGCTGTGCTCCACCCGCGAGATCGATGAGGCGTTCCGCTGGTCGGAGGAGAACCGCAACCTCCAGCGCAAGGCCGAGATCGTGCTGGGGTACTACAACGGAGACGATCCGCTCAAGCGCAAGGTCGCCTCCACACTGCTGGAGAGTTTCCTGTTCTACTCCGGCTTCTACCTGCCGATGCACTGGTCGTCGCGGGCCAAGCTCACCAACACCGCCGATATGATCCGGCTGATCATCCGCGACGAAGCCGTCCACGGTTACTACATCGGCTACAAGTACCAGAAGGGCTTGGAGCTGGCCTCTCCAGCCGAGCGCGCCGAGCTCAAGGACTACACCTTCGAGCTGCTGTTCGAGCTCTACGACAACGAGGTCGAATACACCCAGGACCTCTACGACGAGGTCGGCCTCACCGAGGACGTCAAGAAGTTCCTGCGCTACAACGCCAACAAGGCGCTGATGAACCTCGGCTACGAGGGCCTGTTCCCCAAGGACGAAACCGAGGTCAACCCCGCCATCCTCTCGGCGCTGTCCCCCAACGCCGACGAGAACCACGACTTCTTCTCCGGCTCCGGCTCGAGCTACGTCATCGGCAAGGCCGTGAACACCGAGGACGAGGACTGGGAGTTCTGAACGACCGCCACGATGCGACGCGGCGGCGGACCGGTCCGCCGCCGCGACCCGTTCGGCACACCCCGGGCTGACCCTTTCACGAAACGGTCGACATCGATCCCGATACGAAGCCGGCTCCCGGCGCGGAATCCCTTCGGGGTCCGCGCATTCGGACCTTCAGATTCCCAGCACCAGTTTCGCCGTGGTGAAGTAGATGATCAGGCCGGTGGCGTCGACCAGGGTGGTGACCATCGGCGCGGACACGACTGCCGGGTCGATGCGCAGCTTCTTGGCCAGCAGCGGCATGGTGCCGCCGATGGTGGCGGCCCAGCCGCAGATCAGGATCAGGGTGATCCCGACGACCAGAGCGATGCGCGGGCCGACGAACAGGGCGCCGATCGCCAGGCCCACCGAGGCCAGCAGCGAACCGAGCACCAGGCCGACCCGGCATTCCCGCCAGATCACCTTCAGCAGGTCCGACGCCCGGACCTCGCCGACCGCGACCGCGCGCACACAGGCGGTGGCGGCCTGCGCGCCCGCGTTGCCGCCCGCGCCGATGAGCAGCGGGATGAACAGCGCGAGGTGCGCGGCCTGCTGCAAGGTGCCCTCGAAGAAGTCGGTCACGCTCACCGTCAGGGTCGCCGCGAACAGCAACAGCAGCAGCCACAGCGCGCGATAGCGGGCCAGCTGGAACACCCCGGCGGCCATGTAGTGGCCCTCCCACGGCGCGGAACCCGCCTGCAGCGCGACGTCCTCGCTGTCGGCGGCCTCGATCACCTCGACCGCGTCATCGATGGTCAGCAGCCCGACCAGCCGGTCCTCGCTGTCCACCACCGGCAGGTTGATGTCGTTGGTCTCGCGCATCAACCGGGCGGCCTTCTCCGCGGAATCGGTGGCGCGAGCGAAGGCGGGCTCGGTGACGACCAGCTCCGACACCATCGTCTCGGGCTTGCTGAGCACCAGCTCGCGCAGTTCGACGATGCCGGTCAGCCGCCTGCCCCCGTCGACGACGGGCAGCGTGTACACCGTCTCGGCGTTGGCGCCTTTGGCTCGCACCATGGCGAGCGCCGCGGCCACGGTGAGGTCGCGCGGCAGCGCAACCACCTCCGGCGTCATGTATTGACCGGCGGAGCCCTCCGGGTAGCCGAGCAGGCTCGCGGTCATCCGCCGCTCGCGCGGGCTCAGCCCGGCCAGCGCCTTCTTGGCGACCTTGGCAGGCGCTTCGCGCAGCATGCGGGCGCGGTCGTCGGGCGCCATGCCCTCGACCAGGTCGCGGAAGCTCTGATCACGCAGCCCCTGCAGGATCTGCTGCTGGTCCACCGGCTCGAGCTCCTCGAAGACGGCCAGCGCCAGGTCTTTGTCGAGCAGGCGGAACGCCATCCCGGCCCGCACCGCGTCCATGCGGGCGAGCTGATCGGCGATGACGTGCGGCGGATGGTTGCCGAGCCAGTCCAACGCGGCGTCCACGCGTCGGGTTTCGACGATGTCCTGGAGGGATTCGGACAGCGTCGGACGTACTTCGATGATGTCGGTCTGCGACATGGGAGGACCTCAGCACATGCGTGAGTGAACAGAGAACGCGAAAATTCACACCGCGGGCGCCGGCCCCTGCCGTCGCGACCTGATCAGGAATGCGAAGGGGCGGCGCCGCGCGGCCTTCGACTGGGAGGTTCGCTGCGCATCGCTACCCCACCTCCCTCTCGTCGTCGCCGCGGATCTCGGATATCCGCACCATTCGGATCAACATCTCGCGGACGCGAAACGTCCTCGTGCAGCTTACATCGCTTCGCAGACAATGATCGCCTTCGAGCGGGCGTTGTGACCGAACCGGCTTTCGCGCACCGCTCACGCGGACCATCGGGAGCGCAAGTTTGGACGCACCCGGCGTAGAACTGTTGCTCCCACGCTTGGGAACCGGGACAGTATGAGCCGAGCAGGCCCCGGACCCGGCAAGGTCACCGGAGCAGGCCCACGCCTCAGCACAGCTCACGGAAGTCTCGAAGTGTCGACAGCAACAGCACTGATCCGCCGTCGGGCGGTCGACTTCATGCGCGTTCCGCACGGAATCTGTTGCCGCTGACGTAGCGCGGCCACCGGTCCCGACCGGATCCGCGTGGTCATCAACCGCCGCTGCTTCCGCCGCGGTGTCGCCGCATGCCGAGCATCCCCCCGCACGGTGTCTTCTCGTCTTCGAAAGTACGAACAATGCCTCTCCCCCTATCCTCCCGGCGCGTCGCCCGCGCTCTCTCCGCCGCCGCAACGGTGCTCACCGGCCTGTCCGTGCTCACCGGATGCGGTGAGTCCGCTCCCGCCAGAACCGCCGACGGCAAGACCGTGCTCCGCTACCAAGGAAGCACCGGGCAGGTGAACCCCTTCGAACTGGCCGACGACCTCGGTTACTTCACGAAGATCAGCTTGCGGTGGGAGGGCGACACCACCAGTGGCCCGGCCAGCATCCAGGCCGCGGCCACGAATCAGGTCGAGGTCGGCAGTGCGTTCAACGGTGCGGTGGTGAAGCTGATCGCGGGAGGGGCGAAAGTCACCTCCGTGCTCAGTTCCTATGGCGCGGACGAGGAGTCGTTCACCGGCTATTACGTGCGTGACGACTCCGGCATCACCTCGGCACGCGATCTGATCGGCAAGAAGGTCGCCGTCAACACTCTCGGCGCACACCATGAGTTCATCACCAGGGAGTGGCTGCATCGGCAGGGCCTGTCCGACGACGAGATCAAGCAGGTGGAACTGGTCGTCGTGCCACCGGCCAACACCGAGGACGCGGTGCGCAAGGGGCAGGTCGACGTCGGCGCCTTGGGCAGCGTCTTCCGGGACACCGCCCTGCAACGCGGCGGCATCCATCCGCTGTACACCGACAAGGCCATCTTCGGCACCTTCGGCTACGGCACGTATGTCTTCCGTGACGACTACATCGCCAAGAATTCCGAAGCGGTGGAGGACTTCGTGCAAGGCACCGCGCGCGCGATCCGCTGGTTGCAGGTGACGCCCCGTGACCAGGTGCGCGAGCGGTTCGTCCAGATCATCGGCAAGCGCGGCCGCAACGAGAACACCAGCTTGGTGCCGTACTGGCTCAGCTCCGGCATTCCGGCGCCGGGCGCGGTGGTCGCGGAGAAGGAACTGCAGATCTGGATCGACTGGCTGGTGCGCAACGGCGAACTGCCGGACGGCAAGTTGAAGGCCGCGGATCTGTACACCAACGAGTTCAACCCGTACGCCAACGGCAGATATCAACCGGAGGCCGGGCCGACCGGAGAGGCGGTGGCCGCGAAATGACCACGGCGACAAAACTATCGCTGACCGCGGTGGGCAAGCAGTTCGCGGTGCGCGGCTCGCACGAGCGGCTCACCGCGATCGAGGACATCTCGCTGGAGCTGCGCGAGGGCGAGTTCCTGGTGCTGGTCGGCCCGAGCGGGTCGGGCAAGTCCACCCTGCTGGACCTGCTCGGCGGGCTGAGCAAGCCGACCTCCGGTGAGATCCTGCTGGACGGCAAGCCGATCACCGGGCCAGGCCTGGATCGCGGGATCGTCTTCCAGCAGTACGCGCTGCTGCCCTGGCGGACCGCCCGCGCCAACATCGAATTCGGCTTGGAAGCAAAAGGGTTGCGCCGCAAGGCGCGCCGCGAGCTCGCCGAGCACTACCTGGAGCTGGTCGGCCTCTCCGGTTTCGGCGACCGCTACCCGCACGAACTGTCGGGCGGCATGAAGCAACGCGTCGCGATCGCGCGCAGTCTCGCGTTCGATCCCGAGGTGCTGCTGATGGACGAGCCGTTCGCCGCGCTCGACGCGCAGACCAGGGAGTCGTTGCAGGACGAGCTGTTGCGCATCTGGCGGGCCACCGGCAAGACCGTCCTTTTCATCACCCACGGCATCGACGAGGCGGTATACCTCGGCCAGCGGGTGGCCGTGCTGACCTCACGACCCGGCCGGGTCAAGGCCGTGGTCGAGGTCGAGATCGACCGGGACGCCGCCGACGACATCCGCTCCTCCGAACGCTTCCGCGACTACCGCCACGAGATCTGGACGCTGCTGCACAGCGAGGTCCAGCGGGCCGCGAGCCTGGAACGGGAGTCCCTGTCGGACCGCACCGCCGACATCGAATCCACCACCGAGAGGACGGCCCATGTCTAGTGCCATACAGCTGAGCGAGCGGCCGGTGCGGGAGAAGCCGGCCGCGCCCACCCGGCCCGCCTCGACGCCCCGGGTGAAGGCGGCGTCCGCCCCGCTGACCCGAGCCGTCCGGATCGCGAGCCGCTTCGCCTGGCGGGTGTTCAAACCGACGTTCGTGATCGCGCTGTTCTTGCTGCTGTGGCAGATCGCCCCGGCCCTCGGGCTGGTGGACGAGGTGTTCCTGCCGCCGTTCTCGGTGGTCGCCCAGGCGTTCGCCGATTTGGTGGTGAGCGGGGAGATGTGGACACACATCTCCGCGAGCCTGAATCGTTCGCTGGTCGGGTATTCGCTCGCGTTGGCCGCGGGCATTCCGGTGGGCATCTCGATCGCCTGGTACAAGCCGGTGGCGGACTTCCTGAACCCGATCCTCGAACTGTTCCGCAACACCGCGGCGCTGGCGTTGCTCCCGGTGTTCCTGCTGATCCTCGGCATCGGTGAGACCTCGAAGGTCGCCATCGTCGTCTACGCGAGTTTCTTCCCGATTCTGCTGAACACCATCACCGGCGTGCGCACCGTGGATCCGTTGCTCGTCAAATCCGCCGCTTCCCTGGGATTTTCGCCGCTGCGCCTGTTCCAGAAGGTGATCCTGCCCGCGGCGCTGCCGTCCATCTTCACCGGTCTGCGGATGGCCGCCGCCAGTTCGATCCTGGTACTGCTCGCCGCGGAGATGTTCGGGGCCAGAGCCGGTCTCGGCTATCTGATCACCGCCGCGCAGCAGAACTTCGCGATACCGAACATGTACGCGGGCATCCTCGCCATCTCGCTGCTCGGTCTCGGGTTCAACGGCCTGCTGGTCGCCCTCGAACGACGCCTCTCGCGGTGGCGCGCCCCGGCGAACGGCTGACCATGACCGCCCGGTTCCAGGATCGTCGCATCCGGAAGGGGTCGCCGTGCGGGCGCTGACCAAACGGCGCGTTGTCGACTTCATGCGGGTGTGCGGCAGCGCTTGTCACCTTGCCGGACACCCGCTTCTCCGGTCTACACCGGCCCGATCCTCTATTCCGAAGTGAGTTCTCCCGATGACCGCCGTACACGAAACCCCTCTCTCGATCGCCACCGATAACGCGGTGCACGTCGCTCCCGTCGCCGGTTACCTCGGCGCCGACGTCTCCGGCGTCGATCTGCGCGAGCCGCTGACCGACCAGCAGGTCGCGGCCATCACCGACGCGCTGCACACCTACAAGGTGCTGTTCTTCCGTGATCAGCACATCGACCACGCTCAGCAGATAGCCTTCTCCCGCCGGTTCGGCGCGGTCACGCCGTCGCACCCGTACGATGACGACGCGCCCACCGATCACCCCGAGATCCTCGCGGTCGACAGCCGGCTGTACGAGAAGCGCTTCGGTGTGCGGAAATTCAGCTACACCAACCACTGGCACACCGATGTCTCCGCGCTGATCAACCCGCCCGCGGCCTCGATCCTGCGCGCCGAGATCGCCCCGGAACGCGGCGGCGACACCGGCTGGACGAACCTCGTCGCCGCCTACGAGAACCTGCCGGAGTCGCTCCAGCGTTTCGTCGAAGGGCTGCGCGCCGAACACCGGTTCGGCGGCAGCAGGCCGGTCTGGGATGCCGACAGCGACTACGCGAAGAAGGTCGCGGCCGCGCCGCTGGTCACCGAGCATCCGGTCGTCCGGGTGCACCCGGTGACTGGCGAACGGGCCCTGTTCGTCAACCCCGGCTTCACCACCAGGATCGTCGGACTCGCCCCGCATCAGAGCGACGCCGTGCTGAAACTGCTGTTCGACGAAGTGACCAACCCGGCCTACACGGTGCGGTTCCGCTGGCAGAAGGGCAGCATCGCGTTCTGGGACAACCGCGTCACCGCGCACCTCGCGCCGAGCGATCTCGACCACCTCGACGTCACCCGGGTGCTGTACCGCACCACACTCGAGGGCGACATCCCGGTCGGCGTGGACGGTGAGCCGTCGAAGTCCATCGCCGGAGCGAAGTTCACCGGCGCGTAGGAACCGGACAGGCGGAATCGGCCGGGTACCGCGCAGGACGCCCGGCCGATTCGCGCCGTCACGACATGTGCGAGCCGACCAGAACTACGGCCGGCCGACTCGGGAACCGCTGCCAGGGGAATCATGCGGTACTCGGCCGTCACGGCGAGCTTCTCGAACTGCCGAAAGCCTGCTCGACCGGGCTCATCGACAGGCACCAGGCCGCCCACTGGGCTACGGGTGCACCGGCGGCGTCGGATCTGTCGTCGCCAGCACGGCTCGCTCCACCTCGTCCCAGGTCGGGACGTGGAGCACCCACTCGGGAATCGGCTCCGGCTGCACGCCGAACAGCAACCGGTACGGCACCAGATCACGCAGCACGCGGTGCACGTCGAGGCGGTCGTCGATCATGTGCGTGATGCCGAGTTCGGCGCAGTGCACCGCCTTGTCCCCCCGGGCACGGCAGAAGCGCACATTGTCGCGGGCGATCCCGGTCCGGTCGTAGAAGTCGTGGTGGTCGAGCCACTGCCGGGTGCGCTGCTCGATCTCGGGGCCGCATTTGGAGATGACCCACGCGCGTCCCTCGAAGCGC
This sequence comes from Nocardia sp. CY15, assembly GCF_009829295.1. Lineage (NCBI taxonomy): Bacteria > Bacillati > Actinomycetota > Actinomycetes > Mycobacteriales > Nocardiaceae > Nocardia > Nocardia sp. CY15. The sequence goes on from NZ_VUOT01000001.1 coordinate 729,165, forward strand.
TGCACCAAGCGCGTCAACACCTCGAAAGCGCCCGGGCTGGGCGGGGTGCGCAGCGCCTGCTCGAGACCGCCGGAAAGAAACACCGTGTCCTCGTCCCCGGGCGCCATGGCCGCCCCTTGGATGACCCGGCCGAAATCGACGCCGAGCCGGGGCTGCCTTCCATCGTTGTGAAGTCTTTCGTTCATACAGTTCCAGCGTGCGGCATGCGCCCCGTCTCCCGCCAGCGGATTTCACCACAGGCGACCGGCGGCGCGGCCTGGTCCGCCGTGCGCGGAATTGGGTGCGTCGAGCGCCGAACGGTTGCCGGCGAGCGGCGCACTCGCGACAGTGGGAAGGAAAGCCGCGGCGCTCGCCGCGGCGGTTCGGGTACATATGAAGGAGATATTCGTGCGCTTCGGCATCTTCATTCCGCAGGGGTGGCGGCTCGATCTGGTCGGCATCGACCCAGCCGACCAGTGGGGGGTGATGCGAGACCTCGCCCAGCGCGCCGATGCGAACTCGACGTGGGAATCGCTGTGGGTGTACGACCACTTCCACACCGTTCCGGTCCCCACCGAAGAGGCCACGCACGAAGCATGGACGCTGATGTCGGCGTTCGCCGCCACCACCTCGCGCATCCGCCTGGGCCAGATGTGTACCGCGATCAGCTACCGCAACCCCGCCTACCTCGCCAAGGTGGCCGCGACGGTCGACCTCATCTCGGGCGGCCGTGTCGAGATGGGTATCGGCGGTGGCTGGTACGAACACGAGTGGCGCGCCTACGGCTACGGCTTCCCGTCCGCGGGCGAACGACTGGGCCGCCTCGACGAGGGTGTACAGATCTTCCGCCAGGCCTGGACCACCGGTTCGGCCACTCTCGACGGCAAGTACTACCAGGTCGACGGCGCTATCGTCCGTCCGCTTCCGTTGCAGGAGGACGGTATTCCGTTGTGGATCGCGGGCGGCGGGGAGAAGAAGACGCTGCGCATCGCCGCGAAATACGCCAAATACACCAACTTCAGCGGTGATCCCGACGAATTCGCGCACAAGTCCGAGGTGCTGCGCGCGCACTGCGCCGACGTCGGCAGCGACTTCGACGCTATCGTCCGCAGTTCGAACTTCAACGTCGCCATCGGCTCGACCCAGGCCGAAGTCGAGGATCGCCTCGCCGCGCTGACCGCACGCCTGACTCCCGTCATCGGCGCCGACTCGGCCGAGACCTACCTGGACATGCTGCACAGCAGCGGCGCCACGATCGGCACTCCCGAGCAGATCATCGAGAACCTACGCCGAGTTCGCGACCTCGGCCTCGGCTACGCCATCCTCAACTTTCCCGAAGCCGCCTACGACACCTCCGGCATCGAACTCTTCGAACGCGAAGTGATTCCCGCGTTGAGTTGATCGCCCACGAACAGGTCTTCCGAGCGGCCGAGCCCGCGAAATCCACGCTCGGCCGCGAGACCGGAGGCCGCCGACGCTCCGCGCGGGCGCGGCGAACAGCACAGTTCACCGTTTACGGGCGACCGCGCTCCAGCAGTTGACTTGCGAGTCGAGCCATGCCGGTGACGCGGTGGCCGGGCGCCACTGGTTGGCGACGACGATTCCCGGGTCCAGAAGTTCCAATCCGGTGAAGAACCGGGCGAATTCGTCCCGCGTGCGCGTCTGCGCATAGACCCCGCTCTGCCGATACACGTCGAGCGCATTGTCCATGATCTCGGGTTCGAGGTCGGCGGTGATATGCGAGACCACGAGGAACGAACCGGGCGCGAGGGCATCCAGCAACGTCTCGACGATGCCGTAGGGGTCCTGCTCGGCGGACAGGAAATGCAGCACCGCGACCAGGCTCAACGCCACCGGGCTCTTCAGGTCCAGGGTGTCGGCGAGTTCGGGCGCGGACAGGATCGCTCCCGGGTCCTTCAGGTCGGCGTCGATGTAAGCCGTGCGTCCCTCCGGCGTACCGGTGAGCAGCGCGCGGGCGTGGCTCAGCACGATCGGGTCGTTGTCCACGTAGACCACCCGCGCTTCGGGGCTCGGCGCCTGGGCCACCTGGTGCAGATTCGGTTCGGTGGGGATGCCGGTACCGATGTCGAGGAACTGCACCACACCCATCGCGGTGAGAGCGTTCACCGCGCGGTGCATGAAAAGCCGGTTCTGCCGAGCCGCGACACGAGCGGTGGGAAACGCCGCGATCACCTTCTCGGCCGCGTCCCGATCCACTTGGTAGTGGTCTTTCCCGCCCAGGACGTAGTCGTATATTCGGGCGCTGCTCGGCACGCTCGAGTCATGGATTGCCCTGAGCGGCTCACCGTTGCCGCCGAGATCGGTCATCGTCGTTCCCATCACTACCGGATCGCCTCTGCGCCAGCATATTCCAGATGCGGACCGGACACCGCACCACAACGGAGGCCCGGCATGGGAATAGGCCGCCGGGTGGCCCCCGGGCGGGAGGCCACCCTGTTCGCTACGCCGATCACAGCATGCAGGAGACGCAACCCTCGACTTCGGTTCCCTCCAGGGCCATCTGGCGCAGCCGGATGTAGTAGAGGGTCTTGATGCCCTTGCGCCAGGCGTAGATCTGGGCGCGGTTGAGATCGCGGGTGGTAGCGGAGTCCTTGAAGAACAGCGTCAGCGACAGGCCCTGGTCCACGTGCTGGGTGGCCGCGGCATAGGTGTCGATGATCTTCTCGTAGCCGATCTCGTAGGCGTCCTCGTAGTACTCGAGGTTGTCGTTGGTCATGTAGGGCGCCGGGTAGTAGACGCGCCCGATCTTGCCCTCCTTGCGGATCTCGATCTTCGACGCCACCGGGTGGATGGAGCTGGTGGAGTGGTTGATATAGGAGATCGACCCGGTCGGCGGGACCGCTTGCAGGTTCTGGTTGTAGATGCCGTGCTCCATGACCGAGGCCTTCAGCTCACGCCAGTCGTCCTGGGTCGGGATGTGCACGCCCGCGTCGGCGAACAACTGGCGGACGCGATCGGTCTTCGGCTCCCACGTCCGATCGGTGTACTTGTCGAAATACTCGCCGCTGGCGTACTTCGATTCGGGGAAGCCGCCGAAGTAGGTACCGCGCTCGATCGCGATCCGGTTCGACGCCCGGATCGCGTGGTAGACCACGGTGTAGAAGTAGATGTCGGTGAAGTCGATGCCCTCTTCGGACCCGTAGTGGATCCGTTCCCGCGCCAGGTAGCCGTGCAGGTTCATCTGTCCGAGACCGATGGCGTGCGAGGAGTTGTTGCCCTGTTCGATGGACGGCACCGAGTAGATGTGGGTCTGGTCCGACACCGCGGTCAACGCCCGGATGGCCACCTCGATGGTCTGTGCGAAGTCCGGTGAGTCCATCGTCTTGGCGATGTTCAGCGACCCGAGGTTGCAGGAGATGTCCTTGCCCACCTTGGCGTAGGACAGGTCGTCGTTGAACTCCGAGGGCGTGGAGACCTGCAAGATCTCCGAGCACAGGTTGGAGTGGGTGATCTTGCCCGCGATCGGGTTGGCCCGGTTCACCGTGTCCTCGAACATGATGTACGGGTAACCGGACTCGAACTGCAACTCGGCGATGGTCTGGAAGAACTCGCGCGCCTTGATCTTCGACTTGCGGATGCGCTTGTCGTCGACCATCTCGTAGTACTTCTCGGTGACGTCGATGTCGGCGAACGGCTTGCCGTAGATGCGCTCCACGTCATAGGGCGAGAACAGGTACATGTCCTCGTTCTTCTTGGCCAGCTCGAAGGTGATGTCCGGGATGACCACGCCCAGCGAGAGCGTCTTGATGCGGATCTTCTCGTCCGCGTTCTCCCGCTTGGTGTCCAGGAACCGGTAGATGTCCGGGTGGTGCGCGTGCAGGTACACCGCGCCCGCGCCCTGACGCGCGCCGAGCTGGTTGGCGTAGGAGAACGAGTCCTCGAGCAGCTTCATGATCGGGATGACGCCCGAGCTCTGGTTCTCGATCTTCTTGATCGGCGCACCGTGCTCGCGAATGTTGCTCAGCAGCAGAGCGACACCGCCGCCACGCTTGGACAGCTGCAGCGCGGAGTTGATCGAGCGCCCGATGGACTCCATGTTGTCCTCGATGCGAAGGAGAAAGCAATTGTGGACGACGGCGCCGCGAATCGTGTAGGTGTGCGTGCGCTCCACGTGGAGGTTGTACACCTTATCGGGAGCGTACTCGGTGCGCTCGATCGCTCGGACACCGTACACGTGGCGGCCGTGAACGACCTGGTATGTTGTGCGCTTCGTGCCTTTTCGCCCGGTGTAGTTGTACAGGTTCTTGCCGATGTCGAAGATGAACTCTTCATTGGTGCCGGGCAGGCCGGGCACGAATATCTGCCCGGTTGGGTTCCCGGCCTGATTGAGGTAGCTGCGGACCACCGACACGATGCCCAGGCGCCGCAGAATCAGCTGTACCTGATCGATCAGCTCGGGATTGACCAGATCGAGCACCATTCCACCGCTGGTGCTGCATCCGTCGCCACGGAAGAGGCCGGCTACCAGGCCACGCAGGAAATCTTCGTCGGCGGTCATCACTTCGTGTGACAGCCGCTTGGTCGCGTAGCCCGTGCCGGCCAGCGACAGCATCAACGATGCGACGACCTTGCTGTTGCATACCATTCGGGTGGAGTGGTCGGAATGGTTGGTGTGCAGGGTCAACTCGGCCCCGAACACCTGCTTGAAGGCCATGCCCAACTCGACGTGGTACTCGGCTTCGTGCGCGCCGAGAGTGAAGTGAACGCCGTTCGGCGCGACCCCGTCCACACCCGAGCGCTTGGACACATGTCCTTCGGCAAGGTACCAACCGAGGATCAGGCCGAACTCGTAGGACTCCTCGACATACCGGTTGACCGCTACGAAATTCTGGTTGTACCGCTGCTTGTTCCGATGCTTGGCGTCCACATTCACTTTACGAATCAGCCCGTCGACCTCCTCGTAGCGGCCCGCCCCGACGACGTCCATCAGATCGAAAACGCGGCGGTCACGCGTGTCGAGCGGAGCGGTCGTCACGATGAAATCGGACGGGTGCACATCCTGAGCCGCCAACCATACGAAACCGTTGAACGGGTCGGCACCGTCGCCATCGATCAGGGTTTCGACGTCACGGGTGGTCCAGACCAGGATCGGATGCTCCGGGGTGCACCGGATCGGCTCCTTGTGCCCGAAGTGCGAAATCGAGACCAGCGCCTGATCGTTCGGGTTCTCGATGAGCTTCTCGACTACCGCGTACGAGCCGTCGTGCGACAGCACACGGTCGCCCGGGCGCAGGCTCTCGATCGGGCGGGGGCCCTCGCTGGTGTCCACCGGGGTACCGGCGGGGAAGCACGACACCGGCTCGCCGCGCTGCTTCTTGCCCGAGTTCAGGAAGGTCGGGGTGGCCGGCTGGAAGCGGCCCTCGATGATCTCGTCGACCAGTTTGCCCGCCAGCGCCTCGTCACCGGCGGCGAGGGTGAGCGCCACCATGCACACCCGGTCCTCGAACCGCTCCAGGTAGCGCTTGCCGTCGAAGGTCTTCAGCGTGTAGGAGGTGTAGTACTTGAAGGCGCCGAGGAAGGTCGGGAACCGGAACTTCTTGGCGTAGGCCTGCTTGAACAGTTTCTTGATGAACTCGCGGCTGTACTGGTCGAGTACCTCTGCCTCGTAGTAGTTCTCCTCGACCAGGTAGTCCAGCTTCTCGTCCAGATTGTGGAAGAAGACGGTGTTCTGGTTGACGTGCTGCAGGAAGTACTGGTTGGCGGCCTCACGGTCTTTGTCGAACTGGATCTCGCCGTCCGGACCGTACAGGTTCAGCATGGCGTTGAGGGCGTGGTAGTCGAGGACCTCGCCCGCTTCGGCGCCGCGGACCGGGGGCTGCTCTAAGCGAGCTGTTTTTCCGGCCGGTGCTGTCGTTGCTGTTGCCAAAACAATCCCAATCCCTCTCGGACGCGTTCGACGTCCTCAGCGGTTCCCATGAGTTCGAAGCGATACAGGTACGGCACCCCGCACTTGCGTGCGATCAGCTCGCCCGCGTAGCAGAAGGTGTCGCCGAAGTTCGTGTTGCCCGCCGCGATGACACCGCGCAGCAGGGCGCGGTTGTGCGGATCGTTGAGGAACTTGGCGACCTGCCGCGGTAGGAAATCCTTATCGGATCGGTCGCCCCCCAGCACGTGCCGACCGCCCCCATAGGTGGGGACGATCAGCACGTACGGTTCCTCTACGCGCAGCGAGTCGGCGGTGTGCAGTGGTATGCGAGTCGCCGGGAGTCCCAGCTTCTCGACGAAGCGATGCGTGTTCTCCGAAGCGCTGGAGAAGTAGACCAGCGCCGTCGTCTCCGACATGGTCGCCTTCCTTCTTCTCGGGAGTGCCGCGCGGCGGACCACCCGGCGCTCGCCCCTCGGATGAACAGGAAGCTGCGCAGGCTTCAGGCCGCCACGGTCGCGAGCGACTTGATGCGGTCGGGCCGGAAGCCCGACCAGTGATCGTCCCCCGCCACCACGACCGGCGCCTGCAAGTACCCGAGGGCCATGACGTAGTCACGCGCCTCGTCGTTCTCCGAGATGTCGATGACCTCGTAGTCCACCCCGGCCTTGTCGAGGGCCTTGTAGGTGGCGTTGCACTGGACGCAAGCGGGCTTGGTGTACACGGTGACGGTCATTGATGTCCCTCTCTCCTTGTGCCTGATCCACAGCCTGAGATCCGTATGCATGCACGATCGACGTATGCTGCGCAAACTCCTGGAGCCGGACCCGAATCCCCTGATCAGCCACGCGTGGCCGACCTCTGATGAGCGGGGCCTCTCACCGTCTTCCAGTAGCGAAGACACTACACCTAGTGGCCGACAGATTCCTACAACACGACATGTAGCGAGTCACATCGGTGAAATTCCATCGAGAGAAGTACCAGGACGCTCGATTCACCCCCGCATCAAACAGTGGCGCAGATCACTGATCGGCGCTTCAGCTTACTTTCAGCAACCCCCCAGGCGTGCGAAGAGGGCCACCGCCGCGCAGGCCACGGTGACCCTCGTTCGAAACCGGAGATGGAGCTTACACCGACGCCAGTTCGCCGCGCGTGGCCTCGACCAGTTCGCGCACGGTGCCGGCCAGCTGGGTCAGCGCCTCGGCATCGTCGCGCGGATGCGCGGCGCCGAACCGCTCGCCGATGACGCCGAAGTGCAGATGCGCGGACTCGACCACCCGCGCACCCGCTACGCCGAGCGCCTTGACCGCGTCGCCGTGCGCCCACTGCGCCGCGTTCGGGCTGATCGACGCGCTCACCACGGCGGTGGGCTTGCCCTTGATGGCGCCCGCGCCGTAGGGGCGAGAGGCCCAGTCGATCGCGTTCTTCAACACCGCCGACAGCGTGCCGTTGTACTCCGGGGTCACCACCAGCAGGCCGTCCGCCTCGGCGACCGCGTCGCGCAGCGCCTGAGCGGCCACGGGAACCGAACCGGGCACGTCGATGTCCTCGTTGTAGAACGGGATGTCGGCGAGTCCGTCGTAGAGGGTGACCTCGACACCCTCCGGCGCGGTATGTGCGGCGGCCTCGGCCAGCCGCCGGTTGACCGAGGCGGCACGCAGGCTACCGACGAGTGCAAGAATGCGGGTCTGACTCATGACGACTCCTGGTGTACTGAATGAGGTGGTGTCCGTACGTTCATCACACACTAACCGGACCATGGTCCGATTACTTCCCGCGGAGTCTGCGTGAGCGCTGTGAACTACCCCACACCCGACGCGTCGCCATCCGGCGTACGTGGGCTGCTCGACGTCGGTGCGCCGCTGCCCGGCACGTCGGGGCCCGCCGAACGCGCCGACGCGGCGCGCAACCGCCGCCTGTTGCTGGACGCGGCGCAGCAGCTGGTGCGTGAACAGGGCGTCGACAGCCTCACCATGGACGCGCTGGCCAAACGCGCCGGGGTCGGCAAGGGCACGGTATTCCGCCGGTTCGGCAACCGGTCCGGCCTGATGCTCGCGCTGCTGGACCACTCCGAGCAGAAGTTCCAGGAGGCGTTCATCTTCGGGCCGCCGCCGCTCGGCCCGGGCGCACACCCGGTGGAACGACTGGTCGCCTTCGGTCGAGCCCGGCTGCTGGACATCGAAGTGGAAGGCGAACTGCATCGCGCCGCCGAGATCGGCGAGGCCGGTGACCGCTATTCCGGCGGGCCGTACGGATTGCTGCGCGCGCATGTCGCGATGCTGCTGCGGCAGGCCGACGTGACTGGAGACGTCCCGCTGCTCGCCGACGGACTGCTGGCGATGATGGGCGCGGCGCTGGTAATACACCAGATGCAGGTTCTCGGCTATACCCGCGAGCAGATCGGCGACAACTGGGAGAGCGTCGTTCGGCGCGTCGTCGCCCGGTGAAACGCCTATAGACTCGGGCGCCATGGGGAACCTGCGCGAACAGATCATCAGTGAATTGGGCGTCCGGCCGACGATCGAACCGAAGGACGAGGTACGACGCCGCGTCGATTTCCTCAAGGACTATCTGAACGCCACCCCCGCACGAGGTTTCGTTCTGGGCATCAGCGGTGGGCAGGACAGCGCGCTGGCAGGCCGGCTGTGCCAGCTCGCGGTCGAGGAACTGCGCGCCGACGGCGTGGACGCCACCTTCCTCGCCGTCCGGCTGCCCTACGGCGTGCAGGCCGACGAGGCGGACGCGCGAATCGCGGTGCGGTTCATCCAGCCCGACCGCGAAGTCGTGGTGAACATCCGGCCCAGCGCGAACGCCGCGGCCGCCGAGACGGCGACCGCGTTGCAGGTCCACGAACTGCGGGACTTCGTGCGCGGCAACATCAAAGCGCGCGAACGCATGGTGATCCAGTACGCGCTGGCCGGACAGGAGAACCTGCTCGTGGTCGGCACCGACCACGCGGCCGAGGCGGTCACCGGATTCTTCACCAAGTACGGTGACGGTGGCGTCGACCTCACTCCGCTCACCGGCCTCACCAAGCGTCAGGGCGCCGCGCTGCTCCAAGAACTCGGCGCACCGGCCAGCATCTGGTCCAAGGTGCCCACCGCCGATCTGGAGGACGACCGCCCCGCCCTGCCCGACGAGGAGGCGCTCGGCCTGCGCTACAGCGAGATCGATGACTACCTGGAGGGCAAAGAGGTCACTCCGGAGGTCGCCGAGCGGCTGGAGAGCATCTTCCGCGGCACCCGGCACAAGCGCACTGTCCCGGTGACTCCGCTGGACACCTGGTGGCGCTAGAGGCCTAGCGAGCCGCCTCGCTCTCGGCGAGACGGCGAGCCAGGAACCGCCGCGCTTGATCGTTGCGCGCCAGTGCCAACGCCACGCGGTAGTTCGCCGCGGCCTCCCGCCACCGGCCGCTGCGTCGCAGCAGGTCGGCGCGGGTCGCGGGGACCAAGTGCGATCCGGCCAGCCGCGGATCGTCGGCGACCTCGTCGAGGGCGGCCAAACCCGCGTCGAATCCGCGGGAGAATCCCACGGCCACGGCGCGGTTCACCGACACCGCCGGTGACGGGGCCAGCCGCAGCAGTTCGTCGTATTCCGCGGCGATCGAGTGCCAGTCGGTCCGCGCCCAACTCGGCGCTGTCGCATGCGCGGCGGCGATGCGCGCCTGCACCAGGTACGGGCCGCTGCCCTCGGCTTCGGCGGACCGCAGGCACGCCAGCCCCGCCCGCACCATCGCGTGGTCCCACCGCGACCGATCCTGTTCCTCCAGTGGCACCGATTCCCCGTCGTCGCGCCGACGCTGCTCCCGGCGGCTGTCCTGCAACAGCATCAGCGCCAGCAGCGCCCGCGCCTCGGGTTCCCCTGGAAGCAACTCGCACAGCAGCCTGCCGAGCCGGATCGCCTCGTCGCACAGCTCGTCGCGCACCGCGGTGGGACCCGAAGTGGCGGAATACCCTTCGGTGAACACCAGATACACGCACGCCAGCACACCCGGCACCCGCTCCGGCATCAGGTGCGCGGGCGGAACCCGCAGCGGGATGCCCGCCTGCCGGATCTTCGCCTTCGCACGCGTGAGCCGTTGCGCCACCGTGTGTTCCGGTTGCAGGAAGGCACGCGCGATCTCGGCCGTCCGTAACCCGCACACCAGGCGCAGCGTCAGGGCCACCTGCGAGGGTCGCGCCAGTGCCGGATGGCAACAGGCGAAGATCATCCGCAGCTGGTCGTCCGGCACCGGTGACACCTCGTTCTCCTCGCTCGGCGTCCGGGTCAGGACCGCGTCGTATTCCTTGGCCGCCCGCGCCGACTCGCGCCGCAGCCGGTCCAGCGCTCGATTGCGGGCGGCCGTGGTGATCCACGCCCCCGGGTTCGACGGCAGCCCGCGCTCCGGCCAGGTGCGCACGGCGTCGGCGAATGCCTCCTGCACGGCGTCCTCGGCCAGTCCGATGTCGCCGACGGTCCTGGCCACCGTCGCCAGAGCCCGGCCGAACTCGGCGCGGTAGACGGCGTCGATCGTCGCGGCCTGCCCCGTCCGCACGTCAGTCGCCCAAGTCCACGACCCGGCGCAGCTCGGTGCGCCCGCGCTCGCCGAGCGGGATGGCCGCCGCGATCCGCACCGCCTGCTCCCGGTCCGGCGCGGCGAACAGGTACAGCCCGTCGACCACCTCGGCCGACTCCGCGTACGGACCATCGGTGAGCAGCAGCTTCCCGTCGCGCACCCGCACCGTGGTCGCCGAGGACGGCGGTTGCAGCGCCCCGCCACCGCGGAGGGCCGCCGCGTGCTTCTCACCGAACCGCTCATGGTCGGCGACCGCGTCGTCCCACTCCGGGCTGCCCGGCGCGATCACCGCGTCCGGCACTTCCCACAGCAGCGCCAACCACCAATCCGCGCGCGGGGTGTCGTGGGGCGACCACATCACCATGGGGCGCACCTCGACCGCTCCGTCCTCGGCGGCGGGCACCTGACGCGCCAGCCGGATGGCCTCGTCCAGGTCGGCGGCCTCGAAGACGTAGAACCCGCCGACGACCTCGGCCTGCTCCGCGAACGGGCCGTCGGTGACGAGCGTCCGACCGTCGGCCCGCCGGATGTGCAGCGCGTCGGCGGAGGGGTACAGCGCCACGCCGCCCGCGACCGCCGCGGCCTCGCGTTCCTCGAACGCCGCGTACTTCGCCACCTCCGCGTCGAACTCCGGGGTGCCGGGCCGGACCCCGGGGCCGTCTTCACGTCCTACCAGTGTCGCCAGGTAGTGCATAACGTCATCCTTCCTCGCAGCGAGGGGCTCGGATACCCCTTCTACTCGGACGACGAAACGCGCGGGCCGATCTCTACACTTCGCCCGGAGAAATCCCGCGCGGCCTCAGCGGACTCGCCCGCCGTTCGCCTGGGCGGTCGCGCAGCAGATCGCGGATCAACTCGACATAGATCCGCTCCGGCGCGGAAACGCAGGCACCCTCTGCCCATGTCGTGTCCTGCCGAGCGGTCGGCGAAGGCCTTTATCCCGCCCCAGCGCCTATCCGCCCGCGAAGGGTGGCAGGACGTCGACACTCGGGCTGAGCGCGGCCGTGGGGTCGCGGGTGAGTTCGTCGCCGATCAGGTAGGCGCACACCGACAGCATCTTCTCCAGGTCCGTGCCGTAGGTCGCCGACAGGGCGGCCCGCAGGTCGGCCACCGTGGCTCCGGCCGGGAGATCGAGGGTTTCGCTGTCCTTGCCGACGGCGTCGGCGATCGCGGCGAAATAGCGGATCTCAACCACCGATGGCTCCCATCGTCCGCTCCGGAGGAACGAAGCCTTCGGCGTCGATCCCGTGACCTGCCCACTTGTCCCACATCGCGCCGCGCCAGAGGGTCGCGACCTCCTCGTCGCCCGCGCCGGAGCGCAGCGCCTGGCGCAGGTCGAATTCCTGGTCGCTGAACAGACAGGAGCGCAGCATGCCGTCGGCGGTGAGCCGGGTGCGGTCGCAGGTGTCGCAGAACTTGCGGGTCACGGTCGCGATGATGCCCACGGTGCCGGGCCCGCCGTCGACCAGCCACTTCTCCGCGGGAGCCGACGGGTCGGCGCGGCCGACCTCGGTGAGTTCGAACCGGGCGCCCAGTACGTCGAGCAGTTCGGCGGCGGTGACCATGTTGGCGCGGGCCCACTCGTGGTCGGCGTCGAGCGGCATCTCCTCGATGAAACGCAGCTCACAGCTCTCGTCCAGGCACCAGCGCAGCAGATCCGGTGCTCCGGCGAGGGTTTGGCGCATCAGGACGGCGTTGACCTTGATCGGGGCCAGCCCAGCGGCCCGGGCGGCACGGATGCCCGCGAACACCGATTCGAGGCGGTCGCGGCGCGTCAGCCGCGCGAAACCGGCCCGGTCCACCGTGTCCAGCGACACGTTCACCCGGCGCAGGCCCGCGGCGGCGAGGCCGCGCGCGCGGTGTTCGAGCCCGATACCGTTGGTCGTCATCGCCAACGGGATGTGCGGCACCTCGGCATGGCACCCGGAGATGATCTGTTCCAGGTCGCGGCGCATCAGCGGCTCACCCCCGGTGAAGCGGACCTCACGCACCCCCAGATCCCGCACCGCGAGGCGCACCAGCCGAACGATCTCCTCCACCGTGAGCAGTTCGTGCCGCGGAATCTCCGGCAGCCCCTCCTCGGGCATGCAGTAGGTACAGCGCAGCGAGCACTTCTCGGTGATGGATACGCGTAGGTCGCGGGCGACGCGTCCGAAACGATCCAGCAAGTAAGGGATATCGGGCCGGCCGGCGAGCGAGGGACGCCCGGAACGCACGGCGGGAATCCCGATCTCGACCAGAGTCACACGTCCATTATGACCGCCTGTCCCGATTCGTCTGCGGGCGGAATGGCGCGCCGGCTGCTCACCATGGGGACGGTCCCGCGGTGAGGCCCGCGTCCGGGTGGGGTGACCTGCGCACGGACGGCGCACGGCCACGGAGGCGGAGAATCGCCCGGATCGGGCGTTAGGCTGACTCGCATGAACCCTCGGCCCGCCGACGTCTCGGCCAGGCCCGTCGACGACTACCGCGCCGCCATCGAACAGCTGCTGCGGCCGCTGGCCGCGCGCGCGGTCGAGTCCGTCGAGGTGCCGCGGGCGCTGGGCAGGCAACTGGCCGAGGATGTCCGTTCGCCGATCGACCTGCCGGTGTTCCGCAACTCCGCGATGGACGGATACGCGGTGCGCGCGGAATCGGTGCTGGTCGCCCCGGTCACCCTGCCTTTGACCGGCGTGGTCGCGGCAGGTGCCGCGGGCCGCACGCCCCTGCCGCCGGGCGCGGCGATGAAGGTGATGACCGGCGCGCCGATCCCGCCCGGCGCGGACTGCGTCGTGCCGGTGGAGGACACCCGAGCGGGCGACGGCACGGTGACCATCGAGCGTGGCCGCGGCGCAGGCGACTTCGTGCGTGAGCCGGGCACCGACGTACGCAACGGCGACCTGCTCGTGCGTACCGGGACCAGGCTCGCGCCCCGGCATGTCGCCGCCCTCGCCGCGGTCGGCCTGCCCGCGGTGACGGTCTTCCGCCCGGTGCGCGGCGCGGTGATCACCACCGGCGACGAGCTGGTCGAGGCCGGAAAGAGGCTGCGTCCCGGGCAGATCTACAACTCCAACGGCGTCGCCCTCGCCGCGGCGCTCGCGGCGAACGGCGTCGAGGTGGTCTCGGTCGCGCACAGCACCGACGATCCGGCGCGTTTCCGCGCGCTGCTGTCGGCCGCGACGGAGGCCGCCGATGTGGTGTTCACCTCCGGCGGGGTGTCCAAGGGCGACTTCGAGGTGGTCAAGGACGTGCTCGAGCCCATGGGCGGGCAGTTCGGTTCGGTCGCGATGCAACCGGGCGGCCCGCAGGGGCTGACCGTCGTCGAGGGTGTGCCGGTGCTCAGCTTCCCCGGCAACCCGGTCAGCACGATGGTGTCGTTCGAGGTGTTCGCCCGCCCGATGCTGCGCCACCTCGCCGGGCTGCCCGAGGTGGACGCCTACGAGCTTCCGCTGCGCAACGCCGTGGCGCGCTCGCCGGAGGGGAAGCGTCAATTCCTGCGCGGCAAGCTGGTCGGCGCTCCGCGCAAGGCGCACCGGCATCCGGAGGCGGTCGAGGTGGTGTCCGGGCCCGGCTCACACCTCGTGGCGGCCATGGCGTGGGCCGACGTGCTGATCGACGTGCCCGCCGAGGTCACCGCGCTGCCCGCCGGAGCGTTTGTGCGAGTGTGGTCCTTATGAGCGAGTTGTCCCATGTCGATCACGAAGGTCGCGCCCGCATGGTCGATGTGAGCGCCAAGAGCGAGACCACCCGGATCGCCGTCGCCGCGGGCGAGTTGCGCACCACGGCCGAGGTGGTCGCGCTGGTGCGAGCCGACGACATGCCGAAGGCGGACGTGCTGGCCACTGCCCGCATCGCGGGCATCGCGGGAGCGAAGAAGACCGCCGAGCTGATCCCGCTGTGCCATCAGCTGGCGCTGTCGTCGGTGCGGGTCGAGTTCGGTTTCACCGACACCGCCATCACGATCGAGGCCACCGCGAAGACCAAAGGCCCCACCGGGGTCGAGATGGAGGCGCTCACCGCGGTCGCGGTCGCCGGGCTCACCCTGCACGACATGGTGAAAGCGGTCGACCCCGCCGCTACGCTCACCGACGTGCGGCTGCTCACCAAAGAAGGCGGCAAGCGCGGGCACTGGGAGCGCCCGGCCGAAGCGGCCTCCGAGGAGAGCGAGATCCTGCCTTCCGCTGATGACGAGCTGTCCTCCGATGACGCGGATGACGCGGATGACGCGGATGACGCGGATGACGCGGATGACGCGCAGGACACCCCGGAGTACGCCGAGCCGGAATTCGACGGGGAGGAACGCTCGGCGGTGGTGCTGGTCGCGTCGACCGGCGTCGCGGCGGGCACCCGCATCGACACCACCGGCCCGGCGCTCGTGGACTGGCTGGCCGGTCTGGGCTTCTCGGTGCGCGGTCCGCTGGTCTACGCCGACGCCGAGATCGAGATCGGGTTGTCCGACGCGTTGCGGTTCGAACCCTCCCTCGTCATCAGCACCGGCGGAACCGGCGCCTCGCCGACCGACGGCACCCCGGAAGCCACCCTCGCCGTGCTCGATCGCGAACTTCCCGGTGTGGCGGAGGCGATCCGGCAGCGCGGTACCGCGAAATTCCCGCTCGCGGCCCTCAGCCGCGGTGTGGCCGGGCTCGCCGGCCGCTCGGTGATCGTGAATCTGCCGGGATCGCTCGGCGGCGTCGAAGACGGCATGGCGGTGCTGGAACCGCTGTTGGATCATCTGCTCGCACAAGTTGCCGGAGGTGGAAGTCATGACAACGGCTGAGGCCACGGTCCGGCTCGCCCGGATCAGCGACCAGCCGCTCGACCCGGCGGAGGTCGAAGCGGCGGTCACCGGACCGCATTACGGCGCGGTCGTGGTGTTCACCGGCAAGGTCCGCGATCACGATGGCGGACAGAGCGTTTCGTCCCTGGAATACTCCGCGCACCCGCAAGCGGAGCGTTTCCTGCACACCGTCTGCGCCGAAATCGCCACCACGCACGGCTTGCCGGTCGCCGCCGTGCACCGCGTCGGGTCGCTCGGCATCGGCGACCGCGCGATCGTCGTCGCGGTGGCGGCGGCGCATCGCGGCGAAGCGTTCGCCGCGTGTGCGGAACTGGTGGACCGGATCAAACACGAGGTGCCGATCTGGAAGCGCCAATTGTTCGCCGACGGCCTGTCCGAATGGGTGAACGCCTGCGGGTGATCTGTCCGTGACATGAATCTCATGACGAATCAACACGGCCGGTATAGCGTGTGCGCCGGGCTGCGATCGGAATGCGCTTCCGTCTCGCTTCGCTCGTAAGCCGAGGTGGGCCGATCGGTTGCGTTGGGAAGGAGCACGCGATGGGAACCGACCAGGTTTTGCTCCACCGATTCGTCATCTCGCAACTCACCGCGGTAGGCGTGGACCGCGACCGGCTGCTGCGGGAATCCGGTTTACCGGAGTGGACCATGGCGGGCGAGGATCTGCACCTGCCCAGCCAGACGTTCTCTCGGCTGTGGGAGATCGCCGAACACGAATTGGGTGACCCCGACGTCGCGTTGAACGTGGCGAGCCGCTACGAGCTGACCTGCCTCGGCCTCTACGACTATCTGTTCTCCTCGGCCCCGACGCTGGGGGCCGGACTGGCGACCTGCGGGCCGTACGTCACCGCGGTGACCACCAATCACCGATTCGACCTGGTCGCGGAGAACGACGAGGAGGTCACGCTCTACCTCGACATGATCGATGGTGCGGGCCGTGGCCGTGACCTGACCCAGCTGTGGGGCCTGAGCGCGGTGCTCAGCCGGGCGCGGCGCGTGGTGCGTGAACCGCTGGCCCCGCTGCGGGTCTCGCTGCGCCAGCACGCCCCCGCACGAATCGAGACCTTCGTCGAGGTGTTCGGCACCACCGCGATCGAGTTCGACGCGCCGGTGGACGCCATGACCTTTCGCGCCTCGGACATGGATCTACCGTTGACCACCAGCGATCCGGTGCTGGCCGGCATACTGCAGCCGCTGGCCGCGGCTCTTCCGCCGCCGCCACCGCTGGCCACGGCATGGCCGGAACGGGTCGCGACGGCCCTGGCGGACTGCCTGGACGAAGGCGACGCCTCCCTGGAGCGCGTGGCGCGCAGGCTGGCCACCAGCCCGCGCACCCTCCAGCGCCGGTTGCGGGAGGCGGGCACCACGTGGCGCGCGGAACTGGATCGGGCGCGTGGCGCACGGCTGGTCGCCGCGACCGCCGCCGGGCCGCTGAGCGCGTCGCGCCAGGCGGAGATTCTCGGCTACTCCGATCCGGCATCGATGCGGCGAGCGGCTCGGCGGTGGTCGCTGGCCATCACCGCGCATCGCACCGAGCGGGCGGATCGGACGTTCACGTCCTGAGGAAACGCGCCGCGATCGACCAGAACGTCGCGTCCTCGATCGCACGGAAATCCCAGCTCTTGGCGATGGCGTGGGTCTCGGCGACGATCGCGGGAACATCGAAGTCATCGCGGGTGGCGGTGCCCTTGGCCTCGAGCGCCTGGATGACGTACGCGGTGGCGCTCTCCATGGAATCTGACACGGAACTCCCATCGGTCGCAGGACGATTCGGTCGGTGACGGATCGGCTGCCGGGCGGCGCCGCGCGCGGCAGTACGCTCCCCGTGCCCCCGGACCGGCGGACACGCCTTCAGTCTCACGAAAAGACCACTCGGTCACCAGCACCGAACGCGCCATGTCGCGACCGAACGCGCCAATCTGGCGCGTTCAGTGCGGCGTATAGCGCCACACGCCGAGCATGCTCTGCGGGTCGAGCGGATCTGCGGCGTCGTGCACGGTGTCGTGCAGCCGGGCCAGGGCCGTGTCGGTGTGCAGGCCCGCCCCGATGAGCACCAGCTGCGCGCCCCGCGATTCGCCGCGCGACCAGCTGCCCGACTCGAAGACGATGTGGCGACCGACCATGTGCATGACGAATTTCCTGCGCTCGTCCGCAACCCCGAAGGCGGCGAAGCCTTTGGCCCGGAACAATCCCGGTGGCGGGTCCTCCAGGAAACCGATCAGCTTGCGCGGGTCGAGCGCTCGTGCGGTGGTGAACGAGACGCTGGTGTAGTCGTCGTGCATGTGGCGGTGCCCGGGGTCGTGGTCGTGGTCGTGGTCGAGGAGTAGTTCGTCGAAGCTCAGTTGCTCGGCCACCAGCGGCCGTTCGCGCAGCGGTTCGTCGAACAACAGCCCGGGATCGATCCGGCCGTAGGTGGTCGCGTACACGGGCACCGGGCCGACGAGTGCCGCGATGTCCGCACGCAGTCGCGCGAGTTGCTCGGGCGCCACCCGATCGGCCTTGTTCACCACCACCAGATCGGCCAGGCGCAGATGGGTGCGCAGTTCCGGATGACGGGCGCTGCTGTCCGGGAACTGTTCGGCGTCGACCACTTCGACCAGTCCTCCGTAGCGCAGGCGCGGGTTGTCGCTGCCGAGCACCATCCGGATGAGATTGCGCGGCTCGGCCAAGCCGCTGGCTTCCACCACGAGGACGTCGATTCCGGCGCGCGGCTGCGTGAGCCGGGTGAACAGCTCGTCCAGCTCGGTGACGTCGACCGCGCAGCACACGCAGCCGTTGCCGAGCGAGACCATGGCGTCGACTTGCCCCGCGACCAGCATCGAATCGATGTTGATCGCTCCGAAGTCGTTGACGACGACGCCGATCCGCGTCCCCCGGTTGTCTCGCAACAAGTGATTGAGCAGCGTGGTCTTCCCCGAACCGAGAAACCCCGCGACGAGCACAACAGGAATCCGGTCTGCCATTCCGCTCACCCTAGTGCGCCCGCCCGACCCGCGAAAAATGCCGGACGCCACCCTCATGGTGGTGAGGATGGCGTCCGGTGGGTTCGGTGTGCGGACTATTTCGAGGGGCCCAGCAGCATGGCCGCCAGGCTGTAGCCGAGGTTGATCAATTCCGTGGTGATGGCGTTGTCGTCCAAGCCCAGCATCTTCGCCAACGGCATCAGCAACTCCATGATCGAGGCGTTGCCGCCCGCGGTCCCCGGGGACTGCTGGGCGTACGGCGTGTCCGGCGATTGGGCTCCGGACGCGCCCGGCGCATCCGGTGTCGCCGAAGTGCCCGGCGACTGCGGTGTCGCCGCGCCCGGCGCCGACTTCGGCGTCGAGGCGCCCGGAGCGGACTGCGCCTGCGGCACCGCGGGGGCCGCGGGGCTCTGGGGCACCGCCGGGATCGTCTGCGCCTGCGGGATCGCCGGGTTCTGGGCCTGTGGAGTACCGGGGGTCGTCTGGGCTTGCGGAGTACCGGTGTTCGTCTGGGCTTGCGGAGTACCGGTGTTCGTCTGCGCTTGCGGAGTACCCTGATTCGCCTGGCCCTGCGGCGTGCCCGGGTCCGAGGCGGGGCGATCGAACGACGTACCCGGCGGGATGGGCTGCGCTGCCTGCTGATCCGGCGAAGCGCCGGCTTGCGGTCCGCCGAGCAGGTAGCCGACCAGGCCGGTGGTCAGCGCGATCGCGTGCTTGAGCTGCCCGTCCGGGGTCTCCAGCAGCGCCGCGTCCTCGGGATTGGCGCCGTTGCCCATCTCGAGGAACACCACCGGAACGGTGGTCAGGGCGGGCCCTGCCACGTCCTTGCGGGTCTGCAGCCCGTCCACCACGCCGCCATAGTTCGCGGGCGGGAATCCCGCCTGGCGATACGCGTCGCGCACCGACGTCGACGCGGCGCGTCCCGCACCGGACTGCGCCTGGTCGACGATCAGATTCGGGATGGGCAGCTCCGGGACGATCAGGTGGAACCCGCGATACTGCGCGGGCGCGCTGTCGGCATGGATGCTCACCGCCACGTCGGCGCCGGACTGGCTCGCCGCGCGGGCGCGGTCGTCGACGCAGCCGCCCCAGTTCGTGTCGTCCTGGCGGCTCAGCACGACGCGCGCGCCGAGTGTCTCCAGCGACGTCTTGACGACCTGTGCGACGTTCCAGTTGATGGTGTGCTCGGGAACGCCGTTCATGGTGGTCATGCCGGTGGTCTGGCAGTCCTTGGTGCCGCCGCGACCATCGCTGACCTGTCTTGCCAGGTCCTGGGAATGGTTCGGCCCCTGATGTCCGGGGTCGAGGAACACGGTCTTGCCCGCGAGTTTCTTCGACATGTCCAGCGCCGACGGCGCCGCGTGCGCGGTGACCGGCAGCAATCCGGACAACGTCACCGTTACCGCGGCCGTGACGGCGGTACAGATACCGGCCTTGACGATGCTTGGCTTCATAGTGCGGTCGGCGCCCCGGGACGGGGCGCCCCTCCCTTCCCACTTGTAACACCAAACCCACTGGTTACTCTGACAACACGTGTATCAGCGAAGCAAGTTACGTAATCGAAGTGTTACGGCATGCGCAGCGCCCGGTCGGCGAACGCGCCGAGACAGTTTGCGCAGAGATAGCAGAGCGTAATGCATTCGGAGCCACACCGTGCCGATCGGCACGCAGAAGACGTCGAAGTTGCTGCTGGATACGGGCAAGCCGGACTACCTTCGCGACAACCACGCGCCGCGGCACGGAACAAAGCCAGTAGCTGGTACACCAGAAGACCCCTTGCCAAGCCTGTCGGCGAACTCGTGGTTGCGTAAGGCGGGACTCGACGAGTTCGGGTCGGCATCGCCCGGCCACACCGACCGATCGCCGGGCAGCCGAGCCCGCGTCCACCCGCGCGAAATCGCGAATTCGGGCCACACCACCCGGTCCGTTCTGGTATTCCTGGCCGCGGAGATGCGGGGATCTCCCGAGTCGGCCGCGGCGGCGGAAGTACGTGGACGCGGCGGTAGTACAAGTCAAGGAGAACGGTATGCGTGCAAGCGCCCTCCTACTCGCGGGAGCCATGACCTGCGCGGCGACCCTGCTCGCCACGGCGACGGCGGCGGCCGAACCCGCGAACACCATGCCGCACGACGGCGTCTACCTGGTCGGCGTCGATATCGCCCCCGGCGTCTGGGAGGCGCCCGGCGCCTCCGATCCGGCCTACGCGTGCGACTGGCGCAGGCTGTGGAAGGTCGAGGGCGACAACACGAACATGCAGTACATCATCGCCAACAACTACACCCGGCTCAGCCCCGTCCGGGTGGAGATCGAGCCGACCGATGTCGGCTTCAAGACCGAGAACTGCGGTCCGTGGCGGTTGTCGCCGACCCCGCCGCCGACCGGATCGTTCGGCGGCTGAGCAACGGCGCACGTCCCGTCGGCGGCGTATCGCCGCGCGTTCGGCGAACGCTAGGGTCAGCCGCATGACGAGGAGCAGGATTCTGATCACCGGCGCGAGCGCGGGTCTCGGGGCCGCCATGGCGCGGGACTTCGCGGCAAAGGGCCGCGACCTCGCGCTGTGCGCCCGCAGGCTGGACGCGCTCACGACGCTGCGCGACGAGCTGCGGGCCACTCATCCGGAGGTCACCGTCGCGGTGCGCGCACTCGACGTGGACGACCACACGGCGGTTCCGCGCGTCTTCGGCGAACTGCGTGACGAGCTGGGTGGCCTCGACCGCGTGATCGTCAACGCCGGGATCGGCAAGGGAGCGCCGGTCGGCAGCGGAAGGGCGGATGCGAATCTGGCCACGGCGACCACCAACTTCGTCAGCGCGCTGGCGCAGGCGGAAGCGGCGCTGGAGATCTTCCGCGCGCAGGATGCCGGGCACCTGGTTCTCGTCTCATCGATGAGCGCGGTGCGCGGGCTGCCCGGCAAGAAGGCGGCCTACTCGGCGAGCAAGGCGGGCGTCGCCGCACTCGGTGCGGCATTGGCCACCGAATTGGCCCGTTCGCCGATCGCCGTCACCACGCTGTTACCGGGTTTCATCGCCACCGACATGGCGGCCAAGGCGGGCGACGCGCGAATGGTCGCGCCGCTGGACAAGGGCGTCGCGGCGATGGTGGCCGCCATCGAGCAGGAGCGGCGCCGGGCCTGCGTCCCCGGGTGGCCGTGGCGGCTGCTCGATTTCGCGCTCCCCCACCTCCCCGACGCGCTGGTGGCGCGGATGAGCTGAACAAGGTAGCGGGGCGCGAGCGCACCGGCGCGGCCGGGCGCCGACGGTGCTGTCGGGAACTCGCCAGCTCGGATGCCGCGGAGCTGCTGGACTCGACGCCGTGTCCACACTCCGCACCACTGAACGCACCGCCCGCAGCGCACCCACCGGTTGGCCCGCGGTTGTCGCGGTGATGCTCGGGATCTTCTCGATCGTCACCACCGAGATCCTGCCGATCGGGCTGCTCACCTCGATCGGCGCCGACTTCACCGTCTCCGATGGCATGGCCGGCCTGATGATGACCATGCCGGGGCTGGTGGCCGCCGTGGCGGCGCCGGTCGTCACCGTCGCCACCGCAGGCATCGATCGACGGCGGATGTTGTGCCTGTTCATGCTGCTGCTGGTGCTCGCCGACACGCTGGCCGCGGCCGCACCGGATTATCGGGTGCTGCTGGTTTCACGGATCCTCGTCGGCATCACCATCGGCGGCTTCTGGTCCATCGCGGCCGGACTGGCCGAACGGCTCGTACCCGCGGACTCGGTCGCCAAGGCCAACGCCGTGATCTTCTCGTCGGTGCCGCTCGGCTCCGTGTTCGGCGTCCCCGCGGGTACCTTGCTGGGTGAGATCGCCGGTTGGCGAACGACTTTCCTCGTGGTGGGCGCCTTCGCGGCCGTCGTGCTGGCCATGTTGATCGCATTCCTGCCCGCGCTGCGCGCCGAACAGGTCACCCGGGCCGCGGTTCTCGGTACCCTGCTGCGCCGCCCGGGTATCCACTTCACCCTGCTGGTGACATTCCTCGTCGTCTCGGCCCATTTCGGCGCATACACCTACGTGACGCCATTCCTCGAGCAGGTCACCCGGGTCGGCCCCGGCACGATCACCTTGCTCCTGCTCGTCTACGGCGCGGCCGGTATGTGCGGCAACTTCCTCGGCGGGGCCTCGATCGCGCGCAGACCCCGCGCCACCCTCGCCGCAGCCACGGCGCTGATCGCGGCCGCCACACTGCTGCTTCCCTGGCTGGGCCAATGGTCGTTCGGCGCGGCAGTTCTGCTCGTCGTGTGGGGCGTCGGGTACGGCGCGGTGCCGGTGTCTTCGCAAGCATGGTTCGCGAAAGCGGCCACGGACGCACCGGAAGCGGCCTCGGTGCTGTTCACCGCCTCCTTCCAAGCGACGATCTCGCTCGGCGCGCTCGCGGGTGGCGTGCTCGTGGACCGTTCTTCGCCCGGACTCGTCATGGCCTGCGGCGGATCGACCGCGTTGTCGGTCGTCGCGGTCGTGTGGGCCCACCGCCGCCGAGACCGGAGACAGTTGGCGCACTGACGATTACCCGCAAGGTAATCGACTCGGCGACCGGTGGCGGGCAGGGTCGCGGCCATGATCGATGAGACGGGCACCGCGCTGTTCCACCAGACCATGCCGTTCACCGAGCGCCTCGGCGTCGAGGTGCTCGCCCACGGACCCGAACTGGTCCGTAGCCGCCTGGCTTGGGACCAATCACTGTGCACGCTCGGCGGCGTGCTGCACGGCGGGGTACTGATGTCGCTGGCCGACGCCACCGGCGCGGTGTGCGCGTTCCTGAATCTGCCCGAAGGAAAGCAGGGCACCACCACGGTGGAGTCGAAGACGAATTTCCTGCGCGCGGTCCGCGCCGGCCATGCCATCGCGTCCGCGGCGCCGCTGCACGCCGGACGCTCGTTCATCGTGGTCGAGACGGTGATCCGGGACGACGCGGACAAGCTGGTCGCGAAGGTCACCCAGACCCAAGCGGTGCTCTAGCCCGCCACCAGGGCCGGCGCCGCCCCGGCCGGAGCGCGGGCGGTCGGCCACACCCGGGCGAGATCGAGCAGTTGCCGCAGCCCGGCGTCGAAATCCGCCGCGGGGACCGGCGGCTGGACCGAGGTCGACGCGAGCGGCGCCGATCCCGCCTTCCGTGCGATTACCGCGCACGCCACTCGGTGTGCGTAGTCGGTCAGCGGACCTCCCAGCCCGCGGTCGCCGGGGCTAGCGACCGAGTTGCGACAGCGCGTCCTGGATTTCCACCGTCATCCGCATCAGCCGGGTACTCGCGTCGACCCGCTCGTCGGGGCGGGCGGCAGCACGATCTCGGTGACCGCGGCGGTGAGATCCCGCCGCGGCCCAGATCATCGCCCGCACACCAGCTTTCCCGCCGGGCCGATGCCGTCGGACCGCAACTCCGGTAGGAACATACGGGCCGACAGCCAGATGTTCATCAGCAGCGGGAGTCCGAACGCGGTCCACACCACCAGGCCTTCCACGTCCGGCGTCAGGTCGACGAGCCTCCCCTCGCGCCGAGCCGATGCGCCCGCCAGCAGGATCACGGCGGTGGACCCGGCGGCGATCGCAGCAAACGCGGTGCCTGCGCCAGACCGCCCCCAGCTGCACGTCCGCGGCCCAGACGCGGACGACTCCTTGCAGGCACATCGAGGACATCACGGTGCAGCCGAGGACGAGTTGGTGCGCCGGACTCGCGCTTGCGGGCGTCATGGCGCACCGGTACAGCAGCAGGCTCAGCAGACCCCAGACGAACAGGCGATTCACCAATTGGTCGACGACCGTGTCGCGCAGGAGCATCAGCCGGAACGCGACGACCGCGGCGACGAGGCAGATCGCAGGCCAGGCGACGACTCCCGGAATCGATGACGACATCGACCGACCTCCCGCCCACTATCTGTCCCGCTTGACGATACCGTTGCCGGATGTTTGTGACCGCGCTCTCCAGACCCGGCGGCAGCTGATGACCGCGACGCGGCATCCCCTCGGCGGCTTCGCCCGTCCCGGCCCTGCTCCGGATCGGCGAGTCACTTGTCCCGCATCAGCACGTTCGAGGTCGATCTTGACAAATACGCGATCCACTCTTTACTGCACCGAGCGCAGGTCCCACTTGTCCCATTTGCGACAACATATGCCGATCACAGGACGGATTCGCAGACCAATTGTCACCGAATCCAGAACTAAGCGGCTTCGCTCGTCGATCAGCACAATAGCGCGTGTCCCGGCGAATTCCGGAATGCCGCAAAACATTCGGCTGATCCAGCGTGGGTGTTACCCTCTATCACATAGAGTTTCAGTGACGACACTCACCTCCGACACGCACCTCTCGGCGGGCGCACCTGCTCTTCGTAGCCCGCGAACGCGGTCCCACCTCATGCTCTGTCCGCCCGTTCGTGCGGCAAGAACGGAGAAATCTGTGCGCGATGAACCACGATCAGCTTCCCTGTCCGAGCGAATCGACGGTGCATCGATCGAAACCCACGCCCTCTCCCCGATACCACGAAGGCCGGGCCGAGCGTTCCGGCCACGAGCGGCAGCGCCGATACCGGCCGTCTTCGCGGTGACCACGACCAAGGCGTCCTCGGCCGAGCCACGGTACCGCCTTCCCGAGGACAGCGCACCAGCAGACCTACGCGTCACGGCTTGACCGTATTTGGGGAAACGGAAACGATGAGCAAGCAGACTGCCGGAACAACTGAACTAGCCGTGCGCCCAGCCGCCGGAACGGACGCGATGAACACCGCCCTGCGCGATCGCCTGATCGACGCGACAGTCGAGGTGGTGTCGACCGAGGGTCTGCACGCGCTCACCGTCCGCCGCGTGTCGCGAATGTGCGGGGTCTCCACGATGGCGGTGTACTCCAACTTCGGCGGGATGCCCGGCTTGATCCGCGCGGCTGGTTCCGCCGGCTTCGCGCGGTTGGCCGCGCGCATGACCGCGGCGGGGGTGAGCGAGGAGCCGATCACCGATCTGCTCGTACTCGGCCTCGTATTCCGGGACGAGGCCCAGCGCAGGCCGGAGCTGTTCGGGCTGATGTTCGGCACCGGGACGCGCATCGATATGAAGATCAACCGCGGCAATGTGCTCGTGGCCGGGCACGATTCGGAGTTCGAGCACTACACGGAAACCTTCGACCACGTGGTCGGCGCGGTGCAGCGCGCTCAGGACGCCGGGTTGATCAACACCGCGGACGTCCGCTCCGCCGCGGCGCAACTGTGGATGGGCCTGTTCGGCTTCGTCCAATTGGAGATGGCCGGGCATCTGGGCGACGACGGCCTGCTCGAGGTTCTGGTACCTGCGATCGTGAATCTTCTCGTCGGCATGGGCGCCGAACTGGAAACCGTCGGCGCGTCGGTTCTGCTCGCGGTGGAGCGCTTCGCCGCCCAGTCCGGCGACTGAACGCCGGCACGGGGCGAATGCCGGTCAGAACGGCAGCCGGGACCTCAGCCGCTGGGCGCGTGCCATCGCGCGCTCCGCGGCGCTTCCGCGCGGCGGCATCAGACCCAACTGCAGCAGCATCTCCGTCAGGTCCCAGGTGGCCTGGCTGCGCCAGATCAGCCCGGAGCGGAACTGCCAGACGTCGATGACCAGCAGGTCGATGCGCTTGCCGGTCGGGCCGAAGCCTGGCGGGTCGATCGGGCCCAGATGGGTGCCGGTCATCCGCCACGGCACCAGCGCGATCCGGTCGTCGGCGGCCAGCACCGGCGGAAACGGGTTGGTGTAGGCCACGTCCGGGAACGAGCGCACCGTGTCGGCGACGAACTTCTCCACGCCCGCCCGCCCGTGCGCGGGCGCGTCCAACGATGGGTCGTGCCAGATCGTGTCCTCGGTGACGCATTTCGCGACCGCCGCGCCGTCCCCACTGTTCCACCCCGCGATGTATTGCTCGGTGAACTCGATCAGCCAGGCGAGGCTTTCGATGGGCTCGGCCTCCGCTTCGATACGGAACTGCCCGGTGTTGTACGGATTCACGCCCATCACCTTTCACCTCGGTGCGCATTCGACGCGTCATCGTAGGCACGAATCGAGCCGCTACTCAACAGCTTCGGGCGCTGAATGTTCTCGAAAACGTCGGAATAACAATGTAATCCATCCTATTTAATTGGGCAATAACCGTGTAATAACAGCGGAATAATACTGTCATACCTGCTTCTACCTGCATTGATGATGGAGTTCTCTTTACCTGTCAGACAATGCTTTTCGATTACCGACGGCTCGATTCCGTATTGACCTTCGCGAATCGGGCCTCCTACCATGGGTGGACACTGACCTCCTACCGCGGAACCACTTCACCTCCGGGCGACGCTCATGGCCGAACAGGTTTACCGGCGTCGCGAATCCGGTTGTCTCCACGCTGATTCGTCGACGCCGACGCCCGACCGGCGGCGCTTTCGAATGCCTGAGCATCAGGGGATTTTGCATGCCCAATGTAGCAATTGTCGGTATCGGCTGCCGTTTTCCGGGCGGCATCGACGGGCCGGACTCTTTCTGGGATCTCGTCGTGCACAGGGGCGACGGAATCGTGGAAGTACCGACGGACCGCTGGAATCTCGCGAAGTTCTACGACCCCGACCCCGACGCGCCGGGCCGGATGTACACCAGGCACGGAGGCTTCCTGACCCAGTCGCTGTGGGAGTTCGACGCCGAGTTCTTCGGCATCTCCCAGCGCGAGGCGTCGATCATGGATCCCCAGCAGCGGCTGCTGCTCGAGGTCGCCTGGGAGGCGCTGGACGACGCCGGGATGGCGGGGCGGGTCAGCGGTCGTGAGGTCGGCGTGTTCGTCGGCGGCTTCATGAACGACAACGCGCTGGTGCGCAGCGGCTCGATCGCCCGGGCCTCCATCAACAGTCACAGCCCGACCAGCTCCTCGCACACGCTGCTGTCGGCCCGCATCGCGTTCCTGCTGGACCTGCTCGGACCCACGATGACCATCGACACCGCCTGCTCGTCCTCCCTGGTCGCCCTGCACCAAGCGATGCTCGCGCTGGAAGCGGGCGAGTGCGAGACGGCGATCGTCGGGGGCGCCAACGCGATGTTGCGGCCCGAGGCGTTCATCTCCATGTGCAAAGGCCGCTTCCTCGCGGTGGACGGCCGGTGCAAGTCCTTCGACGCGGCCGCCGACGGCTACGGGCGCGGCGAGGGCGCGGGCGCCGTGGTGCTGAAGACGCTCGACGCGGCGATGCGCGACCGCGACCGGATCTACGCGGTGGTGCGCGGCAGCGGGGTCAACCAGGACGGCCGCACGCTGGCCATCCCGGTGCCCAACCCGGTCGCGCAGGAGGCCCTGGCCCGGCGGGTGCACCGGCTGGCGGGCGTCGACGCCCGCGACATCCGCTTCGTGGAGGCGCACGGCACCGGCACGCCGGTCGGCGACCCGCTCGAATTGGCCGCCCTGGGCGCGGTGTACGGCGCGGTCGAGGGCCGCGACGAGCCACTGCCGGTCGGCTCGGTGAAGAACAACATCGGGCACACCGAGGCCGCCGCGGGCGTCGCGGGCGTCATCAAGGCCGCGCTGACCCTGCACCACGGCGTCATCGCCCCGCAACTGCGGCTGGACAACCCGAACCCGGAGATCCGGTTCGACGAACTGCGCGTACGCATTCCGCTGGAGACCGAACCGCTGCCGAACGGCGACGGCCGGGCCGCGGTGGCGGTCAACAGCTTCGGCTACGGCGGCACCAACGCCCATGCGATCCTCACCCGCGCGCCCGAGGTCCCCGCGACGCCCGCGCAGGCCGCGCGCACACCGATCACCGTGCTGCCGCTGTCGGCCCGCAACGAGACCGCGCTGCGCACGATGGCCACACACCTGCACGACCTCACCGAAACCGCCCCCGTGGACGTGGTGACCGAGGCCGCGTGGGTCCAGCGCGCGCATCATCCGATCCGCGCCGCGTTCGCCTACCGGGATACCGGTGACCTGCGTGCGCAGCTGGCCGATTTCGCCGTGGGAGCGGGCAAGACACCCGTCCGCGCGCTCACCGACGGGTCGACCCGGCCGGTATTCGTGTTCAGCGGCATGGGCCCGCAGTGGTGGGGAATGGCCCGCGGCCTGCTCGAGGCCGACGGGCACTTCGCCGCCGCCGCGCGGTCGATCGACGAGATCTTCCGCGAGATCGCGGGATGGTCGGTCGTCGAGGAACTGCTGCGCCCGGAGCAGGAGTCGCGGATCACCAGGACCGAGTACGCGCAGCCGGCGAACTTCCTGGTCCAGGCCGCGCTCCTGGCCGAACTCGCCGAAGCCGGCATCCACCCCGCCGCGGTGGTCGGCCACAGCGTCGGGGAAGTGGCCTCGGCCTACGCCTCCGGCTCGCTGTCACTGCGCGACGCCCTGCTGGTCAGTTGTCACCGCGCCCGGTTGCAGGCCACCACCGCGGGCACCGGCGGCATGCTCGCCGTCGGGCTCTCGGAGGAGCAGCTGAACGAGCGTCTCGCGGGCGTCGAGGGCGTCTGCGTCGCGGCGGTCAACAGCCACTCCGCGGCGACGCTGTCGGGTGATTCGACCGAGTTGGACCGCATCAGGGCCGAACTCACCGACGAAGGCGTCTTCGCCAAGGCGTTGCGTGTCGAGGTGCCCTACCACAGTCACCTGATGGACCCGATCCTCGGCGACCTCACCACGGCGCTGGCCGGCCTCACGCCGCAGCCCGCGCGCGTGCCGATCTGGTCCACCGTCACCGGCGGCGAACTGTCCGGCCCGGACTGGGACGCCGAGTACTGGTGCCGAAACGTGCGCGAGCCGGTGCGCTTCGGCGCGGCCGTTGACAGCCTGCTCGACGCGGGCCACCGGGTGTTCCTGGAGGTGGGACCACACCCGGTGCTCAGCGGCAACATCAAGGAGGCGTTCGTGCGCCGCGGCCTCGACGGCGCGGCGATCAGCACGCTGTCGCGCGACGCCGACGATCGCGACAACCTGCTGCGCGCGGTGGGCGAGCTGTACCAGGTGGGCGGGCTGGACACCACACGCGCGCCCGGCGCCCCCCGAACACCTGTCGCGCACGTGGATCTGCCGCGTTACCCGTGGCAGCGCCGCACGCTGTGGACCGAGGACCCCGCGATCGAGGCGGACCGCGTCGGCGCCGTCGACGGGTACGTCATGCTCGGTCAGCGCACGGCGGCGTCCGCGCCGGAGTGGGAGGTCGAGCTGTCCGTGGCCGCCTTGCCGTGGCTGCCCGATCACGTCGTGGACGGGTCGGTCGTGCTGCCGGGCGCGGCCTACCTGGACGCCGCGCTCAGCGCCGTCGCGGTGCGCACCGGCCGCACCACGTTCGGGCTGGAGTCGGTGCAGTTCGTCGCGCCGCTGGTGATCGGGCAGCACGACGTGCCGGTACTGCGCCTCACCGTCGAGGAGACCACCCACCGGTTCACGCTGCGCTCGCGCGCCGCCACGGCGACCACCTGGACGGTCAACGCGCACGGCAGGCTGATCGAGGCCGACGTCGACGCGCGCACGATCGACCTGACCCCGGCGGCGGACGCGGTGGACGTGGCGGCGGCGACGCTGTACGACGGCCTCGCCGCGCACGGCCTGGCCTACGGCCCGAGCTTCCGGTTGATCACCGCGGCGCAAGTCGGGGCCGACTCCGTCGTGGCCCGGCTCGATCTCACGCCACTGGCCGGTCGCGCGCCGAGCCTGCCGCATCTGGCCCACCCGGCGGCGGTGGACGCCGCGCTGCAATGCTTCGCCGCCCTGTACGCCCAGACCGCGAGCGACGCGAGCGTCGTGGTGCCGTCCTCGGTCGCCGGGGTCCGCTGGACCGGGCCGCTGCCGGAGCGGGCGGTCGTGCTGGTGCGCCGGGTGGACGGCGACCCGCTGTGCGCCGACATCACCGTCGCTTCACCGGAAGGCGTTGTCGCATTGACGCTTTCGGGCGTGCGGTTCGCCGGTCTCGCGGCCGAGCCGGATCTGCACGACCAGCTCGACGGCCTGTTCTACGAGCCGGTGTGGTCCATCGTCGACGACACCACGGCCGTCGACGAACCCGTGGGCGCGGAGGAGTTCCTGCTCGTGATCAGCCTGGGCAGCACCGTCTCCCAGCGCGCGAAGG
Source organism: Nocardia sp. CY15 (assembly GCF_009829295.1). Taxonomy (NCBI): domain Bacteria; kingdom Bacillati; phylum Actinomycetota; class Actinomycetes; order Mycobacteriales; family Nocardiaceae; genus Nocardia; species Nocardia sp. CY15. The sequence continues at coordinate 759,355 of NZ_VUOT01000001.1, forward strand.
AAATCGCCAGCGCCCGAGCCGCGTCGGAGATCCTCACCTTGGAACCGGAGGAGGCCGCCGCGCGGCGCGTCCTCGCGACCCTGCGGGCCGCCCACGAGCGGCCCGGCGTGACACGCAGCCGCGTGGTCGTGGTGTCCGGCGCCGAGCTGGACGCGGTGCCCAATGCCTACGGGCTCGCGCTGGTCGCCAAGGCACTCGGCGAGCTGGTGGTCGGCGAAGACGAAGACGACGCCCCGGCGGCCGAGGTACGCGCCGTGGTGGTCACCGAGCAGGCGTTCTGCCTGCCGATCGACGCCTTCGCGCATCCGGCGCAGGCGGCGCTCACCGGCGCCCGGCGCACCTTGCGCAACGAGCAACCCGCGGTGCACTGGCGACTGGTCGACACCGAACCCGCCACACGCGCCGCCGACATCATCGAGCAGGTGCTCGGCGACGGACGCGCCGACGAGGTCGCGTTGCGGGCGGGCGCGTGCTGGGCGCTGCACCTGCGCAAGTCCCTGCGCGACCATCTGGCGGTCTGGGACGAGGCCGCACCGCTGACCGGCCCGGAAACCTCGTTCCGCTTGGAGATCGGGCGCTCACGGCTGTTGTCGGACCTGGCGTGGCGCGCGGTGGATCGGGTCGCGCCCGGCCCCGGTGAGGTCGAGATCCGGATGGACGCGGTGGGCCTCAACTACAAGGACGCGCTCAAGGCGCTCGGCGTGCTCACCGAAAAGGAGTTGGCCGGAACGTATTTCGGCACCGAGCTGGGCATGGACGGATTCGGCGTGATCGAGCGGGTCGGTCCAGGGGTGACCGATGTCGCCGTCGGCGACCAGATGTCGGTGTGCGCCAGGGATCTGTTGCGCCGCCACGTCACACTCCGGCCCGACGAGGGAGCCACGATGCCCCTCAATTACCCCGACTCCGTGCTCGACCCCTGCCATTCCAGCTCGGTGCTGCCCTTCCTCACCGCCGAATTCGCCTTCGGCCAACTGGCGCACCTGCAACCGGGTGAGACGGTGCTGATACACGGCGCGGCGGGCGGCATGGGCATGGCCGCGGTCCAGGTGGCGGTGCGCCTCGGCGCGCGGGTGATCGCGACGGCGGGCTCGGACGAGCGCCGCGCGGTGGCCACGGCGGCGGGCGCGCACGAGGTGGTCAACTCACGCTCGATCAGCTTCGTCGACGACGTGCTCATGCTGACCGGCGGGCGCGGCGTCGACGTGGTCTACAACTCCTCCCCCGGTGAAATCCTCCAGCAGAACCTGCGGGTGGCCGCCGAATTCGGCCGGGTCGTCGAGATCGGCAAAGCCGACATCTACGGCGGCGGGGCGATCGACCTGCGCCCGTTCGACCGGAACCTGTCGTTCTTCGCCGTCGACATGGACCGCGCCCTTGCGGTGCGTCCCGAACTGGTCCGGCGCGCGGCGCGCCGGGCGATGGACGCCTTGAACGAAGGCACCTACGACTACCTGCCCTACACCGCGTTCACGCTGGATTCGACCGCCGAGGCGTTCGAAACGGTGGTGCGGTCCAAGCAGATCGGCCGGGTCGTGCTCGACCTGCGCGAACCGGAACCGACGGTGCTGGCGAAGCGGCCGAGCCTGCCGATCGACCCTGCGGCCAGCTACTTGGTCACCGGCGGCTTCGGCGCGTTCGGGCTGGCGACCGCGCGCTGGCTGGTGCGGATCGGCGCGCGTCGCCTGGTGCTTGCCGGGCGCAGCGGCGCCACGGGGGACGCGGCCCGCGCCGCGGTCGCCGAATTCGCCGCCGCCGGCGTGGAAGTCGTCGAGGAACGCATCGACATGGCCGACTACGACGCCGTCGCCGCGCTCATCGAGCGCATCCAGGCCTGCGGCCGTCCGTTGCGCGGCATCTTCCACGCCGCCGGTGTGGTGAACAACCTCGAGGTCCCGCAGATCACCGTCGAGTCGCTGGCGGAGATCTTCGGGCCCAAGGTCGCGGGCGCGGTCAACCTGGACACCGCGGTGACCGCCGCCGGCATCGATCTGGACATGTTCGTGCTGTTCTCCTCGGCGAGCAGCATCGTCGGCATCTCGCCCCAATTCGGTTACGCGGCGGCCAATTCGGTGCTCGACATGATCGCCGCCGCCCGCCGCGCCCGTGGCGCGGCCGCACTGGCGGTGAACTGGGGCTTCATGAGCGGTGGCGGCGGCATGGCCGACTACGAGGCGGTCAGCCGGTACGCGGAGATGACCGGTTACCGCTCAGTGGACATGGACGTGGCCACCGATCTGCTCGGCGAGTGCCTGCGGCTGGACCTGCCGCAGATCGTGCTGTTCGACGTGGACTGGAGCCAGTGGGCGCTGGCGCACCGCCCGTCCACCCGCACGCCGCGTTTCGCCGAGCAGGTGGCGGCCGCGGGCGGCGGAGCGTCGGGCGCGGGTGCGCTGCGGGCGGAGATCCTGCGATTGGGTGTCGAACAGCGCGGGGAGGTGGTGGCCTACCTGCTCGCCGAACAGCTCGCCGCGGTGCTCGGCGTCGACGCCGAGACGGTGGACCTGAACACCCCGCTGCCCGAACTCGGCATGGACTCGCTGATGGGCATGGAGTTCGGGGCCCGCGTGGTGCAGGTGCTCGGCACCCAGCTATCGGTGCTCGCCGTGATCGGACTGACGTTGCGCGGGCTCGGCGCGCGAATTGCCGAGCAGATTGCCCAGGAAGAAGAGCGCGCGGCGAGGAGCGAGGACGAATGACCGACAACAACCCCCGGGAGCTGGCCCGCGCACTGCTGGCCAGGCACGCGGGCGGTGAGACCAGCGCCGCCCCGGCGACGACCAACGGCGCACGAGCTACGAACGGCTCCGCCACCCCCACCCCGGCCCCCGCCAACGGCGGCACCGCGCCGCGCGGGGCCGCGCACACCTCCTTCCGTGATCACCCCGGCGTGCTCGAGGCCGGGCAGCGGTTCGGGCGATTCGACGCCTGGGTGCGGCAGGTGGGCCTGATCAACCCGTACTACCTGCCGCACGAGGGCATCAGCGGCGCGGTGACGCGGATGGCCGACCGGGACGTGGTCAACTTCAGCAGCTTCGGCTATCTGGACCTGGCTGCCGACCCGCGGGTGCGCCGAGCCGCCAAGGACGCGATCGATCGGTACGGCACCTCCGCCGCCGCCGTCCGCATCGTGGCGGGCGAGCTGCCGATCTATCGCGAGCTGGAAGCCGAGATCGCCCGCGTCTACGACACCGAGGCGGCCCTGGTGACCGCGAGCGGCTACCTCACCAACGCCGCTGCGGTCGGATTCCTGCTCGGCAAACGTGATCTCGCGGTGTGCGACGCGCTGATCCACCACAGCGTGGTCTCGGGCACCGAGTGGTCGCGCTGCAAGCGGGTTTCCTTCCGGCACAACGATCCGGAGTCGCTCGAGACCATCCTCAAGATGTCGCGCCGCAGCTTCGACCGGGCCATGGTGATCATCGAGGGCCTCTACAGCATGGACGGCGACGTGGTGCGGCTGCCCGAGATCATCGAGGTGGCCCGGCGCTACGACTGCTCGATCATGATCGACGAGGCGCATTCGTTCGGCACGCTCGGCGCCACCGGGCACGGCGTGCGTGAGCTGTTCGACCTGCCCGGCGACGCGGTGGACGTCTGGATGGGCACGCTGTCCAAAGCCCTCGGCAGCGTCGGCGGTTATCTCGCGGGCAACCGGGAACTGGTCGACGGATTCAAGTACGTCGCGGGTGGATTGAGCATGTACACCGCCGCCCCCGCCCCGTCGGCCATCGGCGCGGCACTGGCCGGACTCGAGGTGCTGCGCGACGAGCCCGAACGCGTGACCCAGTTGCGGCGCAACAGCGAGTACTTCCACCGCCGCGCCGAGGAATACGGCTTCGACATCGGCATGTCGTCGGATTCGCCGATCATCCCGGTCATGACCGGCGCCGACGAACCCGCCGTGCTCGCGGCGTTGGCCATGCTGCAGCGCGACTTCAGCGTGAACGCCATCACCCACCCGGTCGTCCCGGCCGGGGAGGCCAGGTTGCGGTTCTTCATCAACTGCAGGCACACCGAGCAGCAAATGGACCAAGCGCTGGCCACGCTGCGCGAGGTGCTCGACGGACTCGCGGACACCGCGGGACAGCAATTCACTCTCGCCCATGAGGAGCAGCACTCGTGAAAATTCCCATCAACCGATCCGTCCTCCGAAAAGCGGTGGTCCCCGCGGTATCCCTGCTGCTGATGGGCTCGCTGTTCATTCCCGCGCGTTCGGCGCTGCTGCCGACGCACGACGTGGCGGGCGGGCCGATCGCGAGCAAGTTCGACTTCACCGCGATGCCGATCGCGCTGCCCAAGGGATTGCCGACCGACCGCAAGATCCGTGAGCTGCGCGAACCGTACAAGCACCTGTCGGCCTGGATCTCCTCGGTCGGCGCGGCCATCGCGATGAACGACCTCGACGGCAACCGGCTGGCGGACGACCTGTGCGTAGTCGATCCCCGCTCGGACACGGCCTTCATCACGCCGACCCCGGACAGCAACACCAGCCGGTACGAGCCTTTCGTGCTCGACCCCGAGCCGCTGCCCGCGGATTCGTCCACGGTGCCCTCGGGCTGCGTTCCCGGCGACTTCAACGGTGACGGCCGGATGGACGCGCTGGTGTCGTACTACGGCCGCACGCCGATCCTGTACCTGCAGCGCGCCAACGCCACCCGCCTGGACGCCAAGGCCTTCCGCCCGATCGACATCGTCGCTTCGCCGAACACCCCCGACGGGCACTACGAGGGCGAGCGCTGGATCACCGCGGCGGTCTCGGTCTCCGACTTCGACGGCGACGGCAAGCCGGACATCTACCTGGGCCAGTACTTCAACGACATGGACGTGCTCTCCGAGGAGGGCCAGCTCGCGCTGTGGATGACCGACTCGCTGTCCAACGCCCGCAACGGCGGCAAGGACCGGATCTTCACCCTGGCCTCCGCCAAGGCGGGCGAGGAACCGACCGCCGACTACCGCGAGGTGGCCAACCCCTTCCCGATCGGCATGGACACCGGATGGGCGCTGGCGGCGGCCGCGGCCGACCTCAACGGCGACCAACTGCCCGAGTTGTACGTGGCCAACGACTTCGGACGCGACCGCTTGTTCGTCAACGAGTCCACGCCGGGCCGGATCCGCTTCGGATTCGCCGAGGGCGAGCGCGGGCTCACCGACCCGAAATCGTATGTGCTGGGCCATGATTCGGACAAGGGCATGGCGGCCGACTTCGGCGATATGAACGGCGACGGCATGCCGGACCTGTTCGTCAGCAACATCGCGGTGCGCTTCGCTCTGATGGAAGGGCACTTCGCGTTCTACAACACGGCCGAGGACACCGCCGACGCGGCGCGGCAATTGGCCGAGGGCGTCGCGCCGTTCGAGAATCGCGCGACGGACGTCGGATTGGCTTGGGAGACCTGGGGCTGGGACGCGAAGATCAACGACTTCGACAACGACGGTCGCAACGAGGTGGTCCAGTCCACCGGCATGATCAAAGGCGAGGTCAACCGGTGGCCGCAGATCCAGGAACTCGGCACCATGAACGACGACCTGACCAAGTACCCGTGGTCCTGGCCGATCATCGGCGAGGACGCCGACTTGGCGGGCAGCGATCCGGTCGGCTTCTTCAGCCGCGGTGACGACGGCAAGTTCGCCAACCTCACCCACGCGCTCGGCATGGACACCCCGATCCCCTCGCGCGGCATCGCCGTCGGCGACACCTCCGGCAACGGCGCGCTCAGCTTCGCCGTCGCCCGCCAGTGGGGCGATCCGACCTTCTACCACAACAACAAGGCGGACAACGGCCAGTTCCTCGGCCTGAAACTGTTCAAGCCGGTCTGGGAGGGCACCACGACCACGACGACGGCGGCCGGCCTTCCGGTTCAGGGCGTTCCGGCGGTGGACGCCCAGGTCGAGGTGCGCACGGCGGAAGGCCGCCTGCTCACCAGCCACCTCGACGGCGGTAGCGGGCACACCGGCAAGCGCGCCACCGAGGTGCACATCGGCCTCGGCGAGGTCGATCCGGCCGCTCCGTTGAACGTCGTGCTGCGCTGGCGGGAGACCAATGGCACCCCGCACGAACAAACCCTCCAGCTCGCGCCGGGCTGGCACACCGTGAACCTCGCCTCGAACGCGCAGGAGGTCAAGCAGCGATGAGCGACAACGACAAGAAGGATCCGGGCGACGCGGTAGCCGCGTCGAACGGGCAGCACGAAACCGCGGCGATCGAAGGCAACGGCAGCGCCTCCGCCAACGGCGCGGCAGGCAACGGCGCTGCCCCCGAGAGCAAAACGACGGCCGCCGAACGCATCTCGGCCGTTCAGCGTTCGGGGACCGAATTCGCCAAGGAGTGGGTGGAAACCCCCGCGCCGACCAAGGACACGCGCTACCTGGCGCTGCGCAACTTCGCCATCTCGATCACGATCTTCAATCTGATCGGATTCCCGCTGCTCGGCTTCGAGCAACCGTTCCTGTGGCCGTTCATCGCGCTGGCCACCGCGTACTCCACCGAGATCGGGCTGGAAGTCCTGGCGGCCTGGGCGTACAAGCGGTCGCCCGCCTTCCTGGGCCGGGGGCCGCGCGGACTGTTCGAGTTCCTGCTCCCCGCGCACATCACGGGTCTGGCGTTCAACTTCCTGACCTTCGCCCACGACAAGCTGTGGCCGGTGATCTTCGGCATCGTGGTCGCCGTCGGCACGAAGTGGGTGCTGCGCGCCAAGATCAACGGCAAGGTGCGCCACTTCATGAACCCGTCGAACTTCGGTGTGGTGGTGTGCTTCCTGGTGTTCCCGATGATCTCGGTCGCGCCGCCCTACCACTTCACCGAGTACATCTCCGGCCCGGCGGACGCGCTCATCGTGCTCGGCCTGTTGATGACCGGCACCCTGTTGAACGCCAAGCTGACGCTGAAGATGCCGCTGATCATGGCGTGGGTGGGCGCGTTCGCACTCCAGGCCATCGTGCGCGGGATCATCGAGCCGAACATCTCGATCCTGGCCGGCCTGAGCATGATGACCGGCCTGGCATTCGTGCTGTTCACCAATTACATGGTCACCGATCCGGGCACCACCCCCTCGGGCAAGAAGCAGCAGATCATGTTCGGCGCCTCGGTCGGCATCATGTACGGCGTGGTCACCGCGCTGCACATCTCCTACGGGTTGTTCATCGCGCTGGTCGTCGTCTGCGGCGCTCGCGGCGTCTACTGGTGGGCACGCGGCATCGCCGAGTGGTGGCGGCAACGCGGCGCGGCGCCGAGCGCGCCCGCGCAGTCCGGTCCCGTCGCTCCCGACGAGGACGAGCCCGCCGAGCTGGTGACGGAGGCTGCCCGCTCATGACCGACAGCGCCGAGCTGCGCCGCGTGCTCGGCGCTTTCACCACCGGTGTCACCGTGGTCACCACCGGGTGGCCACGGCCACACGGTATGACCGCCAACGCGTTCACGTCCGTCTCGCTGGATCCCCCGCTGATCCTGGTGTGCGTGGCCCACACGGCACGTCTGCATCGGGCGATCCACGAGGCGGGCGCGTTCGCCGTCTCCGTGCTCTCCGCGCGGCAGGAGGCGGTGGCGCGCTATTTCGCCGACTCCACCCGCCCCGACGGCAGCGCGCAATTCGACCGGGTCGGGTGGTTCCCCGGCCCGCACACCGCGGCGCCGATGCTGGCGGACGCGGCCGCGGGCCTGGAATGCAAGCTCGACACGGTCTTCGACAGCGGCGACCACAGCATCGTGATCGGTGAGGTCGTGCACGCCGAACGCTCCGCCGAACTGGCCGCCACCGGAGCGCTGACGTTCTTCGACGGCGGCTTCCGTCGTTTGCTCCTCTGACGACCCCATACTCCCCCGACGATTGGAGATCCCATGCCCTCGCCGTTGGGTCCGCTGCGCGCGGCCCTGCTCGTCCCCAGTCCGGCCAGTGTCCGCATGGTGCTCAGCGGATTCGAGCAGCCCGACCAGCACACCGCGCTGGAACTCGAGCAGGTGACCTTGCACCTGGTCGGCGGCATCGACTCCGCGGTCCGCAGCTCGGACAACGAGGAGCTGATCGCCGCGCTGTTGCAGGTGCCGCCGAAGTACCGCGGCTTCGCCTACGAGGGCGCCGCGGTCGGGCTCACCGCCATCGACTCGCTCTCGCCCGGCCGTCGCGCCGCCGACTTGATCGACGGGCCGGCCTGCGACTACGCCCTGACCATGTACGTGGGAGTGGGCCTGGCCATGGCGAAGATCCCGAAGTTCCGGTGGAAGAAGCTGTTCCCGCGGCACCCGCTGTTCCGCTGGCTCGCCATCGACGGCTACGGCTTCTACAAAGCGTTCTTCCAGATGCAGCGCTACGTGCGGGACAAGCACGTCGAGACCCGCTACCCCGGCTGGCTCGGCGACCGGGACAACCTGAAGCGCATCGCCGATCAGGGCATGGGCCGCGCGCTGTGGTTCATCGGCGGCGGCAACCCGGCCGGTGTGGTGCGGCTGATCGACGAGTTCGACCCGAAGCGCCACACCGATCTGTGGAGCGGCGTCGGCATCGCGGTCACCTTCGCGGGCGGCGTGGAACCGGCCGCGATGGAAGAGCTCTGGGATAGGGCCGGTGAATTCCGGCCGCAGCTGTCGCTGGGTTCGGCCATGGTCGCGCGCATCCGGCAGCAGACCAACAGCGTCAACGAGCACAGCGAGGCGGCGGCGCAGGTCTTCTGCGGGACCACGGTGGCGAAAACCGATGCGCTGATCGAGAGTTCGCTCGACGGCCTGCCCGACGACGGCACCTCCGGCACCTACCTGCTGTGGCGGGACCGGATCGCCGACATCGTCACCGCCAGTCGAGCCTGAGGACCGCGCGATGGCACGGGTCGAGGACTGGGCAGGCAAGCACGTCATCGTCACCGGCGGATCGGAAGGGATCGGCGCGGCGGTGGCGGAGGCCTTCGCGCGGCGTGGCGCGCGGGTGTCGATCATCGCGCGCCGGAAGCTTCCGCTGCGCGACGCCGCGAAACGATTGGGCGCGGACCGGGCCGCCGCCGACGTGACGCATCCGGATCAACTGGCCTCGGCCATCACGGAATTGGAGCAGCGCAACGGGCCGTGCGAGGTCATCGCCTGCTGCGCCGGTCTCGCGCTGCCCGGCCGCTTCCTCGAAGTGGACGCCGCCGAGTTCGAGGTGCAGATGTCGGCCAACTATCTCGGCGCGGTGCACGCGGTGCGCCGGGTGCTGCCCGGCATGGTGGAGCGGGGCGGCGGAAAGATCCTGCTGGTCAGCTCGACTTCGGCGTTTCTCGGGATCACCGGCTACACCGCCTACGGGCCCACCAAGGCGGCCATCCGGCAGCTGGCGCTGTGCCTGCGCTATGAAGTCGAGCCGAAGGGCGTGGACGTCACGGTGATCTATCCCGCCGACACCGACACGCCAGGGCTGGCCATGGAGAACCAGCGCAAGCCGGTGGAGACCAAGGCGATCACCGGGTCGATCGAACCGATGACGGCCCAGCGGGTCGCCGAGGCCGCCGTGCAGGGCTTGGAACGCGGCCGTCACCACATCGCACTCGACCCGCTGACGCGGTTCTTCCTGGCCTGGGCGAACCTGCCCGAGGATCTGGCACGGCCGTTCATGCGGCGCACCATCGCGAAGGCGCTACGCTCCGGCTGAGCGTCCTCAGCTCGAAGACCCGCTCATCCACCATCTTCTCGGTGGGTGAGCGGGCCTTCAGCCGTACTCGGCCGTACTCAGCCGACCATGACGACCACGCAGGCCCCGATGAAGAGGACCTGAACCAGTGCCCGCAGGGGCAGGGGCATGGTCTTGATGCCCAACCCGGCGCGGGCGGCGCGGACATTCGCCGGGAACAGCGCCACCAGCAGCGCGATCAGGCAGGCCGCGGCCACGTCGGCGGTCGCGGGGATCAGCACGCCGGCCGCACCCGCCAGTTCCAGGACGCCGGTCAGCGTCACCAATGCGGGCGCGTTCGGCAGTCGCGGCGGCACCATGGCGATCAGGGCATCGCGGCGCGGCTGGAGGAAGTGCGCGCTCGAGGTGAGCACGAGCATCGAGGCCAGCCCGAGTGCGGTCGCGTGCGCCCACGAATCGAGCCAGTCGTTGCCGCTCAGCCAGCCGATGAGCCGGGCGATTGCGGTGACGGCGGCGAGGACAACCAGCGGTGCCATCGGGATCTCCTGTGCGTTCGAACAAACTTGACAGTGGAAAGATTAGAACTGCGGTCACCAACTTGTCAATGTCTAGATGATCGGCCACCATCGAGGGATGGCGAAGGACAGCTATCACCACGGCGATCTCCGCGCGACGCTACTGACGGCGGCCGCCGAGCGAATCGCCGCCGAAGGCGTCGACGCTCTCTCCCTGCGCAACCTGGCGCGGCACGCGGGCGTCTCGCACGCCGCACCGGCCCACCACTTCGGTGATCGGGCAGGTCTGCTCACCGCGTTGGCCACCGAGGGTTTCGACCTGCTGGCCACACAGCTCATGCGGGCGGCCGACGATTTCCGCGAGGTCGCGGTGGCGTATATCCGCTTCGCACGCGAGCATCCCGGCCACTTCGACGTGATGTTCCGGCACAACCTGTTGCACGCGCAGGACCCGCAATTGCGCGCGGCGCGCGAGCGTTCCGCGCTGGCGCTGCGCTCCGGCGTCTCCGCGATCCAAGCGGAGCACGACCGTACCCATCAGCAAGCGACGCAACTGGCCGCATGGTCACTGGTGCACGGCTTCGCTTCGCTGTGGCGCGAAGGGGCACTGCATAATTCGTCACTGGCCGACGATCCCGATCCGGAGGCCCTCGCCCGCAGGATGCTGTCCACCATCCGGTTCGACTGACCGGAAACGGCTCGCGGCGAGCCGCCACCGTGTTATCCAGAGACCCGGAAGGAGCGGCGGCCCCTCCCCAGCCGCCATCTACTCATGGACATCCATGCCTACCCGACCGAGGCGACCACACCGGTGGACCTCAGCGAGGCGCACCTGATCGCCGACCGCCATCTCACCAACGGCGACTACACCGATCGCGGAATCACCTATCACCTAACGGAATTCGACGCCTGCTTCGTCGCCGTCGCCACCTTCCCCCGCCCACCGCACGCCGACCCGAGCAGCCCGCCGGTGTTCGTCGGCGGTTCCGTCTGCGTCATCGACAAGCCCACCGGCGCGGTCTCCTACTGGCCGACCTATCCGGCCGACGTGGTCGCCGGCCAGTACACGACCGCGCTGGAAGATGGGCGCCTGATCATCGAGGACAGCTGGCCCGAGGACTTCGACGACACCGAACCGCCTTCCGCGTGAGCCGACAGCCGGACCGGATGCGGCCACCCGACGGCCACCCGCACGCCACCGCTTGTCCAAACCATTTCCGGGTCGGTCGTTCGACGCCTCAGCCACACCCGCCGCATCGCCGCAGACCACACATGGGCGGCCATGTGCGCGTGCGGAGCGGTTCAGTACGCGGGTTGGGCGGGTAGGTCTGGGTCGGGGTCCGGAGTGGGTTCGCCCGCGTCGGGGACCTCGGTGCCGCGCAGCGAGGTTCCGGCGGTTTCGCGCAGGTAGTTCCAAGCCACCAGGCCGACCAGGGACGCGCCGACCGTGTAGACGGCGGGGAACAGCGCCCAGCCGGTGGCATCGATGACGGCCTCGTTGACCAGCGGGGCAGTGCCGCCGAAGGCCGCGGTGGAGACGTTGTAGGCCAGCGCGAAGCCCGCGTAGCGGACATGGGTCGGGAAGATGGCGGGGAAGGTGGAGCTGATGGTGGCCAGCTGCGGCACGTACAGCAGGCCGAGCACGATGAAGCCGAAGATCGCCCACGCGGTTCCCTGGCCCATCAGCCAGTACATCGGCACCGCGAACACGGCCAGACTTAGCAGCGAGAACAACCACAACGGGCGGCGGCCGACGCTGTCGGACAGCCTGCCGAAGAACGGCAGCACCAGCATCATCACCAGCTGCCCGACCAGCATCATCGCGGTGGTGGCCGACTCGCCCATGCCGATGGTGTTCTGCAGGTAGGTGGGCTGGTAGGTCAGCAGCGTGTAGTTGACCACGTTGAGCGCGACCACCAGTCCGGCCAATGTGAGAGTCTCGCGCCGATAGGTGGTCAACACCTCGCGCAGGCCACCGGGCGGACGCTTGTGGTCGGCGACCTCGGTGAACACCGGGCTCTCCTCCAGCTTGGCGCGCAGGTACCAGCCGGTGAGTCCGAGCGGGATGGCGATCAGGAACGGTATGCGCCAGCCCCACTCGTGCATGGCGTCCGAACCGAGGGCGAGCTGGCAGGCCAGTACGGTGGCCGAGCCGCCCACGAAACCGGCGAGCGTGCCGAATTCCAGGAAACTGCCGAGGAAACCGCGTTTGCGGTCCGTCGCGCACTCGGCCAGATACGTGGCCGCGCCGCCGTATTCACCACCGGTCGAGAAGCCCTGCACCACGCGCAGCGTGATGAGCAGAACCGGGGCAAGCACCCCGACGGACGCGTGGGTGGGCAGCAGGCCGATGGCGCCGGTGGCGGCGGCCATCAGCAGAATCGTGGTGGCCAGCACGGCTTTGCGACCGATCCGATCACCGAGGGGCCCCCACACCATGCCGCCGAGCGGCCGGAGCACGAACGAGATGGCGAAGCCGAGCATGGTGCCGAGCGTGCCCAGTTCCCCGGGGAAGAAGGCGTGGGTGAGATACGTCGCGGTCGCGGCGTAGACACCGTAGTCGAACCATTCGGTGGCGTTGCCCATGGCGGAGGCCGCCACGGAACGCCGCAGCGGGAAACTCTCCGATGTCCGGTCGGTCACGTGCACGTCCTCTCCAGCCCGTCCACGGACCTCGGTTCGTTTCACCTCGGTCCGACAGACCGTAGGCGTGGCACGAAACAGACCGATACCCAGGATTAGCGGGCGGTAAACCAGCACGAGCCGCGAAACACCCGGACATCGAGACTCCGACCAGCGCATTCGAGATGTTATGTGACTCCGGTCACATGAAGTCGGATGTGGTGCGTGTCGCGCTGTGGCTCACGCGCGGCAGCGCCGAAAAGGAAAGCCCCGGTCCTACAGCGGCGTCACGTACGCGCCCGCGATGCCACCGTCCACGAGGAACTGGGAGGCGGTGATGAACGAGGAATCGTCGCTGGCGAGGAAGGCGACGGCGGCGGCGATCTCCTCCGGCTCGGCGAACCGGCCGAGCGGAACGTGCACCAGTCGCCGCGCGGCGCGCTCCGGGTCCTTGGCGAACAGTTCCCGCAGCAGCGGCGTGTTCACCGGCCCGGGGCACAAGGCGTTGACCCGGATGCCGTTGCGGGCGAACTGCACTCCCAGTTCGCGGCTCATCGCCAGCACGCCGCCCTTGGAAGCGGTATAGGAGATCTGCGAGGTCGCCGCGCCCATCACCGCGACGAACGAGGCGGTGTTGATCACCGAGCCCTTGCCGCGCTCGAGCATGTGCCCGATGGCGTATTTGCTGCACAGGTACACGGAGGTCAGATTGACCTCCTGCACCCGCCGCCAGGCCTCCAGGCCGGTGGTCAGGATCGAATCATCGTCCGGCGGGGAGATGCCCGCGTTGTTGAACGCGACATCCAGCCCGCCGTAGGTGTCGACGGCCGATTGGAACAGGGCTTGCACCTGGGCCTCGTCGGTGACGTCCACCTGCACGTACCGCCCGCCGACCTCCTCGGCGGCCGCCTTGCCGGTCTGCGCGTCGATGTCGGCGACCACCACCTTCGCCCCTTCCGCCGCGAAACGACGGACCGTGGCCAGACCGATACCGCTCCCGCCGCCGGTGACGACGGCGACTCGATCCTGTAAGCGCTGCAACGTATCTCCTGTCGGATGTGTCACTGAGTGGCGAGGAAGACGTTCTTGGTCTCGGTGAACGCCAACGCGGCGTCCGGCCCGAGTTCCCGTCCCAGCCCGGACTGCTTGAAACCGCCGAACGGGGTCCAATACCGGACCGAAGAATGCGAATTCACCGACAGATTGCCCGCCTCCACACCGCGGGCCACGCGCAGCGCACGGCCGACATCCCGGGTCCAGATCGAGCCGGACAGACCGTAATTCGTGTCGTTGGCGATCCGCAGCGCGTCGGCTTCGTCCTCGAACGGAAGCACCGCCACCACCGGGCCGAACACTTCCTCGGTGAGCACCCGGTCGGTGGGTGCGCCGGGCAGCACAACCGTCGGCGGATACCAGAACCCAGGACCATCGGGCATGCTTCCGGTGAACGCGACCTTCGTCGAGGGCTGCACGAATTCCGCGACGCGCTCCCGGTGCGCGGCCGAGATGAGCGGGCCCATCTCGGTGGATTCATCGGACGGGTCACCGACCCGAACCCCCCGCACCGCGGGTTCCAGCAGTTCCAGGAATCGATCGAACACGCTGCGCTGCACCAGGATCCGCGAACGGGCGCAGCAGTCCTGCCCGGCGTTGTCGAAGACGCCGTAGGGCGCGGTCGCCGCCGCCTGTTCCAGGTCCGCGTCGGCGAACACGATGTTCGCGCTCTTGCCGCCCAATTCCAGCGTCACCCGCTTCACCTGCCGCGCGCAGCCCGCCATGATCTGCGTGCCGACCTCGGTGGAACCGGTGAACACCACCTTGCGGACGGCGGGATGGGTGACGAAGCGCTGCCCCACCACCGAGCCCTTGCCGGGCAGCACCTGGAATACGCCCCCGGGCAGACCCGCCTCGAGCGCGAGTTCACCCAACCGCAAGGCGGTCAGCGGCGTGATCTCGGCGGGCTTGAGCACCACTGTGTTGCCCGCGGCGAGCGCGGGCGCGAAGCCCCAGGCCGCGATCGGCATCGGGAAATTCCACGGCACGATGACTCCGACCACGCCGAGCGGTTCGTGGAAGGTGATGTCGACCCCGCCCGCGACCGGAATCTGGCTGCCCAGCAGCCGTTCCGGCATCCCGGCGGCGTAGTGCAGGACGTCGCGGACGTTGCCCGCCTCCCACCGCGCGTTGCCGATGGTGTGCCCGGCGTTGACCACCTCGAGCCGCGCTAGGTGCTCCAGATCCGACTCGACCGCCTCGGCGAACCGGCGCAGCAACCTCGCCCGATCACCCGGCGCCACCTCCCGCCACGCGCCCGAGGCAAGCTGGGCTCGAGCGATGGCCGCGTCGGTCTCGGCTTCCCCGACGAGTTCGACGGTGGTGACCACCTGTTCGGTCGCGGGATTGATCACCTGCGCTGTCGTCACGACTGCCGCTCCCTTCCATAGGTGTCCGCCGCCTCGACCAGTGCCCGGGTCAGCCTGCGGTCGGTGGCGTCGGCCTCCGGATGCCACTGCACACCGACCAGGAACGAACCGTCGGTGGCCTCCGCGGCCTCTATCGTGCCGTCGGCGGCGTACGCGGTCGCGGCCAGGCCTTCGCCGAGCCGATCGATGGCCTGATGATGGTGGCAGTGGACCTTCACTTCCGGACCAGCCGACCGCGCGACCCGGCTACCCGCGATCGTCAGCACCCGCGTGGCGGTGAATCCGCCCTCGACACCGGAGTGCTCCTCGTGTCCGACGACGTCGGGCAGATGCGGAATCAACGTGCCGCCGAGCGCCACGTTCGCCAGCTGCAGACCGCGGCAGACCGCGAGGATGGGCATGCCCGCGGCCCTGGCCAGCTCGAACAGGCCGAATTCGGATTCGTCCCGGTCCGGTCTGGTGTAGCCGGGTATCCCGGTCGAAGGACCGCCGTAACGCGCGGGATCGACGTCCGCGCCGCCGGTCAGCACCAACCCGTCGAGCCTGCGCACCAGCTCGGGGCGCGGGACGCCCGCGGGCGGCAGCAACACCGGGATGCCACCCGCGGCCACCACCATGTCGACATAGGCGTGCGGCAGGACAGCGCTCGGCAGATCCCACGCGTTGAAGCGGGTCCGCTCCACATAGGTGGGCAGGCCGATCACGGGACGGGCTCCCGCGACCTCAGAGTCGTTCGAAACCACGGATACGCTCCCAGTCGGTGACCGCGGCGTCGTAGGCGTCCAGCTCGACGCGCGCGGCGTTGCGGTAGTGCTCCACTACATCATCACCGAAGGCCGTACGGGCCACCGTGCTGCCCGCGAACAGCTCGGCCGCTTCGCGCAGCGTACGCGGCACTCGGGGCCGCTTCGAGTGGTAGGCGTTGCCGTGGAACTCCGGCTCCAGCGGCAGCCTCCGCTCGACGCCGTGCAGTCCCGCCGCGATCAGGGCGGCCACGGCCAGATACGGGTTCACGTCGCCGCCGGGCACCCGGTTCTCGAAGCGCAGCGAATGGTCCTCGCCGACGACGCGAATGGCGCAGGTCCGGTTGTCCCGGCCCCACGCGATCGCGGTGGGCGCGAAGCTGCCCGCGACGAATCGCTTGTAGGAGTTGATGTTCGGCGCCAGCAGGTAGGTGAACTCGCGCAGGCAGTCCAGCTGGCCCGCAATGAAGTGGCGCATGAGCGGCGACATGCCGTCCGGCCCGTCACCCGCGAAGACGGGCTCGCCCGAGTCACTGCGCAGACTCAGGTGGATATGGCATGAGTTACCCTCACGCTCATTGTATTTCGCCATGAAGGTGAGACTGCGCCCCGCTTGCGCCGCGATCTCCTTCGCGCCGGTCTTGTAGATGCTGTGGTTGTCGCAGGTGACCAGCGCTTCGTCGTAGCGGAACGCGATCTCGTGCTGGCCGGGGTTGCACTCGCCTTTGGCCGACTCGACATACATTCCGGCGCCGTCCATCTCCTTGCGGATGCGGCGCAACAACGGTTCGACCCGGCCGGTGCCGAGCATCGAGTAGTCGACGTTGTATTGGTTGGCCGGCGTCAGGCCGCGATACCCGGCGTTCCACGCCGCTTCGTAGCTGTCGTCGAACACCAGGAACTCGAGTTCGGTCCCGACGAAAGCCCGCAGACCACGCTCGCTCAGCCGGTCAAGCTGCTTGCGCAGCACCTGGCGCGGCGAAGCCGCTACGGCTCGCCCCTGCGGCACCACCTGCTCGACGTCGCACAGCACGAGCGCCGTGCCCGGCCACCACGGCGCCGTCCGCAGCGTGTGCAGATCCGGCCGCAGTACGACGTCCCCGTATCCGGTCTCCCAGGACGACAAGGCGTATCCGTCGACGGTGGCCATGTCCACGTCCACCGCGAGCAGGTAGCCACATGCTTCGGTGGCGTGCTCGACCACTTCGTCCAGGAAATATCGCGCCGCGCAACGCTTCCCCTGCAACCGCCCTTGCATGTCGGTCATGGCGACCAGCACCGTGTCGATCTCACCCGTGTCGACCCGGTCCCGCAACTGCGCCACACTCAGCATCCCGCTACGCATCCACGACCCCTCTCGGCACCAACCGTGCTCACGCTAGAGCAAAACCGGCACGTTTGTGAGGCGACGCGTGAATCTCGGCCTCGCCGCACGGTGGGGTGCAATCAGCCCAGCTCAGCGACGCCTTCGTGGTGCGCGCCGGGTCAGGCCGAGGGATTGCGCACGGCGGCGGAACGGACGGACGGACGGCGTGGGCGCGGACGGGACATCACCGGCCGGCGCGGTGCGCGGATCGGTCGTCCCAGCCACATACGGACGAGCAGGGCCGCGAAACGCAGGTGGCCGCTCAGCGCCGGACCGGCGAAAGCGAGCGACCAGTGCGTCCGCGTACCGGCCGCGGGCAGCTCGCGGTCGGTGAATCGACCGGCGAGCCAGTCGACCATGACCGGCAGCGCCAGGAATTGCAGCAGCAGATGGGTGCTGAGCCGATCGCGCAGGTAGCGCACGTGGGCGCCCGCGGCGACGTAGCGCGCGACGTGGCCGTCCACGTCCGCGACCGCGATCACCTCGTCGTGCACGCCTTGGAGCACGAGCACGGGCATGGCGGGCGCCGCGCGGCCGGGATGGATGTCGTCGAGAATCCGCCGCAATCCGTCCTGCGCGATCATGGCGGCGAGTCCCGCTCTGCTGTGCTTGTCGATGTCGCGCCGGGCGAAGCGGTACAGCAGCGGGAACGTCGCGGTGGTCTCGGTCTCGGCCAGCCACCCCAGATACCGCGCGTCCAAGTGAGCGCGCAGCATGCGGTCCAGTTCCGGGTACCCGCGACGCAGTCCGGCGGTGAAGACGGCCGCGAATCCGGCGAACAGTGTGCCGTTGAGCCGGACGAAAGCTGCGGCCGGATCGCCCACCGGCGACCCGGCGACCGCGCCGACGACGTTCAGTTCCGGGGCGTACTCGGCGGCCACCTCCGCGGCCCACGCGGTGGCCAGTCCCCCGCCCGAATATCCCCACAACGCGACGGGTGTGCTGGAATCCAGCCCCAGCGGGCCGAAGGCGAGGCCGGCGCGGACCGCGTCCAGCGCGCGGTATCCCGGCTCCCTTGCCACACCGAACCGGCCCGCGGTTCCACCGTGATCCGGCACCGACACCGCCCAGCCCCGCGCCAGGGCACTGGTGATCAGCGGTAGCTCGAGTTGCGGGATCGCCCCCGCCGCCCGCGCACCACGCCGCAGCGAGTAGGAGGGAAGGCATTTCGAGGCCACCGCGTCGATCGCGCACTGGAACGAGACCAGCGGACGCGGCTGGGCCGGATCCGCTCCCCATGGCAGCAGCACGGTGGTCACCGCCACCTCCGGCTCACCGTGCAGATCACCGGTGCGATAGAGCAATTGCCAGGCCGAAATGCGCTGGGGCACAAGCCCGAAGAAACCTATCTCCACCCGGCGCGAGCGGACGATCGCGCCGGGACGCAGACGCCCGAGCGCGGGCGGAGGGACGTAGAACGGATCCTCTTCGGGCAGCATCGGCCGCCGCGAGAACGCCGCCGGATCGTGCGGCGCCGGGCCGCCGTCCCACTCGGGCGCCACACTCATCCCGTTGTTCCTTTCCGACGGCACGGCCGTGAGCACGGGCACCCCCGCGCCGGTGACGCGGCCGGATGCCCGTGTTCCAGCCAACCAAGGTCGCGACCGGAAAAGAATTGTCCCCGGAGCCAATCAGCCGGTCGTGATTTCTCGTGACGATGCAGTGACAGCGTCGCTCAAAGGCTGCCGTTACCGCCGATCAACCACGGATTGAAGGTGCATTCCAGCGCCGGATGCGCGACCGGATCGAGCGCGCGCAACACGATCGATGCCGTCCGCGGGGAATACATCATCGTCAGGTGGTCCGACAGATCCTGGTCGCACCCTTCTTGCAGCGTGATGTTGTCCACCGTCGCGTCGGGACCCGCTTGCAGGAATGTCCAGTGGTAGGGGTTGGTGACCTCGTCGTGCCGGGAACCGACCGCCGTGTAGGCGACGCCGGGAACCGTGTCGCCCTGTGCGTTCAACCTGGCGTAGAACGGCGAGCCCACCGCCTGCTGGATATTGGCGAATCCCACCAGCGGCTCGTAGAACCCGAGAATGTCGACGCCCAAGTTGTTGATGATCCGGCCCAGTGTCGCGATGCCCATCAGCGAGGTGCCGTGATGGGTGGCGCCCAGGCTCACCAGCTTGCCCACTTTGCCCTGGCCGCCTTCGAATTTCAGGTAGTGGTTGGCGATCGTGCCGCCTTGGGAATGCCCGACGATGTCGACGGCCTGCGCACCGGTCGCGGCCAGCACCCGATCGATGAAGTCGCGCAACTGCGACGCCGAGTCCTCCATCCGGCCGACACCGTAGCGCCCGGGCAGGACCGGTCCGAGCCCGCCGCCTTGCAGCAGGCCGGAGCGTCCGTAGTTGAAGGCGAACACGCAGTGCCCGGCGCGCGCCAGGCGCGGCGACAGGTAGGAGAAGGTGTCGTAGGCGTTCAACCAGGTGCCGTGCAACAGCACCACCGGCCGCGGGTGTTCGGCGGTCGGCGCGCAGTTCCAGCGGTTGGCGCCTGCGGGAGCCGAGTCGGGATGGGTCAGTCCGTAGGCGAACGCGGCCAGGTACGCCGACATCTCCGGGCCTTCGCCGGAGGCGTCGGAAGCGACGCTGGTGGCCCAGCCCGAGCTGCCGGTGTCCACGATCGCGCGGGGCAGGCTGCCGTCCGGGGCGGGTGTCAGTCCCGCGCTGATGTAGTCCGCGAGCGCCTGCTGTATCGGTTCGATCTCCTCCTGCGCGTGCGCCGCCCCGCCGCCCAGTGCGGCGGCCATTGTCACGCCGGCGATCACCGCGGCACCGAGAATCGCCCGCCGAGCGTTGTGCATCATTGCCAACATCCAGTTCACTTCCATTCGCGCCGAAATAGCGCGGCCCGGCGGGTAATCGAGCACCGCCACAGAATGTCTCCCACGCCACTTTCGGATGTCGATGTGACCGAGACCATAGTTGCGAGCCGCCTCCCGAATGTATGGCGCGACCCGCAGGGATGTCACTGCACGCCGAAGAGAACATTTCATCCGGAAATTGGTGTGCGAACCAAAATTCGCGCGACAGCGCGCACGACCTTGCCGCGCGTTCGGTGGTCGGAAACAATCGGCCCATGCCCGTCGCGTTGTCCCCGGTGGCCGGGGACGCCCCGCTCGTCAGCCGGTTGCTCACTCGCTGGCCGCAGATCGCCGAGCGCATGCTCGCCGCGGGCCTCGGCACCACCCCGCCGGCCGCCGACCTGCCGGAGGGGCATTTCACGGCCGAGGTGCTTCCGGCGATCTACGCCTGCGGCCGGGCGGCGCTCCAAGCGATCGGCGAACAGCGCAGCTTCACTCGGGCCGAGGTCGCGACCTTCGTCGCCCCGGTGGCCGAGCGGCACGCCGAGGACCGGTTTCCGCTCCCCGTGCTGATCGAGGCCATGCACGGTTCCGCGCAGTCGGTGCTCCAGGAGGCGGCCGCGCTGGCCTCCCCCGAGGAGCTCGACGATCTCGTCCTGGTCGGCAGCCGCCTGCTCGATCTGCTCATGCGGATCAACATCACGGTCGTGGAGACCTACGCCGAGGTCGAGCAGTCCATCTACAACGCGGAACGGGAGGCGCGCCGCGCGCTGTGCTCGGCGCTGCTGCACGGATTGCCCGCCGCGGAGCTGGCGGCGCGGGCCGACACCGCCTTGGCCGAGCACTACACGGTGCTGGCGATCCACATCCGGCACGACGACCAGCCGAGTCCCGTCGCGACGCTGGTCGGGCGGCGCCGCATCCGCATCCTGCACCGCACGTTGGACGCCCTGGCGGGCACCACGACGCTGGCCACCTTCGACGGCTGGACCGGAATCGCGTTGTTGCCCAGCGCTTCCGAAGCCGAGCTGGACGAGACCCGCCATACCCGGCTGGCCGCGGAACTGACCGAGCGCTTCGGCGTCGCGGTATTCCTCGCCGAATATCCGTCCGCGCCCAGGGACGCCATCCCGCAGACCGCGAAAGAAGCGACCGACCTCGCCGAACTCGCGCGCCTGCTCGGCAGGCCCCCGGGCGTCTACCAGCTCGACGACC
Source organism: Nocardia sp. CY15 (assembly GCF_009829295.1). NCBI lineage: Bacteria > Bacillati > Actinomycetota > Actinomycetes > Mycobacteriales > Nocardiaceae > Nocardia > Nocardia sp. CY15. The sequence continues at coordinate 780,641 of NZ_VUOT01000001.1, forward strand.
TGTTGCTGGAGTACCAGCTCACCAGACCGGGTACCGCGCGCACGCGGCTGGCCGAGCGCATCGCCCCGATCCTGGACAGCCCGCACCTGCTCGACGCGCTCGACGCCCACCTGCGGCACGGTTCCGACCGCAAGGCCGCGGCCGCCGAAATCCACGTGCATCCCAACACCTTCAGCTACCGCCTGCGCCGCATCGCCGAACTCACCGGCGTCGATCCCACCGATCCGCACGACTCGCGGCTGCTCGCGGCCGCGCTGACGATCCAGCGCCTCTACCCGAGCCGGCCAACCGGCCCCGACCAGACCTAGGGCGAAATTCCCTCGCACCGTCCCCGGCGCGTGGCTACCGTCCGACGCGTGGGAGACGAGCAGGATCCGCTGGGCGATGGCCGCTATCTGCTGACCGGTCGATCGCTGAGCGAGTACCGGGCCATGTTCGCACTCACGGACGACGACCTGCGCGGCGACATCCTCGACTGCCCAGGTGGCGCTGCCGGCTTCGCGGCGGAGGCGGCCGCACTCGGCGCGCGGGTGGTCGCGGTCGATCCGGTCTATCGCATGCCCGCCGCGGAACTGACCGCCCTGGCGTCCGCGGAACTGGACCGCAACGCGTCCTACACCACAGCCGCCGCCGACCGCTTCGTATGGGACTTCTACGGCGACCCCGAGGGCCATCGGCGGCTGCGGCAGGCCGCGGCCCGTCGCTTCACCGAGGACCTGCACGCCAGCCCGGGGCGCTACCACTTCGGTGTGCTGCCCGCCCTCGACTTCCCCGATCGCGCCTTCGATCTGGTGCTGAGTTCGCATCTGCTGTTCACCTACGCCGACCGGCTGGATTTCGGCTTCCACCTGGCCGCCCTGCGGGAGCTGGCGCGCACGAGCCGTGGCGAGGTCCGGGTGTTCCCGCTCGTCGGCCATGCGGGCAGGCGGCTGGACGACCTGCTCGACCGCCTCCGTAACGCATTGCGCGCCGACCGCATCCGGTCGGACATCGTCGACGTCGATTTCGAATTCCAGCCCGGTGCGCGTTCGATGCTGCGGTTGACCGCGGCCTGAGACGGACCGATCGCACGCGGCGGCCGACGTCACATCACGTTCTCCACCCGGCTTGATTTCCGCAGATACGGAAATAAACTGCACTTCATGTCGAATTTGCGGATCAGCGAGGCAGCCTCGCTGCTCGGGGTCAGCGACGACACCGTGCGGCGCTGGATCGATCAGGGCAAACTGACCGCGCTCCAGCTCGGCAACGGGCGCAAGGGCGTCAGCGGGCGGGAACTCGCCGAGTTCCTCCGGGCCAACGCGGAGGCTCCCCAGCCGGGGGTCACCGTGGCCGCGTCGGCGCGCAATCGCATGCGCGGCATCGTCACGCGGGTGGTCAAGGACACCGTCATGGCCCAGGTCGAAATGCAGGCCGGGCCGTTCCGCCTGGTGTCGCTGCTGAGCCGGGAGTCGGTCGAGGAACTCGGGCTCGAAGTCGGCAGCGTCGCGGTGGCGTCGGTCAAATCGACACACGTCGTCGTCGAGATACCGGAGAGTTGACCAGGGATGATTCGATCGCTGAGCGTGGTGGCCGCTGCCGGAGTCGCCGCGATGGCGTTGACCGGTTGCGGCTCCGACGACGCGGGCTCCGCAGATGCGGACCGGATCGGCGGCACCGTGACGGTGTTCGCCGCGGCCTCGCTGACCGAGACGTTCACCGAACTCGGCGACCGGTTCGAGGCCGCGCACCCGGGGGTGCGGGTGGTCTACAGCTTCGGCGCCAGCTCCGCGCTCGCCGAACAGATCATCCAGGGCGCACCCGCCGACGTCTTCGCCGCGGCCGCGCCGAAGAACATGCAGCAGGTCGTGGACGCGGGCGAGGTCACCGCCGCACCGGCCACCTTCGCGCGCAACAGGCTGGAGATCGCGGTGCCGAAGGGCAATCCCGGCGGGGTCACCGCACTGGCCGATTTCGGCAGGACCGAGCTCGAGATAGCGCTGTGCGCCGAGCAGGTGCCGTGCGGCGCGGCCGCGAAGACGGTCTTCCAGGCGGCGGGCGTCGACCCCCGGCCGGACACGCGCGAGACCGACGTGAAAGCGGCGCTGACCAAGGTGAAACTCGGCGAGGTCGACGCCGCCCTGGTCTATCGCACCGACGTGCGAGCGGGCGGCGCTCAGGTGGAGGGCATCGCCGTCCCGGAAGCAGGCAAGGCGATAAACGACTATCCGGTGGCACCGCTGGCGCACGCGCCCAATGCCGCGGCGGCGGCCGCGTTCGTCGAATTCATACGTTCCGACCAGGCGCGTGCGGTGTTCGCGGAGGCGGGATTCGAGACACCGTGATCCGCGCGGCACGGCGACGGACACCCGCGGGACGACGCCCCCTCGTCCTGGTGCTGCCCGCGGTGGGCGCGCTGGCGTTCCTGGTCGTACCGCTGCTGGGATTGCTGTTGCGCGCGCCGTGGCGGACGCTGCCCGACCGGCTGCTGACCGCGGAAGTCGCCCAGGCGCTGCGCCTTTCGCTGGTGTGCGCGAGCGTGGCGACGGTGATCTGCCTGGTATTCGGCATCCCGCTGGCCTGGCTGCTCGCGCGCGGCGAGGTACCGGGAAGCGGGCTGATCCGGGCACTGGTCACCGTTCCGCTGGTGTTGCCCCCGGTCGTCGGCGGCGTCGCCTTGCTGCTGGTGCTCGGCAGGCGCGGACTGGTCGGCCGCTACCTGCACGAATGGCTCGGCGTGTCGTTGCCTTTCACGACCGCGGGCGTGGTGGTCGCGGAGGCGTTCGTGGCGATGCCGTTCCTGGTGATCTCGGTGGAGGGCGCGCTGCGGGCGGCCGATCCGCGCTTCGAAGAGGCGGCCGCGACCCTCGGCGCGTCGCGCTGGCTGACCTTCCGGCGGGTCACGGTGCCGTCGGTGCTGCCCGGCATCGTCGCGGGCGCGGTGTTGTGCTGGGCGCGGGCGCTGGGTGAATTCGGCGCCACCATCACGTTCGCGGGTAACTTCCCCGGGCGGACCACCACGATGCCGTTGGCGGTCTACCTGGCGCTGGAGACCGATCCGGCCGACGCGATCGTGCTGAGCCTGGTCCTGCTCGGCGTCTCGGTGGCGGTGCTGGTCGCGCTGCGGGAGCGGTGGATCCGAGGTGTGATGTGACGCTGGACGCGCACCTGCGGGTCACCCGGGAGTCGTTCCGGCTCGACATCCGCGTGACCGTCGCGCCGGGTGAGGTGGTCGCCCTGCTCGGCCCCAACGGCGCGGGCAAGACCACCGCGTTGCGCGCGCTGGCCGGGCTGACGCCGCTCACCGAGGGCGCGATCCGGCTCGACGACGAAACCTGGGACGCGCCGCCGAAGGTGTTCGTCCCCGCCGAGCGGCGACGAATCGGCGTCGTCTTCCAGGACTACCTGCTGTTCTCCCACCTCAGCGCTCTGGAGAATGTCGCGTTCGGGCTGCGCGCTCGTGGGCACGGTCGCGCCGCGGCCCGCGCACGCGCCGCGCACTGGCTCGAGCGCGTCGGGCTGACGCCGCAGGCCGCCGCCGAACCGCGCGCCCTGTCCGGAGGCCAGGCGCAGCGAGTGGCGCTGGCCCGGGCACTGGCCACCGACCCGGCGCTGCTGCTGCTCGACGAACCACTGGCCGCGCTGGATGCGAGCACGCGGCTACGGGTCCGGTCGGACCTCGCCCACCATCTGGCCGACTATCCCGGGCACACCGTGCTCGTCACGCACGATCCGCTCGACGCGATGGTCCTGGCCGACCGCCTGGTGATCGTCGAGGACGGCGCGGTGGTGCAGCACGGTCCGCCCGCCGAGGTCGCACGGCGGCCGCGCTCCGACTACGTCGCCAACCTGGTCGGTCTCAACCTCTATCGCGGGACCGCCCGGGACACCACCGTCCACCTCGCGGACGGGGGTTCGTTCACCGTGGCCGAGCCGGGCAGCGGACCGGTGCACGTCGCCTTCGCACCGACCGCGGTCGGCCTGCACCCGGCGCCTCCCGCGGGCAGCCCGCGCAACACCTGGCCGGTCACCGTCGCCGCGATCGAACAGCACGCCCACACCGTCCGAGTCCGGCTCGACGGCGCCCCACCCGTGCTCGCCGACGTCACCCCGGCCACCGTGGCCGAGCTGCGACTTCGGCCCGGCCTGCGACTGTGGGCAGCGGTCAAGGCCACCGAAACCCACACCTACCCGGCGTGAGAGTGCCATCAACATGGTTCGCAGACGCGAATTCGTGTTAACTTAGGCGAGAATAGCAATTAACTTAGCTGATCGGAGAGGGCTATGAGATTCGCGAGATTCGCGAGATTCGCGAGGTCCGCGAGGTCCGCGAGGTCCGCCGTCATCGTCGATGTCGTCCGCACACCGTCCGGTAAGGGCAAGGCAGGCGGCGGCCTGTCGGACGTGCATCCGGCCACCTTGCTGGCGGGCGTGCTCGCCGAACTCGTCGCCCGTAACGACCTCGATCCCGCGATGGTGGACGACGTGGTCGGCGGATGCGTCACACAGAGCGGCGAGCAGGCGTTCAACATCAGCAGGACCGCCGCGCTGGCCGCGGGGTTCCCGGAGTCGGTGCCCGCCACCACGGTCGACCGGCAGTGCGGGTCCAGCCAGCAGGCCGCGCACTTCGCGGCCCAGGGTGTCATCGCGGGCGCCTACGACATCGCGATCGCGTGCGGCGTCGAATCGATGAGCCGCGCGCCGATGTTCTCCAACGGCCAGGGCAAGGACGCCAGCCGCGGCCCACTCGCCCACCGCTACCCGGACGGCCTGATCCAGCAGGGCATCGCGGCCGAGGTGATCAGCGCCCGGTGGAAGTTCGATCGCACCGCGCTCGACGAATTCGCCGCCCGCTCGCATCAGCTCGCCGCTCGAGCCGCGGCGGCAGGCGGATTCGACAACGAACTGGTGCCCGCGGGCGCGCTGACGGCCGACGAGACCATCCGGCCCAGCACCACCGGTGAAAGCCTCGCGAAACTGCGGCCCGCCTTCGCCGACGATCAGTACACGACGCGCTTCCCCGAGATCGAGTGGTCGATCACCCCGGGGAACTCCTCCCCACTGACCGACGGCGCCTCGGCCGCACTGATCATGAGCGAGGAAGCGGCGGCGAAGCTGGGCTTGCGCCCGCGCGCCCGATTCCACTCGTTCGCCGTGGTGGGCGACGACCCGCTGCTGATGCTCACAGCCGTCATCCCGGCCACTCGCAAAGTACTCGAGCGCGCCGGACTGGGCATCGACGACATCGACGCCTACGAGGTGAACGAGGCGTTCGCGCCGGTGCCGCTGGTCTGGCAGCACGAGTTGAACGCCGACCCGCAGCGGCTGAACCCCCGCGGCGGCGCGATCGCCCTCGGCCATCCACTGGGCGCCTCGGGCACCCGCATCCTGGCGACGCTGGTCAACCACCTGGAGCAGACCGGCAGCCGTTACGGTCTGCAGACGATGTGCGAGGCGGGCGGGTTGGCCAACGCCACGATCATCGAACGTCTCGGATGAGCGTCCGTACCGCGCTGGTCACCGGCGGGTCGCGCGGCATCGGCGCCGAGGTGGCGCGCCGCCTGGCCGGCGAGGGCTATCACGTGACTCTCGCCGCGCGCACCCGCGACACCACCGATCGGGAGCGCGGCGCGAAGATCGTCGCGCTCGCGTCGATCACCGGTGTCGCCGCAGAGGCGGGCCTGGCCGCCTACGGAGCCACCAAAGCGGCGCTGATCTCGCTGTGCGAAACCGTGTCGCTGGAGGAGTCCGGGAACGGCGTCAGCGCCACCGCGGTGTCCCCCGGCTACGTCGACACCGACATGACCGCGTGGAAGCGTGATGTTCTCGACCGGTCCGCGATGCTCACCACCGGCGACGTCGCCGAGATGGTCCTGGCGATCACCCGGTTGTCCCGCAACGCGGTGGTGCCGAACATCGTGCTGTCCCGCGCCGGTGACCGGCTGTGGCGTGCCTGAGCACCGTTACCCGGCAGCGACCGGACCCGAGCTCAGGCATCAGAATATAACGCCGAATTCGGGCACGGCGAATAACGATTCGCTGTGAATAATCGGATTCCGAATTGCGGATGCGATTTTCGAGAGCACCTATATATGGCGATCAGTATTATCGCCATGAAATAGCTCGGCGCCTACCGCGGATTCGCGGTAGGCGCCGGTGACGCATCAGAGGTAAGCGCCGCACACAGGCCAGGCGCCCGGGCCCTGGGTCGCGAGCACGTTCTCGGCGACGCGGATCTGCTCCTCGCGGCTGGCGTTGGACGGGCTGCCGGTGCCGCCGTTGGCCTCCCAGGTGCTCTGGGTGAACTGCAGGCCGCCCGAGAAGCCGTTTCCGGTGTTGGTGGACCAGTTGCCACTGCTCTCGCACTGCGCGACGGCATCCCAGTTGTGGGCCGAAGCGGTGGCGGTGGACAGGCCGAACGGCACGGCGACGAGAGCGCCGAGAGCCGCGGTGAAGCCGAGAACACGAGTGGTGAATTTACGGTTATGCGACATGAGATTTCCCGCCTGCGCCCACCGGCTCGGCGAAGTTCGCCGCGCCCCTGTCCCCAGGAAGGTTGTGGACACTCGAACCGCGGGACAGGGTTTCCGGCGTTCTGCGATTCGAGCTCGATCTCGGTGTTGCCCCGAGCCGTGACCGACGTTAGCGGAGATGTCGCGGCAGATCACGTTCGAATAACGTGGGACCACGTTTAACCCCTGGTCGAGAGTTCGCGCCATCACCCCAGGTCGCTCGCGGGAAACGGGGCTGTGCCGATCCGCTGTTATGGGGGCGTTATGTGTTCGAGATCACTCGGAAATCGTGAAACGAGTCGCATTTTCCCAGGTCCACGACTTGCGGTAGTAGGCATGCCTTTGCCGGATACCGGCGCGAAGGGGAGCCCAGCGACCGGTTCGTTACCTTCCGGACGAGCCAAAGATATGACCGTGACCGCAGATGGCGACGCGGGCGATTCGCGATCCCGGCGCAGGACCGGACCGGCCAGGAGGCGCGTCGGACGCGCCTCCGGCTCAGGCGCCGACTACTTCCCGTGCGCCCGCAACTGGTAGAGCCCCTCGGTTTCGGCGACGACCACGCCGTCGGCGTCGGTGACCACCGCCCGCAAGGTGAACTCGGATTTGCCGTTCTCCGCCGCCTCCGCGGTGACGCGTGCGATCTCCGCCTCCGACAGCGTCGCCTCCGCCCGCACGTCGGTCCTGGCCGGCTTGCGGAAGAACACGCGCAGGTCCTTCACCAGCGGATAGAACGCGGAGTTGTCGAAGGTCGCCACCGCGATCGCGCCGCCGAGGATCTCGGCGACGGTGAACAGCACACCGGCGTACATCACGCCGAAGTGGTTGCCGTTGCCCTCGGCGGGCACCGAGGTCGCCGCGAAACCCCGCCGCACCTCCACCGCCCGGACACCCATCTTGTGCGCGATCGGGATGGTGTATTCCAGTGCCCCGTTGACGATGTCCTCGAACGGAGGAGTCCCGACGTCGCTCATCGCAACCGTCCCTTCACGCCGGAGGTGGCCGGCACCTCGTTGTCTCTGCCACGGCCACCGTGGTGGACGTCACCGAAGCGTAGGCCCTCGAACGCGCGCGCCGACAGAGTGTTGACAGTTTGCCAACACCGTCGGCCGCGGGAGGGTCACAGGCTGCGGGCGATGATCTCCTTCATGATCTCGTTGGTGCCGCCGTAGATCTTCTGCACGCGGCTGTCGGTCCACATCCGCGAGATCGGGTATTCGGTCATGTAGCCGTAGCCGCCGTGCAGCTGTAGGCATTCGTCGGCCACCGACATGGCGCGGTCGGTGGTCCACCACTTGGCCATGGCGACGGTCGGGATGTCCAGCTCCCCACGCAGGTGCCGCGCGATGCAATCGTCCAGGAAGACCCGGGCCACCCGGGTTTCTGTGGCCACCTCGGCGAGCTTGAACTTGGTGTTCTGGAACGCGAACACCGGCTTGCCGAAGGCGTGCCGCTCCTTGGTGTAGCGCAACGTCGCCTCCAGCGCGGCCTCCATGCCCGCCACCGATCCGACGGCGATGATCAGCCGTTCCTGCGGAAGCTGCTGCATCAGCTGGATGAAGCCCTGCCCTTCCCGAGTGCCGAGCAGGTTGGACACCGGGACGCGGACGTCCTCGAAGAACAGCTCCGAGGTGTCCTGACCTTTCTGGCCCACCTTGTCCAGCACCCGTCCGCGCCGGAAGCCCGGCCGGTCGGCCTCCACCAGGATCAGCGAGATCCCCGCGGCGCCCGCGCTGGTGTCGGTCTTGGCGACCACGATGACGAGATCGGCTTGGCTGCCGTTGGTGATGAAGGTCTTCGAGCCGTTCACGACGTACTCGTCGCCCTCGCGGATCGCCTTGGTCTTGACGTTCTGCAGATCCGATCCCGTACCCGGCTCGGTCATGGCGATCGCGCCGACGACCTCGCCGGTGGCCATCTTGGGCAGCCACTGCCGTTTCTGCTCTTCGGTGCCGTAGTGCAGCAGGTAGTGCGCGACGATCCCGCTGTGCAAGGTGGCGCCCCAGGAGGTGTCGAACGCCTTGGCCTGCTCCTCGATGAGCACGGCCTCGTGCGCGAAGGTGCCGCCGCCACCGCCGTACTCCTCCGGGATCGACGCGCACAGCAGGCCGAGCGCGCCCGCCTTGGTCCAGAAGTCGCGGTCGACGTGGTGCTGCTCGATGAACTTGTCGATGTTCGGCGTCAACTCCTTCGCGAAGAACGAGCGGGCGAGCTCGCGCAGGGCGTCCAGGTCGTCGTCGAGCCAGGCGGACCGGTAGGTCGTCATCGGGGGTGTCCTTGCGAAAGTCTGATACCGATAGTTACGGGTACAGTGTGTACCAATAGCTGACCGGGTACAAGGTGTACCACCGGATTGCCCGGCGGATACGCTCACCCTGTGGCACGACAACCCTGGGTGGACACCGCCGACGCTCGGCGTTCCACCAGCAATCGGCCCGGCCGCGACGAGCGCCGCCGCGCCATCGTGCAAGCCGCGATAGCGGCGATCGAGGAGGACGGTCCGCACGCGCTGACCGGCCGGATCGCCGACCGGGCCGGACTGGCCCGAACACATGTCTATCGACACTTCGCCAGCAAGGAAGAGCTGGACTTGGCGGTCGCCCGGTACGCGCACCACGATCTGACCGAGCGGATCCGGGCGCGATTGGCGGTGCACGGCACGCCACTGGACGTCATCCGCGAGCCATTGGCCCAGCACGTACGGTGGGCCGCCGAGCACCCCAATCTGTATCGCTTCCTGGTCGGACGCGATTACCGGCGGGGCCGCAACGAGCCGCGCGTCGGCGGAAGCGCTTTCGCCGCCGAGATCTCCGCGGCGGCGGCGCGCTACCTGCCGGAGTTCGGGGCCGACCCGATGGCCGCGGACCGGCTGGTGGTCGCCCTGCTGGGCCTGGTCGACGCCTCGGTGCGCTGGTGGCTGGAACACCACGACACCACCGAGTCCGCCCTCGTCGACCGCCTGACCACCGAATGCTGGCTGCTCATCGACAACCGGCTCCGCGATCTGGGCATCGCGATCGACCCGCGAGAACCATTGCCGGACAAGTGAACCAGTGCATCACCGGGAGGCAGGTACCACTTCCCGCGTAATGGCATGGACGAAATCGGGGAGATCACCCGGGTTGCGGGAGGTGAGCAGCGTCCACCCGCCCTCGGCGGAGCGGACCGCCGGTTCGTCGACCCACGCGCCGCCCGCGTTGACGATGTCGGCCCGGAGCGAGAAGTACGAGGTCAGCGTCTTGCCGGACACCAGCTCGGCGTTCACGAGCAGCCAGGGGCCGTGGCAGATCGCGGCGATCGGCTTGCCCGCGCCCGCGAACTCCTTGGCCAGCTCGATCGCCCGGTCGGTGACCCGCAGCTTGTCCGCGTTCACCGTGCCGCCGGGCACCACGAGCACGTCGAAGTCGTCCACGGAAACCTCGTGCAACGACGAATCCGGTTGTACAGCAGCGTCTTTCTCCGTGTCGTGGCGGAAAGTCTGCACCTGCTCGCGCTTCGGCGCGGCATGGGTGACCCGCGCGCCGCGCTGACGCAGTTCGTCGCGCGGCACCAGCAGTTCGTCCCGCTCCACTCCCGTGTTCGAGGTGATGATCAGGACCCGCGTCCCATCCAGCTGATCGGCCATGAGCGCCTCTCCTTTCGGTCGAATGATCCTGTTCCCGTCATGCCGCGCGAGGGCTCCGCTAAACCTCGGTGCGGCCGGAAGCGTCGTCCGGCGGCAACAGCGTGCGGGAGAGATGCTCTTGCGCCAGCCGGCGCAGCGCGGCGAGCAGGGTGTCACCCAAGATCGTTCCGACGATCGCGGTTTCGGTCATCCGCTCGACGGCGGGTTCGTTGCGGACCAGGGCGAGGTCGGTGGCGGCGATGGCCTCGCTGGCGCCCGCGTAGTCGTCCAGCGCGCCGACCACGTCACCGTGGCCGAGCTGGCGCAGCGCGGCGCAGACATCGATGAGGGTGCCGAGGGCCGGGCTCTCGTCGTGGATTCGCCAGCCGCGCCCGTCCAGCAGTGCCGCGACGTCCTCGGCGGCGGCCGCCCGCTGCTCGTCGGCGACCGGAGAGCGCCGCCCACCCAGCGCGTACTGCACATGACCGAGGGAATCGCGCGCGGACAGGTTGCCGCTGTCGAGCGCCGCGAGCAGTTCCCTCGCCGCTTCGATGGACACGCCGCCGATATCCACCAGTGCCCGGATCAGCCGCAGCCGACTCACGTGTGCCTCGCTGTATTCGGCCTGGTTGCGGTGGGTTCGCACGCCGGACGGCAGCAGGCCTTCCCGCACGTAGTACTTGATCGTCGCGGGAGAAACACCGCTGGCGCGGCTGAGTTCGGCGATCCGCATCGGACTCCTCGGGCTCGGTCGACATCTTGACACTGGATAGTACCGCTATCCATAATCTTACTGATAGTTTCACTATCGATAGTTCTAGTTCCCGAAAGGCCCTGTGCGTGACTACCCTCTTCCGGCGCTTCCCCGCCCTCTCCTGGCACCGCCCGCTGATGCTGCTCGCCGTCGCGATGGCACTCCTGGTCGTGTGGTCGATCGCGGGCATCGTCGTCGATGACCGCACCCTGACCGGGCTGCCGATTTGGGCCAAATCCGCGAAATTCGCCCTTTCGGTGTTGATCTACGCCGTGACGTGGGCGTGGTTGATCGCCCAGCTCACTCGCTGGCGCCGCGTCGCCTGGTGGGCCGGGACGGTCGCGGCGCTCGGCCTGGCGGTGGAGTTGCTGGTCATCACCACCCAGATCGTGCGGGGCACGACCAGCCACTTCAATTTCACGACGCCGTTGAACGCGGCGCTGTGGGAGATCATGGGCTCCTCGATCGTGGTCGTCTGGGTGGCCACACTGATCGCGTCCGCGGCGGTGTTCGTCGACCCGGCGAGCGACCCCGCCCGCAACGCGGCGATCCGCTACGGCGCCGTCCTGTCGCTCGCGGGCGCCGCACTAGGGATGTTGATGGTCGGACCGACACCCGAGCAACGAGCAGCGGGCAGCTCGATCAGCGGCGCCCATACCGTCGGGCTTCCCGACGGCGGGCCGGGGTTGCCCATACTCGGCTGGAGTACCGCCGGAGGCGACCTGCGCATCCCGCATTTCCTCGGGATGCATGCGTTGCAGGTCATTCCGCTGGTTCTGCTCGCCGTCGAGTACGGCTCACGCCGCATTCCGGTTCTGCGATCGGCGGATACCAGGCGAAGGCTCGTCACGGTCGCGGCGGCGACCTACGCCGCGCTGCTCGCGGTGCTGACCTGGCAAGCGTTGCGCGGACAGTCGGTGGTCCATCCCGACGCGGCGACTCTTCTCGCCTTCGCCGTCATCACTCTCGCCGCAATCGTGTCCACAGCCATGGCGGTGCGCTCGAAAGCCGTTGTGGTGAACAGACTTCCCGCAGGAGCGAGCCGATGACGGAATCGCTCTTCGACATCACCTTCTGGTTGGCGGCGCCGTTCTGGGCACTGATGGTCCTGGCGCCGACGTGGCGGCGGACCGGTGCGATCGTCGCGTCACCGCTCATCTGCCTCCCGCCCCTGATCGTCTACGCGGCACTGATCGTGCCCGAGTTCGGCTCGTTCGCCGAGGCGTTGATCAACCCGAATCTGCCTGGGCTGCAAACCGTTCTCGGTGAAAGCTCCGGGGCCGCGGCGGCATGGGCGCACTTCGTGGCCTTCGATTTGTTCCTCGGACGCTGGATCTTCCTGGACAGCCGCGCCCGCGGACGCACACCGCTGCTGATCAGCCCGCTGCTCGTGCTCACCATCCTGTTCGCGCCGATCGGCGTCCTGATCTACCTGCTCATCCGACTCACCACCACACCGGCGCCCGGCCGGACCGTCCCCACGGAGGCATGATGGAAACACTCCTCGTTCTGCTGACCAGCCTGCTCGTGCTGCGTGCGGCAGGCGCCCTCGGCGCACGCCGATTCGCCGCGTGGCCCACCTGCGGCGCCTACGCCCTCGGCGTGATGCTGATCATGACCGGCACAACGCATTTCCTGCCGGAGTCGTTCGCGGACTCCCCCGCCCCGACCCATGCCGATCTCCTCCCGATGGTGCCGCCGTTCGTACCGTTCCCCGGCGCGATGATCTACCTGACCGGCGTTTTGGAACTGCTCGGTGCCGTGGGCCTGTTCCTCACACGCACGCGCCGGCCCGCAGGGCTGGGACTGGCTGCCTTGTTCGTCGTGATGCTGCCCGCCAACATCTACGTAGCCGTCAGCGACGTCCCGTTCAACGGCGCGCCCGCGACGCCACTGTGGGCGCGTATCCCGGAGCAGGTGCTGTACATCGGCGTTGCCCTGTGGGCGGCCGGGGTGCTGAAACTCCCCCGCCGAGGAGGCCGTGGCCTCGACTTCCAGGCGAATAGGGCCGGCGACCGCACGACAGCCTGAGGCATTCGCATCCATCCCATACGGTATGGTATGTTCGGCCTCGAGGGTCGAGGAGGTCGGATGAGCAAGCGGGATTGGCTCGACGCCGGGTTGGCGGTGCTGGCCGAGGACGGGGCGCGGGCGCTCACCGTGGAGCGTTTGTGCGCCGACCTCGGCCTCACGAAAGGGTCGTTCTACCACCATTTCCGGGGCATGTCCGGGTACAAGACCGACCTGCTCGAACACTTCGAATCCGTGTACACCGGCCGCTATATCACCGAAACCGAGGCAGGCGACGCCCCCGCACGCGACAAACTCGCCCGGCTGACGGACCTCGTACTCGCAGATCAGGACGCGGACAACGCAGTGGAGATCGCCATGCGCTCCTGGGCGATGCAGGACCCGGAGGTGTACCGGCTCCAGCAGCGCGTGGACCGGAGGCGGGTCGAATACCTCGAGTCACTGTTGCGCGATCTCCACGAGAACAACGAAGAGATCGAACCGTTGGCGCGCCTGCTCTACCTCGCACTCGTCGGGGCCCAGCAGGTGATTCCACCACTTCCCGCGAAAGAGATCGCCGATATCTATGCCTTGGTGCTGCGACTGGCGATCCGGAAGGAGAACTGATGCCCGCCCTCGGCCCCTGGGTGCACCGACTGCTCTTCGCGACGGCGGCGATCCACTTCGTGTACGCGTTCATCCAGCCCAACGACTGGTCCGGCATCGCGTCCGAAGGATTCCTGGCGGCGGCCTCCGACACCGGCGATCCCGCCTATTTCGCGCTCGATGCCAGCGTGTGGTTCATGATGTGCGGAATCGCGCTGTTGGCCATCGGCGCGCTCACCCGCAACGCGCTCAGCGCTACCGGCCGCGTACCCGGCCACGTCGGCTGGTACCTGGTCGCGATCGGAATCCCGCTGACCGTCATCTATTTTCCCGTCACCGGCGGCTGGCTGATACTGGCCGTCGCCGCGGTAGCCCTTGCCGCCGCCTACCGCGTGGACCAGCCGGAACGGTGAGACGCCTTCCACCGAAACAGACTGGTTCCGTGACGTTTTCGCGTAGTCTGCGGTGAGATCCGTACCGGCTTGTGGAGTACGGCGGACCGGGGTGGGTACACCGAAATCGTGAGTGCTTCTAGGTGTTTGGGCGCGCTCGTCAGCGTGCTGGCGAGCGCGGTAGCGGTGTCCCTCTTTTCCGTTCAACCTGCCGAAGCCGAGCCCGGGCGGGCCCGCGTCGTCGGGGAAATTCCGCTCGGAGGCTCGGTTTCGCAGATCGATGTCTACTCGCCGTCGATGGATCGGGTGGTCCCCAATCGGGTGATCCGCGCCGCGGGTGGCGGCCCCGCGCCCACGCTGTATCTGCTCACCGGCATCGGCGGTGGGGTCGACGGGATCTCGTGGTGGGACGACACGGACGTTCGTACGTTCTTCGCCGACAAGCGCGTCAATGTGGTGATGCCGGTCGGCGGGGCCTACAGCATGTACACCGACTGGCTCGCCGACGATCCGGCGGTGGGGCGAAACCGATGGCAGACCTACCTCACCCGGGAGCTTCCCGGAACCCTCGACTCCGAACTGGATACGAACGGACGAAACGCGATCGCCGGGGTGTCGATGAGCGCCGCTTCGGCCGTCGACCTCGCGATTCAGGCGCCCGAGGTGTACGAGGCCGTGGCGGCCTACAGCGGGTGCCCTTGGGCCGCTGACGCCGCAGGCGCCGCGATGGTCAGCGCGCAGGTCATCCGCGGCGGGGGCAACCCGGCGAACATGTGGGGATCGCCGGGCGACGCGGTCTGGCGGGCGCACGACGCTTTCGCCAACGCGGGCGCTCTGGCCGGGAAAACCATCTACTTGTCCGCCGCCTCCGGCACTCCGGGGGCGATAGATCGAGGAGGGCTGCCCTTCCCGCCGATCGAGGCGATCGCGAGTTCGTGCACGGCGGCCTTCGCCGACCGTCTCACCGAGCTCGGGCTACCGGCGATCCATGTCAACCGCCCGGAGGGCTCGCACACCTGGGGGCAGTTCGAGGCGGACCTGCACGATTCCTGGCCCCACCTGGCCCGCGCCCTCGGGGCGTGAGCAGCGGCTCCCGACCGCGCGCTCATCCTGCACGACGCACGGCCGGGCTCGCAGCCGCCGCGCGGGCCCGGCCGTGGCGACGAGCGCAGGCCACCAGCGCATGCGTGGATAGGGCACGATGTCCTGTCCCCAGCGAACCGGACCAGCGCATCCGTGCGCTGATGGCGGGCTCGGGTTCCGCGCACACTGTCGCCCGACCGCGCGGTGGCCTCCCGGCGTGGTGTCGGAGCTCACCGACGGGGGTGGGACTCATTCGTCTCGTCGTTCAGGACATCGGCGGCCGCATCGGCCTCGGAAACCGGGACCCGCAGCACCAGAACCGTGAGCAGGCAACCGACCAGCGCCAGTAAGGCCGCGGCGGCGAAGCCCGCGCGGACGCCATCGACGGAGGAGCCGTTCGCTTTTTCGGTCACCGTCTGCGCGAGCAGGAGCACGGCCGTGACGCCGATCCCGGCTCCGACCCGCTGCGCGGTGTTGACGACACCGGCGGCGATGCCCCGATCCGTCTCGTCCACCGCCGTGACGGCCGGGACGGTGACGCCGACGAACGCGGCAGGCAAACCGACGCCGAACACGATGGCCCCGGGCAGCACGTCGACGAGGTAAGAGGCGTGTTCGGGCAACCGCGCGAACCAAGCCAGCGCCGCGGCCTGCAACGCCATTCCGGCGGCCAGCACACCCTGGGGGCCGAGCTTCGCCAGCGCGAACGGGATGAGGGTGCGGGAGACGACGATGTTGACCACCGCGACCGGCAACACCGCCAGCCCCGACGCCGTCGGACTGTAGCCCTGGGTGTTCTGCAGATACAGCGCGAGCAGGGCGAACGCGGGCACGTGCGCCGCGCCGACGAGAGCGTTCACCGCTGCCGAACCGCTCACCTGACGAATCGCGAACAGCCGCAGCGGCATCAGCGGGTGCGAGCTGCGCAGCTCGATGACCAGGAAGCCGACGAAAAGGGCGGCACCCACTCCGAGCAGCGCGGAAGCGAGCAGCCGGAGGCCCGGATCGCCCCACGCGCCGATCGAGTATCCGATGATCAGCAGCGCGCCCGTTCCGGTGAGCGCGCCCGGCACATCGAGTCGTCCCGCCTCGGCCGTGCTGGCGGGGTCCGCGGGCAGCTTGCGCAACAACGCCAGCGCGAGCAGTCCGATCGGCAGGTTGATCAGGAAGATCGACGGCCAACCGAAGACGTCGGTCAGCGGACCGCCCACCGCGGTGCCGATCGCCGCGCCCGCGGCGCCCATCGCGCTCCAGACTCCGAAGGCCCGGCGCCGCGCCGCTGGATCGGTGAACGCCGTGGCCAGCAGCGCCAGTTGCGCCGGGATCACGACGGCCGCACCGATGCCCTGCAGGGCACGCGCGGCGATCAGCAACCACGCCGTGCCCGCGAATCCGGCCAGCGCGGAGGCGACAGTGAAGACCGCCAGCCCGGCCCCGAACATGCGGCGCGGTCCGTACAGGTCCGCCGCGCGGCCCCCCAGCAGCATGAACCCGCCGAACGCGAGCAGATAGGCGTTGGTCACCCAGCCCAAACCGGCTTCACCCAGGCCGAAGTGCCTCCCGATCTCCGGAAGCGCCACGTTCAGCACCGTCGTATCGAGGAAGATCACCAACTCGACAACCGTAATCACCAGCAGCCGCCATCGTCCCAACCCGCCCATCACGCATCCTTTCACTAGAGCATCGATCTAGCGAAATAGTTCACTAGTGCTGAACTCCAGTCAAGTAGGATGTCCTCCATGTCGAAGAACACCGGAGTGCGCGCGGCCAAGACCTCGGCCAACCGGGCGCGCATGCTGGGCGCGGCGCGGGAGTTGTTCACCACCCGCGGTTACACGGCGACCACCATGAAGGCCATCGCCGAAGAAGCTGGGATGGCCGTGCAGACCCTGTACTTCACCTTCGCCACCAAGCGCGCGATCCTCGCGGAGTTGCTCGACGTCGAGATCGCGGGCGACACCGAGCCGGTCGCCACGCTCGACCGGCCGTGGTTCGCCGAGGCGGTCGCCGCGCCACCGCTCGAGCAGATCCGGCTCCAAGTGGCGGCCGCGGGCGCGATCCTGGCCCGGGTCACCCCCTTGCTGGAGGCCGTTCGCTCGGCCGCCGCGACCGATCCGGAACTGGCCGAACTGTGGCAGACCAACATCGCCCAACGCCACCTCGTGCAGCACCGCCTCGGTGCGGCGCTGGCCGCCAAAACCCCGCTGCGCGAAGGGATCGACCCCGACCGCGCCGCCGACATCGCCTTGGTGGTCCTCGCGCCCGAGACCTACCACCTCCTCGTCCACGAACGCGGCTGGACCAGCCAGGAGTGGCAGGACTGGGCCGCCGGCGCCCTGATTCGTCAGCTACTGCCCTGACCAGGTGTCGTGACCATCAGCGGCACAACGTATCCGATGATCCCCGCGCTCGTGGGCATCACCGCGAGCGATGGTGCCGCCGATGACGGCGCAGCGCCCGGCGACGACCACGACCGCGGCCCCGCACCGTGTGACGGTCGTTGCTGTGGCACGTCCGGCTCGAGGCGGACCCGGCTCACCGGTGGCTACGCGACCGCGCGCTGGAGGTGCCGGTTACCTACCGAACCACGAGACCCGAGCGAGACCGGTGCGGATGTCAGCGGTGAGGCGTGACCCCGCCTCGACCACCGGAGCGACCGTCACAAACCCTCGTCGGCGGGATAGCGGGCGGCGAGCCCGGACCGGTCGCCGAGCCCGAAGTTCATGACGAGATCGTCGGCGACCTGAACCAGCACGTCGCGCCCCTCGACCGCGGACGCCCATTCCCTCGGCAATCCGGAGACCCCGTGGACGGCGCCGATCAGATTGCCTGCCACCGCACCCGTGGAATCGGAATCGCCGGAATGGTTCACCGACAGCAGCAACGCCGCGCGCACATCACCGGTCCTGGCCGCGTGCAGGGCGCAATACACCGCGATGGCCAGGCATTCCTCCGCGACCCACCCTTCGCCGACCCGCTCGACCTGTTCGGCGGAGACCCCCTCCTCGGACAACTCCACAGCTCGCGTCAGGGCCGCCACCGTCTCGGCGCTCGCGGGGAAAGTCGTGAGCTGAGCGATCGTCTGCCGTACGGCGATCGACAGCTCGACACCGCTCACCACACGATCGATCAGTGCGGCGAACGCCCCCGCCGCGAGGTATCCCGTCGGATGCCCGTGGGTCAATTGAGCGGCCCGCGCGGCCGTGGTGAAAGCAAGGTCGGACCCCATACCGGCCAGACCGATCGGCGCGGACCGCATCACGGTGCCGCAGCCTTTCGAATGCGGGTTCACCGGCCCGCTCTCCCCGAACGGGTTCGGTGCGACGAACCCCCGTGACTGCTGCCCGAGCCCGGACATGCACGCGTTCCCGGGCGCGCGCGCCGCGTACAGAAAGGGAAGGCTCGCCAGCCACCCGTCGACGTGGGGCGCGGGCACCTCTTGCCGCTGCGTCTGCCACCAGCGCAGATATGCTCGGCGCAACGCCGGCAGCGGATCAGCGCCGGGCGCGGACCGCAAAAGCCCCTCAGCGGTGAACAACGTCATCTGCGTGTCGTCGGTGATCTGCTGCGCCGCGTCCTGGACATGCTGCGGCAGAAAGCCCGTCACGCCGTGATCGCCATACCGCTGCCGAATCTGCTCCAGCCGCAGGAATTCGATGGGCCACCCCAGCGCGTCACCCACCGCTCCACCCAGCAGTGACCCCCGGACCCGATCGAAGACCATCGTGTAATCCACCACGAGACAACATCATCACGCATCCGGCCCGCGGTCCACCACAGTGGCGGTACCGGTGCCCCCACTCAGCCCCCCGGCCACTCTGCTGCGTTCACTCTCGAACGCTCACCGAATCCGCGTTCTTCAGCCGACGTGCCGCGAAGATCCGCCGACCGATCACGCCTTGACGCGGCGCGAACAGATACACGGCCGTGAAGACCATCCCTTGGACGACGACAACCATGCCGCCGGGAGCCGTGTCGAGGTGGTAACTCAGGTACAGGCCCGCCACCGCACAGGTCACCGAGATGGCGGGGGCGATGAGCAACATCCGGCCGAAGCGGTCGGTGAGCAGGTAGGCCGTCGCGCCCGGGATGATGAGCATGGCGACCACGAGGACGACGCCGACCGCTTGCAGGGCGACAACGGCGGTGAGGGCCAGCAATCCGAGCAGTGCCGTGCCGAGCAACCGCGGACTGAGGCCGATGGCGTGCGCGTGCGTGGGGTCGAAGGCGTAGAGAGTGAAGTCGCGACGTTTGAGAATCAGCGCGCCGAGGGTGATCGCGGCGAGGATCACCACCTGCACCAGTTCACCGCGGCTGACGCCGAGCAGGTTGCCGAACACGATGTGGTTGAGATCGGTCTGACTGGGCGTCACCGAGACCAGCACCAAGCCGAAGGCGAACAGTGTGGTGAAGACGATGCCGATGGCGGCGTCCTCCTTGATCCGGCTGGTGTCCCGGACCACGCCGATCAGCGCCACCGCCAGGAATCCGAACACGATCGCGCCCACCGCGAACGGCAGCCCGACGATGTAGGCCAGCACCACACCGGGCAGCACCGCGTGCGAGACGGCGTCTCCCATCAACGACCACCCGATCAGCACCAGCCAGCACGACAGCACCGCGCACACCAGCGCCGCGGTCACGGTGGTGGCCAGTGCGCGCACCATGAACTCGTAGCGCAGGGGATCGATGAAAATTTCGGTCAAGCTCATATATCTGTCCCCACACTCGGCCGGGGCTCACACCCGGTTCATCACGTCCAGGCCGAACGCCCTGGCCAGGTTCTCCGGCCGCAGGACCGCGTCGAGATCGCCCTGGGCGAGCACGGTGCGCATCAGCAGCACCGCCTCGTCTGCGAGGCCGGGCAAGGCGTGCAGGTCGTGCGTCGACACCAGGATCGTGGCGCCGTCGCCGGCGAGCTGCCGCAGCAGTGCGGTGATCGTGGCCTCCGAACGCTTGTCGACGCCCGCGAACGGTTCGTCGAGCAGCAGGACGGTCGCGCCTTGGGCCAGCCCGCGCGCAACGAAGGCGCGCTTCTTCTGTCCGCCGGACAACTGCCCGATCTGCCGGTCGGCGAGGTCGGTCAGTTCCACGCGTTCCAGTGCGTGCGCGACCGCTTCCCGATCCGCCTCACGCGGACGCCTGGTGAAACCGAGTCGGCCGTAGCGGCCGGTCATCACCACGTCTCGGACCGAAAGCGGGAAGCTCCAGTCGACGTCCTCGCTCTGCGGGACATAGCCGAGGATGCCCGCGCGCCGCGCCGCGACGGGCGCGCCGCCGTTGATCCGAACCGTTCCCCGGTCGGGGTGAGCCAGGCCCATGATCGTCTTGAACAACGTCGACTTGCCGGAACCGTTCATCCCGATGAGACCGCAGACCCGCCCCGCGTTCACGGTCAGATCGACGTCCTCGAGCGCGGGCACCTCGCCGTAGTGGACGCTGACGCCACGCACCTCGATCACCGGCCCGCTCATGGACGGCGACCCGTCAGTGCGGAGCCGATCGTCTGCGCGTCGTGGCGGATCAACGCCAGGTAGGTCGGGACCGGGCCGTCGGCTTCCGACAGCGAATCGACGTACAGCACCCCTCCGAACGCCGCGCCGGTGGCCTCGACCACGCGGCGCATCGGCGCGTCCGACACCGTGGACTCGCAGAACACCGCGGGCACCCGCTGCTGCCGGACGAAGTCGATGGCCGACGCGATCTGCTGGGGCGTGGCCTGCTGCTCGGCATTGACCGCCCAGATGTACTTCTCGGTGAGGCCGGCATCGCGGGCCAGATAGGAGAACGCGCCCTCGCAAGTCACCAAGGCCCGCTCGTTCGGCGGCAGCGCGTTCAAGGTACCGGTGAGTTCGTCGTGCACCTTGCGCAGCTCGGACTTGTACCGCTCCCCGTTGGAACGGAAATCGGCGGCATGGCCGGGAGAGAGATCGCTGAACGCCCGCACCATGTTGTCGACGTAGATCTGCGCGTTCTGCGGTGACATCCACGCGTGCGGGTTCGGTTTGCCCTGGTAGGCGTCCTCGCGGATCGGCAACGGGGCGACACCCTCGCTGACCACGACATGCGGCACCCGCAAGTCGGAGACGAACTGGGCGAACCACGCCTCCAGGTTCAAGCCGTTGTCCAGGATGAGGTCCGCCTTGGCCGCCTTCTTGATGTCACCCGGCGTCGGCTCGTAGCCGTGGATCTCCGCACCCGCCTTGGTGATCGACTCCACGGTCAGGTGCTCGCCCGCCACGTTCCTGGCGATATCCGCGAGCACCGTGAACGTCGTGAGCACCACCGGCCGATCGTTGGGTCCGGCGCCGCTCTCGGCGCAGGCGGTGAGCGTGAATGCCAGCGCGCCCACGGCTATCGCCGCCATCCATCGGCGTGGAGACAGGGCGAGCAGCGGGTGGAGCCGAACCTTCATACAAGGAGATGATAAGTTCGCTTACCCTAACTTTCAAGTTAGAGTCGCTGAAACGAAGAGCCGCTCGTCGCTTCGGACCGCCGGAACAGCCGTCCCGCGAACTACAGCACCGGCAGGGGCGCCGACTCCGGGAAAACGACCGGGAGGGCGGTCAGCGCTCGATGGAACGGACCCGGACGCCAGATCAGCTCGTTCACCGGGACGGCGAGCCGCATCTCCGGCAGGGCGTCGAGCAGTTGGTCGATGGCGTCCTGGGCGATCAGGTAGGCCAGTGAACTCGCCGGACACACGTGCGGCCCGCCGCCGAACGCCAAATGCGCCCGATTGCCCGCGTACTGGTCGGTTCTGATCGCCGGGTCGGTGTTGCAGGCGGCCATGCTGATCACCACCGGCTGGTGGGCGGGCAGCCAGACGTCATCGATCAGCACCGGCTGCTTCGGGAAGCTGAAGCAGAAGTTCGCCATCGGCGGATCGTTGAACAGCACCTCGTCCAGAGCGTCCCGGGTCGACAGGCTCCCGCCCAGCACACTGCCGCCGAAGCGCTCGTCGGTGAGGATCAGCAGCAAGGTGTTGACGATCAAATTCTGCTGAGGCTCGATACCCGCGCCGTACAGGGTCCCCAGCTGGTGCACCATCTCGGTGTCGCTCAACCCCGCCGAGTGCCGCAGCATGCGCGTCGTGATGTCGTTGCCGGGTTCGGCCCGTTTCAGCAGCGTCAACTCCCCCAGCGAATCGATGAGCATCTTGTTCCCGCGCTCCGCCTCGACACCCTCGAAGATCGCGGCCATACCGGTCGCGGCGCGCTGCGCGATCTCGGCCGGACACCCCAGCAAGGCGTTCAGCACCGCGAAGGCGAGTGGAAAGGCGTACTGGCGCACCACATCCGCGGCCCCGTCCGCGCAGAACGAGTTGATCAGCGGAATGGCCAGCTGCGCGACGGTGTCGCGCAGGCCGTACAGGTCGACCATCTCCAGCCCCGCGACGTTGGCCTGCCGATAGCGGGCATGCTCGGCTCCGGCATTCCGCAAAGCGTTCGGCCGCCACTGCATCATCGGCAACACCGGGCAGTCCGCGGCGATGTTCTGCTGCCAAGCGCGCGGGTCGGCCGGGAAGTGGTCCGGGTCGTTCATGATCCGCACCGCGGCGTGATAACCGATCACCAAGGTGGCCGGTACGCCCGGCGCCAGTTCCACCGGCGCCAACGATCCGTATCGCGCACGCATCTCGCGATAGGCGCTGTGCGGGTCCGCAGCGAATTCCGTTGCGAAAAGCGGAATCCGCGGGCCGTCGGTATCGATCGGCGAACCATGCGTCGCGCGGCTGTGCGCAGAGGACGGGGACATCGTCATCGGAGGAGCTCCAGGCGGTCGGACAACAAGATCCGTGAGCCTAGGCAGCTTGCCGGGCGTCCGCACCGGAAATGCCTCGAGATGACCGAGCGCGGCAATTTGCTATAGAATTGCCCAAGATTCGACGCGTAGACCTGATCGAAGGCGAATCGCACCCGCTGTGCCGAGTGCGCCGATCGAGCGCGGGTACCACGGCGGCCGTGCGGAACTTCGACACGAGGACGGCACGCCATGACAGACGCCGACTTTTGCGTAATCGGCGGCGGTTTCGCGGGATTGACGGCCGCGCTGCGGCTGAAACAAGCGGGCCGATCGGTCGCGCTGCTGGAAGCACGGGACCGGCTGGGCGGACGCACCTTCACCGAAGTGCGCGACGACGGTTCGTGGATCGATCGCGGCGGCGCCTGGATCGGGCCGGGTCAGGACCGGGTCCAGGCTCTGATGACCGAGTTCGGGGTAGCGAGTTACAAGCAGTACACCGACGGCTCGGCCCTGATGGTGGTCGACGGCAAGCAGCACCGCTATACGGGCACGATCCCGTGGACCATGAGCCCGTGGGCGGCGATGAACCTCGGCGCGGTATTCCTCGAGCTCGGACATATGTGCAAGTCGGTTCCGCTGGAAGCGCCGTGGGCGGCGAAGAAGGCCGACAAGTGGGATCAGGTCAGCCTGGCGCATTGGCTGGAGAACAATGTCCTGTCCAAGCCCGCCCACGATTTGCTCGAGACCGCCATAGCGGGCTGCTACACCTCGGCGGCTTCGGAGGTGTCGTTGCTTTTCGTGCTGTACCAGATGGCTTCGGGGGGCGGACCCGACTTCGTTCTGGGCGTGAAGGACGGAGCGCAGGACGCGCGGCCGGTCGGGGGCATGGGCGCCGTCTACGGGCCGATGGCCGCCGAACTCGGCGATTCGATCCATCTCTCGCAACCGGTCCGATGCATCCATCAGGATGCCGAGGGGGTGACGGTCCGCGCAGCCCAGGTGACCATGCGCGCCCGGCGCGCGATCGTGGCCGTCCCCTTGGCGATCGCCGACCAGATCGCGTACAAGCCGATGTTGCCCGTCGATCGCTGGTTCCTCCATCAACGTATGCCGAGCGGCTCGATCATCAAGATCTCCGTCGTGTACGAGGAACCGTTCTGGCGAGCCGACGGGCTGTCGGGGCAGTCGGCCGCGCCGAGTTCGCCTGCGACGATCACCATCGATGCGTGCACCGACACCGGGCGGCCCGGTGTCCTGTGCGTCATCGTCGAAGGGCCCATCGCACGGCAGTTGGGCCGGCTCGATGACGCGGAACGCAAGAGCGCGATCCTCGGCGCACTCGTCGAACGGTTCGGCCGGAAAGCCGGCTCACCCGTCGACTTCGTCGAGCAGAACTGGAGCGTCGAGCGTTACTCCGGCGGCGGCATGCTCAGCCATGCCCCGACCGGCGTGCTCACCCAGTTCGGCCACGCCCTGCGCGAGCCGTGCGGTCGCATCCATTGGGCGGGCACCGAGAGTTCCGCGGTCATGTGCGGCTGGATCGACGGAGCCATCCGCTCGGGTGAACGCGCGGCCAGCGAAGTACTGGAGCACGAGACCGCCGCGGTGGGCTGACGAGGGGATCGCCGCCGCCGTCGGTTCCGGGCGGGACCGGCTCCGCTACATCTTGGCGCGCCGGGCCATCACGAAGCTGTAGAGCCCGTAGGTGATGATGCCCAGCCCCGCCACGAGCAGCAGAGCCACGCCGAAGGGTTGAGCGCCCAGCGTCTTCAAGGCGCCGTCGAGTCCGGCGGACTTGTTCGGATCCGACCCGAGCGTGGCGAAGATCACCAGCAACCCGACCGCGCCGATGGCCAGTCCCTTCGCGATGTATCCCACGGTGCCGAGCCGCCGCACGAAGGCGCTGGGTGTCCCGTGGAGGTCGTCGAGGAAGCTCTGACGCGCCCCTTTGTACACGTGGTAGCCACCGACCGCGATGATGATCAGCCCGCCCACGACGAGGGCGATCGTCCCCGCCGTGTTCTGCATCAGGCGGGCGGTGAGCCCGACGCTTTCACTGCTGCTCGACTTGCCGCTGCCTCGGGCGAAACGGAACGCGGAGACGGCGAACGCGATGTAGACCACGAACAGCGAGAAAGCTTTGGCGCGATCGAACGCTTCGTGTTTCCTGCTGTCGGCGCCGGGTTTGGACGCGCTGCCGAATACGGCCTCCACCAGCCGCCAGAGCGCCATCAGCAGAAACGCGACCACGCCCACCCCGAGCGTGAGCACGCCGCCCGGTTTGGCGGCCAGTTCGGCCATGGCGCCGGATTGGTCGGCGGTGCCGCCTCCCCCGCCGAGCGCGAGCCGGATGGCGATGTAGCCGACGAGCAGGTGGACCAAGCCGGACATGACATAGCCCGCGCGGGCGAATCGCTCGAAGACGCCGTTCTGGGCGATCCGTCCGGCGGTGCCGGAAAGGTTTGTGTGAGCCATACTGCTTCTCCGTCCAAGTTCCGCGGCGCGAGCCGCTCGCAGAACACGGACCGGATACCCACGTCTGCCGTAAAAGCACCCCTTCATTTCCGAGGTGAGTTCCGGCCTCCGCTATGGGGCGGCTACTGCCCGTCGGTCACCTTCGCCAGAAGAAGTGATGCACCACCCCGCTCGGGCTCGGGATCCGCTCCAGATGAAAACGGTCGACGAGTTCGTCGGGACTCGTCCACAGTCTTTCACCGCGACCGAGCTCGACCGGCGCGACGGCGACGTGCATCGTGTCGATGAGATCCGCGTCGAGAAACTCCCGGACCGTCGCGACACCGCCACCGATGCGCACGTCCTTACCCTCCGCGGCATCGAATGCCCGAGCGAGCGCATCTTTCGGAGACGCATCGAGGAAGTGGAACGTGGTGTCCCCCAGCGTGAACGAGGGCCGCACGTGGTGGGTGAGGACGAATACCGGAGTGTGGAACGGGGGTTCGTCCCCCCACCAGCCCTGCCAGTCGTAGTTCTCCCATGGCCCCCGCTGCGGACCGAACTTGTTGCGCCCCATGATCTCGGCCCCGATGTTGTTGCGGAAATCGCGAGCGCAGTAGTCGTCGAGGCCGTAGGTTCCGCCGGGCTCGGTCCGGGTGGGCCAGTGAGCGGTGGCGCCCGCCCAAGAGAACAGCGGACCGGGATCGGCATGGCCGAACGGGCGCTCGAGGCTCTGCCCCTCCCCTGAACCGTAGCCATCACCGGAGACGCTGAAGTTCTGAACGCGGACCAACTGTTTCATCGAAACCCTTTCTGATTGCAGTTTGCAATCGGTTCGCAATGTACCCAGACTGATCCCACATTGCAATCAGTGGTCCGATAGCAGGCAGCCGTCAAGCGCCGAGGAGCTGAATTCCACGGCAACGGCTATGCGACCTGCCGGATCGGGCCGTAGGAGCGACGTCCCCGAGCGGAGTGTGAGCATACGAAGCCGCAATCTGGTCGTGCATACCTCGAGATGCCCGCCAAGGACGAATGCCAAGTCCGCGAACTCGCCGGACCTGATCTTTGTTGAAGTGGAGCTAAGGGGACTCGAACCCCTCGGCAGCGAAGGCAGGCTCCACCAGAACTTGGTGCGGCAATCCGCGCGCAACGGTCATCGCCCGCGACCGCAGCCGGGCGGCTCAGCCCAGAATCGCGGACAACAGAATAGCGATCCCGTAGGCAAGTGCGCCCATGCCGAATCCGAGGCGGGCGCGACGGGAGAACCTGTTCGCGCCGAGGGCTGACGCGGTGAGGATTGCCACCGCGACGAGGGCGCCGATGAATGGAAAGGCGACTCTGTCTGCGGCGGAGATATAGAAGACATAGAGAAGCAGCAGTGAGACGACCCAGGCGCTGATGGCGCCGGACAGGAACAGCAGGACGTCTTTGACGATCACCATCTCAGGCCGTCCCCGGGCCAGGGGAGGCGGTCGGTGAGATTGCTGGCAAAGCGTTGCCAGACGGTGCCACTCGCCTCGCCGCCGCCCGGAATCGCTGAAGCTCCGCCGACTGGGCCCCAGGCGTCCACCTTCAGCTCCCACAGATTTCCGCTCGTCGGTAGCGCTTGGAAAGTGATCGTGCGGTCGGCGCCTTCGATGTGGCCGTCGAGCGACTTGATGACGATCCCCTCTGGGCCGACGTATTCGATCCGGACCGGCTGCCCACCGACCGGCGAATCCAGACGACATTCCTTGCCGGTCTCGATGGTGGGACCGCAGCCGCTGAACGGGAAGTACTTGTCGAAGTTCTTCGCGATCTCGTCATGGATCTGGGCGGGAGAATAGCCGGACGGTGCGGTAAAGGGGTACTCCTTCGTGTAGCTGCCGTACCCACCGGTGTTCTGCGGGAGCCCGTAAGAAATCACCGAATCCCCCTCCGGGAGTCGGCTGAACGCGGTTTCGATCGCGGCCTGCACGGAAGCGGCGGCGGTGCGAGCATTCGCGAGTGCCTGCTTCACCGCGGTGGCCGAGGCATCCGCATCGACCTGCAGCGTTCCCGCCGCCACCGAATACGACGAGGCATCCGGCAACTGCGACAGCAGGGTTTGATGGGTGCTGGTCGAGATGGTGACGGCTCCGTCGTCACCGACCTCGTAGCCCTTCGATTCCGCCGCCCTCACCGCATTGACCACGGCGGTCTTCGCTGAGCCCAAAGTGCTCGCACCGGACTGCGCCGCGGTCGCACCGTCCTGCAGGGCCGTGATGAGACGCCTTGTGGTTGTGCGAATTTCCTCGTGCTTGGACCGCATCGCCTCCGCAGCACTACCCG
Source organism: Nocardia sp. CY15 (assembly GCF_009829295.1). NCBI lineage: Bacteria > Bacillati > Actinomycetota > Actinomycetes > Mycobacteriales > Nocardiaceae > Nocardia > Nocardia sp. CY15. The sequence continues at coordinate 808,094 of NZ_VUOT01000001.1, forward strand.
TCCAGAAGTCACGACCGGCATCGACGGCGCGGTACTGGGTGTCATCGAAGCTTGTCAGATTCGAGGCCTGGAGGGACCAGCCATCACCTCGCGTCCGCAACGTCGCAGGCTCCCAAGCCAGCACCTGCGCGACGGTGAGGGGCGCCGCCCCGGCAACGGAATCCTGTTCCCCGGAACCCGAGGTCCTCATGCCAGCGCCCCCTGCGCAGCAGCGATATCGCCCGCGTTCTCGGTATCCTTGTTCTGAAACTCCCTCACCGCGGTCGAGGTCGCCTCCGACAGCGCGTCATAGTCGGCGATCAACGTCTGTGCCGCTTTCGCGACCTTGGCGATCGCAGTCGTCGACACATCCGAAATCTTCGTTCCCGGCAACGTCAGACCAGCATCCCCGGCCTCACCGGTGAACATCCCCGCGATCTGCGTCTCCGCCTTGCCCAGCGTCGTCGCGAGTTCTTGCGTCCGTGACGAATCGAGATCCGCTGCGGCAGCCATGATTTCCCCCCATGTCCCTGTAGCCCGTCGGCGGTTACATTAGCGACCACGACTCACCCACGCAACAACTCGAACCAGCAGTTCGTCGCCCTTTGAGCAGTCGTATGGTCCACTTGACGATTCGAGTAGAGAAGGTTCGCAGTATGGGGGATATCGATCCGGTCTCCGGCCACATCGAACGACTCCAGCGTGCGCTCACCGATGCCAGGGGTAAGGCAGCCAGTGCGGATGGGTCGCTGCGCGTGGAAGTCGGCGCGAACGGCACGCTGCACAGTATCGAGTTAGGCGAGGGCGGCGCCTATCTGGACCCGCGTCGGCTGGTCGAGATGATCATCGACCTGCATCGCGCAGCGGTGGCCGACGCGGCAGCGGTCATGCGTGAGACCGTGGCGGCGCTGAGCAGCGATCCACGCCTGCAGGAGGGTCGCCAGCATGTCGTCGACAAGCTCACGCAGCCGCGACCCAGCAACGAACCCATCCACACCGGGGTGTCTTCGCCGACGGCAGACCAGCAGCACGTTTCCGCACGAGCACGCGAAGGTTCACCCAGCGAACCGAACACAGCACCGAGCGTGACCCAGACCCCGACCCCATCTCGGGCCGCACCACGTGCGCCCATTCGCACCGCACCGACGAGGGCTGCGACACCGGCAACGCGTCCCGCGAAATCTCCGCGACACCACCCCGCACCAGCACGAATCTCCGAGTTCGATCCCGTCACGTACGCTCCGGTCACCCGCACCCGCCGCCAGTCGACACCTGATCGACCCACTGACACATCACCTCAGCCGCGCACCGCCACCGAACCCCCGGCCGCCGAAAACACCGGTGGCGGCACGTCGCAACCCCTGCACAGCACCGAGGGCTCGACACCATCACTGCCCCGGGCCGCCGCATCCTGCCCCGTTGACATCACCGAGTCGGTCATCGCCTGGCACGATCCCTCCGACGACTCCCACATCACCGGCGCGAGCTGGCCACCCGACGACTACCCGCTCATGTCAGACGAGTGGTGGTGGGGACCGCACTCGACCGACGGAATATGACCAGAACCGCCGATCAGCGACGACAGCAAAGCGAATCGGACAGTTCCACGCCACAACAGTAGAGGTGCTGTAAAAGCCAAGCCTGCTGCAAGTAGCTCAGTGCCTGAGCTGATCGGGTGCGAACCAAAGCTTGTCAGTCGTGTCGTCGCCGGAAACTGAGAAATACCGGAAGGTCGAAAGCCAGGCACGAAGACTCGAGCGGAAACAGCGGCCATGACGGCGCGCAGTTTGTTGACGCGGCACCTGCCAGAAACAGAAATCGCCACCCTGAAGGTGGGCGGTGAAGCGCGACGCGCTGGATTCGATGGACACCCTGTTCGACTCCTCCGACGACACCGCGATCTGAACTGTCGTCAGTGGTGTCGTCAACCCGGGATTCGAGAGGTGCCGGAACGACAAAGACCAGGCCCGGAAAATCGCCGGACCTGGTCTTCTGCTCGAGTGGAGCTAAGGGGACTCGAACCCCTGACCCCCACACTGCCAGTGTGGTGCGCTACCAGCTGCGCCATAGCCCCTGGTTGGTTGCGCTTCGGACTTCCCCGCCGCGCCTGAATGAAGTTACACCAACGGTGTGTCGGCGACCAAATCGGCTCGATTCGGGGGTGACAGGCGGGGGTGAATGAGCCTATAATCGAACATGTGTTCGAAGCAGGTTGAATCGTGTGCTACGGGACGGTGACCGGTTGGGGCGCTCGGAATGGGTAGAGCAGATGGGGTTGCTGGTTTGTCCATTCCGAGAGTCCGGCGAGCCGGCAGGTCTCGCGGCAGCGGTGTGACATCTCGAGGTGCGGTCTAGGGACAGGGGGCCGGATCGCGCCGTCGAGTGCGGGGGCCGGGCGGCGGCAGGTGGAGCCGTTGCCCGGCCCTAGGCCAACGGAAGAACTCGGTGGCCGGCGATCCCGGGGGCTGGGGATGTCGGGTCGCGCCGTCGAGTGGGCCGGAACGTCGATTTGGTGGAGTCGGCGTTCCGGCCCTTCCGTTCGATGTCTGGCCGACTGGGCCGCAGACGGGCGGCGTAGACGACCGCCGATCAATCGGTGAGCCCGACCACCCAGTTTTCGTCGCCGGTGTCGACCTTGCTCGTGCCGTCGAAGACCGAAGGCGTGGCCGCGGAGCCGCCCAGCGCCTCGCCGAGCGCCGCCGTCTGCGCCATGGCGGTGGTGCGCGCGAAGTCGATCTTGGCGCCGGTCGTGATGCATTGCCGCACCGGCTCGGAGGCTCCGGCGTCGCGGGCGATCGCGGCGAGTTCGTCGTTGCTCAGGTCGGCGCCCCCTTCGCTGGGACGCTTCGTGGTGAACAGGTCGGTGTGGAACTTGGAGTAGACCGGGCCCGAACCCGCCTCGGCGACACATTGGTTCGCGGCGACAGCACGGGTCGAGTAGTCCTTGCTCCGGGACCGCGCGTCGAGGAAATTCACCAAGCGGTAGCGCACCGCGAGCGCGCCCTCATCGATCCGCTGCGCGAGCTCTTGACCGTAGATGTGCTCCAAACTGCCGCAGCCTGGGCACAGCGGGTCCTCGAAGACCTCGATGGTCTTCTTCGCGTCCGGGCGGCCGAGCAGGATCGAACCGTTCTGCTCGAGCATCGAGTGCACCGCCGGTTCCCGTACCGAACCGTAACCGTCGTTGCGAACGGCCGCTTCGTCCCGCCCCCATCGCATCGCCGCGATGACGATCAATACGATCAGCGCGAGAGCGACCGCGCCGAGCGCATAGGTGGTCGCACTGGACATCGGCCGTGGCGTGTAACTCGAACGCGATTCGCTCACAATGACACTTTGCCGCAACCCCTCGTCCCATCCGCCGCCGGGCCAGGCATCCCGATCCGACGCCGACTGCGCACACGAGACGACACCGCACAGCCCACCCAGTGTGTCCTCGGATCAGGTGAAACCAGCCCGACCGCCGCATCGGGGACGACGGTGAGGCCCTGCGGCGTTCCGGTTGGTCGAAGTCCTTCCACCAAGCGGTTTGAGTGGGTCCACGCCGACCAGGTTAGAGCGCCAGGAAATCGCTGACTGGCCGAAATCGGGCGGATTCGGCGTGAAATTGCTGTCTGTGCAACCCTGCCTGGGCCATCACCGGCTTCCGGTCTGATGAGGCTCGTTTGTCCCGTGACCGTTACGGTGCCTTGATTCGGGCATCGTGCGGTACGCCGATCAGGAGTTCGGCTACCGAATTGCCTCGGTGGTGAGTCGGAACTGGTGCTCGCTACCAGGGTTGAACAAGACGTCGATCCCGGCAGGGATCACCTCTGGCAGTTGAGCGCCGAGGATCGGCCACCAGTGCGGCACGTTCAGTCGTTGCTTGTGGACCTCGGCAGTGACGACGAGTGCACAAGTCACGTCGTCTGGTGCGGGGGCGATGCACAGCTGGTCCTGGCTGTCGCATGCGAGTTGAACCACGGTATTGCGCAGGGTTGGGATGATCTGGTCGCTGCAGTCGTCTCCGTTAGCGATCAGTCGTAGCAAAGCATCCATCGGGTCGGTCGGGGTCGAGTCGTTGCGAGGGATATAGCGAGGGTTCGACTGGAACGGACCGAGACTTCCGTTCTGGTCGAGCCGCCAGCCTCCGACGATCACCTCCACAGGTGGATCGCCTGATGGGTTTTCGGTTTGCCATGTCGGGTCGAGAAGGACGAACCAGTCGTCTCGCCGGACAGCGCCGGGCATTGGTTCCACTATGAGGACCTCTCAGTGCTCTGCTATCACTATGGACTGGGATTACCTGGACTCGGAGGGGAGAACTTTTCGAACAGGGGGAGGGGGTTGCCTGCGTCGTCGTAGTGCTGCACAACCGCTAACTGGGAGAGATCGTCCTGTGGCTTGGGCAAGATCACATCTCCGGTAGCGCCGTATATATTGCCCGTAGCGCCACCGTGCTGGTGGAGATTTTCGGCGGCTGCCCGGGCCGCTGAGCCACCTGGCAGCCCCGTCTCGATTGCGGATTCGCACGAAAGCATCACCACGCTCGCGCCGGGGTTGGTTCCCGCCGCTTGTGTGAAATGCTTGTCGACCATCAGCAGCCGAGCGTAGGTGTCGCCGTCGAGGTGCACATTTGTCCATTTCGGTCGCAGCCACGAACCCTTGTTGACGCTGACGACGAATTGCTCTGGGTTGGCATGGGCCCAGGCATAGATCGGCAGCCTGCCGGATGTCATGACATCCTCGAGCCAAGGTGCGTTCTGTAGTTCCCCGAAATCGAACCAGCGTCCTGCTTCGCCAGTTGGAGACGGGATCTCGTAGGCGGGAACCACCATGAAATCGCTGCCTTTCGCCTTGATCCCTCCCACATCCATCTCGGTGGAGGCCCAGGCCGTCACCAACTTCTCATCGCTGGGTTTGCTGGGAAACGCGGTGCCGATCACTCGGCCGTCGGCGCCCTTGAGCGGGATGCTCTTCACCTGACGGGGCGTGAACGACACCATCTTGCCCTCACCAATACCGGCGAATGTGCCTGGCCCCGACCCACCTCTCCCCTCGAGATTGGAGCGCGCGATCAGCAGGCCATTGTCCGCGTCGTGCGAGGTCAGTCGCCCAACGTTGTCCCCTGCTACGTGTGCAAACGACCCCCAGCGGTCAGCGACAGCTCCGGTTGCCCGCCCAAGCGTGGCAGCGATACTGTCGGCAACCCGAGTCAGCAGCACTTGGGCACGCATGGTTGACCTCCAATTCCCGGTCTCGCTAGGAGCACAACCCGATACCCTTGTCTCGCGCGCACCAGTGCATCGCCAGACTCATACTGTCCACAGCATGAGCAGCAATCAGCGACCGCATCCCCAACTCTGGGAATAGGAGCTCTTGCTGGGTCTCTGACTGTGTGACAGCCCCGGTGTGACGGTGTCAGATGGCTCCCCCTTGCGCCGCGCCGGGCGGGTTGCGCCTCAGATTCAGCGTGTTCGGCGGGTACGTCGCTGCACCCGCCGACGTGTGCGGCGAGACATCGGCCACCCTTCGGGGGTCGGAGATTCCTGGCCATTCGAGTCGGCGACCGCAATGCCGGGCGCGGCTACCATCGGCCTGACGACGCCTGAGGTACCGCGGCGATCATCTGTCACGGCAGCGGAACGACCCGCTGGATCCTCGGCCTCCCCTACCGCTTCACCCGTAACCGGTTCGGGACGATCAGCCACCGTGCGATCTTGTTTCACGTTTTCCCGGCGATCACCCGGTGCACCTGCCTCCGCCACGACCGGCGCCGGACTGTCGGCTACCGGCGCGCCCGACACCTCGTTCACTGCTCGATCGATCCCAGCCGGTCGGCGTTCGGCATCGTCGGCGCCCCCGGACCGTTCGGACGGGATCTCCGCATGGACGGAACCGCGACGCCGCAGCGGCTCTGGGACCACGGCCCACACGAGTGCGGCGACCGCGAGGAGAGCGCCGGTCACGCCGAGCGCGAGCCCGTAGGACACCTGCTGGGCGAGGGCTCCCACGGCGACCGGCCCGATGACGGTGCCGAGGTCGGCGGCCATCTGGAAACCGGCCAGCACCGGCCCGCCGCGCGCATTGGGCCCGATGATGTCGGCGACGGCAGCCTGCTGAGTGGGCGTGAACATGCCCGAACCCAGCCCTGCCACGAAGGAGGTGGCCAGCAGCCAGGGCACGTCGGTCGCCAGGCCGAGCCCCGCCGTGCCCGCCGCGCACACCAGCGAGCCGACGATCACGAACGGTTTTCGTCCCCACCGGTCGGACAGTCGCCCCGAGGCGAACAGCACCGCGACGTTGCCCGCGGCGAACACCGTCAACGCGACACCGGCCATTCCCGGGGCCTGGTGCAGCACCTCGACGACGAGCAACGGCACCAACGCCATCCGGACACCGAACACGGCCGCCCCGTTGGCGAAATTCGACAGCAGCACAGCCCGGTACTCCGGCCGCGCCCAGCCCTCCCGGAAGGACATCATGCGCACCCCGCCGACCGGCTCCGGCGCGGCCAGTTCCGAATTGCGCAGACTCAGGTAGACCACGACGCTGACGAGCGACAACGCGACCGCGTAGATCACGAACGGCCACCGCAAGCCGAGCCCGGACAACCCGCCGCCCACGAGCGGCCCACTCACCGAGCCGACCAGGAAGCTGGTCGACCACAACCCGGAGACCCGGCCGCGCTGTTCGGGCGGCGACATCCGGATGACCAGCGCCAGCGACGACACGGTGAACATGGTCGATCCGATACCGCCGAGCGACCGCAACACCATGAGCTGCCAGTAGCTCTGGGCCAGCGCGCTGGCGCCGGTGGACAACGCCACGATCAGCAGCCCGCCGAGGTAGACCGAGCGCTCCCCCAGCCGCTGCACCAGCCGCCCGCTCACCGGCGCGAACAGCAACCGCATCAGAGCGAACGCGGAGACGATCGCCGAGGCGGCCGCTACGCCGACGCCGAATCCGCGCGCGAACTGCGGCAGCACCGGGGCCACCAGGCCGAACCCGATGGCGATGACGAACGCGCCCCCGACCAGCACCCAGATCTCGGTGGGCAGGGGCTTGGATCTATCGGTCACCGGACAGCGCCTGTCCCACCAATTCCTCCGCGGCTGTCTGCACCTCGGCGAGGTGCTCGGGGCCGTGGAACGACTCCGCGTAGATCTTGTATTTGTCCTCGGTGCCGGAGGGGCGAGCGGCGAACCAGGCGTTCTCCGTGGTCACTTTGAGGCCGCCCAGCGGCGCGCCGTTGCCCCGCGCCCTGGTCAGTACCGCGGTGACCGGCTCCCCGGCGATCTCCTTCGTGGTGATCATGTCCGGAGTCAACTTCGCGAGCAGCTCTTTCTGTTCCACGGTGGCGGGGGCGTCGATCCGCGCGTAGGCGGGGCTGCCGTAGCGGCGTTCGAGTTCGACGTAGCGCGCTGAGGGGCTCTGCCCGGTGACCGCGGCGATCTCACCGGCCAGCAGGGCGAGCAGGATGCCGTCCTTGTCGGTGGTCCAGACGGTGCCGTCCATCCGCAGGAACGACGCGCCCGCGCTCTCCTCGCCGCCGAATGCCAGGCTGCCGCTGAACAACCCCGGGACGAAGAATTTGAACCCGACGGGCACCTCGTGCACGTCGCGGCCGAGCACGGAGACCACCCGGTCGATCATCGACGACGTGACCGCAGTCTTGCCGATCTTGGTCAGCGCGTCCCACCCCATCCGGTTGGCTACCAGGTACTCGATGGCCACCGCCAGGAAGTGGTTCGGATTCATCAGCCCGCCGTCGGGCGTGACGATGCCGTGCCGGTCGGCGTCGGCGTCGTTGCCCGTGGAGATGTCGTAGTCGTCCTTGATCGCGATCAGCGAAGCCATCGCGAAGCGCGAGGACGGGTCCATCCGGATCTTGCCGTCGCTGTCGAGCGTCATGAACCGCCAGGTGGGATCCACGAACGGGTTGACCACCTCGAGTTCGAGGTCGTAACGCTGGCCGATCTCCTCCCAGTAGTCGACGCTGGCGCCGCCCATCGGGTCGGCGCCGATGCGGATGCCCGCGCCGCGGATCGCGTCCAGATTCAGCACGTTGGGCAGGTCGTCGATGTAGTGGTCGAGATAGTCGTAGCGTTCCACGCCGGTGGCCAGCGCTCGCTCCAGCGTGGTGCGCTTGACCTGGGCGAGGCCGTCGCGCAGCAGCTCGTTCGCGCGGGCGGCGATGGCGTCGGTGGCCGTGTTGTCGGCCGGGCCGCCGTGCGGGGGGTTGTATTTGAAGCCCCCGTCGCGAGGCGGATTGTGCGATGGGGTGACCACGATGCCGTCGGCCTGGTGCTTGGCGCCGCCCCGATTGTGGCGCAGCACCGCGTGACTGAGCGCGGGCGTGGGGGTGTAGCGGTCGCGTGCGTCGATCACCGCGGTCACGTCGTTGCCCGCGAGCACCTCTAGCGCGGTGGTCCAGGCGGGCTCGGACAGCGCATGGGTGTCCCTGGCCAGGTAGACCGGTCCGGTGATGCCCCGGGTGGCGCGGTACTCCACGATCGACTGGGTGATCGCGAGGATGTGCGCCTCGTTGAAGGCGCCGTCCAGGCTGGAGCCGCGATGTCCCGACGTTCCGAACGCCACCCGCTGGGCCGGATCCCGCGCATCCGGGGTACGGCTGTAGTACGCCGTCACCAGGTGTGCGATGTCTTCCAGATCGGTGGGACGCGCGGGACGCCCGGCTCGATCGTGGGCCATGCTCGGGTCTCCCTTCCGTATCGGCTGTGCCCGGCTCGTCATCAGGATCATGTCCACGACCGCCCGGTCACCGCCGACCCCACGGCCACGTCGTTCACGTCGGCCACCAGCCGGAACATCTCGTAGCCGTACATGCTGAACGTGGTCGGCACGGTGCGGAAGCCTGCTTTCGCGGCGGCGAGCGGCCGATCGCCCGCCGACGCGCCGCTCAGATTCCCGAGCCACGCCGAACCGACAATGGTAACGGCCGTCGTGCGCGGCGGCACAGGCGAGGCGAAACAGGCTGCTACCGCATGGTCTACGGCAGACCCGGCGCGAGCACCCGGCTTGACCCGCGGTCTTCTCATCGCTCACCTTCCTGCCACTGGTCCACCGGCGCCGATGTGACGTTGACCGAGGTGAAAAGTTCGGCATTGCGTTCGACGAAGGCGCGCAGGCGTTCCGGCTCGTCGACCAACACCGGCATCAGGGGAAGGTGGTCGGCGATATCCAGCATCCGGCTGGTGTGGACATGCGCGGACGCGCCGTATCCCTCGATACCGCGCCACACGCTGGCGCCCGCCAGACCGGTATCCCTGGCCCGGCGCACGATCTCGTGATAGGCGGGCGTGTGCCGCCACAAGTCGTCCTCGTCGAGCAGCACGGTGAGCTGTGCGGCGGGCCGCCATCGTCCCACCGTGGCAGCACCCGCTTGCGAACCACCCATTGCCTGACCCCCTTCCGTCGTGCCGTTCCCGTCGATCACCGAGCCGAACCAGGTACACACACCGTGCCATGCCCGCGCCGGGCTCGAACGTCCCGGCTACGCCACCGCCACCCCCCGGGGCGGACGAGCGCGGGGGGCACCGCGCCCGGTCCGAGGAGTCTACGAACCTCGCGGGTGGGATGGTGAGGGTGGTGCGACCGCGGGGTACGCCGAGGCAGGGAAGGGTGTTCAGCAGTCTCTTGGCTACCCACACCACAGCGGTCGGAATCATCGAGGTTCCGATTGCAAAGCATCCCATGACATTTACCGCGTAGGTCGGATAAGAGACCGTTCACCTCTGCGCGAGACCGGGTCGAGCGCAATGCCGATGGCGTTCAGCAAAGCTCGGCGCGTCCACTTATCTCGTATTTTGCACAAAAAATGGGGATTCGGGGGCGCTTTGCCGTGCACGGCGGACCGGCGCCGCGTGTCGTGCCCGATACGAGCGGCATGGCACACAGCCGCGATCAACGCCACCGCGCACGCGGAAAGACGGTCGTCTGACAATGGGGCAAGCCGCGCGTAGCCGCTGATTGGCAATCGGACAGCCACGGAGCTGGACCGGCGTTCCGAGGAGGCTTTCTCGCTCGCGTGCCGGCGGAACCCGGCGGCTCACCATCGAAGACGGCGGCCGCCGCTCCTGCGACGAGGTCGCGGGAGCGGCGGCGGCTCTATCGGGGACCGGATCGGCTGTGCCGCAGCCGGGTCAGTGGGCGAGCACCGGCTCCCCTTCGGCGGGCGCGGGCGCCGTGCTCGGCATGAGCACCGCGGTGAGGATGCCGCCCGCCACGAAGATCGCGGTGGCCCACCAGAAGCTGGTGGTGTAGCTCTCGATCGCGGACTGCGCGATGGTGAGCGGGTCCGGCTTGCGGGTGGACAGGTAGTCGGTGGCCGCGGAGGCGGCGATGGTGCTCAGCAGCGCCGTACCGATCGATCCGCCGACCTGCTGGCTGGTGTTGATCATGGCCGAGGCCACGCCCGCGTCCTCGTGCTGCACGCCGGAGGTGGCGCCCTGGAAGGCGGTGGCCATCGCGCCGCCGAGGCCGAGGCCCAGCAGGATCAGGGCGGGCAGGATGTGGGTGGCGTAGCCGGTGTCCAAGCCGATCCGGGTCAGCCAGGCCATGCCCGCCGCCGCGACCAGAAAACCACCGCTGACCAGGATTTTCGGCCCGACCTTCGGCAACACCAGGGACGGGGCGGTGGTCGAGGAGACCACCATGGCGGCAACCATCGGCAGGAAGGCCACGCCGGTCATGATCGGCGAGTAACCCAGCGTCAGCTGCATGTAGTAGGTGAGGAACAGGAAGATCGCGAACATCCCGATGCCCATGACGAACACCGTCAGGTAGGAGGTGCCGCGCATCCGGTCGAGCACGATCCGCACCGGAAGCAGCGGGTGCGCGACCCTGGTCTCGAGCCACGCGAACACCGCGACCAGCGCCGCGCCACCGAACAGGAAGGCGAGGGTGACGCCGTTGGTCCACCCATCCGATTCCGCGTGCGAGAACCCGTAGACGATGCCGAACAAGCCCGCGGTGACCACGACCGTGCCGGGGATGTCGAGCTTGGGCCGCTCGGTGCTCGCGTGCTTGGCCAGCAGCAGCACCGCGCCCACCAGGGCGACGGCCGCGAAGGCCAGGTTCACGAACATCACCCAGCGCCACGACGCCCATTCGGTGAGCGCGCCGCCGAGCAGCAGGCCGATCGCGCCGCCGGTGCCCGCGACCGCACCGAAGATGCCGAACGCCTTCGCTCGCTCGGACGGTTCGGTGAAGGTCACCGTGAGCAGGGCGAGTGCGGCGGGGGCGAGCAGCGCGCCGAAGACGCCCTGCCCGACACGGGAGGCGACGAGCATCTCGAAACTGGTGGCCGCGCCGCCGATCGCGGAGGCGACCGCGAAGCCGACCAGGCCGACGATGAAGGTGTTGCGCCTGCCGAACAGGTCGCTGAGGCGTCCACCGAGCAGCAGCAGGCTGCCGAACGCCAGCGCGTAGCCGGTGACCACCCAGGAGCGGTCACCGTCGTCGAAGCCGAGGTCTTGCTGCGCGGCGGGCAGCGCGATATTCACCACGGTCGCGTCGAGCACGACCATGAGCTGTGCGACACCGAGGACGGCGAGCACCCACCACCGCAGCGCGTGCGAGCCGCGCCGGCCACTTCCGGTGTGCTCGGGGGCGGGTGCCCCACGGTCGATCGCGGTAGTCATGTGTCCCCTTTGTGTCGAGCATTGATCCGGAGGATGTTCCTCCACTTAAACGTAGAAGCTACCATGAGAACGGAGACACTGCCTCCGGTTAATCCCGGATGTTGATAGAATGAGGATGTGAATCACGCCACGGTCGCCTCTCCACCTCGGCGCCTGCGGGCCGATGCCGCACGTAACCAGCAGCGGATCATCGCCGCGGCGCGCGAACTGTTCGCCGACCACGGACTCGAGATAACCCTCGACGACGTGGCCGAGCGCGCCGGCGTCGGCGTCGGCACGGTCTACCGCCGCTTCGCGAACAAGAAGGAACTGATCGTCGAGGTCTTCGATCAGAACCTCAACGATTTCGCCGACGCGGCGGACGCCGCCTACCGGCACCCGGACCCCTGGTTCGGACTTGTCGAATTCTTCGAGTACGCATGTCGGCACATGGCCAGCAATCGCGGGTTCAGCGAGGTCATGCTCGAACTCGAGGACGACGAGACCGACCGCTTCGTGGTCGTACGCGATCGTATCAAGCCAACCGTGACCGCCATCTGCGCACGCGCCCGCGACGCGGGCGTGCTCGCCGATGGCATCGAGCCCTCGGACTTCTTCGCGCTCGTGCACATGGTCGACGGCCTCGCCGAGTTCGCCAGGCCGGTCAATCCCGATGTGTGGCAGCGGTATATGGCCATCATGCTGAACGGTTTGCGCGGCGACAGCACGCCGCGTCGGCATCTCGACGTTCCCCCGCTGACCGACGAAGAGGTCGAGCACGCCAAGCAGCACCTGACCTGCGGCTGGCGCAAGCGGTAGCGAAATCGAACCGTAAGTAGCGCGCGTCACGTTCGCTCCCGTAGAGTTGGTCATGTGACCAACTCGTGGGTGAACTGGGCAGGCGATCAACAGTGTGCGCCCGCGATCCTCGCCACACCGCGCTCGATCGACGAAGTGGCGGGCCTGCTCGCCGCCGCCGAAGCCGACGGCCGCACCGTGCGCGTCGCGGGCGCGGGCCATTCCTTCACCGACGCCGTCCTGACCGACGGCACGCTGCTGAACCTGGCGAAGCTGAACCGCGTGCTCGACGTCGACCGGGCCGCCGGCCTGGTGCGGGTGGAGGCAGGCATCAGCCTCAACGCCGCGAGCACCGCCCTGCACGAGCACGGCCTCGCCTTCCCGAATCTGGGCGACATCGATGTGCAGACCGTCGCCGGCGCCATCGCCACCGCTACCCACGGCACCGGCGCGGGCTTGCAAAACCTGTCGGCCGCAGTGCATTCCGTGGAGCTGATGGCCGCCGACGGAAGCCGGGTCGAGTTGAACGAGCAGACCGACCCCGAGGGCTGGCGGGCGGCGCGGGTCAGCATCGGCGCGCTGGGCGTCGTCACCGCCGTGACGCTGCGGATGGTGCCGTCCTTCGTGCTGGAGGGCATCGAACGACCGATCCCGGTGGAGGACGTGCTCGCCGACCTGGATTCGTTCCTCGACGGCAACGAGCACTTCGAGTTCTACATGTTCGCGCACAGCCCGCTGGCCATGACCAAGCGCAACAACCGCGTGCCGCTGCCCGAGCAGCCGCGCCCCAAGGCGGTGGACTGGTTCGCCGACATCCTGATGTCCAACTATCTGTTCGACCTGCTCTGCAAGGTGAGCCGCAGCAGGCCGCGCCTTGCCCCCTTGATCCAGCGCAGCGCCGCCTACGCGGGCAGTTACCGGCGTCAGGTGGACCGTTCCTACCGGGTGTTCGCCTCGCCGCGGCTGATCCGCTTCACCGAGATGGAATACGCCGTCCCGCGCGCGCATTCCGCCGACGCGATCCGCGAGATCAAGGAAGTGGCGACCCGCTTCGACACCCCGATGCCCATCGAGGTGCGGTGGGTCGCGCCCGACGACGCGTTCCTCTCCCCGGCGGGCGGGCGCGACACCTGCTACATCGCGGTGCACCAATACCGCGGCATGGATTTCGAGCCGTACTTCCGGGCGTGCGAAGCGGTTTTCGACCGCTACCAGGGACGCCCGCACTGGGGCAAACGCCACTTCCAGACCGCGGCGACCCTGCGCGAGCGCTACCCCGACTGGGATCGGTTCGCCGAGGTGCGGCGACGTTTCGACCCGAAAGGACGTTTCGCCAACCCCTACCTCGATCGGGTGCTCGGCCCGGTGGGCTGAGCCCGCGGGGACCTCATCGCGGTCCGGTCACTCCGCGAGGATTTCCGCGACCAGGCGGGGCACGGCGGTGCCGATGGGTTCGCGAATGATCTCGGTGGCCATGGCGTCGTATGGCGTCGGCTCGGCGTTCACGATGACCAAGTCGGCGCCGTTCTGGACAGCGATCGAGCACATCGAGGCGGCGGGCTCGACTTGCAACGACGTCCCGATGGCCAGGAAGATGTCGCTCGTCTCGGCGGCGAGCGAGGCCTCGACCATGGTGCGGCGGTCCATCTGCTGACCGAACATCACGGTGGCGGACTTGAGAATGCCACCGCAATCCGGACACGGCGGGTCGGGCTCACCCGCGGCCACCCGCTCCAAGGTCGCGGCCATGGAGGTCTGGTAGTCGCATTCGATGCACACCACTTCGAACATGTTGCCGTGGATCTCGATCACCCGCTCCGGCGAGGAGCCCGCTCGCTGATGGAGACGGTCGATGTTCTGCGTGATGATGGTCACCGGCCGCCCGGCCCGTTCCAAGTCGGCGAGGGCGTTGTGCGCGGCGTTCGGCACGGCTCGCCAAGCCGGATTGTCCCGGCGCGCGAGCCACGCGCGTTCCCGTAGACCGGCGTCGGCCACATAACTCTGATAGGTAGACAGCAATTCGGCGATCGGGTCTTTCGTCCAGACCCCGCGCGGGCCGCGGAAATCGGGAATGCCGGAATCGGTCGAGATGCCCGCGCCCGTGAGCACCCCGATCCGGCCGGTGCGACTGCGCCAATCGGTCGTCATATCCGCACAGCCTAGGGGCAGCGAGAGAACCGGCGCTCATGGATAGACGATGAGAGATTATTAGCGTTATCATCTCATTGTATTGAGTTCGGCCGATCAAGGGAGATCACGATGACCGCGTCCGTCGTACGCGAATCCACCGGCGCGCGAACGCTGCCGCCCCGCCGCCCGATCGAACCGGGTACCCAGATGTGGGACCAGACCGGACTGGTCACCTTCTCCCTCACCGCGGGCTCGGCCTTCCTGCTGCAGACCATGGAGCCGACCATCTCCGCGGTGGTGGACGAGTACTCCACCTTCCGTACCGATCCGATGGGCCGTGCCCTGCGCAGCCTGGCGTCGGTGATGATGTGGGTCTACGGCGGCGAGGAGGCGCTGGCCGAGGCCGACCGGCTGCGTGAGCTGCACGCCTCGCTGAACACCACCGACGCCGACGGCGTCCGCCACACCGCCCTCGCCAGCGGCCCGTGGGCCTGGGTGCTGCACACCGGGACGTTCGCGTTCACCGAGAGCGCCAAGTACTTCGCCCGCCGCCCGCTCACCGCGGCGGAGAAGGAGGCGTATTTCCAGGAGACGTTGCAGCTGATGCGCAATTTCTCGGTGGCGCCCAAGGAGATCCCGGCCGACTACACCGAATTCGAGAAGTTCTTCGAAGACACCGTCGCGAACCGTCTGGTCGCGACCGACACCGCACGCGACTACCTGCGGGTGATCCGCTCCGTCGCTGCGCCCGAGCAGCTGCCGCGCGCGCTGCATCCCGCGTGGAAAGCAGCGGTGGCGCCGATCGGCCGGCTCCAGCACTTCGTCACGGTCGGCACCACACCCGAGGTCGCGCGGCAGAAGCTCGGGCTGACCTGGACCGCGGCCGACGAACGCAAGCTTCGCGTGCTCGGCTGGCTGATCGCCCGCATCGTCCCGCTGCTGCCGGAGCGGTTGCGTTACTTCCCGATCGCCTACGAAGCACGCCGCCTCGAGCGCGACCGACAGCGGCTGCGCAAGATGATCGACCTGCGTCCGATCTGATACGCCCCCCAGTCCGTTCCCCGGCAGCGCGGGGACAGCCGGCCGGGGCAGACAACCCGCGAGGCCGCTGACTCGCCGAACCCCGGTCGACCCGCGTCGACCGGGGTTTCGCCGGTTGCGGGCAGGACGTGCGGAAGGAGTTTCATCGCTGGCTCACACTCCCGCACTACCGTCGGATCCTGTCCCCGCTCGACGGCAAAGGTGCCGCAAGCACTGGGCGACAAAGGATTCGAGCCTCTGACCTGCGGCCACCGTACGGGCGCGCATGCGGAAGCACGGCGCGACGTAACGATTGGCGCCGCGCTGGTATACGTATCTCATACGCTACGACAGCGTTTCGGCTCCCCCATGCCGGACGGCCGGTCCGGCGGCGCGCACACTCATGCTCCACCTTGCACATCGAAAGGCGTTCACATGTCCCACAAGCCCAGTGTGCTGTTCGTCTGCGTGCACAACGCGGGCCGCTCGCAAATGGCCGCCGGGTTCCTCACCGCTCTCGCGGGCGACCGGTTCGACGTGCGGTCGGCGGGCAGCGCTCCGGCCGAGACCCTCAACGCCACGGTGGTGGACGCCATGGCCGAAATCGGCATCGACATCTCCGGTCGCAACCCCAAGCCGCTCACGATGGACGCGATCGGCATCTCCGACGTGGTGGTCACCATGGGCGTCGGCGACGCCTGCCCGTTCTTCCCCGGCATCAGCTACCGCGACTGGATGCTGCCGGACCCCGCCGATCAGACCATCGACGTGGTGCGCACCATTCGTGACCGCATCCGCATCCTGGTGGAGAACCTGATCGCCGAGCTGGTCCCCGCGCCGGCACGCTGAGTCCTGTCCGATTCGTTCAAGACGCCACCGGACGCCGCTGCCTACGCTGCCGGTATGACACCCCAACTCGACGTCATCGGCATCGTCGTCAGTGACATGTCCGCTTCGGTGGCCTTCTATCGCCGTCTCGGGCTCGACTTCCCGGAGGGCTCCGAACAGGAAGGGCATGCCGAGGCGGCGCTGGCCAACGGTCTGCGGCTCGCTCTGGACACCGAAGCCGTCATCAAGTCCTTCCACACCGAGTGGACGCGGCCGACTTCCGCGGGCCGGATCGGCATCGCTTTCCGCTGCGCCGATCCCGCGGAGGTCGACGCCGTGTACGCCGACCTGGTGGACGCCGGCTACCAGGGCGAGCTGAAGCCGTGGGACGCCTTCTGGGGCCAGCGCTACGCGGTGGTGCTCGACCCGGACGGCAACGGCGTCGACTTGTACGCCGCACTCCCGGCCGCTTCCGGATAGCCAGGGCGAGCACGCCGGGATCGGGCGAGCAACTCCCGCATCGGAATGCCCGCCAGCGCGCGCACCTCACGCGACAGGTGCGCTTGGTCGGCGAACCCGGTCAGGGCGGCGGTTTCGGCGAGCGGCACGCCGCTGCGCGCCGAGGCCAGCGCGCGTTGCATGCGCAACACCCTGGCCAGGGTCTTGGGGCCGTAGCCGAACGCGTCCAGCGAGCGGCGGTGCAGGGTGCGCTCACCGAGCCCCACCGCGTCGGCGATCCCGGCGACAGGCCGGCCGGCGTTCAGCGCGCCGACCACCCACCGCATGAGCGGATCGGCAGGCTCGGCGTCCGCCGCTCGCCGCAGCACGAACCCTTCGAGCGCCGCCGCCGGGCGGTCGGCCGCCTCGAGCCGACCGACCAGCGACCGGACCACGGCGGATGGCCAGAGCTGGGCCAGATCGATCCGCTCATCCCGCACCTCGCGCGCTGGAACGCCGAGCAAAGCGGGCGCGGTACCCGGGAAGAATCGGATGCCGACGTACGCACCGCCCGGCGAGGTCCCGGGGTGGTGAGCGCGGGTGTCCGGCCCGGCGACGATCAGCCGACCGTTCATCCAGATCAGATCCATGCACCCGTCGGGCAGCACCGGCAGCACTGGCAGCACCGGCAGCGCCGGACCGCGACCATCGACGGTCTTGGTCCACAGCACGGCGCCCTCGTACCGGGATGGCCGCTCCCGGTAAGCGACATCGTCCATGTCGGCGACGCTACGCCAGACTACCGACGAACCGCGGCCGCCCGAGCGCCCATGACCCCGCGACCGCCCGGCGGATCGGCGCAGGCAGGATCAGCGCTGCGGTGGAGCGATCGGGACGATCTGCCGCGGCACCACTCGGAGGTACGGATCAGGATGAGCCGCCGCGATCTTCGATTCCGGGTCTTTGCAACCAACGGTGACGTCGCTGTTCGGCGCGGAGGAGAACGTCCACACCGTCACCCATTCCGTCCCGCCGAACGTCTCGGTCTTCTTCGCGTCCGACGAACGCAGGTCTTCATTCCGGCCAGAACTGTCGGTCACCGTGCAGCGAATGCCGTTGGCGGACTGCCCCCATGCGGCTGGAGCCCGGATATCGAGCACCACATCGGCGGGTACCGGGACTTTCTTGACATCTCCCAGCAAAATCCTGATACCGCCGTCCGCCTGCTCGTGCTCGTGCACCGCGGTGGTCGTCGCCGGAGCGCCGGAAGCGGTAGCGGCGCTCGACGAGGCCGGTTCCCCACTCACCGACGTGTCGTCGGAACACCCGGACACAGTGGCGGCGACCAGCGCGGAAATCGCCATCCAGCTCAGTTTCACACCTCAGACCTCTCGTCGCGCCCGCTCACCAGGCGATTGGTTCGGACCAGCCAGGCACTGAGCATGACAACGGAGAAGAGGAAAATCTCGGATACACGCCGATAAACTGGCAATTGGACCGCAATCGCCCGAAACCTCCCCGAACAGAGGGAAATAAGGTTGAATTATCGACCCGCTCGACCGCGCCTGTATCCGTGCGGGTAATCTGTTTGCGGCCGAGGGGTTCTCATATCGCTGCGCGCGGCCCGCAGCACTTCCGGCCGACCACTGCATGGGCGGATGGGTCGCACTGCTCGATCGCTCTCCACGACGACGGGAGCAACCGAATCATCCGATGTTCACCTGGAGCGGCGCCGACCCCTGCGGCCGGAGAGTCGGAAGGCTTGCTCCCGCGATCACCGGGTCCGCATAGTGTGTCGGTAGGCGATCATCCGCGAATGGCGAGAGCAACGCTCGACGGCGGCCCCATAGCAATCCTGCCCACCCTGGACCGCCGCACCGGCATGAGTACCGAAGCGGGCCGCACGCCCGTGTCCCGAGGAGCTTTATGGAACTGACCCACAGCGACGTGAAGGCCGCGGCCGGACGGGTGACCGGGCTGGTCAGACCGGTCTCCGTGGCACAGGCGGACAACACGGGCCGGCTGTGGTTCGCGCTGGAGTTCCTCCAGCACACCGGAAGTTTCAAAGCGCGCGGTGCGCTGAACTTCTTGCTGGCCCATCGTGAGAACCGCACGCTCCCGGGAGTGGGCGTGACGATCGCCTCGGGCGGAAACGCCGGCCTCGCCTGTGCGTGGGCGGCCCGCAGTCTGGGCATTTCCGCCACGGTGTTCCTGCCCACCACCGCACCACGCGTCAAGGTGGACCGGCTCGCCTCCTACGGCGCTGATGTCCGTCTGGTGGGAACGCAATACGCCGACGCGCTCGCGGCCAGCCGCGAATTCGCCGATTCCACCGGCGCCCTGCTCTCCCACGCTTACGACAACCCGCTCATCGCCGCGGGCGCGGGCACGCTCATGACGGAGATCCACGACCGGATTCCGGACCTCGGCGCCGTGGTGGTCGCGGTGGGCGGAGGCGGGTTGTTCTCGGGCGTGGCCACCGCCGCCGATCACCACGGTGTCCGGACCGTCGCCGTGGAACCCGCCCGCTGCCGCGCGCTGCATGCCGCCATCGCGGCCGGAAAGGTCGTCGACGTGGCGGTCGACTCGGTCGCCGCCGACTCGCTCGGCGCGCGCCGCGCCTCGGAGATGGCGCTGACGGCCGCGCGGCGCTACGAGGTGGACTCGGTGCTGGTCGAGGACGCCGCGATCGTCGCGGCACGCCGCGAGCTGTGGGAAGAGCGCCGGCTCGCCGTCGAGCACGGCGCGGCCACCGCGCTGGCGGCGATACTCGGCGACGAACCCGCCTTCCGGCCCGCGCCGGGTGAGCGGGTATGCGTGGTGCTGTGCGGGGCGAACACCGATCCCTCGGATCTGGCCCCCTAGGGCAGCCGCCACGCCGATCGACGGCCCATCAGCGTATTTCCGACGAATCGGACGACACGGCGTTAGGCTCCCGCTGTCCTCTGCGATCCCGACGGAAGGCACACCATGGCACATACCTCCCACATGGTTCCCATCGGCACGCCGCTACCCGACTTCTCCCTTCCCGATCTCGACCAGCGCGTCTATTCCCGGGACGACTTCGCGGGCGGGCCCGGTCTGCTGGTCGTCTTCGCGTGCAACCACTGCCCCTACGTCAAACACATCGAGGCGGCGCTCGGCGAACTGGTCGATTCCCTGCCGTCCATGCCGACCGTAGCCATCTGCACCAACGACGCGGCCACCTATCCGGACGACGCGCCGCTGCGGCTGCGCGACCAAGCGATCCGCGCGGGCTGGACCTTCCCGTATCTCGTCGACGAGGCCCAGCACGTGGGGCGAGCCTTCCGCGCCGCCTGCACGCCGGACTTTTTCCTCTACGACGCGAAGCTCGAACTCGCCTATCGCGGCGCCTTCGACGAATCGACACCCGGGAACGGGAAACCGCTGACCGGGGACGACTTGCGCAGGGCAGTCGAAGCCGTGCTGGCAGGCGAGCCCGCCCCCGAACCGCACCGGCCGAGCATGGGTTGCTCGATCAAGTGGCGGGACGCCTGAAGCTTTTTCCTCGTTCGCGCACGCGTCGAATCGCGCTGCGCCACGCCAGCCGCGGCACGGCGGCCGACAACCTGGCGAACTCCCCGAAGCCACCCGGCTCCGCCACGGTACGAACCTGCGCGGCAATGGCGGCTCGCCGAACCTCGCGCGATGCCTTGCTGACATGACCGGCGTCGTAGGGCAGTTGCGGGTCGTACTCGATGATCAACTGAGCCGTTTGCGCCTGCCGCGCGCCGAAGGTTTCCCCGACCAGCCACAGCGCCAGATCGATGCCCGCGGACACCCCCGCGGCCGTGATCGTCTTTCCGTCGCGCACGATCCGTTCGTCCGGTCGAGCGTCCGCTCCGAGCGCACGCAACGCGGACTGCGCCAGCCAGTGCGTCGTTGCCGGCCGTCCGGGCAACAGTCCGGCTGCGGCCAGTACCAGCGCACCCGTGCAGACCGAGGTCGTCCAGAGCGTGCCCTCGTGCGCTCGCCGCAGCCAGTCCAGCAGCGCGTCGTCGACCGCGGCTGCCGCCGAGCCCGGACCACCGGGAACGAGCACGATATCGGGCGCGGGCGTCTCATCGAACGAATGCGTGGCGCCCAGCAGCAGCACCCCGCTGTCGGTGGCGATCGGTCCCGGCTCGTGCCAGACGAAGCGGACCTGCGCCCCCGGCGCGAAGCGCAGCACCTCGTACGGGCCGATCGCGTCGAGCGCGGTCATCCCCGGATAGGTCACGATCGCGATCCGCACCGGCTTGCCCGGTACGCCCTGCTCGAATCCGGTCATCTTCGCCCCCTGTTCATCGGGCATCTCCGCGAAGAAGAGATGCCTGGAGTCTCATTGTGCCGAACCGGTGTCGATCTCCGCCGCATGAGCCATGCTTGGCGCCGACCCCGCTTCCGGAAAGGATCATCGATGACGAATCCAGAGGACCCGGGCTCGGTCGCGCGTCGTTACGTCGAGGCGATCGGCGAGCAGGACTGGGAGACCGTCGCGGACTGCTGGCGGCCGGGCGCGCTCGACGTGTTCGTCGGCATCGCCGACCTGCGCGCTCCGGACGAGATCGTGGCCTACTTCCGCGATGTCATGTCGCGGTTCCCGACCTCACCGTGGACATCCTCTCGGTCACCGCGCAGGACGAGCGCGCGGTGGTGCACTGGCGCATGCGGGGCCGGTTCGACGGCACCGTGCCGCTGATCGGGTTGGCGCCGAACGGACGACAGCTCGACATCCTCGGCACCGACGTGTTCGTCGTGCGGGGCGGGTTGATCGAGTCGAACACCGCGATCGTCAACGGACTCGACCTCGCCCGCCAGCTCGCCGTCCTGCCTCCGCCGCACTCGATCGCCGAGCGAGTGCTGTTCGGTCTCGCCAATTCGATTGCCCCACTGGGCAAAGCGATCCGCGCCCGGAACCGTCCCGGGAAGTAGCCCACCGCTGCCGAGCGGGCCGCGATGAGAGACACTGGTGCCGACACCGGGGATCGAAAGGGGTGGGGACGTTGGCGACGATCGTCCTTGTACACGGCATCGCGCAGGAACAGGAATCGGCTGACACGTTGGAGGCGCGCTGGCTGCCCGGACTGGCGGGCGGAGTGCGAAATCACGGCGCCCCCGAGCTCGCGGACCGGTTGTGGCGCGACAATTCCCCCGGGGACCTGTCGACCCGCATGGCCTTCTACGGCAATCGGTTCCTGGTCGAAGGCGCCCAGGGCACGGGCGCCGAACTCGACGACGCGCAATTGGACTTGATGGAGCAGCTCGCCGCCGAATGGCTCGCGACGGCCGCCGCACACGCGGGCGACGAGCGTGATCGGGCGACCGCCCGCCGCCTGGGCACTCCCCCGCCGCCGGGTGCGGTGGCGCAGGGAGCGCAGGCTCGACTGCGGCCTGCGCTCAACGCGCTGATGCGGTTGCGCTGGTTCGCACCGTTCGGCTTCGGATTGGCGCAGAAGTTCGTCATCCGCGCGCTGTCCCAGGTCGCCCGGTACTTCACCGACGACGAGGTGCGGGAGTACGCCCAGCGGCAGGTGCTCGACCAGGTCGGTCCCGACACCCGCCTGGTCATCGCGCACTCGCTCGGCAGCGTGGTGGCCTACGAGGCGCTGCACCGCACCGACCAGCCGGTGACCCTGCTGACCATGGGCTCGCCGCTCGGTCTGCGCACGGTCGTGTACGACCGGCTGCGCCCGCAGCCGAGCACCGTGCCGAAAGCGGTGACGCACTGGCACAACTTGGTCGACGAGGACGACCTCGTTGCGGCGCATCTCGACCTCACTCCGTTCTTCCCGCCGTATCCCGGCGGCGCCGTCGTCCCGGTCACCGAGCAATCCTTCGACAACGGCGCGTCGCCGCACGACTCGACCAGCTATCTGATCAAACCGGTCACCGGCGGCATCGTCGCGAAAGCGCTCGGCCACTAGCGGCTCTCGAATTACCCTGTGAGCGCGATGGTTTCACTGCTCGAACCGACCCGGCGGTCGCGCCGGAGCAGGTACACCGCGAGTACGACGCCCAGGCCGGTGAGTGCCGCGCCGACCAGGTAGAGCGACCGCAGACCCGGCCCGTCGGCGAGGACCCAGCCGCCGATCCGGCCCGCGCCCGCCGCGGCGAGCTGGAATCCCGACGCGTTCACCGCGACGGCCAGGGTCGGCGCGGCCGTGGCCGCGGCGACCACCCGGGTCTGCATACCCGGGATGATCGCGAAGGCCAGCGCACCGAGCGCGAAGATCAGCGGCGCGACGAGGATCCTTGTCCCACCTGCCGTCCAGAGCAGGACCAGCACGATGGCCAGCGCCACGAGTAGCGCGGTCACCGAGGGCAGCAGCGCCCGGTCGGCGAGCTTGCCGCCGAGCTGGTTGCCGACCACCGCGCCGCAGCCGTAGACCAGCAGCAGGATCGGCACTGCCCCGGCGGGAAAGCCGCCGACCTCGGTGAGCAGCGGCGCGATGTAGGTGAAGACCATGACCACGCCGATGTTTCCGACGGCGGTGAGCGCCAAGGCCCAGAGCACGTCGCGATCGGTGAACACACGCAGTTCCCGCCCGATAGAACCGGCGGCCGACCCCGGCGAGTCCGGCATGAAGCGCAGCACCAAGGGAAGCGCCAGCGCTGCGCACAGCGCCACGGACGCGAAAGTCGCTCGCCAGCCCAGACTCTGGCCGATCGCCGCGCCCAGTGGCGTACCGAGCACGATGCCCAGATTCATCCCGAGCGCCACCCGCGCCACCGCCGCGGCTTCGGATCCCGGCCGAGCGGTCGACACGGCCGTGGCGATCGCGACCGCGAAGAAGGTGGCGACGACGGAGCCCGCCGCACCGCGCATCACGAGCAGCACAACGTAATTCGGCGCAAGCGCCGAACCCGTGTTCGCCAGTATCGACACCAGCACCAACCCGATGACCAACGGCTTGCGCGCCACCCGCGCGGTCAGCACGGTGACCACCGGACCGCCGACGACCATGCCGACCGCATACGCCGTCACCAGCGCGCCCGCCGCGGCCACCGAGACGGCCAAGCCGTCCGCGACGTCGGGCAGGATGCCCGCGATCACGAATTCGCCGGTGGTCAGGGTGAACACGACGAGCATGAGAGAGAACACCGCGGACCGCATCACACGCCTTCCAGATAGTTCTAACTATAATGATTTGAACTAGAACTATCACAGTTCGAATCGAAGACGCTAGACTCGGAGCAATGACGCGGCAGCCGGACCCCGTGGTGGACACCGAACTCGACCGCGACGTGTGCAAGCTGGTGCACCGGTTCACCCACCGGCTGGACGTGCACGTCCGCCGCGTCGCCGAGCAGCTCGACCTCACCCCTTCGCAAGTGATCGCCCTGCGGGAACTGTCCGAGGCGATCACCGCCAGGGAGCTGGCGGCGCGAATGTCGTGCGAGCCGTCCAACGCGACCTTCGTGCTGGACCGGCTCGAGCAGCAGGGCTTGGTCCGCCGCGAGCCGCATCCCACGGACCGGCGCGCGAAACAAATCGTGCTGACACCGGCCGGTCAGCGGCGGCGCGACGACGCGCTCGAATTACTCGGCGCCAACTCACCCCTGACGGCACTGACCGAAGCTCAGCAAGAGGCCCTGCGCGACCTCTTGCTCACCATGGCCACCGATACCGAGGGCTGATCGAGGCCCGCCCCGCCTGGCTACCGAACACTCTGCGAGAGATGCGCTTTCGCGTCCTCGTAACCCCCTGCGGGCGCCGCCTCGTCGCGGGTGTAGACCAGGTGCAGCACACCGGTCTCGAAGGTCTGCGACGACAGCAGCCGCAGCGGAATCGTTTGGGCGCCGTCCTCGAACAGACGCTCGCCTTTGCCGACCGCGATCGGGTGCACGAGCAGGTGCAGCTCGTCCAGCAGGCCCACGGCCAGTAGCTGACGGACGACCGAGACGGAGCCGCTGATGCCGATGTCGCCGCCCGGCTCGTTCTTCAACGCCGTCGCCGCCTCGATCAGGTCGCCGTCGATCACTTCGGAATTGCGCCAGGTGAAGTCGAGATCCTGCCGGGTCACCACGATCTTGCGCGCATCGCCCAATTTCTTGGCGAACACCGCGTCCGGGCCACCTGCCTGTTCGCGCTCCGGCCAAGCACCCGCGAAGCTGTTATAGGTCCTGCGGCCGAGCAGCAGCGTGTCGGCGGCGCCGAGCTGGGCGTCGACCGCCGCGCCCATGGCGTCGTCGAAGTAGGGGAAGTGCCAGTCCTGCGGGTCCTCCACGACACCGTCGAGGGCGACGAACAGACCTGCGGTGATTTTCCTCATTCGCGTTTCTCCTGGATCAATGCTGCGGGTGTTGTCGCTTGATCCGACGGGACTACGCGCGCGAACTCATCGGTGGGCGCGCTATCCGGCTGGTCTCGTATCGGAGCCGTGGAAGGCGGCCCGATAGCTGTGCGGACTCGTCCCCACCACCCGCTTGAAGCGGTCGCGGAACGCGGTCGGCGATCCGAAACCGACTTGGCCCGCGATCCGGTCGACCGGGTGGCTGGTGGCTTCCAGCAGATACTGGGCCTGCCGGATACGGGCGCGCAGCAGCCACTGCAACGGTGTGGTGCCGGTGTGCTCGCGAAAGCGGCGATTGAGCGTGCGAGTGCTCATTCCGGCGTGTGCGGCGATGTCGTCCAGGGAGAGATCCCGCGCCGAGTTGTCCTGAATCCACCGCAGCACCGGTTCCAACGCCGAGCCGCGCGGCGTCGGCGGCTGGTCGTGCACGATGAATTGCGCCTGTCCGCCTTCGCGCTCCAGCGGAACGACCGCCGCCCTGGCCGCGTCGGCCGCCGTCGCCGAGCCGTAGTCCCGGCGAATCATGTGCAGGCACAGGTCTATTCCGGCGGCCGCGCCCGCCGAGGTGAGCAGCGATCCGTTGTCCACGTACAGCACCTCGGCGTCCACCTCGATGTCCGGGTGGCGGGTCGCGAGTTCCGCGGCGGCGAGCCAGTGGGTGGTCGCGCGGTGGCCGTCGAGCAGTCCGGTCGCGGCCAGGATGAAGGCGCCCGAACAGATCGACGCGATGCGCGTGCCCGCGGCCGCCGCCCGGCGCAGCGCGTCGATCACCTCCTCCGGCACCGGCGAGTCCAGGTCGGCGCAGCCGGGTACGACGATCGTGTCGGCCTCGGTCAGCGCCTCGAGCCCGTGCAGCGCCCGCAGCGTGAACACCCCGGCGTCGACTGTCGATGTGGCCGCGCAGACCAGTACGCGATAACCGGGCCTGCCGTCGGGGAGCCTCGTCCGTCCGAACACCTCCAGGGGCGTGGCAAGATCGAACGCGATCACCTTGTCCAGGGCGAGTACGGCCACGGTATGCATGGCGAAAGCGTATTCATCCGGTCACTTCCAGCCAATACCGCCTGTCTGGCGTTCCGTTCGATCTCCGCAGCTCACAGCACTTGGCGAGAAACGACCGCTATATGGCACTTTCGCCAATTTCGCTCCCCCGCCACGCTGACTAGTGTCGACCGCCGTGACGAAGTTCCTGCTCTCGGTCCACGTGCTCGCCGTGATCATCGCCGTCGGCCCGGTAACGGTCGCGGCCAGCATGTTCCCGGCCACCACCCGCCGCGCCCTCGCCGCCACCGCGACCGGCCACGATCCCGCCGTCCTCGGCACGCTGCATCGCATCTGCCGGGTCTATGCCCTGTTCGGCGTGCTCGTCCCGACCTTCGGTGTGCTCACCGCGCTCAGCCTCGGCGTGCTCGACGACGCCTGGCTGGTGGTGTCGATCGGGTTGACCGCGGCCGCGGCGGGCGTGCTCGCACTGCTCGTGCTGCCCGGGCAGCAGAAGATCCTGGCCGACCTCACCGGCACCACTCCGGCGCTCATCCGCCGTCTCGCCATGGACACCGGGGTGTTCAACGTGCTGTGGGCGGTGGTCACCGTCCTGATGATCGTGCGGCCGGGCTCGACGACCGGAGCGTGACGCTCAGTCGGGCAGGTAGCGGACCGCCATCGTGACATCGCGCACGATCATGATCGGGCACGCCACCGACAGCAGCAGGGCCTGGCTGGTCGAGCCGAACAGCATGCCGGCGAACCCGCCGCGGCCCCGGCTGCCGACCACCAGCAGCTGGGCCTGCTCGGAGCGTTCGAGCAGAGAGCGCTCGGGCCGGTCGGTCACGATCTCGCGCCTGATCAGCACCTCGGGGAAACGCTCCTGCCATCCGGCGAGGCTTTCCGCGAGCACGATCTGCTTCTCGGTGTCTACCGCGAGTTCGGCGCTCACCGTCGGCATTTCGATGCCGATCCACACATGCAGCGCCAGCAGGGGCACACCCCGCGCCGAAGCCTCCCGTAGCGCCGCTTCGATGGCGGGTTCGCTGATCTCGGTGCCGTCCACCCCGACGACGACCGGCCGCTTCCTGGCTTCCTCGGTGAGCGGCGCACCCTCTCGGACCACGACCACCGGGCAGTGCGCCCGCCGCGCCAGCGCCGCGCTGACCGATCCGAGCAAGGCACGTCGCACGGTGCCGCGCTCCCTGGTGCCGACCACCGTCAGCCTCGCCCGGCCGGTGCGGTCCAGCAGCACCGGCCCGGCCGGCTCGTGCACCAGCTCGGTGCTTACCTCGACGTCGCGCAGAGCGCGGACGGCGATTCGCGCCTCCTCTGCCGCCGTGTCGAGCACCCAGCGCCCGTGGCCCTCCAGCCGGGCATAGTCGGTGCTGGTGAGCGGTTCGGTGATGCCAGGTCCGTAGTCGGCGACCGGGTCGAGCGCGTGCACGAGGTGCAGCGGCGCCCGGTGCTGCGCGGCCGCCTGCGCTCCCCACGCGACCGCCGCCGCCGATCCGGCGGACCCGTCCACACCGACCACGATCGGCCCGTTGCTTCGCATGCTCACGTCCTTTCACGCCGAAAAGATCGAGCCCCGCACCACCGCGCTCGACCCTACCGGCGCGGCGGACCGGAAGGGTCGCCGTCAACCGCCGAGAACGGCGCACGCGTAGCCCAGGTGGACGCCTTGGCCGACCCTGAGGTCGATACTCGCCACGTACGGCGTCTCCGGCTGCTGCACGGCACTGATGGTGTGCGGTCCGGGCGTGGCGGGCACCCAGTCGATCAAGGCGACACCTCCGGAGGGGCGGACCACGCCGAACGGAATACCGTTGTCGTAGAAGACGACCGGCGTGATGCTATCGGTCAGGGTGGCTCGCGCGGTATAGGTGCAGCCCGTCCCGTAGTTCGTCACCAACCCGAAGTTGATATCGGGATACATCTCCACCTGGGTAACCGTGGCCCCAGCCGAGGGGTGGCCACCCAGCACGACCGCCGCGGTGGCTACGATCGCCGCTACCGCACCAACTCGTATCCGCATTCCGGTGGTCCTATCGTCGTGAGTCGCTCTTCTTCGAACGGGCGCGGGCAACGGTCGCCGGCGCGATGTCTAGATCCTCACTCCCGTTCGGTCTCGGCGGGGTGCGAACCGCCGAATCTCGACCACGCCGGGACACGAATCGGGCGGCTTTCCACGCCGCCGCCGTACGGCAGGGGACCGGCGTGGCTACGACGACCTCCGCCCCGAGTGCCGTGTGTTCGGTCGTGTCGTCCCGGCGTGGTTGTGTGTCCGAAGGTTTCCTACAGGCGACGGAGGTGCGGAGTGGTCGCGATCGACTTCGAGCGGATGGTGCGCGGGGCCAGGCCGGTTTCGGTCCGGCGTTCGATCGCCGCTCAGGGGCTCGGTGGCGTGCCGCCGACGATACTGGTGCTGGCGGGCATCGTCAGCGTGCAGGTAGGCGCGGCGGTGGCCAAGCAGCTGTTCCCGGCTACCGGCGCGGCCGGTGCGGTCACATTGCGGCTGGTCTTCGCCGGAATCGTCCTGCTGGTGATCTGGCGCTCGTCGCTGCGGGTGGCGCGTGGCGCACTGCCCGTGGTGCTCGGGTACGGGGCGGGGCTCGCGTTGATGAACCTCTCGTTCTACGCGGCGATCGATCGGATTCCACTCGGCATGGCGGTGACCATCGAATTCCTGGGACCGCTCACGGTCGCACTGGCGGGCTCGCGGCGCTGGAGCGATCCGCTGTGGGCGGTGCTTGCCGGGGCCGGAGTGCTGCTGCTGACCAGGGCGGACGGAGACGTGGACTGGGTCGGGGTGATGTTCGCGCTGGCCGCGGCGGCCTGCTGGGCGGGTTACATCTTGCTGAGCGCCGCCCTCGGCGAGCAGACCAGCGGCGGCGGCGGGCTGGCGCTCGCCATGGCATTCGGCGGGCTGGTGATGCTGCCGGTCGGCGTCATCGACGCGGGCGCCGCGCTGTTGCGGCCCGGCGTGCTGGCCGCCGGATTCGCGGTGGCGATACTGTCGTCGGTGCTGCCGTATTCGGTCGAGCTGGAAGCGCTGCGGCGGATGCCGCCTCGCGTCTTCGGCGTGCTGATGAGCCTCGAGCCCGCAGTGGCGGCGATCGCGGGCCTGGCCGTCCTCGGTCAGGTCATGACTCTCGGGCAGTGGGCGGGCGTCGCGTGTGTGGTCGCCGCGTCGGCAGGTGCGACACGGACCGGAGCGAAGGATTGAATCGGCGGTCGGGCGCGGCTCAGCTCCTCTGCCGGGAGGAACCGGATTGCCCGGCGTCACGGTGCTCGTCGCGCGCGGTATCGGGGTTGTCGGCGATCAAGCTGCCGAGCAGGGCAAGAGAGCGCTCGGAGGGCGATCCGGGCTCCGCGTGGTAGGCGATCAGTAGCTGACCCGGCGCGCCGTTGACGCTGAACGTCTCGTAGGACAGGGTCAGGTCCCCGACCACGGGGTTACGGAAATGCTTGACGCCCGCGGTCTTCGCGCGGACGTCGTGGCGCGCCCACAGCTGCCGGAATTCCTCGCTCTTCAGCGACAGCTCCCCCACCAGTGCGGTCAAGCGCGGATCGTCCAGGTCGGCGCCCGCGGTCGCCCGCAGGCTCGCGACGGTGTCGGCCGCGATGGTCGGCCAATCACCGTAGATGTCGCGCGCCTCGGGATCGAGGAAGACCATGCGCACCTGGTTGACGCCGGGAACAGAGCACGAATTGACCGCCGCGGCCAGCGGATTCGCCGCCAAGACGTCCAGATATCTGCCGAGCACCAGCGCGGGGGTGTTCGGCCAGGCGTTCATCAGGCGGACCAAACCCGGTGCGACGCGCTCGGGCTGCCGAGGGGCCTTCGGCCGACGCCCGGTGGGGCGCGCCAGTTCCCGCAGGTGCGCCGTGCCCTCCTCGTCGAGCGCGAACACCCGCGCCAGCGCGGCGATGACCTGTTCGGAGGGGTGCCTGTCGCGCCCCTGTTCCAGGCGCACGTAATAGTCGGCGCTCACCCCCGCGAGCAGCGCGATCTCCTCGCGGCGCAGCCCGGCGACCCGTCGCTGGCCACCGCTGGACATCCCGAAATCTTCCGGTCGGACCAGCTCACGGCGCGCGCGCAGGAAGGCGCCCAGTCGATTGTCGGAATCCATGGTTCGAGGGTAGGTCAGCCGCACCGGGCCTGGGTGGCCCCGCGACTACCAGGAAGTCCGCAGCCTGTCAGGCGAGCGGGAAAGGCCGGAAGGTAGTGGACATGACGAACAACCTTTCCGGCCGCGTCGCGGTCGTCACCGGAGCATCGAGCGGAATCGGCGCCGCGACCGCGCGGCAGCTCGCGCAGCAAGGCGCCGAGGTAGCGCTGTTGGGCAGGCGCAAGGATCGCATCGAAGAACTCGCCGCCGAGATCGGCGCGAACGCGGTCGCGGTGGTCGCCGACGTCGGTGATCAACAGTCCCTGCGAGACGCCGCCGCCACCGTGCGGGCGGCGTTCGGGCCCGTCGACCTGGTCGTCGCGAACGCGGGCGTCATGCTCGCCGCGCCGTTCGAATCCGCGTTGACCGACGAGTGGGACCAGATGGTCGGCACCAACATCACCGGCTTGCTCTACACCGCGAGAGCGTTCATCGACGACTTGCTCGCCGCCGCGACCGAGGACAAGCCGGCGGATCTGGTGCTGGTCGGCTCGATCGGCGGGCACACCGTCTTCCCCAACTACGCCGTGTACACCGCCACCAAGGCCGCGGTCGCGCACCTGACCCGCAACCTGCGGGCCGAGTTCGGGCCGCGCGGCGTCCGGGTCAAGAACATCGAACCCGGCTTCGTCGGCACCGAACTCGGCGCGGGGATGCAGGACGAGCAACAACGCGCCGGGCTGGAGGAGTGGCGCACGGCGATAAAGATCCTGGAATCCGCCGACATCGCCGACGCGATCGCCTACACCGTGGGCGCGCCCCGGCACGTCAACATCGCCGAACTGGTCGTCGTCCCGACCCAGCAGGGCTGATCACCGACCTGTCCGTTGGAACGGGGCATGCCCATACCTGGGCATGCCCCGTCTGAATTCCGCGCGGCGCTCGGTTTCGCTCGAGCGAAAACGTCGGCCCGGCTCGATCTCCCGCCGGTCAGCCGAGCTTGCGGGTGAGGAAGTCGCGGATCAGTGCGGCTATCTCGGTGCCGTGCGTTTCCAGGGCGAAGTGGCCCGTGTTCAGCAGGTGCAGTTCGGCGTCCGGCAGATCGCGCAGGTAGGAGCGGGCGCCGTCGGCTCCGAAGATCTCGTCGTGCTCGCCCCAGGTGATCAGGACCGGAGGCCGGTGCTCAGCGAAGTACTTCTGGAACTCCGGGTAGAGATCCAGGTTCAGCTTGTAGTCGGCGAAGAGCTGGAGTTGGATCTCCTTATTGCCCGGCCGATCCAGGTAGTGCTGATCCAAAGTCCAGGTGTCGGGGCTGATCCACGCCAGCCGATCGGCCGGCACACCGTGCGTGTACTGCCATCTCGTGGCGTCGATTTCGAGCAGCTTACGCACCTCGGGCTCGTGTGCGGCACGGTCGTTGGCGTGTGCGAACAGCACCTCCCAGAACGGGGTGAACCCCTCCAGGTAGGCGTTGCCGCTCTGGGTGATGATCGCGGTGACGCGATCCGGGTTGCGGGAGGCGATGCGCAGTCCGATCGGTGCGCCGTAATCCTGGATGTAGAGGGCGAACCGCTGGACACCCAAAGTGTTCAACAGTTCCAGGGTGATCTCGGTGAGCTTTTCGAAGCTGTAGTCGAAGGCGAGCACGGACGGCATGGCCGATTGCCCGAATCCGATATGGTCCGGCGCGATCAGATGATAATCTGCGGCCAGCTCCGGCAACAGATTGCGGAACATCGCCGAACTCGTCGGAAAGCCGTGCAGCAGTACGACGGTCGGCTTGCCGGGATCTCCCGCCTCGCGGTAGAAGACCGGCAGACCCTGGATCTCGACGGTGTTGTGGCGCACTGTGTTCACTGTGTTTCTCCTGGTTGTACTTGATCGAACGGACAGTTGGGGTCGGTCGCAGGCAACAAGAACCTCGGCGAGGTCGGCGTAGCAGCGGTCCGAGCACCGATCGGGCTCAGTGCCGGGCACGGATCGTGGACGGTCGGGCCGCGCTGGTGAGGAGTTGGGTTTCGGGTTCGCGCCCCGGGACGACCAGTAGCGCCGCGGCGACACTGAAGACCACACCCAGTGCGAAATATCCTCGGTAGTCGCCGGTCTGAGCATGGATTCCACTGGCAACCGCCAGACCGGCGGCCGCGGCGAGCTGATGGATCACCCACGCTGGAGCCAAGGTTCGGCCCATCCGGGCGGGGTCGAGACCGCGGGTGATGATCGCCATGGTCAACGGGATGACCGGAAATGAGGCCGCGCCGAAGACCACCGCGACTGCGATGAGCACGCTCGAACCGGGCACGAAGACGGCGAGCGCGAGCGCGATCACCCGCATCCCGTACAGGATCCGCAGCAGGACCTCTGGTCGATACCAACGCTGCAATCGCGCCATCGCCGCCGAAGTCAGGCCCGCCGCCAATGCCGCGACAGCCACCAGGCGACCGGCACCGGCGATCGACCAGTCGGTCTGGACCGCATGTTCGGGCAGCATCAGGACAACCACGTAGAGGGTCGCCGAATGCAGGCCGAAAGAGATCAGCACACGCCCCCGACCGGCCAACGACTCGGCCCGCAGTGCGAGGCCGCGGATATTGTCGGCGGGCAGCACCCACCACAGCACAGCGGTGACCAACAGCCCAACGCCGCCGAGAAGTGCGTAGGTAGCCCGGACACCGACGGGCTGGAACAACGCCGTGGCAATCCACGGACCGATCAACTGCCCCAAGTTGATCCCCACCGCCGCCCTGGCGAGCGCGGGCCCGACCTGATCCCCCAGCACGCGTCCGATCATGGTGGTGACCGCGAGCGTGGACGACGAAGCGAACCCGATCCCGCCGAGGAACACGTAAGCCGTGACGAATTCCCACGTCGTACGCACCACCGCCAGCACAAGATAGCTGGCCGAGATCAGCATCAGACCGCCGATCAGCACCCGCTTCGCTCCGACCCGATCCAACAGGCCACCGACGAACGGCTGGGCCAGCCCTGTCACCGTGGTGCCGAGAGCGGCGGCGATGGCCAGCGCCGTGGCACTCACCCCGTACGAGGCGGCGGTGGGCGCGAAGAACACTCCCATGGAGAAGTTCAGTCCGAACGACACCGTCATAGCCGCCAGGCCTGCCCAGCCAACCTGTTCGCGCCGCATGCACCACACCACCTAAACCGTCTAAATTACTTTCAGTGGTTAAGAATGCATGCGTGTCACTAACCTGTCAAGATTATATAGACGGTTAGTCATGAGGAACGTGCTCAGCCCGCACGGCAACATCCCGCCCGCGACCGGCATATCCGACGAACCTCACCCGGACGAGGTGAGCGCCCTTCCAACGGCGTCGATCAACGACCGATGACCGCCGCCATCACACCGACCGCGGAGACCGAGCCGCCGCCCCGCCGAACGAACTCGGCGCGGCGATGACTTGGAGATGCCACCTAGTCGAGATCCGCCCAGCCAGGCCAAGGCCGCATGCCCTCGTCGCCGCGGATGTATGCGAGACGGCGCAGCGCCTGGCGCTGGTAAGCCGGGTCGGCGGTGGCAGCATGCATCGACCGCAGCGCCATCTGGAACTCCTGGATGTCGCGCAACAGGTAGAACCCATCCCAGCGCATCACGTCGCGGCCATACCCGGCGCAGAAGTCCGCGTACTGCGAAACGGTGATCTCGGCTGCCGTCCAGCACTCGATCGCCGCGGGCACCAGATCCCATTCCGGCGGGCCGATCATCGCCCGGCCCGCACCTGTCAGGATCACATCCCCGTCGTGGGCGACTACTGCCACGCTGTCGACCCAGTCACCACCCTGCACCACCGACCACGGCATACCCTTGGGCAGCGCCTTCCACCGGCCGCGCAATTCCTCCAAGTGTTTGGTCAGCCAGCGCCGATCGTCCTCGGACACGGTCCGCGCGGCGGCGATCTGCTCCTCGACCCGCGCCAAGGGTGACATCCGGCGTAGCTCGAACCCCGGCAGCGGCAGCCGGTGCAGCCGCCCCAGCGCCCTGGCCACTTCCGCGGGCGTACCGGGGCGATGCGGCGGCAGGTCGTGCCAGAAGGTCACCGGGCAGCCCTCGACGACCACCGGCTGCGGGATATCGGAGACGACGCGCAGGGCCGACACCCCGCAAGTGTCCAGCCAGCGAGCCACGGCGACTTCCCGCCCGGTCGCGTGCTTTTGTCCGCGCCCGCCGATCCGCACGACGATCCCGTCGCGCAGCCGGTAGGCGCCCTGCATTCCCAGCGACTCGGCATCGCTGGCATCGATGCCGACGCTCACACAGGCGGCGCGCAGAATCGACCGCATCCCATTGCCCGCAATCCCCGCGGTCATGTCAGCCTCCCAAGCCCCCCACTCCCACTTTGGGAGCAGTAACCCATCTCGGCCTCGAGCTTCATGGCAGCCATCCAGATACCGGGGGGCTAACACCCCATTTTCCCTGGTAAATCGACATTACCCCCGACATTCCACCCCAGCCAGCAATCAAACAGAAAACATCCGATTCGCCCGAATTACCCGCTTTGTCGCCGCAGGCGGACCGAGCGGGAACAGACCCATGTGGACTACCCAGGCAACACCGGGGTCGCCCGAGGCGGGGTCGTCGAGCCGAGGCGCGGAGCCGCCTCCACACGCTTACGCAGTGACACCAAGGCGCACGGCCGGTGCCCGAATCAGCTCAAATCTTGACGTTGGCCCACTTCGCGAACCGGACCAGGGTGTCGGTTCCGCGGCGGGCGTGGGCGAGCACACGGACGGTCTCGTGCACCTGCGGGTGGTTGCGCGTGAGCCCCGGCGCGATCCGGCGCGCCTGATCGAGACTGGTCAGGGCACGATGCCTGTCCCCGTGTAGCAACCACGCGCGAGACACGTCGATCCAGTGATGCCCGGCGCGCGACGGCGAGACCGACGCCGGTAGCCGAATCCCCTCGGCGCGCGCCACCGCGGTCGTGCCATCGGACAACTCGACGGGCACCGCGACCGAGTGGATCGCGACGTTCGGCAGATGGAACCCCGTTCCGTACTCCTGGTACGAGGCGGAGCGGATCGCCTCCCCGATCCGGCGCGCTTCCCGAAGGTGCGCGTCGGCGGTGTCGGCGTCGAGCGCGCGAGCCGAGAGAATCGCCCCCCGCAGGTGCAGCGCACCGCGCACCGCGAGGACTTCCGGCGTGGTGGGCAGTCGTTCGCTGGCGGCGTGTGCGCGCTCGATGATCCGCATCCCACCGGTGTATGCGCCGGAATACTGCAGGATCAGCGCGCGGTGGTATTCGGCCGCGATCGGCCACGCCGGGTCACCACCGCGTTCAGCGGCCCACACGCAGCGCTCGGCGGCCAGCCCCGCGAGGTCGAGGTAGCCGTACCGGTAGGCGACCGACGACGCACTGTTGTAGGCGTAGGCGAGCGTCGAATAGATCGTCTCCAGACGCTGCCCGGAAGGCTCGTCGCTCGCAAGCATGTGCAGACCGTGGATCACGTCCGGAAGTTCGGCGATGTGGTCGCCGTACCGCCCCCGACGCCTGCTCTCCTGAACCCGATGCAGTGCCGCGGTCAGCTTTTCCAGGGTGGTCGGCGCGCTCAGGGGTTCGTCGTTGAACGCCAGAATCTTTCGGCGCATCTCGCGAATGGTGGCGTGTGCCCCAGCATCCTCGCGCGTCGGAGTGTATGGCTGCCCGGTCAGGTCTTCGATGTTCACCCCGAGGGCGCCGGCTACGGCCGCGATGAACGCGGGCGAGGCGGGGCGGGCGCTTCGCTCGACCTTACGCAGCAGCGATACCGACACATTCGCCTTCTGCGCGAGCTGTAACTGGGTGAGCCGAGCGAGCTTGCGCGCCCTGGCCGTACGTTCCCCCACCCCGGCATCGTCCATGCCCCCACGGTGACACACGATGTGCCGCTTCGCATGGGTTCACCCGGGCCAAGGTATCCACAGGCCCCGACGTCGGTTCACCCCTGATCCCCAGCGTCGGATGCCCCACCGACCACACTTCCACGCGCCGAAGGGTCACCGAATGACCACAGAGCTCACAACCATCCTCATCGTCATCGCCGCCCTCGGCGGACTGCTCATCCTGGTGTTCTGAGTACTGCCGTGGCTACTCGAGCTGGGCGACGATCCGGATGAGTCGGTACCCGCGCGCGAGATCTTCGAGCGACTGGAGGACGAGCAGCGATGACCGCGCCGGACGATCAGGAGGAGGGGCCGTACGGGTGGCTCGAGCGCCCCGACGGAATATGGCACATGGTCGACGAGCGCGGAATCCTGAGCAAGCCGTTCAAGGCGGTCGATGGCCGCGCAGTCCCGGTCGAGGAGAGCAAGGAATGGGTCGAAAACGAACAGCATCCTGATCTCGGAACCCGCCGGGTTTCGAGGGCGAAGCTCTTTGAGGTTGTGCAGAGCGCTGGACTGTATCCGATCGACCAACGGCCTACCCAGCTCCGGTCCACGCTCAGCCGGAAGTCTGCCGCACAGCCCACGGGCGGCTGGTGTGCCACTACGGAAGGCCCGTCCTGGCAGACCGAGCCTTCCGTAGTGGAGCTTGCGGGAACTTACTGGAACCATGACCGCCCAGCGCGACCACGGATACGGGGGTCCGGGGGCGGAGCCCGCCGGGCGGGGCGTGGGGGTTGCACCCCCATAAAACACTCAGCGGAACGAGCGAGGCCCATGCCCTCCATGGGCATGGGCCTCGCACTCGTGGAGCTGCCGGGAATCGAACCCGGGTCCTCCGCCGCGTCTTCAGGGCTTCTCCGTGTGCAGTCCGCTGTGCCTCTACTCGGATCTCCGGGTCCCGCGAACAAGCCCGGATGACGATCCCAGTCGCTGTTCGATGTCCCGTCCTACTCCGCGACCGAGTAGGACGGTGAGCCCTCTAGCTGATGCCGGCACCGGAGCCGAGGGCATGCCCCGGGCCGACAGAGACGCTCTGCTGGTTAGGCAGCGAGAGCGTACTCGCGCTGATGAGAATCGGCGCTTAATTGGTTGCAACGACGCTTACGGTGGTCTCTTGCCTGCACCGACACGCTTCCCCTGAATCTACGTACGCAGTCGAAACCGTTCAGCCCCGTACGCCCCGGCACCTTGCCGGGCTGTCCATGTTAACACCGCCGGAAGCTCGGATCATCCCGATTTTCGGTGGTGGCGGTCGCAACATCCGCTGCTTCCGGTGGACACATCTCGTCGCCGAGAAGGCCCAGGTCGGCGTATGTACGTCGCGGCGTCGAACCTGACCTGTCGTGGAGAACCGAGGAACATCCTCCGCGGGCCAATGGACCATCGGCACTCCGGGGGCTGAGCGGGCGTACCCGCCGACGACCTCCCGCACCGCGAGCCGAAGCACGCCGCAAGCACCGTTGACGATCACCGCACGCGCGGTACCCGCCCCTTCCCGGATGCTGGTAGCCGATTCTCCGGGCGCGACGACGAAGCCGACTTACACTGCACGAGCCGTACGATCGGCTCTGAGCAGCGGATCTCGAATTCAGACTAAGGAAACACTTTGGCAGTTCGCACCATTCGGAACAGGTTGCTGCGCTTGTCCGCCCTCACCGTCATCGCCGGACTCGTCCTGGCCGGGTGCTCCACCGTGCGAGGCGAATCGAACCGGACCTCCCACCCGGGTGTCACCGCCGACCCGTGTCCCAACGCGATCGACTCCCGCAAGGGTTGTATCTACCTGGGTGTGCTGTCCGATCTGACGAGCGGGCCGTTCGCCGCGCTGGGCAAGGACATCCAGCACGGCCAGCTGGCGTTCTGGAAGGCGGTGAACGAAGGGGGCGGGATCGGCGGCAAATACGAGGTGGACATCGCCACCCACACCGAGGACACGAACTACGATCTGCAGAAGCACGCCGAGGCCTACCGGCGGATCGAGCCGCACGTCCTCGCGCTCGCGATGAGCTTCGGCACCGTGCAGACGCAGAAGGTGCTTCCCGAGATGGATGCGGCGAACATGGTCGCCATCGCCGGAACCCTCTGGTCGGGTTGGCAATTCGAGAACAGCGACAAGGGCCTGCTGCTGGAGTCCGGATACTCCTATTGTTCCGAGGCCATCATCGCCCTGGACTGGCTCGCCGAGCACGTGGCGAAGCCGAATTCCATCGCGACGGTCAGCTATCAGGGCGATTACGGCGGCGACTACTCCACCGGCGCGAAGAAATGGGCCTCCGCCAACCGCGTCGACATGGTGGCGCAGATCGACACCGAGCCCAACACTCAGATAGGCAATCAGGACGCCGCGGTCGCCAAGATCCTGAACGCCAGAGCCGATCTCGTGCTGCTGGCCACGGGGCCCGCGGAGGCGGGCGAGATCATGGGCAAGGCGGCACTGGCCGGTTTCCCGGGCAGGTTCCTCGGCTCGGGCCCGACGTGGAACGGTGGCCTGCTGAAAAGCCCGGCAGCGACAGCGATCACGGCACGCTACAACATGACCTCGCCGCTGGACGGCTGGGACGGTACCAGCGCGGGCGCGAAGAAGGCCAGGGCCTCGGCGACCAGGGAGCCATCCACCTGGGGTTACAGCGCGGGCTGGATGTTCTCCTACCCGATGAAGGCGCTGCTCACCCGGGCGGTCAACGAAGACAAGCTCAACCGTGCGGGCGTACGCGAGGCGGTGCACGGCCTGCGCGTCGACTACGAGGGCGCGATTCCCGAATACATCTACGGCGCGGCCAAACCCGACCTCACTCGGCAGCGAGCGGTCATCGAAGTGCCGGATCAGACCGCGCCGCTGGGCGCGAAGACCCTGGCGGCCGAATACCACGGCCCGACTCAGGACCGCATCACCCTCACCGAGCCCTGCGTGCAGCCGTAAGCGAGCGAACATGCTTTCACACCGTAACTTCCGTCGGCTGCTTCGTCTCGCGGCCGCTCCCCTGGCACTCGGTCTGGCGCTGACCGGCGGATGTTCGACCCCGACACCCACCGCCGCACCGGGCGTCACCCGCGAACCCTGTCCCCACGCGATACACCGCGACAAGGGCTGCATCTACTTGGGCGTCCTGTCGGATCTGAACAACGGTCCCTTCGCTCCGCTCGGAAAGTCCCTGCAAGAAGGGCAACTGGCGTTCTGGAACGAGGTGAACAAGCAGGGCGGCATCGGCGGGTACGAGATCGACATCGCGACCTACAGCCGCGACACCGCCTACGACCCGCGCAAGCACGCCAAGGAATTCGAGAACGTGGCGCCCCATGTGCTGGCTCTCGCTATGAGTTTCGGGACCGCGCAGACACTCGGCGTTCTGCCCGAGATGGACGAGGCGAACCTGGTGACCGGCGCGGGCACGCTCTGGTCGGGCTGGCAGTATCGCTCCACGGACCGCGATCTGGTGCTGGACGACGGTTTCTCCTACTGCACCGAAGCTGTGCTCGGGCTGGACTGGTTCGCGCAGAACCACTATCAGCCGCGCACGCTCGGCGTGGTCGCCTATCGCGGCAACTATGGCGGTGACTACGCCAGCGGGGCGCTCAAGTGGGCGTTGGACAATGGCGCGACAATCAACGCGCGGATCGACACCGGGCCCAATACCGAAGTGGGCAATCAGGATTACCCGGTCGCCGAGATCATGGCCGACCCGCCCGACGTGGTCCTTCTGGCCACCGGACCGGGCGAAGCCGCCGAGATCGTCGGCAAGCTGGCGAAATCCGGCTACTCGGGCCGTTTCCTGGGGTCCACCCCCACCTGGAACAACGCGTTGCTCGAGACGCCTGCCGCGCCCGCGCTCACGGCCCTCTACAACTACACCTCGCCGTTCGACGGCTGGGACGGCACGAGCACCGGAGCGCAGCGCGCCAGGAACGCCGCGCCGCGCGAACCGACGAATTTCGGTTACAACCTGGGTTGGGCGATCTCCTATCCGATGAAGGCGCTACTGACCAAGGCAGCCGAGACGGGCGAATTGGACCGCGCGACGCTGCGCAAGGCCCTCGCCGGGCTCACCGTCGATTCCGAGGGAATGGCCGCGCCCCAGGTCTATGGGCGGGAAGAACCCGACGTCGCGGCGCAGCGCGCGGTGGTCAACGTGCCCGATCCGTCCACTTCGCTGGGTTCGCGCACGGTGGTCGCCGACTACCGCAGCCCCACACTGAAGCGCATCGCGATGCGCGAGCCGTGCACACGATGATCTGCTATCGCAGGGCGGTCGTCGCGGTTCGCCGCGCGGCCGCCCGGGCTCCCTGGCGGCCGTCACGGTGAGCCGGACGACTCCGGCTGCGAGGCGCTGCATGAGCAGCGGCCGTAGTCCGGAGTTACGTGGTGATCTTCGCGTCACGTCGTCCGGCGACTCCGGGCTCACCGGTAGCGCTTCGACCGGCGCGAAACCCGCGATAGCGAGCAGGCCGGGTCGCTCGCCGGTTATCGCATGCCTTTGACCCGCCGTCCCAGCTCGCGGGTGACCTCTCGCTCGGCGGTGCGCCGGGCCAAGTCTTGGCGCTTGTCGTAGTCCTGCTTGCCCTTGGCCAGCGCCAACTCGACCTTCACCTTGCCGTCGGAGAAATACATCGACAGCGGCACCAGCGTCTGGTTGCCCTCCCGGGACTTGCCGACCAACCGCTCGATCTCGCGCTTGTGCAGCAGCAACTTGCGCACCCGGCGGGGCGCGTGGTTCGTCCAGGTGCCGTGGCTGAACTCGGGGATGTGCAGCCCACGCAGCCACACCTCGCCGTTGTCCACCGTCGCGAAGGCGTCGACCAGCGAGGCCTTGCCCTCACGCAGGCTCTTCACCTCGGTGCCGACCAACGCGATCCCGGCCTCGTAGATGTCCAGGATCGTGTAGTTGTGCCGCGCCCGGCGGTTGGTCGCGATGACCTTGCGCCCCTGTTCCTTCATAACGGTCCACTTTAAGTGACCCGGCAACCGGATTATTCCCGCAGGTCGCCGACGCGCTACCCGCCTTGGCGCAGCACTATGTAGAGAGCGAGGACGGCGAGGAACGCGACGAGCAGCGCCACCGTCGACATCCGCGGGACGCCGGACCGGTGCGGCGCCGGGCGGCGGCGCAGCCACACGCTCTCTACCGACGGATCGGTCCTGCCGCGCACGTACGGTGGCGCGTCCGGGGCCTCACCCCCGATAGAGCCGGTTGAAACTTCGTCGTCCGCATCGCTGGAACCCTCACCCGGTGCCATAGCCTGCACGGTAACCGCCACGACGGCGACACGCCGCAATTGCCGCTAGGCGCAATGGAGTTGGAACTCAGCCCAAGCGCCGCCGGAAAACCTCGGTGGACCCACCGGTCGCCAGGTCGACCGTGTGCACGCCCAACTCGGCCCGGCCTTCGGTGAGCTCGAGGATCATGAATCCCAACTCGTGATAGGTCTCGTACAACGCGCTGTGACCGGCACTCGCGGCAAGTCGCGGTTCGGGGCCGACGGTCTTCGCGGCGGCACCGGACACGATCTGCCTGGTTCCCTTCGACGCCGCCGTGGGTTCGAGAACCTGCAGCGAGTGGTCGTGGCCGGACAGAATGAAGTGGCACCGGCCGACCACATGGTCTTCGATGAAGCGTTGCACGTGCACGCCGTTGATCGGCTCCAGCGACAAGCCCTCGTAGCGGCCTGCGTCGCCATGCGGGCCGTTGCTCAGGTAGGGCTGGTGGGTGCAGGCGATCTTCCACGTGGCGGGCGACTCGGCGATGGCGCGGTCGAGCCAGTCGCGTTGCTCGTTCATGAACTGGCCGTCGACCGCCCAATAGGGCGAGAACACCGGCGGCACGTAGGCGGCCAGCGGATTGACGTCGAGAACGAAGAACTCGACGACGGGGTCGGGCTCCGGGATCCGCACCGAGTAGTAGCGGCTCGGCATCCACCAGCGCCGCGAGACGGCGTGGTACTCCACCTCCGCGTTGCCGCGCAGCAGCCACCCGCCGTCACCACCGAGCACGGAGCTGTTGTCGTGGTTGCCCAGCACCATCAGCCACGGGAAATCCAGTCCGGCGTTGGGGTTTTCGAATTTGTCGGCGAACTGGACATCGGCCGCGTCGACGGGACCGTGCTCGTAGATGTTGTCGCCGAGGCCCAGGGCCAGCGAGACCGGCTCACGGCCGTGACACGCGCGCATGGCGTCGGCCACCGCCCACTGGGCGCGGGCGCCGGTGCCCGCGTCGCCGGTCAGCAGTACCCGCACCCGGCGCTCGGTCGGGAAGGGGAACTTGCTGACTCCCTCGGCGACCGGCACCGCATGCGCGGGCGTACGGCCGACCAGCGTGGCCCCGGCCGCGAGGGTGGCGGCGCCGACCAGGAATTCCCGGCGCCCGATCGTCTCGCCCGCACTCACATGTCCTCCAGGGTATTCGGCGGTCCTGCCCGGCGACCATCCTCGCCCATCGGCGATCCGCGCGGCGGAGGGCTCATGCCGCTGTGAGCACTTCGAGCACCTGTTCCCCGTATTTCGCGAGTTTGTTCTCGCCGACACCGCTGACACCGCCGAGCTCGGCCAGGCTGGCCGGCTTGCGTGCCGCGATCTCGCGCAGGGTGGCGTCATGGAAGACGACGTAGGCGGGAACGCCCTGTTCCTTCGCGGTCGCCGCGCGCCATTCGCGCAGCTTCTCGAACAGCGGCAGATCGGTCTGTGTGAGGTCGGCGGCGGCCGCCTTGGCGGCCTTCGCCGCCCGCGCGTGCTTGATCGCGCGTTCGGGCTCGCGGCGCAGGAGCACTCGGCGACCGTCGAACAGCACTTCACTGCTGGCCTCGGTGAGCGTCAACACCCCGTAGTCGCCGTGGACGGCCAGCAGCCCATGGGCCAGCAGTTGCCGCACC
This sequence comes from Nocardia sp. CY15, assembly GCF_009829295.1. Classification (NCBI taxonomy): domain Bacteria; kingdom Bacillati; phylum Actinomycetota; class Actinomycetes; order Mycobacteriales; family Nocardiaceae; genus Nocardia; species Nocardia sp. CY15. Next base: position 851,049 of record NZ_VUOT01000001.1, read on the forward strand.
ACCCCGCGCCATTCCGTGTCGCGCAGGTCGGTGCCGACGCCGAAGACTTTCAGCTCGTGGTGGTCGTGCTGCAGAACCTTGGGATTCTTCTTGCCGAGCAGGATGTCCACGATGTGGCCCGCGCCGAAGCTCTGGCCGCGTTCCCGCTTCAGCCGCAGCACCGCGGACAGCAATTTCTGCGCGGCCACGGTGCCGTCCCAGGATTGCGGCGGGGACAGGCAGGTGTCGCAGTTGCCGCAGGGCAGGCCGGGCTCGCCGAAGTAGGCGAGCAGTTGGGTGCGCCGGCAACCGACCGTCTCGCAGAGCGCGAGCATCGCGTCCAAGTGCAGCTGCAGCTGGCGCCGGTGGGCGGCGTCGCCCTCGGAGGCGTCGATCATCTTGCGCTGCTGCACCACGTCGTTGAGGCCGTAGACCATCCACGCCGTCGAGGGCAGCCCGTCGCGGCCGGCGCGGCCGGTCTCCTGGTAGTAGCCCTCCACCGATTTCGGCAGGTCGAGATGGGCGACGAAGCGCACATCGGGCTTGTCGATGCCCATGCCGAAGGCGATGGTCGCCACGACGACCAGCCCGTCTTCGCGCAGGAAGCGCGACTGGTTCGCCGCACGGGTGCGATTGTCCAAGCCGGCGTGGTACGGCACCGCGGAGATGCCGTTCTCGGTGAGGAACGCCGCGGTCTTCTCCACCGAGTTGCGCGAGAGGCAGTAGACGATGCCCGCGTCTCCCGCGTGCTCGGTGCTGATGAATTCCAGCAGCTGACGGTCGGGACGGTTCTTCGGCTCGATCCGGTACTGGATATTGGGCCGGTCGAAGCTGGACACGAAGCGGCGGGCGCCGCCGAGATCGAGACGTTGGATGATCTCGTCGCGCGTCTTCTCGGTAGCGGTCGCGGTCAGCGCGATCCGCGGCACCTCCGGCCATCGCTCGTGCAGCATGGAAAGGCCCAGGTAATCCGGCCTGAAGTCGTGACCCCACTGGGACACGCAGTGCGCTTCGTCGATGGCGAACAGCGCGACCTTGCCACGATCCAGCAGTTGCGCGGTCGAATCCAGGCGCAGCCGCTCCGGCGCCAGATACAGCAGATCGAGCTCGCCCGCGACGAACTGCGCTTCGACGGTCCGCCGCTCATCGGGGTACTGGGTGGAGTTGAGGAATCCCGCGCGCACGCCCAGAGCGCTGAGCGCGTCAACCTGGTCCTGCATGAGAGCGATGAGCGGTGAGACCACCACACCGACACCGGGGCGCACCAGAGCGGGCACCTGGTAGCAGAGCGACTTGCCGCCGCCGGTCGGCATGAGCACCAGCGCGTCGCCGCCGTCGATCACGTGCTGCACGATCGCGCGCTGGTCGCCGCGGAAGCTGTCGTAACCGAAGACCCGGCGTAGAACATCTTGCGCCGCAACGGATCCGGAGTCCGAACCGGAAGCGTCTTCGATCGCCACAGTCGCGAAATCATCGGGGGGAGTCACCCGGCCCATCCTACGAGCGCTCGGCCAGGGCGGTAGGGGTCCGGTTCGGCGTTCGTCCTGCTGAACCGCCGAGTTCTCCACATGTGGACAACCGAGAAAGGGTGTGGTGGATCACGGCTCGCTGACCTCGAATTTTCTCCGCTCGTGCGGAAATATCAGGCCTTCCCGCTCCATCAAGCGCTGTTATGTTGTCGCTCATGGCAACAGGGAGAGGGATCCGGGCGCGTGCGGCGATGCTCACCGCCACCGTGGTCGCCGGAGTCGCCGTGGTCACCGGGGCGATGCCGACAGCGCGAGCGGAGACATTTCCCACGATGTGCTCGGACGGCTGGGAGACCACGACAGTCGTCGAAGGCGTCGGCAATCTGGAGAATCTGGATTCCGACGGGCAGGGCGGTTTCTACGTCACCGGGCTGATGGACGGCTACCTGGCCCACGTCGACCGTGCCGGACGGATGGAGAAGCTGGTCACGGACGTGCACCGGCCCGCGGGCGTGCGCGTCGCGGGACGCTACGTCTACTTCCTCACCGGAGACGGGCTCAGCGAACCGCCCGGCACACTCCAGCGCTACGACACCGAGACCGGGGCGGTGCGCGTCCTGCTGACCGGGCTGAACGGGCCCAATGGTCTGCTGTTGCTGCCGGACGGCAGCCTGCTGTTCACCACGATCGGGCTGGGCGGTCCGAGCGGGATCTCCCGCTACTGGCCCCAGACGAGCGAGTACGAGCGGGATTGGGCGATCCTGCCGCCTTCCAACGGCCTCGCGCTGGCCGCGGACGGCGAATCGGTTTACGTCGACACCATGACGCTGCAGATACTCCGCGTCCGACTCGATGATCCGTCGCGTCCCACGGTCGTCTCCGGCATCCCGGACCTGGTCGCCCTGCCCGACGATATGGAGGCCACCCGAGCGGGCGCGCTCTTCGTCGCCGATCACGTCCTCGGCGCCGTCTACCAGGTGGATACGAACACCGGGGCCACGTGCGCGATCATCACCGGCTTGATCAAACCCGGCCCGCTGCGCGGCCCGCCGGACGGCGCGACTTCGGTCCGCATCGACCGCGACGGGAATTCCTGGGCGCTGTTCGTCACCAGCATGGACGGCTCTCTGCGCCGCCTGCGCCCACCAGCGGGCATCGATCTGACTCCAGCGACTCCGGCGCGGGCGGGATAGACCGAAAGGCATTCCAGGAACGCGCAGCATCTCCGACATGAACCGCCGCGCGATCCGCGAACGACGCCCACGAGCGCCGCGGACTCCAGCTGCGCAACGCCGACAAGGTGAAGGTGCGCCGGTACGGCAACGCCGTCACCCCGCCAGTGGCGGAAATTCTCATCTCCGCGCTCGTCGAGGCGATCACCGGTGAAGGGCTCGACCGTTGAGTCAGCAACGGACAGTGGTCACTTGCCGCCTGATCCGCCGACGGCTGTCGGCCCGTCGGCGACAATGCCTCTCGTGGGAAACCTCGCGACATCGGCCTAATGGGCCGACAAGGCGGCCGGAACGGCGGAATCCGTACGCAACCACTGGGTCCGCGCGCGGACTACCCCGTCTGTGGGCGACCGGTTGAGTGGCAGGGTGAGCGCAACGTATCAGTGGTGGGAAGTGCCTACTGTGGGCAGGAGGCCGGGTTGCGGTGAGGGTCGGCTCGGCTGGACCGACCGGGCTTTGAAGAACGGTTGGTGGCGCGATGGGTTTCTACGACTGTAGTTGCATGATCACCGGTGTCAGTCTGATGCCTGTTGACGCCACCCTGGTCGTGCTTCAACGCGTCGGCGGAAACTACCTGCCGATCACGCTGGGCATCGCGGGCACCTACGACCGACTCGGCGGGATCGACGGCGTCCGCGAGGACCTCGATACCGAACTCGTTGTGCGCTACTTCCTCGACCGGTATCGCGACGGCAGATTCTTTGCAAAAGATCAGACCAGCACCTTCGACGGTGACGCACTCACCTCCGACAGCCACATCGAGGAGCTGCTGCAGCTCATCGAACGCACCCACCTGGCAATCGAATACGACAACATCCCCGCGTCGACCGTGCTGGACGGCGACATGGTCGTCTTCGCATTGATCGCGCAACCTGTCTGGGATGCCATCGTCGACAGAGCCCCTGTACCGGACCGGTCACCGGAGCGTCAGGCCGAGCGGGTCTTCGGCCCGGCATCGACAGCCGCCGAGATCTATGAAGGTCGGCTTCCAGAACTGGCGACCTCTCTCGGCCAGCTGGCCGCGGTCAACGACTTCGTCGAAGCCCACGGGCTGCGCTGGGCTCCCGCACCTGAGCCGTCGCAGCGGTACCCGGACGGTTACGGCTACCAACACGGCGACGAAATCAAGGAATTCCTCGACCGGGCCAAACGCGACTATCGGGACGACCCGGTCATTTCGGCTGGCCTGGCCGCCTATGAACAGTCGATCGACTGGGTCGTCGAAGAACTCGACCGGCAAGTCGACGACCACGCCGTGGCACCTCAGCCCACATCCGCGACAGCAGCCGACCTCCTCGAGGTGCCCGTCCACAAGCCGATACAGTATGCAGTCCGTATCCACCGCGACGAGCCCGATCAACCCTGAGTGGCGGGTTCGTAGTCGCGGACGCAGCGGCGGTGTTTGCTGATCCAGGGCTCTCGGGCTTTCGCGGCCCGGCATCCAGGCCGAAGACGATCATCGCGAACGCGCGCCGCCGCGGCCCGCAGCAGGGCACGCTGCTCGGTGGACCGAGGGTGCGGGGGTTGATCGGCTCCACCACCACCCGCGGTGTGGCGGGGGCGCCCAAGCCGAAGCGTGCGTATTCGGTGTGGGTGAGGCTTCGTCGGCGGGAACCGACCTGGGTTCGTGCTCTGGCAGTGCGAACGGCGTCCGGCCCCGGCGAACTGCGGACCGAAACGAAGCCGAGTGTTCACTCGCGAGAATGTCGGTGCCGGTGGCTACTGTGCGAGCATGCGCAGCAGAATTGCCGAGTTCACTTACGACCGTATTCAAGTCGGCGACATCGCGCTGAACGTCGCCGTGGCCGGCTCCGGTACACCGGTCGTGCTCTTGCATGGATTCCCGCAGACACATCTGGCTTGGCGTCATGTCGCCGCCGACCTGGCGCGAGATCACCGGGTGATCTGTCCGGATCTGCGTGGCTACGGTGAAAGCGACAAGCCTGCCGATATACCCGGCGAGGACACCTACACCAAACGAACGATGGCCACCGACATCGTTGAACTCATGCGGTCGTTGGGCCACCCCCGATTCGCCCTGGTCGGCCACGACCGAGGTGGGCTCGTCGCCTTCCGCGCAGGGCTGGATCACCCGGAGACAATCAGCCACTTGGCAATCCTCGACGTCCTACCGGCAGCCGACATGTGGGCCACCCTGCACGGGACCGCAGGGATCTTCGCCTTTCACCTCTACCTGCTCGCCCAACCCGGCGATTTCGCCGAGCGAATGATTCGAGCTGATCCCGAGGCGTTCTTCGGGCACTTCCTCGACACCTGGGCGCACAACCACGACGCGATCCCCGCCGATATCCGTTCCGAATACCTGGACGCCGCCCGCCACGACGACGCGATCACCGCGGTCTGCGCCGACTATCGCGCGAGCGCTTACGCCGACAACCTCCATGACGAGGCCGATCGCCTTGCCGGTCACCGCCTGACCATGCCGGTCACTGCCCTCTGGCAAGACCCCGGCGACCTCGCCCTCCCCTTCGACCCCGAGGCCATCTGGTGCTCATGGACAACAGATCTACGCACCGCGACAGTGAATTGCGGCCACTTCCTGCCCGAAGAGCGGCCCGAAGCCGTCATCGAAGCGGTGCGCGAACTTATCGACTGAGACTCCCGTTGACAGGCGGCCTACTACTCACGACCTTTCCCAGATTGCGAACCGAAAAGAAGCTGGGCCCAGCTCAGTTGCCACCCCGACGATCAGGTGCTTCCACCGGGTGCCCCATGAGCTGGCGGGCGAGCATGGCGTAGCCGACCGCAGTTTCGTCACTAAGGGCCGAACGTGATCGACAGGTGCAGAGGGTCGGCGTTTGTCGACAGCGCTTCTTGGAGAACAAGATCACTGCGGATGTGCTCGAACTTGGACGCCGAGCAGACCCCGATGCCAAGCCAGGTGGTGGACAACACCGACGAAGCGCGAGTACACCGCCCGATGCACGGGCACCGAAACCAGCAGCAAGCGGCGTCAGCCCCGCAGGCGGTCGAGGACGTTCTCGTGGAGCAAACCGTTGGTGGCGATGGCGTCGCCACCATGCGGACCGGGTGCGCCGTCCAGCGCAGAGAAGCGCCCGCCCGCTTCGCGGACGAGGATGTCCAGCGCGGCCAGGTCCCACAGGGAGACCTCCGGTTCGGTGGCGATGTCGACGGCGCCTTCGGCGAGCAGGCAGTAACTGAGGAAGTCGCCGTAGCCGCGCACGCGCCACACGTCGTCGGTCAGGGCGAGGAAATGCTCGCGCAGTCCGCGCTCGCGCCAGCCGGAAAGACTGGAGAACGCCAGGCTGGCCGAACCCAGCTCGCCGACGGCGGAGACCGAAATCGGCTCGGCCACCTGCCCTTGGAAGCTCGACCACGCCCCCGATCCCGCGGCGGCCCACCAGCGTCGGACCAAGGCGGGGGCGCTCACCACACCGACGACCGGCTCCCCGTCTTCCAGCAGCGCGATCAGCGTCGCCCAGATGGGCACCCCGCGCACGAAGTTCTTGGTGCCGTCGATGGGGTCGACCACCCACTGGCGTCCGCTGAACTCGGCGGCCCCGCCGAATTCCTCACCCAGCACCGCGTCGCCGGGCCGGGCTTCGGACAGCACCTGCCGAATCGCCTGCTCCACGGCCAGGTCGGCGTCGGACACCGGCGTCAGGTCCGGCTTCGCGTCGACTTTCAGGTCCAGCGCACCGAAACGGTCCCGGGTGATCGCGTCGGCGGCATCGGCCAGCCGCAGGGCGAGTTCCAGATCGGAGGAGTACACAGCCACACTCCGCACCTTATCGGCCGCCCGGTCGCGCCGATGGGCAGCGGCGCCGACCCGGCACTCATCCCACGGTTTCCAGCGACCGCGCCGCGGCCAACGCGCTCGCCCACCAGTGCAGCTGGTCGAGCAGCGCCGTCGCGGCGGCGGCGGGCTCTTCGGGTTCCAGCAACCGTCCCTCTGCGTCGAAGAGCAGGTAGTAGCGCGGGAACGACACATAGTTGCGGACGGTGTGCGCGTTGAGTTCGTTGAAGATCTGCCGCAGGTGCTCGATGGCCAGCAAGCCACCGGAGGCTCCGCTGTAGCCGACGAAACCGATCGCCTTCGCGTCCCACTGCGTGAAATGCCAGTCGATGACGGCCTTGAGCGAGGCCGGGATGCTCCGGTTGTAATCGGGCGTCACGATGACGAAGGCATCAGCTGCCGCGAGTCGGCGGCTGAGGTCGGTCATTCCCTCGGGGCGCTGCGGATCCGGGTCGAGCGCCGGGGGCACCGCGGGCAACTCCAGGGGGATGTGCGCCTCGGCCAAGTCGATGACGTCCACCTCGAACACACCGTGCCGCCGCGCCTGCTCGGTGAACCAGGTCGCGACGACGGGCCCGAAACGTCCCTCCCGGACGCTGCCGATGATCACCGCGAGCTTCAGGGGGGTGCTGGACATGCTGTTCCTCCTCGGATCACAAAGCGGCCCGGACGAGCCGCGTCAACCCAATCTGCTGTCCGGCGCGCGAAGCAGGGAGACCGCCGTGAGAGTGGTAGTGACAGGGACACCCTTCAGGCGTTTCGCCTTGTTAGGTTCGAAAGGTGAGCGACAACGAACTCGGGCTGTTCCTGCGCACCCGCCGCGAAGCGGTGACGCCCGCTCAGGTCGGCCTGCCCACCGGTCCGCGGCGGCGTACGCCAGGTTTGCGCCGCGCCGAGCTGGCCACCTTGGCCGGTGTGAGCGTGGAGTACGTCACTCGTCTCGAGCAGGGTCGCGACCGGCGTCCCTCGCCCCCGGTGCTTTCCGCGCTCGCGGACGCGTTGCGTTTGAGCCCCGCCGAGCGCATCCACCTGCACAGGTTGACCAAGTCGGTGGACAGCGGGTTCACCTGCATGGGCGACGCGCAACCGCTCCGCGAGGTGCGGCCGACGGTGCGCGCGATCATGGACCGGCTCGAACCCGCGCCCGCCGTGGTGGTCAACCGCCTCACCGAGGTTCTGGCCTACACCGACGGCTACCACCGGCTGATGGCGCCCACCGGCCTCTTCGACGGACCCGACGCCCCGCCGAATCTGGCGCGCTTCGTCTTCCGCGTGCCTGCCGCCAGGGCTTGCTACCCGGATTGGGAGCACGTCGCCGACGAGACGGTCGCCACGTTGAAGCAGGGGCCTTTTCGCGCCGATCCGCACATCGCCGGCCTCGCCGACGAACTCACCGTCACTGTGGGCCCGGCGTTCACCGAGCGGGTGAACACCGTGCCGAGCCTGGCCGCCACCAGCGGTATCACCCGCCTCGCCCACCCCGAGGCCGGTGCCCTGCGCCTGGCCTACGAGTTCCTGGAACTCTCCGCCGACGACGACCAGCGAGTGATCGTCTACCTACCGGCCGACGACGCCACCGCCGCCGCCCTCGACACCCTCACCGGACGCCGCCCGGGGGGACTGCGCGCGGTACCGAACTGACCGGCGCCCTCCAGGGCAGAGCCGAGCAGCCTTCCCGCCGGATATTCGTCCACGCCCCCTCGCCAGCCGTTCCCGCCAGGTGCTGTCGGGTGCACCCGGTGAATTCGCCACCGGCATATCCCACGCCCGCCTCCACGACATCGGCTCTGGCAGCGCGACCACGCGGGCCGCGAGGAGCGAGACCCGAGAACAGCCGCGTTTCGCCGAGCCCAGCTTTTACTCCGGCGGACACCTGAACAGGACGACAGGCCTCCGGCCGTCCGCAGAGCGACCAATTCCAATCACCAACTGCGCCAAGCGCGGTCGCCGTTTAGGGTATGAACCCATGAGGCGTCCGTCACAGCGCACCCACCCGGCGTGGGGTGGAAAGCGAGCGCGCGGCGTCCCGGTGACGCACTCGCTCCGCCCATATACGGCGCTGCCCACCCGCGCCGAGACCGTCCCCGGTCACCCCGCGCGCACTCGTGTGCTGCGGTCACGGAGGGGCAGCTAGGCTTGACCATCGTGCATCCTGACGTTTCCGCTGATCTCGCCGAACTCGACGCCACTTTGAAGACGGTCGAATCGGTCCTCGACATCGACGAGCTGCGTCGTCGTATCGACGAGCTCGAGCATCAGGCCGCGGACCCCGACCTGTGGAACGACCAGGACCACGCCCAGCAGGTCACCAGCGAGCTGTCCCACGCCCAGGGTGAATTGCGCCGGGTCGAGGAGCTGCGGCAACGGCTCGACGACCTGCCGGTGCTCTACGAACTGGCCGAGGAGGAAGAGGGCGAGGCCAGGACCATCGCGCTCGCCGAAGCCGATGCCGAGCGCACCGCGCTGCACGCCGACGTGGAGGCGATGGAGGTCCGCACGCTGCTGTCGGGCGAGTACGACAAGCGTGACGCACTGGTGAACATCCGCTCCGGCGCCGGTGGCGTGGACGCCGCCGACTGGGCCGAGATGCTGATGCGCATGTACATCCGCTGGGCCGACCGGCACAAGTACGGGGTCGAGGTCTACGACACGTCCTACGCCGAGGAAGCGGGCATCAAGAGCGCCACCTTCGCGGTGAAGACGCCCTATGCCTACGGCACGCTGTCGGTCGAGATGGGCACGCACCGGCTGGTGCGGATCAGCCCGTTCGACAACCAGGGCCGCCGCCAGACCTCATTCGCCGAGGTCGAGGTGCTACCTGTGGTCGAGACCACCGACCACATCGAGGTGCCGGAGACGGAGATCCGGGTCGACGTGTACCGCTCCTCGGGCCCGGGTGGCCAGAGCGTCAACACCACCGACTCCGCGGTCCGCATCACCCACCTGCCCACCGGCATCGTGGTCACCTGCCAGAACGAGAAATCCCAGCTGCAGAACAAGATCTCGGCCATGCGGGTGTTACAGGCCAAACTCTTGGAGCGCAAGCGGCAGGAAGAGCGCGCCGAGATGGACGCGCTGAAGACCAACGAGGGCGCCTCATGGGGCAACCAGATGCGGTCCTACGTGCTGCACCCGTACCAGATGGTCAAGGACCTGCGGACGAACTACGAGGTCAACAACCCGTCGGCGGTGCTCGACGGTGACATCGACGGGTTCATCGAGTCGGGTATCCGCTGGCGAATGCGAGAGCAGGCAAGCTAGATGAATGTCGCGGGCATCCAGGCGATCGCTTCCACCGGTTTCACCACGTGGCTACGCGGCTCGGGCCTGGAGATCGTGCTGCTCGTTCTCGGCGCCATCCTGTTCAGCCGGTTCGCCACCTACATCAGGGACCGGGTCACTCGCAGAATCGACGCCGGGTTCCACAGCAGCGACGCATTGGTGCGCACCGAGGCGGCCAAGCATCGTCACGCGCTGGCCCAGGTGATCACGTGGGTGGTACTGACCATCGTCTACGTGCTGATCACCATGGAGGTGCTGCGGCGGCTCGGCTTCGCCGTCACCGGGTTGGTCGCGCCCGCCGCGGTGCTCGGCGCCGCGCTCGGCTTCGGCGCGCAGCGCATCGTGCAGGACATCCTCGCCGGGTTCTTCCTGATCACGGAGCGGCAGTACGGATTCGGTGATGTGGTCCGCATCGCGGTGACTGGAGCCGCAGACCAGGCGGAGGGTACGGTCGAGGACGTCACGCTGCGGATCACCACGCTGCGCAACGCGGACGGTGAGGTGATCACGGTCCCCAACGGGCAGATCGTGAAGGTCACGAACCTGTCGAAGGACTGGGCGCGCGCCGCGATCGACGTGCCGGTGGCCGCGAGCGCTGACATCACCAGGGTCAACGAGATCCTGCACGAGGTCGGTACAAAGGCGTACGAAGACGCTCGCTTGAAGCCGCTGCTGCTCGACGAGCCCACCGTCATGGGTGTGGAAGACCTCACCGTCGACCAGATGAACATCCGAATGGTTGCCCGAACGTTGCCGGGTAAACAATTCGAAGTCGGACGCGAGCTGCGGGTACGTGTCGCCGCGGCGCTGCGCCGGGAGGGAATCAGTGAGACCACGTAGATCCACGGCGATCCTGATGGCAACCTGGGTCGCCACCTTCGCGCTGTACGTATTCGTCAAACCCGACGAAACGACCACCGCTCCGGCCACCCTGGTCAACGCTGTTCCGGCAGCGGTGATCACGGAACCGCCGGGTCGCTGAGCCGAGCGTGACGGGCCGCCGCCGCGCTGTCACCCATGGTTGACGACGCAGTCCGCGCCCGGTTGCTGGTTACACTGGCTCCCCGTGATCACCATGCGGAACGTGACCAAGTCGTACAAGACCTCGACGCGACCCGCGCTGGACGACATCACCGTCGATGTGGGCAAGGGCGAGTTCGTCTTCATCATCGGACCGTCCGGCTCGGGCAAGTCGACCTTCATGCGTTTGCTGCTGAAGGAGGAGGCCCCGACGGCGGGCGAGATCAGAGTCGCCGACTTCCGGGTCGACCGGTTACCCGGCCGCAAGGTGCCCAAGCTGCGCCAGCGCATCGGGTGCGTCTTCCAGGACTTCCGGCTGCTGCAGCAGAAGACGGTATACCAGAACGTCGCGTTCGCGCTGGAGGTGATCGGCAAGCGACGCCAGTTCATCGACCGCACCGTCCCCGAGGTGCTCGACATGGTCGGCCTCGGCGGCAAGGCCGACCGGCTGCCGACCGAGCTTTCCGGTGGTGAGCAGCAGCGGGTGGCGATCGCGCGGGCTTTCGTGAACCGGCCGCTGGTCCTGCTGGCCGACGAACCGACGGGCAACCTCGATCCCGACACCAGCGGCGACATCATGATGCTGCTGGAGCGGATCAACCGGGTCGGCACCACGGTGGTGATGGCCACACACGACAACCACATCGTCGACGCGATGCGCAGGCGGGTGGTGGAGCTCGATCACGGGCGGTTGGTGCGCGACGAGGCGACGGGCGTGTACGGGGTGGGCCGGTAATGCGCGCGAGCTTCCTGTTCGGCGAGGTCTTCGCGGGTCTACGCCGCAATGTCACGATGACCATCGCGATGATCCTGACCACCGCGGTCTCGCTCACCATGCTCGGCGGCGGCCTGCTCGCGGTGCGCATCGCGGACAAGACCGAGCAGTACTTCCTGGACCGGCTGGAGGTGCGGCTGTACCTCACCGAGGACGTCTCGGCCAACGATCCGGACTGCTCGCAGGACCCGTGCCGGCCACTCATGGCGGATCTGAAGGCGACCAGCGGCGTGGAGGCGGTCCAATTCCTCAACCGCGAGGAAGCGGTCCGCGAGGCCAAGGAGAAGACCTTCAAGGACCAGCCCGAACTTGCCAAATACGTCAGCGAGACGCCGCTGCCCGCGTCGCTGCGCGTGAAGATGGAGAACGCGGAGCTCTACCCCACGATCTACGAGAAGTTCTACGACCGCCCCGGCGTGGGCATGGTGCGCAACGACAAGGACATCGTGGACCGGTTGGTCAGCCTGTTCGACGGATTGCGCAACGCGGCGTTCGGCCTGGCCGTGCTTCAGGCACTGGCCGCGGTGATGCTGATCGCGAACATGGTGCAGATCGCCGCGTTCACCCGGCGCACCGAGGTCGGCATCATGCGGCTGGTCGGCGCGACCCGCTGGTACACCCAGTTGCCGTTCCTGCTCGAGGCCGTGGTCGCCGCGCTGGCCGGCTCGGTACTGGCCATGCTCGGTCTGCTCATCGCCCGCCCGCTGGTGATCGACCGCGCCCTCGGCGACCTGTTCGCCAGCAAGGTCTTCCCGCGCATCACCGGCGACGACATCGCCATGACCGCGCTGGTCATCGCACCGGTCGGCATTGTCTTCGCGGCCATCACGGCGTACGCAACGCTGCGGTACTACGTGCGCGAGTGATCGTCCGAGCCGGTGGCCGCCGAGCCACCGGCTCGACCCGGCCGCAGGCTGCTCAACCCGCCTCGACCTCGAGAACGCCGGTCCCAGCTCGACCAGCAACGCGACCTTTCGACGGCGACGAGCCGACCCTCGGGTACTGCGATCGTCCCGAGCTCACAGCACCAGATCGGTCAGTCGATCCCAGTCGAGTCGGATTCGGATCGGCAGGTCCACGGCGAAGCCGGTCTGCGGCTTCAGCACGCGGGCGAGGCGGTAATGGCCGACGCTGTGGTCGAGGCCGTAGGTCTCGATGGAGGTCACGTCGGTATCCGACACGCTGACCAGCCAGTACCAGGGAATCCCGGCGGCGGCGTATTCACCCATCTTCTCGAGCCGGTCCGTTTTCACATGACTGGGCGAGATCACTTCGACGGCGATCTTCAGGTGCCGTGCGGGCATCGGCCGGACATCGGCCGGTACGCATTCGAACAGCGCGATGTCAGGACGTCGGATCGTCGCGCGGGGCACTTCCCAGAGCACTACATCGAAATCGTGATTGGCGTCCAAGCAAGCCGAAGGGTCTTCGGCCATGTATTCCCGAGCCGCCACCTCCAACATCGCCAATAGCCGGTGGACGGCTTTCTGGTGCGCCCGTGTCGGCGATTCACAGCGGACCGCGTCTCCGTTCACCACTTCCACCAAACGGCAGAACTCGTCGGGAAGTTCGCGCCAGATGTCGACTGTGATCGGCTCGGGCTGGACGTTGTCCGGCCGGGCCCAGTCGAAGATCGCTGACATGCGTCGGATTGTAGTCACGACTACGCCTTCAGTCGCTGGAGCCGAGCCGCTGCCCCAGTCCCCGATGCCTCCCCAGCCTTCTTCCCCGGATCGCGGATGGTGCGGCCATCGAGGCGAGACCGGTAGCCCGGTGTGTGGCGGACGACGGCGGGCCGTCGACTGCCCAGCATTGGGCACTCGTCCAGCAAAGTGCGGATTCCCCGCGTATGCTGCCCCTCGACGCCCTTCTTACTCGGGAGTAAGATAGCCTTACTCCCGAGTAAGATAGCTGGGACGGACCGCACCGAACCCATCCGAGAAAACAGGTGATGATGAGCACTCGAGACAGCGCGACGAAGCGACGTCCGGACACGTCCGCGGTCGGCCTGAACCAACCCAAGCGGGATTGGATGGGCGCGGCGATGCGGGTTATGACGACCCTCACCGGGTCGGAACTCGCCGAGAAATACAACCTGCGCAAGCCGATCGAGCGCGTCACCTACGAGGGCACCAGGACCGGTTTCCGCACACTGGGCGCCGCGACCCGCGCGTTCGCCAGGGTCGCGGGCACCGGCGCGCCGAAGCGCCTGGCCGCCAACGAAGCGAAGAACAAGGATTTCTTCGACCTGACACCCTCTGACGAACAGCAGATGATCGTCGAGACGGTGAAGGAGTTCGCCGCCGAGATCCTGCGCCCGGCCGCCTACGCGGCCGACAACGCCGCCGAGGCCCCCCGCGATCTGCTCGAGCGCGCCGCCGAGCTGGGCATCACCCTGATCAACGTTCCCGAGGAACTCGAGGGTGCGGCCTCGGAGCGCGGCGCGGTGACCAACTCCCTGGTCGCCGAGGCACTCGCGCACGGTGACATGGGTCTGGCCCTGCCCATCCTGGCGCCCAGCGGCGTCGCGGTCGCGCTCGCGCAGTGGGGCAGCGACGCGCAGCAGAAGACCTACCTGCCGTCGTTCACCGGTGAGAACGTGCCGCAGGCCTCGGTCGTGATCAGCGAGCCGCGCGCCCTGTTCGACCCGTTCGCGCTGGAGACCAAGGCGGTGCGCTCGCCGAGCGGCTACCGCATCTCGGGTGTGAAGAGCCTGGTGCCCGCCGCAGCCGACGCCGAGCTGTTCTTGGTCGCCGCCGAGCTCGACGGCCGCCCCGCGCTGTTCATCATCGAGTCGGACGCGCCCGGCCTGGTGGTGGAGGCCGACCCGAGCATGGGTCTGCGCGCCGCCGGCCTGGGCCGGCTGATCCTGGACAACGTCGCCGTCGGCGCCGACGCCATCCTGGGCGACGGTGACGCCACGACCCGCGCCGAGGAGTACGCCGACGCGGTGCGCCTGGCTCGCCTCGGCTGGGCTTCGCTCGCCGCGGGCACCGGCCGGGCCGTGCTGGACTACGTGATCCCGTACGTGAACGAGCGGGAAGCGTTCGGCGAGCCGATCTCGCATCGTCAGGCGGTGGCCTTCATGGTCGCCAACATCGCGATCGAACTCGACGGCCTGCGGCTGGTGACCCTGCGCGGCGCTTCCCGCGCGGAGCAGGGCCTGTCCTTCGGCCGGGAGGCGGCGCTGGCCCGCAAGCTCGCCACCGACAAGGGCATGCAGATCGGCCTCGACGGCGTGCAGCTGCTCGGCGGTCACGGCTTCACGAAGGAACACCCGGTCGAGCGCTGGTACCGCGACCTGCGGGCCATCGGCATCGCCGAAGGTGTCGTGCTCATCTAACCGGCTCGTTCCGTTTTCCAGGAGAACTTCCCCATGATCAACCTCGAACTCCCCAAGAAGCTGCGGGCAAGCGCGAACCAGGCGCACCAGGTCGCGCAGGAGATCTTCCGCCCCATCTCGCGCAAGTACGACCTCGCCGAGCACGAGTACCCGGTCGAGCTGGACACCATGGCCGCCATGGTCGAAGGCCTGGCCGACTCCGGCACCCAGAAGATCGGCGGCGCCGCCGGTGGCCGGTCCGACGACAGCAAGACCGACAGCCATGCCACCGAACTGCTCGGCAACACCAACGGCGGCAACATGTCCGCGCTGCTGAACGCGCTGGAGACCTCCTGGGGCGATGTCGGCCTCATGCTGTCGATCCCGTACCAGGGTCTCGGCAACGCGGCCATCGCCGCCGTCGCCACCGACGAGCAGCTCGAGCGCTTCGGCAAGGTGTGGGCCTCGATGGCGATCACCGAGCCGTCCTTCGGTTCCGACTCCGCCGCCGTGTCCACCACCGCCGTACTCGACGGCGACGAGTGGGTGCTCAACGGCGAGAAGATCTTCGTCACCGCGGGCCAGCGCTCGACCCACATCGTGGTGTGGGCGACGGTCGACAAGAGCCTCGGCCGCGCGGCGATCAAGTCGTTCGTCGTGCCGCGCGACGCTCCCGGGCTCTCGGTGGCGCGGCTCGAGCACAAGCTCGGCATCAAGGCCTCCGACACCGCGGTACTGCTGTTGCAGGACTGCCGCATTCCGAAGGACAACATCCTCGGCAGCCCGGAAGTCAACGTGGAGAAGGGTTTTGCCGGGGTCATGCAGACCTTCGACAACACCCGTCCGCTCGTCGCCGCGATGGCGATCGGCGTCGCACGCGCCGCGCTGGAAGAGCTTCGCTCGATCCTGACGGCCGCGGGGGTGGAGATCTCCTACGACGTCCCGGCCAACAACCAGCACGCCGCCGCCGCCGAATTCCTGCGGATGGAAGCCGATTACGAGGCTGCCTACCTGCTCGCCCTGCGCGCGGCGTGGATGGCCGACAACAAGAAGCCCAACTCGCTCGAGGCCTCCATGTCCAAGGCGAAGGCGGGCCGCACCGGCACCGACGTCACCCTGAAGGCCGTCGAACTGGCCGGCGCCATCGGCTACTCGCAGCGCACGCTGCTGGAGAAGTGGGGCCGTGACTCCAAGATCCTGGATATCTTCGAAGGCACCCAGCAGATCCAGCAGCTCATCGTGGCGCGCCGCGTTCTGGGCAAGACCAGCGCAGAGCTGAAATAGGCTGATAGACAACGGAAAATCGGTGCGAGTCCACTCATCTACTCGCACCGGTTTTTCGTGTCCGGTTTCGGCTCATCGGTCTACAGTTCGCTCAGGCCGCCTGTAGGCCGTCATCGCCGGGAAGCTCCCAGATTCGTGCCGCCTCATCCACGGCCTGACGAGCACGCTCATGGCTGGACGGAAGCAGGTGCGTATAGACGCGGAGAGTGAAGCCAGGGACCTCGTGTCCGAGGTAGTCAGCCAACTCTTCGACCGACAGGCCCCGCGACAGCAGCTTGGACGCATACAGGTACCGGAGCCCGGAGTGAATCCCGTCGGCTCGGTTCTGGTAGTCCAATCCCGCTTTGCCGAACGCTGGCTTCCACACGATCTCGCCCGAACAGATTCCCGTTCATCGCGCTGCCTCGCTCGCTGACGAGCAGCAGCCGGACCGTGACCGGATCACCATCGGCCGAGCCCCACGGCAGCGTGACCGAACCGAGTCTCGCCAGAGAAGCTCGCGTCGGGAAGCCAGGCGTCGCCGGTGAAGGTCGTTCCGATGAACCTGGCCACGCGTGAATCTCCCCGGTCCTGACTCCCCTGGCACACACGCCGACCACCGCCTCGTCGAACCCGGCCGCACGATCGCCTGGGGCCTGTCTGGGAAGAGTCCGCTGAGCTGCCGCAAATGAGGTATCAGCTGGTCGGTGCGCTCGATCCCCGCCAACGAGGGCTTGACAGATCCATCAACTGCAGTACGTTTCGGAGACACACAATGATGTGTGTGGAGGAGTAATCGCTCATGACCGCTCAGTCACTCGGCCACGTAACTGTCCTCAACGGCAGTAGCCTGTTCAGGCCGATCGCGGAGTGCCTGGCTGGAGAACTGGTACGGCGGGGCTCGGCCCGGATCGACCACCCGCAGGAGATGGAAGCGGACGAATACGCTGCCTTCAGCCCGGATTCAGCCCGGATTACGACCAGGATGAGCCTGTACACCTTGAACGACCCTGCCATCGAGGACGCAGTCTTCAGGCGTATGTCCAGCTGTCGTATCTGCGGCAGCGGCAAAACACTACTGTCCTTTTTTGTCGCGCTAGGTAAGGCGAAAGAACAAATAGCGGAATCAAGGGCCACAGGCTCGGTGGAAGCGACAGACGCCACGGATCGAGTGTCGTGCCTCGGGTGTGGTGCCGAACCTGCTCTGCTGTCTGTTGTCCGAGCTCTCATCGCCGACACCGCATGGTTCGAGGATGCTCAACTCACGGCCCGAGCACTCACACGGGCCGAGCGCCCCGGCACAGCGCGCGGAATCGCCCGTGTTTCCCGACTCGCCGATTTCGCTGCGGGCGACGGCCGCATAGACTCGAAGTCCCTCCCTTTCTTGACCGGAAAAGGGGAGCCGGCGGCCTACCGCGAGAGGTACGATGAGTATCGAAAATATCTGGCGGCCAATGGTTTTCCGGGAGACGATTCAGCCGCGACGACCCGTCATTACTACCTGCTGAACGGCGGTGTCAGATACGGGCGGGAAGGTGCACTGGCCGGTGCGCGTTTGATGACTGCGGCAACTGCACACGACGGCGTCGAAGTGTCCGAAGCGGACATCCCCTTCCATGAACACCGTGCCGCAGAGACTCTGGACGCCACGACGGCTCCGACAAAACTCATGCTCGTTTGCTGGATCGTCAGGGCTGCGATCTGGGCCGCTGTAGTCAGGAATGCGAACACTGGGTCGCTCCCCTCCGCGAAGGAAAGGCCCCGACCGTACAACCGTGAACTCGAAGCCTTCAGTAGCGTTCGCCGCCTCACCTTTTCCATGCCGTACCACTGGCGAACAGTGCCCCATCGGACCGATGACAATCTGCCGGAAAGCAGCGTCGACCCCACCGCGGCCGGAACCTGCGCTCGGTGTGTCGCCGTTCTGGACGCGCTGTCGTACTGGCAGAACGATCTGAGCGGCTGCTATGTGGATCTGCTTACACCACCCAGCGAGCTGAATGAACTCGTGTTCAGACGGATCGTGCGGCCGAGGGGAGAGACGATCACCTTCGCCCGTGAACTCGCCCACTACTGGGACACGGTGACCTCGTGCCCGTGTGAGAAGGACGTCGACTGGAATGACGCGGTTTTCCTCACCGCAGGCTCGGCCGCATTCTGCTGGCTGGACCCCCGATACTGCGCCACCCTCAACGCGCATCGGGCGAACAACGCGTCCTCGGACTACGTGACGGTCCCCGAGAGAGGGTACAGCATCAGCTATCTCGTAGCTTCGGGGACCAGGAGGATCTGGCCCTATGGGCCTGGCCAGGACACCGACGAAAGGGTCAGAAGGAGTGTCGTCGCAGCACTCGAGCGCGCCTACGCAGGAATCGAATATCAGCGGGAAAAGCTTCCGGAATGCGTGGACGCCTATGAATTGTTCCTGCGTGTACAGGATCCGGGTTCCACGGCTCACCCCGAAATCGACGCACTCCTGCATGAACTGGCCGACACCGTGCGGTACGTGTACGGCCTCGTCCGCACAGGCCTGCGGGAATGCCGAGGAGCTGGCTGCACAACCTGTCTCGAGCTGGATCAACAAACGATCATAGCCGGTGGAAAATCCGAGATGACGCTTATGAAGATCGCCGCCACCGAGGAGAGGCGCACTGGAGACCGGGTGGTGGCAATGTACAGCGGTATTTTGGGCTGGTTATTCGAGTACGTAGGGCAAATGACCCACAGATCGTTGGCTACGGTGCTCGCACCGTAGCCCGCTTTATGCTTAGGAGGCCGACAGTGGGCGCATCCGGCACAGCCTCGCCTGATTCTGCCAATATGGCTGGAGCTAAGGAGCACCGTGCGATCCCGCGCGCGCCGGGCAGGATCCCGCTGATCGGCCACTTACGTCCGCTGCTCCGTGATCCATGGACCTTTCTGGCCTCCTTACCGAAACTCGACAGTGGTCTGGTCCGTGTCCAATTCGGACCTGTCACCGTCGTCGTTGTCTGCGACCTTGAACTGACCAATCAAGTGCTGCGCCAGGATCGAGTATTCGACAAAGGCGGGCCGTTATTCGATGTTGCCCGCACGATGTTCAGAGACAACGTACTCACCGTGCAGCATGATTCGCACCGCCGGTATCGCCGGTTGATCCAGCCAAGTTTCCACCACGGGCGATTGCCCAATTATGCGGACGTTATGAGCCGGGAGATCAGTGCCGTCACCACGCAATGGCAGGACGGCGCTTACGTCGATATACTGTCCGAATCACTGCGAATCACCGCGCGCACGTTTTTGGCGACTATGTACTCCGGTGCATTGCCACCCATGGTGCTGGATCGCACGCTGGCCGATATGACCATCCTCATCGGGGATATATATCGGCAATTGCTGACACCGGCGCCGCTGCGCAGGCTGCCGACACCAGCGAATCGGCGATATCAGCGGGCCCGCGCGGGTTTTCGTGCGACCATGAATACCGTCCTGGCGCAGCGCCGCGCTGATGATGTCGACCGCGGTGACCTGTTGTCCACGTTGCGGGCAGCGGCGGGCGAAGACGAACCGCTGACCGACGCCGAGATCTGCGACCAACTCACCATCTTCTTCGTGGCGGGGACCGAGACCACCGCGAGCGCCTTGGCGTGGTCTCTGCACCTCGTTGCCCTGCATCCGGATATCGAGCAACGGCTGCACACCGAGGTGGACCGAGTTCTGCAAGGGGACGCGGCGCAGTTCGGGCATTTGCCAGCCCTCCAACTCACCCGACATGTAGTGACAGAAGCGCTGCGCCTGTACACGCCGGGCTGGCTACTCACTCGTACGATTACGACGGACACCCAACTCGGCGGTTACGCACTGCCCCGCGGTACTGCATTGGTCGTCAGCCCCTATCTCATCCACCACCGTGAAGATCTGTACGTCGACCCGGAAAAGTTTGATCCCGACCGTTGGGACACTCCAGGCAGAATTGGCGTCAGTGGCGCATTTCTCCCCTTCGGCAGAGGACCTCGCGGGTGTGTAGGCGAATCTTTCGCGCTGACGCAAGCAACGCTGGCTTTGGCTACCATCATCGCTCGCTGGCGGCTACGCCATCGCACCGGCGCACGCGTTCGTCCGGCAATCTCAGCAGCTCTTGCGCCCAAGGGTCTGCACATGCAGGTCGCCACCCGTGTTCGAGGACGATCTCGCTGACCTCAGCCGCACACACTCATCGAGCTGTTTCGGGTCCCGAACACCCGATGTCGGCCACCGCGCGATTCATTGGTTCGATCTTCGGGCCGACACCGGTTTCGTGTTTTCGACGGGGAGGACGTCGTGCGTCCCCGCCACACTCGGCGCGGCCCCGCTCCTCCCAACGCACCCTGGTTGCGCCGCCGCGACGAGAACTCCACATTGGCAGTTGATAGACGTTGCCAGCAACATTTTTCGACGCCAGCACAGGTATGGACCTGGGACCGGATGGCCCGTAGCCTTCGCACCCATGTGGAGCATCGTGCCTATCTCGATCGTCAGTTGTTTCGTGATCGCCGCCGGATTCGCGTGGGGGCTGCCCAAGGATTGAGGTGCCGTCGCGAACCCTCCGAGTGATCAGTCCTGCGGGGTCATGTCTCGGCGAGCGAGCCGGCGAGCGGTGAGATCGGCCGTCCACAGGGGCTGGAGCATATGCCAGTCGGCTGGGTGCGCGGCGATACCCGCGGCGAATCGGTCGGCCAGCGCCTGCGTGGTCGAGTGCACGCCACCGCTGGTGTCGATTGGGGAATCCACGTGGAATCCCCAGCCGTCAGGGGTGTACCAGCAATGCACGGGAAGCAGCGGCGCGCCGGTGTCGATGGCCAGCCGCGCCGGGCCGGCCGGCAGCCGAGCGGGTTCACCGAAGAAGGTGACCGGTACACCGGCGCCGGACAAGTCGCGTTCACCCAGCAGCCCGACTATCCTTCCCTGCCGGATTCGGGCGACCAATTGCGGGAACGGTGGCTCCGCGCCGCCGGTGAGCGGGATGATCTCGAATCCCAGGCCTTCGCGAAAGCGGACGAAGCGCTGGAACAACGATTCCGGGGCGAGTCGCTCCGCCACGACCGTCGGCGAGCCCACGCGCTGCACCAGCCACACTCCCGCGAGGTCCCAATTGCCGCTGTGCGGCAGGGCGAGCACCGCACCGGTGCCGCGTTCGACCGCCCGGTGGATGTGTTCCAGCCCGGTGGCCGAGGATTCGATGACGTCGGCGAGTCGCACCGGGTCCATCGACGGCAGCCGAAAGGCTTCGCGCCAGTAACGGGCGTAGGACCGCAGGCTGGCACGGATCAATGTGTGCGGGACCTCCGCCGGTGGAACACCGAGTACCCTGGACAGGTTGCGGCGCAACTGGTTCGGTCCACCATTCCGGGCCGCGCGGTCGGCTCCCGCTTCGAAGAGGCGGACAGCCAGTGGTTCCGGCAGAGCGCGCACCAGCCGCCAGCCGGCGGCGTAACCGAGATCCCATGCCCGGGCGGCCGGATGCACCGCTTGCCTACCGGCTTCGACCGGCGTCTTCGTCGGTCGCCACCGAAGGCGTTGCGGTGACGGCGTCGCTGAATACAGGCAGACGAACCGCCTCGGGGTGCGGCGCGCCGACATCGACCGGCTCACTGGGATGGCTGAACAAGTCAGGTGCGGGCTGGTTACTTCGATGCATTTCTCGGATTCTCCGCTCACTCGCGATCGATGACGCCCGATTGGATGGCTTGCCGTATGGACCCGGTCTAGCCGCCGCCGCAGATTCGGCGGCCGCCTCGAAAGTCCCACACTACCCTCGATCGGACCATACGGAACGGTCGTATCGGAGAAATGCCCCCTTGACAAGCACGCCGCTGCATCGACGAGTCAACGACATGATCACGCCATTCGGCGCTCACCCCGTGGACAGGCGCGCATCGAGCGGGCAGCCTGACGCCCTGTCGCTGGATCGACGAATCAGTGGACGTATGCACTCGAGCTGCACCAGAACCGGCTTCCGCCGTCCCGGGAGCCGGAGCTTTCGGTTTGTCGGAGGTCAGGTACTTCCGTAGCTTGTGGATTCGTGAGTCTGGAAGACCGAGTCGCCGAATTGGAATGGCGGCTCAGCGCACTGGAAGAAGCGGTATGGCCGGAGAACCTCCCGCCGGAGACCGATCATCATTGGGCGGTGACGCGCCTGCGGGAGGAGTTCGCGGCAGCCGACGAGCCCAACGGCGGTGTCGTCTTCGCGGGCACGGTCCGCCTGCCCAACGACCAGCAGCGTGAGTGGCAGGCCCGGTTCACCACCGGCGACCTCATCGAGGACGACTGGGCCGAGACCGCGGAATGCCTTGCCGCGCTGGGCAGTCCGGTGCGGCTGCGCCTGCTGCGCGAGATCATGGGCGGGCGCAGAACGGCCGCCGAGCTGGCCGGGGTGGAAGGGGTCGGCACCTCCGGCCAGATCTATCACCACCTGCGTCAACTGGCGGCGGTCGGCTGGCTGCACACCGCGGGCCGCGGGCGATTCGAGGTCCCCGCCGCCCGGGTGGTACCCCTACTGGTCGCCCTGGCCAGCGCCCGGCGCTGAGTCCGGCGCCGCTGCGGCCGCGACATACCCGGCGGTGGCGAGCAGTCCGCCGATCTGCTCGTAGGTCGCCCGCTCGCGGGGCGCGATCGTCGCCAGGCCGTCCACGTAGCGGTTGAACATGCAGAACGCCGCGGCGATGAGGACCGCGTCGTGGATGTCCTCGTCCTTCGCGCCCGCGGCACGTGCGTGCTCGATGTCCTCCCCGGTCACGTCGAGCCCCGACCGGCGCACCTTGTCCGCGATCCGGAGCAGCGCACGAAGTTTCGCACCGATCGCGGCGGAGTCCACGTCCTCGATCACCGCGTCGATCAGCTCGCGCCCGCCGTCCACCAGCGCCGCCGCGGTCGCGGCATGCGACTGCGTGCAGAAGTAGGTCTCGTTGCGCGAAGAGACGTACGCGGCAATGGTTTCGCGCTCGCCCGGGGTCAGCGGCGAGGGCCCGCGCAACAGCGTCTGGGCGAACTCGCTCAGCGCCGTGCCGGTCGACGGTTTGAAGGCGAACAGGCCCCGGATGCCGGGCAGATCGCCGGGGACGTCGATGAACGGCGCGCGGTCTTTCGGATCGGGCATATGACCGCATCTCCCTTCGAGCGGTTTCGAGACGTTGCGAGGGTAGCGCTACCGGCCGGTAGCCGCGTGTGAAAAAGGCGTAATCGGGTCACGGACCGGCCTCACCTGCGGCGACGCAACCCAACCGAGACTGGTTTGTCCGCTTTTGTTGTGACCTGCCACACTCCCCACTGCTACGGTGGCGGTCAACACGCCGTATTGGTTCGCTAGGTCGAGTACCGACGCGAGGGTTTTTGTGGAGGTTTGTTCGACATGAAGCTGGCCCACACGCTGGAATTTGTGAAGGCGCTAGGGGTGCTGCGGAGCGCGGGCGTCAGTGACCCCAAAAAACCGCTGGAAACGCTGCGGACGATGAAGGAGTCCAAGATCCTCGGCCCGCAGGCCACCCTGATCCGGCACTCCGCGCGGGTGGCGCCGGACGCGCCCGGTCTCGCCGACGAGGCGGGCACCCTGACCTATCGCGAGCTGGACGAGCAGTCGACCGCGATCGCGCGCGGCCTGCAGGCGGCGGGCATCAGCGAGGGCACGGTGATCGGCGTGCTGGCGCGTGACCACCGCGGGCTGATCCTTTCCATGGCCGCCGCGGGCAAGCTCGGCGTGCGCGTGGCGCTGATGAACACCGGGTTCGCCAAGCCGCAGTTCGCCGAGGTGTGCGCCCGCGAGAAGGTCAAGGCGGTGCTGCACGACAGCGAGTTCCTCGGCCTGCTCGACGCCCTTCCCGCTGATCTGCCCCGCTATCTGACCTGGGTCGACGAGGGCACCGCACTGCCCGCGGGCGCGCAGACGCTCGACGACCTCATCGCGGCCAACTCGACCGAACCGTTGCCGGCTCCCAGCAAACCGGGCGGCTTCATCATCCTGACCAGCGGCACCACCGGCTTGCCGAAGGGTGCGCCGCGCACCAAGGTCACCCCGCTGTCCACCGCCCAGTTCGTCGACCGCATTCCCTTCCCGCAGCGCGGCACCCAGGTGATCGTGTCGCCGATCTTCCACAGCACCGGTCTGGCCACCTGGCTGGTCGGCGCGGCTTTGGCCAACAAAGTGGTGGTGCGCCGCCGCTTCGACGCCGAGGCGACGCTGCAGATGATCGCCGACCACCAGGCCGACATGCTGGTGGCGGTGCCGACGATGCTGCACCGGATGGTGGAGCTCGATCCGGCGATCCGGGCGAAGTACGACCTCTCGTCGCTGAAGGTGATCATGCTGGCCGGCTCCGCGCTGTCGCCCGAGCTCACCATCAAGGCCACCGAGGCGTTCGGGCCGGTGCTCTACAACCTCTACGGCTCCACCGAGTGCGCCGTCGCGACCGTGGCGAACCCCGAGGACCTCGCCCTGGCGCCCGGCACCGTCGGACGTCCGCCGATCACCTGCGAGGTGCGGCTCTACGACGACAACGACCAGCAGGTCACCGCGATCAACACCACCGGCCGCATCTTCATCCGCAGCGGAGCTCCCTTCGAGGGTTACACCGACGGCCGCACCAAGCAGGTCATCGACGGCTTCATGTCCAGCGGCGACGTCGGCCACTTCGACGAGAACGGGCTGCTGATGGTGGACGGCCGCGACGACGACATGATCGTCTCCGGCGGCGAGAACGTTTTCCCGCAGGAGGTGGAGAACCTGCTGCTGGAGCGGCCCGACGTCTTCGACGTGGCCGTGGTCGGCGTGGACGACCCGGAGTTCGGAAAGCGGCTGCGCGCCTTCGTCGTCCCGGAACCGGGCCAGGCGCCGGACGGCGAGGAGATCAAGGCGTACGTCAAGAACAACCTGGCGCGCTACAAGGTGCCGCGCGAGGTGGTCTTCCTCGACGACCTGCCGCGCAACGCGACCGGCAAACTGCTGCGCCGCGTGTTGGTGGACTACGAGGTCCAGGCCTGATCCGCAGCGGGCCGGGCGACTACGCCCGGCCCGCTACCGGCCGGTAGCGACCGCTGAGATACATGACACATCCGGTTACACGAGCTTGCTACTGTTAGCGCCAGCACTGGGTACCGAAATTGCGGTTCGCACCACCCGGAGGACCACCGGGTGGCACCGCCGGAAGGTTGTCGTCGATGTCTCTTTCCCTCCCCGCGTTGGCCGGTAGCGCCCGTAAGGCGGGCGATCTGGCCCTTGGCGTGAACGTGATGGTCAAGCGGCGGCTGTTCAATCCGCTGCGCCCCGACCACGCCGCCCGGTCGGCGTTCAACGTTCTGAAGTTCGGTCCGTTCGCGGGCGTCGTCATGCACGCCGCGCAGACCAGGCCGCACGCCGCGGCCATCGTCGACGAGCGCGGCGAGCTGACCTTCGGCCAGCTCAACGAACAGTCCAACGCCCTCGCTCGCGGGTTGCAGAGCAAAGGCATCAATCCCGGTGACGTGGTGGCGATCCTGGCGCGCGACCACCGCGGCATGGTGCTGAGCCTGCTGGCCACCGGCAAGCTCGGCGTGCGCGGGGTGCTGATGAACACCGGGTTCGCCAAGCCGCAGTTCGCCGACGTCGCCGAGCGTGAGCAGGTCAAGGCGGTGCTGCACGACAGCGAGTTCTTCGACTTGATGAGCGCCATTCCCGCCGCGATTCCGCGCATCCTCACCTGGGTGGACGAGAAGGACGACGCCGATACCGCGATCCCGACCATCGACTCGATGATCGAAGGACAATCCGGCGCTCCGCTTCCCGCACCCGCGAAGCCGGGCGGCATAGTCATCCTGACCAGTGGCACCACCGGCACCCCCAAGGGCGCGCCGCGCGATCGCGTGAGTCCGTTCGCCTCGGCTCAATTCGTCGACCGGGTGCCGCTGCCCAACAACGGCACCATGATCATGGCGGCGCCGATCTTCCACGGCACCGGCCTGTCGCAGTTCACCCTCGGTCTCGCGCTCGGCAACCGGGTGGTCTTCCAGCAGCGCCGCTTCAACCCCGAGCAGACTCTGGCGAATATCGCGAAGTACCGGGCGGATTCGCTGGTCGTGGTCCCGACCATGCTGCAACGCATGCTGGACCTGGACGAGAACGTGCTCGCCGAGTACGACGTCAGCAGCATCAAGGTGATCTTCGCGGCGGGCTCGGCCATCGCACCGGACGTGGTGACCCGCGCACTGGACCACTTCAACGACAGCCTCTACAACCTCTACGGCTCCACCGAGTGCGCCGTCATGACGGTCGCGACGCCCGAGGATCTGCGGAAGGCGCCCACCACCGCCGGTAAGGCTCCGGTCGGCATCCGGATCGTGCTGCTGGACGAGAACCGCAAGCCGATCACCGAGCCGAACGTCACCGGAACGATCTTCGTGGACAACGGTTTCGCCTTCACCGGCTACACCGACGGCCGCACCAAAGAGGTCGTCGACGGCATGATGAACAGCGGCGACGTAGGCCACTTCGACGCCGACGGTCTGCTCTACATCGACGGACGCGACGACGACATGATCGTCTCCGGCGGCGAGAACGTCTTCCCCCTGGAGGTCGAGAACCTCATCGCGGGACGCGAGGACATCTTCGAGGCCGCCGTCGTCGGCGTGGACGATCGCGAGTTCGGCAAACGGCTGCGCGCCTTCGTCGTCCCCGGACCGGACAGCAAGCGCGACCCGCAGGAGATCAAGGACTACGTCAAGGCCAACCTCGCCCGCTACAAGGTCCCGCGCGAGGTGATCTTCCTCGACGAGCTGCCCCGCAACGCGACCGGCAAGCTGCTGCGCAAGCCGCTGATCGAGATGGAGGTGGACGCGGGCTGATCCGCGTCCACGGCTTCCGGGCGGCGTGGTTCTCGCCCGTCCGGAAGACCGAAGTAACTCCACCTCGAATGTGCACGTCGCCGCGAGTTTCGGCCGAGCCGACTCGGTCCGTCGGGTGCAATCTGTCGGCTATCATCAGCGGGTGAGTTGCGAGTTCGACCGGTCTGCCGCGGGACGTCGCGGCGCCGTCGCGCGGGTGCGCGGTGGTTCGGCCGGTGCGATCTCAGGAGCGATTTCCGTCGCGGCGCACGGCTGGGCCTCCGGCGGCATGCTGCCCGACACCACCGCATTGGCGCTGCTTGGCGCCGCGTCCGCCGTGATCGGCGCGCTGGTGGCGGGCGCGGCTCCGCTGCGCGACACCTCGGCCGGGCTGGTCGCGGCGCTGGTAGCCGGTCAGCTACTGGGGCACTTCACCATGGGCATCGGCTCGGGACACCTGCACCACGGTGACGCGCAGCTGACCCCGGCCATGATCACCGCGCATGTATTCGCGGCATGCGCCGCCGCCATCGTGATCCGCGGCGCGGAGGCCGCCTACCGGATCGGCACCGCGGTGTTGCACCGCGTTCTTCCGGTGCGCCACGTCCCGCCCGTCGTCGTGGTTCGAGCTCCACTGCGGACCACCCATCGCGATCGGGTGGTCCTGCGGCTGTTCACCACCGACGGGCTGCGTACTCGCGCCCCGCCGCTCACGGTCGTCGTCTGAACCTTTCCCACACCCGGGGCATGGAGCAACTGTGGCGTGAGTGTCGCTCACGGCCACGGTCCGCACCGTGCAGCACGGCGTAGCCTCGCACTCTCGTGCCCACGCCTGAGCGTGCCGACACGCGACGCCGTCGCCCGGTCGCAAGCCATTCTTCCGCGCACCGCGGCGAGATCGCGCTTTCCCGAGTGCGCCCGTTCGCCGTCGACCAGGCCAGTCGTCGCACATGGTTGAACGACGATCGGGCCACGAGGCATGCGCTCTTGCCGAAACGGCTTCGAGCCGACGTCAACCGGGAGAACCGCCTGCGACCGGCGTCCGGGTTCCCGCCGTCAGAAACGAAACGACCGTGAATACAACAGAAACAATCACTGCCGACGCCGACTTAC
The DNA here is from genome assembly GCF_009829295.1 of Nocardia sp. CY15. Lineage (NCBI taxonomy): Bacteria > Bacillati > Actinomycetota > Actinomycetes > Mycobacteriales > Nocardiaceae > Nocardia > Nocardia sp. CY15. Next base: position 879,088 of record NZ_VUOT01000001.1, read on the forward strand.
CGGAGCCGTCGGACTCCCCCGGCCCACGCCGGTCCACCGCGCGCAACAGCCTGACCGCGCTGGCCGGACGGCTGCACTTCTACGCGGGGGTGTTCGTCGGGCCGTTCATTCTCATCGCGGCCGTCACCGGCGCGCTCTACGCGATATCGCCGACGATCGAATCGATCGTGTCGCGCGACCTGCTGACGGTCACGCAGACGGGAACGCCGAAACCGCTGTCGGAGCAGGTCGGCGCGGCCGTCGCCACCCGACGGAACCTGCCACTCGTCGCCGTAGCCCCGGCCGCGGACGCCGAAGGCACCACGCGCGTGCTGTTCGATGACCCGACGCTGGGCGAATCCGAGCGGCGGGCGGTATTCGTCAACCCGTATACCGCTCAGCCGGTGGGCGATGCCGTCGTATACGGCAGTTCGGGGGCGCTGCCGCTGCGCACCTGGATCGATCAGTTGCATAGGGATCTGCACCTGGGCGACACCGGCCGGCTCTACAGCGAGCTCGCCGCGTCCTGGCTGTGGATCGTCGGGTTGGCCGGTCTGGTCATCTGGGTACGCCGAGTGCGGGCCCGACGCGCCCGCAACGGCTGGGGCTGGCTGCTGGCGGCCGACCGTACGCAGCGCGCGAGGGGGCGCACCCTGAACTGGCACGGTGCGGTCGGCATATGGGTGCTGCCTTTGGCATTGCTGCTGTCCGCGACCGGTATGACCTGGTCGACCTACGCGGGCGAGAACATCACCGAACTGCGTGAGCAGCTCAGCTGGACCACGCCCGCGGTCAGCACCGCACTCCCCGGAGCCGCTGCGCAAGAGCATGATCCCGGCTCCGACCACCACGGCGGCGGCCACGCGGCGCACACGCCGTCCGACCCGACCGAACAGATCACCCGACTGGATCGGGTGTACGCGACCGCGCGCTCCGAAGGCATCACCCAGGCAGCCGAGATCGCCGTGCCCGCCACGCCGGACAAGGCATTCGCGGTGAAGGAACGACGGATGCCCGGCACCTACACCGTCGACTCGGTGGCCGTCGACGGTGCGAGCGGCGCGGTCACCGACCGTCTGGCCTATGCCGATTGGCCGCTGATGGCCAAGCTCACCAATTGGGGCATCCAGTTCCACATGGGCCTGATGTTCGGGCTGCTCAATCAGTTGCTGCTGCTCGCGGCGATGATCGGCCTGATCACGGTGATCGTGCGCGGCTACCTGATGTGGTGGCGCAGGCGCCCGACTCGCGACGCCGGACGATTCGCCATCGGCCGGGCTCCGCGGCGGGGCGCGTTGCGCACGACCCCGCTATGGGTGATCGCGCCACTGCTGGCCGCCGCGTTGGTGATCGGCTGGTTCGTCCCGCTGGTCGGGTTGAGCCTGCTTGCGTTCCTCGTGATCGACGTCCTGATCGGCGTCGCCGGACGGGTGCGCGCCACCTCGTAATTCCCATACCCCGGGGCTAAAGCCCGTCACTCAACGACCTATCGAACGTCACCGGTATGGCCGTCGTACAGCCATGCCTCGAAGACCAAGGATTTCCATGCAGATCACGAAACTCGCCCTGGCCGCCGCAGTCACCACCGCGGCGCTGAGCATCGCCGCGGGCACCAGTTCCGCCACCCCCGCAGCGCCCGCCGACGCCACCTCCGTCGAGACCGCTCCCGCCGACCCCGCAGCTGTCGACCCTGCGCCTGCCGAAACCTCGCCCGCCGAAACCTCGCCCGGCGACACGGAGTCGGTCGACACGGAGTCGGTCGGCTTCACCGCGTACGCCACCGAGACCTCGAGCATCATCACCACCGATTCCGGCTCGCTGGTGGTCGAGGACGGTGCGTTGAAGATCAAGGCCGCCGACGGCGCCGTCGTCGCGGGAGCGCCCTTGACCTTCCGCGTCGACGACTTCGAATTCCCCATCGCCGCCGAGATTTCCGAACGCACCGCGACGTTGACCCCACAGTTCGACTTGGCACACGCGACCTACAAGCCGGTAGCCCTGCCGTTCGAGGACAAAGCGCCGTGGAAGACCGAATACGACCGTGAACAGGCGGCCTGGACCCGGATGACCAGCACGATCGGCATGGGCGCCAGCATCGGCACCCTGGTCGGCGGCATCGGCGGCGCCTCGGTCGGTTGCATCCTGGGCGGCATCGCGGGAGCGACCATCGCCGCGGCCACCATCGTCGGCATGTTCGGCCCGTTCATCCCGGCCGCCGCCGTCGGCTGCCTCGGCGGCATCGTCGCGGTCGGCGCCCTCGGCACGGTCGCGGGCCAGATACTGGTGACGGCCCCCGTCGCCATCGGCGCGGCGATCATGTACTTCAGCACGATCAACGCACCGTTCAAAGGGCAATGAACTGCTGCGCAGACAGTCCTGAAGCTTACTGTAGACCAGGAACTTTGCAGATAGAGTGAGCTGGTCACGGCGGCTCCGGTTCAGGGGATTCCAACCTGCACCGGAGCCGCACTCGCACCGATAGGGAGTTGGCGAAGGACCGCCAGGCGCCGACGCACCCGACGGTCCAACTGTGGGCCGATCGAGCGCGGACGGTTACTGTTCACGAGCTACTCCGCGCGAGCGGTCGTGTCCTTGCCCAGTGCCGCCACGCTCAACGCTCGGCGCGTGACCGGGCAGCTGCCTCACCGCTGCTTGTGGGGGATGTGCCTGTCCCAACCAGAGCGGTTTTTCGACCTCCGACAGACGACCTTTCTCGTCCAGTTCTTTGAAAGCCGTGTTCCGCGCCTCGTCCAGCGCCTGGAACGCCGCCTCACGTTCCTTGTCGGCTGCCACTGCGCGCGCCTCGGCTGCTTCGCGCTCAACGCTGGCGGCTTCGGCTGCCTCTCGGGCCGCTTGCTCTCCGGTATCGGGGGTTTCGCGTTCCTGATACCGGCTGGGCACCGGGAACTCCTGCGCCACCCGTTCGGCGGCCTCCCGTTCGATCCGTGCCCGCTCGGTTTCCGGCGTCTGGCGTGCGTGCCTGGCTCGCTCGGCTTCTTCTCGGACCTGCCGGTCGCGTTCGACTTGCTGCGGCGCATCCGCCCGGCCACGCGCAGCGGCTTCCCGGAACTGCCGAATCTTCCGGAATTTCTCGGCTCGCTCTTGTGCCTTCTTCGCCAGCGCTGCGGCTTTCGTCTGCTGGTCGCGCTGCTGCGCCTTCTGCTGTAGGGCCTGCTCGCCGACACCGGGCAGTTCGAGCTGTTGAACCAGCTCCAGGTTTTTGCCCAGGTCGATGGCCTGTACGGCCATTTCTTGCGATACCTCAATGTGCTGGAATCGGCCTTTGAAGTCCTGCTCCATCTGCCGGAGCAAAGCACGGATTTCCTGCGGGATATGCTTACCCTGGACGGTTACCCACGCGCCGGTACGATATCTATCCGTTTCAAGTAGATGCCGGTCGATGGCGAGTTGCTTGCGTACCCCTTTCGTGTCATCGACGCGGCCGGACTTGTATTCGGTGAATGCACGTTCTCCACGCTCGGTGTACACCCGAGCCTGGTCGATACGGCGGTTTCCTTCCGAGGTGCACTCTCTGTGCTCGCGAACCCACCCGTTTTCGCGGGTCTCGCCGCGCATCTGCGCCATACCCCGGTGAAACCGCTCCCCTTTCTGCGGGTTGTCCCGGCCGCGCTGTTTGCTTTGCGCCTCCTGTCGGCGGAATCTCTCGCGGTCTTCCTCCCGGCGCCTGGCATCATCGACGGACATCGGTCAGCCCCCCCGGTGGAGCAAAAGTTAGATGGAAGATATTGGGCTGCAAACCATCACGGGCGGGAATGGGTCTTCCAGTCAGTCCAGTCCAGGCCCATGCTGTGAGCTTCCATCGTCACATCCGAGCAGCCTTCCTCGATCGCCCACTGCACGAGATAAAGCACGCTGAAAACGTCATCGGTGTAGTCGAAACGCAGACTCGGACCGATTGCCTCGTATATCGGGGCACTGGAAGCAGGTGCGTCGAACCATTGCGCCCCGGCCTGCCGCACGAAATAATCACCCAGGAAACGGGCATACTGGTCGACGGTGTCGAAATTCTCGGGTGACAGAATCGCGAGCTTGTCCAGAAAAACGGTGTCGGCCGCTTCCTCGATACGGGACAGTAACGGACGCTCCCACCAAGGGCACGGTGATCGTTCCGGGTGCACATCTGGAAGCGTCTCTGTGAGGAATTTCCGGATTTGCGATTTCATGCGCTCCGGCGCTATCCACGCGGTCCATGCCTGCCGCTGCTGCACCAGCTTCTCGTCTACATGGATCTCTACGCCGAGATCCATGGTCATCTGCTCGTCATTCTCCACGGCTACCTCCTTCTTGGGCATGTCTCCCGAACAGGTCAGTGTCGCGTCCGCACGGGCCTGCGGGCAAGCGACGGGCTGAGAGGCGGGTGTCGCATCACCGCTCGACATACAGGCGTTCACACGGCAACCGGGGCAACCGATCGGTTCTGCCGCTGGCGACAGATACGGCGTCGGTGCAACGGTGGATACCTTCGCCTTGCACGAAGACCAGAGCCGTAGTAGGCACGCCGCGCAATGCAAGTGGTAGCCACGCATCCGCACGATCAGATGCACGTCGGGTTCGTCCGGCAGGGGTGAACTCATCGCATGCGGGTGGTGTCGTTGATTTCTGCGGGGCAGTGATGCGGTTCGGTTGTGTCGGGTTGCATGTGAGAACCTTTCGCTGAACAGTTCGACCGGCCCTGAATAAGACTGTTGTGCAATAAGTTTCAAGAGCGGGGTGGCTGGCGGCGGGATCGGTTTGCGGTACACCGATGCGGAGTCCCGTCCGCACAGCCTCCCCCTCATGTGCCTACGTACCCTGCGGCGCAAAGGGGGACCAGGGGACGGCTATTCGTGTGGGGCGGTCCGGGCGGTTCAGGTGCGGTCGAGGTGCTGGCCGATGATCGCGGGAATCAACAGGTCCAGAAGGGTGATGTCATCGGCGGCCGAGATGTTGTCGATGATCGGATCGAGTACCGGGGCGGCATACAGCCGTCCGGTGTGCGGCCCGGCGGCGGTGCGGGCACTGCTGATCAGTTCGAAGACCACCTTCGCCATCACACGAACACGGGTGGTGTCGCTCATCCCGGCGCGCACGGCATCCGCAGTGGCGGTCACAAGCGTGCCGATCACGTCGGTGAGGACGTCGAGTTCGGCTGCGGAGCGCTCGGCGTCCTGGTCACCGATCATCGACCCGCCTGCGGTGGTGGGGCAGGCTGGGCAGCGAGGTCGAGATCGCGGACGTGGTCGAACACGACGCGGGTACCGATCCACGGGCATTTCCGGCCTCCGGGGGCGATGTCCATCGGGAATTCGTGGTGGGCCATGCGGCCGTGGACGATCTTCACCATCTGCCCGAAGCAATGAATGGAAGGGCACTTCACCGACAACACCTCGCCGGTCTCCTGGTGAAAGGTGAACAAGCCGCATTGTTCGACGGTGATCCACGGCCCACAAGCCGGATCACACCCGTACGGCACCACAGGGTTGGCGTGTTCAGGCATAGACCATCACCCGCCGTCGCTGCCGGGTGTGCTGGGCGGCACACCCCCGGATCGCCTCGACCACAACCCGTCCTGGCGGCCGATAGGAATCCCGGGGAGGCTGCACCCACGCTCGGAATAAGCCGGGGCGCTGTCCGGGACTGGGTAACGCGATCTCTCCGGCACGGAGGATAGAGACACCCAGCCGCGACATCTCCGCGAACAATCGAATGTCCTCCGGCAGGTCCGGCCCGGTGAGGAACGTCCAGCGCTGCGAACGCGGATGCGTCAGCACCGGTCCGGACGGCTGGCCCGTGCGGTGCATCCACGCTTTGACTTCCGAGCCGATGAACGCGGGCATCATCAACCCACAGACCCGCCCCGCGCGTAGCGTGATCCGGCCTAGATGCGGTGGGTGGACTTCGGCGGGCAGGTCACACACGTGCCGGTAGAAGTGGCACAACGACAATGGTGTGTGCCCAGCATGTTTCGATGAATCCACAATCGGCTCCCCTGCTCGATGCACTGGTGTGCACCCGACGCCGAGGCCCAACCGCCAGCCGCCCATCCTCGGGCGACCAGCAGGGCCGGGATGAGGAACCGGCGGCACCCGGCGTCGGGGCTGAATCGAGCGTCACGCACGGAGATCGGATTGTGCAGTGGCACAGAGGGGTGGCATCGCGCGCTGGATCACCCGATGCCTGCACTACGAGGGCTGCCAGCAGTGGCATTGGTAGTGGCACTTGGGGTTGTGGCTGCGGTTGATCCTTCCGCGGGCTGCTGAAACGGGAGATGATCGGCCTATGGGTGTGGGCGAGTTGATCCGTGAACTGCGGAAGGCGCGGGGATGGTCGCAAGGCAGGTTGGCGGACGAACTGGCTGCCCACTCGGGGGCGAGTATCTCTCGGGAGTACATCTCGAGGCGTTGGGAGAACGGAGACACGGTGCCCAGCCGGTTCTGGCTACGCCATCTATCGGCCGTGCTGGACGTGCCTCTGGCTGTTTTCGAGGACGATGGCATGAACAGACGGAAATTCCTGGCTCAGGTGGCCGCGACCAGCATCGCGCCGGTAGTGGCATCCGACCTTCTGGCGGCCGGGTTCTCGGCGCGGCTGGACCTTGCGGGGCCGAGTGTCGAGGCATGGCAGGCGAAGCTCAGCGCCTACGGCACGGACTACATGTCCCTCGGTGCAGCGGATATCCAACGGCGCCTGGCCATCGACTTGGCGATCCTGCAACAGCAGTTGGACAGCCCGCAGATGTGGGCAGCAGCGGCCCGGCTGATGACCCTGTACGCGAAGACCTTTCCGGGGTCGGACGGCGCGAAGGCGGTCAATTGGTATCGCATGGCGGCTGAGGCTGCGGATCGTTCCGAGGACGAGCAGACCCGAGTATGGGTGCGCGGGCGGGCAGCCATTGCCCTCGGTTACGAAGGTGCGGCGCTGCCGGTCGCGGACCTCTTCGCCGACCAAGCACTGTCGCTGTCGGACAAGCCGAGCTTGGGGCGTCTCAACGCGATCATGGGCAAGGCGCATGCGGCAGTGCTGCGCGGTGACCACAGGACGGGACGCGCTCTCGTGGAAGAGGGACGCCGGGTGTTCGACAAGGCCGGGTCTTATGAGCAGACGTCTGACTACGCCGTCCCGTGGTGGCGCATGAACGTGTTCCTCTCCTTGCTGGCGGCACGGCTCGGAGATGAGAAATCGGCCGTGGCGTCGCAAGAGCAAGCGCGAAGGGAACTTCCGGCTGAACTGCCGCGCTTCGCGGCGCATCTGGAGATGCACCGGGGTCTGATGCTGGTGAGAGCCGGTGATCGAGCCCAGGGAATCCAAGCGGCGCGTAGTGCGATGGATACGCTTCCGCCCGAGAAGCACTCATTGACGTTGCGGATGCTGCTGGACGAGATAACCGGAGTAGAGGGCACAGCGCCCGGTGTCACGCGTGGGTAGTCTCTGCACCACTGACCGCCCCGATACAGCCGCGACGGGTCACCGACACCCACCGCTTGCCGTCCCGCGCAGGCCGCGCCAAGCCAGCAGCCAACTCTTGTGTCCGGCCCGCTGCCTGACCGTGTGTCGCGTGGCCCCGCTATCGGTATCAGTGGTGACACGCGAATCAGCCCGACCGAACCGCTCGCACTGCTCTCAGGCCCCACCGGACCCGCTGTGGCACCGACAGACCTTGTTGCCCCTGCACGGCGAGCCCTCCGAGCCCCGGAAAGAGAGCCCACCCCCGCGCCGGGAACTGCCCTCGCCCACTTTCGTGTTCCTCGCACACGTCACGGCGTGTGCGAGGCACGCGATCTCGCGAAGAACGCTTATTTCGGCAGGGCGGTGATGCATTCGTACATATGGCCGTCGAAGGAGGACATGGGCGCAACGCTCCACAGCATTCCGGTTGCTTCCAAGCTCGGTGTGTAGATTTCGCTGCCGGTGCTGTTGAAGTAGCCGAACGAGCTTCCGCTGAACTTCTTGTCCGACGTGTTCAGGTATTCCGACATCGTGTCCACGAACGCGGCGAAGCGCGCCGCGTCGGTGGATTCCTGCTCCGCTACCGCGGCGGCGTTCTGCGACCAGTCGTCGTATTGCTCCATCAGCGAGCCGGCAGGCGCCGGTGTGCCGGAGGGGAACGCGATGGCCTCGTAGATGCGAGACCGGTCTGTGAAGCCCGACAGCGTCCAATAGATCGAAGACGCGTCGCCACGATCGATACTGTCGACATCCGTCATGTGGCAGACGCCGTAGGCGTGGACGTCCAGTCGCAGGCCGAGGTTGCTCAACCAGCTCGGTAGCGCCTCCTCGAACCGGCTCAGACAGTCCTCGTCGTCGTTGCCGTTCTCTTCCGCCTGGGTGGCGGCCATCAAGCAGGCGAGCTGGTACGCGCCGTACGCATCACCCCGGCCTCCGTTGGTGGCCGGTAGGCGACTTCTCAGCGCCTCGGGGTTCTGCATTTCCTTTCGGGTGGGCATCTCGAAGATCTCGACCTTCTTCATTTCGGACCCTCCTCTGCTCGCTGTTCTCGGGCATTGGCCACAACGAAAGCGTCATAGCCGCAGCAGCAAGAATGGCGGTGCGCGTTCTCGGATGTCCTCGCACGTTTCGGGTGGTCCTCGCGGTGTGCGAAGGGTTGTCCGGGCGACGACGTCAGGAGGCCGAGGTGGTGTGGCGGGTGACGAGGAACGGGATCAGCAGATCGAGGGGGGACAATTCGTTGACGGTGGGCTGGTTCTCGACGAAAGAATCGAGGATGGGGGCGGCGTAGAGACGACCGGTCTCGGGCCCGGCCGCGGTCCGGGCGCTGGCGATCAGCTCGTAGAGCACGACCGCTATCACGTGGGCCCGTCGGCAACGAGGGCGCCGACCGTGGCGGATGGCGTCGGTGAGTGCCGCGCCGACGGCGGCGATGGTGTCGGTGAGGACGGCTATCTCGGCTTCGGCGCGTTCGTCGTAAGGACCGTGGGACGTGGCAGGCGCATCAGGCATGGGTCCGCACCAGCCGCAGCCCGCCCACAAGGTCCCGGATGGCCGCGACGACGGTCCACCCGGAAGGCCTGAACGAATCGCGAGGCGGGGACAACCATTCCCGGAACCGGCCGGGCCGCTGCCCCGGACCGGGCAGCGCCACGACGCCTCCGGCCCCCACGATGGACACGTTCACCCGGAACATCTCGGCGAACAGCCCCATCTCCTGGGACAGATCCGGACGGATCAGGAAGGTCCACCGGCGCGACCGTGGATGGGTCAGGATCGGCCCCGCCCGGTGACCGTGGCTGTGCATCCACGCGTGCACGTCCCGGCCCGATGACGCGGGCATCGTCAGCGCCCACACGGCCCCGGTCCGCATCACGATCCGCCCCGGATGCGGCGGATACACCTCTGCGGGCAGATCGCACACCTGCCGGTAATAGGCGCAGCGGGATGACGGCGTGTCCCCGTACGGGTTGTTCTGCACTGATGGTCCCCTCGCGGTCGTCGGTCGACCCGGAACCGGACCGGGAACATCAGGCGGCTCAATGCGTGTGCACGCTTCCGACGTCCCGTCACACAGCGGTTCGTTTGCCCGACAGCGTTTCTCGGTTTCGGGTACAGATACCAGCGTGCCGGTGCACTATGCCTGGTGGAAGGCAATGCACACGCAGGCTCGAGCAATCGGCAGCAATGACCGTCCAGCGGGCAAGGGGGCGCCGTGGCAGAGGTGACGATGTGGACCGGCGCGGATGTGAAGACGCTCCGGGACGCGTGCAGATTGACCCAGAGCGACCTCGCGGAGCTGCTGCGTTGTGGTCAGCGCACGGTGAGCTTCTGGGAGAGCCGACCGAACCGTCAGGTCGGTATCGGCCACCAAGCGCGGCTGGACAGGGTTCTCGAAGATGCGGACCATGGGGCACAAAAGCGTTTCCGGGCGTTGATTGGAGACCTAGACGTGAACCGGCGAGACTTCATCGCCGCCACCGGTGCGGTCATCGGCGCGGCGTCAATGAGCGGCAGCGGAGGTTCCCCAACCGTCACCCCGGACGCGATCGGTCATCTGCGCAACAGCGTGCACACCGCGCAACTACTGGACGATCAGCTGGGCTCCGACGCGGCTCGGCCGATCATCGAAGCGCAAGCGCAGACGTGCGCGTCGCTGCTGCGCGACTGCCCGGCGAATCTGCGCCCGGCCCTGCAATCGTTGACCGGAGAGGCCACGGCCAGCAGCGCTTGGTCCGCGTGGGATCAGGGCGACCTGAGCAAGGCCGACAGGCTGTTTCGGCTCGCCTACCAGCATGCGGACGAATCCGGTGACACCGACATCGCGACCGGCGTCCTCTGCCACCGCACGCAGTTGGCGGTTCAGATGCGCCGATACCGGACCGCCGCCGCCATCGCGGACGGCATGCTGCGCCCGCACGTCCAGGACAGGCGCGTCGAGGACTTCCGGAAGCTGTGCGCGGCACAGGCGTTCGCGTCCGACGGACGAAAGTCCGACGCGTGGCGCCTGCTGATCGCAGTCAGCGACGAGTTCGTCGAGCAGACGACACCGGACGAGTCGTACTGCTACTACCAGAGTGCGTGGACGACCGGCGCCATGACCGCCCGCTGCCTGGAAACCGGTGGCGAGCTGGGTGTGGCGGCCGACACGATCGAAGGGGTGCTCGGGCTCATTCCCGCCCATGCCACCCGTGACCGGGCGTTGTGGAATCTCAGCCTCGCGCAGCTGACAGGTTCGCGTGATCTCGACCGCGCGTGTGAAGCCGCCGAGCGGGCCCTGCGCCTGGCCGCGCAGAACACCTCGCCGCGGCTGCGACAGGCGTACGCGCAGACCCGTGCGACGTTCGAACCGTGGGCTTCGGCGCGACCGGTCCGTGAGCTGGACACCTACGCGGCGACCGTCTTGGTGTAGCCCTCGCGGCGCTGGGCCTGTTTGTGCTCCCGATGCCCGGGTAAGCGATCAAATGTCCCGAGTCGCCCCCAAGGGAGCGCTTGTCAACCGAAGAACGCCCGTCCGTGCGATCGTGCGGGTGGGCGAGGAAAGGGGTAGCAAGTGAGCACAATGGCCGCCACGGTGGACGTCGAGGTCCCGGTTCGCACCGCCTACAACCAGTGGACGCAGTTCGAGTCGTTTCCGCAGTTCATGGAAGGTGTGGAAGCGGTTCAACAGCTCGATGACCGGCATATGCACTGGCGTGTCCATGTCGGCCCGTCGACGCGGGAGTTCGACGCCACCATCACCGAGCAGCATCCGGACGAACGCGTCGCCTGGAAGTCCGACAGCGGGCCGAAGCACGCGGGCGTCGTCACCTTCCATCGGCTCGATGACACCCACACCAGGGTGACCGCGCAGATGGACGTCGACCCCGAAGGGTTCGTGGAGAACGTCGCCGACAAGCTCGGCGTGCTGAAGCACCGCGTGAACGGTGACTTGCAGCGCTTCAAGCACTTCATCGAAGGCCAGGGCCACGAAACCGGCGCTTGGCGCGGCGACATCCCGCGTCCGGACGCGGGTGGAACCGGCACGATGCCGGGTGAGACTCCTCGCCCGGGCGCGGGCGGAACCGGCAGTTTGCCCGGTGAGACTCCTCGCCCAGGCGCGGGCGGAACCGGCATGCCCGGCGGAACTCCGCGTCCCGGTGCCGGCGGAGCCGGCACATGGCCCGGTGAAACCAACCGCCCGGGAATCTGATCCGTCCGACCAGCCACGGAGCCCCCGGCTTGCCCGGGGGCTCCGTCGTCGCTCAGGCCGAGTCCTCGCCAGCGGCGCTCTCGTCCGCGGGGGTGTGCGGTTCGGGCGGCACCTGGACCGGGCGCAGCAGCGCCCAGGCCACGAAGGCCGCGGCGACGGCGCCCATACCGAGCCCGGCCCACAGATTCACCTCGACGCCGCCGGTCTTGGCCTGCTGGGCCGCGGTGTCGTCCACCAGGCTCGTGACGACGAGAACGATCGCGTAGCAGCCGAGCAACGCGCCGACGATGGTACGGATATCGAAAAGCATTGCGGGGCTCCCTATCCGACGAGAATGTTGAGCGCGATCACGAGCACGAGCGCGATGCCCGCGAGCAGGACCGGGCGCTGGTACCAAGGCAGCGAACCGGCCTCCGGGTCGGTGCGGATCTCCTTCGGGGTCTCCGAGTACACCAGCCCGACCAGTTCCGACGCGGGTTTCGGCTGCGTCACCTGGGTGACGGCGACGCTGACCACGATGTCGACCACGAACGCGACACCGGCGGCCACGAAACTCGCGCCTTGGCCGGACAACTCGAACACCTTCATCTCGTGCAGGATGAAGACCGCGATCGCCGAAGCGGTTCCGCAGACCAGGCCCATCCAGCCCGCTGTCGGTGTCATCCGTTTCCAGAACATGCCGAGGATGAAGGTGGCGAACAGCGGCGCGTTGAAGAAGCTGAACAGCGTTTGCAGGTAGTCCATCATGTTGCTGAACCCGGAGGCGATGAACGCGGTGAAGATCGCGGCCACGGTCGCCCCGACGGTGGCCAGCCTGCCCACGCCGAGGTAGTAGCCGTCCGGGCGGTCGCGGCGCACGTACTGCTGCCACAGGTCGTAGCTGAACACCGTGTTGAACGCGGAGATGTTGGCCGCCATGCCCGCCATGAACGCCGCGAGCAGGCCGGCGAGCCCCACGCCGAGCAGGCCGTTGGGCAGCACGTCCTTCATCAGGTACAGCAGCGCCTGGTTGTAGGTGGTGTCGCTGTCCACGTCGGGATTCGCGGTGACCGCCGCCTTGTACTCCGCCATCTGCGGCACCAGGACGGCGCTGATCATGCCCGGGATCACCACGATCAGCGGGATGAACATCTTCGGGTAGGCGCCGATGATCGGCGTGCGCCGCGCCGCCGAGATGGAGTGCGTCGCCATCGCGCGCTGCACTTCGACGAAGTTCGTGGTCCAGTACCCGAACGAGAGCACGAAACCCAGTCCGAACACGATGCCGAGGATCGAGAGGAAGTCGTTGGCGAACCCGCTGAGCGCGTTGCCCGCCCAGGACTCCAATTGTTCCGCGCCGCCCGGTGACGCGCCGACCTTGTCCTGCAGCCCCTCCCAGCCGCCGACCTTGTGCAGGCCGACCAGGGTGAGCGGCAGCAGCGCGGCCACGATGACGAAGAATTGGAGCACCTCGTTGTAGATCGCGGCCGACAGACCGCCGAGGGTGATGTAGGAGAGCACGATCACGGCGGCCACGATCACCGACACCCACAGCGGCCAGCCCAGCAGCACGTTCAGGATGGATCCGAGCAGATACAGGTTGACCCCGGCGATGAGGATCTGAGCTACGGCGAAACTCAGCGCGTTCACCAGGTGGGCGCCCGTGCCGAAACGCCTGCGCATGAACTCCGGCACGCTGCGCACTTTGGAGCCGTAGTAGAACGGCATCATCACCACGCCGAGGAACAGCATGGCCGGTATCGCGCCGATCCAGAAGTAGTGGAAGGTCGGGAACCCGTACTCCGCGCCGTTGGCGGACATGCCCATGATCTCGACGGCGCCGAGGTTGGCCGAAATGAACGCCAGACCGGTCACCCAAGCGGGAAGCGAGCGCCCGGACAGGAAGAAGTCGATGCTGGAGGACACTCGCTGCCTGGCCAGCAGGCCGATGCCGAGCACGAACACGAAATACAGTGCCACCAGCGCGTAGTCGACCGGCTGCGCGTCCAGGCGTAGCGTCTCGGCGGCCTGCAGGTGCGGGGACGAGGCCACCAGGTGCAGGTCGGACGCGATCGGCGCGGCAGCGAGAACGGGTGGATCGGCGAGCGGCACAGCGTTCCTCCTGGCGGTGAAACCGGGGCGTCGAGCGAGATCGTTCGTCGCGGGAAGGTCGTGCGTCGTGCTGGTCCTGCCCGGTGCGCACGACCTCTCGTCGCCCCGCCGAATGGTGTCGGCTGACACCTACTGTGCGTGATCATGCCCGACCGGCGTGGCACATTCGCGCACAAATTCTGGACGGTCGCTCAGCCGATTCGGTGGGCTCCCGCGGCGGGAACCACCACGAACGTGCGCGGAGCGGGAAGATCCGATGCGGCGAAACGCCGTGCCACCGCTCGCGCCACCGCCGCGGCGCGGTCGTGATCGACCAGCGCGATGGCGCTTCCGCCGAAGCCGCCGCCGACCATCCGCGCGCCGTGCGCCCCCGCCGCCAGCGCCGCGTCGACCGCCGCGTCCAGGGCCGGAGTGGACACCTCGAAGTCGTCGCGCAGCGAGGCGTGCCCGGCGGTCAGTATCGGGCCGATGCCCCGGGGGTCTACTCCCTTCCGCAATTTCTCGGCAACCGTGAGCACCCTGGCGTTCTCGGTCACGACGTGCCTGGCCCGGCGGCGCAGCACGTCGTCGGCGATCCGGTCGGCGTCCGCCGCGGACGCCACGTCGCGCAAGGTGGTGACGCCGAGCGCCGCGGCCGCCGCCGCGCACTGTGCGCGACGCTCGGCGTAGCCGCCGTCGACCAGTTCGTGCGGCTGCCCGGTATCGATCACCAGCAGTTCGAGTCCGAAGCCGCCCAGGTCGAACGGGATCTGCTCGTGCCCGCGCGGCGCGGTGGTGTCGGCGGCGAATGCTCGCACGTCCAGCAACAGCGCGTGCCCGGCCGTGCACAGCATCGCGGCCGACTGGTCGAGTAAGCCGGTGGGGGCGCCGACGTAATCGTTCTCGGCGGCGCGGGCGATGTCGATCAATGCCCGGTCCGAGAGCTCGGGTGCGAACAGGTCACGCAGCGCGACGGCCACCGCGCAGGACAGGGCTGCCGAGGACGACAGCCCCGCCCCGATCGGCACCGCACCGTCGAGGTCGAGATCCACGCCGGGGATCCGGTGCCCGCGCCGGGTGAACTCGGCGACCACCCCGAGCGGATAGCGCGCCCATCCGGGCACCAGCTCCCGCTGACCCGCCAGGTCGGACACCGCCGCGAGGACCGGCTCGTCCCGCTGCCGCGAGCCGACCCACACCCGCCCGTCGGTGCGCGCCGCCGCCGTGCACCGCACCACCAGCGGTAGTGCGATCGGCAGCACGTAGCCCTCGTTGTAGTCGGTGTGCTCACCGATGATGTTGACCCGCCCCGGCGCCACCCATGTCCGCAAACTCGGTTCCTCGCTGTTCTTCCTCGGTCGTGTCAGGTTACGAGACACGCCGCCCGAGCTGTGTTTTCGGCGCGCTCGGGTGCGCGATCGGCCTTCGTGACGCACAGTCGAATTCGACGCAAAGTCGGCCTGCAAATCCTGTGGCCGCGTCGAATCGGGAGGGCAGCATGGTTCACGACACCTCACGCGGCGACCTTCGCGCGCGGCCTCGCCCGGATCGGCTGCGGCCGCCGCTGGACCGGGCGCACCCGGCGCCGCTGACGATCGAGCTCGGCGCGGCGACCGGCGTCGGACCGACCGCCATGGCGGCGTTCGACGCGGCGCTGCGCGATCTCGGCGTGGGTGAGGCCAACCTCATCCGGTTGTCGTCGGTCATTCCGCCGCGCGCCACCGTCGAACGCATCGGCCGGGTGCGCAAGCCGATCCCGTGGGGTGATCGCCTCTACTGCGTTTACGCCGTGCGGCACGCGTACGGGCGCGGCTCGACCGCCGCGGCGGGCATCGGCTGGGCGCTGCGCGACGACGGCTCCGGCGCCGGGCTTTTCGTGGAGCACGAGGCCGAGACCAGCGCAGAGGTGACCGCGCTGATCCGGGCCAGCATGGCGGACATGACGCGCCGCCGCGGCGGTGGCTTCGGCCCGGTCCAGCTGTGCACCGTGGATGCCGCCTCCGACGGCGATCCGGTCTGCGCGCTGGTCCTGGCCGCCTACCACACCATTCCATGGGGTCCGCGATGAGCGAGATCTCCGTGACCGTCGAGACGACGATTCCGGAGGAACGGATCGAGATCTTCCACCGCCTCTACGAGGAGGCGTTCGGCCCGTTGCGCGCGAAGGCCATCGCACGGCAGGTGCTGCGTCCCGAGGAGTTCCGGGAGGAGATGGTGGACCCCCGCGTGCAGAAGTACGTGGCGCACGCGGATGGGGAGCCGATCGGCGTGACCACGCTGACCAGGCACCTGGACACCGTGCCGTGGATCAGTCCGGACTATTTCGCGGCCCGTTACCCCGAACACGCGGCACGCGACGCGATCTACTACGCGGGTTTCACCCTTGTTGCGCCAAGTGCCCGCCAAGGGGCGGCCTTCCATGCCATGATCAAATCAGTTGTCCAGGTTTTGGTTGGCGAGCGTGCGGCGGTCGGTTGGGACATCTGCTCGTACAACAACACTCGGTTCTCGTTCGCCGACAGCATTCGGGCGGTGCTGGACGAACAGGCGAACGTCGAAGTCGCGGTGGAAGATTCACAGATCTACTACGCGGCCCGGTTCACCGGGGACGGAGCGACCAAGGGGGGCTGATGACACCCAGTGAACAGCCACAGGCCAGCTGTCGGCGCAGTCTCGGGTTCGGCTGGTACGCGGTGCTTCTGGGGGGAAGCGGGGCCGCGATCGCGGTCCATCTGGCGCTCGACTCACAGGTGGCGGCGCTCGTGACGATGGTGATCATCGTCGGCGAGACGCTCGCCATGATCGCCGTCGGAGTGCGCACGCACCAGCCGGCTCATCCGCTGCCGTGGTATCTGCTGTCCGGTTCGGCGGTGCTGTTCGCCTCCGGCACCACGCTGCGTGACGTCGGCGACCACGCGGTCCATCCGCTCGACGACGCGTTCACCCTGCTCGGTTATCTCGGCGTCGGGATCGCGGCGCTGATCTGGTTGTGGCCGCGCCAAGTGCACGGCGACTACGACCTGCTGCTGGACTCGGCCCTCATCGGCCTCGGCGCGCTGCTGGCCTCCTGGACCTTCCTCATCTCACCGATCCTGCAGTCGACCCAGACCGGCTTGGACGTACTGGTCGCGGCGACCTACCCGGTGCTCGACGCGGCGCTGCTGACCTTGGTCGCGCACTCGATGGCCACCTCGACGCGCGCGGAGACCTCGCTCTGGCTGCTGCACGCCGGACTGGTCGCACTGCTGCTCGGCGACCTGGGCTACAGCCTGGAGACCGCGGGCGCGACCGCGCTCGGGCGCGAGATGCTGCTGGCTCCCCTGCTCGCCGCCTACGCCACCGTGGGCGTCGCGGCGCTGCACCCCACCATGGCCACCCTCGGCACGCCGCGGCGCATCCACCCGCACCACTCCAGACAACGCGCCAGCCTCATCGCGATCGCGCTGATCGTGGCCTCGCTGGTGCCGGTCGTGGGGTCCAGTCTCCACCCGCTCGATCGCGTGGTGGTGTCGTCGCTGTTCGCGCTGCTGCTGATCGGCATGCTGGTGCGCAGTGAACGCGCGATCGTGCGCAGCGCCCGCAGCGAGCGGCGCGCGCAATACCAGGCCGACCACGACATGCTCACCGGACTGCTGAACCGCGCCGCGCTGCTGCGCGCCCTGCGGCAGCGCGGGGAACAGTGGGCCGAGCAACCGATCTGCCTGCTGTTCATCGACCTCGACGGATTCAAGCGGGTCAACGACAGCTACGGGCACGCCGTCGGCGACGAACTGATCGCCACGGCGGCGGCCAGGATCCGGCGGGTGGTGCGCCGCGACGACGTGGTGACTCGCTACGGCGGCGACGAATTCGTCGTGCTCTCCCCGCTCGCCCGTCCGGAGGCAGCCGTGCTCGCCGAGCGTCTGCTCGGCGCGTTCGTGCGGCCGTTCGGGCTGAGCGCGGGCGAGATCCCGATCACCGCGAGCGTCGGCGTCGCGTGCGTCGGTCCGCGCGGCGCGCACACCGACGTCCACAGCCTGCTCCGGGATGCGGACGCGGCCATGTACCACGCGAAGCAGTACTCGATGGGCTACGCGTTCCACGACGACGTGCGGCGCGCGCCCACCGACACCGAGCGCCGCATCTGGCGCACGGCCACTCGATCCACCAGTCCGGCGGTGTGACTCAATCGCTGAGCTCGTCGAGCAGGCGCTTGGCCTCCTCGAGCTCGGCCTGTAACTGCTGCACCTTGGCCTCCTGCACCCCGCGCAAGGCCTCCAAGACCCCCGCGACCACCTCGGCGACCTCCGGATGCAGGATCTTCGCCGCCTGCGCGACCGCGGAACCGGCGACCGGAAGGCTGCGCAGGGTGCGCTTCTTACCGCTGACCACGTCGATGGACCACTCGCCGTCGGCGGTGCCGGTCAGCGTCACGGTGACCTCGGGCGCCTTGGCCTTGCGCGCGGCGGCCGCCTTGGCGGGTTTGGCCGCGGCAGCCGCGGGGGCCGGCTTCCCCGCGCTGTCGGCGCGGCTCGCCGGGGCCTCCACCGGCTTCGGCGTTGCCTGCGGTGCAAGGGCGCTCGCCTCGACGGGCTGGGTCGCGGTGCTCGTCGTGGACGGCGACTGGGTCACAGGGGATTCCTTCCTTGTTGTCGACTTCGGCCCGGTGGTGGGGCCCGCGGCCCCTCGGGGCGGCTTGGTCAAGGTGACCTCGGTGGGAGAGAAGGACAGCACATCCTTCGATCCGGTCGGGCGGACCTGCAAGAAGTCACCGTCGGCCGGGTCGCCGAGCGCGATCACCTTGCCCGAGCGCCCCTCCGGAACGCCGACCGCGGCGGCGGTGAACCACACCATGGGCGGTCGGCCACCGGCGAGGTCCGCGGCGATCTGTTGAATCTCGCTGTCCGACAAGGGCTGCGGCTTGGTTCGTGGGGAGGGCATGGTGACTCCGAGCGATTTCGTGGTTGGCTGCGTGCACAGATGATGCCCCACGCCGCCGACAGATTCTGCGGCCACCGTCGAATCGGGTCGGCGGACGGCGCGGCCCGGGCTATCAGCGAATATTTGGCAACACTCGCCGCTCACCCGCGAGCGGCGCCCCTCCCGCTCGCTTTGACACTCGCGCGTGTCACATGATCTGATTCCGGCGAATCGGTTTGCCAGCACCGGCGTTCCGGCGCCGACCCGCAGCGGTCCGCCCCGAACCGGTATCTGGAACGGGGCGACCAGGGGGGCCAGATGACCCATGCGCGGCATTCGGCGGTGCTCGCCGCCGCACCACTACACACCGATCTGCTCTTCGGCGCGGTCGCGGTCACCGTGCTCGCCGCCGGTGTGATCGTGATCGCGATGATCGCCGGAACCCGCGGGCCTGGATCGCATTTCGACGCCCGGAACCGCTACGGCGAGCCGGTGCGCCCCGCACGGGAAGCTCGGCCGCCGCTCGAGGAGCCGCCACACTCCTCGGCGACGAGTCCACCCCGGCGGGAACCATCGTTCATCGAGCGGTCGGCGCCTGAGGGGGAAACGGCGAACACCGCGCCGACGAGGTCGTCGCCTCCACCCTCCCCACGGGCGAACCAGCGCGACGTACCGTTCCTCGTCGGCGCCGCGGCAGGTGTCGTCGCGGTGCTCGGTGGCATCTCCTGCCTGGTTCTCATCGTTCCGGTGGCGGCGGAGGACGCCACCCGGGCGGCCGCATCCGATCCGCTGGCCGAAGCCCGTCCGGGCAATTGCGTGGCGATATTCGCTTCGCGGGCGTCCGGGCACGACACGGTCGACCTGGCCCCCGTCCCCTGCGAGACATTGCCTGCCAACTTCCGCGTGCTACAGACCGGCACCTGCACCGACCCGCGAGTGGAGCGCGAGCACCGGGGCGCCGATGCCGCCGGATACGAGCGGTTCCGCTTGTGCCTTGCTCCCGACTGGCAGGCCGGTACCTGCTACGACGTCACCGACTGGCACGTGCCGAGCAAGGTGGACTGCGCCCGGGTCGGCAAGAAGATCGTCCGGGTGAACGCCGTCCTGCCCTACACCCCGGACGCCGCCGCTTGCCCACGCGACGCGGAAGGCGCCAGCGCGGTCGGGTGGGCGCAGCGGGGAATCACGCTGTGCCTGCGCGGCTCCGACCGGCCCGACGAGCAGTCAGCTCGCCGCGGCGGGCGCACGCAGCGCTGGGAACCAGATGTCGGTGAGCACCTCGACAGCCTGCTCCGCCGAGACGTCGATGGTGCCCTGCATCGCCCATCGGGTGAAGAACCGTTCCAGTTGCGCGACGAGAAGTTCCACCCGCAACCGCGCTTCGTCCCGCCGCTCGGCCGGCCAACCGGCGAGGTAGGCGGTCATCGCGTTGGGCAGGGCGAGGATGCCGGCGCGGGCGATCTCGCGAAACTCCGGTTCCAGCACGGTCGCCTCGTCCCAGGCGGGCAACAGGTCCTTGTACTCGTGGAACCACTCGATCGCGCGGGTCATCCAGTCGGCGAACTCGGCGCGCGAACCGGTCTCGAGCACCCGGTCGAGGTCCTGATAGAAGTGCAGCGCGGTGGGCGCGGTGCCCTGCTCGGCGATCGCACGCAGGATCTCCAACTTGCCCGCGAAGTGCAGGTAGAACGTGGCGCGACTACAGCCGACCGCGGCGGCGATGTCGTCCACCCGCACGGACGCGTAACCCCGGGCGGCGAACAGCTCCTTGGCCGCCGCCATCAAGCGGGCCCTGGTCTGCTGTTTCTGCTCCTCCCGCAGGTTCGTGTTCGCGTTCGTGCGCATGGTGAACAGCTACCTCGTATCCGTGAAAAGCGTGCTTACGTGCGGCTTCCGCCGAGCGAGTCTACGCGCGAGCCGCATGAATAGACATTGTGTCACTCACTAGACGTCAAGTCTACCGAGTGTTATTTTGTTGCCTACGTCACTCCGGCGCTCGACCCGCGCCGGACGGTTCGGCCGTCGTCGGCGGCTCTTCCCATGCGAGGTCAGTGAATGACGTCAACCGCACTCCCCCGGGTCTGCGTGATCGGCGCGGGCCCTTCCGGCATCACCGCCGCCAAACGACTGCACGACCACGGCATCCCCTTCGACTGCTTCGAGGCGTCCGACGACGTGGGCGGCAACTGGTACTTCAAGAATCCCAACGGCATGTCGGCCTGCTACCAGAGCCTGCACATCGACACCTCCAAGTTCCGGTTGGCGTTCGAGGACTATCCGGCGCCCGACGAATGGCCGGACTTCCCCCACCATTCGCAGCTGTTCCAGTACTTCCGCGACTACGTGGACCATTTCGGCATCCGCGAACGGATCGTGTTCAACACGAAGGTGACCGCGGCCGAGCGCGGCGCGGACGGCCGCTGGCTGATCACCACCAGCGAGGGCCGCACCACGGACTACGACGCGCTCATCGTCTGCAACGGGCATCATTGGGATCCCCGGATCCCGGACTACCCGGGTGAATTCGACGGCACGCTACTGCACAGTCACGCCTACAACGACCCGTTCGATCCCGTCGACATGCGCGGCAAACGCGTCGTGGTGGTCGGCATGGGCAATTCCGGCTTGGACATCGCCTCGGAGCTGTCGCAGCGGTTTCTCGCCGCGAAGCTCTACGTTTCCGCTCGCCGCGGGGTCTGGGTGCTGCCGAAGTACGTCAACGGCAAGGTCGGTGACAAGCGCTCGATGCCCCGATGGATGCCGCCGAAGCTGGGCCTGCGGCTCAAGCAGCGTTTCGTCCGCAAGTATCGCGGCAAGATGGAGGACTACGGGCTGCCCGAACCCGACCACCTGCCGTTCGAGGCGCATCCGTCGGCAAGCGAGGAGTTCCTGCACCGCGCGGGCTGCGGCGACATCACGTTCAAGCCCGCGATCACCGCGCTGGAGGGCTCGCGGGTGCGCTTCGCCGACGGCAGCGTCGAAGAGGTCGACGTGATCGTCTGCGCCACCGGTTACCGCATCTCCTTCCCGTTCTTCTCCGATCCCGAGCTGTTGCCCGACAGCGACAATCGATTCCCGCTGTTCAAACAGATGATGAAGCCCGGCATCGACAATGTGTTCTTCCTCGGTCTGGCCCAGCCGCTACCCACGCTGGTGAACTTCGCCGAGCAGCAGAGCAAGCTGGTCGCCGCCTACCTGACCGGCCGTTACCACCCGCCCTCGGAACAGGAGATGCACGCGGCCATCCGATCCGCGGAAACGGCCAGGACGGGCCGCTACTACGACTCGCCCCGGCACACCATTCAGATCGAATTCGAGCCGTACGTGCGAGACATGCGGCGGGAATTGGCGCGCGGGGCGAAACGCGCGGCCGCCGCGGGATACGCGCTGCCGGTTCCGGCCCGGGCTCTGGAACACGTGTGAGGCGGCGATGACCACTACCACGGGAACCGCCACGTCGGGGTTCTGCGCCGAGCGATTCGCGCGGGTGCGAAGGGAACTGGAGACCCGGCTCGCCTCCGGCGACGAGCTGGGCGCGTCGATCTGCGTCACGGTCGACGGCGAACCGGTCGTCGACCTCTGGGGCGGATACCGCGACCCCGAGCGCACCGCGCCGTGGACCGAGGACACCTTGGTCAACGTCTTCTCCCTCACCAAGACCATGACCGCGCTGTGCGCGCTGCTGCTGGTCGAGCGCGGCGAACTGGACGTGCACGCGAAGGTGGCCAGGTATTGGCCGGAGTTCGCGGCCAACGGCAAGAGCGACATCGAGATCCGGCATCTGCTCGCGCACACCTCCGGCGTCTCGGGGTGGGAGCCGCCGATCGAGCTGACCGACATCTACGACGCCGAAGCGGCCGCCGCCCGCCTCGCGAGCCAACCGCCGTGGTGGCAGCCGGGCACCGCGTCCGGGTATCACGCGCTCGCCTACGGCCACCTGATCGGGGCGGTCATCCGCCGCGTCACCGGACGCTCGCTGGGCGAGTTCTTCGCCGACGAACTCGCCGGGCCACTGGGCGCGGACTTCCACATCGGCACGGCGGCCGAACACCACGGGCGGATCGCCACCTTGATCCCGCCCACCGTGCCCGAATTCGACATGGCGACGCTCGATCAGGACAGCGTGCTGGTCAAGACCCTCACCAGTCCGCTGCTCGACATCGCCGAAACCGCGAGCGCGGGATGGCGGCAGGCCGAGATCGGAGCGGTGAACGGCCACGGCAACGCGCGCTCGGTGGCGCGGGTGCAATCACTGGTGTCCTGCGGCGGCGAACTCGACGGACGGCGGCTGCTGTCGGAGCGGACGATCGAGCTGATCTTCCAGCAGCAGTCCGACGGTGTGGATCTCGCGCTGCTGCTGCCACTGCGTTTCGGCATCGGCTACGGTCTGCCGCAGCGGCAGACCGCCCCTGAGGTGCCCGAGGGCCGAGTCTGCTGGTGGGCCGGGTACGGCGGTGCGATGGTGGTCAACGACCTCGAGCATCGCACCACGTTCGCCTACACCATGAACCGGATGGCCCCGGGGTTGATCGGCTCCGAGCGTGCCGACGCCTACCTGCGCGCGACGTTCGCGGCGGTGCGCGGATGATGCGGGCGCTACAGCTCACCGGGCCGGGTGTGCTGGAACTGCGCGAGGTGCCGATCCCGCAGATCGGTCCCACCGACCTGCTGCTGCGCGTAGGCGCGGCAGGCATCTGCCATTCGGACCTGCACGTGCTGCACATCCCCTTCCGGATGCGCGAGGAGCCGTTGACTCTCGGCCACGAGATCGCGGGCACCGTCGAGGCCGTCGGCGACGGGGTCGGCGGCCGCAGGGCCGGTGAGCGCGGCGTCGTGTACCTGTGCTGGTCGTGCGGGGTCTGCCGGGAGTGCGCCGGGGGCAACGAGAACGTCTGCCGCGCCGCTGGCCGCACCGCCATGCCGCCCTGCCCCGGTCTGGGGCCGGATGGCGGGATGGCGGACTACGTCCGGGTGCCCGCGAGTTCGTTCGTGCCGATCGGCGACCTCGACTTCGCCCAGGCCGCGCCGCTGGCCGACGCCGCGCTGTCGAGCTATCACGCCATCCGCGGCGCGCGCGAGCAACTCGGGCCCGGGTCGGTGGCGGTGGTCATCGGGATCGGCGGGCTCGGTCACGTCGCCGTGCAGATTCTCGCCACGACCACGGCGGCGCGGGTGCTGGCCGTCGACGTGAGCGCCGACAAGCTCGAACTCGCCGCGCGGTGCGGCGCGGCGGAGGGACTCACGGCGGGCGACGACACCGCACGCGAGATCCTCGACCGCACCGAAGGCCGCGGCGCGGACGCGGTGTTCGACTTCGTCGGCGTCGACGCGACCGCACGGCTCGCGGTGGAATCGGTGGCGCCGAACGGGGCCTACCGGATGATCGGCCTCGGCGGCGGCGCGCCGGAGATCACGGCGGCCCCCGCGGGCGGGCCGGGCTGGCCGTGGGGCGCGTCGGTCCGAAAATCCTACGGCGGCACCAAATCCGACCTGATCGACTCCGTAACCCTGGCTATGTCGGGCAAGCTACGCGTCGAGGTGGAGCGCTACCCGCTGGCCGACGGCCGCGACGCCCTCGACCGGCTGGAACGCGGCCTGGTCACGGGCCGAGCGGTTCTGGTCCCCGAGCAGTGACCAACCCCAACTCCTGTGCAGTGACGAGGAAGTACCCGATATGACAAAGCCCTTCGACCCGCAGGCGTTCGTGGCGCAAGCCGCCGCCCGGCTCACCGGCCCCGGCGGTCGATTCGAGATGGTGATCGAGGACGTGCTCGGCGCGCCGATGCCGGTCCTGCGCCACCGCAAGTCCTCGCTGCGCGAAGTGCTCGCCGACGCGGTCGCGCACGGCGATCGGGACTACCTGGTCACCGCGGACCGCAGGATGTCCTTCACCGAGCACGCCGCCGCGGTCGCGGCACTGGCCACGGCCCTGCGGGATCGATACGGCGTCGGAAAGGGCGACCGCATCGGCATCCTCGCGGCGAACACGCCCGAGTGGGTGCTCACGTTCTGGGCGGCGCAAGCGCTCGGCGCGATAGCGGTGGGCTACAACGCGTGGTGGGCGCCGCGCGAGGTCGCCTACGGCGTCGAGCACACCAGCCCCGGCGTCCTCGTCGTGGACGCGAAACGTGCCGCGCTGGTAGCGGAACTCGACATCCGGATTCCGGTGCTCACCATGGAGCACGACGTACCCGCGCTCATCGCCGGATACCGGACCGACGAGCTGCCCTACACCGAGATCGACGAAGACGAACCCGCGGTGATCCTGTACACCAGCGGCACCAGCGGACGGCCCAAAGGCGCGGTGCATTCGCACCGGAACCTGGTCGCGGTCGCCGACTACCACGTCTTCAACGATGCCCTGGCCGCCGCGCTCACCGGGGCGGGCGAACTGCCCAGCGGGCGGCGCTTCCTGGTCACCTCACCGCTGTTCCACATCGCCAGTCTGCACAACCTCGTGGTTCCCCGGCTGGTCACCGGCGACGCGGCGGTGATCCACCAAGGGTCGTTCGACGCCGACCGGGTGCTGCGCCTGATCGAGACCGAGCGGATCACCAACTGGGGCGCCATGCCGACCATGGCCACCAGGATGCTCGAACTCGACCTGTCCGGCTACGACCTGTCCTCGCTGGCCGCGTTCTCGTTGAACTCGGCGCCGTCCTCGGCCGCACTGCAACAGAAGCTGCGCGATCAGCTGCCCGTCGCGCGCAACGCGCTGGTGACCAGCTATGGGCTGACCGAATGCAGCACCGCCGCGACGCTGGCGAGCCCGGCGGAGCTGGCGGCGTTCCCGGACACCGTGGGGCGACCGGTCGTCGGGGTCACGCTGGAGATCCGCGACAGCGCGGGCAACGCGGTACCCGAGGGCACCGAAGGCGAGATCTGCGTGCGCAGCCCCTATGTGATGCTGGGGTACTGGCAGGACGAGGCGGCGACCACCGCGGCCATCACCGCGGACCGCTGGCTGCGCACCGGCGACATCGGGGTGCTGGAAGACGGCAGGCTGCGCTTGTCCGGACGCCGTTCGGACCTGATCCTGCGCGGCGGGGAGAACGTCTATCCCACGGAGATCGAGCAGTGCCTCGAGGAGCATCCCGCGGTGCGCGAATGCGCGGTCCTCGGCGTGCCCGACGCCGACCTCGGGCAGCAGGTCGCCGCCTTGGTCGTGGTCGACAGCGCCACGCCGACCACTGAAGACGAGCTGCGCGCGTTCACCGCCGAGCGGCTCGCCTACTACAAAGTGCCTGCCCGCTGGCGGCTCACCACGACCCCACTCCCGCGCAACGCGACCGGCAAGGTCGTGCGCACCGATCTCGAGGTGTGAATCCATGTACGACACCGTCATCGCCAACGGCCGCTGGTTCGACGGCACCGGCGCGCCCTCCGCGGTCCGGCACCTCGGCATCCGGGACGGGCGGATCGCGGCCGTCTCCGCCGACCCGATCGACGACCCGGCCTGTCCGAACGTCGTGGACGCCACCGGCAAGTGGGTGATCCCCGGCATGATCGACATCCACACCCACTACGACGTGGAAGTGCTCCAGCATCCGGCGCTGACCGAGTCGGTCCGGCACGGCATCACCACGGTGCTGCTGGGCTCGTGTTCGTTGTCGACCGTCCACGTCGGCGCCTCCGACGCGGGCGACCTGTTCGCGCGGGTCGAGGCGATCCCGCGCAAGCACGTCGTCGCGGCGGTCGACGCGCACAAGACCTGGCGCTCGGCGCACGAGTACGCGGCCGCGCTGGAAGAACTGCCGTTGGGCCCGAACGTCGCCGCGTTCATCGGGCATTCGGATATCCGGGCGGCCGAGATGGGGCTGGATCGCGCGACCCGCGAGGACGTGCGGCCCGATGCCGCCGAACTGGCCGGAATGGAGGCGAAGCTGACCGAGGCGCTGGACGCGGGTTTCGTCGGGATGTCCTCCCAGCAGTTGATGTTCGACAAACTCGACGGCGAGGTGTGCCGATCGCGCACCCTGCCCTCCACCTACTCGACCAGCCGGGAACGGCGCAGGCTCAACGCCGTACTGCGACGGCGCGGCCGGGCGCTGCAAGGCGGGCCCGACGTGTCACGGCCGCACAGCCTGATCACGATGGCCGCCGCCAGTCTCGGCCTGTTCCGAAAGCCGCTGAAGGTCAGTCTGCTCTCGGCTGCCGACATCAAGGCGATTCCCGGCGTCGTGCACCTGTTCCCGCTGATCGCTCGGGTGCTGAACGCGCTCGGGGCCGACTTCCGCTGGCAGCACCTGCCGGTGCCCTTCGAGGTCTACGCCGACGGCATCGACCTGGTGGTGTTCGAGGAATTCGGTTCCGGCGCCGAAGCGTTGCACCTGGCCGACCAGGTGGACCAACGGCGGGAACTACTGCGCGACGAGGCCTATCGTCGCCGATTCCGCGCGGATTACGACAAGAGATTCGGCCCGAGGGTGTGGCACCGCGACTTCTTCGATGCGCGGATCGTCGAATGCCCCGACTCCACGGTGATCGGCAAGACCTTCGGCCAGGTGGGCGCGGAACGCGGTGGCACACATCCGGTGGACGCGTTCCTGGACCTCGTGGTGGAGCACGACGGCAAGGTCCGTTGGCGTACGACGATCTCCAACCATCGACCCGAAGTGCTCGATCGGCTCGCCGCCGACCCCGGCGTGCAGCTGGGCTTCTCCGACGCGGGGGCGCATCTGCGCAACATGGCGTTCTACAACTTCGGGCTCCGCTTCCTGCGCCGGGTGCGCGACGCCGCGCGAGCGGGTCGCCCGTTCCTGTCCGAGGAACAGGCGGTGCACCGGCTCACCGGCGAACTCGCGGACTGGTGCCGCCTGGACGCCGGGCACCTGAGGGTGGGCGACCGAGCCGATGTGGTCGTCCTCGATCCGGCGCGCCTGGACGATTCGCTCGACGACTACCACGAATCGCCGATCGCCCCGTTCGACAACCTGTCGCGGATGGTCAACCGCAACGACGACACGGTCACCGCGGTGTTCGTCGGCGGCGTGCCGGTCTTCGGTGACGGCGCTCCGGCCGCGGTACTCGGCACCAGCCGCACCGGCCGGTTCCTGCGCGCGTCGACCTCCGCACGGTGATCCGATCGCGCTGATCGGCCCGGTCGGCCACGTAGAATCCCAAGGACACGGCGGCTCGTTCGCCGGCCGTCCGTAGGGAGTCGACGTGGACGTTTTCCAGCATCGGGGCCGGTCCGTCGTCTTCGACCGCGCAGGCGCCGGGTCGCCGGTGGTGTTCCTGCACAACGCGGGCGCGCAACGCCGTATCTGGGACGACCAGGTCGCGGCGCTGCGCGACGAGCACGAGATCTTCGCGCTCGATCTCCCCGGATACGGCCGGTCCGACCAGCCCGCCACGGGCTACCGGCTCACCGACTACGTCGACATGCTCACCGCGTTCCTCGACGCCCACGACCGCACCGACGTGGTGCTGGTCGGCAACTGCCTCGGCAGCGCGACCTCTCTGCGCTACGCCATGGACCGTCCGGACCGGGTGCGCGCGCTCGTGTTGATCAATCCGCTCACCTGGGACACCGTCAGCTCGGGACAGTCGGCGGGCCTGGCCTGGCTCGACGCGCGGCTGCCGCTGGCGCCGCTGGCCCGCCGCATCAGCCTGCCGGGCCCGGTGGTCTCGCTGATCGTCGGCAATCAGCTCGGCCCGCGCGGTCGCGGCAGGGGAAGCCAGCACGAGCCACGCGTGCGGGCGCATTGGACCGACCGGGGCAGGCTGCAAGCCCTCCACGACTTGGTGCAGGACTTCCCGTCCTACCGCGCGCTCGACGGGTTCGACCCGCCCGCCGGCTTCCCGCCGATCTGCACGATCTGGGGGCGGCGCAACCGCGTCCTGTCGGCGAGGGCGGGCGGGCGGCTCAACCGCAAGCTGCGCCCGCACACCGCGGTGGAACTACCGGACTGCGGTCATCTTCCGATGGTGGAGGCCCCGGACCAGGTGAGTTCGATCATCACCGGCTTTCTCGCCGCGACCGCCGTGCCCGCGCGGGAGCGGCCCGACGGCCGCTGAGCGGCGTCAGAGCGCAGCGGCGGTAGGGCAGAGTTCCGGGAAACTGGCGGAGCGCACTCCGCATCCGACGCATTCGAACGTCATGCCCATATCGAGCATCCACTGAATGCGGGTATGGCATGTCTCGCAGAGGAAGTCCACCCCCGCCGGGTGGCAACAGGACCGTTTACGGATGAACCATTCCGCGCGGTGCCGGCAGGGCACGGAATCGAAGCGGAACGTGCACCTCGGTGCGGCGGGTAGCGCGGCGACGATGGCTTCGAAAGCCGTTGTCGCCGTAGAAGTATTCACAGCAGATACCTTTCGGCGGGGAGAGCGGGACCGCAGGCCGGACGCAGCCGCGGCGCCGTTACTCCTGGATCGATCTCCTTCCGGCAGCCGTTACCGGATGAGGCGGCCTTCACACGGCGGCGGACCGGCTTGTTTGGTCATCGAGCGCGCGGGAATCCGATTTGTGACTACATCAAGGGAAGGGGTTTTGTCATGTTGTTGCGCCGACTCGCCCGGCCGCTACTGGCCACCGCGTTCGTCGTAGATGGGGTCGATACGCTGCGGCGCCCGGACGAGCGGGCCAAGGCCGCGAGCGAACTGCTGCAGCGGGGACAGCGACAGCTTCCCGACGAGGTTGCCGCCAAGTTGCCATCGAACCCCCACACCGTCGTCCAGATCAACGCCCTCGCCCAGGTGAGCGGCGGCGTTCTGCTGGCGCTGGGTAAGGCGCCGCGCTTGGCCGCCTTGGTGCTCGCGGCGACCGTGGTGCCCTCGGCCGTCACCGAGCAGGACTTCTGGAACGAGCAGGATCCGGCGCGCAAGTCGGCGAAGCGCACCGCGTTCCTCAAGGACCTCGGCCTGCTCGGCGGACTGATGATCGCCGCGGCCGACACCGAGGGCAAGCCGTCGCTGGGCTGGCGCGGCCGCCGGGCCGCGCGCGACGCCGCCGCCGCGGTCACCGCCGCACTGCCGTTCGGCGCGACCTCGGAGGGCGCGACCGGCGCTGCGCTGCGCAACTACGCGCACGAGGCCGCGGAACGGGCGCGTGCGCTCGGATCGGTCGCCGCGAGCAAAGGCACGGAACTGGCCGAAACGGCCCAGCGTCGTGGGCCGGATTGGGCGGAGGCGGCCAAGGAACACGGCAGCGACCTGGCCGAGACCGCGAAGGTGCACGGCTCGGAATGGGCCGAGATCGCCAAAGAGCGCGGCACAGATCTGGCGGAAGTCGCCAAGGAGCGGGGCTCCGAATGGGCCGAGATCGCCAAAGAGCGCGGCGCCGACTGGGCGGAGGTGGCCAAGGAGCGCGGCGCCGACTGGGCGGAGGTCGCCAAGGATCGGAGTGCTCATCTCGCGGAGGTGGCCAAGCAGCGCGGGGCGGAACTGGCGGAGATCGCCAAGGAACGCAGCGCTGAGCTGGCCGAGCGCGCAAAGCACCGCGGACCCGAGATCGCCGAGGTCGCCAAGGAGCGGGGCGCGCTTACCGCGCGACTGGCCCGCCGGCGGGGAGCGAAGACAGCGCACGCCGCCCGTGAGGCGGTCGAGCGTCGCCGCTGAGCGGCGGACGGGCGGCGGCGGACTTCGATCGGCCGGCGCCCGTCAAGCGGTTTCGTCGTAGCCGGGTGCGAGGGCGGCCTCCAGCGACCGCACCCGATGGAACCGGTCGGCCAGTCCGGTGACCTCGATGACTCGGTCCACCGGCCGCACCCGGGTGATCAGCGCCATCCGGCGGCGCGTCCGCGTCACCTCGGCCTGCGCCTCGACCAAGACGCTCAGCCCGGCCGCCGCGAGGAACGTGACCGGCGAGAGGTCGAGCACGAGGACGGCCGCACGGCGGGCCGGGCCGCTCGCCAGCTGCGCGCGAAGCCGGGGTGCGGTGGCGACATCGATCTCGCCCGCCACCATCAGCATGGTGACGTCAGGGCGCGGTCGGCACACCGAAAACCGAAGCGGGCCGGTCCGTTCGGTATCGCGGAACATGCGCTGACTCCTGGCCGGAAGCTGGCAGTGCACAGACCTTGTGCCTCCAGTGAAGCATGGGTGCGCTCGGTCTGTACAGCAGCGCGACGACGCGAACTGCGTTCGCGGCCAGACCTTTCCAGCGGACGGGAGCGCCGCTAGGAGGTATTCGCGCTGCCGCCGCAGGAAATGGTGACGGCCTCCCCGTTGAAGTGGCGGCCGTGCTCGGAGACCAGCAACAGCACCGCTTCGGCCACCTCGGCGGGCTGGATCAAATCGCCGTTGGGCGGGCCGGATTCGATGATCGCCATCCAGTCCTCCTTGGTGGGATTCTCCTTGTCCGGCACCATGAGCCGCCAGGTCGCGGGGTTCTGGATCATGTCGGTGTCCACGCCGGAGGGCAGCAGGGCGTTCACCGTGATGCCGTACTGCGCCACCTCCAGCGACAGTGACTTCACCAGGCCGAGCACGCCCCACTTGCTCGCCGCGTAGTGCGCCGCGTTGCGCACGCCCATCTTCGCCACGATGGACGAGGTGGCCACGACCCGACCCCAGCGGCGCTCGATCATGTGCGGGACGATCGCGCGGAAGCTGTGGAACACTCCGGTCAGGTTGGTGTCGATCATGTCCTGCCACAACTGCTCGTCCATCTCGGCGACGGGTGAGTTGGATGCGATACCCGCGTTGGCGATCAGGATGTCGATGCGGTCGAATTCCTCGAGCGCGCGCTCGGCGACCGTCCGCATCTGTTCCAGGCTGCGCACGTCGGCCTGCACGGCGATGCAGCGGCGGCCGGTCCGCTCGACCAGCGCGGCGGTCTCGGCCAAGTCGTCGAGGGTGCTCAGAGCGTAGGGAAGGCCGGGCAACGGTGCGGCGATATCGCACACCACGATGTCCGCCCCCGCCTTCGCCAGCGCCACGGCGTGCGCGCGGCCTTGTCCGCGGGCGCCACCGGTGATCACCGCTACCCTGTCGTCGAGATTCCCCATGGCGGGTCCTTCATCGGTTCGGTACCTGCTTCGGCCGCCACTCATCGTGTCACGGGCGCGCGGCGTGAACTCCCGATTTCGGGGCGGGCGTGCCGCACAGGGGTCGATTTCCCAAAATTGGGAACCGACGACCGGGTGATCGTACCCCGACCTGACCATCCGCACGCGACGCCGCACGTCCGCGACCTGCACCGACAGTAGCGGATTGCCGAATTCCGCAGGGGCAGTGGAACAATGGTTGCGGTCTCGGCACCGAGGCGGGCACGGCCACGGCACGGACGAGCCGACCCGACTGCGGCAGGGAGGCCACATGCATCCATTCCGACCCGGTCCAGCGACCAACTGTGCGCGATGTACGCTGCGCCCAGAACGACCCCGCCCGTGCCGACGCATCGTTCCTGGCACGGTCCGGCGCATCCACAATGGTTCCTGGGGGCCCGATGACCGATTGTGAGTATTTTCCCGTGGATCTCGACCGACAGCTCGACGCCGAACCCACCGACCACGACAGCAGCGTGGCCGAACGGATCACCAGCCCGCGGCTGCGCAGGCTGCTACACACGGTCATCGGCCTGTCCGAGGATTCCGTCGATCTTCTGACGACCATGACCACGCGCCTGCGTGCCGCCGAGGGCATGATCCTGCGCGACCCGCTCGACGACTGCTGACCCGCGTGCGGGCGGGCGCGACCGCGCCGTCCGCCCCGCCGCGGCACGAGCGGTCGCCGTGCAGGTTGCCGAACCGGCAACGATATTTGCCGAATCGGTCGATTCGTCGGATCGTGGAACGCATGAGTGCGACACACCACCACGCCGACCGGACGACACCGACGACGGTCGAGTACTGGGAGACCTTCTACGGCGAACGCGAGCGGGTCTGGTCGGGACAGCCGAACTTCCTGCTGGTACGGGAGATCGAAGGGGTCACCCCCGGTACGGCACTGGATCTGGGCTGCGCCGAAGGCGCCGACGCGATCTGGCTGGCCGAGCGCGGCTGGCGGGTCACCGCGGTGGACGTGTCGGAGACCGCGCTCGGCCGCGCCAGGGCGCAGGCGGCACGACAGGGACTTACCAGCGAAATCAATTGGCAGCGGCACGATCTCGCCCACACCTTCCCGCCCGGACGGTTCGATCTCGTCACCGCGCAGTATCTGCATTCACCGCCCGCCGAGGACGGTGAGCGGATGCGGATCCTGCGCCGCGCCGCCGAGGCGGTGGCGCCCGGGGGTCTGCTGCTGATCGTCGGGCACGCGGAATGGCCCTCCTGGGTCACGGAACCGCCCGCCCACGTGCACTTTCCGACCACCGCCGAGGTGCTCGCCGGCCTCGCGCCGGACCCGGCCGAATGGCAGGTCGAAGTCGACGAGCTCGCCGAACGCGAGCACGCGGGCCCCGAGGGACAGCCGGGCACCCGAAAAGACAACATCCTACGAATTCGCCGCACCCGATCACCGCGCAAATAACGGGCGAATATCCTTGCGCTGAAACCGAATTCGAAAGTCTACCGCGTACTGTTAACTCTGATATTACTCAGGATTCACGGCGTCGATACCGTTTTCTAGCTACTGTGGACGGTGCCTACAGAGCGGTGGGAATCGAGAATCTCACGTCGGTCGGGGGGATAGTCGCCCGTAGGAGAGCTCCCAGTGAAGTATTCGGTATGCGCTCGCGTTCTAGGCCCATTGACGCTTGCTCTCAACAACCACAACGCGACGCCGACTGCACAGAAGCAGCGGCAGTTGCTCGCATTACTCTTGGTCCGGCACGACACGGTCGTTCCGGTGACGACACTGATCGAAGAACTATGGAACGACGATCCCCCGCGCAGCGCGGTGACCGTCGTGCAGACATATATTCTCGGAATTCGCAAGAAGATGGCCGAGCAGCTCGGGATGGGGCAGGCCGAGGTGGCCGAACGCTTTCTGCGCACCCGCAGCAAGGGCTACTCCTTCGACGTCAAGGATTGCGTGTTCGATCTGCGCGACTACCAGTCCATGTCCGCGGCGGCCCGGTGCGCGGCCAAGACCGGAGACGACCAGCGCGCGGTGGATCTGTTCAGCGCGGCCGAAGCGCTGTGGAGCGGGCCGGCGCTGGTCGACGTGGAGGGCGGCCATCCGCTCGCCGCGGAGATCTCGCATCTGGACCACCTGCGGCTGACCAACGTCGAACTGCGCGTGGAGGCGGAATTGCGCCTCGGCAGGCACCGCGAGGTATGTCCTGACCTCGCGCGGCTGACCATGCAACATCCGTTGCACGAGCGGCTGCAGGCGTACTACATGTTCGCCTTGTCCCGCTCTGGGCAGCGTGCCCGCGCTCTGGCCTCCTATCAGCAGTTCAGCAGGTGCATGCAGGACGAACTGGGGCTGGACCCCTGCCAGAAGCTCCAGAAGCTGCACCAGGACATCCTGGCCGCATCCGACGTCTCGGTGAGCGCGATGCTCAACAGCCGGCACGCCGGTTATCTGATCGGGTGGTCCTCCCCCGAGTTGCGCGCCGCCGCCGAGCCCGCCTGACGCCGCCGCGGCGTCCGTCCGGCGCGACGCGCGTCGCGCCGGGCGAAGTCCGGTCGCGCTCACTCCCGCCCGAGGATCTCGTCCACCAACCCGGTGGTATGCGTCGCGGCGCGCATGGCAGGGTGGTCGAGCACCTCGCGCAGGAAATCCCGAGTGGTGGCGACGCGGGCGCCGGAGATCCGGAAATCCTCCAGCGCTCGCCGCATCCGGGCGAGCGCCCGGTCGCGGTCCGGCGCCCACACCACCAGTTTGGCCAGCAGCGAATCGTAGTGCGGAGGTATCGAATAACCGGCGTGCGCATGCGTGTCGACGCGTACGAAAGGCCCTCCGGGTGGCGTGAATTCCGCCAGGACCCCCGGAGCGGGCGCGAATTCGGCGGCAGGGTCTTCGGCATTGATCCGGCATTCGATCGCCGCACCGCGCAGGACGATGTCATCCTGCGCGAAGCCGAGCGGGTGCCCCGCCGCGACCCGGATCTGTTCGGCGATCAAATCGATGCCGGTCACCATCTCGGTGACCGGATGTTCCACCTGAATTCGGCAGTTCACCTCCATGAAATAGTAATTTCCGTCCCGGTCGACCAGGAATTCCACGGTTCCCGCTCCGACATAGCCCGCTTCGACCACACCGCCGACGGCAGACCTGCCCATTGTCTCGGCAAGCCCTTCCGGCAGCAGCGGAGCCGGTGATTCCTCGATCAATTTCTGATGCCTGCGCTGTACCGAGCAGTCGCGTTCACCCAGATGCACGCCGTTGCCGTGACCGTCGCACAGCACCTGGATCTCCACGTGCCTGGCCGCGGCGAGGTACTTCTCCAGGTACACGCGGCTGTCGCCGAACAGCATTCGCGCCGTCGCCCTGGTCTCTTGATAGGCGCGCGGGAACGCCGCGCTCTCGTGCACCACCTGCATGCCGCGTCCCCCGCCGCCCGCGGCCGCCTTGATGATCACCGGGAAGCCGATCGAATCCGCGAGTGCGTGGGCCTCGTCGAGCTCGAGCGGGTCGAGGCTGCCCGGCAGTAACGGCAGGCCCGCTTTCGCCATCAGGGTGCGCGCCGACTGCTTGTCGCCGAGCTGAGCCATCACCTCGGCGGGCGGCCCGATCAGCGTGACGCCCGCCGCCCGGCAGGCGTCGGCGAAATCCGGTGACTCCGAGAGGAATCCGTATCCGGGATGGATCGCCTCGGCGCCGGTGAGCTCGGCGGCGGCCAGGATCCCCGCGGCGTTCAGATAACTGCGTTTGGCCGCGGAGGGGCCGATCTGCACCGCTTCGTCGGCGAAACGCACCACCGCCGAATCGGCGTCGGCGACCGAGTGCACCGCCACGGTGCGCACGCCGAGTTCACGGCAGGTGCGCGCGACGCGCAGCGCGATCTCGCCGCGGTTGGCGATCAGGATCTTCTCGAACATGGCCACACCCTCACGCGACCGACCGGACCAGGACCTGCTGCCGCGCGCCGAAGCGCCGGAAGCGGGCACGGCGCTCGTCGGCCAGCTCCGTCCCGCTGCGTCCGGCGAGTTCGCCGAGGGTCGCGGCGAGGGCGCGGCGCAGCTGTTCGGCCGCGGCCACGGGAGCCGACCCCACGTCGTCACCCGGCTCGGGCAGCACCGCGTCGACCACGCCGAGACCCAGCAGGTCCCGCGCGGTGAGCGCCAGCGCGGCCGCGGCCGTGGGCGCGGCCGCCGGATCGTTCCATACGATCGCCGCGCAGCCTTCCGGGCTGATCACCGAATACGTGCCGTTGGCGAACATCAGCACGCGGTTGGCGACGCCGAGCGCCAGAGCTCCGCCGCTGCCGCCCTCACCGATCACCACACTGATCACCGGCACCCGCAGCGCGGACATCAACCGGATGTTCTCCGCGATGACGATCGCCTGCCCCTGCTCTTCGGCGGTCGCGCCCGGGTATGCGCCGGGTGTGTCGATCAAGGTGATGACGGGCAGGCCGAGCTTCTCGGCCAGCCGCATCAACCGCGCCGCCTTGCGATAACCGGCGGGGGTCGGCATGCCGAAGTTGCGCTCCATCAGCTCCTTCGGGTCGTGTCCCTTCTGGTGGCCGATCAGCATCACCGGCCGCCCGGCAAGCCATGCCGTTCCGCCCACCACGGCGGCGCAGTCGCCGGAGATCCGGTCGCCGCGCAACTCGCGGAACTCCTCGAAGGCCAGGGCGAAGTAGTCGAGTGCGGTCGGCCGCTGCGGGGCCCGCGCCCGGCGCACCTGCGTCCAGGGATCGGTCGTGGGAATGCGGGCCGGATCGGTGATCGCTCCGGCGTCGGCGGGGACGAACGTCTCCGCCGGGTCGACCTGGGCCGCGGTTCGCACCAGCGCGCCGAGCGCCTGGCGCAGACCCGCCCGCGGCACGATCATGTCGATGAGCCCGCGTTCCAGCAAGAATTCGGCCGTCTGGAACCTCGGGGGCAATTCCTGCCGGATGGTCTGCTCGATCACCCGGCGCCCGGCGAAGCCCAGGCGCGCGCCCGGCTCGGCGATCAGCACGTCGGAGAGAGTGGCGAAGGAGGCCGCTACACCGCCGTAGGTGGGGTCGGTGATCACGGTGACGGTGAGCACGCCCGCCCGGTCCAGCTGCTCCAGCGCCGCGCTGGTCTTGGCCATCTGCATCAGCGACAGCGGGCCTTCCTGCATCCGGGCGCCACCCGATGCGGTGACGATGATCAACGGAATACGCCGCGCCAGCGCCGTCTCCGCGGCGGCGGTGATCATCTCGCCGACCGCGGTGCCGAGGCTGCCGCCCAGGAAGCGGAAGTCCATGGCGGCGATCACCACCGGCCTGCCCTCGATCGCGGCCTGCGCGCACAGCACCGCGTCGTGCAGGCCCGTGCGGGCGCGGGCGGCGGCCAGCCGGTCCGGGTAGGACTTCGTGTCGGTGAAGGTCAGCGGGTCGTCGTCGGTGACGGCGACCGGCAGCGGCTCGAAACGCCCCTCGTCGGCGAGCTGTCCGATGCGCTGCCGCGCGGTGATCGGAGTATGCCTGCCGCATTCGCCGCAGACGCCGAGGTCGCGGGCGAACCGCTTGCCGTACAGCGGGATCAGGCATGCAGGGCAGAGCACCCAGTCCGCGACCTCCTGGTCGTGTGCTGACTTCATCACGCGTGTCTCCTGTGCTCGGGAACGGGTGGTCGGTCCGGGCGGCGCCGGCCGGGCGATCACAGCGACAGCCTGCGCCCCGCCGCTCGAGAACAACTCGACTCGTTCGCTCGAGCGATGTTCGAGGGCCGTCCTCGATGCTCGATCGCACCATCGAAGGGAGAATCGCCATGAATCTGAACGCATCCGGTGGTGCGCGATGAGCCGCCGCGTCGTCGTCACCGGGCTCGGGGTCCGCGCGCCCGGCGGGTCGGGCAAGGACGAGTTCTGGAAGCTGCTGTCGGAAGGCCGTACCGCGACGCGCCGTATCTCGTTCTTCGACGCCTCCCCGTACCGGTCCCAGGTGGCCGGCGAGGCCGACTTCGACCCGGCGCGGGAAGGTTTGTCGCCCAGGGAGATTCGGCGAATGGACCGGGCGGTGCAGTTCGCCGTGGTCTGCGCGCGGGAGGCGGTGGCCGACAGCGGGCTCGACCTCGCGGCGGTCGATCCGCACCGGCTCGGCGTGAGCCTCGGTAGCGCGGTCGCCGCGGCCACCAGTCTCGAGCGCGAATACCTGGTGCTGTCGGACTCCGGCAAGAACTGGCTGGTCGACGAGAGCTACCTCTCCCCGCACATGTTCGACTACATGATCCCCAGCGTGATGCCCGCCGAAGTGGCCTGGAGCGTGGGTGCGGAGGGGCCCGTGGCGATGGTCTCCAACGGGTGTACCTCGGGGCTGGACTCGGTCGGGCACGCGGTGCAGCTGATTCGGGAGGGCTCGGCCGACGTCATGGTGTCCGGCGCGTCGGACACACCGATCACACCGATCGTCGTGGCCTGCTTCGACGCGATCAAGGCGACCACACCACGTAACGACGAGGCGGAGGTGGCCTCGCGGCCGTTCGACAACTCCCGCAACGGGTTCGTCCTCGCCGAGGGCGCCGCGATGTTCGTGCTCGAGGAGTACGAGAGCGCACGCAAGCGGGGTGCGCACATCTACGCCGAGATCACCGGGTACGCCACCCGGTGCAACGCCTACCACATGACCGGACTCAAGGCGGACGGCCGCGAGATGGCCGAGGCCATCCGGGTCGCGCTCGACGAATCCAGGATCGACCCGACCGCCGTGGACTACATCAACGCCCACGGCTCCGGCACCAGGCAGAACGACCGGCACGAAACCGCCGCGGTGAAGCGCAGTCTCGGCACGCACGCCTACGCCACGCCGATGAGCTCGATCAAGTCGATGGTCGGGCACTCGCTCGGCGCGATCGGCTCGGTCGAGATCGCCGCCTCGCTGCTGGCGCTGGAGCACCAGGTGGTGCCGCCGACGGCGAACCTGCACGAACCCGACCCCGAATGCGATCTGGACTACGTGCCGCTGGTCGCCCGCGAGCAGCGGATGGACACCGTGCTCACCGTGGGCAGCGGGTTCGGCGGCTTCCAGAGCGCGATGGTGCTGCGCAAGGCGGAGGCGGTGGCGGCATGATCCTGGTGACCGGAATGGGAGTGCTCGCGCCGAACGGTATGGGCGTGGAGCGTTTCTGGGATGCCGTGCTGGCCGGGCGCGGCGGAATCGCGCCGCTCACCCGGTTCGACACCAGTCGCTCGGCGGCGCGTCTGGCCGGCCAGTTGGCCGATTTCGACGCCGGTGAGCACCTGCCGAGCCGGCTGCTGCCGCAGACGGACATCTCGACCCGGATGGCGCTGGTCGCCGCGCAGTGGGCGCTGGACGACGCGAAGGTCGACACCACCACGATGACCGACTACGAGATGGGCGTGGTGACCGGAAACGCCTCCGGTGGTTTCGAATTCACCCACCGGGAGTTCAAGAAGCTGTGGTCGCTGGGCTCCGAGCACGTCAGCGTGTACGAGTCCTTCGCGTGGTTCTACGCGGTCAACACCGGCCAGATCTCCATCCGGCACGGAATGCGCGGGCCGAGCAGCGCTTTGGTCGCCGAGCAGGCCGGCGGGCTGGACGCGGTCGGCCACGCGCGGCGCACCGTGCGGCGCGGAACGCCGCTGGTGGTCACCGGCGGCGTCGACTCGGCGCTGGACCCGTGGGGCTGGGCGGCGCATCTGTCCAGCGGCGCGGTGAGCGCCGCGACCGACCCCGAGCGCGCCTATCTGCCGTTCGACGCCGCCGCGGCCGGATACGTGCCCGGTGAGGGCGGCGCGATGCTGGTCGTCGAGGACGCCGCCGCCGCGCGGGCCCGTGGCGTGCCCAAGGTGCACGGCGAAATCGCCGGGTATGCCTCGACATTCGATCCACCGCCCGATTCGGGTCGCCCGTCGGGCCTGCGCCGCGCCGCCGAACTCGCGCTGGCCGACGCGGGGATGACGCCCGATGACATCGATGTGGTGTTCGCCGACGCCTCCGGCATCCCCGACCGCGACCGCGACGAGGCCGCCGCCATCGAGGCGGTGTTCGGGCCGGGCGGCGTTCCGGTCACCGCGTCGAAACCGCTGACCGGACGCCTGTTCTCCGGCGCGGGTCCGCTCGACATCGTGACCGCGCTGCTGGCGATGCGCGACTCGGTGATCCCGCCGACCGCGGGCACCACCACCCTCGCCGAGGACTACCGGATCGACCTGGTCCTCGGCGCCGCGCGCACCGCCACCGTCGGCGGCGCGCTCGTCCTGGCTCGTGGGCGCTGGGGGTTCAACTCCGCGGTCGTCGTGCGCGCCGTATCCGATTGAGTACCACTTCCCCAGGAGCCGATCATGACCATGACCATCACCGAATTGCGCCGGATTCTCGTGGACTGCGCGGGCGGCGAGGACCTCGCCGAACTCGCCGGCGACATCGCCGCCGTGGAGTTCGAGGAACTGGGCTACGACTCGCTCGCGCTCATCGAGACCGCGGCGCGCATCCAGCGCGACTTCGGCGTGACCATCCCGGAAGAACAGCTCATCGAGGTCAAGACGCCGCAAGAGCTGGTCGACATCGTCAACACCGAATTGCGGGGCGCGGCATGAGCGTGATGAGCCACACCAAGGTGGTGCAAGCCGCGCCCGAGGTCGTCTACGACCTGATCGCCGACGTGACCAGGTGGCCGGTGATCTTCGAGCCGAGCGTGCTGGTGCGCCACCTGCACCGCGGGCCGGACGAGGAGCGCTTCCGCCTGTGGGCGACCGTCGGCGGGGTGGTGAAGAACTGGACGTCGCGGCGGGTACTGGACGCCGGACAGCGCCGCATCGTCTTCGAGCAGGAGCGCAGCCAGGCGCCGATCGCGTCGATGGGCGGCGGCTGGTCGTTCCGCGAGATCGGTCCCGGCACGACGAAAGTGACGCTGGACCACCACTTCACGGTGGTGGAAGGCGCCGATCCGGAGCGGGTCGCCGCGTCGGTGGACCGCAACAGCGAGGTCGAACTGGCGGCGCTGGCCCGCATCGCCGAGCTCGGCCACCCCGTCGAAGAGGTGATCCACACCTTCGCCGACACGGTGACGCTGGACTGCTCGGCCTCCGAGGTCTACGACTTCGTCTACCACAGCGAACGCTGGCCCGAGCATGTGCCGCACGTGGGCCGCGTCGACCTCACCGAGGACTCCGAGGGCGTGCAGCTGATGGCGATGGACACGGTGACCGCGGGCGGGATCGCGCACACCACCGAGTCGATCCGGGTGTGTTTCCCCGGTGAGCGGATCGACTACAAGCAGCTGGTGCCGCCCACGATACTGTTCGGCCACAGCGGCACGTGGGAGTTCGCCGACGGGCCGGACGGCGCGGTGGTGACCGCGCGGCACACAGTCGCGATCGACCCCGTGGCCGCGCGCGAGGTACTCGGCTCGGACACCGATCTGGCCGACGCCCGCGCCTACCTGACCGAGGCGCTGTCGAGCAACAGCCGCAACACGCTGCGGTGCGCACAGCGCTACGCCGCGACGACGAAGTCCCCGACATGACCGCCGCCGACATGACCGCCGCCGACATGACCGCCGCCGAGGCCGCCGTGACACCGCACGTGCACGAGATCGCCGACGGTGTCTACGCCTACACCCACACCCGCGGCGGCTGGTGTGTCAGCAACGCCGGTGTGCTCACCGGGCCGGACGGCGCGGTGGTGATCGACACGCTGGCGACCGAGGGACGCGGCCGCGCCCTCGTCGAGTTCGTCGACGGGCTCGGTACCGGCCCGGCCCGCACCATCGTGAACACCCATCACCACGGCGACCACAACTTCGGCAACCACCTGTTCGGGCCGACGGCCGTCGTCGTCGGCCACGACCGGATCCGGCCCGAGATGATCGAGACCGGGCTGGCGCTGACCGAGCTGTGGCCGCAGGTCGAGTGGGGCGACGTGCGGGTCACTCCGCCGAGCATCACGTTCAGCTACCACCTGACGCTGCACCAGGGCCTGCGCCGTGTGGAGCTCCTCCACTTCGGGACGGCCGCGCACACCACCAACGACGTGGTGGCGTGGCTGCCCGAGGAGCGCGTGCTGTTCGCCGGTGACCTGGTGATGGCGGGCGCGGCGCCGTTCTGCCTGATGGGATCGATCAGCGGTTCGATCACCACGGTCCGGCGGCTGGCCGCGCTGGGCGCCGAGACGGTCGTCGCCGGGCAC
This sequence comes from Nocardia sp. CY15, assembly GCF_009829295.1. Taxonomy (NCBI): domain Bacteria; kingdom Bacillati; phylum Actinomycetota; class Actinomycetes; order Mycobacteriales; family Nocardiaceae; genus Nocardia; species Nocardia sp. CY15. Next base: position 920,796 of record NZ_VUOT01000001.1, read on the forward strand.
GGCCCGGTCACCGGGCCGGAGATCTTCGATCAGACGCTGCGGTATCTGCGCTGGGTGCAGGACCTCGCCGCGGAGGGACGCGCGCTCGGACTGACACCGCTGGCGATCGCGCTGGAGGCCGACCACGGCGAGTTCGCCGACTTGCTGGATCAGGAACGGTTGGTCGGCAACCTCTATCGCGCGGACGCGGAACTCACCGGCGGCCTGCTCGGCGAGGCGCTGGACGTGCCGGCGATCTTCGAGGAGATGGTGGTCTACAACGGCGGGCAGGTGCCGGTATGCCTGGCGTGAGAACCGAATCGGTACAGGTATGCGTGATCGGCGGCGGCCCGGCCGGACTGATGACGGGCCTGCTGCTGGCACGATCCGGCGTGGAAGTGCTCGTGCTGGAGAAGCATCCGGACTTCCTGCGGGATTTCCGGGGCGACACCGTGCACACCTCGACGCTGCTCGCCATGAACGAACTCGGCCTGGCCGAGGAGTTCCTCGCGCTGCCGCACGTGGAATTGCCCCAGCTGCCGATGGCGACCGCGACCGGCCCGGTGGTGTTCGCCGACTTCAGCGCTCTGCCCGGGCCCTTTCCGTTCGTGGCGTTCATGCCGCAGTGGGACGTGCTCAACTTCCTCGCCGAGGCGGGCCGCCGCTACCCCGGCTTCCGGCTGGTGCAGCGAGCGGAGGTCACCGAGCTGGTCCAGCGCGACGGCACGGTGGTCGGCGCACGCGCCGAGACGGCCGATGGCCCGCTGGAGATCAGCGCCGACCTGGTGATCGCCGCCGACGGACGGCATTCGATCGTGCGCCGATCGGGGCTGCTCGAGGTCGCCGCCAGCGCGGCGCCGATGGACGTGCTCTGGTTCCGGGTAGGCAAGCCGGAAGGCGAACGGCTGCCCACCGTGCGCAGCGGGCACGGATTCTTCATCGTCTGTATCGACCGCGGAGACTATCTCCAGGTCGCGTACATGATCCCGAAGGGGGGCTTCGCGACGATCCGGGAGGCGGGGCCGGCCCGCTTCCGCGCGGATCTGGCCGCCATCTATCCCGCGCTCGCACCGCATCTGGAGGCGGAGATCCTGGACTGGGACGACGTGAAGCCGCTCGATGTCCGAGTGGACCGGCTGCGCCGCTGGTACCGGCCGGGGCTGGTGGCGATCGGGGACGCGGCGCACGCGATGTCCCCGGCGGGCGGGGTCGGGATCAATCTGGCGGTGCAGGATGCCATCGCGACCGCCCGGCTCCTGGCGCCGATCCTCACCGCAGGCGCGATCCCGACCACGGCGCAGCTGCGCACCATCCAGCGCCGCCGCGAATTCCCCATGCGCGTGGTGCAATTCGCGCAACTGCACCTGCTGGCCGACCTCTACCCCAGCGCCGGGCGACCCGGGACCGACAGACCGCTGCTGGTCCGGCTGCTCCGCCGTTTCCCGCGCCTGCCCCGGCTGATCGCCCGGGTGATCGGCCTCGGCATCCGTCCCGAGCCGGTGCCGCTGGCGCCCGACTCGACCGAGAACATCACGGCACTGACGAAACTCAGGGAGAACTGATCGTGTCGACCTACCTGCTCATCCACGGCGCCTTCCACGGCGGATGGGTCTGGCAGCGGGTGATCCCGCTGCTGGAAGACGCGGGCCACCGCGTCCTGACCCCCTCGCTGGTCGGTCTCGGCGACCGCGCCCACCTGCTCACCGCGGACGTCGGCCTCGACACCCACGTCCAGGACCTGATCGACCTGATCACCGCCGAGGACCTCACCGACATCGTCCTGGTGGGTCACAGCTACGCGGGCATCGTCGTCACCGCCGTGGCCGACGCCGTGCCCGACCGCATCGCCGAACTGGTCTACCTCGATACCTTCGTGCCCCGCGACGGCGAAGCGGTGGCCGACATCATGCCGGGCATGGTCGACGCCTTCGCCGCCGCGGCGGCCGCCACCGGCGACGGCTGGCGGGTGCCGCCGCAAACCGAACCGAGCGGCGACGGCGGACTGTACGGCGTCACGGAGGAACCCGACCTCAGCTGGCTGGCGTCCATGCAGACACCACAATCGCTGAAGACCTTCCAGCAACCGATGAGGTTGACGAATCCGCGAGCGCTGGCGGCTATTCCGGTAACGCACGTGCACTGCGGCGAAGGCGGCGAGGACTTCAAAGCGATGCGCGCGGCCATGCCGCGGACCCTGCCGCCCGCCGATCTGCCCGCCGAGCGCCTGCACGTGCTCCCCACCGGGCACGACTGCATGATCACGATGCCGCGCGAATTGGCGCAGTGCCTGCTCGCGCTTTCCGCTCGCCCAGCGGCAGCACCGTAGCTCGTCGGTTGCCGCGCGAGGGGCGCGGCTCACGAGGGACGCCGAGCGCACCTGCGCTCGGCGTCCCCTCACGTCCGCGGACGCGGCGCCTGCCTCAGCCTCGTGTTCGCCCGCGCTGGTCCGGGATCAGCCCGCGGTCGCACCCGCGTCATAGGCGGCGCGTGCCGCGAGGACCTCGCCGAGGTGTTCGGAGGACCAGGCCACGATGCTGCCGAACACCGGGGTCAGCGTCTTCGCCAGCGGGGTCGCCTCGTACTCGACGCGCGGTGGGACCTCGGGATGGTAGGTGCGCGCGACCAGGCCGTCGCGTTCGAGCTGCCGCAGGCGCTGGGTGAGGACCTTGGGGGTCAGGCCGGGGATCCGGTGTTGCAGTTCGGTGAAGCGCAGCCTGCCGTCGTGGGTGAGGACCCACAGCACCTGGGTGGACCAGCGGCCGAACACCAGGTCGATGACCGGCGTGATCGGACAGGGGTCGACGGGCGTTTCCGACGCGGTTGTCATACGTCCCTCCGGTAAGTCACTTTCCCCTTGGTTACTACTATACTTTGGAAAGTACTGTGTATCCAGGTGTCGCGAGCACGCGAAATCCGAAGGGACACAGCCATGACGACAACAGTGGACGAGCGCCTGGATCTGCCGCGCCGCTCCGGCGAGCGGCCGCGCACCCGGGCGCACAATCCGCACCAGCAACTCGACCAGATCGCCCCACCGGAACTGCAAGAGCGACTCTGGTCGCGGATGACCACGCTCGACGGCGTCCTCCTCGGCCGCAGCGGAGTGTCCCTGCCCGATACCCGCGCGGTGCACCTGCGGCCGACGATCGCCCAGGGCCCCGACGAGGCCTACCTCGCGGGCACCGAATTCGCCCATCTGCACGGGCACGGCGACGGCAGCCTGCACATGTCGCTGCCGAAAGATGTAGTGGCGCAGGCGGTCCGGCAGGGTTGGGCGGAGCCGCATCCGATGGCTCGGCAGGGGTACCTGCCCGAGACGCTGGTGATGGTCTACGGGCCGCGCGATCAGGAGGAGCTGGAGATCGTCTGGCAGCTGGTGCGGATCAGTCACCGCTTCGCCGGCCGACCGGCTACAGCGTGATTAGAGCGGCAGCCGTCATCGTCGGTGCCATGAACGCGACCGATCTTGTGGGCACCTGGGAACTGCTGTCCTACTACGACATCGACGATCACGGCGTCACCAGCGAGGGGCCGCTCGGCGCCGCGCCGCGCGGCCTGCTGATCTACGGCGCGCACGGTTACATGTCGGTGAGCATGATGCGCACGGACGCAGCCGCGGGAGCCACGCCGTTCATGGGCTACGCGGGCACCTGGCGGCGATCCGGCACAGAGGTGGTGCACGCGATCAGCGTGTGCTCCAACCCGGCGTGGGCGCAGACCGAGCAGGTGCGGCAGATGTCGCTGAACGCGGACGTGCTGACGCTGATCGGTGCCGCACAGGTCGGCGGGCGGGAACAACGCCGGATACTCACCTGGCGTCGCAGCCACCCGCCCGCCTGAACACCCTGTCACTCCGGCGAATAGGAGAACAACGGCTCGTCGAATTGGACCGGCTCGTTGTCTTCCTTGAGTATCCCGGTGATCACGCCGCCGGCCTGGGCCGTCACCGGGATCATCAACTTCATCGCCTCCACGATGGCGATCTGCTGCCCGGCGCTCACCCGGTCGCCGACTTCCACGAACGGGTCGGCGCCAGGTTCGGGGCACCGGTAGAACACGCCGACGCTCGGTGCGCGCACGACCGCACCCAGCGCCGGAGTCTCCGAGGCGGCGACGGCTTGCACCGCCGCCGCCGCGATCGGGGCGGCCGCCGGGGCAGCGGACGCCTGCCACTCGGCCTCGACGGTCACCTCCCCCACCTGGAAGCGCAGTGCGCTCGGCTGCTGCGGGAAACCCGCCAGCAGCTGCAACGCGCCGGTCTGGATCGCCTCCAGCACCCGGAGGTAGTCCTCATGCCCGGCGGCGGCGGCGTTTTCTTCTACTGCGGTCATTGCCGTCACTCCTCGCGCTCAGTAGTTGCCCAGGCCGCCACAGACGTTCAACGCCTGCGCGGTGACGGCGCCCGCGCCGGGACCGATCAGGTAGTCGACCATCGCCGCCACCTCGAACGGTTGCACATAGCGGCCGATCGGCACCCGCGCGCTGACCCTGGCGTGCACCTCGTCGGTGTCCACACCCCACAGCCCGGAATACACCTCCCGTACTCGCTCGGCCATCGGCGTCTCCACGAATCCGGGACACACCGCGTTCACGGTGATCCCCGTCTTGGCCAGCTCGAGGCCGAGCGCCTTGGTGAAACCGACCACTCCGTGCTTGGACGCGGAGTACGGAGCGCCGTGCACCACGCCCTGCTTGCCGCCGGTGGAGGCGATGTTGACGATCCGGCCGCTGCCGCGCTCGAGCATGCCGCCCGCGTTGAGCACCGCCTTCGTCATCAGGAACACGCTGTTGAGGTTGGTGTTGATCACGTCGAACCACAGTTCGTCGGGCACCTGCGCGGTGACGCCGCCGCCGCTGCGGCCGGCGTTGTTGACCAGGATGTCGATCGGCCCGTAGCGCCGCACACCCGCATCGACGTACTCGCGGACCTGCGCGGCGTCGGCGACGTCGCAGACGGTGCCGTCCACCTCGTGCCCCTCGTCTTGCAGGCTCTTCACCGTGTCCGTCACCCGCTGCTGGTCGCGAGCGCAGAGGAACACCGCGATGCCCTGGGCCGCCAGGTTTTTGGTGATCTCCAGGCCCATGCCGCTGGTCGCTCCGGTGACCAGCGCGACGCGCCGATTTTCCGCCATGACTCCTCCATCGGTCGACTTTTCCGAACTCTCCGGGCTGTTCGACCACCAGGGTCGACCCGCGTCCTATAGATCCGGTCAACCGCAGGACGCCGACCGCGACTCGACCGAGGCTCTAGCGGCGTGGACCACCCTGGCGTGCGGCCCAGGCCCGCCGCAACGACAGGAGCAACCATGACCACCGTCGCAAGCCGCACCAAGTTGTACGCCGAGGTCCAGCAGTTCTACGCCGAGCAGATGCAGCGGCTGGACAACCGCGACATCCCCGGCTACGCCGCGACCTTCACCGAAGACGCGGAATTCGAGCACACGCCGGGCATCCCTCCCGCCCGCACCAGGGCGGGCATCATCACCGACCTGGTCGAGTTCCACAAGCGCTTCGAATCCGACCCGATGCAGCGCAGGCATTGGTTCAACATGATCAACCTGCAACCACGCCAGGACGGGGCCATCGTGTCCACCGCCTACTGCCTGGTGGTCAAGATCCGCCCGAACAGCAAGCCGGAGATCGCGCCGAGCTGCGTCGTGCACGACGTGCTCGTCCGCGTCGACGGCGCATTGCTCACCAGGTCACGGCGCGTCGTCCACGACTGATCCGAACACCGATCTCAGTCGAGGTGATCGACGCCGGTCCCGGCCTGTCACCCTCGGACACCGCCCGCGTGTTCGAACGCTTCTACCGCGCCGACGCCTCGCGCACCCGCGCCAGCGGCGGGGCCGGACTCGGCCTGTCCATCGTCCAGACCCTGGTCACCGCCCACGACGGCCGGGCATCGGTGGACAGCGAACCGGGACGCGGGTCGATCTTCACAGTGGTGCTGCCCCGCGAGCCCGCGGATACGCCGACCACAGGTGAGCCAGTCCCGTCTCAACGATGACGAGCGACCCCGGTGCCGTCACCGTGCACCCGTACCGCTGAACTCCGGCGCAGGCGCACGCCGAGCGCCCAACGCCAGCAGCCCCACCGCGATCCAGGCGAGCACCCAGGGAGCCGGTTCCAGGATGACGGCGGCGACCACGGCCCAGATGCCGAGCGTCCACGCGACGAAGGGCGGCGGCACCATGCCCCGCCGATCCAGCCACAGCACGATCAGCCCGACCACGATCAACGGCACGCCGAAGCTGCCGGTGGTCAGCCAGAACGACGCCATCACGGGGCTCATCTCGCTGATTCCTTCCTCGGGCCGCCACAGCTTCGCGCTGAACCACGAGTCCGCGTGATCGGGAGCCACCAGCAGCAAGCTGCCGAGCGTGTGCCCGACTCCGAGGAACACGAGGAGGCGACCGGCCCACTTGATCATGAAATCCACCCTTCGATTACGGAACCAACAGTTCCGATACTGATAGTTCCGTATAGTAGGCGCGTGCCGAAACCGAAACAAGGCGTCGGGCGTCCGCGCGACAGTGACGTCGATCTCGCCATCGTGCGCGCCACACGCGACCTACTGGCCGAGCGCGGCTACGCCGGACTCACCGTCGACGCCGTGGCGATGAAAGCGGGGATCGGCAAGGCCGCGATCTACCGCCGCTACGCCACGAAGCAAGAGATGATCTTCGCCGCCACGGTGCACGACATGCGGGAACAGGCACCTCCCGATACCGGAACCCTCCGCTCGGACCTGGCCGCGCTGACCGAGACCATCGCCGCACAGCTCGGCCGGGCGCCGAACGACGTGCTCGCGGGCCTGCTCGCCGACATCTACGCCGACCCCGCACTCAGCGCCCGCTTCGCCGAGGCCTTTCTCGAACGCGAACGCCAGGCGGTGACCGAGGTGCTCGGCCGCGCGGTCGCCCGCGGCGAATTGGCGGCACAGCCCGATCTCACGACCGTGCACGCACTTCTGCTCGGCCCTGTCTTCGCTTGGCTGCTGATCCTGGACGGCGACCGCGCCGGGTTGCCGGATCTCACTCGCACGGTCGCCGAAGCGACGGCGACCGTACTGCTGTCCGAGCCCTCGAGCTGAGCCACCCACTTGTGCGAGTGGGTGTCCGTTCTGTGCAATCCACCCACCAGCTCCAGCAGTTCGTGACCACCTCGACCTGGGACCACACCGAGGTGAGGGCCCGGTTGGCCGGGTAGGCGGCGCGGTTGATCGATCCGGACGCCCTCGTGGTCGATGACACCGGTTTCCCGAAGGAACCCCGACAAACCCGTCACCGCCAAGACAAAGATCACCACCACCGGCCGCTCGGGCGGACGGTTCGTGACCTAGCGCCGCGGCAGCCGCAAGACCGCATCCAATCCCGGGGCGGTGATGCGATCCCGGTTCCTCGCGCTGCGAGTGCGTCCGGCCAACCGCAACATCACCCGAGCACCCGACGGCAGCCTGCCCGAATGCTGGCTGCCGGCCGAATGGCCGACCGGTGCGCCCGAACCCACCGACTACCGACTGGCCACCCTCCCACCCACGATTCCGCTACGGGACCTGGTGCGGCTGGCCAAGATCGCTGGCGCATCGAACACGACTACCGCGAACTCAAAGACGGACTCGGCCTGGACCACTTCGAAGGCCGATCCTGGACCGGCCACTGCCACACCCGCCACCAACCCATCCCCACCCCAACACGATTACACACCCAACAAAGTCCTACTAGGCGCTTTCGTGGTCGTCGAATCGCATTGACGGTGTCGGTAATCTATCCGGCAACCTGCCCGCACGCGCTGGATCACGGATTTTTCACACCTGGGAATTATGTAGTTGACACATCATGGGAACCTGGCGATCGTGAGGGCGATCACAAGCCGTCTCAAGGCGCAGGGCGGCTGAGTGCGGTGGAGCCGTGCGGGCCAGGCGTGCCGAAAAAGACTGGTCGGGGCGATCGGTTTTCGCCGCGTCGACTCCGATCGAACGAGAGCAATAGCAGTATGGAATATAGAGAACAGGTGGCGAAGTTGATCGATTCGCTGCTCGCGGTACCGGCCTGTCGTGCCGAGCTGGAGTATCTGCAGCGCAGACTATCCATCCCACCGCAGGAGATCATCGATGCATGGATGTTCTACGACCTCTCCATCATGAACTACTCGAACGAGTCGTACTCTTCCACTTCGTTGCGTATGGCGATGCATCTCCACAATCAGCTCGCCGGCAATTGGCATGATCGACGGCAGGAGATCGTGCTCGGATATCTGGAGACCATCGCGCCGGAGGCGGTGTGCGACATCGGTTTCGGCACGCCACAGCGCTACGTCCGGCACTATCTGTCCACCCGGCGGGTCGAGATGGCGCTGTGCGAATTCGAGTCGACAAGTTTGGAGTTCGCGGAGTTGGTGCTTGAGCACTGGCGCCCGGACTGGAGTAGTACGATCAAGCTGATCGAGCACGACATGAACCGCGATGAACTGCCCGCCGGTTACCCGGCGTACCTGTTCCAGGATTCGATCGAACACGCTCTGCAGCCGACCGAGACACTGCACCGATATGTCGACAGCGCTTGGTCGGGCACCTATTTCCTCTTCTCGCTGCCCATTGAGGTGGCCGACCCCATACCGGGCCACCACATCTCGTGGACCGAGGAGGCCGCAGCGCTCGATTGGCTCGGTGCGGCCGGTCTGACCGTGCTCGACAAGGAAGTAATCCATTTCCACGCTGATCTCGATCTGCATTCGCACCGGCTGCATCCGGACACTCGGCAATTGGCGGTGCTGTCCGTCAAGAAATAACACCCACTGAGTCGAAATGTCGCCGACTTCGACATTGGGTTCGGGCGAAGCCGACGACCAGCAACCCTGCCTTGCGCGTCGACCACGCGGATGAGGGCGTCGGCAGCAGGGCGACTGGACAGCCCCGTAGCTACAACTGCCCCTTGGCCCGCTGATCCCGACGCGCGAAACCAGCGAACATCTCCGCCGCGAACTCCTCGATCACCGGACGCACCACGTCCATCTCCACACCCGACACCGGTCAACCACAACACATCCCAACCCACCTAACAAAGTCCTACCAGGCGCCGAGTCCAAACCGCCGGGGATATCGAGACTGGTCGCAGGGGGTCGGGCCGGTCGGTCTCTCTGTCGGCCAACCGACCTCTGTGCTCGAGAAGCGGCGTGCGCGCGTTGGTGAGGGTTGGTTACTGCCGGCCGCGTGGATCCGCAGCCCGCAATCGATTCGGCCGTGCGCCTGACGCGGCGCGGTGCGTGGCTCCCTAACTGGCTTTGTCAATTCTCCGACTCGAGCGCCACTTTCATGCACCGGGACACCATGAACGACGTCGCCGACCCCGCCCTGTGCACCGGTGTCCGGCCACGCACATCGACCCGCGGCGCGGTTTGCGCGCTACGAGTCGATGTGGGAGGTGTTCAGCAGGAGTGTCCGGGGTTCAGTGGCCCGCGCTGCCGGTGGACGGTCGAGCCCTGCGCAGTTCGCAGGCCAGCCGGTCGGCGTCGGGTCGGTCCTCGCCGGAGCGGGCGCAGCCCTGCGAGGTGTAGCCCTGTGCGTCGTAGCCCCACCGGTCATAACCCCACCGGTCATAACCCCACCGGTCGTAGCCCCAGAAGTCGAAGCCGTCGGGGCCGTAAGGGTCTTCCGGCTCAGCAGGTTTCGGAAATGAGGGGGTCGTTACGGGCGGTTCGGTCGTTACCGGCGGAACAGTGGTGACCGGCGGCGTGGTCGTCACCGGCGGAGCGGTGGTCACCGGGGGCGCGGTAGTGACCGGTGGCGCGGTCGTCACCGGCGGCAGCGTCGTCACGGGCGCGGTGGTGACGGGTGCGGTAGTAACCGGGGTTCGATCAGGGGTTGCGAATGCCGGTATGACAAGCGCGGCCGGAGCAAGCGCCACGGTCCCGGCGACTGCGGCCAGCAGGACCGACTGCCGAACGGTGCGCGGACTTCTCCTCCACTGCGACATAGCTGACCTCCAACTCGAGATGAGCGCGCTCACCGCACCCGAGTCGGCTATCGGTCGGATGTCCAAAATTCGTTACACAGTAGTGACTTTCGCGCCCGTAGTTTGCGGCAGGGTCATCGAGTACCGACCCGACCTGGCGGATCTTCTCGCAGCGCCTCGAGCGGCAGAGTCACACGTTCGCGCACTATGTCGACGTCGAGTATCTGTGCGGTGATCTCCTGGCGGAGGGTGAGGATCTCGGAGGGGTGGTCGTGTACCCACTCCCCACCTTCCGGTCGGCGTCGGTGTAGATACCTTCCTCGTCGGCGGCGATCTCGATCGGTTCGGCGATCAATCGCAGAGCCCCCACAGACCGTGACCTCAGCGTCCGATAGCCGAAAACTACACTCCAGAATGTAGACATCCTGTGAAGGCCGGTATACAGTCGCTGTCGTTGGAGATGAAGAGTCTGGTTGGCCGGGTAGGTGAACTGCCCGGAAAGCAAGAACTACCGTCCCCTCCGGCGGAGAAGAGAATCCGGTGCAGTCGGCCGGCCCGCCGGAGGGGATGAAGAACTCCGGTAGCCGACTCCCGTGCGATAGCCCCTGCCGATCAGCGAGGCGCGGGCCGGAATATGTCGTCGAGAGGCGTGGCGGAGGTGGAGGCAGCTCCCTCTTCGGCGAACCATTCCCAGCGCAGCACTCGGGCGAGGACCGGTGTGGGTAGGCCCGAGAGCGCCTTCGCGATGGTGGCGAAGCGGCTGGAGCCCTCGATGATCGAGCGGTGGGCGGCCAGAGCGGTCTTGCGCTGGGCGGCATGGGCGGCGACGTCGATGCGGTGGGTGATCGCCGAGCGCGGACTGTACCGCGAAACGAGGGCGGATGGGTCGTCGGGCAGGGGAATTCGCGACAACCGCAGCACATGGATCAGGCGCGCGTAACTTTCGCGCGGCAGGGTGGCGTCGAGGACACGCGAAACACCGGCGAGTTCGGCCGCGCGCTTGCCGACCTCGTGCACGCGAACATGGTCGCGGTGGCCGTACCCGCCGTTGCTGTCGTAGCTGAGCAGGATTTCGGCGTTCTCCTCGCGGAGGATGGCCGCCAACCGTTGCGCCGCCTCCTCGGGATCGGCGCGGACGAATCGCCTCCGGTCCGGCGGGTCCGCGTACAACACAGCGCCGTGCCCGCTGTCGGCGTAGCCCAGGTGCACCACCCGGTGCACGCCGAGAGCGGCGGCGCTGGACTCCAACTCGCTGAGCCGCAACGGTTTCCGGCCGTCCAGATCGGCCATGTGACCGTCGGTGGCCACGACGATCACGGTCCGGTGCCCGGCGGCCGACAGTTTGGCCAGCGTGCCTCCGGTCAGCAGCGTCTCGTCGTCCGGGTGCGCGTGGAATGCCACAACGGTCGCCATCGCCCCAGTCTGCCAAATGCGCTCACAGCAGGTCCTCGGCCAGCCGGGTAGCGCCGACGAGCAGGTAGCCGCCGGTCAACGCGACCAGGGCGGCCGCGGTCGGACGCGGGACGTCACTGCGCAGCAGGCGAATCCCGCCATGCGCGGTGTCGAGGAAGTCCACCATCAGCGCGAGACGCTGCCAGCGCGGCAGCTCTTCGGGCGGCGCGGTCAGGTATCCGAGCCCCAGCGCGATCGCCCGCGCGCCGAATATCCGGCTCATGTAATCGAGTTCGGGTGTGGGGCGCACGCCCAGCGCCTCCGCCAGCCTCGCCGGGCCCACGAGGGCGGCCGCCCCCAGCACGACTCGGCCGAGCGCCAGTCCGCGCAACGCACCGGCCAGTGGAGATCGGGTTTGCCGCATGCTGTCGGTCACCATGTGTCGAGCCTGACCGATGACACCCGCCGGGTCGATTACCTGCGAGGTAATCGACCACTGGTTGAAGAACCAGAATCCATGCGGGCTGGGCTGCGGATCGTTGTGGCGCTGCTCGGGCACAGGGTTGCGCCCGGTCGTCATGGCCCGGCGCCGCGCTCGCGACACCCGCGCCGTTGCCGACCGCCGCCAGGGCGACGCTTCCGGCGACCTCGTCACCGATGCATGGGACTTCCACCGGTCGGTGTACGGCGACTGATCGACCAGCAGAACGATGCGCTTGTCCCGGTTCCCGAGCGACCTCGGCCGCTCGCCCGGCAACGGTGTGATCAGAGAATGAGCAGAATCAGCGCCTTCTGCAAGGTGTCCATGATGCGGCCGATGGTGATCGCGATTTCGACGGTGCCCATGACAGGCCCCTTTCCTGGGACATGGCAAATCCTCGACACCTCAATTCAAGCGCGTGCGAGAGGGATTCGGAAGCGAACGCCGGAGCTCGAATGGTTCATGCGCTCGTGGCGCAGCGGTAGGACGGAACTCGGGAAGGGTTGATCCACGACACCTGTCGCTTCGAATCATTCGTGTCGCGACGCCGGTCGGGGCCGCGGGAGTGGATCATCGCATCACGTCCACGTTTCGAGCAGTCGTCAGGAGCACATGTGTCGTCGTCGCAACCGTTGGCCTGGAGTGAATCGCACGACCGTTTCCAGCATTCGGCGGGCGCGGTGGGGCTGGCCGCGGCGATGCTGGGCAGGCTCGGTCGAGTCCCCGCCGATCACGCGGCGGTGCACGCGCGGCTCGCGATACTGGCAGACAGCACCGTGTGCGCACCGCTGGACAGCCCTGCGGCGACCGGCCGGTGTCGCCTCGGCAGTGCCCTGCACAGCGTCGTCGTCCACCTCCGGACGGTGGCCGAGCGTGCGCACCGGCACGGCGTGACGACGCTCGCGGACGAAATCGTCGAAGTCATCGGCATCGTCGAGGAGTGCGGGCGGGGCACGGCTCGATCGTTCGCGACAACGACCGATGCCACCTGGCCCGCGCGCTATCGCGCCGAGATCTCGCGACTGGCCGACGACGCCGACGACGCTTTCCGCCGCCTGTTCGCACGGTGGTACTTCGACACCGACGACCTCGCGACGGTGGCCGGGATGCGGGAGGTGGGCGACGAATTGGAGAACGTGGTGCGAGCATTCGAGTCGGTCGCCGACGCCGTGACGGCGATGGCCGCGCAGCCGCGCGGCGAGCTACCCCGGTGACGGTCGGTGGACGCTACATTCCCACCACATCGATGATCGGCGCCGGATAGTCCGCCGGGTCGACCTGCGCGCGCCACGGTCGGTGGATGCGCGCACCGGGCAGGTGCGCCAGCTCGGGCACCCAGCGCCGCACGTACGCGCCGTCGGGGTCGTAGCGCTCGGCTTGACGCAACGGATTGAGCACCCGGTTCGGCCTGGTGTCGGTCCCCGTGCCCGCGACCCACTGCCAGTTGAGCTGGTTGTTCGCCAAGTCGCCGTCCACCAGCCAGCGCAGGAAGTGCTCCGCACCCACCCGCCAGTCCACGCGCAGCGACTTGGTCAGGAAGCTGGCCGTGATCAGTCGCGCCCGGTTGTGCATCCAACCCTCCGCGCGCAGCTGCCGCATCCCGGCGTCCACGATCGGGTGGCCCGTGCGTCCCTCCCGCCACGCCTCGACCGCCTGGTGGTCCTCCCGCCAGCGGATCGAGCGGTCGCGGTAGTCCCTCCAGGCCGCGGACGGGCGGGCGGCCAGCAGCTGGTGGTGGAAGTCGCGCCAGGCCAGCTGCCGGGCGAAGGCGTGCCCGCCCGCGGTGGCCGTGTCCACCCGCTGCACCAGCTCCACCGGGGACACGCAGCCGAAATGCAGATACGGCGACAGCCGGGAGGTGGCGTCGGCGGCGAGGTCGTCGTTGTCGCGGTCGTAGTGCTCGATCGGTCCGGCAAGCCAGTCGCGCATGATCCGGCGGCCCGTGGTCTCCCCGCCGACGGCCAGCCGCGGCGAGGTCGGGCCCGCGCACAGTTCGCCCGGGTCCGGCAGCGGCAGGCTCGACACCTGCGGCACCGTGAGGTCGCGCGGCTTGCCGAGCGGACGGCGCTGCGATGCGTCGGACCAGCGCCGGAAATACGGGCTGAATATCGCGAAGTGGTCGCGGCCGGTGGCGGGCCGTAGTGTCTCCGGATCGGCGGCGGTGATGGTGGCGGCATGCAAATGCAGCAGACAGCCTCGGCGCGACAGACGTTCGCGCAGCGCGCGCGCCCGATGACTGCTGTAGCCGCTGACGTCGGCGGCTACGTGCACGCTTTCGGCGTGCACCTGGGCGACGACGCGGTCCACCTCCGCGGCCACCTCACCCCGGCGCAGGATCAAACCGCCGCCGACGGCGCGCAATTCGTCGTCCAACTCGGCGAGGGCCGCGCACAGGAACCGGGCACGGTTGGGCGCGGCGAATCCGCCGGAGAGGATGGCGTCGTCGAGCACGAACAGCGGCACCACCGCGCCTTCTCGGTGGGCCGCGGTCAGCACCGGATTGTCCCGCACCCGGAGGTCACGAGTGAACAGAGCGATCGTGACGGTCATCGGACACGCTCCCGCCGGGCGGCATGGATGTTCATCGTCGAGCCTCCCGGTACGGCGGTCGTGCTCGGCGGTCGTGAGGGCCGCGCCGGAGCGGCATCGGGCGGCTCAGCCATACCGCCGACGACGCGACCCTCGCGAGCGCCGAGCAACCTTGCTCACCCCGTGCAGAGCGGCACGATGCGCGAGTCACCGCCGGTGGTCGGCGAGGTCAGGTACAGGCACGGGTTCTGGCCCGCCGCCGTGATCGCCGCGCGCACCTGCTGCCAGGTACCCGCGTCCAGGGAGGCGGCGCGCGCCAGGACGAATCCCGAGACCCGGCTCGGGTCGGTGACCACCGCCCACGAGTAGTCCGGACCGAGCGCGGTGACGATGTAGTTGGTCGGGCCCTCCAAGCCCTCCTGGGTCGGCACGCTGGGGAAGCTGACGTGCAACTGTGCCCCGGTCTCCCGATCGTTGACCACCGCGGTGCCGTTGATCTCGTTGCGGGTGTTCGCCCACGTCGTGCAGGTGTTGCGTACCGCGATGTTGCCTTGCGGATCGAGGGAGTAGTTCGCCTGGGTGTCGCGCGCGCAGGCCAGGTTGAAGTACTGCGGGACGGCGGCGAGCTGACGCCACGTGCCCAGATACCGGTCCAGCTCGAGGCGCGGTACCGGCGCGGGTCCGGCGGCCGGACCTGGCGCCGCGGTGGCGCCTCCGGCCATCAGAGCCGTCGCCGACAGCGCCGACACCGCCCCGGCGAGCAGGCGGGACGACGTACGCAGCAGATTGCGACGGTGCACGCTAACTCCTCGAAAATCGGCGATGCGAACCACATTAGCATAATAACGATGCATAATTGATGCAACGGCCATTTGTCAGGAGAGCTCATGACGCGGACGACGGTGCCCCGTCTCGTCGGCATCGCGACCGCCGGACGAGGCTTCCGCCTGCCCTCATCCGGCTCGGGTTGGGCGGCGGGACGGACGACACAACCGCCCGCGCTACGGCACTCATGGCCGGATGGCGCGAGCACGCTCCGACGCCTGCATCCGCCTCCGCACCCGATGCTTTCCGGCTGTCGGTCGCAGCCCGCCTCGGCTCGGATCTCGGTGGCACCGTGACGCTCGAGCACGCCTTCCCCGGACAACCGCAGAGCGCCAAGGACATCGCGGTCGGGGTCGACTCGACCGCCGCGACCCCCGCCCACGCGCGGCGGGGATGACGCCGTGCCACGACCGCGCGGCCTCGCCGTAGAACGCAACCACCCGGGCGGAACGGATCCCCCACGGGGCGGCGGGCAGAATAGGGCGATGCCCGCCGGTTCCGTCCCCGTGTCCGACGCGGCCGGATACACGGTGCGCGCGGTCGCCGAACGCCTCGGCATCCCGACCGCGACGCTGCGCAGCTGGAATCGCCGCTACGACATCGGCCCCCCGCAACATCGCCCGGGTAAGCACCGCCTGTACACCGAAGCCGACATCGCCATGCTCGAGCGGATGCTGACCCTCATCCGCGCGGGAGCGAGCCCTGCGGGGGCGGCCGCGGCGGTACGCGGGCCGGCGCCGACGCTCGGCAGGCGCGAATCGCTGCTGGCCGCGGCCTTCGCGCTGGACACCACCTCGGTGTCGAGCCAGCTCGAAGCGCACGTCCGCGCGTTCGGGGTGGTGGACACGTGGGACCTGCTGTGCCGTCCCGCTTTCGCCGACATCGTCGATCGGCAGCTCGGCGGCGAGGGCTGCATCGATGTCGAGCACTTGCTGTCCTGGTGCGTCATCTCGGTGCTGCACCGGACGAACCCGCCGCCCGTGCTCGGCGGTACGACACCGGTGGTGCTCGCCTGCACCAGCGGAGAGACGCATTCGCTGCCGTTGGAGGTGCTGCGGGCGGCTCTCGCCGAACGCGGCGCCGGAGCGCGGATGCTCGGCGCCGACGTGCCCGCCGCCGCACTCGCCGACACCCTCGCCCGGTTCGACCGCCCCGCCGCCGTGCTGCTGTGGTCGCAGCAGGAGTCCACCGCGTTGACCTCCGCGGTGCGCGCCTGTCTCGGCGCGGGCGCCCGGGTGCTGGTCGGCGGCCCGGGATGGGAGGCGGTCTTCCTCCCCGACGGCGTGGAGCGAGTCGACAGCCTACGCGACGCCGCCGACCGGCTCGCCTGACCCGCACCCCCCGCTGCGGCGGAGACCGCCGTCGGCAGTTCCAGCGCCGAGGAGCGCGCCCCGGCGCTCACCCGCGTGGCCCAGCTGATCGAACAGCGCTCCCCGACCTGCTCGCGCTACGGGCTCCACGCCGCACTCGTCCTGACCACCACCGAAAGCACTCTTATATTGATGCACCTTCGACTCACACCGATTCGAGTCTCGCCGCTGGCGCAGCTGCGCCGCGTGAGTGCGCAATTGTCGAGCACACCCATAATGAACGACAGATGTAAGCCCAGGCGCTCGCCTGGAGCGACACTGCCTCGTCTTGCGACTCGCGGCGTGCGATGACGACGTTTCGCACTGTCGGGTGGCGCCGATGACGAAAAAGCGCTTCGACGCGGGCCTACGCCGGAATTCGACATCAGCCGGATACCGCTCCTCGACCGGAAAGGTCAGGCCGCCGACTTGCCGAGCAGATGCCGCAGCGCCGGTTCCAGGGTCGGCGTACGGAATCGGTGACCGGCCGCTGCCAGCCGCGCGGGAACGACGCGCTGACTCGCGGAGGCCAGTTCCCGGTTGCCTTCACTGCCGAGCAGCAGCGCGGGACCGAACCCGGGTACCCGCAACAGTGCGGGCCGGTGCAGCACTCCGGCGAGGACCTCGGTGTACTCGGTATTGCGAACAGGTTGCGGGGCAACGGCATTGATCGCTCCGGACATCGCGGTGTCCCACAGCGCCCGGTGATAGACATCGATCAGGTCGTCGATGCCGATCCACGACAGCCACTGGCGGCCGTCGCCGATGCGTCCGCCCAGCGCGGCCGCGAACAGCGGGCGCAACAGCCGCAGCGTGCCGCCGCGCGGGGACTGCACGATCCCGGTGCGCACGCGCACCACCCGCACACCCGATTCGGCGGCGGGGACCGTGGCCGCCTCCCACCCGTCGACCACATCGGCGAGGAAGCCGTCACCGCGCGTCGACTGCTCGGTCAACGTCTCGTCGCCGCGATCGGAGCCGTAGTAGCCGATCGCGGAAGCGCTCACGAAGACCGGTACCGCCGCCCGCACCGCCACCTCGGCGAGTTTCCGGGTCGGCCCGATCCGGCTGTCGGCGACGGCGCGCTTGTGTCCCTCGGTGAAGCGGCCCGCGATGGACGCTCCGGCCAGATGCACCACCGCGTCGACGCCGTCCAGCAGATCCGGCGCGGGATCAGCGGTGTCCCATCGCCTTTCGTCCGCGGCCCGCGGTGCGTGCCGGACCAGCCGCACCACGCGATGCCCTCCGGTGGTCAGGAACGCGGCCAGCGCCGAGCCGACCAGCCCGGACGCTCCGCTCACCGCGACCGTCCTGCTCAGGAAACCTTCCCGCGCCGCACGCGCGTGAGCCGCGAGATCGTCGGCGAGTTGCCGGTGGCGGTAGGCGAACATGGGGCGCAGCACCGTGGCGGGGACCGGCGCGTCCACCCGGTCCGCCACCCGCGTGCGGGTCTCGTCGACGACCTCGAAATCGTGGGTGTGCCGCCACGGCAGCAGTCCGGCGGGCAGCGAGCCGACTCCATCGATGGTGACCGCGTCGACGAACCGGCGCGGCGGGTCGTATTCCCGGGGATCGTGCCGGGCCACCCACCGCAGACCACCGAGCAGTCCGAGCACCGCCTGCCCATCGGAGAGCGAGTCCGACTCCGCGCGCGGCGACACCGGTTGCCAGGGCGGCGCCAGGCGGGTCAGCGCGCCGGGGCGAGCGTGCCAGGCGAACACCTCGGAACGGGGTAGATCGATGACGCTCGCATAGTCGATGCCCATCACCCGACTGTAGCCCGAAATGAACCCATTGCACCGTTTCTGCATCATTGATTGGTGCACAAACTTCGAAGTACCAGGAACTGCCCAATGACCATTTCATCCGATGCAGCGTTTTGGCTCGAACTGCGCCGCACTCGACACGCGGACGAGGAGGCGCGACGGCCGAATTAGAACTTGTTCTACCATGTGTCGAGTCCGGCTCGCGTCAACGGAGGTTCTGCCATGCCGCTGGATCCCTCGGCCGCAGCGTTGCTCGCGGTCGTCGAGGCCTCACCGCGCGCGGTCGCGGCGCACGACAAGTCGGCGTGGGTCGGCTTGTTCGCCGACGGTGCCGAGGTCAACGACCCGGTGGGCTCCCGCCCGCACGTCGGCCGCGCCGCCATCGAACGCTTCTACGACACCTTCATCGGGCCGAACACCATCACCTTCCGGGTCGACCGCGACCTGGTCCACCCGCCGACGGTGCTGCGCGACCTGACCATCGTCACCACCATGTCGACCGGCGCCACCGTGCTCGTCCCGATGCATCTGCGTTATCGGCTGGTCGAGGAGGACGGGGCCTGGAAGATCGCCCATCTGGCCGCGCATTGGGAGTTGGCGAGCATGATCTGGCAACTGCTGCGCACCGGCGTGCCCGGGTTCGCCGCGGCGCTGAAGCTCGGACCGCAACTGATCGCCAACCAGGGCGTCGGCGGGATGCTCGGCATGTTGCAGGCGCTCGGCGGCGTGGGGCGCGGTGGAAAACGCACCACCACAGAGCTTCTCGCGGCCGCGGCGGGCACCGATCTGAGCCGCGTGCGCGAGTTGCTCGGCCACCGGGCCGACATCGAATTGCCCGCGGGCACGGCGGTATCGGTGGAGGAATTCACGAATCGAGCGCGGAGCATGCGCTGGAGCAAGGTGATCGCCGCGGGTCGCACCGTCACGGCGAGTGTCCGGCTCGGCGCGGTACACGGGGTCGCGGTCGTGGAGCTCGCCACCGGCGGCGACAGCATCGCGGCGCTGCGGTTCTATCTCGACGCCGACTGACGCGGCGGATCATTCCTGCCGTGCGCCGCACCGGCGCCGTGATCGGGAACCTCTTCGTTCCGGACTCACCGCCGGTGACCGGGCTGAACCCGCCCTGGGAAGGCCACCGCACGGCTTTCCGAGCACGCGACGCCCCGGGCCGATCCGTGCCCAAGCCCGGACCGGCCGGTAGCCGAGGGGCGTCGAGGCGTCCGGCTACCGGTCACCGTGGAACCCGGAAACAGTCGGCACGATCAGGACGCGAGCTGACCGGCGCGTTCCACGGCGCGGCCGGGGACCGGATCTTGGACGCGCTCGGAGACCGGCGTGGCATGCTCCGTCCAGCCGGGCGGGCCGAAGACGTACCCGAGCCGCCCGCGCCAACTACTCGCGCCGCGCACGTCGCGGATCAGCGCTGCCAGTTCGTGATAGTTGACCTTCAACGGGTTGTCGGTGCCGATGTTCTTGGTGAGGCCGTAGCGGACCGGTTCGGATTCGGCGGCGAAACTGCCGAACATGCGATCCCAGATGATGAGGATCCCGCCGTAGTTCTTGTCGATGTAGGGCTGGTTCGAGCCGTGGTGGACCCGGTGGTGCGACGGTGTGTTGAACAGGAACTCGATCGGGCGCGGTAGCGCCTTCACACGCTGGGTGTGGATCGGGAACTGGTAGAGCAAGCCGATGCCCTGCAACAGGAAGATCATCCACGCCGGGAATCCCAGCAGCGCCGCGGGCACCCATGCCAGTCCGCGCAGGACGCTGGGGATCGGATGCAGCCAGGACAGACGGATCGCCGTGGAGAGGTTGAAGTACTCGCTGGAGTGATGCACGTTGTGCGCGGTCCACATCAGCCGGACGCGGTGGTCGGCGCGATGCGCCCAGTAGTAGCACAGGTCCGTGACGACCAGGCCGAGCACCCAGACCCACCACGACCGTGGCGACAAGTGCAGTGGCGTGATCGCCGCCGCGCCCACCACCGCCGAGAACGGCACCAGGTACTGCAGCAGCGGCTTCGTCAGCCTGCCCACCGTGAACGTCACCACGTTGGAGGCGGTGTCACGGGCCGATCCACTGTGCTCCGGCCGGTCGGGATCGCGCCGGTAGGCGATCCACTCCACCAGCATCAGCACCGCGAACGCGGGAATGGCGTAGCTCAGCAACTCCACACGGCCCATGAGTCCTCCTCCACGTCTGCCGTCGGCCTTCGACGCTACGGCCGCGCGGGCGCCGGCACATCGCGCCGACGAGGGATCGCGCGTCCCCCGCGCGGGGGACGCGCACGGCTCGATTCGCGGGCACAGTGAGCTGTCGACATCCACGGCGTGGCCGGACGCGCTCGCTAGGATCGCCCACGGAACTCGACGCTGGACCGGACGGAGGCGGTGGCGAACTGTTGGATGTGAGCAGGTCGCTTGCCCGGCAATCGGTGGTGGTGGCCGTGGCGGCGGCTCTCATCGACGCGGTCGTGCTCGGGCTGGGCGGCGTGTTCGCCGTCGACCCGTGGCGGACGACCGCCGCGATCATCGCGATCGTGGCCGCCGACCTGGCCTTGGCCGCGCCGCCCCGGACTGCCGGGGTGGTGGCGGTGGCGCAGGTCCTGGTGCGGCTGCCGGCCGTATTCCTGCTGCATCGGCACGGGTTCCCGGCGCGGATCGCCGACGTGGGCTTCCTCGTGGCCGGATACCGCGCGGGGGCGTGGCTGACCGGACCGAAATCCGTGCTGACGATGCTGCTGCTGTGCGGCGGTATCGCCACGGGCCACCTGCTCACCGGCAGCAACGCCGCGCAGGATTGGCGGCTGCTGGTCGCCTCCACGGTGGCCGCCGGCTGCGTGCCGTGGCTCGTCGGCCGCTATACGGCCGCGCGCGGCGCCTACATCGCCGACCTCGAGCAACGGGCCCGGCTGCGCAGGCAGGAGCATCGGGCCGCACTGGAACGCGCGGTGACCGAGGAGCGGGAGGCGATCGCGCGGGACCTGCACGACGTGATCTCACATCACGTCAGCGCGATCGGCATCCACGCCGGTGCGGCGCGGCTGGCCCTGGGCGGCACGGCGAACGCGGCCGCCGCCCGATCGCTTTCGGCCGTGGAGTCCAGTAGCCGGGCGGCGATGGTCGATCTGCGCCGCCAGCTCGATCTGTTGCACGGGCGCGAGGACGACGGACAGCGCCAGCCGGGACTCGCCGACATCGACGGACTGATCGAGCACGTCCGAGCGGCCGGACTCGAGGTCGAGGTGAACGCGCGCGGAGTGGCGGTGGAACTGCCGGACTCGCTGAACATCACCCTGTACCGCATCGTGCAGGAGATGCTGACCAACGCGCTGCGGCACGGGGACGGCGCGCACGCGCGACTGGACGTGGAGTACCTGCCGAAGCGAGTGGTACTGCGCGCGACCAATCCCCTCGCCCGCGAACCGGCCACCGCCGACACCTCGGTCCGGCGCGGACTCGACGGCATTCGCCGCCGCGCCGAGCTGTTCGACGGCGAACTGGACTACGGCCGCTCCGCCACCCATTGGCACACCACGGTGTCGGTGCCGATCGGAGGATCGTGAATTGCCCATCCGCGTCCTGATCGCCGACGATCACAGCATGTTCCGCTCCGGTCTGCGCGCCGTCGTGGACAGCCAGGTCGATCTGGACTGCGTCGCCGAGGTGAGCGACGGTCGCGCCGCGATCGCCGAGACCGCACGGCTACGACCGGATGTCGCGATTCTCGACGTCCGGATGCCGAAGCTGGACGGGCTGGCCGCCACCGCCGCGATCGTGGCGGCGGGCGGAACGCACGTCCTGGTGCTCACCACCTACGACAGCGACGCCAACCTGTACCGCGCGTTACAAGCAGGCGCGAGCGGGTTCCTGCTGAAGAACCTGCCGCCGGAAGAACTGGTCGCCGCCATCCGGATCGCGGCGCGCGGTGACGCGTTGATCGACCCATCCATGACCCGCCGTCTGGTCTCCCGCTTCGCGAGCACGCTGACCCCGCCCCACACGCCACCGGAAGTCCGGCAACTCACCGC
The DNA here is from genome assembly GCF_009829295.1 of Nocardia sp. CY15. Taxonomy (NCBI): domain Bacteria; kingdom Bacillati; phylum Actinomycetota; class Actinomycetes; order Mycobacteriales; family Nocardiaceae; genus Nocardia; species Nocardia sp. CY15. The sequence continues at coordinate 943,103 of NZ_VUOT01000001.1, forward strand.
CCGCGAGCTGGAGGTGTTGTTACTGCTGGCCGACGCGCGCAGCAATGCCGAGATCGCCGCGCGGCTCGGCGTCGGCGAGGAGACGGTGAAGACGCACGTCTCCCGCATCCTCGCCAAACTCGGCGTCCGGGACCGAATCCACGCCGTCGTCTACGCCCACCAGCACGGCCTGGTCACGCCCGGATCGGCCCGCTCGGACTGAACCGCCGAGGCGCGGGCACCACGGGCCATGTGCCGTGGGCCGCGACCTGTGCCGCGAATCGCGCCGGTGCCCGTTCGACGGGCTGCGGCGTCCTTGTTCCCGGCATGGTCGACCGAGCACGTGTTCCGCCGGGCGCGGCACCGCGCCGGCGATGGCGGTGACGCGACCGATCGCGCTCGGGGCAGGACAACCCGGCGGAGCGGCTCACCGCACCGCTCCGCCGGATCGGCTCAGGAACCGGTCGGCGGTTCGCCGACGGTGGTCGTGGGGTCGATGATGCCGAAGACCTCACCCTGCGGGGCTTGGACGATGCCCATGCGGCCGAAGGGGCTGTCGTCGGGCCCGGACAGGACGGCTGCGCCGAGATCGCGCGCTTTCGCGAGCGCGTTGTCGGCGTCGTCGACCTGGAACCAGGCCAGCCAATACGACGGGTTGTCGCCCGGCATCTTCGTCGAGTCGTTGACGCCGCCGACGGCGTCGCCGTCCTGGGTGCGGCTGAAGGTGGAGTAGATGAAGTGCTCCCCGTCACCGATCTCGGTGTAGTGCCAGCCGAACACGTCGGCGTAGAACTCCTGTGCCTGCTTGTAGTCGCTGGTGTGCAGTTCGTTCCAGCAGTAGGCGCCGTGCTCGTTGTAGATGCCCGCCCCGGCATGCGCTTTGGCCTCCCAGATCCCGAAGACCGCGCCGGTGGGGTCGGCAGCGACGAACATGCGGCCGACGTCGAGCACGTCGAACGGTTCCATCATCAGCGAACCGCCCGCGCTGTTGATCTTCTGCGCGACGGCGTCGGCGCTGTCGGCCGCGATATAGGTGGTCCACACCGACGGCATCGGCATGCCTTCCGGCTTGGGTCCGATGCCCGCGGCCGCGCGGCCCGCGCGCATCGCCATCAGATATCCGCCCGCCTCGGGCGAACTGTCCTCGATCTCCCAGCCGAAGAGTGCGCTATAGAACTCGCGGGCGCGCGCCGGGTCGTCGACCTGGCAGTCGACCCAGCACGGTGTTCCCTGCGGCCAGCTTCCGTCATGAGTGGGCATTGCGGGTGCCTCCTGACACGGGTTGCCGAGGTGCGGCCGGGACAGCCGACACACGGCTAGTCAACCACCAGCATTCCGTCTTGTGAGCCGATTCGACCGACCGCGCCGATCGAGTCGGCGAGCCCGGGATCCAGGCGAAAGACCCCCTATACAGATCAGTCCCCGGTAGTCTTCGTCGAAACCGTGAGCGTCAGTCGTCGCTGACGACTCCGGTGTTTCGACTGGCTTGCCGGGGGCCTAGCCGGTTCTTGGATCGGTGTCTTCACTGCCTACCGACGTCTCGGCTGACAGCGCGCTCACCGATCCGGTGTTCCGGTGTAATACCTAGTCTCCTCCACTTTTCGCTCGAGTCAATAGCTCCGCACCGCTGAGTCCGGAGCGGATTCCGGCGCGCTCACCGCGCCCCAGGCATCCTTCAGCAAATCGATCTTGGCGTGTAACCTTGGCAGCCTGACCATGTGATAGTGACTGGGGTCACACCTCGTCGTCCGACTACACTCGCCTGCCCGATCACCGGGCCTGCCGTCCCGTTGGAGTCCCCATGGCGCTCGTTGGCTCTCGCACTCGGCCGGGCGAGGGCGCACGCGCGCACACCCTCCGCAACCGCGCTGCCGTGGACACCGGATCCGTCACTACGGAGACATCATGAGCACACCGAATCGATTCGACGAGTTGCAGCATCGCGTCGCGGACCTCGCACCGGTGTTGCGCGACCCGCTCGACTCACCATACGAGATCTCCAACGAGTTGTTCGCCGCACTCAGGCACGTGCTGCACGACGTGGGCGGCCAACCCGATATCCCGGTCGAGTATCGCGAGAAGGAGGAACAGCCCTGGGAGATGAGCACCTACGTCACGTGTGAATGCCTCGGCTGGCGTGGCGTCTGGAACTCCGAGGAACGCCGGCGCGCGGAGAACGACCTCGGTGCGACGCTGTATTACGGTCTGCCCTACTACGCGCGCTGGGTGACAGTCGCGGCGAAGACCTTGGTCGTCAAGGGGTTGATCACCCCCGACGAATTGTCGGCCAAGCTGGACGAAGTACGCGCACGGATGGAGGCGCGCGCATGACCAGGAAGTACCGGATCGGCGACCGCGTCCGGGTCCGTTCGGCCACGTCGATGTTCCACACCCGCACGCAGGCCTACACCCGCGGGCACACCGGCGTCGTCGTCGAGTACCGGCCGGAGTGGATCATCCCGGAGGACGAAGCATGGGGGCGCGAGGACGGGCGCGTGGAGCCGTTCTACGTGGTGCGGTTCCGTCAGCAGGAGTTGTGGCCCAAATACACCGGCTTCGACGTCGACACCCTGGAGACGGAAGTCTCCGAGCGCTGGCTCGAGCCCGCAGAGGAGGATGACCGGTGAGCCGGACCCACGATCACGACGCGCACGCGCCGATCGAGGCGAGCGAGGAGATCAGCGAATTCGAAGTGCTCGAGACGGCAGTGCGTGAACTCGCCATCGAGAAGGGGCTCTTCTCCGCCGAAGACCACCGCAGGTTCACCGAGTGGGCCGAATCGGTGGGTCCGCACGGTGGATCGAGACTGGTCGCGAAGGCGTGGACGGACCCCGACTTCAAGGCGCGCCTGCTCGCCGACGGCACCGAGACGTGCAAAGAGGTCGGCATCGACTGGCGTGACCCGACCGGATCCGGGACCCCGAGCGACTACACCTACTTCTACGTGCTGGAGAACACGCCGCAGGTGCACAACGTCATCGTGTGCACGCTGTGCTCGTGCTACCCGCGACCGGTTCTCGGGATGTCCCCGGACTGGTACCGCACCCCCAATTACCGTCGTCGCCTGGTCCGGTGGCCCCGCGAGGTGCTCGCCGAGTTCGGCTTGCACTTCCCGCCCGACGTCGAGATCCGGGTGCACGATTCGAATCAGAAGTCCCGGTTCATGGTGCTGCCGATGCGCCCCGAGGGCACCGAGGGCTGGACCGAGGAGCAACTGGCCGCCATCGTCACCCGGGACACGATGATCGGCGTGGCGCTGCCCCAGGTCGACTGGACCGCGCAGCACCCACCGAGCAGAGTCGAGTCCGCCGCGAGGAAGGAGGGACACCGGTGACGAGTGGTCCGTACGAAGTCCTGCTGAAAACGCTGGATCCACGGGTGCGGCGGGAGAGCACGCTGCCCGAACTCGACCGCAGACCCGACCCCTGGGAATCCAGCATGCAGGCTACGTGCGAATGCCTGTCCTGGCGCGGCGCTCTGGACAACCTGGAACGCCGCCATGCCGAGGACGCGCTCGGCGAGACGATCTATCAGGACTTCCCGGTCCGCACCCGCCCGGTCGTCGTCACGGCGCACACGTTGCTGGATCGCGGCGTGATCACCCCGGAGGAACTGCGCGCTCGCATGGACGCCGTTCGTGAGCGGTTCCACCGACAGTAGAAGTCCACCGACCCCGCCCGGCCGCTGTCGAGCCGGAAGCCGCATACAGACGGAAACGGCCCGGAACCTTTTGGTTCCGGGCCGTTTCCCTTGTAGCGGGGACAGGATTTGAACCTGCGACCTCTGGGTTATGAGCCCAGCGAGCTACCGAGCTGCTCCACCCCGCGTCGGTGAAAACAACATTACACACGGGTTCGCTCACACTGCAAATCGCCAGCTCATCAGCGGTTTCCAGCAGTTGAACAGCCAGCGGAGCCGACAGCGCGAGCGGGCGGCGGACACCCGAATCGAGCGATATCCGTGTCACACCGCGCACATCAGTATTGCCGCGGCGCAGGCCCTTCAAACGTGATGAATTTCACTATATCGTGGTGATATCGCTCACATAACGATGCGATAACTTAGCGCGGAATCCGCGTGTTGATGCCGTTATCCACCTGGTAAAACGCTGATATTCGGGTTATTCGTTTCACACAATTCCAGCGTTATCCAGATGTGATCTGCTGAGATTTCTTCGTTACCGTCAGGCCACGGCCCGGATCAACCGAGACGGGCTCGAACTCGAACCGCCGAACACCGGCAACCCTGTCCCGCGGTTCGAGGATCCCCGACGACCTGGGGACAGGGACACGGCGCAGCTCCATCGCCGTGCCGGCGGGCGCAGGGAGGGAAACGACCATGACTGAGAACCGGAAGATCAGCACCCGCGCCCTCGGCCTCGCCGCCATCACCGGCGCTCTTGTTGCCGTCCCGTTCGCATTCTCCACCGCTTCGGCCTCCGCGGCGACCCACGACTGGGACGGCGTCGCACAGTGCGAGAGCGGTGGCAACTGGGGAATCAACACCGGAAACGGCTACTACGGCGGCCTGCAGTTCTCGCAGAGCACCTGGGCCGCAAACGGTGGCAAGGGCTACGCCCACACCGCGAGCAAGGAAGAGCAGATCCGCGTGGCGGAGAACGTGCTCGCCACCCAGGGCGCCGGCGCGTGGCCGTCGTGTGGCAAGTTCCTGCGCCCGGGCACCTCCGAGCCCGAGCCGCTCGTGCGGGCCGAGGAACTCCCCGCCGTTCCCGAGCCCGCCCAGCCCGCCGTGAGCGCCGCGCAGTCCGCGGTCGACCAGGCCAAGTCCACCGCGGTCGAGCTGGCCAAGCAGTACGGCGTCGAAGGGCAGTTCCAGCAGATCCTGAGCCAGAACAGCGCACTGATCGACTCGTTCGGTCGCTGACGCGTCCTGCACCGCAGATACCGAAGGGCCGCCATCGCGACGATGGCGGTCCTTCGGTATTTCGCGCCTATTCGAACGACGGCTTCATTCAGCGTTCCGCGTCATTCAGCGTCCCGCGTCATTCAGCGACCCGCGTCATTCAGCGACCCGCGTCCTGATATGCCTTGACGGCGGCTTCCAACTCGTCGAGCGCCCGGCCGAAGTCCTGGAAGTTTCCGCTGCGCATGGCATTTCGCACATTCTCGATCTTCCGGTTGAGTTCGGCGGCCGCGGCGTCCTTGCCGGAAGCCGATCCCGACGCGGGCGGCGGACCCGACGCGGGCGGCGGGGTCGCGGCGTTGCCGGGCCCGTTGTTGCCGCCCTGGTCCGCGGGCGGCGCGACGGTGCCGGGCTTCGGCCTGGTGCCGGAGTCACCGCCGAACGGCGTCGCCAGCGCGCCCGCACCCGGGATGACCTGGTTCAGCGCATCCGCCAGTGTCGAGGCATAACCTACCTTGACGTTGCCCGCTTCATCCCGGTAGCTCACCAGCACCCGCAGCAGCTGCGGGAAGGTGGCGGTGTTCGGCCCGGTGTTGCGTTCGTTGTAGAACGGCTCCACATAGAGGATGCCGCCGTCGGCGACCGGCAAGGTCAGCAGGTTGCCATATTTGATCTTGTTCGAATTCGACAGCAGCGTTTTCTCGCGCGATACCTCCGGCGCCGTCGTCATCCGGTTCTGCGTCTGCTGCGGACCCAATGTCTGTGTGTCCGTGGGCAATCGCCGGATCGTGAATTGTCCGTACCCATCCGGGTCCGAGCGCACCGAGATATAGGCCGCCAGATACGGCCGGTTGTAACCGGTCATCGCGCTGGTCAAATTGAACGTGGGCCTGTTCGTTTTCGAATCACCCAGCAATACGTAATACGGCGGCTGGTCGGCGGTAGTGCCGCCCTCGGTGGTCGGATCGGCCGGAACCGACCAGAAAGCGTTGTTGGTGAAGAACTCTCGCGGATCGTCCACGTGGTACTTCGACAACATCTCACGCTGGACCTTGAACAGATCCTCCGGATAACGGAAGTGCGCCCGCAATTCCGGCGAGATCTCGCTCTCCGGCTTCACCGCGCCCGGGAACACCCCGCGCCACGCCTTCAGCACCGGATCCGCGGAGTCCACCTCGTAGAGGGTGACGGTGCCGTCATACGCGTCGACCGTCGCCTTGACCGAGTTGCGGATGTAGCTGACCGACTTGCGCGGCAGCAGACGCCCGGTCTTCTTGTCGATGCTGTCCTCGACCGCGCCCTCCAGCGAGGTGCTCTGCGCGTACGGGTAGTTGTCCAGCGTGGTGTACGCGTCCACGATCCAGACGATCCGTCCGCCGACCACCGCCGGGTAGGCGTTTCCGTCGGTGGTCAGCCACGGCGCGACCTTCTGTACCCGGTCGCGCGGGCTGCGGTTGAAGATGATCTTGGAATCGTCGTCGATGGCCGAGGAGAACAAGATGTTGCGCTCGGCATACTTGGCCGCGAACGCGAGGCGGTTGATCCAGTTGCCGATCGGCACGCCGCCCTTGCCGGTGTAGGTGTACTGCGCGGTATCGGAGTCGTATTCCCGCGGACGCTGGCCGTCCATCGCGCCGACGATCGCGTAATCCGGATTCGACTGCGAGATCAGCTCACCGAAGTACACCCGAGGCTGGTCGACCCTGATCCGCTGCTTGTCCGACGGGGTGAACAGGTCGCTCACCATGAAGATCGGATAGCCGCCGTCTCCGCTGCCGCCTACCGCGTTGGGATCCTCCGACGGCGGCTTGTTCACCCGGTTGGCGGGAGCGGCGACGAAGCCGTTGCCGTGGGTGTACACGGTGTGCCGGTTGATCCAGTCGGTCTGGTTGCCGCTCAGCGCCGCGGGCGAGAGCTCCCGGGCGGCGACGACGTAGTCCTGTACGTCACCGTCGAGGTTGTAGCGGTCGATGTCCAGCGACTCCGGGAAACCGTAGAAGTTCTTCAGCTGGCGCAGCTGGGTGAAGGTGGGCGAGAGGATGTTCGGGTCGAGCAGCCTGGCATTGCCGATGGTCGCGGCGTCGACCGGGACATCGAGCGGGCTCTTGTTGCTCTCGCCCTTGTAGTCCTTGTATTCGATCCTGTCGTTGGTGATTCCGAACGCCTGCCTGGTCGCGGCGATGTTGCGTTCGATGTACTCGCTTTCCTTGTCCGCGGCGTTGGGACGCACGGAGAACTGTTCGACCACCAGCGGCCACACCGCGCCGACCAGGATCGAGGACAGCACCAGCAGCGCCGCGGCCATCGCGGGCACCCGCAGATCACGCAGCACGATCCCGGCGAAGAAGGCCAGCGCGCAGATCACCGCGATGGACAGCAGGATGAGCTTGGCGGGCAGCACCGCGTTGATGTCGGTGAACGAACCGCCGGTGAAGGTGGGCTCCTTGCGGCTGCTGGAGAGCAATTCGTACCGGTCGAACCAGTACGCGATCGCCTTGAGCAGGACGAACAGTCCGGCCAGCACCGCGAGCTGGACGCGGGCGGCGCGGGTCAGCGTGCCCTCGCGGCCGGTCAACCGCAGTCCGCCGAAGACGTAGTGGGTGACCAGGCTGGCGAAGAACGCGATGACCACCGCGACGAACAACCAGTTCAGCACCATCCGGTAGAAGGGCAGGTCGAAGGCGTAGAACCCCACGTCGAGACCGAACTCCGGGTCCTTCTCACCGAAGGATCCACCGTTGAGGAACAGCTGCACCGTCACCCAGTTCGACTGCGCCACCAAGCCGGACAGCAGGCCCAGCAGCACCGGTATGCCGACGCCGAACAGCCGCAGCCTGCTCATCACAGTGGTGCGGTAGCGCGCGATCGGATCGTTCGGCCCCACCACCGGGATGAACACCGGCCGGGACCGGTAGGCCAGCAGCAGCGCCAGCCAGACCACCAAGCCGACGAAGGCCGCGACGGCGATGAACAGCAAGACCCGGGTCCGCAGCACCGTGAGATACACGTTGCGGAAATCGACCTCACCGAACCACAGCCAATTGGTGTAAGTGTCCGTCAGCCGCGGCCCGAGCAGCAGCAATGCCGCGAGCACGACAGCCGCCACCAACAGCACACGGCTGCGTCGGGACAGCGAAGGTAAGCCAGTGGGGGGCCGCATGCCCACGATGCCACTCTCCAAGGTCCGGCGACGCTCGCACCGATACGCCCGGCCGATGCGCCGCAGTCCGATGTTGCGGGTGGTCCTTCCGGACCGTCCCGGCCCACTCTACGGAAATCGGACACCATGCAGCTGGCAGGGTTGCGCTTGCCGCGCCGGAGAACCGATCGTCCGGGTTTCCGGCTGGCCCGCTCGGCGGTTTGATTGGATGTTCGCGTGACTCCAGACCTGCACGCCGAACTCGTCCTTGCCCGCTCCGTCCGGGAGGTGGCGGAATTCGTCGATGCCGAGGGGTGGGGTCGTCCCCCACAGATGTTCGCCCTGGTGCCGACCGCCGACCTGGTCGCCGCGCAGCCGGAGCTGGAGGATCAGCTCGATGAGGGCGGCGAGCTGACGCCGGTCGCCCAGGAGGCCTTCCCCGACGACATCACCGGCGGCTCGATCGCCTTGGACGAATTCCTGGCCACCACCAGCTGGCCGCCTGCCGTCCGCGGTTGCGTGCTGGTGCAGGAGATCGTGGTGCTGCCACCGGACGCGGAGTCGACACTCGACGACGCGCTCGCCCCGCTGCTGGCCGACCACGAGGCCGCCGACGCGGCCGCGCGCGCCGCCGCCGAAGCGCATCCGCAGCGCCGGGAGGCGCGGTTGTTCGCCGCGGTGCTGCGTGAGGGCGCGTCACTGTGCCTGCTGCAACTGCGGCCCGAAGATGACGCCGACGATTTCGGCGAGCTGGACCTGCGCACCTATCCCAACCTCGCGCCGAATCTGGTCGAGGCGCTGCACCACACCCTGGAGTGAAGCCGGGCCAGGGCGATCTCACCCACAGCTCACCGGCTCCTTGCCGGTGTTGATCTCGTTCAGCGACTGCACCGCGCCGGTGAGGTTCTCGACCCGCACCAGCCGCAGCCCGTCCGGGATCCGCTGCTTGGCCTCGTTGCAGTTGGCGGCGGGGACCAGGAAGGTCTCCGCGCCCGCCTCGCGCGCGGCCATCATCTTGTACTGGATGCCGCCGATCGGGCCGACCTTGCCTTCCTGATCGATGGTCCCGGTGCCGGCCACGAACTTGCCGCCGTCCAGCTCGCCGGGGCTGAGCTTGTCGATCAAGGCCAGGCTGAACATCAGGCCCGCCGACGGCCCGCCGATGTCGGCGAGGTTGAAGGTGACCTGCATCGGCGGGCGTGCGCCCTCCCCTGGCGTCACGCCGAGGTAGCCCTTGGCGGGGTCGCCGGGGCGGGTACCGAGGACGATCGTCGCGGTCTGCTCGGCGCCGTCGCGCCGGTACACCACTGTCAGCGGGCTGCCGGGCGCCTGGGACGAGACCGCGGTGACGACCTCCTGAGGCGAGGTCATGGGCGTGCCGTTGACGCTGACCAGCTCGTCGCCGGCACGCAGTACGTCGTGAGCCGGCCCGTCGTCGGCGACCTTGCGCAGCAGCACGACCGTGGGCAGGTTCAGGTAGTGCAGTGCGGCGACCTCGGCGTTGCCCTCGGAGTCCTTGAAGTCCTGCTGGTTGGACTTGTCGATCTCCTCACGCGACACACCGGGCGGGTAGACCTCCGAGCGCGGCACCAGGCCGTGCTTGCCGCTGGCCCAGAAGCCGAACGCCTCGAACAGGCTCAGCCCGTCACGCACCGAGACGGTGGTCATATTGAGATTGCCCGTGGTCGGATCGACCTGGGTGCCCCGCACGTCGACGACTTCCTTGCCGTCCACCGTGCCGAGAGTGTTGAAGGTGGGACCGGGCCCGAGTGCGACGAACGGCACGGTCAGCACGCTGCCGACGACGCCGAGCACGAGCACCGGGATCAGGGCGGCCACCAAGGTGAGGATCCGACGATTCACCCGGACCACGATAATGACAGCCCGCCTCGCCGGGCGCCGGAGGCGGTCGTTTCGCCCGGGCGCGCCGCCACCGGTTTCGCGCCGCGCGAACATCGAGACGCTGTGGTACACGCGTAACCTGTGGGGTATGAGTGACCTCCCCTTCGGATTCTCGGACCGCGACGACGACGATCGCAAGCGCGGCGACGAGCCGAGCGGCCCCGGTCCGAACGACCCGTTCGGTTTCGGTATCGGTGGGGCCGGCGCGGGCGGATTCGACCCGTCGCAACTCGGGCAGATGCTGACCTCGCTCGGCCAGATGCTCAGCGGGATGGGGCAGCCCGGCTCGGCACAGGCCGGGCCGGTGAACTACGACGTCGCCAAGCGGCTGGCCCGCCAGCAACTCGGGTCGACCGTCGCACCGGTGACGTCGGGCGCGGCGAGCGCGGTGGCCGATGCCGCGCACCTGGCCGAACTCTGGCTCGACAGCGCGACCACCCTGCCCGCGGGCGCCACCAGGACGGTCGCGTGGACCGCCAACGACTGGATCGAGCAGACCCTGCCCACCTGGCAGCGCCTGTGCGACCCGGTGGCCGAGCAGATCTCGGGGGTGTGGACCGCGGCGCTGCCCGAGGAGGCCAGGCAGTTCGCCGCTCCGATGGTCGGCATGCTCGGCCAGATGGGCGGCTTGGCCTTCGGTTCGCAGCTCGGGCAGGCGCTCGGCCAGCTCGCCAAGGAGGTGCTGACCTCCACCGACATCGGCCTCCCGCTCGGACCCACCGGCACCGCCGCGCTGCTGCCCGCGGCGATCTCGGAGTTCAGCTCGGGGCTGGAGCAGCCCGAGAGCGAGATCCTGGTCTTCCTGGCCGCCCGGGAAGCCGCGCATCAGCGGCTGTTCGCCCACGTGCCGTGGCTGCGCCAGCAGGTGCTCGGCGCGGTCGAGGACTACGCGCGCGGTATCCGCATGGACTTCTCCGCGCTGGAGCAGGCCGCGCAGGGCATCGACCCGATGTCGCTGACCGATCCCGCGAAGCTCGAGGAGATCCTGGCCCAGGGAACCTTCGAGCCGCAGACCACGCCGGAGCAGAAGCAGGCGCTCGAACGGCTGGAAACGCTGCTCGCGCTCATCGAGGGCTGGGTTCAGGTGGTGGTCAGCGACGCCGTCGGCGACCGGTTGCCCGGCGCGGGCGCGCTGGCCGAGACACTGCGCAGGCGGCGCGCCACCGGCGGGCCCGCCGAGCAGACCTTCGCGACCCTGGTCGGCCTGGAGCTGCGGCCGCGCAAGCTGCGCGAGGCGGCCGCACTGTGGCGCAGGCTGACCAGCGACGCGGGCATGGCCGCGCGCGACGGGGTGTGGGCGCACCCCGACCTGCTGCCGAACTCTCATGACCTGGACTCCCCTGCGGGCTTCATCGACTCGGTGATCGGCGGCGGCGCCACCGCGTTCGACGATCCGCTCGCGCAACTGGCCGAGACCGAGGCGCGTGAGCAAGCCACGCGTGCGCGCGAGGACGACGACACCGGGCCCGACCTGGGCAAAGAGGGCGGCGCAGCCTCCTGATCCATCCTGTGGATGGCACGAAACCCTGTGGATAAGTGGGGGTTTCGGGACGAGTCGTACACCGCGTGGTCCGCATACTGATGACATGACAACGATGTGTCGCGGTCCCCGGTTGCGCCCCAGGGTAACCGTCCTGGTCCGCCCGACCGGCGTCGTGCAGCTGGGGTGCGATCCGGAAACGGCGGTGGTGCTCGGTCCGGAAGGCATGGACGCCGAGACCGTTCTCGCCTTCCTCCGCCTGCTCGACGGGCTGCGCACCAAACCGCAGATCATCTGGCGAGCCGGGGAATGCGGAATCGACGCCGAGCGCGCCGCGGCATTGCTCACCCTCGTCGACGAAGCCGGACTGCTGGACCACCCGGAGGACCGGGCCGGACAGGTGCGAGCGGTGCGAGTGCACGGGCTCGGTCCGCTCTCCGACGCCGTGTCGGCCGGGCTGCGCGCGCTGGGAGTGCGGCCGAGCCGTTCCCGGGACTACCCGTCCGGTACGTCGGTAGTGCGGTCGTGGGAGTCGGACCTCGTGGTGCTCGCCGACGCGCTGATGCCCGACCCGAGGCTGGTGAGCGACCTGCTGCTGCATCGCATCCCTCATCTGCAACTACGTATCCGAGACAACAAGGGCGTCGTCGGGCCGCTGGTGCTGCCCGGCGTCACCAGCTGCCTGCGCTGCGCGGACCTGATCCGCTCGCAGAACGACGCCGATTGGCCACACCTCGCCGCCCAGCTACTGGGCCGCGTCGGACATGCCTCCCCCGCCGGGATCACGGCGACCACGGCGGTCGCCCTCGGCGAACTGGAGGCGATCATCGCCTGCTCACCGCGGCGCAGCCCGGCCACGTTGAACGCTACTCTGGAGCTCGACCTGGATGCACACGTCCTGGATCGGCGGGCGTGGGGCCGCCATCCCGCGTGCGCTTGTGCACGGGTTTCCACAGAACTCGGCGTCGGAACTCGGTAGTGATCAAGATTGCCGTGGCCGATCGGCTGGTCCGTCCGCCATGATGGGTACGTGTCTGAGATTGTGCGCCGTCGCTCGTCCCGCAACGCCAAATTGGCCAAGATCCCGCTCGGCATCGCCGGGCGGGCAGCCGTCGGGTTCGGCAAGAAGCTCGCCGGAGGCGACAAGTCCGAGATCAACGCGCAGCTCAACCAGAAGGCCGCCGAACAGTTGTTCACCGTGCTGGGTGAGCTCAAGGGCGGCGCGATGAAATTCGGACAAGCGCTCAGCGTGATGGAGGCCGCGGTACCGGAGGAGTTCGGCGAGCACTATCGCGAAGCGCTCACCAAGCTGCAGGCCGCCGCGCCGCCCATGCCCGCCGCAACCGTCCACCGGGTGCTCGATCAGCAACTCGGCACCCAGTGGCGCACCCGTTTCCGTGACTTCGACGACGCACCGGCCGCTTCGGCCAGTATCGGGCAGGTGCACCGGGCGGTGTGGTCGGACGGGCGGACCGTCGCGGTCAAGGTGCAGTACCCCGGCGCCGACGAGGCCCTGCGCGCGGATCTGAAGACACTGTCACGTATGTCCGGTCTGGTCGCCTCCGTGATCCCGGGTGCGGACGTCAAGCCGATCCTCGCCGAGATCACCGAACGCACCGAAGAAGAGCTGGACTACCGCAACGAGGCGGCCAACCAGCGCGCCTTCGCCAAGGGCTTCGACGGGCACGGCGAGATCGTGGTGCCGAAAGTGGTGGCCAGCGCGCCGAAAGTGATCGTCACCGAATGGCTGGACGGCATCGCCGTCTCCACGATCATCAAGCAGGGCGCCGAGGACCCGGCGGGCACTCTCGCGCTGCGCAATCGTGTCGCGGGGCTGATGGGCCGGTTCCACTTCTCCTCCCCGGAGGTCGTCGGACTACTGCACGCCGACCCGCACCCGGGGAACTTCATGATGCTGCCCGACAACAGGCTCGCGGTCATCGATTTCGGCGCCTGCGCACCGATGCCCGACGGCTTTCCCCCGGTGCTGGGCCGGATGCTGGCCCTCGCGGTCGAGGAGCGTTTCGCCGAACTCACCGAACTGCTGTACGACCACGGCTGGGTCATTCCCGGCCGGGTGGTCACCCACCAGGAGATCGCCGACTATTTGCGCCCGTTCACCGACCCGATCCAGACCGACTCGTTCCACTTCACCCGCAGGTGGATGCAGCGCGTGGCGGGTAAAGCCTCGGAGTTGTCCAGCCCGGAGATGAAAACCGCGCGGGCACTGCAACTTCCGGCGGAATACGTGATGATCTTCCGCGTGCTCGGCGGTTCCGTCGGCATCTTGGCGCAACTCGACGCCGAGTTGCCGTTCATGCAACTCGTCCGCACCTGGATGCCCGGTTTCACCGAAGAACGTACTGCTTCCTGACTCTCAGCGCCGCAGGCGCCGCAGATCGGACACCACGCAGAGCAGCCGCCCACCGACGACCGGTGGGCGGCTGGTCTGCTTTCTCGTTCGTTGGCTCGTCCCGTGCCGGGACCGACCGAATCGAGCACATCGACCGGAGGGAGGGAAGTCACTCCCCGGCTCACGCCGGGACCGCGACCTTGCGCGGACGACCGCGGGGACGCTTGCGGGCGATCACGACACCCTGGTCGAAGATCTCACCGCCCCAAACACCCCACGGCTCACGGCGATCCATGGCGGCGCTCAGGCAGCCCTTGCGGATGGGGCAGGTCGCGCACAGCGCCTTGGCCTGCTCCAACTGGACCGGGCTCTCGGCGAACCAGAGGTCCGGATCTCCAGCACGGCAGGGCAGGACCTTGGTGATCTCCTGGGACGGAGTAGTCGACGCCACGGTTCGGCATGTCACGTCAGTAGTGGCCTGCGGCCAACCCTGTGCGGTGAACACGTCGTTCTCCTTCAGCTTGTTGCAGCGGTTCGTTTCGTTGAGCGGCGAAACCGGTGCCGGTCGGCTGAAGGGCCGGAGAATACTGGCCACGGTTTCGCTGTCGCGCGATCCGTGGCCAGGAGGTCGGGGAAGAGTTCCCTACCTAGGTCGACATCTGTGTCGAGTCCTGTTCACGGTCGCTGGGTGTGCGGTGCGGAGGCGTGCTGCCCGCGGATCCGCCGGCTCGAAGCCGACTTCATCCGCGAAGACACCGAGTGCTGCCTCGGCAGCCGTCGGGTGCCAGCCCGCGCTGGGCTTGCCCTGGATTTCGGTACGGATCGAGGCGTGCATGGCAGCGCAATTCACTTGCGTGCCGAACGTGCCGAACCCACCGATTTCGGACAGACCGATCCCCTGCAAGGCGAGGATCCCCCGGGAGGCCGCCATAGGCGCATAGACCGCAACGCCATTGGCGCTGAAGTTCGTGGTGTTGCCCATTGCTCTGCCTCCCTCCTGTACTCGTGTTTGTCGGTAACTGTGCGCGCCGAGATGCCCTCCCGGTGCGTGAAATCCACCATAGGCAAGATCTTCCAGCGCCACAACCTATTTTCTACCTGCGGTTTTGTGACCTTGATCGAAGCCGGGACGCGACGATCGCGAGCACGTCGGCGCCGAACTGGTCGATCTTCTTGGCGCCGATGCCCGCGATCGCGGCCAGCGCGGCGTCGTCGGCGGGCAGTTGTTCGGCGATCGCGGTGAGCGTGGTGTCGGTGAACACGACGAATTCGCGCACCCGCAGTGCCTGCGCCTTCTCCGAACGCCAGTCCCGCAGTGCCGCAAGCAATTCGGCGTCCAGTTCGGCCGGGCAACGGCGGCAGCGGCCGAGCATCGTCGCATAGGTGCCGATCAACGGCTTCGCGCAGACCCGGCAGGTCGGGCGGACGCCGTTCGGGGCCTGCGGCGCGGCCGCGATCCGCGACGCGGGCGAATCGTCGGGGACGAGGCCGTTGAGGAATCGCGAACGCCGCCGCGTGCGCCTGCCCCCTTCGTTTCTGGCCAGCGCCCAGGACAGTCGCAAATGTTCGCGCGCCCTGGTGACCCCGACGTAGAGCAACCGCCGCTCCTCCTCGAGCGCCGCCTGGTCGGCGACCGAGCCGTCGTCGGCGAGAACGTGCGCGATCGGCATGGTCCCGTCGGACAGGCCGACGAGGAACACCGCGTCCCACTCCAAGCCCTTGGCGGCGTGCAGCGAGGCCAGCGTGACCCCTTGCACCGTGGGTGGATGCCTGGCCTCGGCGCGCGCCGCGAGTTCGCGCAGCAGCCCGGTCAGGTCGAGCCGCTCGCCGTTGCCGACCAGTTCCTCGGTCAAGCGCACCAGGGCGACCAGCGAGGACCAGCGTTCGCGCGCCTGGGCGCCTGCGGGCTCGGTGGCGGTGAGGCCGAGCGGGGCGAGGGCCGCGCGGACCAGTGAGACCAGCGCTTTGCCGCTGCGTGCCTGATCGGGCAAGTCCTCGCGGGTCGCGACCTGCCGCAGCGCCTGCACGGCCTGCCTCACCTCCGCTCGGGCGAAGAAACCCTCACCGCCGCGCACCTGGTACGGGATGCCGCGCTCGGTGAGCGCCTGCTCGTAGCTCTCCGACTGGGCATTGATCCGATACAGGACGGCGATCTCGGCGGCCGGTGTGCCCGCCTCGATGAGCCGGCCGATCGCCTTGGCCACCGCCGCGGCCTCCGCGGGCGCGTCGTCGTATTCGGCGAACACCGGTTCGGGCCCGTCGGCGCGCTGGCCGATCAATTGCAGCCTGGTGCCCGCGATGCGCCCGCGCGCCGACCCGATCACCCGGTTGGCCAGCGACACCACCTGCGGAGTAGAGCGATAGTCACGTTCCAGACGGACCACGGTGGCATCGGGATAACGACGGGAGAAGTCCAGCAGGTAGCTCGGCGTGGCGCCGGTGAACGAGTAGATCGTCTGGTTGGCGTCGCCGACGACGGTGAGGTCGTCCCGCTCGCCGAGCCAGGCGTCGAGCACGCGCTGTTGCAGCGGCGTGACGTCTTGGTACTCATCGACGACGAAACTGCGGTACCGGCCGCGAAATTCGTCGGCCACCGCCGGATAGTCCTCCAGCGCGGCCGCCGTATGCAGCAGCAGGTCGTCGAAATCCAGCAGCAGCCCGTCCGGCGTCGCCTTGAGCTTCTCGTAACCGGCGTAGACGTCGGCGACGCGCAGCGCCTCATAGGGGGTCTCGCGCCGCTGCTCGGCCACCGCCGCCGTGTAGTCCTCCGGCGCGATGAGCGAGGCTTTCGCCCACTCGATCTCGCTGAGCAGGTCGCGGACGCTGTCGGTGGCCGTGGACAGTCCCGCCTGGTGCGCCGCCTGCGCGACGATGGGGAACTTCGCATCGATCAGCCGCCACGGTACGTCACCGACGATCTGCGGCCAGAAGTACTTGAGCTGCCGCAACGCCGCCGCGTGGAATGTTCGCGCCTGCACCTGGGTCGCGTCGCCGCCGAGGCCGAGCGCGCGCAGCCGGGTGCGCAGCTCCCCCGCCGCCCGCGCGGTGAACGTCACCGCGAGCACCTGATCAGCCTTGACGTGCCCCTGCGCGATCAGGTGCGCGATGCGATAGGTGATGGTCCTGGTCTTGCCGGTGCCCGCGCCCGCGAGCACGCACACCGGGCCGCGCGGCGCGCGGACGGCGGCGGCCTGCTCGGGATCGAGGTCGGCGAGGTCGAGAGCGGGCACGCGGTCCATCATGTCAGCGGCCACCGACACGCACCGTAGCGCCGTCGCGTGCAGCGGTGTCACGCCCGCGTCGGCGGCACACGCGGACGGAGCCTTTCCTTCCTTGCCGCAGGTCCCCACCGCTGTGGACGGTGAGAAGCCGGCGCCGGTTGGAAAAAGGTTCGAGTTGGAACAGTGCGCGGGTCTCCGGCGTTGCAGTCTCCGTGACTGACGCGAACCCCACCCTGACGATGTACTCGACCACCTGGTGCGGCTACTGCCGCAGGCTCAAGAAGCAGCTGGACGAGGCGGGCATCACCTACGTCGAGATCGACATCGAGCAAGATCCGGCGTCGGCCGAGTTCGTCGGCAGTGTCAACGGCGGCAATCACGTCGTGCCGACCGTCAAGTTCGCCGACGGCTCCACAGCGACCAACCCGTCGCTGGCGGCCGTCAAACAGGTCCTCGCCGGTCTGTCCTGATCAGGCGCGCGCGGGTCGTCCCGACCCGCGCGCGAGCATGTGCTCAGTCGATCGCGGCCCAGGATTCGACGATGGTGCGCGCGATGGAGATCGAGCCGGGCAGCAGCAGCTCGGCGCCCTCGCCCTGCTTCGACCAGTCGCCCACCGCCAGCGCTTCGCGCACCTGCGCGCGGGTGAACCAGTTGGCTTCGGCGATCTCCCCGTCGGAGAAGACCAGCGGCTGCTCGGGATCGGCGACCGCGGCGAAGCCGAGCATCAGCGAGCGCGGGAACGGCCACGGCTGGCTGCCCAGGTAGCTGATCTCGCGCACGTCGAGGCCGACTTCCTCGCGCATCTCGCGCTCCACGCAGCGTTCCAGCGACTCGCCCGCCTCGACGAACCCGGCCAACAGCGAGAACAGCGACTTCGGCCAGCTGTGCTGACGCGCGAGCAGCACCCGGTCACCACCGTCGTGGATCAGGCAGATCACCGCCGGATCGATCCGGGGAAACTCCTCGTAACCGCTCTCGGTGACGCGCGACCACCCCGCCTTGGCCGCGGTCGTCACCGTGCCGTCGGCACCGTGGAATCCGGCCTTGTCGTGCCAGTTCAGCAATGCGATCGCGGTGGAGAGCAGCCCGGCGGTGCGGTCGTCGACGGTGCCGCCTGCCAGCGCGCGCAAATCGGTCAGCGTGCCCTCCAGCTCCGGGTCCCGCACCGCCCAGAGGTGGATGTCGTCCTCGACGCCGAGGAACACCGCGGCCGGGCTCGGCTCGGCGGACAACTCGAGTGCCGATTCCAGGACCAGGACGCCCTCCTCGAACCGCGCCTGCCCGCGCCGGTTGACTCGCAAGAGTCTCGCGCTGCCCCAGCCCTCCTTCAGAGCCTGGGCATCACCCCGGATCTGCTCGGCCCGGTCCACGACGGCACGGGACAACAACGGAACACTATTGAGCTGAAAAGCGGACACGGTTCGAGACTATCGCGCCCTGGCTACCACCCGGCCCGCGCCGTGATCACTTCGCCGATCGACGGATGTAGAGCAGTTTGTCGCGCGCCTCGATCGCGTCGACCTCCGGCTCGCCCACCCGGTGCAGCACGCCGTTGCGCACCACGCCCAGGACGATATCGCCGAGATGCCGTGGCGAGCCGCCGATCTCGGACGGCTCCACCTCACGTTCGGCGACGGCGAAGCCCTCCTCGGGCGTCAGCAGATCTTCCATCATCTCCACGACCGTCGGCGTGGTCGTCGCGATGCCGAGCAAGCGGCCCGCGGTCTCCGAGGACACCACCACCGAGTTCGCGCCGGACTGCCGCACCAGGTGGGTGTTCTCCGCCTCCCGGATCGCCACCACGATCTTGGCGGTCTTGTTCAACTCCCGGGCGGTCAGCGTGACCAGCACGGCGGTGTCGTCGCGGTTGGTGGCGACCACCACCGACTCGGAGTTCTGCACACCGGCCAGTCGCAGCACGTCGGATTGGGTGGCCGAGCCGTGCACCGTGACCAGCCCGGCGTTCGCCGCCGCCTCCAAAGCGACCATGTCGGTGTCCACCACGACGATGTCGGCGGGCTGCACGCCGTCGCCGAGCATCGCGTCGATCGCGGTCCGCCCCTTCGTGCCGTATCCGACGACCACGGTGTGATTGCGCACGGTGTGCCTCCATCGCTGAATCTTGAAAGCCTGCCGGGAACGTTCGGTCAGCACGCTGAGGGTAGTTCCGACCAGGACGATCAGGAAAAGGATGCGCAGCGGGGTGATGATGACGATATTCGCCAACCGCGCATCGGGCGTCACCGGGTGGATGTCGCCGTATCCGGTGGTCGACAGCGAAACCGTGGCGTAGTAGAACGCGTCCAGGAACGACAGCTCGTTTCCCGAGTTGTCGTGGTAACCGTCGCGCCCGATGTACACGACCAGCGCGGCCAGGAAGAGCAGCGCCGTCGCGAACAGCACCCGCCTGGTCAGCGAAATCCACGGGCTGGCCTGCACTTCCGGGATGCGCAGCACGCCGACCAGGGCGAAATCGGGGCGATTGGCCAACCCCAGAGCACGCGCTCGATCACCGAACACCGGACACACCCGCCGGCTCGTCGCTCGTGTCGGTCATCTCCGGTATTCCTTGTCCCTCCGGCACAGGAGGGCAGCCTACTGTGTTTGATTCTCCAGCGCCTGCGGCGCTGGGTGTTCGCGGCCCCCTTGTGGCTCGCGTCCGAGCGACCGCCGCTGGCGACTTCGTCGCGGACGCGGCGGCCGCTCGGACGCGAGCCGGGCCGCGAACGGACAATGCTCGGTCTCGCTTCGCTCGAAACCGGGAGTCGAGCCGAGCCGGGCACGTCGGCATTCGAGTACCAGACGTAAATGTATGCCCGCAACGGCTCACCGTCGAGTCGACGGCACCCGCCACGGCTACTCGGATGCGCGCCAGGTCGTCAACGGCACATGCTGAAGCCCGCAGGTCGCGTCCACGCGAAGAGCGCTCGCTCCTTCGTCGCTTACGCAGCGGCCACTCGGGCGCGAGCCGGGCCGCGAACGGTACATGCTCGAGCCCGCAGGTCGCGTCCACACGAACGGCGCTTGCTCGGTCTCACCGGGGTGAGACATGTCGGATTGGGCGGTGAGGGGGCGAAACGCCGAGCCCGCATCAGGTCGGCCCGGGTCGACGCGGCCGCCGGGTGAATGCAAGGGTGCCTCATGGCAGAAAACACGCTGACACCCGTGGCCGCTGCCGGGCGGCGGCCCGCGCTGGCCCTGGCCACCCTGCTGTTCGGCAGTGGGGTGCTGCACTTCGTCTGGCCGAAGCCCTTCGATTCGATCGTGCCGCGCTTGCTGCCGGGCCGGGCCCGCGACTACACCTACGCCTCCGGCGTGGCCGAACTCGGCGTCGCCGCCGCGCTCGCGATCCCGCGTACCCGCGGGTTCGGCGGACGTCTCGCGGCACTGCTGTTCATCGCGGTGTTCCCGGCCAACGTGCAGTTCGCCGCGGACGTGCTGGCCAGTGAGAAGGCCCCGCGGCTGGTCAAGATCGGCGCGGCGCTGCGGCTTCCGCTGCAGATCCCGCTGATCACTTCGTCGCTGGCGGTGAGCCGGCGGGCGCGGCGTTCCTGACCAGCTCGGCCAGTTCGTCCGGACCGGCCAGGTTCCTCGGCGCGATGGTGCGCCCGGTGCGCACGTAGTGGAACGCCGCGCCGATCCGGGGCAACATCTCCTGCTCGGACCGTCCCTCGCGCGCGGCCATCAACCGTGCCCACGCCAAGCGGTACACGGCCAGCTGCATGGCCACCGCGGGCTCTTCGGCGGCGCTGGGCTCGGCGCCGGTCTTCCAGTCCACCACGATCCAGCCGCCGCCGGGTTCGGCGAACACCGCGTCCATCCTGCCGCGGATCACGGTGCCCGCGATCGAGGTCTCGAACGGGATCTCGACCTCGATGGGGCTGCGGTCGGCCCACGGCGAGTTCAGGAACGCCTCCTGCATCGCGGTGAGTTCGGCGTCCAGGCCCGCGTCGGCCGCGCCGCTGTCGGCCGCGCCCGGCAGTTCGTCCAGACCGAGCAGGCGGGTGGAGCCGAACCAGCGCTGCACCCAGGCGTGGAACGCGGTACCGCGGCGGGCCAGCGGGTTCGGCGGGTAGGGCAGCGGACGACGCAGGCGGGCGGCGAGTTTCGCGGGGTCGGCGCGCAGCTCGACCAGTGCGGTCGCCGCGATCTGACCGGGTAGCTCGACCTCCTCGGCCGCGGCAGCGGCGGCCTGGTGTTCGGCCAGCAAGGCGTCCACGTCGGCGGCCCAGCCTTCCGGATCGTCCGGGTCCGGCACCGGATGAGTGTGCTCCGGCCGGTACGGGTCCTCCGGCGGGGGCGGAGCGAAGCCGGTCGCGGCGAACGGCTCGTCAGCGGACAGGTACTCCTCCACCGGGTCCGGCGCCGAGCCGAAATAGGGCTCGATGTCCGCGTAAGGGTCGGCGTATTCGGTCGCGAGGACCTCGAAGTCGTCCGCGAACTCGTCCGGTGGGACCTCGTCGTCGGGCGGATAGTAGGCCGGTTCGTCCGGGTATGCCGACGCGTCGTCCAGCGGCGGCAACTGCCCTTCGAGGAGGCCGCGGCCCTGGGCGGTGTCGTGTGGCGCAGGACCGGCGTCGGCAGGGCGGGAGCGCAGATCGGCCAGAGCGGCACGGACCAACGCCGCGCCCTGTTCGACGGGGTCGCGGCGGGTGCTGAGCGGGTCGCGCGGCCACTCGGCGGTGGCGGGGTTGTCGGTGAACGGGTTGACGGCGTCGGCCGCGGGCGGGTCGTCCCAGCGGTCGATCGTCAAGACGTCGTATGCCGGGCTGTCGGGGTCCTGGTGCGCGTGCTTCAGCTCCAGCAGGAAATCCGAGGGCCCTTTCGGGGAGCTACCGGTCTCCGCCCAGTGGTGGGCCGAGACGAGCAGCACGCGTTCGGTTCTGGTGAGCGCGACATAGAACAGGCGGCGTTCCTCATCGATCCGGCGGCGCTCCAGCGCCTCCTTGTGCGCCTTGATCGCGCGGTCGAGGTCGGCGCGGTCGTAGAGGTCGGTGAGATCGAGCACCGGCACGCCTTCGGCCGCGTCGTCCTGCTTCCGGTCGCCCCGCAACGACGTCGGCAGCTCGGCGAGCGCGCCCAGCCACGTGCCGGAACCGACTTTGGACGGGAAGACGCCCTCCACCACGTGCGGCACGGCGACGATCTCCCATTCCAAGCCCTTCGCCGCGTGCACGGTCAGCACTTGGACCCGGTCCTTGGCGACCTCGACCTCGCCCGGCTCCAGGCCGTTCTCGACCTCCTCCGCGGCGGCGAGGAACGCGAGCAGTCCGCCGAGCGAGGCGCCGGTGTCCGCGGCGTAGCCCGCCACCACTTCGGCGAACGCGTCCAGATGCTCGCGTCCGGCCCCGGTGCCCGCCATGGCTCGTCGCGTCTGGGTCTCCACGCCGACGCCGATGGTGCGCTCGACGTCGGCGACCAACTCCGCCAGCGGCTGCCCGCTGCGTTCGCGCAACGCGGCCAGCTCCCGTCCCAGCGCCTCGATACGGGCGAACCCGGCCTGCGAATACTGCTGCCGCGGACCGGGATCGGCGATCGCGTCGGCCAGCCCGGCCTGCTCGGCCGGTTCCGGCGCCACTTCCCGCAGCGCCTCGTCCAGCGCCGCGCCGTCGGCGATCTCGGCCGGGCCCTGCGACCCCGGAGGCCGGATGGACAGGTCCCTGGCCCGGCGGGCGAGCGCGGCGATGTCGGCCACTCCCAGGCGCCAGCGCGCGCCGGTCAGCACACGCATGGCGGCGCTGCCGGAGCCCGGTTCGGCGATCAACCGCAGGGTGGCGACGATGTCGGCGACCTCCGGGGTGGCCAGCAATCCGCCGAGCCCGACGATCTCCACCGGGAGCCCCTGCGCGCGAAGGGCTTCGGCGAGCGGCGCGGCATCGGCGTTGCGGCGCACCAGCACCGCCGACGTGGGCGGCGGCTGCTGCGCCGCGCGCCGGGCGGCCCACTGCGCGGCGATCCGCTCGGCCACCCACTCGCGTTCGTCGGCCACGGTCGCGGTCAGCGCCAGCGCCACCACTCCCGCTCCGGCATCGGGCTTGGCGCGCAAGGCGTCGACGGTCACGCCGCCGCCTTCGATCGCCTTGCGCCGCAACGGTTCCGCCACCAGATTCGCCAGTGCCAGCGCCTCCGGCGGATTGCGCCAGCTGGTCAGCAACGCCAGCGTGGGGGCGGGCACGCCCGGTGCGGTGGGGAAATCGGTGGCGAACCGGGGCAGATTCGCCGCCGAAGCGCCACGCCAGCCGTAAATCGACTGCATCGGGTCCCCGACGGCGGTCACGGCGAGCCGTTGCGCTCGCGGGTCTTGCGGCGGGGTCCGCTGGTCGTGCCTCCTGGTCTCGGCGCGAGGGTCGTGCGCACCGGCGAACCGCGGTCGGCACTCTTGCGTCATGTCCCCGGCATCGGCGCGCTGGGAGGTCGGCGCGAAGTGGGCGTCCTGCGGACCGTCACCGATTGGGGACGCTGTCTCCGGC
Source organism: Nocardia sp. CY15 (assembly GCF_009829295.1). Taxonomy (NCBI): domain Bacteria; kingdom Bacillati; phylum Actinomycetota; class Actinomycetes; order Mycobacteriales; family Nocardiaceae; genus Nocardia; species Nocardia sp. CY15. Next base: position 966,511 of record NZ_VUOT01000001.1, read on the forward strand.
GGAAGCTGGTCTTCCACCGAGGAATCGTCATCGGTTCTCTGAGTGCCGTCCTCCGCGCCACCGAACAAGGCGGCGAGCAGGACTCGCTGGGCGTGGCCGGTGTCCTGGTATTCATCGAGCAGGACCAGGCGGAAGCGGGCGCGTTCGGCGGCGGCGACCTCGGGATGCTCGGCGGCCAGGCGCGCGGCCAGCGACATCTGCGCGCCGAAATCCAGTGCGCCGCGCCTGCGCAGAGCCTCGGCGAGCTGCTGCACCAGCGGCAGCAGTGCCACCCGTTCCCGCTGCACCTGCACGATGTTCAGCAGGGTCTGACTGGGCCCGCCGCGCTGTCGCGGACCCGCGGGCAGTGTGTGCACCAGCTTCGCCAGCTCGGTGTGCGCCTCGGCCAGTTCCTCGGGCTCGACCAGATGCTCGGCCAGCTGCCCGGACAACGCGAGCACCGCCTCGGTGACCGACACCGGGGTGCGGTCGGTCTCCAGGTCTCCGTCCCAGGCGCGGACCACCTGATGGGCGAGCTGCCAGAGCTGTGTCTCGGTCAGCAGCGTCGCCGAGGGCTCTACCGGAAGCAGCAGGCCGTGTTCGGTGAGCAACCTGCCCGCGTACGAGTGGTAGGTGCTGATCTCCGGTTCCGCGCCGGTCAGCTGGGCGCGCAGCCGACCGGTCGGGTCGAGTTCGCGCAGCAGCGGCGCGCCAGCGAGCCGGGCCAACCTGGTCCGGATGCGGGCGGTCAACTGCTGTGCGGCTTTACGCGTGAACGTCAGCCCGAGCACTTCGTCGGGCAGCACGAGCCGGTTCGCGACCATCCACACCACGCGGGCGGCCATCGTCTCGGTCTTGCCCGCGCCCGCGCCCGCGACGACGAGGGTCGGGCCCGGTGGGGCCGCGATCACGGCGGCCTGTTCGTCGGTCGGCGGCGGCAGGCCCAGCGCTTGCGCGAGCTGATGCGGCGTCACCCGGCCCGTCACCGCGCCGCCCCGGCGATCGACCGCGGCGAGACCGACGAGGCGCTCACTCGTCGGTCACCTGCCTCCCGCGGTCCTGCACGGGGCAGCTGCCCGCCACCGCGCAGTGGCGGCATCCGTCGTTACGCATGGCGAGGTAGCTGGGGCCCTGAGTGGACGCCGCGGCCTGGTGAATCGTGTCGCGCCACTGGTCGAGCGCCTCGGCGTCCAACGGCGGCTGCATGCGCTGGGTCGCGCCTTCGGCCTTGCTCGGCTTGGCGACGTACACCAACCGCGCCCCACCGGGCTCGCCGGACGGGCCGGTCGCGGTGGCCGCGTCGTCGGGGCCGGATTCCGCCGGAGTGTCGAGGGCGCCCATGGCCGCCGCCACCTGATAGGTCGCCAACTGTGCGTGATCGACGGCGGCCTGCTTGGTGACCGGCGACTTGCCGGTTTTCACGTCGACGATCACGAAACGCCCCTGCGCGTCTCGCTCGAGCCGGTCGACGCGGCCCCGGATCCGCACGGCGCGTTCGTCTTCCGTGCGCGCGGGCAACACGCAGTCGACCGGCACCTCGACACCGGCCTGGGTGAGTTCGCCGCGAGTGTTGCGCACCCAGGACGAGAAGGTCGCCAGCATCGCCTCGGTGCGGCGCAGCTCCTGCCGGGAATGCCAACCGCTCCCGGGGTCGACCGCCTGCCAGGCGCGCTCCAGCGCCGCGCGCACTTCGCCCTCGGGCACCTTGCCCGCCAGCGCCTGCACCAGCGTATGCACGAGGTTGCCCTTGACGGCGTGCGGGTTGTCGCCGTCGGTGCCGCCGTTGCGTTCCAGCGCCCAGCGCAGCGGGCAGGTGCGCAGCATTTCGACGGTGGAGGGCGACAGGGCCACCGCCGCGTCGTCCTCGCTCCACAGCGGACGCCGCGAGCTGAGCTCGGCGGTGCCGTACCAATCGTCGGGATGGGTGCCGCGCACGCCCGCGTCCGCCAGCCGGGCGAGCTGGTGTGCCGCGCGACGCCTGCGCTGCGGGTCGGCCTCGGGATCGCAGACGACGCCGCGCAATTCGGCCACCAGGGAGTGCATCACCAGGGCGCGACCGGGATCGACCACCGGCAGCGCACCGGGCTCGCTGTCGTCGTCGTGCCCGAGCAGCTCGGCGAGGAAGCGCGACGGCACCAGGTCACGTTCGCCCGACACCGACTCCACGGCGGTGACCAGCAGCGACCGCCGGGCCCGGCTGCACGCGACGAGCAGCAGCCTGCGTTCCTCGGCGAGGATCGGCGCCGCACGGCTCACCCGCTCCCCCGCGTCGGACACCCCGGCGGTGAGATCGACCAGCTCCTCGGTGTGCAGCAGCGTGCCACGGGAGCGCGGATTGGGCCAGATCCCCTCCTGGACGGCGGCGACCGCGACCACGTCCCATTCCCGACCGGCGGCGGCGTGCGCACTCAGCAGCGCCACGGCCTCGCGCGGCGCGGTGCGCGGCGCCGCGTCCTGCGGGATCTCCTGGTGCGACAGGTATTCGACGAATCCCTCGATGCTCGCGCGGGGCAACCGGTCGACGTAGGCCGCGGCCGCGTCGAACAATCCGACGGCCGCGTCGAGGTCGCGGTCGGCCTGCATGCCGACCGCGCCGCCGCGCTCCGACTGGGCCACCCAGCGTCGCTCCAGCCGGGAACCGGTCCACAACGCCCACAGGACGTCCTCGAGGCCCGCGCCACGCCCGCGCGCCTTGCGCGCCCGGCGCAACGTGTCCAGTACCCGGCGCAGCGGCGCGGCCTCGACGTCGGTGAGGCGATCCAGGAGCGCCGGATCGCCGGTCCCGATCAGCAGGTCGCGCAGTATCTGCGCGGAGGGGCGGTCGAGGTCCGCGCCGCGATCCGGCGGCGAGTCCCCGGCCGGGTCCGGAGCCTTCGCCCCGGCGCGCACGGACTCCAGCACCGCGCGCCGGATACCGCGCCGCAACCGGCGCAAGGAGATCTGGTCGGCGCCGCCGAGCGGCCCGGACAGCAGATCCAGGGCGTCCTCCGGCTCGAACGCGGGTTCGGCGTCCCGCTGCGCCGCCTCGCCCGCCAGCACCGCGCGCAGCGACAACAGCATCCAGGCCGCGCCGCGCCTGCGCGCCAGCGGCGTGTCCAGCGCGGGCTGCTGCACCGGGACGCCCGCGGCGAGCAGGGCACGGCGCAGCGGCGCCAGCGACAGCGGCACCGAACGGACGATCACCGCCATCCGCGACCACGGCACCCCGCCGGTGAGATGCGCGCGGCGCAAATGGTCGGCGATGAGCGCGGCTTCCTTCGCGGGTGTGGCCAGCACGCGGACCCGCACCTCGGTGCCGTCCTCCCCGGGTTCGGCGCGTTCCGGCACGGGGATGCGTTGCGGCGCACTGCCCGGCAGACGCGCGGCGATCCGCGCGACCGCCAGCTCCACCTGACCGCTGAAGCGGTGATTGTCCCGCAGCACGACGCGCCGCTCGCCGGGCACGTCGAGTTCGGCGACGAACCGCGCGTCCGCGCCGCGGAAGGCGAAGACCGCCTGATCGGGATCGCCCGCGATCACCGTGGTGCGCGCGCTGTGCCCGATCACCTCGACCAGCATCGCCGCCTGGGGGTCCAGGTGCTGTGCGTCATCGACCAGCAGGTATCTGATTCGAGCGCGTTCGGTGGCAAGCAGATTCGGGTCGGCGGCCAGCGCGTCCAGCGCCGCGCCGACCAGTTCGGCGGCGTCCAGGGCGGGCGCGGTCGCCTCCGGCGCCTCGACGCCGACCGACCAGCGCAACAGCATCGTCTGCTCATAGCGGATGGCGAACCTGCCCGCCGCCACCCACTCCGGCGTGGCGTGCTCGCGGCCGAGGCGCACCAGATCCTCCGGCCCGATGCCGCGTTCGGTGGCGCGCAGCATCAGATCGCGTAACTGCTCGGCGAACCCGCCGAGCGCGAGCGCGGGCCGCAATCGCTCCGGCCACAGACTCCGCGCACCCTCGGCCATGTCCACCAGGTCGCCGCGCAGCATTTCGCGCAGCACCGCGTCCTGTTCGGCGCCGGTCAGCAGACGCGGCGGCGGGTTGCCGTGCGCCATCGCGTGTCTGCGCAGCACGGAGAAAGCGTACGAGTGCAGCGTGCGCACCAGCGGTTCTCGTGTGGCGCCGGGCACACCGCCCTCCGCGCCCGGTTCCGGTCCGCTCAGGCGCGTGGTGATGGCGTCACGCACGGCGCCTGCCGCCTGTTTCGAATGGGTCAGCACCAGCACCGATTCCGGATCGGCTCCGGCCGCGATGCGCCCGGCGGCGACATCCACCAGCAGGGCGGTCTTGCCGGTGCCCGGGCCGCCGAGTACCTGCCAGGGCCGCCACCCGGGGCGCGCGGGACCGGCCTCGGCCGCGGCGTCCAGCAGCGCGCGGACGTCGGCGCCCCAGTCTCGCGGCCGGGGCGCCACCACATTCCGGCGAACCAGTCGCACCGCGCCATCCGATCGCACCACGCGGGCTATTGCAACAGACACGACCGACACGCCGGTACACGCCTCCGCATGACCGGCGCTGCGGCCGCTCGGGGCGCAGGTCAGAATGGACCGGTGTCTGTCTTGAATGTCCATCGGTTCGGTCCGACGACGGGGCCGGTGGTGCTCGCCCTGCACGGCGTGACCGGTCACGGCAAACGCTGGGAGGACCTGGCCACCCGGCATCTGCCCGACGTCCGCGTGCTCGCGCCCGACCTGCGCGGGCACGGTCGCTCGACCTCGCTGCCGCCGTGGAATTTCGAGACCATCGTCGAGGACCTGGTCGAGCTGATCACCACGGAGGCGGACGGGCCGGTGGTGGTGGTCGCGCACTCCTTCGGCGGTGCGTGCGCGCTGCACCTGGCGCATCGTCATCCCGACCTGGTGCGCAAGCTCGTTCTGCTCGATCCTGCCATCGCGCTGGAGCCGGAATGGCTCAACGAGATCGCGCTGTCCACTCTGGTCTCGGCCGACTACGACAGCGTCGAGCACGCGCGCCAGGACAAACTCGACACCGGCTGGGGAGACGTCGAGCGGCGGCTACTGCAAGCGGAACTCGACGAACATCTGATGCCCACCGCGAACGGGCGCTTCGGCTGGCGGATGAGCCTGCCCGCCGTCAACTCCTACTGGGGCCAGCTGGCCCGCCACTGGGTGCTGCCGCCCACCGAGCTGCCCACCGTGCTGGTGCAGGCGATGAAGGTGCACCCGCCGTTCGTCACGCCGGAGTTCCGGGCGGCGCTCACCGAGCACATGGGCGCCAACCTGACCGTGCTCGAATGGAACTGCGATCACATGGTCGCCCAGGCGTATCCGGCCGAGACCGGTGAGCTCGTGCGCTCGGTGCTCTGAGCCGATGCCGACCACCGACGCCCAGATCGAGCAGGTGCGCGCCCTGGTCGCGTCGATCCCGCCGGGCCGGGTCGTCACCTACGGCGACATCGCCGCGGCCGTCGGACTGTCCACGCCACGCACGGTGGGCTGGATCATGCGCACCGACGCGGCCGACCTGCCCTGGCATCGAGTGCTCGGCGCGAGCGGCAGGCCGGCCGCGCACCTGGCCCATCGCCAGCTGCGCTTGCTCGCAGAGGAAGGCGTGCCGACCCGGGACGGCCGTGTCGACCTGCGGGCCGCGCGCTTCCCGTTACCCGATCCTCCGGCCCGCTGAGCGCCGCTTCCGGAAATGCCTCCGGGCCGGATCGGCGGCCAGTACCGTTGATTCATGCCCACCCGCCTGGCATGTGTCGTGTTCGATGCCGACCGGCCGCGTTCGGTCGCGGATTTCTGGGCCGAACTGCTCGGCTGGAGCGTGACCCTCGACCGGCCCGACCAGGTGGACGTCGCGGCCCCCGACGCCGACGGTGGCGAACTCGCACTCACCTTCCTGCCCGCGATGCGGGCGAAGGTCGGCAAGAACCGCTTGCACCTGGATCTGGCCACCCGCTCGCTGGAGCATCAGCGCACCCAAGTGGACCGGGCGCTGGCGCTGGGCGCGCGAGCGGTCAACATCGGCCAGGGCGCGGTGCCGTGGGCCGTGCTCGCCGACCCGGAGGGCAACGAGTTCTGCGTGCTCGAGCCCAGGGAGGAGTACGTGGACACCGGCGCGATCGCGGCGATCGTGGTCGACACGCGCGACCCGGTGCTCCTCGGTCAGTTCTGGTCGACCGCCACCGGCTGGCCCGCCGCGCGGTGCGGCGAGCGGCTGGCCGGGCTGCGTTCACCGACCGGCCTCGGTTCCTGGCTGGAGTTCGTGCGCACTCCCGACGCGGGGACAGGCCGGACCAGGCTGCGCCTGGATCTCACCTCATTTCCGGCCGACGACCGGGCCGCCGAGGTGGCCAGGCTGCACGCGGCGGGCGCCACGACGATCGACCGCGCCGCCCCGGCTCCCGATCGGGACACCGACCTCGTGCTCGCCGATCCGGAGCTCAACGAGTTCCGGCTGCTGCCACCGGCGCGGTTCTGGTCGAACGCCTGATCGGCGCCGTCGGCTCCCCGGCTTCCCGGCGGTGACGAATTAGCATGGCCGCCATGGTGTACCTAGCTCAAGGTCGTGGCGTGTGATCGCCGCCGACGCGATCGTGCTCGCGGGCGGCCGGGCCAGCCGGATGGGCGGCGTGGACAAACCCGCCATCGTCATCGGCGGCCGTTCCATGCTCGAGGTGTCGCTGGGCGCCGCGGCCTCCTGCGCGCACACGGTGGTCGTCGGACCGTACCGGCCCGAACTCCCGCCGCAGATCATCCAGGTTCGCGAGGTGCCACCCGGGTCGGGTCCGGTGGCGGCCATCGACACGGGGCTGCGCGCCCTGGGCTCCGCCGCGCCGCTGGTGGTGGTGCTGGCCGCCGACCTGCCGTTCCTGTCCTCCTGGGCGATCGCCGAGCTCATCCGGCACGCCACCGAATCCGGCGCGGACGCGGTGTTCGCGGCCGACGAGTCCGGACGCCCGCAGTACCTGATCGGAGTGTGGCGGCGCTCCGCGCTGGCCTCCGCGCTGGACGGGCTCGGGACGCTGATCAACCAGCCGATGAAGGCGCTGGTGCCCGCCTCCGCCGCGATCATCCCGTTGCCCGGGGTCGGCGACTGCGACACCGAGGAGCAGGTCCGGGAGGCCAGGGCCACGGTCGGCGCGCCACGGCAGCACCCACCGCTGGCTTTGGACGATGCGCGAAGCATACTGCGCGCCAGACTATCTCGTCTCACGACGTACGACGCCGACTTGCGTTCGGTGGTCGGAGCCGCGCTCGCGGGCCCGCTGACGGCCGCCGGGCCGCTGCCCCGCTTCGACGTCTCCGCGATGGACGGCTACGCGGTGGCGGGTGACGGGCCGTGGCGCTTGCGCCGGGACATCGGCTTCGCGGGCGGGCGGCGGCCGGTGGGGCTGCTGCCGGGCGAGGCGGTGCGGATCGCCACGGGCGCGCACGTCCCGGACGGCACCACGGGCGTGCTGCGCGACGAGTTCACGCACATCGCCGACGAAACGCTGTATCGCTTGCCGGACACGCCACCGCGCGACGACATCCGCCGCCGCGGCGAGGACCGGGAAGTCGGTGATCCGGTCGCGCCGGAAGGCACGCCGGTCACCGCGGCGTTGATCTCCGCGGCCGCCAGCGTCGAAGTCACCGCGGCGCCGGTGCGCGGCCCCGTGCGCGCCCGCATCGTCATGACCGGTGACGAGATCCGCAGCGAGGGCCCGCTGCGGACGGGCCAGACCCGCGATTCGATCGGGCCGATCCTGCCGGATCTGCTGTCCTGGTACGGCATTCGCACCGCCGATCGGGTACACCTGCGCGACACTCCGCACGGTTTCGACGAGGTCCTGACCGTCACGCCGGATCACGACCTGCTGGTGATCGTCGGCGCGACCGGCGGCGGGGCCGCCGACCAGCTCCGTGCCGCGCTGACCCGCGCCGGAGCCGAGATCGTGGTGCCGCGTCTGCGGCTGCGTCCGGGAGGTTCCACCGTCGTCGCCGAACTGGCCTCCGGCACCACGGTGCTCGGCCTGCCCGGCAACCCGTTCGCCGCCGTCGCCACGCTCATGGCGCTCGCGCCCGCGATCGTGGAGGGCCGCACCGGGGCGTCCGCGGCCCGCCCACTGCGCGGGCCGCTGCACAACGCGGCCGAGATCGCCGGTCAGGCGCCCCGCATCGTTCCCGCTCGCGCCGTCGATGAAGGCGGGTGGGTCGGTGACCCGACCGTCCGCACCGCCCATCTCGGCGGCCTCGTGGACCGCGACGGTCTGGTCGTCGTCCCGCCCGACGCCGTCGACGGCGCGATCGTCGAATTCCTGCCGCTGCGCCGCTGAGGAACGCCAGCGGTCCGAGCCCATGTCGATGTGCACCGGATAGAGCGATTCGAGCACGCCGACTGTTCGGCGACCACCAGCGGCTGATGGTTGGGGCAGCATCACCCCCACGCTTCGGACATCCTCGTGCATACGCGCGAAATAAACTGGGACACTTGTCATTCGGCGTGCGAGACGTAGACAGGAGTCGCGGAGGTCATCATCTCGGCACAGGCTGGATGCGAATTGCACACCACCGCAATGGTTTCGACGAGTCACCCGCTCGACTCCCGGATGACGGCGCACGCTGCGCAGCGAAAGCAGAATTGAACAAGCCATTACCTCGGATGCGCGGTTTACCGCGATACCGATAACCGCTTGCATTCGCAAGATATATTGCGCCGGCCCCCGAGCGACTCAGCCCGGCAGATTGTCCAACATAAATGCGCGGACGAAGCCCGCATGACCTGATTCGTTACTATAACGCGGCCTGTTCATCCCGCCGACCTGGGGAAATGCCACGAATGGCCGCTACGGACCATATTTTTCATTTCCTCTTCCGGAAGTCACACACGCTCGCTATCGTTGGATCGTTAGGCGAATATCAATCCCCCGGAAAGGACCGTGTGGAGATGGCTGAAAAGTCGAAGAAAACGCCTAAAAAAATGCCGAAGCAGATGCCGAGGCAGCAGCAGCAACAGCGCCAGGAGCAGGACATGCGCGAGGGCTCGGATATGGAAGGCCGTCGGGGCACCAGGTCCGAGATGCCCGACCGGCGCGGCGAGCAGGACCGCCGCCAGTAGCTGATCTGCGCCACCCGCGCCGCCGGTCCCTCCACTCCTCCCGGGACCGGCGGCTCGGTCGTGTCCGGCCCCGCTGTACTACCTCCGAGGTAATTGCCGCCCCGCGCGAAGCGGACCTACGGTCGGTCGGACGCCATCTCCGGTGTCATCGAACGGAGGAACGCCCACGCCATGTCCGCCTATGGCTTCGCCCATCTCCGCAGTCGCAGGCCCCATGCCGACATCCTGGAATACCTGGAGCGCATCCAGGCCACTCTCGACCCCTTCGGGGGCCGCTTCGTCATCCACGGACCTCCGGCCGAGGTGGTGGAAGGCAGCTGGCCCGGCAGCATGGTGCTGATCGAGTTCCCCGGGATGACCGAGGCGCGGGAGTGGTACCACTCGCCCGCCTACCAGAAGATCCTGCCGCTGCGCGCCGATCACATCGACGGCGACCTGCTGCTGATCGAGGGGGTCGGCCCGGATTACGACCCGCGCAAACGCGCCGCCGAGCTGCGCGCCGAGGCGGTCTGACGCGATTTCGGCCCGCCGTCCGCCGTCCGATACCGTTGACCAGGCACGACACGGCTCGACGCGATAAGGATGTGCCCGATGGACGACAGCTCTCTGGTCTGGGACGACGGCGCGCTCGTCACCATCGACCAGCGCGGACTGCCGCACGAGGTACGTGAGCTGCGGCTGAGCACGGTCGAGGAGATCATCGAGGCGATCGAGACGCTGGCCATCCGCGGCGCGCCCGCCATCGGCATCGCGGGCGCGTTCGGCGTCGTCATCGCCACCGCCGCGCACACCGTTGACGGCGTGGTCGACGAGGCCGCGGTGCGAGCCGAGGCGGACCGGATCGCCGCGGCGCGGCCGACGGCGGTCAACCTGGCCTGGGCGGTGCGACGGGTGCGGGCCCACGTGGGCCGGGGCGCCGACGCCGTCCTCGCCGAGACGCTGGACATGCTGGCCGAGGACGGCCGGGTCAACCGGGCCGCCGCCACGCACGCCGCCGACCTGGTGCAGAGCTTGTGTCCCGACCGTCCGCTGCGCGTGCTCACCCACTGCAACACCGGCAGGCTGGCCACCAGCGCGTTCGGCACCGCCATCGGCACGCTGCGGGTGCTGTCCGACCGCGGCGCGATCGAGCGCGTCCTGGTCGACGAGACCCGCCCGCTGCTACAGGGCGCGCGGCTGACCACCTGGGAACTCGCCGAAGCGGGTATCCCGCACCGGCTGACCATCGATTCCGCCGCCGCCTGGGCGATGGCGACCGGGCAGGTCGACTGCGTGCTCGTCGGCGCCGACCGGGTCACCGCCAACGGCGACGTCGCCAACAAGATCGGCACCTACGGCCTCGCGCTGGCCGCCCGTCATCACGGCATACCGTTCGTCGTGGTCGCCCCGGAATCGACCCGCGATCTCGCGATGGCCACCGGCCGGGAGATCGTCGTGGAACAACGCGCGGCGGCCGAGGTGACCGGATTCGGCGGTGTCGCAACGGCTCCCGCGCACACCGAGGTCTTCAACCCGGCCTTCGACGTGACGCCGGGCGACCTGGTGACCGCGGTGGTCACCGAGCGCGGCGTGGTGCACCGATCCGATCGGTCGCACGGCACGGCCATCGCCGACATCGCCCGCGAGCTGTACCGGCGCGGGTGGATGCCGGGCACGGCGGGCAATATCTCGGTGCGCACCGGCGCCACCGCGCTCGTCACCGGAAGCGGGCTGTCCAAAGGCGAACTCACCGAAAACGACATGGTCACCGTGCGCGTGGCGGATTCGGCGCCCGTTGCCGATCACGGACGAAGGCCCTCGGCGGAGACCACGATCCACACCGCCGTCTACCGGACCCGCCCGGCCCACGCGGTGGTGCACATCCATCCGCCGTTCGCGACGGCGCTGGCCACCCGGTCCGCGGTTCCCGGCGCGCTCGGCACGCTCCGGATCACCGGCTACGAACTGATCAAGGGGCTCGGCGGCGGCGATCCGGACGTGGCGGACATCCCGGTCTTCCCCAACCGGCCCGAGGTCCCCCGCATCGGCGAGGACATCGAGCGTTATCTCCTCGACCATCCCGGCGCTCTCCCGGTACTGGTCATCGCGGGACACGGGATCACCGCGTGGGGTGATGATCTCGCTCAGGCACGCGACCGCGCCGAATGCCTGGAAGCATTGTGTGAACTGGTGATCCGCACCGGTAGTGCGGCGGCGTTCGGCCCGCGCGACGACGTTCTCGAGATTGGACTGACATGACCCTGCTGCAAGTGATGGCCGCCGGCGACGCGGCCGACGTGCGTGTGCGCACCACCGATGACGAGTTGATCGGCACCGAACTGGCGAAGCACGGCATCACCTTCGGCCGCTGGCCGGTGGTCGAGAACGCCGCGTCGGTGTCCTCCGAGGAATTGCTCGCCCACTACCGAGCGAACGTCGCCGAACTGAACGAGTCGGGGCGCTTCAAGCACATCGACATCGCCCGCATCCACCCCGACGACTCCGACCCGCAGTGGCCGGAGATCGCCAAGGGCGCGCGCGGGAAGTTCCTCGACGAGCACCGGCACGCCGAGGACGAGGTGCGCTTCTTCGCCGCCGGACGCGGCTGCTTCTACCTGCACTTGGGCGAAGAGGTCTGCGCGGTGGTGTGCGAAGGCGGCGATTTGCTGTCGGTGCCCGCGGGCACGCTGCACTGGTTCGACATGGGCGAGCGCCCCGATTTCATCGCCATCCGCTTCTTCGAGGAAGAGGACGGCTGGGTCGGCGACTTCACCGGCGACAAGATCAGCGCGGGCTTCCCCACCCTCGACCAGCTGCTGACCGCGCCGTGACCGTCGCCGTAGTCGTCGACATCGAGGGCACCACCAGCCCCACCGCCGCCGTCCGCGAAGACCTGTACGGCTACACCCGGCAGCGGCTTCCGGGCTGGCTGGCCGAGGACAGCCCGGCGTCGTCCACCGTCCTCGCGGCGACCAGGCAGCTGGCCGGTCGCCCGGACGCGGGCCCGGACGAAGTCGCCGCGATCCTGCGCGAGTGGCTCGACACCGATGTGAAGGCCGAGCCGCTCAAGACCGCGCAGGGCTTGATCTGCGCCGAAGGCTTCCGCGGCGGCGCGCTGCACGGCGAGTTCTTCCCGGATGTGCCGCCCGCGCTCGCGGCGTGGCACGCGGCGGGTCTGGCGTTGTACGTCTACTCCTCGGGATCGGTGCGCAATCAGCGGGATTGGTTCGCCTTCGCGCGCGGTGGCAGCCTCGCGGAGCTGATCAGCGGATACTTCGATCTGTCGACGGCGGGCGGCAAGCGCGAGTCGTCCTCCTACGACAAGATCGCGAGCGCCATCGGCGCGCCCGCGGAGCGCATCCTGTTCCTGTCCGACCACCCCGACGAACTCGATGCCGCCGTCACCGCGGGCTGGCGGGTGGTCGGGCTCGCCCGGCCCGGCGAGCCCAATCCTCCACGGCCGCCTCACTATTGGGTCAGCACGTTCGCGGATATCGATCCGTCGGCCTGACCCGGTGGGCGTCGATCCCGCGCTGGCGCTGTCGGCGACCCGAGCTAGGGGCTCGCGCCGCCCCCGCAGGACCGAATGAGCGGGCATCTCGCCGCTTCGACGAAGTCGGCCCCTCGAGGCCGGATCTCGGCGTATCCTGCCCTCGGCGTCAACAATTTCCGACCATCGGCAAACGCACGGCGAATTGTGACCCAAGCAACTGTGCGCATGCGGGAAACCGGAGTGCACCGGGACGGAAATCGGTAAAAGGTACGCCGCCGAAGCCCGCTCGATTGTGTTAACAAATGTAAAGCGCGAGAGAACCGGTCGTTTCCAAAGCATCACCGGCACTGCCTGGAATTGATCTCCGCGACCGGCTTCCGGCCAGGTCATCGTCCATCTTCCCTGGTCGCCCCGCAGCGCGCATCCCGGCGGGCCTGTCCGGCCGTGACCGTCACGTTGCGGCGATCTCACAACTCACCACAGACCCGAATGGGGTGTGAGAGAGACGTTTGGCCAGCTGTGCGCGCCTCTTTACAGTCGGAACATCAACCCGATTTGCACAGCTCGAAGGGGACGTCGTGGTTAATTCGCGTAGCCAGGGTCGCGTGCCCTCCGCTCCGGCGGTCGACGCCGGGGACGCCCTCCTGCGGCTGGGGAAATACTTCCACCGGGGCGAGGTGTCGGCCGACCACCGGACGCTGCACAAGGTCGGCGGGCGCAGCGCCGACGAGTTCTACCGGGATCGCTGGTCGCACGACAAGGTGGTGCGCTCCACGCACGGCGTGAACTGCACGGGTTCGTGCTCGTGGAAGATCTACGTGAAAGACGGTGTGATCACCTGGGAGTCGCAGCAGACCGACTACCCGTCGGTGGGCGCCGACAAGCCGGAGTACGAGCCGCGCGGTTGCCCTCGCGGCGCGTCGTTCTCCTGGTACACCTACTCGCCGGCCCGGGTGCGCTACCCCTACGTGCGCGGCACCTTGCTCGAGCTGTACCGGGAAGCCAAGTCCCGGCTCAAGGACCCGGTGCTGGCCTGGGGTGAGATCGTCGAGGATCCCGAGAAGTCCCGCAGCTACAAGGCCGCCCGCGGCAAGGGTGGTTTCGTGCGCGCCGAGTGGTGGGAGGCGGCCGAGATCGCCGCCGCCGCACACGTGTACACGATCAAGCAGTACGGCCCGGACCGGGTGGCCGGGTTCTCGCCGATTCCGGCCATGTCCATGGTCAGCCACGCCGTCGGCGCCCGGTTCATCTCGCTGCTCGGCGGCTCCATGCTGTCGTTCTACGACTGGTACGCCGACCTGCCGGTGGCTTCCCCGCAGGTGTTCGGCGACCAGACCGACGTGCCGGAGTCCGCGGACTGGTTCGACGCCGGCTACCTCATCATGTGGGGCTCGAACGTGCCGGTGACCCGGACGCCGGACGCGCACTACATGACCGAGGCCCGCTACCGCGGCCAGAAGGTGGTGGTGGTCTCCCCCGACTACGCCGACAACACCAAGTTCGCCGACGAGTGGGTGGCCGCGCGTCCCGGCACCGACGCGGCCTTGGCCATGGCGATGGGCCACGTGGTGCTCAAGGAGTTCTTCGTCGAGAAGTCGACGCCGCGCTTCCTCGACTACATCAAGCGCTTCACCGATCTGCCGTACCTGATCACGCTGGACGAGCGCGACGGGGCGTATGTGCCCGGCAAGTTCCTCACCGCCGCCGACCTGGGCCGCACCGGCGAAGGCGTGCAGTTCCAGACCGTGTTGCTGGACGAGCGGGCGCAGCCGGTGGTGCCGAACGGGTCGCTGGGCCATCGGTTCGGCGAAGAAGGCGCCGGGCGCTGGAACCTCGATCTCGGGGACGTCGATCCCCTCCTGAGTCTGTATGGCCGCACCGACGATGCTGCGGCCGTACAGATTCCCCGCTTCGACAGCGACACCCCCGGCGTGCTCACCCGCGGGGTACCGACCACGACCGTCGCGGGCAAGCGCGTCACCACGGTCTTCGACCTGCTGCTCGCGCAGTACGGCGTCGGCCGCGACGGACTGCCCGGCACCTGGCCGAGCGGCTACGACGACGCGGCCGAGCCCTACACCCCGGCCTGGCAGGAGACGATCACCGGCGTGCCCGCCGTCCAGGCGCAGCGCATCGCACGGGAGTTCGCCGACAACGCCGACCGTTCCGGCGGTCGCTCGATGATCCTCATGGGCGCGGGCACCAATCACTGGTTCCACTCCGACCAGATCTACCGCGCGTTCTTCACCTTGACCCTGCTGACCGGTTGCCAGGGCGTGAACGGCGGCGGCTGGGCGCATTACGTCGGGCAGGAGAAGTGCCGCCCCGTCACCGGGTGGTCGACTCTCGCCTTCGGACTGGATTGGCAGCGCCCGCCGCGCCAGATGCAGGGCACGGTGTTCTGGTACCTGACCAACAACCAGTGGCGCTATGACCCCTTCACCGCCGAGTCGTTCGCCTCGCCGCTCGGCACCGGAAAGTTCGCAGGCCGCACGGCCGCCGACAACATCGCGCTGGCCACCCGGCTGGGCTGGATGCCGAGCTACCCGACCTTCGACCGCAACCCGCTGGACCTGGCGGACGAGGCCGAGGCGGCGGGCAAGACCGCGCCCGAGCACGTGGTGGACGGGCTGAAATCCGGAGACCTGCGCTTCGCCTGCGAGGACCCGGACGCGCCGGAGAACTTCCCGCGCTGCCTGACCGTGTGGCGGGCGAACCTGCTCGGCTCCTCGGGCAAGGGCAACGAGTACTTCCAGCGCCACCTGCTCGGCGCCGACTCCAACCTGCAGACCACCGACGCCACCGGCGTGCGGCCGCAGGAGCTGACCTGGCGGGAGACCGCGGCCACCGGCAAGCTGGATCTGCTGCTGTCGCTGGACTTCCGGATGACCAGCACCACGCTGTTCTCCGACATCGTGCTGCCCGCGGCCACCTGGTATGAGAAGCACGACCTGTCCTCCACCGACATGCACCCGTTCGTGCACGCCTTCTCGCCCGCCATTTCGCCGCCGTGGGAGGCCAAGACCGACTTCGACGCCTTCCACCGGATCGCGCGCGGGTTCTCCTGGATGGCCGAGAAGCACCTGGGCAAGCGCAAGGACATCGTCGCCGTGCCGCTGCAGCACGACTCGCCGGACGCGACGGCCCAGGCGGGCGGGCGCGTGCTGGACTGGAAAGCCGGTGAGTGCGAACCGATTCCGGGCAAGACCATGCCGAAACTGGTCGTCGTCGAACGCGATTACCCGAAGCTGGCGGAGAAGATGGCCGCGCTCGGGCCGCTGATCGACACGCTCGGCGTCACCACCAAGGGCGTCACCACCTACCCCGACCAGGAGGTCGAGTACCTCGCCGGGGTGAACGGCACGGTGGTGTCCGGCGTGGCGCAAGGCCGCCCGTCGCTGGCCAAGGACACGCACGCGGCCGAGGCGATCCTCGCGCTGTCGGGCACCACGAATGGTCGTCTGGCCGTGGAGGGCTTCCACGCGCTGGAACGCCGCACCGGAACCCAGCTGGCCGACCTGGCCGCCGAGCACGAGGGCAAGCGGATCACCTTCGCCGACACCCAGGCCCGTCCGGTGCCGGTGATCACCTCGCCGGAGTGGTCGGGCAGCGAGACCGGCGGACGCCGGTACTCGCCGTTCACCATCAACACCGAGCGGCTCAAGCCCTGGCACACGCTCACCGGGCGGCAACACTTCTACCTCGACCACGACTGGATGATCGAGCTCGGCGAGCAGCTGCCGATCTTCCGCCCGCCGCTGGACATGACCGCGCTGTTCCGCGAGCCCTCGATCGGCGACGTCGGTGACAAGGGCGTCACCGTGCGCTATCTGACGCCGCACTCGAAGTGGTCGATCCACTCCGCCTACCAGGACAACCTGCACATGCTGACGCTCTCGCGCGGCGGGCAGACGATCTGGATGTCCGATCGCGACGCGGCGAAGATCGGTGTGGCCGACAACGACTGGATCGAGGCGATCAACCGCAACGGCATCGTGGTGGCCCGCGCCATCGTCAGTCACCGGATGCCGGAGGGCACGGTGTTCATGTACCACGCCCAGGACCGCGCGGTGGACGTGCCGCGCATCGAAGGACTCGGCGAGGACACCAAGGGACGGGGCAAGCGCGGCGGCATCCACAACGCGCTCACCCGCATCATGATCAAGCCCTCCCATCTCATCGGCGGCTACGCGCAGCAGTCCTTCGCGCTGAACTACCACGGCCCCACGGGAAATCAGCGTGACGAGGTCACCACGATCCGGAAGCGCTCGCAGGAAGTGGAGTACTGACATGCACGAGCGCGGCACAAGGACGCACGAGGCACTTCCCGACGCGAGAAAGCGGTACTGACATGCGCGTCATGGCACAGCTGGCCATGGTGATGAACCTGGACAAGTGCATCGGCTGCCACACCTGCTCGGTCACCTGCAAGCAGGCCTGGACCAACCGCGGCGGCACCGAGTACGTCTGGTTCAACAACGTGGAAACCCGCCCTGGACAGGGCTATCCGCGCCAGTACCAGGATCAGGAGAAGTGGAAGGGCGGCTGGACGCTGAACAAGCGCGGCAAGCTCACCCTGAAGTCCGGGTCCCGGCTCAAGCGGCTGCTGAACATCTTCGCCAACCCGGATCTGCCCACGGTCGAGGACTACTACGAGCCGTGGAGCTACGACTACGACAACCTGCTGTCCTCACCGCCCACCGACACCACGCCGGTCGCGCGACCGAAATCGCTGATCACCGGCGAGGATACGCAGGTCACCTGGGGCGCGAACTGGGATGACGATCTCGGCTCCGGCCCCGAGCAGGTCGGCAAGGACCCGCTGCTGGCGAAGCTGTCCGATCAGGTGAAACTGGAGTTCGAAGAGACCTTCATGTTCTACCTGCCGCGGATCTGCGAGCACTGCCTGAATCCCTCGTGCGCGGCTTCGTGTCCTTCCGGCGCGATCTACAAACGCGCCGAGGACGGCATCGTGCTGGTGGACCAGGACAAGTGCCGCGGCTGGCGGCAGTGCGTGTCGGGTTGCCCGTACAAGAAGATCTACTTCAACCACAAGACGGGCAAGGCGGAGAAGTGCACCTTCTGCTACCCGCGCGTGGAGGTCGGCATGCCCACGGTGTGCTCGGAGACCTGCGTCGGGCGGCTGCGCTACATCGGCGTCATGCTCTACGACGCCGACGCCGTGCTGGAGGCCGCGTCGGTCACCGACGACAAGGATCTCTACCCGTCTCAGCTGGGGGTGTTCCTCAATCCCCATGACCCGCGAGTGGTCGCCGAAGCGGAGCGGGCCGGGATCTCGCCGGAGTGGATCCAGGCGGCCCAGGATTCGCCGGTCTACAAGCTGATCGTGGACTACCAGATCGCGCTGCCGCTGCATCCGGAATACCGCACCATGCCCATGGTCTGGTACGTGCCGCCGCTGTCGCCGGTGGTGGACGTGCTCACCGAGACCGGCCACGACGGCGAGAACGCGTCGAACCTGTTCGGCGCCATCGACGCGCTGCGCATTCCGGTGGAGTACCTCGCGGAGCTGTTCACCGCGGGCGAGGTGGGGCCGGTGCGCGCCGCCCTGCAACGCTTGGCGGCGATGCGCTCGTTCATGCGGTCGGTGAATCTCGGCGAGGAGCCGGACCCCTCGATCGCGCCGTCGGTGCGGCTGGAGCCGGAGGAGATCGAGGCGATGTACCGGCTGCTGGCCATCGCCAAGTACGAGCACCGCTACGTCATCCCGACCGGCGCGGGAGCCCGCGCGCACGAACTGGATTCGCTCGCCACCGGATGCAGCCTGGACACCGACGGCGGGCCGGGTATGACGGCGTTCGACCAGATGGTGGAGAAGTTCCACCTCACCGACTCCAATGATGCCGCGCCGCAGGAGAAGTCGTCCCGGATCAACCTGTTGAACTGGGACGGCAAGAGCACCGACGGTTTGCTGCCGACCAACGGCAACGGGCATGCCGACGGCGCGGGCAACGGGCACGCGAACGGCGTCGGCAACGGGCACACCAACGGCTCGAGCGGCACCGTCGCCGGTGAGCCTGCCTCCACTCCGACCGGAGCAGGTCGATGAGCCTGCTGAAACTGCGCCGCCGCCCGGAACCGGTGGTCGAACTGGCCCAGCGCGACCGTCAATTGGTGTGGCGGATCGCCGCGCTGCTGCTGGACTACCCGAGTGAGCAGACGCTGGCCATGATCGGTCAACTCACCGACGCCGCGACCGTATTGCCGGACGAGGTGCGCGCCCACCTGAGCGAATGCCTCGAGTACCTGCGCACGACACCGCCGCTGGAACTCGCGGCGGACTATGTCGCGACCTTCGACATGCGCCGCCGCGCCAGCCTGCACCTGACCTTCTACGCCTACGGCGACACCCGCAAGCGCGGAATGGCGTTGCTGCGCTTCAAGCACGCCTACCGGCACGCCGGTGTCGAACTCGGCGACGAGGAACTGCCCGACCACCTGCCGGTGCTGCTGGAGTTCGCCGCCACCGTCGATCCGATCGGCGGCGAACGGTTGCTCGGCGAGCATGTTCCGGTGCTGGAGCTGCTGCGGCTGTCCCTGTCGGACAACGGGTCTCCCTATGCCGGAGTGCTCGCGGCGATCGGGGCGACATTGCCGCCGCCGACCACCGCGGACCGGAGGCGCATCGCCGAACTCGCCGCGCAGGGTCCGCCCGAGGAGGAAGTCGGGCTGGAACCCTTCGCGATGGACCCCTCCCTGTTCGACGGATCGGAAGGCCGACGATGAACGCAACGCCGAACCTGCCGACCGCGCTGTGGCTGATTCTGCCGTACGTCGCGTTCACCTCGTTCGTGCTCGGTCACCTGTGGCGCTACCGCAACGATCAGTTCGGCTGGACCACCCGCTCCTCGCAGGTCTACGAGAGCCGCCTGCTGCGCCTGGGCAGCCCGCTGTTCCACTTCGGCATGCTCGGGGTGTTCGGCGGTCACGTGCTCGGCGTGCTGATCCCGGAATCGTGGACCGCCGCGGTGGGGATCTCCGAGCACGCCTACCACCTGATCGCCGTCTCGGCGGGGTCGGTGGCCGGGCTCGCCGTGCTGGCCGGGGTGGCCATCCTGCTCTACCGGCGTTTCACGGTTCCGGCCGTCCGCAAGGCGACGACCGGCAACGACAAGCTGATGTACGCGCTGCTGGCCGCCGCGCTGATCACCGGTCTGCTCAACACCTGGGGCAGCAACCTGCTGTGGGGGACCTACAACTACCGCGAGACGGTGTCGCCGTGGTTCCGCAGCCTGTTCACCCTCGGCCCGCAGCCCGAACTCATGGTGGACACCCCGTGGACCTTCCAGCTGCACGGGCTGGTCGTGCTCGCGCTGATCGGATTGTGGCCTTACACCCGGCTGGTGCACATGTTCAGCGCGCCGGTCGGCTACCTGGTGCGGCCGTATGTGGTCTACCGCAGCAAGGAATACGACGCTCCTGACAAGCGCCGTTACGCCCGGGCGTGGGAGGCGCCCGTCACTCCCGAACGCTGGCGTTGACGCCGTCGCGGGAGACCCCGCCCGGACAATGGCGTCCGGGCGGGGTCTTCGGCATTGTGGGGCGTCCCCATCGTCTGCGGAGTCCCGATCAGGCGTTGTCGTAGGCGTCCCGGAGGACCTTGACGTCGAGTTTGGACATCGAGCGCAGGGCGGTGCCGACGGCGATGGTCTTGGCGGGATCGTCACCGCTCATCAGTTTCGGCAGTGCCGAGGGCACCACCTGCCAGGAAAGGCCGTAGCGGTCGGTGAGCCAGCCGCACGGCCCCGCCTTTCCGCCGTGCGCGGTGAGCGCCTCCCACAGGCGATCGACCTCGTCCTGGGTGTCCACCACCACTTGCAGCGACGCGGCATCGGTGAGCGGGTGGTCCGGCCCGCCGTTCATCAGCGTGACCGCGTGACCGTCGAGATCCAGCGAGACGATGAACGCCGAACCATCGGAGTTGCGGGAGACCTCGACCACCCGCGAGTTCGGAAGCACCGAGGCGTAGAAGGCGGCGGCTTCCTCGGCGGCGTTGTCGAACCAGAAGAAGGTGTTGACGGACATGATGTGCTCCTGTGCTGTGGTGTGACCTGCTGTCGCCTACTGGTCGGAGTCGCCCGCGGCTGTTCGACATAGTTCGCGAAGTTTCCCGAAATATTTTCCGCGAGTGGCGGCCGCTCTCGGCCAGGTGATCGCTGGAAGCGCTTCGACAGTCCCCGCGTCCCGCACTCTTCGCAGGCAGAACCCATCGACCCGCTGGGTAACCAGGCATACGCTGAGGTTTGGCCACCGCAATGTGGTCTATCCCACTTCGGGAACGTCATGCCCGGCTCCACCGGTGCGGTGGCCGTCGAGGCGAGCAAGGAGTGAGCAATGAAAGGTGGATCGAGAATTGCGTTAGGGGTGGGCATCGGGTACGTGCTGGGCCGCACGCGCAAGATGCGCTTCGCGCTGTCGCTGGCGGGCGCCGCGATGGCCAAGCGATCCGCGGGGACGCCCGGGGACCTGCTCGAGCGCGGGACGTCGCTGCTCAAATCGTCACCGGAGTTGACCAAGATCACCGACACCGTTCGCGGCGAGTTGATGGGCGCCGCGCGCGCCGCCGCGGTCACCGCGGCCAGCAACCGCATCGATGCGCTGAACTCCCGTTTGCAGCAAGGTTCGACGATTCTGGCGGACGCGGACCGCCGCCGCTCGCGGGAGACGGATTCCGACGAGGACGCCTACGACGAACCGGCCGAAGACGACGAGCAGGCAGCGTCCGCCGACGATGACGAGCAGGCAGCGTCCGCCGACGACGAGCACGCGGCGTCCGCCGACGATGACGAGCAAGCGGCGTCCGCCGACGACGACCTCGAGGACGAGTACGAGGAAGACGAGGACGACACCGACCAGCCCGCGGACGAGGACGACACCGAGCGACCCGCCGCACGGCCACGCGCTCGCCGGTCGAGCACCGCCGCCAGACGCGCGGCGAGCTCCCGCAGCGAGGACCGTGGCTCCGCGGAACGAAAGCCGTCCGGCGTCCGTGGACGCCGCAGTCGCGCCGATGCCGGTGAAGCGCCCGTCCGACGCACGAGGAGGTGAGCGCGATGACGAAAACTCTGCGCGACGCTACGGCCGGAGTCGGCAAGGCGGCCACCGACACGGTCGGCCGCGCCACCAAAGCCGCAGGCCGGGCCGGCTCGACCGCCAAAGAGAAGGCTCCTCCGGCCACACCGACCGGTGTGCTACAGCAATCGATGCAGAACCTCGCCGGAACGCTGGCCGAACGCGCGGTGTCCGGCCTCACGAATCAGGTGTCGAAGACCGCGGGCCGGTTGACCGAGTACGCCGAAGGCGGTGGAGGAAATCTGCTGTCGGCGGTGACCGGCGTGGAGAAGCTGGCCGGAGGCGCCTCGCCGCTGCAGGCGGCCATGAGCATGGGCAAGAGCAAGCTCGGCCACACCCTGCGCGAAGGATTCGAATCGGCGAAGGAATCGCTGACCGGCGGCAAGGGCAAGGGTGGCAGCAAGAAGATCAAACTGACCAATATCGTCGAGTACATCGACGTCGGCGTTCCGGTCGACCTGGCCTACGACCAATGGACCCAGTTCGCCGACTTCCCGAAGTTCACCAAGAAGCTCGAGCAGGTCGAGCAGGTGTCCGACGAGAAACTCAGCTGGACCGGCAAAGTGTTCTGGTCCAGGCGGACCTGGGAGTCCACGATTCTCGAACAGGTGCCGTTCGAGCGGATCGTCTGGCGCTCCAAGGGCCACAAGGGCCACATCGACGGCGCGGTCACCTTCCACGAGATCACGCCGGGCCTCACCCGCATCCTCGTGGTGCTGGAGTACCACCCCAAGGGGCTTTTCGAGAAGACCGCCAACATGTGGCGCGCGGCTGGTCGCCGCTGCCGTCTGGAACTCAAGCACTTCCAGCGGCACGTCATGACCGAGGCCGTATTGCACCCCGACGACATCGTCGGCTGGCACGGCGAGATCCGCGACAGCAAGGTCGTCAAGGACGACGAGACCGCACGACGCGAGGAAGAGGAGAACGAGCAAGCCGATCACGCGGACGACGAAACGTCCGACGAGGAACAGCTGGACGAAGACGAAGAAGACGAGGCCGACGAGCAGGACGCGGACGAGCCGGAGGAAGACGAGGAGGACGAACAAGAGCCGCCCCGCCGTCGACCGGCTGCCCGCCGCCGCCGCACCACGGTGACCCGCCGGTCGCGCGAGAGGCGAGGAGCAGACGCATGACCATCGAACCCGCGGGAGGCGGAGGCGGCGGCGGAGCGGGCACGATGGCGCGCCCGAACTCCTCCAGCCTGGCCGACGTTATCGACACGATTCTCGACAAAGGCCTGGTCATCGACGCGTTCGCACGCGTGTCGCTGGTCGGCATCGAACTGGTGACCATCGACGCCCGCGTCGTGGTGGCCAGCGTCGACACCTATCTGCGTTTCGCCGAAGCCGTCAACCGGCTGGAGATCTCCACCAGCGAACCGAAGGGACTGACCGACATCGTCGGCGACGTCACCCAAGGCGCGGCGAAGCACAAGACACAGGGTGCGCTGGAGGCGGCGGGCGAGAAGGTCATGGACTTTCTCGGCGACGTGCAGGACAAGCGCCAGACGACGAGCAGGCCCAAACGCAGGGAGGGTTGATGACTACCGATCAAGCCGCCGTGTACGTCTACGGCATCGTGCCCGCCGACGTGGAACCCGAGCCGCACGCCACCGGTGTCGGCGACCCTCCGGGCGAGGTCGCGGTGGTGCGGCACGGCGAGATCGCCGCACTGATCAGCACGCTCGAATCCGATCGGCCGCTGGGTACGCCCGATGACTTGACCGCGCACGCCGAGCTGCTGGACGGCTCGGCCGCGGTCGCTCCGGTGCTGCCGCTGCGGTTCGGTGCGGTCATGACCGACACCGAGGCGGTGGAGAACGAATTGCTCGGGGCGAACGAGGACGAGTTCCGCGCCGCGTTGGAGCAGTTGGAGGGTCGTGCGCAGTTCGTGATCCGGGGCCGTTACGTCGAGGACACGATCCTGCGGGAACTGCTCGAGGAGAACGACGAGGCCGCGCGGCTGCGAGACGAGATCCGCGACAAACCCGAGGACGCGACCCGCAATGCCCGGATCGCATTGGGCGAGCTGATCAATCAGGCCATCGAGGCCAAGCGAGCCGAGGACACCCACCGGGTCGTTTCCGAGCTCGAGCAGTTCGACGCGCTCGTCAACCATCGGGACCCCAGCCACGAGGAGGAAGCCGTCCACATCGCGGTGCTGGTCGAGCTGGCCCGGCAGAAAGACCTGGAGGAAACGCTGCGCAGGCTCGGGGAGGACTGGGAAGGCCGCGTGGAGCTGAGCCTGCTCGGTCCGATGGCGGCCTATGACTTCGTGACCAAGCACACAGCGGAGGGGTGAGGGCATGGGTCTGCTGTCATCGATCTTGTCGTTGCCCGTCGCTCCGGTGCGTGGCGTGATCTGGTTGGGCGAATTGATCCAGGACCAGGTCGAGCAGCAGATGCACGATCCCGCCACCATGCGGCGGGAACTCGAGGAGATCGATGCGGCCGCGGCGGCCGGTCAGCTGTCCGAAGAGGAGCGCAAACAAGCGCAGCAAGCGGTCCTGGATCGCATGACCGGTCGGCAGGCGTGATCGCGATCGATCGGAAGGAGTGACTCGCGTGGCACGCAAGACCACTTCCGACGACTCGGAGGATGTGCACTCCGCATCGGACGAATCGTCCTCCCCCACACCCGCCCGAGCCGCCGCGACGGCGGCCGGGCACCTCGTGGAGCTGACCTCCAAGCAGGTGGAGGGCGTCACGTCGATGGAACCGACGGAGGACGGCTGGCTGGTGGAGATCGAGGTACTCGAGGACCGCCGGATCCCGTCCTCGGCGGACATGCTCGCACTCTACGAAGTCGAGATCGATGTCGACGGCAATCTGCTGGCCTACCGCCGGACCAGACGCTACGCCCGCGGCAGCACCGACATCGGAAGGGCTCGAACATGACGGTGGTCGGCGGCGGATCGTCCGCACCGCAGCCCTTCGGCGGCGAGCATCATTCGACGAACCTCGCCGACATCCTCGAGCGGGTCCTCGACAAGGGCTTGGTGATCGCGGGCGACATCCAGGTGAACCTGCTCGACATCGAACTGCTCACGATCAAGCTGCGCCTGGTGATCGCGTCCTTGGAGACGGCCAAAGCGGTGGGCATCGACTGGTGGGAGACCGACCCCTGGCTCAACAGCAAGGCCCACACCCTGGAGCGGCAGGACCGGGATCTCGAGCTCGAGAATCAGCAACTCCGCGACCGCATCGCCGAACTGGAGGCGGGCGGCCAACGCCGTCCCTCCATCGAACGCGGCCGCGAGCCGAGAGAACAACCCCGGCTCGAGCCGAGAGAAGAACGCCGCCGCGAGCCGAGGGAAGATCGCTCGTGACCGATGGGCTCGGGGTCTGGCTGTACGCGGTGACGTCCAGCCGAAACAGCGCGCAGGGATTGAGCGAGCTGACCGGAGTCGCGGGCGAGCCGGTGCGCTCGGTGGTCTCGAACGATTTGGCCGCGATCGTCGGCTCGGTGCCGCTGGAGGTGTTCGGAGAGCAGCCGCTACGGAGGCATCTGGAGGACCTCGACTGGCTGGAGGGCACGGCCCGCGCGCACGACGCCGTAGTGTCGGCCCTGGTGCGCCGAGGTCCCACCGTTCCGCTCCGGCTGGCCACCGTCTTCCTCGACGACGACCGGGTACGCGAGTTGCTCGACGAGCGGCGGGCCGACTTCGCGGCGGCGTTGGCGCTGGTGAGCGGCCGCACCGAGTGGGGAGTGAAAGCCTACGGCGATCGCGCCGCCCTGACCGCCGCCGTGGCCGAGGCGCGCGCCGCGAGCGAAGGTAACGCCAAAGGCGCCGGCGCGGCTTACCTGGCCCGGCGGCGCGCGCAACTGTCCGCCCAGGAAACCGTGGAACGCGACGCGGCCGAGCGTGCCGAGCAGATCCACACCCGCCTGGTGCACCACGCCGCGGCCGGACGACGGCAGGCGCTGA
The DNA here is from genome assembly GCF_009829295.1 of Nocardia sp. CY15. NCBI lineage: Bacteria > Bacillati > Actinomycetota > Actinomycetes > Mycobacteriales > Nocardiaceae > Nocardia > Nocardia sp. CY15. The sequence goes on from NZ_VUOT01000001.1 coordinate 992,029, forward strand.
CCGATCCGGCACTCAGTGGCCGCAGGGACTGGTTGGTGCTCAACGGAACATATCTCGTCGACGACGACCGCGCCGACGACTTCGCGGCCGCCGTCACCGCGCTGGGCGAGGAATTCCCCGGTATCCGGCTCGAACTCACCGGCCCGTGGCCGCCGTATTCGTTCGCGGGCGTGGAACGAGAATCGGCATGAGCCGGGTCGCGCAGAACGTCGAGGGGGAACGGCGCGTCGCGCTGGTCGACCTGCTGGACCGGGTGCTCGCCGGAGGCGTGGTGATCACCGGCGACATCAAACTCGCCATCGCGGACGTCGACCTGGTCCAGATCTCGTTGCGGGCGCTCATCTCCTCCATCAGCACCCTGTCAACCCTGTCCGTGCCACTCGGACCCACCGACCACCGCGCGCTGGAGACGCCACGCGATGACTGAATTCGGCGGCATACCACCGCGTATCGACACCGAACCCGAATCCGTGGAACGCGGGCTGGTCAGCCTCGTCCTCACCCTGGTGGAGCTCCTGCGCCAACTCATGGAGCGCCAAGCACTACGCCGAGTCGACGCGGGTGACCTCACCGACACCCAGATCGAACGCATCGGCACCACGCTGATGCTGCTCGAACAACGCATGGAAGAACTCCGCGACCACTTCGGCCTCACCCCCGAAGACCTCAACATCGACCTAGGCCCCCTCGGCACCCTCCTGCCCCGCGACCCACCGCCCAGCTGATGCTCGAGATCAGCGGCACATAGTGCAGGTCGTCCTCGGCGAATGCCGCAGCCACGTGCCGTTGATCCTGGAACCGACCGGCGCTCGCACGGCGGGTACCGGAGGAGCCCTATGGTTGCCCGAACGCGCCGCTTGCGACGCCAACGGTGAATGTGTCCCACGCGCCGGGGGTGAAGATCACCGCCGGGCCAGTCGGGTTCTTGGAATCGCGAACACCGACTAGGCCGCCTGCCAGATGAGCGACCTCCACACACTCCTGGCCCCCACCGCTGTGACTGCTCTTACGCCACTGCGCCTCGGACAGGTCAACTTTCACGAACTTGCTCCCTCATCACGTGTCACTCGACAAATTGCTACGCGCGCTCGAATGCACCCTGCGCGACACCAGAGGTGAAGGCGTCCCACTGGCCGGGCGTGAAGATCAACGCCGGGCCGGTCGGGTTCTTGGAATCCCGAACGCCGACCAGACCGCCTTCCAGGTGAGCGACCTCCACGCATTCCTTGCCCCCACCGCTGCGGCTGCTCTTGAACCACTTCGCCCCGGACAGGTCAACGTCCACTGTCGTACTCCCTTGCTACCTGTCGCATCAGGCTCTTACTCGTCGGCACATCCAGGGTGGATTGCTGGATGACGTTGTAAGCCTGACGATACCTGCCGACGTCTTTCGGCCGTTCGAGGTACATGTCACCTGCGTATGACTCCACGTAGACGACGCTGGGCGCGACTTCGCGGCCCTTCGTATCCAGACTGAAGTCCAGGATCACGAACGGCCCTGGGGCGATGCCGAGCGGGAAGCCCGCAGAGAATGGTTGGATGCGTATCGTCACGTTCGGCGGCATGTTCGCCAAATGCCGTAGTTGACCATCCATGACCTTTGGTCCGCCGACAACGTATCGAAGGGCCGCCTCATTCAAGATGAACGCGGCGCTCGCGGGCTTGGTTTTACGGTGAATCAAGGCTTGACGCTTGAGTCGCAACTCTGCGCGTCGCTCGAGATCTTCCACCGGCTCGTCTGGGAAATATGCACGGTCCAGTGCACGTGCGTAGTCCGGAGTCTGAAGTATGCCCGGGACGATATCGGGCCGGTACAGGGTTAGACGGTGCGCGCTGGACTCGAGGCCGACATAGAGGTTGAAGTTGCCTTCGATCAGGTCATCGAACGCGTGCCACCACGACTTGACCGTAGCCTGCTGCGCCAGCCCTTTGAGCGCAGTTGTCAGGTCCGGGGCCACATCGTAGATACGGCATAGCGCCTCGACATCGAGTTCCCGCACCTTCGGCGACTGCCCCTTCTCCACACGTTGAAGCTTGCTCGTCGACCACTGCATCATCGGCGCGACTTGTTCGAGTGTCAGATTCGCGGCTTGCCGAGCCTCCCGTAAGTACCGACCGAGTTGACGTCTGGGCAGTGTCGTCTCGATGTCGTCGGACACGCTCCCTCGCTTCCCGTTGCGCCCGTGGGCGATTCCTGTGATGGGAAAAGTCTCGAGTACTCACGGCAATGCGTCTGGGGATTTGCGAAAACTCTTCATGAAAACCCATGGCGGGCTTGCAGGAAGCTGACCTCGAGCGTTCTCCTTGGGGGGCGCCTAGTCGGAGGCTGCTCGGAGCGCCCCGAACTTTCCCCGTCCTCTGTGCAAAAGGTCGGGCCGGGACACGGCGCACCTACCAGCAACAAATCTGAGGGGAGCGCAGATGGAGATGCAATCGTTCGGAGACACACCGCAATCCAGGTGTCACTACTACCGCCGCGAGTGCGATCTGCCCGCTGTGATCGACCCTTCCGAGTTGGGGCGGATCGTCCTGCGTGCCGGGTACGTGTGCGGCGTTACGATGCCGACCCGATTGGGCCAAGCTGTCAAAGCCCATATTCAAAGCCGGAGAGCGCAACCGGGACCGGTTGTGGGACATCCTCGTTCGGATAGATGGACCTTTCTGACGAAGGCGGACCTGCCGGACGACGACCGCTTGTTCGCCGAGTTGTTCCGGCTGGACGTGAGCGTGGCCCGGTCCGGGGCGACGATCGCGCTGCCCTCTCCACCGCTTCTTCCGGCGCGATCCGCCACTGGATCGTGCCGCCGCGCGGCCCGTACCGGCCGTCCGGCGGCGTCTTGCTCGAAGGTATCCGGGCCTGGGCTGATCAGATGCCGAATCACCCTCGCGGCCGCCGGATGGTGTCCCGTGCCTGATGACCGCGTCACCTGGCTGTTCCCTTCCGACGGCACCGGCCGACGAGGCCCGCTGCGATCCCGGTTCGCCCACGACAACCCGCACTGGCCGGTGTCCAGCCGCAAGAACGCGATACGAGCGCTCGACCTGCACTGCGACTGCGACTACAGCACCTGCTCCACCTTCGTCGCCGCCGTGATCGTCAGCCGCGACAATTTCCGCTACTTCCGTGACCGCGCACCGGAGACGCCGTGACATCCCCACGTCCCGACGAACCCGACGTCCGCTTGTCGGTGTTCCTGCACGGCACGCGATTCGATTTCGCCGCCTGCCTGACCGCCGCCCTGCTCTTCCTCCAGGAACACCAGACCCAGCGCTACACCGACGCGGTGACCGTGGCCCTGACCGACACCACCGGCCTACGCCGCCTACCGAACGAACGCCTCTTCTTGGAGCCGTGAGTCGACTTGCTGCGAGGCACGAGCGCCGTATGGCTCGTTCCAGCCGCCGGTAGCGTCTACGCGCAGGGTGGGGCGGGTGCGTCGACGAACAGCGGCTTGCCGGTGGGTGGGGCGTAGACCACGTCGAGGACGAGCGGTTCGATTCCGAGGTTCAGGCCGACGTGGACGTTCCATTCGCCCGCGGGCTCATAGATGAACTCGCTGGTGCGGTAGACGGGCGCGGCACAGTCGGGACCGGGGTGGGTGAGCGTGCCCGATCGGACGAAGCCGAAGACAGGGCCGTCGTGGTAATGCCAACCGGTGGAGCCGCCGGGACCGATCGTGATCTCGCGGACGACGAGGTCGGTGCCCGCGACGAACGGGAGCAGTCCGGCGGGGATCTGCGCTTGGCCGAGGGTGACCGCGGTGATGTCGCTACCGGGTGTCGCATGGGCGGGCGCGGCACCCGCCAGCGCACCGGCGAGCACGACGGGCGCTACTGCGACGCGGAGTGAGAGCGTCATCCTGACAGCTTAATCCCACCGGGTCGCCTCGCACCTCCGCTTGCACGACAGTTGTAGTTCGTTGCATTCCACGCCCTGCCGATCACACCCGACGCCTTCCACGGCGACTGGAACTACACCGTGGCCCCCTGCGCACCACACCCGCCTGAGCAAGCCCCGACCCACCGCACGCTCGATCCCGCCGTGACCGAAATGCTCACCGATCCGACTCTGACCGGCATGTCTCGAGCGGACTTCGCGCACCTGGTCGCGGTCTCGGAACCGTATTGGGACGCCCTGGCAGAGGCGGCCTTCCAACGTCACTTCCACCGCCCGCCCCAAAAATCAACTCCGACAGTGATTTACGGACGAGCCCCCAGCGCCCCGCAATACATCCGCGCCACACCAGGAGAGTTCGTCCCGTCCTTCGGGATACCGGTGTCATCGACCACGAGGGCGTCCGGATCGATCAACCTCGCCGCCCACCCGGTCAACCGGGCCCTCACCTCGGTGTGGTCCCAGGTCGAGGTGGTCACGAACTGCTGGAGCTGCTGGTGAGCATCCCAACCCACCTGACAAAGTCCTACCAGGCGCGCCGGGGGAGCTTGGTTGCCTCCTCTGTGACCTGGGGGCGCACCTCGGGCGGTATCAGGGCGGCGATGCGGGTGCGGGAGTTGATCAGCAGCTTGTTGAAGATCGAGGCCATCTGCGCGTCAACGGTTTTGGTCGATGTGCCGCGTCGGGCCGCGATCGCGGTGTTGGTCCAGCCTGCGGCCGCGAGGACGGCGACCTGTTGTTCGGCGGCGGAAAGTTCTTGCCAGTGCGTATAGGGCTGGTTGCGAGCGGGGAGGTGGATCGATGACTGGCCGAGTGGCATGTCGCCGAGTGCCAGCCGTGCCGCTTCGTGATGTTCGGCTCGCAGCGTCGCGCCCGAACGGTACGCTGCGGCGAAGCGTGTGCCGAGCACGGAGCGAGCGGCCTCGGTGGCCGCGTCGGTCGCGGCCACGAAAGGGCCTAGGTTGGTGTGTTCGGCGGGGATGCGTTTGCGGAGTTCGCTGCTGCCGCCGAGTAGGTGTGCGATCTCGGTTGCCCATTCGACGAGCTGTTCCCGGCGGACTGGACGGCTCTCGGTGCGTGCGATGACGATCGACTTGGCGAGGGTCCAGGCGCGCAGGTGGGTGCCGAGTAGTACGCCCCAGCGGTCGTTTATGTCGAGGTGCGCTCGCAGCGCCAGGCGACCCAGCGGCATTGCCTCGCGCGGATCGTCGTGGATGGTGAGCGCGAGCGCAAGCACGAACTGCGCCCACGACGTCGCCCACTGGGCCCCGGCGCGGGTGGCTCGGTCGAGGTAGTCGCGTGCGCTGTCGAGTGCTTGCGCGGCGGTGCCGAGCAGGGCCGCCGCCAATGCCCCGGTCAGCTCGCTGGTGGCCGAGGCGCCGAGATCTCCTGCCGCGGTGAACTTTTCCCGTGCCCGCTGCAGCACCGCGACGGCTCGCACGTCTCCGCGCGCCAGCAGTAGCTCGACGCCGTGTGCGAGGTCGACCCATGCGGGCAATCCGTGATCGTGTTCGGGGTTCGTACGCCAACGGGCTCGATCCGCCTGGTCCGGTAGGCATAGTGCGACACATTCGTCAAGTGCGCGTGCGGCATCCGCGTTCGCGCCGCGCATCAGACTGAGCCAGGTCATCAGCGCTTTCGCTTCGATCCGCAACGCCATCGGCAACTGCGCCGAATGCTCCGCGAGCGTCACGGTCCGTTCGATCAGTGAATATGCCTCGCGCAATGAGCCATTGAGGATCGGCAGGCGAATAGTGACGACGCCGACGGCGATCCGCAGGCCCTCGACGGCGGTTTCGGGCGAGTGCAGACTCTCGTCGATGGCGCGCACCAGGTTGGGCCAGACCAGCCGAGCCCAGTGCAGCAGTTCCTGCTCGGCCGGGCCGAACCATTCGGCCTGCGCTCGAACGACTTTGCCGCAGTAGTAGTTTCGGTGTTTCGCGGCCAACCGCTGCCACTCGGTGGACGAGCGCTCGTGCAGCCGCTCGGCGGCGAAGATCCGCAGGCTCTCCACCAGCGAATAGCGCACCGCTGTCGGTGTCAGGTGCAGTGAAACCAGCGAGTGGTCGGCCAAGCGATCGAGCAGATCGGCTATCTCCGCTCGCGTGATGACCGCAGCGGTGCCGTCGAAATGCTCATCGGCACATACTGCTTCGATCGCCTCCAGATCGGCGCCCCCGTCCCGGTCGGTGAAGCCCGCGTCGTCTTCGGACGCGGTGTCGTACCCGGCGGCGAAGATCGCGAGCCGCTCGAACAGCAGCCGCTCCTTGGCGTCGCAGAGGTCGTAGGACCAGGCGATGACGTCGGCGATGCGGCGATGCCGTTCCTCGACGCCGAACCGGGGTCCGCCCGACCAACGCAGGCGGCGATCACCAGATTCTCCGGTCAAGTCGCGCAGCAGCATCGCCAGCGGCTGCCGGTGCAGCCGAGCCGCCGCAAGCCGAATATAGAGCGGATTGTTGTGCACTCGCGTGCAGATCGACACCGCCTGCTGAACCTGTTCGCGGTGGACGATCGGATGCCCGGCCAGCTCGGCACGAGCGCGAAACAATGCGAGGGCTTGTCCCTCCGTGAGCGGCGGAACAGGGAGTAGTCGCTCGTCGGTCCAGTCGATCGGCTTTCGGCTGGTCGCCAGGATCGTCACATCTGGTGCCGCCGCCAGTAGATTCGTGATCACTTGGCCCGCTGCGAGCAGCACATGCTCGCAGTTGTCCACCACCACGATCGACTGCCCGGCCCGCCCTCCGCCCGTTCGGTCGGTCAGCGTCTCGACCAGTGTGTCCCAGGCTGACCGTCCCGAAAAGTCCGCGTCGACAACGGCTCTGGCGAATTCCTCCTCGACGGCGGTCACACCGCAATCCTTGGACAACCTCGACAGTCGCACCCAAAAGTGGGGAATCCGTCGTGCCTTCTGATATCTGCGGATCGCTTCGTGCGCCAGGGAAGTCTTGCCGATGCCGCCCGCGCCGACCAAGGTGATCAGCCGAGTGGAGCCGAGCAGCAGCGTCGCGATAGTCGAGAGTTCGCGCTCTCGACCGACGAAATCAGAACTTTTCGAGGCGTTCTCGAATGCCGATAACTGGCCGGCCGAATGTGGCTGAGGAACTGTCGCGAGTGCACTAGTGACCTCATGCGCGCTACCGATCCAGTGCACCGCAGGTCCTCTCTGTGTTCAGTCGAGTGATCGACGAGCCGAATGTCTGTTGTGGTTGGTCGTGCTGGCGGCGTCGGCGGCGTCGGCAGCGGCGCGGGTGACCTCGCGAACCGCCCGCCGGTTGCGGCCGAGAAGTTCGTGCCTGGCGAGCCGGAACATCGCCCGCGGGTTGGGTGGTAGATAGCCGAGCTGGGTCATCATCGCCAGGTCGTCCCGAACGGCTATGTGGCTGTTGGTCTTTCCGCCTTTGAACGTGTCGATGTGGGCTTGCCGTACCCGGATGGGGCGCCCGGTCGCCGGGAATACCTTGGGCTTCGCGCCGGGCGGGTAGACGATGAACGGCCCGGTGTGGACGGCGCACATTTCGGTGAAGGCGCAGGCGCGATCGCCGGACTCGATGAAGTCGAGGATGTCCCAGCGCAGGTCCGAGAACGCGGTACGCAGCCAGACGCCGGTGGCCAGCATGCCGGGCACGCCGGGCACGCGGCAGGCGGGCGGTTCGTCGAGCGCCATGTGGTTGACGTGATCCGGGCTGATCACACGGTGAGCGAGTTCGACATCACCCGTGGCAAGCATCCGGAACTCGTTCTCGACGATCTCTCGCGCATCCATGAGCAGCTCCCTGCGGACCATCAGTATGATTACTAGACTGGTATGCTAGCGAGTATCACGGATAATGTGAACCCATGACCGGCGAAGTCAAAGCCCGACATCGCTCCACCCGCCGTCAGCTACAGGCAGCCGCGACACGGATCGACATCCTGAACGCGGCCGAAACCCTGTTTCTGGCCCGCGGCTACGCGGCGACCTCGGTCGATGCCATCGCCGAGGAAGCGAACGTCGCCCGCGCGACCGTGTTCACCGCGTGCGGATCGAAGGTGGAGATCCTGAAGGCGTTGCGGGACATGCGACTTGTTGGTGACGACGAGCCGATTCCGATGCTGGAACGCCCCTGGTTCCGCGAGGCCCTGGACGCCGAAAGCACCGAACAGGTCCTGCGACTCCACGCGCGCAACATGCGGATGATCTGTGACCGTGAGGCGGGTCTGGAGCTGGTGCTCGCCGCGGCGGGCGACGTCGAGCCGACGCTGCGCGACCTGCACGCCGAGTCGCACCAGCAGCGGCAGGCCGGGCTCCGCATGATCGGCGAAGCAGCAGCGGCCAGAGCCGCAGCCCCCATCGCCGACCTCGACTCATACGTCACCGTCGTGTACGCCCTATCCGGCCCCGAGGTGTACGACCTCCTGGTCCGCAAAGCAGGCTGGACATCCGACCGCTACGAAGAATGGCTCGCAGCAACCCTCATCCAGCAGTGTAAGGAGTCGGCGCGGCGGTCGTAGGAAGCGGTTCCACGCACGCGCTGGATCGCTATCTATGCGGATATGGGATCCGTGATGTATGCGTTTGCGCAGCGTGCCCAGGGACCAGCGGCGGTCCCCGATCAATGGAGTGGTCCCCGGAGGCTGCGCCTTCGCGTCGGGGTCGGCGCTGCCTGTCCGGCCGTCGCCGTCCCGGTGGATGGCAGTCAGACCGCTGGATTGTCGGGCGACTGAGCCTGCACGGAAGGTGTGCAATCGGCTCCAGCATGCTCACAGTCATAGTCGGTGACTCCCACACTGGGTATATGGCTGGCGAACGCAGAAGAGTTGCTCATTCGCCGGGTGATCGCAAAGAACACCGATCCGCTTGTTTTCTACCCAGGTAACGTCATCGCCGATCGCAATAATCCACACCTGCGTGAGCAGGCAGACGCTGCTCTTCGAGAACCGGTATTCTTCGAGCTTGCGAAAAAGTTCGGCGAAATCGATCGGTTGGTCACCGACCTGGACATAGAACTGGACAAACTTCTGGGTTCCGTTGCCGTTCGGCTCGCAGAAATTGTGCCGTCGCAGACGACGAACTGGAGCCTGTCATCGACTGATCGAGTAGGACTTCCTGGGGCGAGCCGTGACAAACCGAGACGAATCCGGCAGGACATAAATGGGACAGCGCCCGACTGTGCCCTGCCGTATTCAGCTCTTTCGAATCTGTCGGCGTCAGTCGAGAGGTGACAGCACTACCACGGCGGTCGGTCGTGTCGTCTGTTTTTGGTAGGCCGTATATTGTCCGTCGAGAACCTTGTCCATGATCTGGAACATGCGCGTGTAGTGCGGGTCGCCTGGATACAACGCACGTGCCACCACCCGTATCCGCCGCCGTACGATCTGAATTTCGCACGCCGGCTGCGACTTCAGATTCGCCAGCCACCCCGGCGGTCGCGGCGAACCACCATTGGACGCAGCGATCAGATAGTCCTCGCCGTCCCGTCCGTAAACCAACGCTGAGGTCCGCAAATGCCCCGTTTTGCGTCCAACCGTCCGTAGCAGCAGCGTCGGCTTCCCGAGCAGCGTCCGATGCCCGACAAATCCACCACTGTGCTCGTAGACCCACTGATGCACCTTTAGGACATGCGCGAAAACACCAGGCATGGATCACCTTTCATGCTGTCACAGGACACTCAGCCTAATCACCCGACCGTCCCACCGGCTTCCCAGCCCGTGGCATATTCGGCGGCTTCGAAGGAGACCCTGAACCAACAAGCGAGCGTTCATCAGTTCATCTCGCCGGATCGCTGGGTAGACCAAGCTGGCTCGCGACAGGGCTGATGGTTGTTCAACCCATCAGTACTCCAGCATCACTTCGTGATGTAACCGGCGTCGTCGCTGGTAGTGGGCCTGTTTTGCCTGGTGCTGGTGGCGCCTGCGCCAGGTCGACCAGTGCAACGCAGTGGTGAGGTTCGGTGACGGTGTGGTCAGGTATGCCAGGAGACGTCTGATCTCACCGACCGTGAGTGGAATGAGGTCGCTGCCAATGCTTTTGGGGAGCTGGCGGCTGTCACAGCAAGGTATGTGGGTGCCATGTAGTAGGCCGTTCCGAGTTCGCCTTTGGCGTCAGCGACCGACGAGCCAGCAGCCAGCGTCCCCAGCCGGGTCCGGCCTCGCTCACGGTCGGCACCGTGGCGACGGCCCAGTCGAACACCCGAGGGCCTTTCGCGCCGTTTCCGCAGCTACGGCGCTTCCACGCCTGCGGGGGCGCGTCGGCCACGATCTGGCCGGCGCGGCTGCTACCGGCAAGCGACATGACGACCGGCGCGCTACTGGGCACCGCCACCACATACCCGATCCGCCGCCGCTCGAGCCAGGTTCGGAACTTCGAAAATCCCGCCCGTGGCCCATCGCCATCGCCTCGCTGGCGAGGTAGAGCCGACGACGGCGTTCATCCAGATGCGGCAGGAATTGATCGAACTCGACCCGCAACTCAGCAGCGGATCGACAATCTCGCAGACGACACATACCCAAGTTTCCCGCCGTCACCCCACACTTCGCCCCAAAGATAACTCTGACAGTAATTTACCGACGAGCCCCGGCGGTGCCGGAATACTGCCGCTGAACCCCCGCCGAACGAGTGCCCTTCTTGACGAACCCGTTCGTCGCAGATCAACACCCCCTCGGAATCACCCAACTGCTCCACTACATAGGCCCTCACATCGTCACGAACCCCGTCGACGTCCCAGTCCGCCATGCGCAGCATCCGCTGGATCCCGTCCGGACGCACCGCACCGCACCGCACCGCACCGCACCGCACCGCACCGCACCGGCATGCTCGGCCACCGTCCACCCGTTCTTGCGCTCCAGACCCGCGACCAGGCCCGACACATACTCCCTGGCCCGCGTCCGCGGCTCCACACGCGGATCTGCTCCGGCTGACCACGATCGGCGCGAGAACCGGCCAAGAGCGGCAACGGTGTCCTGTGTTCGGTCGGCTCGCCACCACTGGTACTTATCATTCTGGCCTGATCACGCTGGCGACGACGCCGCACAATGCCACCGCCGCGGCCACCCACTCACCTGATCTATGAGTGCGCGGCCTCGGTTTCGGCGCTACCAGCTACGGCAGCACCTCCGAAGACGTCGCGGTGCCCGCGCGCAGTGTCCATGTACTCGCGAACCCTGTGGATCAGGCCGTCCCGTAACTCGAAGACGAAGCAGTAGTCATTGCTGTAGGCGTTTCCGTTCGCCAACGTGGCACTCATCGTTTCCTCCACGATCACCCGGTCTCCGTCCAGGTAGAAGCCGCGAAAGTCCACAGTGACGTCACTGACGAACAATTTCGTGTACTCGTGGGCGAGGAAGTCGGTGATCGCCTGCCGGCCGATCATGTGACTGGGGATGTCGAGCGCGACCGCGGTGGCGTTGTCCGCCGGGGCGAGCCATTCGGCGTCCTCGGTGAAAAACGGTGCGATCCGCTCGGCGTCGTGACTGGCGAACGCCCGCCACGCGGCCTGGACGATAGCCCGGTTGTCGGTGGTCATGGACCCACAGTACAAATGTCCCACGCGGCAGACTAGCGGAAAACAGACAAGATCATCTGCGTCAGTGCGCCGACCGGAGCGTCCACAGCCGTCCACAACTGTGCCGCCGCGCTCTCCGCGACCCGGCGACGCCACGGTCGTGGCGGTACGCGGCGTGAGTGTCCGGAATCCGGCGACTGGATTACGGTACGTACGTGGCCAGGTCAGACGAAAGGGATTCGGCGGCAAAGATCATCGACGCCGTGGTGTCGATGCTGGAGTCGGACGGTTACGACGCGGTCCAACTGCGGGCAGTCGCCCGAAGTGCGCACGTCTCCCTCGCCACGGTCTACAAGCAGTTCCCCACCCGGGACGATTTGATGCTCGCCGCGGTCGAGCGGTGGATGGCCACGAACACCTATGCGGCCCCCGCTCCGACGCTCGAGGGCGAGTCGCTGACCGATGGTCTGCTTCGTCTGCTGCGGTACGTCTTCGAACCGTGGGAGCGCAATCCTCGGATGCTGGAGGCCTACTATCGCGTGCGATCCAGCCCGGCGGGCCGTCGACTGGACGCACAGGGTTTCGACGCCGTGCTGCCCGCGGTGGGCGCCCTCTTCGCCGATATCGATCCCGAGTACACCGCGGACATCGCGCTCGTGCTCACCCACATGACGTACGCGCTGATCGGCCGATTCGCGCACGCCGATCTCGACATCACCGAGATCCTGCCCGCACTCGAGCGGACTGTCCGCAGGCTGACCGGTAACAACGAGCCGCTGGCCGCGCCCACCGCGCGGCGGACCGACGGTGCTGGGACTTTCCCCTGGGATCCTTCGATCGTCTCCCCGTTCTCCCCCGGTCCTCCCGCCGCCCCAGCACAGCCACCGGACACCCCGGATCAGCCGCCGACGTAGTAGGTCACGCATACCTGCGGGAGGGATCGATCACACGCGCCGGTGCCGCCCCGGACGAAGGCCGAGGCGGTTCAGCCCCGCACCGTGCGCCGATCACGACGGCGAGTCCGGCTGTCGCGACGGTATTCCCGCCCGCGGTGCGGTGTCCGAATTGATCAGGTACGCCCGGCCGGTACAGCATCTGCGGTATGCCGTCCACACCGCTGAATCCAGCAGGCGACGTTCCGGACACCGGGATTCCCGGCTATCTCGCTGCCGACATGACCATGGCCGAGCAGCACGACTGGCATCGCGCCTACCTGCGCCGTCATCCGGTGTCGCGGCGCAATGTCCTGCGGGGCGCGGCAGCGGCCGCAGCCGTCGCCGCGGTCGGCGCCGCGCCGTTCGGCGGGCGCGCCTACGCCGAGGAGTCGCAGCTGGCGGTGGGTGGACGGCGGGTGGCCTTCGGTGCGGATGCGGCGAGCCAGTTGCGTTTCGCGGCGCAGTTGTCGCGACGCCCGGCGGGCGCGACGGTGTACCTCGACCACGGACCTACGCCGGCGCTGGGCGGGACGGTCGAGGCCGAAGTGCGCAACCTGCTCACCCAGGTACCCACAGCCGACGGCGGAGTGCTCGCTGCCGAACAGTTCTACGTCCACGCCCCGGTGGACGGGCTGCCCGGTCGCGTGCCGCACTTCTACCGATGGCGGACCTCCGAGGGATTCGTCGGCGACATCCGTGCCGCCGCGCCCGCGATGCCCACCGGACGCGCCGCGATCCTTCCGTTCCGCTTCACCATGATGGGCGACCAGGGCACCGACGAGACTCCGGCGCTGCCGGAGGGCATCGCGCCCGGTGACTACGACGACAAGTACTACAAGGCCGACAACGATCCGGCCGCGCCGCACGCGAGCAATGTGCTGCGCCAGATCGCCGCGGCCCGGCCCGATTTCCACATCCTCGCCGGCGACATCGCCTACGCCGACCCCTCCGGCGCGGGCAAACCCGGACAGTTCGTCCGGCACGGAGCGCGGCCGGCGAGCGGGTTCGACAAGTACAACCCCTACGTCTGGGACGCCTACTTCCACGCCATCGAGCCCAGCGCCGCGCAGACGCCGTGGATGTTCGCCACCGGCAATCACGACATGGAGGCGACGTACGGCGAACATGGCTACGGCGGCCATCTCGCGCGCCTGGACTTCCCCGGCAACGGTCCGGCGGGCTGCCCGGCGGCGTACTCGTTCACCTATGGCAACGTTGCGGTGCTTTCACTGGACGCCAACGACGTCTCCTACGAGATCCGCGCGAACACCGGCTATTCCGGTGGAGCGCAGACGAGTTGGGTGGAGCGCACGCTGGCCGCCTACCGCGCCGACCCCGGCATCGACTTCATCGTCTGCTTCTTCCACCACTGCGCGTATTCGACCACCGAAGCGCACGCCAGCGACGGCGGCGTGCGGGACGCGTGGGTCGGGCTGTTCGACCGCTACCACGTGGATCTGGTGCTGCAAGGCCACAATCACGTCTACGAACGCACCGATCCGATCCGCGGCGGGCAAGCGACGAAGGTCGCGGGCGACAACTCGATCGTCTATCCGGAGACCGACGGGACCGTCTACTACACCGTGGGCGGTGGCGGACGCCCGCGCTACGAATTCCAGCCCGACTCACGAGAATCGTTCCGGGGCAACGAGTTATCGGACACGACGGTGCCGAACAGCTACGTCTGGACGCCGGGCGGCGGCAAGCAGGACGAAGCCGCGCCGTGGTCGCGGGTCCGCTTCCGGAACTACTCGTTCCTGCGCGTCGACGTCCGGCCGGGCGTCTTCGCCAGCGAGATGGACGTGGTCGCGGTGGACGAGTACGGCCGCGAATTCGACCGCGTGCTCTTCCGGCGGCAGGTGCGGCCCTGAGCCGGCCTACTTCTTCTTGGGCGGGAGCGCGCGAGCGTAGGCGACGCCGCGCTCGACCCATTCCCGCAGGACTTCGTCGTCGTCGACATCGGTAACCAGCAGCCAGCCGACCATCTCGCGCCCGCCCATGACCATGGGCCGCGCGGCGTCACCGAGTAGCCGCTCACCTTCGCCGGGACCGACCCGCACCAGCAACCCACCCTGCCCGCTGGCCGCCACCGCCATATTTCCGCTGATCAGGAAGCTCAGGCCGCCGAACATCTTGCGCTCGGTGAGTTCGGGGCCGGGCGCGATCAGCTCCCGGATTCGCTCGGCCAACTCTTCGTCGTATGCCATAGCGGCATTGTCCGCCCGGAGTACGACAACGCGGTGATTTCGCGATCCCGGCCGTTCACGTGTCCTCTGTCGCACTTCTGCGAGGTCGAGACGGTCTGCACAGGCTCCCGCCCGCCGAGCGAGTAGCCATCGGTTACCGAAAACAGTTGTATGCCAGTGCATTTCGCACTGTCTCCAACGTGCTCCTCCAGGTACGTACGTACACCCCCGAGCCGTCTGGATGTCATTGACCGTTCAAGCGGATGTTTCCGTACCTGTCTGTAATACAGGGCATGAGACGCGGGTGGGAACTGTCATTACCGCTCGCGTGCAACCGGTTTCAGCATTCGCAGTCGACCGCGCCCCCGAAGACGGGACGAAGGACTCTTCCGTGCACATCTGCTCCCCAGCGGTGCGATCCCGCACTGTCAGCCGTAGCTCGTCCGAACGGCTTCCGGTCCGAGTCCCCCGCGAGTTCCGCGTAATCCGGCATATCCACGGCGGCGGGCCCGGCCTGCGGTCACTCGTCATGGCGAGTCCTTGGCGGCGAAGGGCGATCTGGTTCGGCCTGACCGCATTCGCGCTATTCGTGTTCCCCGGTTTCATCGGCGCGCTTGCCGTCGCCCAGGACGCGGCGGGCGCCACGGCGGAGACATCCGAGATCGACGGACTCAGCTGGATGAACGTTCGCGACTCGTCGGGGATCGCGCTGTCGGATTATCGCTTCGCGACCGGTGACGAAAGCCTGTTCAAGCCGCGCGCCACCATCCTGTGGGCCGTGCTGGGCTTGGAGTTCATCGGCTACATAGCCATCGTGACGACGGCGATCTGGCTGATCGGCTACGCGTTGAGCTTCCGGTGGCTGGACATGTTCAGCGCGGCGTTGCGTGGCGTGGCCGATGCTCTGGCCGATCAGATCGCGACGCCGCTCATGCTGGTCACCGCGGCGAGCATCGGTGCGTTCTTCGTCGGGTGGTTCATCGTGCGCGGCTATCACGCGAAGGCCACCATGCAGGTGGTGACGATGGTGGGCGTGGCGTTACTGGGGCCGCTGTTCCTCGCCGAGCCACTGGCGGATGTGCTGTCCTCGGACGGTTTGCTGGCCCAGGGCCGTGATCTGGGCATCTCGGTGGCGGCGGGCTTGAACGGGAACTCCGACCCGAATCCGACCCAACTGGTGGCGACGATGCAGAGCGATCTGGCCGACAACTTCGCCCGGCAGCCGCTGCAAGTGTGGAATTTCGGGCATACGGTCGACCAGCGGCCCGCCTGCCGGTCGGCATGGTCGGCCGGGGTGTCGGCCGGTGACGACGCCCGGGTGATCAGCGGCATGAAGGCATGCGGAGACGCCGCCGCGCAAGCGAAGGCCCAGAATCCGTCCATGGGGCAGGTCGCCACCGGATTCATGCTGTTGACCTGCGGCGGCATCTTGCTGATCTTCGCGATGTACCTGGGGCTCAAGGTCATCAAGGCCGCGCTGGACACGATCTACCACGGAATCATGTCGATATTCGGCTTCGCCGCGGGCGGGTTCGTGTACGGCCCCACGCAGACATTTCTGGTCCGCAATGTCGTGGACAGCTTCGTCGCCGCGGCGCGAATGACGGCGTACACCATATTTCTCGGTGTCTACATTCTTTTCATGGGAAACCTGTTCGCGCAGGCTCGCGGCCAGGTCATGGCGGTGATCGTCATCGCGGGCACCGTCGAGATCGTCGCCATATTCCAGCTCAGACGCCTCAGCAACGGCCTGACCCGCGGCAACGACTGGATCGCCAACCGATTCGGTCTCGCGATCCAGGGCAGTTCGAGCAAGGCGGCCGGCAGCAGCGGCACAGCCCTCGGCATGGGTGGTGGCGGCACTGGGAAGACCTCGCCCGGCATGGGGCTGATGAACACGCTCACCACGCTCAGCGCCATCAACACCTCGCCGGTGACGGCTTGGCTCGCCGGCGGAAGGGTCAATCCGCTGAATCCGCTGGCCGGCGCACGACGCAGGATCGAACGCTCCACCAACAGGATCTTGACCAGCCGCGAAGAGGGATACATCGAGCATCAGCTCGCCCGCACCAACTGGCGAGGTGTCGCGGTCGCCGCGGCCACGGAGGCCGGGGGCATGCACACCCAACTGGGCGTCTCTCGCGCTCTGAAAGTGCTACGCGACAACAAGGTTCCCGATTCGCGTATCCATTCCGTCCTGCTCTCCTCCGGCGCCACCAACGAGCGGGTCACGCACGCGCTGACGGCGTACTCCGTCCAGGAATCGACCGCATCGCAGAATCCGTACAGCTTCGCACCGTTGCAGAAGGCGATCGCGGCGGCATGGGCGGTGGACAATCACGTCGGCCACGAGGCACACGACGCCTTCGCCGCCCAGGCGGTCATCTCGGCGGACAGCTTCGTCCGGCACAGCAACGCACCGGCCCCCGGCGCCGCGATCGACCAGGCGTTCGTTCAGCGGGTCGAGCAGAACTGGCATTCGGACCGGGCATTGCGCGCGGCGATCACCCCGGACGAGTGGGACGGCGCGGGCCGTGACACCCGCTGGGCGATCGGCCACCGGGTCGCGACCATGCATCAGGAGGCGGCTCGGGCCTACTACGAGAACCCGACCGACATCAACCGCGAAGCCCTGATGCGCTCGGCCAGGCGGGTGGCCAACCTCGACCACCTCGATCCCGAAGGGGGGCTCGACCCCTGGAATCCGTAGCGGAGACAGGCTGCCCGGTCAGACACCCAGCGCACTGGCGAACATCGGCCACGACTCGTGCACGTCGTCCTGCCAGTACGTCCAGGCATGCGTGCCCACGGGGCGCAGATTCGCCGTGAACGGGATGCCGAGGGCATTCAAGCGGTCCAGGAACGCCCGGGTGCAGCCGTTGATCACCGTTTCCATGGCCCCGCCGACCAGCAGCCGGTCGACCAGCCGGCCGGGGTTGCCGTCGATGCCCGGATCGCTGAGCGTCTCGTGGGGTCCCGGCACGCCGGTGCCCGCCGAGATGTAGAGCGCCACACCGCGCAGCCGCTCTGTCTGCACCATCGGGTCGTGTTCGGACCAGGCCGGGTCACCAGGCGGACCCCACATATTGGCCGGGTCCGCGCCGAACACCGCCAGCTGCGCCGCGACGATCGCCTGGCCCATCGGATCGCTGACGCGTGGGCACCCGCTGTACGCGCCCACCGCCCGGTACAGGCCGGGCGCGCCGATCGCGAGGTTCAACGCGGAGGTCGCCGACATGGACAGTCCCGCGACGGCGTTGCGGCCGTTCATCCCGAACCTGGCCGCGAGTAGCGGCGGCAGTTCCCTGGTCAGGAACGTCGTCCATTTGTTCCGGCCGAGCACCGGGTCGTCGCGCGACCAATCGCTGTAGTAGCTGGCGCGCCCGCCCATGGGCACGATCACGTTGACCGGCTTGTCCGCGAAGAACGCCGCGACGTCGGTGCGCCGGGGCCACGGCCCGCCCTCCTCACCCCCGTCCACGGCGTTGAGCAGGTACAGCGCGGGTGCGCCGGAACCCGGATGCGAGACCCACAGCGTGATGGGGCGATCCATCGCTCCCGAATGGACTACGACTTCGAATTCCCGCCCGCCCAGCGAGCGCACATCGATGATGCGAGCGCCGGGAGCGGCGGCGGCTGTCGTGGGCGGGACGAAGGCGGCGCATACCGCGAGAAGTGGAACCAGGCATCGCAGGAGCCGGTACATGAATGAGTTCCTATCACGCCCGCCCAAGCCCTCGAGGCATCCATCCAGCATGTTACCGAATGCTCACGAATTCGCATTTGAAGTGGGATGAACAGCGGAGACTCGGCGATTTTCTCAAATCTAGCTATTGTTTAGCAACGACAGTTGATGTGGCCCCGGTACGGCCGTCGGCACGTCCTCGGCCGTTCGCGGTCGGTGACCTGGCGAGGGACGGCGCCGCTGCGGAGCCGGGGCGGGTGACCCGGCCCCGCGGCCGGTGGTGTCGAACCGTCAGAAGGCGGGGGTCCACTGCTCGGCCTGCGGCCGACCGGGCAGCGGCTTGCCGATGAGGGCCAGCGGGACGAAGAAGTTCACCTGGCCGATGGCCATCGCGAGCGTGGCCAGGGCTTTGTCGTCGTAGTACTCGGCCGCGCGGGCGTAGAGCTCGTCGGGCACTCGCTCGCCGAGCGGTGCGGGTTGCAGAACGGCCTCGACCAAGGCGAGCGCGGCGCGTTCTGGCTCGGTGAAATACGGGGCGTCACGCCAAGTCGCCACCGCGGCGATGCGTTCCTCGGATTCACCGGCGGTGCGCAGGTTGCCCGCGTGCAGGATGGCCAGGTAGGTGCTGCCGACGATCTGGCCGGCGCGCAGTTGGACCAGGCTGACCGTGGCCGGCGGGATCGCTCCGGTGCCGGTGGCCTTGAACAGCGCCGCGCCGACCTCTCCCAGTGCCGGGACGAGCTGCTGTGGGTTGGGCAGACGGGAGCCGCTGCGCTGCTGGGTGGTGGTGTTCGCGTTCATGGTCCGGTTTCCTTATCTCTCGGGGTGAATCTGTGGTTGGTGTGATCGGTCAGGCGTACTGGGGCCGGCGTCGGGAGCCGCCGAGTGCGCGCAGGGCGGCTGTGGTGGAGCCGCCCTGCGGCAGCCAGGCGCGCGCGGCGAAGGTGGCGACGGCGAAGAACAGCGGCATCGCCCACTTGTCCGGGCCGTCACCGGCGGCTACGTGGGACGCGGCGGCGCCGCCGTAGACGAAGACCAGTCCGGCGTAGGCCCATTCCTTGGTGCGGGGATGGCCTGGCGTGAGGATCGCCGCGAGCGCTGCGGTCTTGGCGACGCCGAGGATGGTCGCGAAGTACATGGGGTAGCCGAGGTGGTCGAACGACTCACGGACATAGGAGATCCGCGCGAGGTCCCAGTACGCGCCGACCGCGGTCTCGGCCAGCACGGCGGCCACGGGAACCCAGCGCGCGAGTTTCACGCCGCGGGTGCGGATTTTCGAGGTGGTGTGAGTGGACATGTTCGTGTCGCTCCTGATGGTCGATGGAGGGGAGTCAGGCGGCCGACGCGACGTCGGTGTCGGTCACGGCGCGGTGCAGGACGGCGGCCAGCCGTCCGTTCTCGGGTGCGTTGAACGCGAACGCCGCGCGGTGGCGGGTGTAGCCGTAGGTGAGACCGCTGTGCGGATCGGCGAATCCGTCCGAGCCCGCGGAGCCGGTGTGCCCGAAGGCGTGTACGCCGAGGAACGGATGCAGCAGGCTCTTGGCCTCGAATCCCAACGTGTAGGGTGCGCGGTTCCCGCGCACCAAGTCCGCGCCGCTGGAATGGACTGCGGAAATGGTGGCGATGGTTTCCAGGGACAACAGCGGTGGCCGTCCGTCGACGCCGGTGGTGGCCGCCGCGTACATCCGCGCCAGGCCGCGCGCACTGCCGACGCCGCCGGCCGAACCCTGCCCGAGGCGGCGCACTTTCGTGTCGTTGGGCAGCGCCATGACGTCGGCGGCGGTGAAGCCGCGCGCGTTGAGGTTGTAGGAGATCCCGGCCATACTGTGCGGGTTCGGTGAGTTCGCGGCGAAGGCCGCTTCCATCTCCGGCGTCGCCCGCCACGGCAGGATCGGCAGGTACCGGTGATCCAGTTCCTCGGGCAGACCCAGGTATACGTCCAGCCCATAGGGGGCGCGGACGCGCTGCTCGAACAGTTTCTGAATGGTGCTTCCGGTGACCGCGCGCACCACCTGACCCAGGATCGCGTACATGACGAACCCGCCGTAGCCGTGCACGGTGCGCGGCGCGAAGTAGGCCCGCTGCTCCACCAGCCGCTCGGCGATGATCTGCTCGTCAGCCAGTTCCGCGACGGTGCAACCACCGTCGACCCCGATGATCCCGGCTCGGTGCACGAGCACGTCTCGCACCGTGATGCGCTCCTTGCCCGCGGCTGCGAACCGCGGCCAATAGTGGGCGACCGGCTTGTCGACGTCGAGAGCCCCGTCCTGGATCAGCAGCGCCATCACCAGGCCCGCGGCCCCTTTGGTAGATGAGTGCAGGCCGGTGAGTGTGGTCCCGGTGACCTCCGCGCCCGCCCACAGGTCCACCACCTGGCGGCCGCGGACGAACGCGGCCAGTTGCGCGCCCGATTCCCCGTTCTCCTCGGCGACCACGGTGGCGAACTCGGCACGCACCTGTTCGTAGCCCTCGGCGACGGTGCCGTGTACTTCGATCGCGTTCACAGTGTTGTTCCCTTCGACAGTTGCCCGGCTTTGCGGATCGTGTTCCGGTGCACTGACGTACAGCGGGAACAGACTGTGACCGCAGCACGGAGAACTCCTGGTCGAAGCGCTGGCGAGCCCTTCGGCCGCGCATCTCGCCGACGGGTCGGCCAGGCCGCACGACGGACCGGCGAAGGGATAGGGTCACGTTTTCCGTCGCCGGTTCGTCATCGGTTCGGGAAGAAATCGAGGAGGATCCCGTGCACGATGAGCAGTTCCTGGCCGACCGGTTCGAAGAGCACCGCACACACCTGCGGTCGGTCGCCTACCGGATGCTCGGCTCGCTCACCGAAGCCGACGACGCGGTTCAGGAGGCATGGCTGCGCCTGGCCCGCACCGACGCCGCCGGCGTCGGCAACCTGGGCGGTTGGCTGACCACGGTCGTCGGACGGGTCTGCCTGGACATGCTGCGGGCACGCAAGAGCCGCCACGAGGAACCGTTAGAGGCCCACCACCTACCCGACCCGGTGATCACCAGCGAGACCACGCCCGGCCCGGAACAACAAGCGCTGCTCGCCGATTCGGTGGGACTGGCGCTGCTCATAGTGCTGGAATCGCTGAGCCCGGCCGAGCGACTCGCCTTCGTCCTGCACGACATGTTCGCCATGCCGTACGAACAGATCGCGCCCATCGTGGATCGCACGCCGCAAACCGCCAAGAAGCTGGCCAGCCAGGCGCGGCGCCGGGTCCGAGGCGCGACACCGGGCCCCGACCCGGACCTGTCCCGGCAACGCCGCGTCGTCGATGCCTTCCTCGCCGCCGCACGCGGTGGAGATTTCGACGAACTACTGCGAATGCTCGACCCCGACGTGGTGTTGCGCGCCGACGCCGGCGAGGCGATGCGCGTGATCCGGGGCGCGACAGCCGTCGCCGGGCAAGCCGAAACCTTCCAGCGCATGGCCACCCTCTGCACCGTCAACCCGGCGGTCGTCAACGGCGTCGCCGGACTGGTCAACACCCTCGACGGCGCCCCGTTCTCGATCATGAGCTTCACTGTCGTCGGCGGCCGTATCACCGCCATCGACATCCTCGCCGACCACGACCGACTCGCGCACCTGGACCTGACCGCAGTCCTCGGATAAGGCGAATCGGCTGTTCGATCGGTCAAGCGGCGCGCACGACCTCCGCGAACACCTCGTCCGGGTCGGACGCCTTCAAGCCGAACGTGTCGCGGATGGCCGAGTCGTCGACGGTGAAGGTCGCGTGCGACATGTGGTAGGTCTCGAACAGCTCGCCCCAGAACGGGTCGGTGATCGCCAGCAGCGCCAGCTCGCGATCGCTCATGACCGCCAGCTGCGGCTCGGGCGCACCGGCCGCCGCGGCGAATCGTCCGGCCAGCTCGCGCACGGTCGCGGTGATGGTGGGCGCGTGCCAGGCGCGCCCCCAGGCGCGTTCGTCGCGCGCGACCGCGACGGCGGCCGCCGCGGCGTCGCCGATCGCGGTGTAGGCATGGGGCAGGTCGAGCGCTTGGGGCAGCAACGCCAACCGGCCGCCGCGGATATTCGGCTCGGCCAGTATCGAGAACAGCGAGGCGGCGCCGGCGCCCACGAATTGCCCGGCCCGCACTTCGACGGCGCGCACGCGACCCGCGCGGTGGGCCCGTTCGGCCTCCTGCCACATCCGGGCACGTACGCGGCCTTTCGGTCCCGTGGCCGCCAGCGGCGACTGCTCGGTGAGCGGGCCGTCGGCGGGACCGTAGCCGTACAGGTTGCCCAACATCACGTAAGTCGCGCCGACCTGTTCCGCGGCGGCGCGAATGGACCCGAACAGCGGCGGAACGGTCTGCGGCCAAGTGTGATACGCGGGCATGGCCATGTTGAACACGGTGTCGGCTTGCTCGGCGAGTGCGGCCAGCGCGGCCGTGTCGACCGCGTCCAGCGCCACGCGCTCGATGCTCGGGTTCTCGGGGCCCGCGCCACTGCGACTGACCATGCGTACCCGGTCGCCTGACTCGGCGAGTAGCTTCGCGGTGGCCGAAGCGGTAGCTCCGCGACCGACGATGACATGCGAACGCATGCGAATTCCTCTCTACTACAACAGCATTCACACGACCAGCGCCGGAGCGCATACCGTTCGCTGATCGCGTGCTACTCAGCCTGCCGCCGCGCGGTCGGGTAGGCTACTGGCCGGATTGCCAACTATCCCAAGGATCAGGCCATGCAGACTGTCGCCGTCGTCGCGGTTCCCCCGGTCAAGGCTTTCGACCTCGCCATGCCGGAAACGGTGCTCGGCGCGGCCATGGTGGACGGCCGACCCGGCTACCGCATCGTGGTGTGCACGGCCGTGCCCGGCGTACTGCCCGCGGGCCTGGGCGGATTCGACGTGGTGGTCTCCCGCGGCCTGGAAGCGATCGAGGAAGCGGACACCGTCGTCGTGCCGAGCACCGGCAGCCGCGCCGATGCCGACGTCGCCACGCTCACCGCCCTGCGTCGCGCAGTGGCCGCGGGCAAACGCGTCACCTCGATCTGCAGCGGCGCCTTCGTCCTGGCGCAAGCCGGCCTGCTGTCCGGCCGCACCGCCACCACGCATTGGGCCTTGGCCGACGAACTGGCGGCGAACCATCCGGACGTGTCGGTCCGCAGCGACATGCTGTTCGTCGAGGACGGCCCGATCACCACCGCCGCGGGCGCGGCGGCCGGGATCGACCTGTGCCTGCACCTGATCCGCGCCGACTACGGCGCGACGGTGGCGAACGCCGCCGCCCGAGCCGCCGTCGTCACCCCGGTGCGCCCCGGCGGGCAAGCTCAGTTCGTGGACGCGCCCATACCCGCGGAGAAGGGCGTGACCCTGGCCAATACCCGCGCATGGGCGCTGCGACGACTCGACACCCCGTTGTCGCTGGACGACCTGGCCGGACACGCGCGCACCAGCGTCCGAACGCTGACTCGCCGCTTCCACGAGGAGACCGGTATGAGCCCGCAGAGATGGTTGCTGCTCCAGCGCCTGCAACGCGCCAGGGAACTGCTCGAATCCACCACGCTGCCGATGGACCAGGTGGCCAGGCACAGCGGCATCGGCTCGGCGGAGTCGTTGCGCCAGCACATGATTCGACATGTCGGAGTGCCGCCGAGCAGCTATCGCGCGTCCTTCACCCGCTCACCGGCGCACCAGAACACGAAAGAAAAATGGTCCGCTGAGTCCGACCTCCCACGAGCAACCCCTAGCAGCTGATCGGGGTCGCTTCACCCTTCAGACCTACGGCTGTGCACCTCAGGGACAGCGGGCTTCGGCAGGACGCGCGATCCCTATCAGGGCGTCCCACTCGGCGTCGGTGAGATCGGTGGCGGCATGCGCGCAAGCGGTCCGAATCAAGCCCTCCGGCGAGATGTCGCGTTCGATCAGCGTGCCATCGGCGCCCCCGGAGAATTCGGGACCGGGGCTTACCGTCACGAGACGCCGTCCATCAGGGGACAAGGCGACAGCGGATTGGACGTGCCAGACGGAATCGGGCTCTATCTCCCCCAGATTCGTGCCGTCGGCCGCGAAAAGCGTCGAGTAGCCTGCCTGGTCTGTCGCGACGACCACGGCCGCGTCCGCCGCGGCGGAAAGCTGCGAGGTCGCGCCCCGAGTGCCGCGGAAGGGAATCGTCCGCTCACGGATGGAGCCGGTCCGATCCCAGATTTCGATACTGTCCTGTCTGCGGATCAGCAGATGCGGTCCGGCGAACAGCATCGCTTGCACGTCCTTGCCCTCGAGATCGTGCGCACTCTGCCGTTCGGACGAGTCGTAGACCGAGATGTGGTCGGCATCGCGCACAGCCAGCCACTCACCGGTCGCGTCGATCACCGCTTCCTGAGCCTCGTCGGAGTCGACCGCGCCGCCTGCCAGCAGGGATTCCGTCTCGATACCGCCGGTCGCCAAATTGTGCACGTACACCCTGCCGCTGCTGTCCATCGACACCGCGGTGGGCGAAGAGGGCGATACTCCGGCCGCGCGGACGCGTAGATACGGGGGCGGAGAGGACAGGACCGCCACCTCGAACGGCGTTGACACCTCTGGCTTGCGCGCGGGTACGCGACGTTCCGCGCCGGAGACGGGATTCGCGGCGAGAGCCAGCACGGTGCCGTCCGGTCGCCACGCGGGAGTGGCGGACAGTCCTGGTATGAGGTGCTGCTGGGACGAGTCCGGTCCGAGTTGTTGAATGATCACCACGTCGCTGTTCAGCACGGCTGTATCCGGATTCTTGTGCTGACCCTCGATCACAGCGGTGCGCCCGTCCGGCGAGAGGGACAAGCTGGGCTCACAAGAGTTGCATCCTTTGACGATCGGCACGGCGATGGATTT
Organism: Nocardia sp. CY15; assembly: GCF_009829295.1. Lineage (NCBI taxonomy): Bacteria > Bacillati > Actinomycetota > Actinomycetes > Mycobacteriales > Nocardiaceae > Nocardia > Nocardia sp. CY15. Next base: position 1,017,041 of record NZ_VUOT01000001.1, read on the forward strand.
CGCCAGGCGGTCACGCTGCTCGAGGTCCCACAGGGTGATCAGCGGCCCGGAGGCCGACACCAGCCGCGTTTCGGAAGTTCCGAGGAACCGCAGTAGCGCTCGGTCGAAATCTACGGCGGCGCCGGTGATCAGCGGCGGCGGCTCCGGAGGCTTGATGCCGGCCGTCACGTCGGCAACATAGAAGCCACGGCCGTCGCTGGGCACCGCTGCCGTGCGTCCCGTGCGGCTGAGCACGGCGGGCGACCAGCGGCTGGGCATGGCGACACCGGCGTACCCGTCCTCCGGGCGAGGAGCATCCGGGGTCGCGCGCAGCCGGAACACCGGGACCGGAAGGCCGGGCATGACTCCACACGTGAACGAGGACCCGTCGGCCGACAGTTCTCCGACCTTCTGTCCGACACCGCAAACGTAGTCCGCATCCAGGGGTGAGATGTCCGCGACAGCCCCGTCTCGCAGGGAGATCTCTCGCACGTGGCCGCCGGTGTCGAGCAGACGCAACGTCGTGTCGTCGGGAAATACCATGCTCCGCATCTCTCGGCCGGTCGGATGCGAGGAGACAACCCCTCCGGACAGCGCGTCGATGACATCGACCGCACCTTCGAAGCTCCCGGCCGCGTCGGTATGGCTCCGGTGGACCGCGCCGAACTTCCCGGACTCGGAGATCGCGACGACATCGGCGCTGCGCTGATTCGGCGCGCCGAAATCGCGTCGGCCGAAATCCCCGCGCCACAACGTGGTCGACACACCATCGGTGGCGATGACGGTCCGGCCGTCCGCGGCGACGGCCACCGACCGAATCCGGCCGGGCAAGCCCGCGACGGGAGTCGTCGCCGGATCACCGGGCGCCCACGTCACCACCTGCCCGTCGGCGAGTCCGGCGACCACGGTTCGGCCGTCGGCGCTGCTGCGCAGGACAGCGACGTCCGCGGGCGCGGCAACGTACCGGGCGACGCCTGGACTGGCCAGATTCGCCCGCAGCAGCGCGGCATGGTGGCGCGGGCTCGGGTCGAGACGGTATGCCGCGACGGCCAGCAGCAGGGCCGCGCGAACATCGGTGGTCAGTCTGGTGTCGGCGACAGAAGCCATGAGCCGGGCCGTGGCGATCCCTGCCTGCTCCTCGGCGCGATTGCTCTGCACCCAGGCAACGAACCCTGCGACCAGCGCCGAGACCAGCATCATGGCCAACGTGACGATGGCGGCCTGCGCCCAGCGCAAGTTGTGCTTGGTCTGCTGGTAGCCCTCGGACTTGACGTCCGCCTCGGAGACGCCGCGGACCACCGAGGCAATGCTCACCGCGATGGCGTCGATGTCCGGGTACGGGACTCCGTCCGCGCCCTCGCGCCACTTGATCGTCTTGTATACCGGCTCTGCGGCGTAGGCCCCGAACAGACGCGGCGGCAGCGCGGTCGAGCGGGCGCGGTCCCAGTCGCCTGCTTGCTCGTCCCACTCCAGAGAACCGGCGCTGAGAACCAGCAGGATCGTCTCGGGAGATCGATTCGCCAGCCACCACTCGATCTCCCGGTCGACCCACGCCGACCGGGCAGCCTCGGGGGACGCGATCACGACGAGCCACTTCGAACGCGACAGACCGGCGACGATCTTGCCCCACAGTTCGGGACCGATCGAGACGCCGCTGTAGTCGAGGAACACACGCATCCGCGGAAAGCGGTACCACGGTCGCGGCAGCTTCTCGATCGCGTTCTGTACCGAGGGAAGCAAGGCCCGGTCTCGGTCACCGCTGTAGGACAGGAAGGCCCCGTACCCGGTGTCCGAACGCGTCATTCGCCTTCGACGCAGCACGCTCACGAACTCGCCTCGCGCTCTACCGCGCCTGGGCGCGGCTCACCGGGAATGCGGTCGGTCGCATCCATCGACGTAGGCGCTGCACTTCCTTGCGCCCGCGCGACGGAGCATATTCCGGCTACCGTGCCCACGGCAGCTCCAGCACCCACGTTGCGGATGTCTCAGCCGACCCCCGACGCGGAATCGGTCCTTGCACGGGCATAAGGCCCCCTCCCGATTGTCGAGATTCCCGCGGCGCCGTGGCGACTATCCAACTGTCGCACCCAACTTGGTACCAGCAATGGGGGTCTCGGGCCTATCCCCCAATTGATTGGGGGGCACGCGACCACGAATTGGCAGGGTAGCGACCGAGACAGCGCCTCGGCGGCTGGGCTATCACGCTCCGAGCGACTCACCAGTGACAGCGACCTCCCGCATGCCGCCGGGCGTCACCGGTAATGATGGTGCATGGCCGAAATTCTCGTCACCGGCGGAACCGGTGCGCTCGGCAGGCTCGTGGTCGCTCGGTTGCGTGAAGCGGACCACGAGGTGCGGGTGCTTTCACGTCGCTCGGGCGCGGGCACACACATCGGGGATCTGCGCAGCGGCGCGGGCGTGGCGGAGGCTGTGGCCGGAACCGAGGTGGTCGTGCACGCGGCCTCCGATTCCCGTCGCATGGGCCGACCGGATATAGCGCAGACCGAGAATCTGCTCCGGGCCGCACGCGGGGTCCGGTACCTGCTCTACGTGTCGATCGTCGGGATCGATGACATTCCGTTCCGGTATTACCGCAACAAGGTGGCCTGCGAACGAGCGATTATCGACAGCGGTGTGCCGCACACGATCCTGCGGGCGACCCAGTTCCACGAGTTGCTCGGGGCCGTCTTGCAGACCGTCGAAGGGTGGCCCGTGGCGCCGTTGCCGTCGAGCTTCCGTTTCCAACCGGTCGCTGCCGCTGACGTGGCGGGGCGGATCGCCGAGTTGGTCGAGGGCGGTCCGCTCGGTCGTGCTCCCGACTTCGGGGGTCCGGAGGTGCTGACGATGGCGCAGCTGGCTCGGGTGTGGCGGGACGCCCGGCGGCGTCCGCGCCGGATCGTCGCGCTGCCGGTGCCCGGACGGGTCGGGCGCGCTTTCCGGGCGGGGGTGAACACCTGTCCGGATCATCCCGATGGCGAGCAGACCTGGGCGGAATTCGTCGCTTCGAATCCCACGAACGCCTACACCGCCGAGTAGGAGCATCGGCGTGGCGCATCACACCGGATGCCGACGCGACGAGAACCACCAGGCCGATCGCGACATCCACGGTCGAATCACACCAGGGTGCGACGGTCCAGCCCGCAGTGCCAGGCGCTCTCCACGATCCCGCGCACCTGCAACCCTCCGCTGAGGCACGTTTGCCCCATACGCGTACTGCTCAGTGCGCCCGCGCCCGGACCATCTCGCCCGCGGCGACCCGGTAGCGGTCGGCGATCAACCGGACCACCGCCGGGTGCACGCCGATGGGCTCGGCGACGCCGTCGGCGCCCGCCTCGCGCAGGCGCTGCTGGAACAAGCCGTGTGCGAGCAGGTAGGAGGCGACGAAGACCCGGCGCTCCCCCGCCGCGCGCAGTTCGGCGACCACGTCCGGCACGCGCGGCGCACCGGTCGCGACGTAGCCGATACGTACCGCGGAACCGAGGCGCTCGGCCAGCAGTGCGGCCGCGCGCCGGACATCCTGGCGGGCACGAGCGTCCGAAGAGCCCGCGGCGGCGAAGACCACCGCGTCACCGGGCGTCCAGCCCGCCGCGCGCAGCCGCATCGCCATGATCCGCGCCAGCGCCGGATCCGGCCCCATGGCGGGCGTGACCGCCACGGCGGGATGGGCGCTGTCGGCCACCTCGCGCGGCACATCCTGGTAGACGTGATAACCCGAGGCCAGGAACGCCGGAACCACCACGGCGGGAACGGTTTCCCCGGTCGGCGTCACCAGATCGCGCAGCACTTCCGACGGCGAAGGACCGAGCACGTCGACGAATGCCGTGCGCACCCACGGGCTCTCCCCGAGTTGCTTCGTCACGGCTTCGGCGAGCGCCGCGATCATCTGCACGCCCTTGGTGCTGCGGGTCCCGTGGGCCACCAGCACCAGGGCGGGAGCGGTCACCAGCTCCCCGCAGCCTGGATGTACCGAGGTGCCCGGGTCGGAATTCCGACGCCGGGCACTTGCGGTCCTCCTGTCGCGGTGGGCCTGGGGTTGTTGTCGGTACATTCCGCCGGGTCCAGCGCGAGCCGGTACCCGCGTTTGACCACGGTCTGAATCGCTTTCGGCGTGCCGAGTCCGGCGCGCAGACGGGCGATGGCGGTCTCCACCGCGTGCGTGTCATCCCCGCCGCCGGGCAGCGCGGCGAGCAAGTCCTCACGCGAGACGACCCGGCCGGGCTGGCGGGCCAGCGAGCGCATCAGGGCCATCGGGGCGGGCGCCAGCTGACGCACCTGACCGTCCACCACCACGCACGCGCCACGCACGCTGATGATGTGTCCCGCGGCGTGAATCCGGTTGGCGCGCCGGGGCAGTTCCTCGGCGACGTGGCGGGCCAGCGCACCCAGCCGGGCCCGGCCCGGCATCGAGGTGGGCACCCCGAGCTCCTCGAGCGGCGCCGCCGTGATCGGGCCGACGCAGGCGGGCAACACCCGACCGCGCAGCGCGTACAGCAACCCTTCCAGCAGCCCGGTTTCCTTGGCGCGCATCAGCATCGACGCCACGGCGGGCGCGCTGGTGAAGGTGACGCAGTCCATGCCGGAGGTGACGATGGCCTCGATGAGGTTGTCCATCGGCCCCTGGTCCTCCGGCGGCACCCAGCGGTACACCGGCACCGGCACGACGTCGGCGCCCGCGCAGCGCAGGACCTCGCAGAAGTCGGGCACCGGCTCCCACTCGGTGGTGGCGCCGTGCAGCTGCACCGCGATCCGGACGCCCTCCACGCCCTCACCGAGCAGGTGATCGAGCACCTCGGCGGAGGACTCGGAGGCGGGCGACCATTCCTCGCGCAGTTCCGCGGCGCGGATGGCGCCCTTGGCCTTCGGGCCGCGGGCGAGCATCCGGGTGGTCCCGAGCGTCGCGCGCAAGTCCTCGGCCAGGCCCCAGCCTTCGGCAGCCTCCATCCACCCGCGGAAGCCGATTCCCGTGGTGGCCACGGTGATCTGCGGCGGATCGGCGACCAGCTGCCTGGTCACCCGCTCCAGCTCGTTGTCGTCGGACAGGGGGATGATCCGGATGGCCGGCGCCGAGACGATGGTCGCGCCGCGCCGTTCCAGCAGCGTGGCGAACTCCTCCGCCCGTCTGGCCGCCGTGATACCCACCGTGAATCCGGCCAGGCTTTCGCCCGCGTCAACTGTTGTCATTGGCGTTCATCCATCCGAGGACGCGAGCGCGGTGGACACCGGCTCGTTGGAAATCGAAACGATGCCGTCGTCCACGCGCACCGCGTACACCGGCAGCATCGCCGATTCGTCGTCCAGGCAACGCCCGTCGACCAGGGAGAAAGCCTGCTTCAGCAGCGGCGAGGCCACGACGGGCACCCCGCCGCGATCGCCGACGATCCCGCGCGACATAACCGCCGCCCGGCCGATCGGATCGATATTGCCGACGGCATACAGCATGCCGTTCTCCAGCAGGAACAGGGCGGCCTGACGGCCGCCTTTCAGCAACACCGCAACGCCGCGGCCGGGAATCAGGTAGTCGAGACGGCATGCCTGCGTCCACCCTGTGGTGGTAGCTGCGGCGATGCCGGGGGTATCGATCACGGTCATCGGTGTCATCCTCCAAACGCCTTACTCATTGGTACCGACGTTCTGTTTCCAAGCGGTTAAGCGGTCATTTCCCCTGCGTGGCGACCGGGACTTCCGGCAGTCCGAGCAGGACGGGAACCTTCCGCTCCCCGGTTTCGTCGAAGGAAATCGTCGGATCGGCTTCCTCCGGGGCGTTGACGAACGACACGAAGCGAGACAGCTTCTCTTCGTCTTCCAGCACCGCGGCCCACTCGTCGCGGTAGCCGGCGACATGCTGGGCCATCGCCGTCTCCAGATCCTCGGCGATGCCGAGGCTGTCCTCACAGATCACCTGCTTGAGGTAATCCATGCCGCCTTCCAGCGCCTCCTGCCACGGGGCGGTGCGCTGCAAACGGTCGGCGGTGCGGATGTAGAACATCAGGTACCGATCGATGTACTTGATCAGCGTCTCGTCGTCGAGCTCACCGGCCAGCAGCACCGCGTGCTTCGGGGTGAGGCCGCCGTTGCCGCCGACGTAGAGGTTCCAGCCGTTCTCGGTGGCGATCACACCGACGTCCTTGCCGCGCGCCTCGGCGCATTCGCGGGCGCAGCCGGAGACCGCCAGCTTGAGCTTGTGCGGCGACCGCAGGCCGCGGTAGCGCTTCTCCAGCAGCACGGCCATGCCGACCGAGTCCTGCTGACCGTAGCGGCACCACGTGGAGCCGACGCAGCTCTTCACGGTGCGCAGCGACTTGCCGTACGCGTGCCCGGATTCCATGCCCGCCTCGACCAGCCGCTTCCAGATCAGCGGCAACTGCTCGACGCGCGCGCCGAACAGGTCGATGCGCTGGCCGCCGGTGACCTTCACATACAGGCCGAATTCCTTGGCCACCTCACCGATGGTGATCAGCTGCTCGGCGGTCACCTCGCCGCCGGGCATCCTGGGCACCACCGAGTAGGTGCCGTTCTTCTGCAGGTTGGCCAGGAAGTGGTCGTTGGTGTCCTGCAGCGCGGCCTGCTCGCCGTCGAGGATGTGATCGCTCGAGGTGGAGGCGAGGATGGAGGCGACGGTCGGCTTGCAGATGTCGCAACCCGCGCCCTTGCCGTACTTGGCGAGCAGGCCGGAGAAGGTGCGGATGCCGGTGACCTGGACGATCTGGAACAGCTCGGCGCGCGACTGCTCGAAGTGCTCGCACAGCGCCTTCGACATCTCCACGCCGGACTGCTCGAGCAGCTTCTTGAGCATGGGAACGCAACCGCCGCAGGAGGTTCCGGCGGAGGTGCAGCTCTTGATCGCCGGGACGTCGCAGGCGCCGTCCGCGATCGCCCCGCAGATCGCGCCCTTCGAGACGTTGTTGCACGAGCAGATCTGCGCGTCGTCGGGCAGCGCGTCGGCGCCCAGTTCCGCGCCGGCGGGCGAGATCAGCGCGGCCGGTTCGGCGGGCAGCGGACGGCCGACCAGCGGGCGCAGCGCCGAATAGGCGGTGGCGTCGCCGACCAGGATGCCGCCGAGCAGGATCTTCGCGTCATCGGAGACGACCAGCTTGGCGTAGGTGCCCTTCGCCGCGTCGTGCAGCACGACCGACAGCGCGCCCTCGGTGACGCCGTGCGCGTCGCCGAAGCTGGCCACGTCGACACCCAGCAGCTTGAGCTTGGTCGACATGTCCGCACCAGGGAACTCGCCCGCGCCGCCCACGAGGCGGTCGGCCACGATCTCGGCGGTGCTGTAGCCCGGCGCGACCAAGCCGTAGCACACGCCCTCAACGGCGGCGCATTCACCGATGGCCCAGATGTTCGGGTCGGAGGTCTGCAAGCCGAGGTCGGTGATGATGCCGCCGCGCGGGCCGACTTCCAGCCCCGCGTCGCGGGCGATCTGGTCGCGCGGGCGGACACCGGCGGAGAACACCACCAGCCCGGCCTCGATCACCGTCTCGTCGGAGAGGGTGACCTTCACGCCCGTGCCCGCCCCCTCGATCGAGGAGGTGCCGACGCCGGTGTGCACGTGCAGGCCGAGGTCGGTGACCAGCCGCTCCAGGATGGCGCCGCCGCCCTCGTCGACCTGCGCGGGCATCAGCCGGGTGTTGTACTCGACCACGTGCGGGGTCAGCCCGAGCAGACGCAGCGCGTTCGCGGCCTCCAGGCCGAGCAGTCCGCCACCGACCACCACGCCGGCCGCGCCGGGTCCGGCGGCCTCGGCGGCGGCGCGGATGCCGTCCAGGTCCTCGAGGGTGCGGTAGACGAAGCACTCCGGTCGGTCGTGACCGGGCACCGGAGGCACGAACGGGTAGGAGCCGGTGGCCAGCACGAGCGCGTCGTAGGCGAGGATGTCGCCTGCCGACGTGGTCACCTTGCGCGCCGCCCGGTCGATCGACTCGGCGCGCTGGCCCAGTCGCAGCTCGACCAGCTCGTCACCGGCGTACTCGTTGCCGGGCAGCGCGAGCGCGCTCGCGTCCCAGGCGCCGACGTAGGACGACAGGCCGACGCGGTCGTAGGCGGGCAGCTGCTCCTCGCTGAGCACGATCACCTGCCAGTGGCCTTCGGTGTCGCGCGAGCGCAGCGCCTCCACGAACCGGTGCCCGACCATGCCATGGCCGACGACCACCGCGGTCTTGCGAGCGACTGTGGGGTTCATCTGGGGTCCTCCTGGACTGGATCGGGGGTCAGGCGCGGGCCGACGAGCCGGCGGACGGGGACTGGGAGCGGCCTGCTTCTGCTTCGAGGACGAACGTCTCGGCTTCGGTGACGACATCGGACTCGGTGGCGACGCCGCGCACGCCGGGACGGCGCAGGAAGACCGCCCAGACCACGAGGGCGCAGACCACGTAGAAGGCCATGAACACCCAGAACGCGGTGGTGGCCGACTGGGTCGAGGCGTATGAGGAACGCAGCACCAAGTTGATGGCCACGCCGCCGAGCGCGCCGATGGCGCCGACGAATCCGATCAGCGCGCCGGAGGTGTTCTGCGACCAGGCCGCCCGCGCGTCCGGGGTGGCGTCCAGGCTCCTGGACTTGGCCTCGAACACCGACGGGATGATCTTGGTGACCGACCCGTTGCCGATGCCGGAGAGCACGAACAGGGCGATGAAGCCGACCACGAGGGCGGTCATCACCGCGCCGCTGGCCACGCCGTTGTTGTTGTCGGCCATCATGCTGGCCCCGGTGACCAGCACGGCCGCCGCCATCATGGCGCCGAAGACGTAGAGGGTGACCCGGCTGCCGCCGATACGGTCGGCCCACTTGCCGCCGTAGGGCCTGGCCAGCGAACCGAGCAGCGGGCCGAGGAAGGCGATCTGCGCGGCGTGCAGCGTGGCCTGCGCGACGCTGTCGCCGCCCGCCCGGAAGCTGATCTGCAGGATCTGCCCGAAGGCGAAGCTGTAGCCGATGAACGAGCCGAAGGTGCCGATGTAGAGGAACGCGATCGCCCAGGACTGCGGCACCTTCAAAGCCGTGATCATGTAGGACAGGTCGGCCTTCTGGTTGGGCAGGTTGTCCATGTACAGCGCGGCGCCCACGCCGGCGATCGCGATGAACACCAGGTAGATCGCGCAGATCAACGAGGCGTACTCGTTGCCGAGGGTCGCGATGACGAACAGGCCGATCAGCTGGATCACCGGGACGCCGATGTTGCCGCCGCCCGCGTTCAGGCCCAGCGCCCAGCCCTTGAGCCGCTGGGGGTAGAACGCGTTGATGTTGGTCATCGAGGAGGCGAAGTTGCCGCCACCGAAGCCGGCGAAGGCCGCGACCACGAGGAACGTCGTGTACGAGGTGCCGGGCTGGTTGACGAAATACAGCGTGAGCAGGGTCGGGATCAGCAGCATCAGCGCGCTGAAGACCGTCCAGTTGCGCCCGCCGAAGCGCGCGGTCGCCACGGTGTAGGGAATCCGCAGGAACGCGCCGACCAGCGTCGGCATCGCGACCAGGAAGAACTTGCCCGCCGGATCGATGCCGAACTTGTCGGTGGGCATGAACAGCACCATCACCGACCAGATCGACCAGACCGAGAACCCGACGTGCTCGGCGAAGACCGACCAGATCAGGTTGCGCCTGGCGATGTCCTTGCCGCCTGCTTCCCAGGCGGCGACATCCTCGGCGTCCCAGTGCTCGATGCGCGGCCTGCGGAACATAGTCCGTCCCAGCGCTTCCAGACGGTTACGCGTCAGCGTGCTCAACGGGGCCTCCCAAAGTCGGTTGGCCCCACGGTAGGAAATGGGTATTGCCGAAATGCTGCGTGAAATGACCGTGAAATCAACGGTTGCTCACGATTACCGCCGCACCGGGGTGAGTTTCTATCGAATGTTTCAGGCATGTGACACAACGGTTTCCGTCCGTCACAAAAAGGCCGATATCGAATAATGCGATCGGTGAGGTGTGACGCGCGCTACTGGCGGCGCGAATTCATGCGCACATCCTCACCCGGTTCGCACAGTCCCGCAACCCGAGTTGTGAGATTCCCGCGCATCGCGATCGCGCCGGGATGTCACCACGTGTCTTCGAGCAGGCGCGGCTTGCACGCCTGCCAGGCGCCCGCGAGCAACACCAGCACCGCGACGCCGAGCATCCCGAACGGGATGAGCCACCCGCCGGTGGCCGTGCGCAGCACCCCGAACAGCAGCGGCCCCACACAGGCCACCGCGTAGCCGACGCCCTGAGTGAAGCCGGACAGCGCCGCCGACCCGGCGGGCGTACGGGTGCGCAAGTTGATCAGGGTCAGCGCCATCGGGAAGGTGCTCGGGCCGAGGCCGAGCACGACGACCCACAGGATGGGGGCGGCCATCGGCGCGGTGAGCAGCCCGGCGAACGCCACGAAGAACAGCACGGCGCACACGACCACCACCGGGAACGGATTACCGAACCGGGCGACAAGGGTCGGCGCGGTGAGGGCGGCGACCAAGCCGACCACGGCGAACAGCCCCACCATGGCTCCGCCGTACGCGGCGCTCGCGCCCGCCTCGGTCAGGATCTTCGGCAACCAGGTGAACATCGCATAGGTCGTGAGCGAGGTCATGCCGAACATGCCCGCCATCCCCCAGGCGATCGGTGAGCGCCACACGCGCCCGGTATCCGGCGCTTGTCCCGGCAGCGCGGTCATGTCCGCGCCGTCATGTCCGCGTCTGCCGCGCAGCACCGCCAGCCAAGGCACCGCGGCGGCGAAGCCGAGCAGGCCCCACACACCGAGCGAGACGCGCCAGCCGTGCGCATCCGCGAGCGGGACCGCGGCGAAGGCGGGCACGACCGTGCCGAGTTGCACCATCACGATGTACAGCGAGCTGATCACCGCGAGTCGATCCGGGAAGTACCGCTTGACCAGAGGCGGGATCACCACGTTGCCGATGCCCATGCCCGCCAGCGCGAGGGCCGAGAAGACGAGCAGTTCGGCGGTGCCCGACATCAGCACCCGGATCAGCATGCCCGCGCCGGCCATCAGCATGGCCGTCAGCGCCGTGCGCTCCAGCCCGAGCCGGACCGCCAAGATCGGCGTGAGCAGTCCCGACAACGCGAACATCGCGGTGGGGATCATGCCGAAGACGCCGACGACCGCAGCGCCGTAACCGATCTCGGCGCCGATCCGCTCGGCCAGCGGACTGTACGCGGTGACCGCGACCCGCAGGGTGAGCGCCGACATCACGATGGCGGTGAGAACCAGCAGACGGCCCTCGGTCAACGCACGTCGACGGCGCTCGACCAGGACGGATTCCCGGCCGGGCGCTGTTTCCGGAATAGTCGCAGTCACCGAGAAATCATAGGATGACCGGATGATGCGCGGCAACGATTTGTGATGGGCGGTACTCTGTCGAGGTGCAACCCGTCCGGCGAACCAGCCTCATCGCCCAGGTCACCGAGCAGCTGCGTGCCGAAATCCGTTCCGGCCGTTGGTCCATCGGCTCCCGCATCCCGACCGAGCCGGAGCTCACAGAACTCACCGGCACCGGCCGCAACACCGTGCGCGAAGCCGTCCAGGCTCTCGTGCACGCGGGCATGCTGGAACGTCGCCAAGGCTCCGGAACCTATGTCATCGCGGCATCCGACCTCGGTGGCACCCTCGGCAAGTACTTCGCCGACGCCGAGCAACGCGATGTCTTGGAACTGCGCCTCGCGCTGGACACCACCGCCGCCGCCCTGGCCGCCCGCCGCCGCGACGACACCGACATCGCGAACTTGGTGCGCTTGCTAGCCGAACGAGACAAGGGGTGGGACGAGGACCGGGCCGCCGCGATCGAGGCCGACGTCCAGCTGCACCGCGCGATCGTCGTCGCGAGCCACAACGCGGTGTATCTCGAGTTCTACGATTCGCTACTGCCCATCATCGAGCAGGTCATTCACGCACGGACATCGAAGTCCGACGAGTCCTATGCCGAGGAGCATGCCGCCTTGGTGCACGCGGTGATCGACGGCGATCCCGAACGGGCCGCCTCGGCCACGCGATGCTTCCTCAATTCTCTTATCGCGGAATATCCCGACGCGCGCTGAAAGCCGTGAGGTAACCGAGTGGTCACCATCCGCACTTACGCGATGTGAGTCGGAATTGCCGGGAACGTCACCGCGGGCCACGGGGACGCAACAAGCGGCTCATACCTTTGTCTCGACCGTAGCTTGGCACTCGACACCGCCGCGATGAGGGCCGGTCGAGCCGAATCGAGAGGAAGCCGATGACCGCCGTAGCAGCCACCGGCCAGCAGTCGCCGACAACGACTTTCGAACACCGGAAACGTGGACGCTGGCTCGACCACTGGGATCCGGACAATGTGAAGTTCTGGGAATCCGGCGGTGCGAAAACCGCGCGCAAGAACCTGCTTTTCTCCGTGTTCGCCGAGAATCTCGGCTTCAGCGTCTGGGTCATCTGGGGCACGGTGGTGACCAGCATGGGCGCCGCCGGATTCGGCTTCCTCGCCGGTCTCGGCCAAGGAAATCCGACCGCGGTGAGCAACGCGCTGCTGCTGACCTCGACCCCCACCCTGGTCGGCGCCGCACTGCGCATCCCCTACACCTTCGCCATCCCCCGGTTCGGGGGGCGGGCCTTCACCGCCTTCAGCGCGGCCATGCTGCTGATCCCGACCCTCGGCCTGGCCTACTTCGTCAACCAGCCCGGCACGCCGATGTGGGTGTTCCTGCTGCTGGCGGCGCTGGCCGGAGTCGGCGGCGGCAATTTCTCCTCCTCCATGGCCAACATCAACTTCTTCTTCCCCGAGGGCAAGAAGGGCGCGGCGCTGGGCATCAACGCCGCGGGCGGCAACCTCGGCGTCGCCCAGACGCAGTTGGTGCTCCCGTTGCTGATCACCTTCGGCACGCACCTCATGGCGAAGGACCCGGCCGGTTACCGCTTCGGCATCACGCTGTCGGTCCTGGTCTGGGTGCCGTTCATCCTGGCCGCCGCGTTCGGCGCACTGCGGTACATGGACAGCATCAGCACCGCCAAGTCCGACGGGAAGTCCTACCGCCGCGCCCTCACCAACCGCCACACCTGGGTGATGGCCGTCCTCTACATCGGTACCTTCGGCTCGTTCATCGGCTTCTCCTTCGCCTTCCCGACGCTGATCAAGGCCAACTTCCCGGAGCTGACGAAGATCGGCTGGATCACCACGCTCGGTAACCTCGCGTTCCTCGGGGCACTGGTCGGGTCGTTCAGCCGGCCCTTCGGCGGCTGGATCTCCGACAAGGTCGGCGGCGCGAAGATCACCCTGTACGTGTTCGGCGGCATGGCGATCGCGGTCGCGCTCATCATGGTCGGACTCGAGATGAAGAGCTTCCCGCTCTACCTCCTGGCGTTCCTGCTGCTGTTCGTGCTGACCGGCATCGGCAACGGCTCGACCTACCGGATGATCCCGACCATCTTCAGCGCGGAGTCCAAGAAGTACGCCGCCGAGCACGGCCTCGACATGACAGAGGCCGTCGCCTCGGCCAAGCGCCAGGCGGGCGCGGCGATCGGCGTCATCGGCGCGGTGGGCGCCTCCGGCGGCTGGCTGTTGCAGCAGGCGCTGCGGTTGTCCAACACCCACCTGCACAGCATGGCTCCCGCGTTCTGGGCCTACGCCGCGACCTTCCTGGTGATGGCCACCGTCACCTGGTGGTTCTACCTGCGGTCCTCGTTCGCCATCCAGCGCGTTCCGTCGCTGGCGTACGCGAACGTCTGACCCTCGACGTCCCGCGGTCCGGACGCCGCGGGACACGGGCGCGACGGCCGCCGTCCCCCTCCGGCGGAGCCGCCCACCGAACGTCCGCCCCTCGCCTGGGTGAAACCGAGGCCCGGCAACGGGTCTCGGCCCGCACCGGGACGACGGGCGGACGTTCGATCGTTCAGTACGGTAGGTGGACGCCGTCGCGCACTTCCGTGACGGTGCGGGCCATCATCTGTTGCAACGTGCCTGCGATTCGGTCGGCAGTGGTGGGTTTGACCGTCACCACGTCGGTGCCGAAGGTGACGTAACGGCCGTCGTTTTCCACATCGTTGAGCTGGAAGTCCTTACGGCCGTTGATATGTCGATTGTCCACGCTGCCCATCGCGTAGACCCCGACGTGACCGATCAACGTCATCGCTCGAGTGAAGAACCGCTCGAATTCCTCTCGCGGTGTCGGCCGCCAGGCGTCCCGGACCGGCGGTCTCGGCCGCGCCAGCTCCTCCGCCGAAGCCTGCAATTGCTTGCCCTGCCCGGGGGCGCAGGCGGGGAACACGTCGACCACGGCTCGCGCCACCTCACCGGCGGGCAGCAACGTCAGCACCACATCGCCGCCTTGCTCCGGGGCGGGTCCCGGTTCCTGCACCGCGACCGCCCCGTGCTGGTAGTGCACCCCCGCGTGCGCCCGCAGCTTGCGGGTCCGGCCGGCCACTCCGGCCACTTCCACCCGTGCCTCCGGAGCGAGCAGTACTTCCACCGCACGCAACAGATCTTCATCGATGCGCGGGCGCAGCGTCTGCGCCGCCGCTTGCCGCAACCGCAAACTCTCCGACCGGAACTCCGTCGTGAACTGGTGCCGCAAGGGATAGGGCAGTACGTCGCGGCCGGTGGACTCCCATAGGGTCCGGAATTCGAGCGCGGTGAACCGCCAGCTCTGCACTTCAGACATGTGTGCGGTCCTTATCGCGGGTTGTCACCGATGACCGGCGGCACCGTCCCCGGCAGGTCGTCGAGCCCGGTGAGCTCGTTGCCGTGTTCCTGAGTGATCAGGTAGTCCGGAATGCCCTTGGCAGTCTCGTCATCGGATTTGCCGCCGCGCGCACCAGGGGCCATTCCGCCCGGCATCCCGCTCATACCGGCGCGACCGGGAGATGCGCCGGTTCGTGCGGCAGCAGCCGGGGACGCGTTGGGGTTGTTCGACGTGGCTCGCGGCGACACCGATACGCCCGGCGCACCTGGCCCGTTGGGACTGCCGGGATGTGGGCTTCCCGGGCTTCCAGGAGTACTCGGCACTGTGCTCGGAGCAGGCGTCGTCGAGGCGGGCGTGGTCGACGCCGGTGTGGTCGAATCCTGCGTAGTGGACGACGGATCGGTACTGGTCGACTCCGGTGTTCCAGAGGTGGTGTCCGAGGGCTGCGTGCTCGACGGGGTGGTCGAATCGTCGGTGGGATTCGTACCGGTGGGATTCGAGTTGGGCGACGACGGTGTGCCCGACGGGTTCCCGCTGTTCGTCCCCTGCGGATTGCTTCCGTTGTCGACGCCATTCGGATTCGCAGCAGGGTTCGGACGAGGAATCACGGGCACGTTTGTGTCGGACTCCATCACCACCGGGGCGTAGACGGTTCGCAGTACCCGCAACGCCTCTGTCTTCGCGTTGTACTCGGCGACGTCGTCATTGCGCCATCCGCGCCCCGCCGCCCACGCGAGCGCGTTGCCGATTCCGCTGCGATGTTCCGGCGCATGCGGGACGAGTTGCTTGGTCGGCTCCAACCCCGTCAACAATTCGGACAGCTTGCTGCTGGTCAGTCGAGCGGCGTTCGAGACCTGCGCCCCCTGGGCGGCGTAGTCGCCCACCGCGGTCGCGGCGGCGTTGCGCGCCTCGCCCCGCCACACCCCCTCGTCGGTGGCCAGAGCCATCGCCTTCGTGAAGTTGTCCAACGAAGTCTGGTGCCGATCGGCGATCGTGTTCCACGCGAACACCAAGTCTCCGACCGCCTTCAGGTCGATCTGATCGACCTTTTCTCGCAGCGTCGCGACGCCGTGCCGCTCGAACTCATCCGCGTCGAGAACTTCCCTCGGCCGGAACTCGCCCTGGAAACCGACACCGGCAGCCCGGCTGCGCACACCGTCGCGCTGCTGGTTGTACTTGTCCTGCACCGCGGCCGGATCGATATCGGGCTGCAACTCTTCACCGGACATCCAGTTGGTGATAGTGCGAAGCACAGTCGAACCGAACTGGGGGTAGTTGGGGAATCCCAGGCCGACAAACGGGTTTCCCATCAGCGCACCTGCTCCGTCGCGTTCGCGATCGGGGCCGCGTTCTCGATGTCTTTGCCGGTGATGCGTTTGAAGGAAATCGCCATGACCTCACGCATGTTTTTCACGGTCTCGATGTGTTCTTGAATGATCTGATCAATCGAATTGGGATCGCCGGTAGCCTGCTTCAAGAACTTACCAACCAGCTTATCTACCATATCGAAATCCCCAAAACCGGAAACATTCTGCGCGTTTCGCGCGAATACACGTAATTCATTGATTTCCGTTAAGCGTTGGTCACAGGCAGAGAAACATTGGAGCGCTGCCTGCTCGTTATCGAGATAGAGCTCGCCGGAGCGAGCTTGGTCAGCGAGTCGCCGCCACTGAGCTGCGTTGTCATCGACCATTACTCCCCCTAGTCAGTCAGGTAGCACCGGCACGATCGCCTCTCCGACTCGGGAGAGAATCGTGCACGGGTTCTCGAGATCATCCAGCACGGCATTGTTCAGGATCCGAAGTTGCAGGACACCCTGCGACGCAGGGAAGATCACATCACAGTCCAAATCCTTTGAGGCTCCCTCGACACGGAACTGCCGTCCCGCACGGCCTCCGATTGTGACGTCCTGAAAGTCGACGTTACCGGGCTTTTTCTCGAAATCTGACACCGAGCGACCGGTCGAGAACACCGTGAAGTGGTACCTGCGATTCTTCCAGGTGCAGATCTCCCAGCCGGACTGGTGCACCCCCGCGATTCCGGGCTCCTCGGTCGCCGGATCCACCCCCGCCGACTGCAACGCATCGTCCGGAATTCCCGTACACGGATTGAACAGAGACTGTGCACTTGTGCCGGTAGCCGTCGCAGGCGATCCGTTCGTGGTATCCCCACACCCGACGACTCCGGTCGCCAACGCACTTACGAGCAGCGGCAACATGATTCGACGACTCATCCCCACCCTCTCGACCTGTGATGACTCAGGTTCGCCCACCCTAGCAGACAAGCTGTCGGTATCCCCCTGGAGAAGGCCGCGTCACTGGCCGGTGAGACCGGGCTCATGCGTTGTGCGATGGGAGGTTTCGGCCGCAACCAGGGTGCAGTGCAGTAGCGAGCCCGACGGAAGCCAATGCCGTGTCAGCGATCTTCGGTGGGCAATCCGGGTCGATAGGTAAGCTGCATCAATTGCGGTCAGCGGCACACGCTGAGCAGGGTCAACGTGACTCGCCCGTGCCCTCCTCGTCATCTCGTGGTGCGCCGAATGGACGTGACGGTTTCGAGCACTGTTCGACGAGAGCGGCGAGGCTGAAGATGAACATCAAATAGAACGGGGTTACCCATATTTCCCAGTTCTCGACCTTGCCCATCAAGCCCTTCACCACCGCAACAGCCGCCGCTACCGTTACCACCGCATACGCGCTGACAAAGGCACCGCGGACCACCGCCCGCAACCGCCCCTCAGGCGGCCGCCGTCGACTGACCGCAATCGCAAACAGCTGCACTATCAGCGCGAATACGATCGCCACGCGCTGCGCGGGCCCGACGCCGACCATCTCGCCCACGACCGTGCATATGAGCGCCCATCCGATCACGGTGGGCGGGGTGGCTGCAACGATGAGGCCGAACAAACGGACCCCTTGTTCCCACATCGCCACCCGCCTACGTCCGGCCTCGGACTCGTTCAGCTCAGCCGCCATTTGGATTCGCCATCCCCCTCTACTGAGGCGTCAGCGAATGTCGACGCCTGCGAGTCGGGCCATCCCCCGGGGAAGGTGCTGTTATCGGAGAGGGCAGAGTTCAGATCACTGAATGCCTTGGCTTGCAGTCCGATAAAGCTGGTCACCGCCGCGACCGCAGCCCAAAGCTGCGCGGCGGACAAACCCGACGTTGCAGCGATATCAGCAATGCTGATCGGCGCCCCGATACCGCTCGCCAATTCCCCGATAGCCCTGGCTAGGCCGAGGAGAAAATTCCCACAGATGACCAAAATCCCACTATAGAAGGCCAGGCCTCCGATGGCACATTCCATCATCGCACTTCTGGCCTTATCGGAGACGTCTCCCATCTTTCCGGCCGCAGCGTTCTGTGACGTATTCGTCTTGAGGTACGAAAGCTGCGCCGTACCTTTCCACGTCCGGTTGCCCTGGAGGTTATTGGGGTCGATCTCCCCCTGAATACTCGTCACAACGTCGCGTACGGTCGTCCACTCGTTACTGCGCATATACATTTCGTATGGCGCGCGAATCCCTTGCATGATCTCGTAGATCTTTTCCCAGATCCACCTGCACACCTCGACGATCTTGTCCGCGCATACTCTGACCGCCCGTTGGACCGCCGGAATCAGACGGACATAAGGAAGATCCAGTGCCGCACTCTCGGCGTCGGGAACATCAACCTTGATCGAACTGTAGATTTTTTTCAGGAAGCTTTCGAGCTCGCGCACCACCGAGTCGTATGAAGCGACGTCAAAAGTCATTCGCGACCCTATCCATTACCAGAGGTTGTCGATTCGATGCTTGCCCGCAGCATCCTCGGCCTCGTACGTGTCAGCACAGAAGCGGAGGGTGTCGGCTATCTCGGAGAAGCGATGGGATGCCTCGCCCGATCGGTCGGACATTGTGGTGACGAGTTCGTCGTTGGCATCAACGATGAGCTGAAACAATCCGGCCTGAAGGCGATTGAAGCTCAGCGCGTCGATCTTTTCCCTCAGGTCCGACATCGTCGTCGACCCCCGATTCCAGACGCCCGCGTCAGCGCGCAATGAGTCGACAGCGACCCTGAGTTGTTCTGAACTCACCTTTCCCCCCTCTGCGAGTGGATCGATGTAAGGGCCTGGATAGCAGCGTTCATCAACCGGCTGAATGTGTCTGTGGAACTGCCGGTTCCGGTAACGAGCAGGCGATGTGCCTCATCGTAGGCTTGTTTGACAGCGCAGGCGATTGTGACGCCTCCGGCGTCCATCCCCCACGGGATGCGGACGACGCAGTCGACGAGACCGCTTCGACTCAAGGTGACCGACGTATAGAGGTCATCTTCCGTTTCGACCGTTCCGACGAATTCCACAGCCTTTGCTCCGATTTGTCCGCTCATGGCTTGAAGGGTCTCCTCCACCAACTGCGGAGTGCCGGCTGTGGGGTACCGCGATGGTTCCGGTGGATCGAATCTCGTCGGCACGACCTCGTTCATGTCGAGCGCTTCGAGGCGATCGATGGTTCCGTTGCCGACCGCGATGGTCATCGTTGCTTCGAAACGTTGCTGCTCGGCATCTTTGACCGCATCGAGGACAGCTCGGCCGATCTCATCTCGGTCGACGTGCCGCGACCAGTTGTCGGAAATGACAATGTCGACCAACTCGCCTGTCTCGGCGAGGGTGGTCTCGACCGCTCCCGTGCTGTCACGCCCGGTGGTTCGGCGCGGCGCGCCGGAGAGGACTTCCTGCATCAGGCCGGAAATCGCCTTGGTGTAGGCGTGGAACCGAGCGATTTCTTCCAGTAGTTCGTCGTTCACAATCACCCCGGTCACTCGAGACAGAATTCGGATCTAAGGGACACCACCGCTGACGGTGGTTGCTCATCAGCCCACTTGGCCGGTGGTATCAGCGATTTGGGTCGCGTTCTCGATGTCTTGGCCGGTGATGCGTTTGAAGGAGATGGCCATGACCTCACGCATGTTCTTCACGGTCTCGATGTGTTCGAGGATGACCTGGTCGATCGAATTGGGGTCACCCAGAGCCTGCTTCAGGAACTTTTTAACCAAGTCAGCAGCCATCTCGAAATCACCGAAGCCGGACACGTTTTGAGCATTTCCCGTCAATCTACGCAATGATTCGAGCTCGGCGATGCGCGAGTCACAAGCTTTCGCGCAGAGAAATGCGGCGTTCTGGTCGTCTAGGTACAGCTCTCCAGCCTTGGCTTGACCAGCGAGCCGACTCCAAACCGATGCATTGTCTTCACTCATGCGTTCCCTCCCCGGTCAACGCGGCAGAGCAGGCACGATTGATTCGCCGGCGCGGTACAGAACCGTGCACGGATCTTCGAGATCGTCGCGACCTGCTCGGCCCTGAACTCTCAATTGCACGACGCCCTGGGACACTGGGAACAGAACGTCGCAATCAAGATTCTTGGACGCGCCCTCGACTCTGAATTGCCGACCTTGACGACCCGCGACCGTAACGTCCTGGAAGTCGACGTTCCCAGGCTTCCGTTCGAACTCCGACACGGTGCGCCTGGTTGAGAACACCGTAATGAAGTACTTGGGTCCATCCCACGTACAGATCTCCCAACCGGACTGATGTACTCCAGCGATGCCGGACTCCTCGGTCTTCGGATCGACGCCCGCCGCTCGCAGTGCATCATCGGGAATTCTTGTGCACGGGTCGAACAAGGCCTGTGTCGCAGAGGTACTCGAACCTGTCGTGGGAGTTCCGTTCGTTGTGTCCCCGCACCCGACGACTCCGGTCGCCAACGCGCCAACGAGCAGCGTCAACATGATTCGACGGCTCATCCCCACCCTCTCGACCTGTGACGACGACTCAGGTTCGCCCACACTAGCAGAAGACCTGCCGGTATCCATGCAAGGACGGCCGGGCGAAAGGCTGGGCTCTTGCGTTGTGTCGTCGCGGGTTTGGGGTCGCAACTAGGGTGGCGGTGCAGTAACGAGCTGGACGAAAGCTAGGACATACGACTGAGTTCGATTGATGAGCGAAGGAGCTGGAATCATGAAGTTCGGCAAGATCGCGGTCGGTGCGGCGTTGGCCGCCGCCGCAGTCAGTGTTGCTCCCGCTGTTGCTTCTGCTGATGATCCCGAGTTTCCGCGCAACGGTGCCATCCCGGCTGGGACCTATCACATCGGGCGGGGGCCTTCCAATGTCGTCGGGTCGCCTATCGAGAACTGCGATCTGCAAGTCTTCCCGGATGGCCGGTCTGTGGCCCTGGTCTGTGGGACCTCGAGCCGGGGCGGGCATCAGACGCCGGTCGGGCCGGACGAGACCTACGTGACGTTCGACTACGTGCCCTTCGGCCTGGATCTGCGTGACATCGACCCACGCCAGGGACTCTGGACCGGAACGGTGAACATCGCTGGGACACCGATCATCGTTCCGTACCCGCTGGCAGCGGTCTGGCTCAGCCGCCGGTGAACCGGACCCGCCCGGCGTTGCACGATCCGGCGTGACGCCCGGTGATGTCTAAAAGGCTCCGGTCCGGGCTCCGGCTGGGGTGCCGGAGTCCGGGCCTCGTCCGCCAATCCGCTGTTCTAGCGATCAAGGCAACAGTGTGAACACACCATCTCTGACACACGCGGTGAAGGCATCCCATCCGCCCGGCGTGAAGACCAACGCCGGACCGGTCGAGTTTTTTGAATCACGGACGCCGACCTTACCTGCGTCGAGCCACGCAACTTCCACACATGCTTCCTCCTGACTGTGTTGCGATTTGAACCAGTGGACGCCGAAAGTCCCGATGGTCACTGTTCGTACCTCCGTGCCATAGTCCTCAGCAAGTCTCGCGATGCCTGTTCCCCTAGTGCGCTGTGCCGCACATCCTCGTAGAAGGCTTGATACCGCTCCACATCCATACGATCCTCGAAAATCATTGTCCCTATCGCGCCTTCGCAGTACACGACAGATGGCTCGTCATGAGGCATGTCGAGGATGATGTAGGGCGGCAGAGCAATACCGGCCGGTAGCCCAGCAGCGAATGGGACGATTCGGATCGACACATTGTCCCGTGTCCCCATGTCGGCCACATGGCGAAGCTGAGAAGACATGTCACGTTCGGATACGACAGCAGTACGCAACACCGTCTCGTGCAGTAGAAACTCGGCGGGCAACGGCTTGTGTTGACGCGTCAGGATCTTCTGCCTCTGCATCCGCAATGCGACGCGTCGCTCGACCTCTTCCGGTGTCATGCGCGGAGGAGACGCCACCGCCACCCGTGCGTAGTCCGCAGTTTGTAGAAGCCCTGGCATCACCAGTGATTGGAAGAAGCGGAATCCGGTAGCCACGGCTTCCAGTTGAAGGTATGTATTGAACCCCGGTCGAACCAGGTCTCGAAAATCTTCCCACCACGGTTTCGCCTGAGCCCGCTCGGCAAGCGACTTCAGGTACTCGGTCCGCTCCTCCGGTAACCCGTAGTACTGGCAGACGAACTCGATATCCCGAACCTTCACCTTCTCGTTCTGCCCCAGCTCCAGCCGTCCGAGCGAAGATCGGCTGATCTCCAGGACCTCGGCCACCTGCTCGAGCGTGTAGCCGTTGGCCTGGCGCGCGTCGCGCAGTGCGCGACCCAGCTGGCGACGCGGGAGCGTCGTCCGGCTGGGGTCCGACTTGGTACCCACCATTCCGCTGTGTCCTCCCCTTACTTTCCCACGGTGTGGCCTGGTTTTTCCCACGGCGAGAATCAATGTGCGCCCGACTCGGGAGACGCTCAGCGCAGACGCACCGGTTGCTCGGCACCGGACGTTTCGCGCGTCCCATCGTGGGCACGCTGCGCAGCATATGCACATGGCCGAAGAACACGGAACAGAACTCGGGTTCGTAGCGAACCACGAAGTGGCGGACAGAGATACGGGTGGATCGAGCACCGACGGGCGTCACAGCGCGACACATGCCCTGCTCGTGCTGCCCGACGTCTGCGGGCACGCCGACGTGCGACTGGCTCACGAGCAGATGCGGGTGCACCTGACCTGCCGCATCGAGCGGTGCGCGTGGAAGGCGGCGGCCTACCGCACGCTGGTGTCCTCGGGTCGGCTGACGCCGCAGGCGGTGAGCCACCGCGAGCGCGCCGCCGCGCGTGGCATGCGCTTCCCGTCTCCTGACGAGCCCGGTAGCGCCGGGCACGGCCCCGATGTGCACACGCTTCAGGAAGTACTGGAACGGCTGTCGGCTTTGGCCGTGCCACCGGAACCGATGCGGGGGTGAAACGGTTGCATCGAACCACAATCGGAGCCGTGCAGGCCGGATGGCAGGTAGTGGGAAGTCGCATCGAGATCGTGTTCTTGCGTGACGACTCCGATCCCACACCCGCCTACCGGCTGCGCAACAACGGCGGTACTGTGCCGATTCCATTGGGACAGAACGGGTTTGTCGCGTTCGATGAACGCGCACTCCCCGATTTGGCGCAGGTTCGCGAATGGTTCCCACGCCATTTCCGGTTGTGGGACGCGGTGCGCGCCCAGTTCTGGGAGGTGTTGCTGCCCGCAGGCGGGGCACGCACCACCGATCTTCCCGTCCCGCCGCGATCACCGCGCCCGTGAATACACCCGGCCGCATCCACGACCCGTACAGGCAGCAACCGAAAAGGGAAATGTCCAAGCGACGCAATCGACCGCGGCACGAGTCGCGGAAGCCGACGAACTCCACCATCCGATACCCACCCCCCGCCACGATCGACGCGATACTCACGGCGATGATGTCCGAACGCCGCGCAGACGCCGCCGACGCCGACACCATTCACTTCTGGGGATTCGCCCGCACCGAGAACCCCACCGCACAGGACGCGGCCCACATCGCGATAGTTCTCGATCCCCACGCCGAACGCTCCCCCGTCCTGGATTCGGCCGAATGGCTGATCCGGCGATTCGCAGGCCGCATGTGGGGTTTCGGGCTCGCCTATCTGACGGTGGGCGAGGTGTTCACCGGAGCCGAGGGGGTCCCACGGGACGCGCTACAGGCCGCGGCGGCGGGCCGAATGAGCGAACGATCCACTGCCGACACGATGTGCGCGGCGACTATCTTCGATGCCCGAGGCCAGGCCTACACGGCACTGACATACACCCACCTGCCTGAACTCGGAGCGACGCCCACCTGGGTGAAGGACACCCGCGAATCCATCGACACCTGGGTCACCCTTTTCGACCGGCGTGCCGTCGCGGCGCATGTGTGGGCGGCGGCGATAACGCTGGATCCGCACGCCAACCACGTCGCCATAGCTCGCTTGCGGTCGCACTGAAAGCCTTTCGGCGCGGGTGTAAGTGCGTTGGCCGAGCCCGCGTCCGTTGTTATGGTGTGGGCGTGAGTTCTCCGGAGTCGTCCAGACGGTAGCCGCCCGGCATATGTGCTGGGCGGCGTTGTGAGCTGACTGAACCGCCGGTCGTCGAGTGGCTGGTGGGTTCTTCGCAACGCCGGACGATGTTGGTTTTTCCCTGCGGTCGGGCGATGGTTCGCCCGATTCCGCGACCATCTCGGGCGTCGTGAACCTGGCGCCCTGTATCCGGGGAGTTGTCCTTCTATGCCCATTGTGGTGTTCGTGCTTGCTGTCGCGGTTTTCGCGCAGGGCACATCCGAATTCATGGTGTCGGGGTTGCTGGAGCGGATCGCCGTCGACGTCGGAGCCTCGCTGGGTTCCGCCGGTCTGCTGACCTCGCTGTTCGCGGCGGGCATGGTGCTCGGCGCGCCCGCGATGGCGGTGGCGGCGGGCCGATTGCCGGTCAGGCATTCGGCGGCGGCGTTCTTGGCGGTGTTCTGCGCGGCTCACGTCGTCGGTGCGGTGACCATCGATTTCCCGGTGTTGCTGGCGACTCGGGTCGTCGCGGCGGTCGCCAACGCCGGATTCCTCGCTGTCGTGCTGGCCGCTCTGCCACGATTGGTCGGCCCGGCCGTGGTGGGGCGCGCCACCTTGGTGGTGATATCCGGGGTGACAGTGGCCTGCATCGCCGGTGTACCCGCCGGGACTCTGCTGGGACAGGTCTGGGGTTGGCGTGCGGCGTTCTGGGCCGTCGCGATAGTCAGCGGGGCAGTACTTATCCCGCTGTGGACGATGGTCCCTCGGGATGTGCGTGCCGGTGATCGGCCCGGCGCACAGGAGCTGTCGCTGTCGAGCGAATGGAGGGTGCTCGGCAGGCGGCCGGTCCGCACCGCCGTCGTGGTGGCGGTCCTGGTCAACGCGGCGACGTTCGCGGGCTTCACTTTCCTCGGCTCGATCACCGCCGCTGTCGCCGGTGCGGGTAGCGGTTGGGTTCCGGTCGTGCTGGCCTTCTTCGGCATCGGCTCGTTCCTCGGCGTGACGTTCACGGGCCGCTACAGCGACCGTCATCGAATCGTCAAAATCGGAACGACCGGACTCGTCGCGGTGTGGTTGCTGGCCGCTCTGACCGCACACACATCGGCCGGTGTGTCGATCATGGCGGCGGTGACCGGCGCGGTCGCGTTCGGCGTCGGGTCGACACTGATCGCCACGATCGTGCAAACCGCCGCGACCGCCGCACCACGTATCGCGGGCGCGTTGGCGACCACCGCGTTCAATTTCGGCGCTGTTCTCGGTCCTGTCGCCGCCGCTGTGGTGGTCGATCACACCGGGCAGCCGGCGAAAGCGTTGTGGTGCAGCGCGGTCTTCACCATCGCCGCGGTGGCTGTCGTGTGGACATCCAGGAATTCGGTCGTATCCCAGACGTCGGCCGAAGAATCCATGGCACAGGATCCGATCAGGTAATCCTCGCGCAACAGAAAAACGCAGCGGGTTGCGCGTTCTGCCTGCCGAGTCGGCGGCTTCTCGCCGGGCGACCTTCACCTCCGTTGCCCAACGGGAAGCCGCCACATTGCATCCGCTTTCGCGGGTTCGGGTGGTTGCGGCGCACGCCGAATAGTTGAAAAGCAATCACTTCGGCCACGTCGCCTTATGCGTTGGTCGATGCAAGGCCCACTGTCGGCATCGAGCGAGCTCTGCCCCAGCTCACCACGCCGGTCCGGACCGATGATCGACAGATACCGTGAGCGGCACCCTCAGACTCTCGTCGAGCTGTCGGAGGGTGGCGGTTTGACGACACCGACGAGCGATCCAGCGTTCATTGCATAGCTTTGTGTTTGCAAGCGATCGCTGGAATTGCCTTCGATGGTGTTGATCCGGCCGGTTCTGGGATCCACGGATTCCACGATGCCCACATGGTCCGGGGTTCCGTCACCCTCCCAGTCGAAGATGATCATGTCACCTTTTTGGGCACTCGAGATATTCGCCGCCAATCCCATGTGCTTGGCGTCGTTCCAGATGGCCGGCACGTAATTCTTGTTGGTCCAGTCGACGTTGTAACCGGCCTGATCCCACGCCCAGGTAGAGAACGCCGCGCACCATGCGTCATTGATGTTGTACGGGGCCTTGTAGAGCTTGCCATCCGCGCCGCGGAACATCGGGACATTATTTCCGCCGCTCTCGGAAACACCGAGTCCCAGCTGCTCCCGGGCCTTCGTGACGATGTCATCCGGGGTTCCGGTCCCGCGGGTCCACGTAGCGCTGCTCGCGGTCGGCGTCCACGGACTCCGAGACCCGACATCCGGCGCATTGCCGTACGGGTTGCGGGGAAGGTTCGGCATCATCTCGTAGATGTTGCCCGCGTTCCTGCGCATACCACTGTCGGAATCCTCGATCGTGTCGTGCACCCGGTCCACGGCCTCCAGGATCAGCACCAGCAACCGATTCTCCGCGGCGGGAGTCAGGTGCAAATTGCCGTCGGGCAGCCGAGTCAGCTCGTGCTGGCCACTCAACTCGGCTCTCAGCCCGTCCGCGATCCGTTTCACATCCTGGAACGCTTTGTTCGAGGTGTCGAAGCTTGCGAAGGCGCGCTCATTCACATTGTCGGTCCGCATGCGCAGGTCGGATGCCATGTTCAGGATCTCACCGCGTCTATCCCCGTAGTTGCCGGTCATCACCGACGAGGCCGGGTCGAGCTTTTGGGCACCGGGCTGGTCGAACTCGAGCCCTTGCTCGCTGAGCAGTCCTTTATCTGCCAGCCGACCGATCATGTCCGGCTGTCCGCCGTCATAACCGGAGGCGAACAGCACGATCGAACTCTGGATATGCCCGTGCGCCGCGTCGATGATCGCGTTGAGGCCGGGGCTGGCATGAGCGGGATGCGGAAAAGGCTCGATCTTTATGTCTTGGAACGTGGTCGTCATGCACGCCCTCCACCCGGCACGGTGCACGCAGCCGGTCCTCGCAGGCCGGTACACAGCATGGACAGATCGCCGACCAACTCGATCAGCTCGTAACAAGTCGTCACCACGCGCGCACCCTCCTCCGACCCAGGGCACGCATGCCGGCAGGCGTAACGAGCACCATCCGAAACCTCACTCGGCAGAGACCGCCGGACGTACGGCGGCACACCCATCTCTAACGCCGAGTATCGGGCATTCCCGACATTGGCAATTGATGGTGAGTCCTTCCGAACGCGGGGCGAACAACCCCTGACCGACCGAGCCGAATTCGTCGCGCCGAATCACACTGCACGACTTCCGAATCAGAGGGTAAGGCGCACCATGTCCGCCGTGCGCGCCAGACCGGGAAACGCCTGGGGCGTCGAGCGCGGATGCAGAGCGTGCACCGCGAGGCGGAACATGACCGCACGCAACAACATCTGCGGCCACTCCGGCAGGTCCGCCCAGCGTTCGAGCAACCCGTCGTCCGCGCCACCCCAGGCCAGCGCATCCACCACGATCACTCCGGCCGCCCAGGGAGCGGGCCGCCAGTAAGGGGTGATGTCGGTGAGGCCGGGGATCTGCGCACCCGCGAACAACACGGTGCCGAACAGATCACCGTGCACCAGCTGCGGAGGCGTCTGTACCGGTTTGCGCAGCGTGGCAAGCTGACCGATCAGCTCGATGCTGCGCTGCCCGTCCGGCGAGGTCGACAGCGACGCTCCGCCGGCACGGAGACTGCGCAGCGGCACCGGCTCCCACGCGGCGCGATCGGCGGCGACGAACACGTCCACGTCCACCCACGGCACGACCGGCGGCTGTGAGAGGAAGCGCGGCCGCTCCACGTCGGCCGTCGCCTGGTGCAGGCGCAAGGACACCGAGACCACCTCGTCGTGCCGTGGTTCGGGAGCACCCTCCAAATAGGTGTCCGCACGCCAGCCCGACACCACATAACGGCCATCGGTCGCCCGCACCGGGCGGGCCAGCCGCAGTCCGTCCACCTTCAACGTCTCACGGATCTTCGCCGACCACGCCGCGCGCGCGTGATCGGCGACCGGACTGAGCACCACGTCGCCGAAGCGCCAGCCGCCTTCCCAGTCACCGAGCGGAACCGGGGTCACTTCGCGCAGACCGAACGTGGCACGCACATGCTCGGGAGGTTCCACAGAAGTCACGGCCGTACGGTACGTCGTGTCTGTTTTGGCGCGCCTTCGGCGCGCCGTGTTCGCAGCCCTCTCGGACGGAAAATACGATCAGTCGACCGGATCAGTACACCGGCAGCGACTGATCCACCTGGTTGGCCCAGGCGATCACGCCGCCTTGCAGGTGAGTGGCGTCGGCGAAACCGGCGCGTTTGAGGGCGGCCAGGGCCTCGGCGGAGCGCACCCCGGTCTTGCAGTGCAGCACGATGGGGCGGTTCTGCGGGAGCTCGGCCAGTGCTTCGCCGGACAGGATGCGGTCCTTGGGAATCAGCTTGGCGCCCTCGATGTGCACGATGTCCCACTCCACCGGCTCGCGCACGTCGATCAGTTCGATCTCCTTGCCCGATGCCAGCAGTTCCTCGAGTTCACGCGCGGTGATGGTGGACCCGGCCGCGGCGGCCTGGCCCTCGTCGGACACCACGCCGCAGAACGCCTCGTAGTCGATCAGCTCGGTGATCGGCTGACGCTCCGGATCCCGGCGCAGCTTGATGGTCCGGTAGTTCATGTCCAGTGCGTCGTACACCATGAGCCGGCCCAGCAGCGGCTCGCCGATGCCGGTGATCAGTTTGATGGCCTCGGTCACCATCACCGAGCCGATGGACGCGCACAGCACGCCGAGCACGCCGCCCTCGGCGCAGGACGGGACCATGCCGGGCGGCGGGGCCTCCGGGTACAGGTCGCGGTAGTTGATGCCGCGCCCGTCGGGAGCGTCCTCCCAGAACACCGAGACCTGGCCCTCGAAGCGGTAGATCGAACCCCACACGTACGGCTTGCCCGCGAGCACCGCGGCGTCGTTGACCAGGTAGCGGGTGGCGAAGTTGTCGGTGCCGTCGACGATCAGGTCGTACTCGCCGAACAGTTCGACGGCGTTCTCCGGTTCCAACCGGATCTTGTGCAGCCGGACGTCGATGCCGGAGTTGATGTCCAGGATCGAGTCACGGGCGCTGTCGGCCTTCGGGCGGCCGATGTCGGATTCGCCGTGGATGATCTGACGCTGCAGGTTCGAGGCGTCGACCTCGTCGAACTCGACGATGCCGAGCGTGCCGACACCCGCGGCGGCCAGGTACAGCAGCGCGGGCGAGCCGAGACCACCGGCGCCGATCACCAGCACTTTGGCGTTCTTCAGACGTTTCTGCCCGTCCACGCCGAGATCGGGGATGATCAGGTGTCGGCTGTAGCGGGCTACCTCATCCCTGGTCAGCTCCGCGGCCGGCTCGACAAGTGGCGGCAGGGACTTGGGTGATGACACGTCCAGGACTCCTCGAATCGCTAGGCCGATCGCTGCGGCGGTATGGCGCCCTTCGCGGGCTGCTCACCTGTGCAACACCGACAATCGGACCGTTCTTCCCGGCCCATCGTTCCGTATCACCGCCCCACCGCGACAACCGCCCTGCCGTCCGGCGACCGCTGCCCCTCCCACACGACCGCACCGGCAACCGCCCGGATCGAGCGCCACCCGCCACAAATACGACCCTTCAGCCGCGCGGGTAGGGCCAGGGATTGAACCGGCAGCGCTTGCCGTCCATCGGCACCACGCCGTGCGGATCGAGGGCCGCGATGTCGTCGTTCTTGGTTCCGAAGGTCTGCTGCATCATCACCGGCGCCAGCCCGCCGTCGTTCTCGCAAGCCTGATGCTGGTGGTAGCCGATGGCGTGGCCGACCTCGTGGTTGATCAGATACTGCCGGTAGGACCCGATGTCGCCGTCGAAGGCCAGCGCTCCGCGCACCCAGCGGACTTCCGACAGCACCACGCGGCGACTGTCGGCGTTGTAGCAGGACGTATCGATCGGGATGTCGAAACCGCATTCCTTGCGGCTGGTTCCGCGTGCGGTGAGCGAGATGCGGAAGTCGGCGTCACCCTGGTCGACCCGGCGAAACGCGAACTTGGGGTCGTGTGCCCAGCTCTTGGGGTTGGCGAGGGTGGAGTCGATCATCTTGGCGACGGCCTCGTCACCGCCCAAGCCGGAGGTGTCCACGCCGTTCTCGATCTCCACGGTGTAGCGGAAGACGGTGCCGGTTCCGGCGCCGACCTGAGCCGTCGTGCCGGGTACCACGTGCCACGCGCCGCCGCCGGTCTCGGCGAACGCGCCGCCCTCCGGCAGTGCCCCGGTGGGTAGATCGGTGGGGAAGTGCCCGTCGCCCGGTGGAGCGCCGATGATGCCCGCGGTCGCGGTGGCCGTACTGAGTCGCCCCAGCGCCGGATCGAGACCCACGATATCGCCGGTGCGGGTGGCGCGGATCGCGTCGACGACGACCAGAACGGTGATCACGGCCAAGACCGGCAAGGCATACGCCCGCCAGCCATAGGTCGAAACGAATCTGCCGAGCGCGCTCTGCTTCTTGGCGTCCCGCTCCGGGCGGGCCCTGGCCCTGCCCTCGTCGGGGGCGGTGGGATCCCAGCGAGCGCGCAGCGGTTGGTGGGACCGGTCGGCCTTGTGGGAGTAGAGCCCGAGCGGATCGTATATCTCGACACCGTCCCGGTCATGCTGCTGGTCGGAATCGGGTTGTCGCGCAGGGGCTTCGGACGCTTCGGCGTTCTTGCGCTTCTTCCGCCCGCGACCGGGTGACCCGCCGCCTGCCCCGGACCGCTTGGCTGCGCCGGTCCGAGCCGCACCACCGGATTGCGCCACTGGCCAGGTTCTCGCCACGTCGTCCGACCCTACGGAACCGGGCGCGCCGGAGCCAGCCGGGTACCGCGCACCACGCCGCCCACCGGGTGGTCTTTCCGGTCGGTCGGTCACGTTCACCAGCGTCTCACAGCCGCGATTCCCCACTCACGGGCACATGCGCGGTCCCGGAAGTGCGACAATTCTGCGCGGGTGGCACCAGTTGTCCGGCCGCGATCCGCGGGCGGGCGACAACCGGGTATCGTTCATGAGATGACCCGGTGCACACCCCTTCGCCGGGGAATCGACTGGGAGAGCCGAAAATGACTGACCTCGTGGACCGGATGACGTCCCGTCGATCGTCGTCCGAGGCCGTGGCGCCCGCCAAACGCGGTACGCGGCTTCCACGCGACGAGCGACGTCTTCAGCTACTCGCGGCAGCAAGCGAGGTCTTCGTGCAGCGCGGCTATCACGCCGCGGGCATGGACGAGATCTCACAGTGCGCCGGAGTGAGCAAGCCGGTGCTGTACCAGCACTTCAGCAGCAAGCTGGAGCTCTACCTCGCGGTGCTGCAGAACTACGTGGACATGCTGGTGTCCAGCGTGCGCCAGGCGCTGCGCTCCACCACCGACAACAAGCAGCGCGTGCGCGCGGCGGTGCAGGCGTACTTCGATTTCGTGGACAACGAAATGCAGGGCTTCCGGCTGGTCTTCGAGTCCGACCTCACCAGTGAGCCGCAGGTGCAGCGCCGGGTCGAGCAAGCCACCGAGGCCTGCGTGGACGCGGTCTTCGATCTGGTCGCGCACGACTCGGGCCTGGACCCCTACCGCGCCCGCATCCTGGCCGTCGGCTTGGTCGGCGCGAGCCAGTTCACCGCGCGCTACTGGCTGGAGGCCGATCGGCCGATCCCGAAGGAGGAGGCGGTCGACACCACCGTCTCGCTCGCGTGGGGCGGCCTGAAGCACGTCCCGCTGCACCCGATCGACTGAACGCGGCACAACGCGAAACGAGCCCCTGCCCCCGAGTGATCGGGGGCGGGGGCTCGATGCGTAGGTGGCCGGAGCCGGATCAGACCGCGGCGAAACCGACGCGGCCGCCGGTGGTCGAGCCGATCTCGACATATGCGACCTTCGACGCCTGGATCAGGAACTTGCGGCCTTTCTCGTCGGAGAGCGCCAAGACGCCACCGTCGCTGCCGAGCGCACCGGACACCAGCTTCTCGACCTCGTCCTGGGTCTGCGCGCTGTTGATCACCAGCTCGCGCGGGCTATCCGAAATACCGATCTTGACCTCCACGGCCAACCTCCGAACCTGAGAGTCCTGTGCTGTCGAGTCCAGGCTAGTGCTCCCCCGCCTCTCCGAGTTTTCAGGCTCCCCCGCCTCTCCGCATCTTCAGGCCATACCAGTCAGGTGACGCGCGGGATTCGTTCAGGTCCTGCGTTCTCGCACCTCTCCTGGTCTGGGCGTACCCGAGGAGTTACCCATGTACTTGCGATATCAGTCGGTGCGTTCGCTGTAGAAGCGTGCGGCGGGGACGATGTTCGCCTTCCGCGAACACCGTCTGGCGCCGCTTACTTGGGTTCGATGAGCTGGATTTCCAGTTCGATCTTCACCGTGTCGCTGAGCATGCCGGGCAGTGCGCCGCCGACGCCGAAGTCGGTGCGCTTGATGGTGCCCGTGGCGGAGAAGCCCGCGTGCCGATCACCCGTCGGACCGAAGTCCTGCACGCCGCCCCACTCGACCTCCAGCGTGACGGGCTTGGTGATCGCGCCGAGCGTGGCCTCGCCCTGCACCTCGAAGGACTCCGCGACGACCACCGGTTCGGTGGCGCGGAAGGTCAGCGTGGGGCGGTTGGCGACGTCGAGGAAGTCGGCGGTGCGGATGTGCGCGTCCCGGTCCGGGTTGCCGGTGTCGAAGGAGTCGAGGTAGATCGTCGCGCCGATGGTGGCGGCGCCCGATTCGTCGACCACGAATTCGGTCTCGAACCGGGTGAATCCGCCGCGCACCTTGGAGATGCCGAGATGACGAATGGAGAACGAGACCGAGGAGTGCGCGGCGTCGAGCGCCCACGAACCGGTTTTCAGCGTGGTGGATTCCGAGGTGGATGTCATACCTCCGACAATGACCGGACCTCGGTCCGGTAGCCAGACCGCCGTTATCCTGGACCTGACAGGGCGCGGATAATCGTGCCCGGACCGGGCACGATGGGAAGCATGGCTCGTAACGGATTCGCGGAGTTCCTCATCGCCCGGCGCGCCGAGTTGCGGCCGTCGGACGTCGGCATGCCCGAGGGCGGACGCCGCCGCACACCGGGCCTGCGCCGTGAAGAGGTGGCCGTCCGCGCCGGAGTGAGCGCCGACTACCTGGCCCGGCTGGAGCAGGGGCGCGACACCAACCCGTCGGTCGCGGTGATCGAGGCTTTGGCCGACGCGCTGCTGTTGCGCGGCGACGATCGGCAGTACTTCAGCATGCTCGCCTTGGCCTCCGGCAACGAATCCCGCTGCCCCGGTAACGAATCCGCCGAGGAGCGGCTCGCCCCGACGATCGAGACCATCCTGCACGCCTTGCAGCCCACGCCGGCCTTCGTGGTCGGCCGACGGCTGAACGTGCTGGGCTGGAACCGGGCTTGGGCCGATTTCGTCGCTCCGCTGGGACTACTGGACGGACCCGATCAGCCCAACCTCGCCTGGTACACGTTCACGCACCCGGCCGCCCGGCGGGTCGTGCGCAACTGGGAGCAGGCCGCCGATACTTTCACGGCCGCGCTCTGCCGCGCCAAGCTGCACTGGCCGGGCGACGATTCGCTACGGGCCACGATCGAGGCGCTGCGCGGCCTCCCGGATTTCGCGGACCGCTGGAAACCGCACCGGGTCGGCGCTCCCGGTTCGGGCACGCTGCACCTCGACCATCCCGCGCACGGCATGGTCGAGGTGTCGTTCGAGACCCTGGAAGCCGACCGGGATCAGAGCATCATCGTCTGGCTGGCCGACAAGGCGAACATGCACGCGCCCGGCCTGCGGCTGGTCACCGATCGCGCGGCGAACGCGTAGCCGCGCTCAGATGCCGAGTACCGCCATGCGCTCGGCGTGACTGTCCTGCATCCGCTCGAACAGCGCCGCGATCCCGTTGAGATCACCGGTGGCGGTGAGGACCAGATCGGTGAGTTCGTCGCGCTGCGCCATCACGAACTGGGCTTGCGTGATCGCCTCGCCCAGCAGCCGCCTTCCCCAGAGGGTGAGCCGGTCGCGTTCGGAGCGGCTCTCGGTGACCGCTCGGCGGACCTCCTCGACGACGAACTCCGAGTGGCTGGTCTCGGCGAGCACGTCGCGCACCACCGCCGCGACGTCGGGCGTCAGCGCGCCCGCGATCTCGGTGTAGAAGTCCGCGGCGATGCCGTCACCGACGTAGAACTTCACCATCGACTCGAGCCACGTGGAGGGGTCGGTGGAGGCGTGGTAGTCGTCCAGCGCCCGCACGAACGGCGCCATGGCGTCGAAGACATCGGCGCCGCGCGCGGCGAGCGCGGACTCCAGCGTCTTGAAATGCTCCATCTCGGCCGCGGCCATGGTTGCGACCGCCACTTTGCCCCGCAGGGTCGGCGACAGCTTGGCCTCCTCCGCCAGCCGATAGAACGCGGAGATCTCGCCGTACGCGAGCACAGCGAACAGATCGGTCACACCGGGATGGCTCGCGGGGATGGAGAGGCTTGCTGGGTCGGTCGACGAAACACCTAACGCGGCAGGTGACTGTGCTCCCATGGGCCCCAGCGTAATACTCGCCGTGGCTCAGGCGGGCTCGGCCAGGAACTTCTCCAGGTAACTCCATGTCGTGTCACGCGCGGTCGGTCCGGCCAGGATGCCCAGGTGGCTGCCGGGCGCGGTCTCGTAGCGAACGGCCGCCGCTCCGGTGAGCACACCGGCGCCCGCTTCGACGGCCGGAGCCGGGGTGATCACGTCGGAGGGTCCGCCGACCAGCAGGACCGGCGCGGTCACTTTCGCCAGCTCGATCCGGCGTCCGCCCAGTTGGACGACCCCGCGCCCGATGTCGTTGGCGAGGATGAACCGTCCCCACAACTGCCCGTAGAAACGGCCGGGATACCCGGGCATCGCGGCCATGAACCGGTCGATCGTCTCCATCTTCGCCAGCGCCTCGGTGCGCGCGATATTGCTCGCGACGAACCACGGCCGGGTCAGTTCGCGATCCCAGGCGGTGACTTTGTAGCCGATTCGAGTCAGTGTCGCAGGAACGCCACCGGCCGCGCGGACGACCGTCGAGGTGGCCCGGCCGCCCGTGAGCTTCGCGACCGCGCGCAACTGCGGAACGCCGGTCATCCGGTCGTAGTCCAGCGGCGAGCCGACGGCCGTGATGGATCGATCGGCAGCTCCGGGTGGGCCGCCGCGGTCAGCAGGGACAGCGTGCCGCCGAGCGACCAGCCGACCAGATCGACCGGACCTCCGTCGCGATCGGCGCTGGTGCGCAGCACCGCCTCCGGCAGGATGTCGTCGGTCCAGTCCTCGAAGCCCATGCGCCGGTCGGCGAAGGTGATCTCGCCGTAGTCGACCACGTACGGGCGGCGGCCGATCTCCAGCAGGAAACGTGCCAGGCTTTGATCGGGCCGCAGATCGAAACAGGTGGCGGGCGCGGCGAGCGGCGGAACCAGCAGGACGGCCGAATCGTCGTGCGGTGCGTGCGCGTCCGCTCGCTCGAACCGTCGCAGTTGCCGGTGCGGCTGGTCCCACAGCACCGTCGTGGGAGTCGGGTCCGGCGCCTCGATGCCGGAGCCGAAGGTCAGTGCCCACGCGTTGCGTGCGGCGAGGGTGACAGTGTCGGCAAGGCTCACACCGAAGAGAGTCTCACATTCCGGTACCGCCGGTAACAGGCAAATCCGCCGATCGCGCTACCGTGGCCCCATGCCGACCGGGTTGAGCGGCGGCACCACCGCCTCCTGCACTCTGCGCACCAGGGGCTCGAGCGATGTGGTCAGCTCCGTGATCGCGTCGGCCGACAGCGTCGCGAGCGCGCCGGTCCACGCCGCTTCGTCGGTCTCGGCCTCCACTTGGGCCAGCAATGCGGCCCCGCTGCTGGTGAGAGTCGGGGTGACCGGCTCTCCGCCGACCGCGCCCCGAGCGCGCAGCTCGTCGAAAGCATCCGCCCACTCCGCCTCCGACACCCCGCGCGCGGGCCGCATCACCGATTCCGGCGCCTTGCCCGCGGCCACCTGCGCGACCAGCGCTTGACGCCCGGTCAGGCCGTGGGTGACCAGAGCCGCGACATGACCGTCACCGCGATGTTCGCGCAGCGAGGTGGCGAGCTGCCACAGCGCGGCCACCGGATCGGCGGGCAGCGGCAGGTCCGCGTTCGCGGCGAACAGCACCCGCCCGGTGGGATCGGCGGCACGCTGCGCCGGCGCGAGCAGTTCGACCGCCCGAGCGCACACCGCCTCACCCGCGCCGACGCCACGCAGCAACCCGGTGGCCAGCCCGAGCCGGGCGTCCAGACACTGTTGCGGCGTCGCCCGCTGCCACGCCTCCGGCAGCGCGCGATGCACCATGTCGGGGTGGAATCCGGCGAAGGCCGCCCGCACCGTCGCGGGCGTCACCGCTCCCAGCGGCGCGGCGCGGAACGCGAAGTAGGTCTGCCAGTAGCCGCGCAAGCCGATGCCGAGGCCCGCCTCCTTGACGCCGGTTCCGAAATAGACGACATCGTGTAACGGTTCGAGCGTCGCCCAGATTTGACGCGCCGGATGAATTGCCATGTCGCGCAGCGTACGTCGGCGCCCGGCGCGGCGAAAGCGAGGTGCGGGAATCACGATTTTCCACAGCGCGCCGCGGTGGCAATTCGAGCGAGGAACAATATCACGCTACAATCACCTCGGACAACGAAAGTTTCGCTCGACGGAGTTGCCGGACGTCGCGCTCACGCACACCGCGGGGACGCCGCTACGACCGCCGACCGGTTTCGAGTGCGAAGTTTTCGTTGGACAGGAAAATGTGCGCGCACCAGATCCGCGTCACCAGTGCGCCGCGCCGATGTTTTGCGAGGTAGCCGCCGCTTTTCGGGGCAGGCGCCCGGCATCCGGAGCGTGGCCGGGTGGAGTATCGCCTGCGGAGTCGTGGTCGTCGTGGACCGCCCGGTCCGCCCCACCTCGTGCGCGCGGGACGTGATTACGAGGAAGGCACGAACCTGAGCAAGATCACAGTCGATCAGGAACCGGGACTGGCGGAGACCCTGTTGACGGCCGAACTGGACGCAACGCATACCGCCCCGACTTTCGCCGAATTGGGCGTGCGCGCGGAAATCGTCCGCGCACTCGGCGAGATGGGAATCGAACGTACTTTCGCCATTCAAGAACTGACCCTCCCGCTGGCGCTCGCGGGGGAGGATCTCATCGGTCAGGCCCGCACCGGCATGGGTAAGACCTTCGGATTCGGCGTGCCGCTGCTGCACCGGATCGCGACCGCGGATACCGGCACCACACCGCTGGACGGCACGCCGCGAGCGCTGATCATCGTGCCGACGCGCGAGCTGTGCATCCAGGTCACCAAGGATCTGGAGAACGCGAGCAAGTACCTGACCAACCACCAGGGACCGCTGCGCGTCGCCTCCATCTACGGCGGCCGCCCCTACGAGGCGCAGATCGCGGCGCTGCGCTCCGGTGTCGACGTGGTGGTCGGCACGCCCGGCCGCCTCCTGGATCTGGCCGATCAGCAGCACCTGATCCTCGGCAAGGTCGGCGTGCTCGTGCTGGACGAGGCCGACGAGATGCTCGACCTGGGCTTCCTCCCGGATATCGAACGCATCCTCGGCATGGTCCCGGACAAGCGCCAGACCATGCTCTTCTCGGCGACCATGCCGGGTCCGATCATCACCTTGGCGCGCACCTTCCTGTCCCGCCCGACGCATATCCGGGCCGAGGAGCCGCACGATTCGGCGGTGCACGACCGCACCGCGCAGTTCGTCTATCGCGCACACGCCCTGGACAAGAGCGAGCTGATCGCCCGGATACTTCAGGCCGAGAGCCGCGGCGCCACGATGATCTTCACGCGCACCAAGCGCACCGCGCAGAAAGTGGCCGACGATCTCGCCGAGCGCGGGTTCGCGGTCGGCGCGGTGCACGGCGACCTCGGGCAGATCGCCCGTGAGAAGGCGCTGACCAAGTTCCGCAAGGGCGCCATCGACGTGCTGGTCGCGACCGACGTCGCGGCGCGCGGCATCGACATCGATGACGTCACGCACGTCGTCAATTACCAGTGCCCGGAGGACGAGAAGACCTACGTGCACCGGATCGGGCGGACTGGCCGGGCCGGACGCACCGGCGTCGCGGTGACCTTGATCGACTGGGACGAGCTCAACCGCTGGTCGGCGATCAACAGCGCGCTCGGACTCGGCATCCCCGAGCCGGTCGAGACGTACTCGCGCTCGCCGCACCTGTACTCGGATCTCGGTATTCCCGAGGGCGTGACCGGTGTCGTGCGCACGGCGAAGCCGGAACGCGACCCGGAGGCGGTCGTCGTCGAACGCCCCGCCCGCACTCCGCGCAAGCGCAATCGCAGGCGCACCCGTGGCGGTCAGCCGATCGACGGCGCGGTGAACGCCACCGACACGGCCGACACCGAGACTCCCGCCGGTGACGAGGCGACGGGCCCGGAGCAGACAGCCGACGAGGCCGACAAGCCCGCCCGCCGCAGGCGCAGGCGGCGCAAGACGACCGGCGACGCGACGGACAACACCGCCGACGACGAGTCGAGCACCGACGCCTCGGGCGACAACGACGCCGACAGGAACGACTCCAGCGGCAACAACGCCGGCGGCAACAACGCCGGCGGCAACAACGAGGACCACAACGACGCGGACGAGACCGGATCGGCCGACCGGCCCGCTCGCCGTCGGCGCAGGCGCCGTCGCTCCGGCGAAGGTGAAGCGGCGGCCGAGGACACCGGGAGCGCGGCCGAGCCCGCGACGGCCGCATCGGCCTGATCGCCCGGATCGGCTAGTCTCGCACTCGTGCTCGCACCCGAGCGGCGGACGCGCGCCGACATCATCTCCGCAGTCGCGATCGCGGTTCTCGTCGTGATCGCGGGGCTCGTGGTCTGGGTGCGCGGGGACGCGCACGGCACCGAATCGGTGACCGCGTCGTCCACGGTGCCGACTCCGGCGGCGGCCGATCAGCTGCCGACCTCGCTGCGTGAACTGTGGCGGGCGCCGGACGGCGCGAGCGCGCGAGCGCTCGTGTCCGGCGGCGTCGCGGTGACCGGCGACGAGCACACGGTCACCGGCCGCGATCCGCGCACCGGCGACCAGCTCTGGAAATACCGGCGCGACCTGCCGCTGTGCGGCGTCGAAGGCCAATACGGCATGGTGATCGCGGTCTACCGCGACGAGCGCGGCTGCAGCCAGGCCACGATGCTGGCCGGCGACAGCGGCGCCCGTCGCACAGCTCGTAGCAGCTACATGGACCAGGACGTGCGGCTGTCGGTCGACGGCACCTACCTCCTCGCGCAGGGAGCGCAGCGGCTGGAGATGTGGCGCTCGGACCTGGTGCGCACCGTGGAGTACGGCTTCGTCGACGCACCGGTGAACGTCAAGACCCAGCCACGCAAAGGCTGCACACTGCTGTCGTCCGGCTCCAGCCCGTCTCGGCTCGCCGTGCTGGAGCGCTGCCCCGCCGACCCGGCCGCCCGGCTCACCGTGCTCAACCCGGCGCCCAAGGACAATACGGTGCCCGAGGAGCACGGCTCGCACGTATTGACCGGTCCCGGAGCGGATTCCGCCGAGGCCAGGGTGGTCGCGGTGTCCGACAGCCGGATCGTGCTCTACTTCCCCGGTATCGCGGCAGGCGCCGAACCGCTTCCGCCGCGCCTGGCCGTCTACGACGGCAACGGCAATCCGATTGTGACGCATCAGCTTTCGGCGCCGCTGAGCAGCGCGGCGACCACCACCCGCATCGGGTCCGCTTATCTGGTCTTCACCGGGAACAGCGTGATCGCGTTGAACGGCAGCACGTTCGACCCGCTGTGGACCGCGGGCCGAGCCCTCGGATCACCGGCGCTCATGGCAGGAAAACTGCTGCTGCCCACCGCGGGCGCGTTCACTGTCCTCGACCCGGCCACCGGAGCCGAAGCAGGGCGCATCCCGGTGGAGCGGCCCGGCTACACCGGCAGTCCGATCTCCCTCACCGTGGTCGGGAACACCGTGCTCGAACTTCGCGACGCACAACTGCACGCGTTGGGGTGACGCCGCCGAATCTGTCGGTGCCTCGAGGCAGACTGAGGGAATGAGCGAAATCGAAGCCACCGCGGACGGATCGAAGCCCGCGACCGCGTCCTACGACGATCCGGACGCGCCGTGGAACCGGGAGTACTCCGAAGAAGAGATCGCCAGGTGGAACGACGGCGTGATCCAGGAGTTCCGCGACAACGCGGGCAAGGTCGGCGGCGCCTACGAAGGCGGTGAACTGGTGCTGCTCACCACCACCGGCGCCAAGAGCGGCAAGCGCCACCTCGTACCACTGGGCGTGTTGCGCCGCGGCGAAACCCTGTATGTGAGTTCGTTCATCGAGGACAGATATCCGGCTTGGTACCACAACGTGAAAGCCGATCCGAACGTCACCATCGAGTTCGGGCAAACCGTGTACCGAGGCACGGCGCGGGCACTCGAGGGCGCCGAGTACGACGAATTCGCGAGCTGGGTGGCAGCGAACAATCCGCTGCTCGCGGAATACCAGGCCAAGGTTTCGCGACCGCTGCCGCTGGTGGTGCTCGAGATCGGTGAACCGCTCGGCCCGGTCGCGGGCACGGCGTCGAACGCCTGATCCACGGCGCGTGGCGCACCATGATCATCGGTGCACCATCATGGAGACATGTCCGCACTCGACGACGCCCGCGTTGTGCTGCTTCGCCACGGCGAGACCAGCTGGTCCACACAGCGGCGGCACACCGGCCGCACCGACCTCCCGCTCACCGAGCGCGGCGAGCAGCAGGCCAGGGCCGCGGGCGTCTTGCTCGCCACGCTGGGACTGCGAAACCCTTTGGTGCGCACCAGCCCTCGGCTACGCGCGATGCGCACGGCGGAGCTGGCCGAACTCACCGACGCCGTGGTCGACGACGACCTCGCCGAATGGGATTACGGCGCCTACGAGGGCCTGACCACCCCGCAGATCCGCGAGTCCGTGCCCGGCTGGACCGTCTGGACCGGCCCGGTCCCGGACGGCGAGACCGCGCGGCAGGTTCGCGAACGCGCCGACCGGGTACTGGCCGCCGTGGCGCCGGTGCTGCCGGAGCGGGATATCGTGCTGGTGGGGCACGGCCACTTCTCCCGCGCGCTGATCGCCCGCTGGGCCGAATTCGACGTCCGGGAGGGCCGCCGATTCGCCATGTCGACCGGCGCGCTGACCGTCCTCGGCTACGAACACGACGTGCGCGCGATCCGCGCGCACAATCTGGTACCCAACGGAGCGTCACTGTGACCCGAACCGACTCCCCCGTCGTCGACCTCGGCGACGCCGTCCTGCGCCGCGCCGTCGCATCGGACGTGCCCGCCTTGGTCGATCTGATCTACGACCTGGCCGAGTACGAGAAGGCGCGGCACGAGTGCACGGTCACCACCGCACAGCTGCACTCCGCGCTGTTCGGGCCGGAGCCCAAGTTGTTCGCGCACGTGGTCGCGGACGAGTCGGGTCTGCTCGGCTGCGCCATCTGGTTCCTCAACTTCTCCACCTGGGACGGCGTGCACGGCATCTACCTGGAGGATCTGTACGTCAAACCGGAAACCAGGGGCAAGGGCTACGGCAAGGCGCTGCTCACGGCCCTGGCGAAGGAGGCGGTCGACCACGGCTACAGCCGCGTGGCCTGGTCGGTGCTGACCTGGAACCAGCCTTCGATCGACTTCTACGAGTCGATCGGCGCCGTAGCCCAGGACGAATGGGCGGGCTATCGGCTGGCAGGCGACGCGCTCGGCAAGCTGGCCGCCGAAACACGGTAGCGCGCGTGCCCTGGTTCCCGCCGCTCGATCGCGAGTCCTGGCCCACCACCGCCGAATCGGCCATGGCGATGCAGGACGAATTGCGGCCGCTGGTTTCCCCGGTCACCCCACCGGGCACCCGGTTCCGCACCGTCGCCGGACTCGACTCCGCCTATGGCGACAACAGCGCCGTAGCCGCCGCGGTAGTCGTCCTGGCTGCAGACACCCTCCGCCCGGTCGCTTCGGCCGTCGCGCACGCGACCGCCGCCTTCCCCTACGTGCCCGGACTGCTCGCTTTCCGTGAGATCCCGGCAACCCTCGCCGCGCTCGAAAAGCTCGACGCGGCACCGGATCTGCTGGTCTGCGACGGGCAAGGACTCGCCCATCCACGGCGCTTCGGCCTCGCCTGCCACCTCGGGCTGCTCACCGGGGTGCCGACGATCGGCGTCGCGAAGACAGTGTGGGGCGACTACACCGAGCCGGGTCCGCAACGCGGCGCGGCCACCGACATCACCATCGACGCAGCGGTGGTCGGGCGTGCGCTGCGCACCAGAACCGGCGTCAAACCGGTCTTCGTCTCCGTGGGGCACCGCATCGACCTCGACACCGCCTGCGCCCAGGTGCTCGCCCTGACCCCGAACTACCGGCTACCGGAAACCACCCGGCACGCCGACCACCTGTGCCGGTCGGCGCTGCGCACGGCGACCGGGGACTATTCCGGCTCGACCCCGTAGTCCTGCGCCATCCAGCGCGTCGACGGCGGCGCGAACAACAGCACCAGCGCCGCGACCGCGACCACCCCGAGCGCAGCGCCGTAGACCGGCTGATGCGAGTCGGTGAGCAGCGACCAGGTGACCGGGAGCAGCAGCAGCTGAGCGATGACGGCGATGGCGCGCCCCCAGCGTTTCCCCAGCAGCAGCCCGACGCCCGCGGCCAGCACCGCGCCGCCGAGGATGCCGAACCAGGCGGCCGTGCCGTAGCCGCTCGCCGCGGACTGGTCGTGACCCAGCAGCCCGCGCACCACCAGCACGATCGCGACACCCACGGCGACGACGCCTTCGAGCGTCACCAGAGCGCCGGCCACCCGCACCGTCGTCGGCGCCATTCCCGTCGCACCCTTGTCGCTCACGACCGCGCCTCGCCCGCACTCGGCTCCGTCGTGCGCGCCAGCGCATGGTGTCCCCGGTTCCCTCGATGACGCTCGTTCACGCGGCAAGCCTACGACTCACCCGACCGCGCCATCGCCCTGGCTTGTGCCGGGAGAACGACGCACAGGCCACGCTCGCCGCTTTTCCGGCGCGGGCCGGCCGCCAACTAGGCTGCCCTCGTGCGGACGCTGCTGATCGTGAACCCGAATGCCACCTCCACAACGCCGGCGACCCGGGACCTACTCGCGCACGCTCTGGAGAGCCGCACCCAGCTGACCGTTGCGCACACCCAGCACCGCGGTCACGCCGCGGAACTGGCCCAGTGGGCCGCGACCAACGAGATGGACCTGATCGTCGTGCACGGCGGCGACGGGACGGTCAACGAGACCATCAACGGGTTCCTGCCGCTGCCGGTCCTGGACGACGGCCTGGCCTGGCTGCCGCGCCTGGGCGTGATCCCGGGCGGCTCGGCGAACGTCTTCGCCAGGGCGCTGGGGATCTCCTCCGACCCGGTGACCGCCACCAACCAGCTCATCGACCTGCTCACGCGGGACTCCGACCGCCGCATCGGCCTCGGGCTCGCCGACGACCGCTGGTTCTGCTTCAGCGCGGGCGTCGGACTGGACGCCGACGTGTGCGAGGCGATCGATGCCAGTCGCGCGCGCGGCCGCACCGCGACCCCGGCACGCTACGTTCGAACAACCGTGCGACAATTCTTCCGGGCCAAGCGCAAGGAACCCGGCGTTCAGGTGGAGATCCCGGGCCGCAAGCCCGTGGACGGGGTGCACTACGCGTTCGTTACGAACACCACACCTTGGACCTATCTGAACGCCACGCCGGTGCACACCAACCCCGGCACCCGGTTCGAAACGGGCCTCGGGGTGTTCGCGGTGCGCTCCATGGCCGTGCTCCCGACACTCCTACTCGCGCGGCAACTTCTGGCGTCCAACGGAAACCCCAAGTCGCGCAATTTATTTCGAGCAGACGACGTTCCCACCGTACGAATCGAGTCCAAAGAACCCATCGGCCTGCAAATCGATGGCGACTTCATCGGCAAGCGCAACGTGGTGGATTTCACGGCGGTGCCCGACGTCCTCGCGGTCGTGGCGCCACGGCCGCTCTGAGGGCGAAACGCCGCGGAAAACATCGCGGTTGTGCTGCGAAAAGCAGGTGGAGCGAGTACAAAGGACCGGGCAGGCTCCCCATGCGGGGGCCTTCAGAGCGTGAGCTTCCCCACGGTGCACCGCGTGCCTATTGACATCTACGGTGTTCGTGAAAGCATTCACAAGCAACCGTGCGGAAACATTCGAGTCGCACAAGTGAACGA
Organism: Nocardia sp. CY15; assembly: GCF_009829295.1. Taxonomy (NCBI): domain Bacteria; kingdom Bacillati; phylum Actinomycetota; class Actinomycetes; order Mycobacteriales; family Nocardiaceae; genus Nocardia; species Nocardia sp. CY15. Next base: position 1,061,071 of record NZ_VUOT01000001.1, read on the forward strand.
TCCACAAACCAAAGGCGCCACTGCGCGGCGCCCAGCAAAGGAGCAGAGGAATGGACTGGCGCCACAAGGCCATCTGTCGCGATGAGGACCCCGAGCTGTTTTTCCCGGTGGGTAACAGTGGTCCGGCGCTCGCACAGATTGCCGATGCCAAGCTGGTCTGCGCTCGCTGCCCCGTAACCGCCGACTGCCTGTCCTGGGCCCTGAAGTCCGGACAAGACGCCGGCGTGTGGGGAGGTATGAGCGAGGACGAGCGCCGGGCGCTCAAGCGTCGTAACGCACGCACCCGCACCCGCACCGTCGTCTGATCGAGACGACCGGCTTTACCGGGCCATTCAGCCCGGCCCGGTAACGCATTTCAGCCCGGCACCCAAAGGTGCCGGGCTGTGTTGTTTTCGTAGTTCTCGCACCTCCGACGCGAACTGGAAATGGCCGGTCTCGCTTCGCCGGGAAACGGGAACGAGGCCAATGGGCTTGCGTGGGACGGCAATAACGGCAGCGCGCATCAGGCTGTCCCCGCGATGCGGTCTCGACTTGCGGATGATCGCGAGGCATGGGAAAAAGATTGGTTGCCGAGCAGGTCGAGACGGCCGCAAATCCGGTTGACACCTCGCATTCCGCTCGATTCGGACATTCCGGCGGCCATTCCGCCACAAGCCGGAAACCGCGTCCCGTCGCAGCCGCTGGTGACATCCCAGCAACAGGTCGTCGGAGGTCCCGCGCGATCGAACCGGTGGATGCGACACCACTGTCGATAGCGCGAAGTGGAACGAAACCGCCGCCGGAGCCGACCTGCTCCCGAGCCCGGGGCGGAGGCAGTGCGCGCCGGTCCTCCGACGATGCCGACCGGGTCCGAGAACGGTCAGCGACCTGAACGACGGCCCAGCGGGACGCGCAGGACGGCGTCGGTGCCGATATCGGCGCCGGGATGCAGCCCGATGGAGCCCCCGAGTTCGGCGGTGACCAGGGTGCGGACGATCTGGAGGCCGAGCCGATCAGAGGATTCCAGGCTGAAACCGGGCGGCAGACCGCGGCCGTCGTCGCTGATAATCACGTCCAGCCAGCGGGCCGAACGCTCGGAACGTATTGTCACCGTGCCGTTTTCGCCCGAATCGAAGGCGTGCTCGATGGCGTTCTGCACCAGTTCGGTGAGCACCATCACCAGCGGGGTGGCGCGTTCGGCGGAGAAGACGCCGAGCGAGCCCGCCCGGCGGACCTTGATCCGCGCGGTGTGCACCGTAGCCACGTCAGCCATGATCGGCAGCAGCCGGTCGACCACCTCGTCCAGATCGACCTCTTCGTCCACCGACATGGACAGCATCTCGTGCACCGACGCGATGGAGGTGACCCTGCGCACCGACTCGGTGAGCGCCACCTGCGCCTCCTCGTTCTCGGTGCGGCGGGCTTGCAGGCGCAGCAGCGCGGCGACGGTCTGCAGGTTGTTCTTGACCCGGTGGTGGATCTCCCGGATGGTGGCGTCCTTGCTCAGCAGCGCGCGATCGCGGCGCTTGACCTCGGTGACGTCGCGGACGAGCACGGCGGCGCCTGCCAGTTCCCCGTGCGGGCGCAGCACGAGGGTGCGCAGCAGCACGGTGGCGCCGCGCGCCTCGACCTCCATCCGCCGCCCGGTCCGCCCGGCCAGCGCGGCTTGGATGTCGCCGACCACTTCCTGGGCGTCGAACGGGTCTGTGATCAAGGAGCGGGTGGTGACCGCGAGATCCTGCCCGGCCAAGTCGGCCTGCAAGCCCATCCGATGGTAGGCCGACAGCGCGTTCGGACTGGCGTAGACGACTATGCCCTCGGTGTCGAGCCGGATGAAGCCGTCCCCCGCGCGTGGGCTGGAATGGGTGGCCGCGCGATCCTCGGTGGTCGGAAAGGTGCCGTCGGCGATCATCTGGCACAGATCGTCCGCGCACGCCACGTAGGCGCTCTCCAACTGGCTGCGTACCCGGGAACGTTGCCCTTCGGTGTCCCGGCTCAGCACCGCGATCACGTCGTCGCCGCAGCGCACCGGGACGGCCTCACGAATCGCGTGCACCGGGCGCGGGTGGTAGACGCCGGATGTCTCGACGTCGCTGTCGGCTCGCACGATGTCGCCGGACATCAGGGCCTCGAACACCTGCGGATGGTCGGCCCGGAGAGCCAGGGTGCCGACCATGTCCTCCTGGTGCACGGTGGGCGCGGTGGTGGGACGGCACTGCGCGACACACACGATGTCCGCGCCTTCCGTCACCGGGCCCGCACCGACCCACAACAGCAGATCGGCGAAGGACAGATCGGCCAGCAGCTGCCAATCCCCGACCACCCGCTGCAGATGATCCACGGCGACGCCGGGTAGGTCGGTGTGCTCGGCCAGCAGCTCGCTCAGGGTCGCCATGCAGATCTACCGCCGTAATCGATCAGGAGATGACGGCGATCAGGTGGCCCGCCTTGATCGCGTCGCCTTCCTTGACACCGATCGAAGTCACCGTGCCACTGGACTCCGCGAGCACCGGGATCTCCATCTTCATCGACTCGAGGATCACCAAGGTGTCGCCTTCCCGCACCGCGTCGCCCTCTTGCACGACCACCTGGTAGACGACCGACACCAACTCGGCGAGCACTTCCTCAGCCATGGCACCCCATTCACTCGTTGCCCTGTATCCGCTGACGGTACAGCCAACCACACGTGAAAGAATGGCCTTCAACCAGAAGGGAGACTACTCATGGGTAAGCGCGGACGTAAGAAGCGTAGCCGCAAGGGCAATGCGGCCAACCACGGCAAGCGGCCCAACGCCTGAGGCGACGCTCGGCCCGCAAGCACGAAGCGGCACGCACTTCCCGTAGGAAGGCGTGCCGCTCGCGTTTCACGAACCGGTCACTCCGAGGTCTCGACCGAGGTCTCCTTGGTGACGACCGCCCGGCGGATTTCGATGGTCAGCCGCTCCCGCAGCGACTCGGGCGCGCGGTCGCCGCCGCACTTGCGGCTGAGCAGGCTCTTGACCTTCTCCTCGATGCCGTAGGCCTCGATACAAGGACTGCAATGCTCCATGTGGTGCTGCAACCGGGCCCTGGTCGCCTCGTCGCATTCCCCGTCCAGCATCAACCACACGTCGGCGAGCACCGCCGTGCAGTCGAGCTCCATGTCGGGGTCCCGTTCGGTACTCACTGCTTGACCTCCTGGCGTTCCCCCGAACGGTTGAAACCACGCTCGCGCGCGACATCGGCGAGCAGACCCTTCAGTTGTTTCCGGCCGCGGTGCAGCCGGGACATCACCGTACCGATGGGGGTGCCCATGATGTCGGCGATCTCCTTGTACGGGAAGCCCTCGACGTCGGCGTAGTACACCGCCATACGGAACTCTTCGGGGAGTTCCTGCAGCGCGGCCTTGATGTCGTCGTCCGGTAACGCGTCCAGCGCCTCGACCTCGGCCGAACGCAGTCCTTGCGAGGTGTGCTCGGCGGTCGCGGCCAGCTGCCAGTCGGTGATCTCGTCGGTCGGGTACTGCGCGGGCTGGCGCTGCTTCTTGCGGTAGGAGTTGATGTAGGTGTTCGTCAGGATCCGGTACAGCCAGGCACGCAGGTTGGTGCCCTCCCGGAACGACTTGAATCCCTGATAGGCCTTGACATAGGTCTCCTGGACCAAGTCCTCGGCGTCCGCCGGATTCCTGGTCATGCGCAGCGCGGCGCCGTAGAGCTGGTCGAGCAACGGGAGCGCGTCCCGTTCGAACCGCTGTGCCAGCTCGGCATCGTCGACGGTGCCGACATCGTCGGCCGCCACGTCATCGTCGCTCGTCACACCTGTCCCTTCGATCGCCGTACCTGCCAAATCTACCGGCTTCGGCATATCGAAGAAGAATCCGCCTTCGGTCGGGGACACCTCGGTCCCTACCGGACGGTCGTCGAGCAGCACGGGCACAGGCATCTCCTTCACGTCTTCATAGGGCCTGCTCACGCGGTGGAAATCAATCCGAGCGCTGTGTACCGGCTACAACATGCCCGGCCCTCCCGGTGTTCCCGCCTCCTGGGGCTCGCGGCGAGTCCACGGGGAAATCACTTGCGGATCGCGCCGCGGCCGCCGTTAGAGTTCGGCCCATGGCAGCAGGTGCGACACCGGCGATCCGCGCGTTGACCCAAGCGAAAGTGCCCCATCGCGTGCACACCTACAAGCACGATCCGCGCGCCGACTCCTACGGCACCGAGGCGGTCGACGCGCTGGGCGCCGAACTCGGCGTCGCGGCCGAGCAGATCTTCAAGACGCTGGTCATCGAGCTGGCCACCGGTTCGCTCGCGGTGGCCGTGCTCCCGGTGCCGAACACGTTGTCGCTCAAGGCCGCCGCCGCGGCACTCGGCGCGTCGAAGGCGAGCATGGCGGACAGGACGCGGGCGGAGAAGACGACCGGGTACGTGCTCGGCGGCATCTCCCCGCTCGGGCAGCGCAAACCGCTGCCCACCGTGATCGACGACTCCGCGTTGACCTGGGACCGGATGCTGTGCAGCGCGGGACGGCGCGGCCTGGAGATCGAGTTGGCGCCCGCCGACCTGATCCGGCTGACCGCTGCGGTGACCGCACCCGTGACATCCGCGTAATTCAGCCACTGCCACCGCGATCTGTGCGTAACTTGAACGTGCCAGATCCATCGGACTCGAGGATGTGATGCGAATGTCCGCGCACCAGCGTATGCGCACCATGATCGTCGCGTTGTTCGGAGCTCTCGTCTTGGCTCTCGGTTCGGTAACCCTGCTAGCCCCCGTCGCCGCCGCCGCACCGGGCACCCCGCCTGTGACCCACGTCGACGACGACAGCGTCTTCGACTTCGACGGCAACGGCGGAAGCGACGACGATGACGACGACGACAGGGCCGAGAAAGCCGAGAAACTCAGCGGCAACGTCACCACCAAACTGATCGACCTCGTCGCCGGAATCATCAAGTGCGGGCTGAATATCGCCTCGCCGAGCGTGAAGTGCTCACTGTAGGCGAGTCGAATTCGCCGCTGTATTGATTCTCCAGCGCATGCGGCGCTGGTTGTTCACAACGATCTCGCGTCCGGGCGGTCGCCACTTTGCTCGGTCGCCGACGGGCGGCCGTTCGGACGCGAGCCGGGCCGCGCACCGGTCTCGCTCGAGATGGGCGATGCGCGCGGACGGTCACAGAAGACTGATCTGCTCGGCTTGTTCTCGCTCGTCCACTCGGGCAAGCAGTTCCGGCCCGTTGTTGCGCACGCTGTTGACCAGCGGTGGTACCGGCCTGGGCACGATCGCGGCGACCACGTCCTCGGACGGGGTCTCCAGCAGGCTCGCCGGCGCGGGATGGTCCGGGTCCAGCCACGCGTCCCAGTGCTCCCGCGGCATGGGTAGCGGCATCCGGTCGTGGATGCGGGTCAGGTCGCCGACCGCGTCGGTGGTCAGGATGGTGCACGACAGCAGCGGCTCGCTCTCGGGCTGGGACCGGTCGCGCCAGACCGACCACAGTCCGGCCATGTAGAGACGGGAACCATCCGCGTTGGCCATGTAGTACGGATGCTTGGCTACCTTGCCTTTGCCGCCCTTCTCGGCGTTCGGCTCGACGATCCACTCGTACCAGCCGTCCATCGGCACCAGGCAGCGCCGGTACTTCACCGCGTCGCGGAAGGACGGCGTGGTGGCGGCCTTGTCGGCGCGCGCGTTGAACAGCGGTTTGCCCTTGACCGGGACGCCGGGCTCGGCGGCCTTGGTCCACACCGGGATCAATCCCCAGCGCATGCGCCTGATACGCCGCTTCGGGTCGTCGTCGGTGTGGCCCTGGTCGTGCCGCTCGACGACGGTCAGGACCTGGGTGGTCGGAGCGACGTTGTAGTTGGCGAAAGAGCTCTCCTCAGCGGTCTCGGTCTCGGTCTCGGTCTCGTCGATCGCATCCAACTCGACCGCCAGCCTGCCAGGGTTGGTCGTGGTCGCATATCGTCCGCACATATCCCGATAGTCCCACCCGCCACCGACAGTGTCGGAGACAATTGACGCATAGCTGATGACCTGTTGAGAGTTGTGGCATAGCATTCTCTCATCGGAAGGGCGGTCGCCCGTCCACCCAGACGCGCCGCATCGACCGTCCACCGCAGACGGCAAGAGGAGACCCACTGTGACATCAACCGACACCAAACCGGCCGACCACGACACGGCACTGACGTCGGTCAATCCGGCGACAGGCGAGGTGATCGGCACGCACGTCATCGCCGACGAGGCCGCGGTGGCCGCCGCGGTCGCCAAGGCCCGCGCCGCGGCCGCCACCTGGGGCGCGCTGAGTTTCGACGAGCGGCGCACGCACCTGCTGCGCTGGTCGAGCAAGCTGGTGCAGAAATCGGAAGAGTTCTGCGAGCTGATCCACGCCGAGAACGGCAAACCGCGCGACGACGCCTTCCTGGAACTGATGCTCGCGCTCGAGCACATCTCCTGGGCGGCCAAGAACGCCAAGAAGGTGCTCGGCCCCAAGCGCGTCTCCCCCGGCGCGCTCATGTCGAACTTCAGCGCCCGGCTCGAGCAGCGCCCGCTCGGCGTCGTCGGCGTGATCGGACCGTGGAACTACCCGGTCTACACGCCCAACGGCTCCATCGCCTACGCGTTGGCCGCGGGTAACACCGTGGTGTTCAAGCCGAGCGAATTCTCCACCGGCATCGGCAACTTCCTCGCCGATGCCTTCGCCGAGGCCAATCCAGAACTGCCCGAGGGCGTCTTCATCACGATCAACGGCTACGGCGCCACCGGCGCGGCGCTGGTGCGTTCGGAGGTCGACAAGATCGCGTTCACCGGCTCCACCGCCACCGGCAAGCGGATCATGGCGGCCGCCGCGGAGCGGCTCACCCCCGTGCTGCTGGAATGCGGCGGCAAGGACGCGGTGATCGTCGCCGCCGACGCCGACGTCAAAGCCGCGGCCGACGCGGTCGCCTGGGGCGCCACCGCCAACAGCGGCCAGACCTGCGCGGGCGTCGAACGGGTCTATGTGGACCGCTCGGTGCGCGAGGAGTTCGTCGCCGAGGTCAAGCGCATCCTCAGCGACATCAAGCCCGGTTCCGACGACAAGGCCGCCTACGGCCCGATGACCATGCCGAGCCAGGTGGACATCGTGCGCCGCCACATCGACGACGCGCTGAAGAACGGCGGCACCGCGGTGCTCGGCGGGCCCGAATCGGTCAAGGCGCCGTTCATCGAACCGGTCGTGCTGGTCGACACCGACGAGAATTCCGAGGCGGTGGCCGAGGAGACCTTCGGCCCGACCATCACCATCCGCACCGTCGACGGCGTGGACGAGGCGGTGAAGCTGGCCAACAACTCCAAGTACGGGCTGTCCTCGGCGGTCTACTCGAAGAAGAACGGCCTGGACATCGCACGCAGGCTGCGCGTCGGCGCGACTTCGGTGAACTCCGTGCTGGCCTTCGCCGCCATCCCCGGCCTGCCCTTCGGCGGCGTCGGCGATTCCGGCATCGGTCGCATCCACGGCGAACCGGGTCTGCGCGAGTTCGCCCGCCCGCACTCGATCGCGGTGCAGCGCTTCACCGTTCCCGGCATGGCGCTGCTGAGCTACAGCCGCACCGACGCCACGATGAAGCTGCTGCGCAAGCTCGTTCCGTTCCTGCACGGGCGGAACAAGTAAGGAACCCGCGTGGGGCCGGACACTCGACTTGGTCGACTACCCGGCCCCATATCAGGTGGTAGTAGAGCGATCCGGCCCCGGCGAACGGACTCCGCGACGCTGATCGCGAGGACATGGTCCGCGCCCGAACCGCGCAAACAGGACTCGGGCGCACAACCACGCGGCCGCGCCGCGGCATCCGATCCGGCGGTTACTTCCCCGCGTGTGATGATGGACGAGTGAACTTCTGGCCAGCGCCCCATGTCGAAGTCCCCGTACACGCGACCGTGACCCTGCCCGGGTCGAAATCGATCACCAACCGGGCACTCATCCTGGCTGCCCTGGCCGACGGCCCTTCCACGATCACCGGCGCGCTGCGCAGCCGGGACACCGACCTGATGATCGCGGCGCTGTGCGCGCTCGGCGCGAACATCGAGGGCGAAGGCGACACGTTGACCGTCACCCCGGCGCCGCTGGGCGGCGGCACGGTCGACTGCGGGCTCGCGGGCACGGTGATGCGCTTCCTGCCGCCGGTCGCCGCGCTCGCGGCAGGCGAGGTCGCCTTCGACGGGGACGAACAGGCCAGGATCCGCCCGCTGCGCACCATCCTGGACGCACTTCGCGCGCTCGGCGCCGATATCGACGGCGACGCGCTGCCGTTCACCGTGCACGGCACGGGCGCGCTGCGCGGCGGCAGCGTGACGATCGACGCCTCCGGCTCCTCGCAGTTCGTCTCCGGCCTGCTGCTGTCGGCCGCGCGCTTCGACGAGGGCCTGGTGGTGCGCCACGACGGCAAGGCGCTGCCCTCGATGCCGCACATCGAGATGACCGTGGAGATGCTGCGCCGCGCCGACGTGCGGGTGCAGGCGCCCGCGGACAGCTTCACAGCACAGACCTGGACCGTCGAGCCCGGCCCGATTCGCGCGGTGGACTGGGAGATCGAGCCGGACCTGTCCAACGCCACCCCGTTCCTGGCCGCGGCCGCGATCACGGGCGGCGAGGTCAGCATCCCGCACTGGCCGCGGCTGACCACCCAGCCTGGTGACGTGATCCGCGAGATCCTGGTGCGGATGGGCGCGGAAGCGCGCATCTTCGACGGCGTACTCACCGTGCACGGCCCCGACCGCTTGGCGGGCATCGACATCGACCTGCACGACGTGGGCGAGCTGACCCCCACCGTCGCCGCGCTGGCCGCGCTGGCCGACTCCCCCTCCGTGCTGCGGGGCATCTCCCACCTGCGCGGGCACGAGACCGACCGGCTGGCCGCGCTGTCCACCGAGATCAACCGTCTCGGCGGCAAGGTGACCGAGACGGAGGACGGACTGGAGATCGTGCCCACCGAACTGCACGGCGGCAAGTGGCATTCCTACGCCGACCACCGGATGGCCACGGCCGGAGCCATTCTCGGCCTCCGGGTACCCGGCATCGAGATCGAGGACATCGGGACCACGGCCAAGACCCTGCCGAACTTCGTCGCCCTGTGGGAGCGGATGCTCGAACCCGCGCTATCCGACGAAGGAGCGGCGCGCTGACGAAGGGGCGACGATCCACGGCCAGCTACGACGAATCCGACGTCCGGGTTCGTCCGGGGCGTAGTTCCCGTCCCCGCACCAAGACCCGGCCGCAGCACAGCGACGCCGAGTCGGCCATGGTGGTCGCGGTCGACCGGGGCCGCTGGGGGTGTGTCCTCGGCGGCGATCCGGAACGCCGGATCGTCGCGATGCGGGCGCGGGAGCTGGGCCGCACCCCGATCGTGGTCGGCGACCGGGTGGATGTGGTCGGCGACCTGTCCGGGCGACCGGACAGCCTGGCCCGCATCGTTCGGGTCACCGACCGCCGAACGGTGTTGCGCCGCACCGCCGACGACACCGATCCGTTCGAGCGAATCGTCGTCGGCAACGCGGAACGACTCTTCATCGTGGTCGCGCTCGCCGATCCGCCCCCGCGCACCGGCTTCGTGGAGCGCGCCATGGTCGCCGCGTATGCCGGTGGGCTGCAACCGGTTCTGTGCCTGACCAAGCACGATCTGGCCGCCGAATCCGAATTCGCCGCCGCCTTCGAGGATCTCGACCTCACCATCGTCTACGGCGGCATCGATGACCCGCTCGATCCGGTGCTGGATCTGCTCACCGATCACCTCACCGCGTTGATCGGCCACTCCGGCGTCGGTAAATCCACGCTGGTCAATCGTCTCGTGCCGGATGCGGAGCGGGCGGTGGGCGAGGTCTCCGGGGTGGGCAAGGGCAAGCACACCTCCACCCAGTCGGTCGCGCTGCCGCTGCCGGGCGGCGGCTGGGTCGTCGACACACCGGGCGTGCGCTCGTTCGGCTTGGCCCACATCACCCCGGACGACGTCATCGCCGCTTTCACCGATCTCGCCGAAGCCATCGAGGACTGTCCGCGCGGCTGTACCCATCTCGGTCCGCCCGCCGACCCCGAGTGCGCGTTGGACCAGATCACCGGCAAGGAACACCGGGTGGCCGCCATTCGCCGCCTGCTCGTCGCCCTGAACTCCAACGATTCCTGGTAGCCCGGATCAGTGCCCGTCCGGCTGTCCGGGCGCGAACGGCCATTCTTCGAACCACTCGCAGCGGCCCGCATCGTCGAAGCGCAGGATCCACAGGTCTCGCCACCGTGCCGGCGTGTCTCGCGCATATTCCACCTCCACCCGGACCACCGCGGTGTCCCCCTCCACCGCGACGATCGTCGATCGCATGGTGAACGGCTCGCCGGGCCCGTCCCGGCCGGCTTCCCAGAAGTCCGCGAGCGCGCCGAGACCGGTCAGTGGCTGGGCCCACGGCGAGACGAGGTACCCGGCGTCCGCGGTGAACAAGTCGGCGAGCTGCCGCGTGCCCGCCGACCGCCAGGCTCGCTCGTATCCGGCGACCCATGCTTCGACAGCTGCGCGGTCCACGCCAGGAAGATACTCCGGTTCACCCGGCTGATGTGCGAGTTCGGCGCGGCTGCCGGCTGTCCGAACACGACGAAGGCGCCCAGGAAAACCCTGAGCGCCTTCGCGGTTCAGCGGATCAGTGGCGGCGGCGGGACTTCGGGCCGCGCCGGCCCTTCGCCTCCGCCCGGGCCGTCTCGCGGCGCTCACGGCGGGTGGGCTGCGGACCACCGTCGGCGCCGTACTCCTCGGCGTCGCTGTGCACCGCGGCCCGGCCGCCCTCGTCGGGGCCGGAGTAGCTGAAACCACGCGGGGCGGTGTCATCGATGCCCCGCGCGCGCAGAGCCGCGGGCGCACCGTGCCCGTTCGCGACGGGAGCCTCCTCGGTGGGAAGGGGACGCGGCGCGGCCCCCGTACCGACCGGGGAACGCAGACCGGGGCTGACGGCGACGCCTTCCGGCTGCGGCTGCTGCACCTCGACCTGCAGGTTGAACAGGAAGCCGACCGACTCCTCCTTGAGACCGTCGAGCATCGCGGTGAACATGTCGAAGCCCTCGCGCTGGTACTCCACCAGCGGGTCGCGCTGCGCCATCGCGCGCAGGCCGATGCCCTCCTTGAGATAGTCCATCTCGTAGAGATGCTCGCGCCACTTGCGGTCGAGCACCGACAGCAGCACCTGCCGCTCCAGATTGCGCATGCTGCCCTCGCCCGCGAGGCCATCGATCTCGGACTCGCGCCGCGCGTAGGCGTCGTGCGCGTCGTCCAGCAGCGCTTCGAGCAGCTCCTCGCGCGTCAGCTCGCCCGCCTCGCCGACCTCGGTCTCGCCGGTCAGGTCCCGGTAGTCCAGGCTCACCGGGTACAACGTCTTCAGCGCCGACCACAGCTTGTCCAGATCCCAGTCCTCGACGTAGCCCTCGGCGGTGGCGCCGTCCACGTAGGCGGTGATCACGTCGGTGATCATCTCCTGGACCTGGCCCTCCATGTCCTCACCGCGCAGGATCCGGTTGCGCTCGCCGTAGATGACGGTGCGCTGCTGGTTCATCACCTCGTCGTACTTGAGGACGTTCTTGCGGATCTCGAAGTTCTGCTGCTCGACCTGCGTCTGCGCGCTCTTGATGGCCTTGGACACCATCTTCGCCTCGATCGGCACGTCGTCGGGCAGGTTCAGCCGCGTCATGATCGCTTCCAGCGCGGCGCCGTTGAACCGCCGCATCAGCTCGTCGCCCAGCGACAGGTAGAAGCGGGACTCGCCCGGGTCACCCTGACGACCGGAGCGGCCGCGCAGCTGGTTGTCGATGCGACGCGACTCGTGCCGCTCGGTGCCGAGCACGTAGAGGCCGCCCGCGTCACGCACCGCGTCGGCGTCCTCGGCGGTCTGGGCCTTGACCTGATCGAGCGTGGGCAGCCAGGCGCGCTCGTACTCCTCCGGCGTCTCCACCGGGTCGAAACCCTGCTTGCGCAGCAGGATATCGGCGATGATGTCGGGGTTGCCGCCGAGCACGATGTCGGTACCGCGGCCCGCCATGTTCGTCGCGACGGTCACCGCGCCCGGCCGGCCGGCCTCGGCGATGATCTCGGCTTCCTTCTCGTGGAACTTCGCGTTCAGGACGTTGTGCGGAATACCGCGCTTGGTGAACTGCTTGGACAGGTACTCCGAACGCTCGACGCTGGTCGTGCCGATCAGCACCGGCTGCCCCCGCTCGTGCCGCTCGGTGACGTCGTCGACCACTGCGGAGAACTTGGCCTCCTCGGTCTTGTAGATCAAGTCGGACTGGTCGGCCCGGATCATCGGCTTGTTCGTCGGGATCGGGACCACGCCGAGGTTGTAGATCTGGTGCAGTTCGGCGGCCTCGGTCTCGGCGGTGCCGGTCATGCCCGACAGCTTGTCGTAGAGGCGGAAGTAGTTCTGCAGCGTGATCGTGGCCAGGGTCTGGTTCTCCGGCTGGATCTCCACCCCCTCCTTGGCCTCGATCGCCTGGTGCATGCCCTCGTTGTAGCGGCGGCCGACCAGGATGCGGCCGGTGAACTCGTCGACGATGATCACCTCGCCGTCGCGGACGATGTAGTCCTTGTCGCGGGTGTAGAGCTCCTTGGCCTTGATGGCGTTGTTCAGGTAGCTCACCAGCGGCGAGTTCGCGGCCTCGTAAAGATTGTCGATGCCGAGCTGATCCTCGACGAACTCCACGCCCGCCTCGTGCACGCCGATGGTGCGCTTCTTGATGTCGACCTCGTAGTGGAGATCCTTCTTCAGCAGCGGCGCGATGCGCGCGAACTCGGCGTACCACTTCGACGAGGCATCCGCCGGGCCGGAGATGATCAGCGGGGTGCGGGCCTCGTCGATCAGGATGGAGTCGACCTCGTCGACGATGGCGAAGTTGTGCCCGCGCTGCACCAGGTCGTCCAGCGAGTGGGTCATGTTGTCGCGCAGATAGTCGAAGCCGAACTCGTTGTTCGTGCCGTAGGTGATGTCGGCGTTGTAGGCCACCCGCCGCTGCGCGGGACTCATGCCGGACAGGATCACGCCGACCTCGAGACCGAGGAAGCGGTGCACGCGGCCCATCCACTCGGCGTCACGCTTGGCCAGGTAGTCGTTCACCGTGACGACGTGCACACCATCACCGCTGATCGCGTTCAGGTAGGCCGGCAGCACACAGGTGAGGGTCTTGCCCTCACCGGTCTTCATCTCGGCGATATTGCCGGTGTGCAGCGCGGCGCCACCCATGACCTGCACCTTGTAGTGCTTCTGGCTGAGCACCCGCCAGGACGCCTCCCGCGCGACCGCGAACGCCTCGGCCATCAGCTGGCCGAGCGGATCGCTCTCGCCCTCTTCGACCATCTCGGCGTAACGCTCGCGGAACTCGTCGGTCTTGGCCCGCAACTCGGCGTCGCTGAGGTCCTCGTAATCCGGCTCGAGGGCGAGGACCTGGTCGGCGAAATTCGAGAGCCGCTTGACTATGCGACCCTCACCAATCCGAAGCAACCTCGTCAGTGTCAGCGCAGGCACGGGTCTCGTCAGTCCTCTGGTCGGTGTGTCAAATCTGTCGTCGGCCCCCGGGCCGGTGCGGGCCCACGCGGTTGCGCGGAATCCGCTGCATGCTTCATGGTAATGCTCTGTCTGATTTGCAGCGCCTGCGGCGCTGCGTGTTCGCGGCCCCCTGGTGGCTCGCGTCCGCGCGACCGCCGCTGGCGACTTCGTCGCGGACGCGGCGGCCACTCGGACGCGAGCCGGGCCGCGAACGGACAATGCTCGGTCTCGCTTCGCTCGAAACCGGTGGTCGGGCCTGTGTGGTCACGCAAAGTGGGCACGGCACCACCTGAAAATGCTCGACACGCCAGGTGGCAGCTCCAGCGGGAGCAGTAGCGACTTGGTCACATGTGGGACTATCGCCCGCGCACGGGCCAGCCCAACTTGATGCATCATCTCACGCCGAACCGGTGGCGGGCCTCCGTGGTCTCGCAGTGGGTACGGCACCACCTGAAGATGCTGAACACGTAGGTGGCAGGTCCAACGTGGCCCGTAGTGACCTCGGCACATGCACGGCACGCGGCCCGGACGCGGACCGAGCACAACGGTAGTGCTTCACCTCACGCTGAACCGGTGGCCGGGTCGAAACGGGTCGTATGTGGTCCCCGCGCTACTCGGCGCTCGACTCGTCGCGAAGGGAGGGTCGCCGGCGGAGCCGCTGGCGACTTCGTCACATGCGCGACTACCCGCCCGGGTCCGGCAGCGTGGCGCGGTGATGCTTCGACACGTGGGCGGCCGGACGCTGCGGCCGTGCATCGCGGTTCGCGCTGTGATCGAATCGAGGTTGCCGAGCTCGTAGGGGCGGCGTGTCGCGGCCTCGGGGTTCGGGTGGTGCGTCGAATTCGTCGGAAAATGCCGCAAAGGCCGGGGTAACGGTTGGTGCGGCAGCACAATAAGCGGGGGCGGCATCGGGAAAAGGAGTACCGGGCAGCGTGATCACGAGACTGACGCCGCAGGACACGGCGTTCTACCGGCTCGAGTCGAGCAGCAATCCGATCCACATCGGCTCTCTCGCGATCGTGCAGAACACCGAATCGGGCGACGGCTCCGGCCTGCCGATCCTGGACTACGACCGGCTGATCGACCTGGTCGAGAGCAGGCTCGCGCTGGTGCCGAGGTACCGGCGCAAAGTGCGGGAGATCCCGCTGTCGCTGGGGCGGCCGGTCTGGGTCGAGGACAGCCGGTTCGACATCACCTATCACATCCGGCGCTCGGCGCTGCCCGGTCCGGGCACCGACGAACAACTACACGACCTGGTCGCCCGGCTCGCCTCCCACCCCTTGGACCCGGCCCGGCCGCTGTGGGAGATGTACCTGATCGAACGGCTGTCCGAGGGCCGCTGCGCGATCTTCACAAAGACCCATTCCGCGCTGGTGGACGGGGACACCGCACTCGAGATCGGTCACGTGATCCTCGACGCCGGGCCGGCGCCACGCGAGTTCGCGGGCGACGACTGGATCGCGCCACGCGAACCCGGCGAAGTGGAACTGCTGGTGAGCGCGCTGGGCCAGCTCGCCGCGCAGCCGCGCCGGGCGCTGGAAGTGGCCCGCGACGCGAGCGCCAACGCGTTCGCGGTGCTCGGAACGGCGGGCAAGGCGGTGGAGTCGGTGGTCGCCGCCGTGCGCACCGCCGCGACCGGCGCACCCGACAGCCCGCTGAACACCCGCACTTCGCGCAATCGGCGCTTCGCCGTGGTGCGCACCGACTTGGCCGACTACCGCACGATCCGCAAGCGTTTCGGCTGTTCGATCAACGACGCGATCCTCGCGGTGGTCACCGGCGCCCTGCGCAACTGGCTGCTGTCGCGCGGCGAAGCGCTCAGCGAGTCGACCACGCTGCGGGCGGTGGTGCCGATGTCGGTGTATGTCGAGGGGACCGACGGCCAGGCGCAATCGGCGAGCGAGGTGTCCTCGTTCCTGATCGATCTGCCGGTCGGCGAGCCGAATCCGGTGATGCGGCTATCGCACATCGCGCACGCCACCGAATCCAACGGGCGGCAGCGGCGCGGCGTCCGCGCGCGTACCCTCGTGCACCTGGCCGGATTCGCTCCGGCCAGCCTGCACGCGATGAGTGTGCGCGCGGCGAGTACCTTCGCAGAACACACGTTCAATCTGGTGATCACCAACGCGCCGGGTCCGCAAGCGCCGATGTACATCGGCGGCGCGCGGATGCTGGAGATGTACCCGGTGTCGCCACTGCTGCGCAATCAAGCGTCGAGTATCGGGATCACGTCCTACGACGGGCGCGTGTTCTACGGGCTCAACGCCGACCGCGACGCGATGGCCGACATCGGCGTGCTCGCCACGGCGGTGCGCGATTCCATGGAGGAGATGCTCGGTGCCTGCGTCTGATCAGAAGAAGCTGCGGGTCTACATCCCGGCTACGGTGCCGATGCTGCGCGAGCTGGTCGAGCGCAGGGAACTGACGCCGGTCAGCGGGACCGCCTTCGCGGTGACGCCCGCGCTGCGCGAGGCCTACGCCTCCGGTGACGAGGAAGAGCTCGGCGAGGTCGCCATGAACGAGGCCGCCCGCGCCTCGCTGCGACTGCTCGCCGCCGAACGCGAGGCGATCGGGTCGTCGGAGGACTCCGACCCCGACTCGGACCCCGACCCCGACGAGGCCGCGCCGGTCACCGGCGGCGGGCCGGTGTACCGCCGCGCGGTGATCGCCGCCGACGTGACCGGCGCGAAATTGCGACCCGACCTCGACGACGCGGTGGTCCGGCTGACGGGTCCGATCGGCTACCAGCAGATCGCCTCTGTGCACGTCGATCTGGCCGACGCCGAACCGCAGGTGGCCAAGGCCGTCGATGTGGTCGACGCGGCCGATCTCGGCGACACCGACGCCGAGTTCGTGCTCGGGGACGCCGAAGATCATCAACTGGCCTGGTACGCCGCACAGGAATTGCCGTTCCTGCTCGAACTGCTCTGACCCGCGCCGCCGTGCGCGGACTCGTCCCCCGCCATAACCTACGATGCCGTAACCTTGCGGCGAGGCATCCGATCGGGGAGACGGCGGCCTTGCGCATCCGACGACAGGGAGACCAACGGCAGCGATGGGTTCGAAAATAGGGAGCTTCTCCGTGCGAGGCGTCCGTGCGTGGCTGGAGGCGCCCGCCGCGAGCGTCGCCGAGCGCGGCGGCAAGTTGAACGTGTTGCGCGGCGCCGTGGCGCGAGTGACCACGCCGTTGCTGCCGGACGACTACTTGCATCTGGCCAACCCGTTGTGGTCGGCCCGCGAGCTGCGCGGACGCATCGTGGAGGTACGCAAGGAGACCGCCGACGCCGCGACGCTGGTGATCCAGCCGGGGTGGGGTTTCGACTTCAAATACCTGCCCGGCCAGTACATCGGCATCGGCCTCCTGGTCGACGGACGCTGGCACTGGCGCTCGTACTCGCTGACCTGTCCGCCGGATTGGTCCGTGCCCGGCCACGGCGGTAAGCGGCTGATCTCCATCGCCGTGAAGGCCATGCCCGAAGGCTTCCTGTCCAGCCACCTGGTCGGCGGCGTGCCGGTCGGCACCGTCGTCCGGCTCGCCGCGCCACAGGGCGGGTTCGTGTTGCCGTACCCGCCGCCGGAGAAGGTGCTGTTCCTCACCGCGGGCAGCGGCATCACACCCGTGATGTCCATGCTGCGCGCGATGGACCGCCGCGAGTCGTTCACGGACGTGGCGCACCTGCACTCGGCGCGCACCGCCGACGACGTGATGTTCGGTGCGGAGCTGCACGAACTGCACGAGCGCAACCCGGGCTTCGACACCCGCCTGCGTCTCACCGCCGAGCAGGGCAAGTTCGTTCTCGCCGATCTCGACACCGAGTTCCCGGATTGGCGCGAACGCGACACCTGGGCGTGCGGACCGGCCGCGATGCTCGACGAGATCGAGAACCACTGGCGCGAGGCGGGCCTGTCGGACCGGCTGCACGTGGAACGTTTCGAGATCGAGCGCTCGGCGGTCGGCGAGGGCGGCACGGTCACCTTCGGCAAGACCGGCCGCACCGTCGAGGCGGACGGTGCGACCAGCCTGCTCGAAGCCGGCGAGTCCGCCGGGGTGCAGATGCCGTTCGGCTGCCGGATGGGCATCTGCCAGACCTGCGTCGTCACCTTGAGTTCCGGCCACGTGCGCGATCTGCGCAACGGCGAGGAGCACCGGGAAGGCGACAAAGTGCAGACCTGCATCTCGGTAGCGGCGGGCGACTGCACCCTGGACGTGTAGTCCGGCAGGTACCCTCGATGTGAATCGAGTAGGGAAAGGACCCCGGTGGCCATCACCGACATCAAGGCGTTTGCCCACCTCACCACGACCGATATCGAGACGCTGGGGCAGGAACTCGATTCCATCCGGCGTTCGGTGGAGCTGTCCCGTGGCGAGCGTGATGCCAAGTACATCCGGCGCGCGATCGCGGCGCAACGCGGCCTCGAAGTAGCGGGCCGCGCCGTGCTGTTCGGCAGCCGTAACCGCTGGGCCTGGTTGACCGGCACCGCGCTGCTCTCGGTCGCCAAGATCATCGAGAACATGGAGCTCGGGCACAATGTCAGCCACGGGCAATGGGACTGGATGAACGACCCGGAGATCCACTCCACATCGTGGGAGTGGGACATGACCGGCCCTTCCGCGCAGTGGCGCCGCGCGCACAACTATTCCCACCACACCTACACCAATGTCCTGGGCAAGGACGAGGATCTCGGCTTCGGTATCCTCCGTATGACCCGCGACGAGCCGTGGCGGCCGATCCATTTGGTGCAACCGCTGGCGAACCTGCTGCTCGCCGCGACCTTCGAGTGGGGCATCGCCCTGCACGACTGGAGCATCGAGAAGGAGCTGGCGGGCACCCCGCCCTGGCAGCTGATGTCGGAGCCGAATGTGGCGTTCGGCCGCAAGATCCGCCGTCAGGTGGCCAAGGACTTCCTGTTCTATCCCGCGCTCACCGGTCCGGCGTTCAAGCAGACCTTGAAGGCGAACGCGACGGCGAATCTGGTCCGCAACCTGTGGGCGTACGCGGTGATCTTCTGCGGTCATTTCCCCGACGGCGCGGAGAAGTTCACCGTCGAGCAGCTCGAGAACGAGACCAGCGGCGAGTGGTACCTGCGCCAGATGCTCGGCAGCGCGAACTTCAAGGCGGGGCCCGCCATGGCGTTCATGAGCGGCAACCTCTGCTACCAGATCGAGCATCATCTGTTCCCCGATCTGCCGAGCAACCGGTACCCGGAGATCGCGGTGCGGGTGCGCGAGCTGTGCGACAAGTACGACCTGCCCTACACCACCGGGTCGCTGGCCAAGCAGTATCTGCTCGCCTTCCGCACCATCCACAAGCTGGCACTGCCGGACCGGTTCCTCAAGGCGACCGCCGACAACGCGCCGGAGACCTCGTCGGAACGCAAGTTCGCCGGTATCACGCTGCCGACGCTCGGCACGGAGTCCACGCATTGGCTGCGCGTCGATCCGGAGACCGGCAAGCGGCGGGGCCTGCGTTCGGCGCTGCACGAGGCGAAGGTCGTGCTGCAGGACAAGGCGCGACAGGAGAAGGAGATGCTGCGTGAGGCCAAGGCGGCGCTGAAGGAGAAGGCCGAACACGAGCGAGAGGTACTGCGGGGCGCCAAGGTCGCGCTTCAGGAGCGAGCCCGGCACGAACAAGCGGCGCTGCGCGAGAAGGCGATGCGTGACAGGCGTTTCAGCTTCCGCCGAAAGGCACGGTAAACTACCAGCCCACATCTCCAGTCGCAATAGGGTATTTGACACAGCCACGCGGTGAACTTCGTAACCTACGCTCTCGTAACTTACGGTAAGGTAACCCATATGGCGATCTCGGATGTCAAGGAATACGCCCACCTCACCGAGGCCGACGTGGAAGCGCTCGGCGCGGAATTCGATGCGATCCGGCGAGAAATCGAGGCCTCGCGCGGCGAGCGCGACGCGAAGTACATCCGCAATGTCATCCGCTTGCAGCGAGTCCTCGAGATCAGCGGCCGTGCGGTGCTGTTCGCCAGCCCGGTGCGCGCCGCGTGGCTGGCAGGCATCGCCCTGCTCGGTACGGCCAAGATCATCGAGAACATGGAGATCGGGCACAACGTCATGCACGGGCAGTGGGACTGGATGAACGATCCGGAAATCCACTCCAGCTCATGGGAATGGGACAACACCGGCGCGGCCAAGCACTGGAAGCACACCCACAACTACCTGCACCACAAGTACACCAACGTGCTCGGCATGGACGACGACATCGGCTACGGCCTGCTGCGGGTGACGCGCGACCAGCGCTGGAAGCCGTTCAACCTGGGCAACCCGGTCTACAACCTGGTGTTGCAGCTGTTCTTCGAGTACGGCGTTGCCATCCAGCACTTGGAGCTGGGCAAATTGGCGGCGGGCCGGTACAAGCCGGGCTCCCCTGAGCGGGCCGAGTTCGAGCGCAAGCGCAGCGAGGCGCTCACCAAGATGGGCAAGCAGGTCCTGAAGGACTACGTGGTCTTCCCCGCGCTCACCGGCCCCGCGTTCTTCTCCACGCTGACGGCCAACCTGGCCGCCAACGCGGTCCGCAACGTCTGGTCCAACGCGGTGATCTTCTGCGGGCATTTCCCGGACGGCGCGGAGAAATTCACCAGGGACGATATCGACGGCGAGACCAAGGGCCAGTGGTACCTGCGCCAGATGCTGGGCAGCGCCAACATCTCCGGCGGCCCGGTCATGCACTTCATGACCGGCAACCTGAGCCACCAGATCGAACATCATCTGTTCCCCGATCTGCCCAGCAACCGGTACGCCGATATCGCGGTGCGAGTGCGCGAGCTGGCCGACAAGTACGACCTGCCCTACACCACCGGTTCGCTGCCGGTGCAGTACTTCAAGGCGTGGCGCACCATCCTCAAGCTGGCGCTGCCGAACAAGTACCTGCGGGCCACCCCCGACGATGCTCCCGAAACCGCGTCGGAACGCAGGTTCGGCGGCCGCACCGCCGCCACGATCGATCCGGTGACCGGTCGGCGCCGCGGTCTGCGCACCGCGCTCGCCCAGGGACGCCGGCGGCTCGCCCGGCGCAGCGCCCCCGCCGCCCGCTGAGTCTCGTCGGCTCGGATCTCGCGATCCGGGCCGACGGACATCGGAACGCGGACGCCGACGCCGTGCGCGGTGGACTCGCCGGGTTTGATTGACTCGGGCGGTGCATGCTGAGGTTCTGAGCGTCTACGAGGCCATCCGGCGCCGCCGCGACGTCCGCGCGGAGTTCACCGGTGAACTCGTGGACGATGCGACACTGTGGCGGCTGCTGGAGGCCGCGCATCGGGCGCCCAGCGTAGGGAATTCGCAGCCGTGGGATTTCGTGGTGGTCCGCGAATCGGTGACACTGCGCAAGTTCGCCGACCACGTGGCAGGCAAACGCGTCGAGTTCCGGGACGCGCTGCCAGCCGAGCGTGCCGCGACCTTCGAGCCGATCAAGATCGAGGGCATTCTCGAGAGCGGCACCGGAATCGTGGTCTGCTACGACCACGATCGCGGCGGGCCGCAGGTACTGGGCCGGGCCACGGTGCCCGAAACCGGCATCTATTCCGCGGTTCTCGCCATCCAGAACCTGTGGCTGGCCGCCACCGCCGAAGGCATCGGCGTCGGCTGGGTGTCGTTCTACGATCCCGGGTTCCTGGCCGACCTGATCGACCTCCCGGAGGGCGTCCGCCCGGTCGCTTGGCTGTGCGTCGGGCCGGTGCACGAATTCCAGCGCGTCCCAGACCTCGAGCGCTTCGGCTGGCGCGCCGGGAGACCGTTGACCGACGCGGTGCACCGCGAAACCTATCGCGGCTGAATTCCTTCGCCCGGCCGCGCATCGTTACCCAAATGTGTGGATCGTTCATGGTTCAATCGAATGCCGATCGGGTACGACAAGGGCGAAACTGCTTCGCACGCAGTGCGCTTGATCGTTAGTTCGTCGGTTCCAGGAGGTTTGTGCAATGGCCAATGTCGATGCTGTTCGGCTGTCGAGCGAGCTGGGCATCGATCTGGCACAGGCGATGTTGCGCCTGCGTCGGGAGGGCATCCCCGGCGAGACCAAGCACCAGACCTGTCTTCGGCTGATCGCCGACGAGGGACGCAAGCGGCGGGGCGCCACGGGCAAGGCCTGAGGCCGCCGCCGGTAGCGACCCGCCGACCGACGCGGAACTCGGAGCCGGTCGGCGGGGCACCGCGTCAGACGCGTTCGAGCACCGCCGACGCGCCGATACCGCCCGCGGCGCAGATACCCAGCAACGCCGTGCTCTTGCCCGTGCGCGCCAGCTCGTTGGCCATGCTGGTCACCATGCGCGCACCGGTGGCGCCGAACGGGTGACCGAGCGAGATCGAGCCTCCGTGCACGTTCAGTTTGTCGACGTCCACTTCGCCGACGGCGGTGTCGCGATCGAGCCGGGTCTTGGCCCACTCGTCGCTGGCGAGCGCGGTCAGCACTGCCAAGGTCTGGGCTGCGAAGGCCTCGTGGATATCGACGAGATCGGCGTCGCCCAGCGACATTCCGGCCTTCTCCAGCGCGCGCGGCATCGAGATGGCGGGGCCGATCAGCACTTGATCGGCCGGATCGACGCTCACGTAGCTCCACGACCGGAACGCCGCCAGGGGCCGGTAGCCGAGAGCATGCGCTTTCTCCTCGCTCATCAGCAGCACCGCGGCGGCCCCGTCGGTGAGCGGGCTGGCGTTGCCTGCGGTCACGCTGCCGTCGGCGGCGAAAACCGGTTTCAGAGCGGCTAGTTTCGCGACGCTGGTGTCGGCGCGCACCAGACCGTCGCGCGCGATGTCCTCCTCTTCGGGCGTGCGGACTCGCAGCACCTCGTCGTCGAATCGGCCCGACTCGATGGCAGCCGCCGCGCGGTGGTGCGAGCGGGCGGCGAACTCGTCCTGATCGGCGCGGCTCACGCCGTGGATGCGCGCCATCTTCTCGGCCGACTCCCCCATCACCTCGCCGGTGGTGCGCTCGGCGATCCTGGGACGGCTCGGCAGCAGGTCGGTGAACGGCGCGAGGCGCGCGACCGCGGACAGGTAGTCCTTCGGCTTCGGCTTGCCCAGTGCCAGCGGCGCTGCCGCGTGCACGACCTTCTGTGGCAGCTTCACCTCGGCGTTCGAAGTGGAATCACTGCCGCCCGCGATCATGACGTCGTATTCGCCCCGCTCGATGGCGGCCACGGCCGAGGTGACCGCCTGCAGACCCGAGGCGCAGGCCCTGGTCACCGTGTAGCCCTCACAGCCCGGGTCCAACCGCAGGTCCAGCGCGATCTCCCGCGCGATGTTGGGCGCCGCGCTCGGCAGGATGACGCCGCCCCACACGATCGCCTCCACTTGCGCGCCGGGCAGCCCCGTACGCTCCAGCAAGCCGCGCACCGCGGCGTCGGCCAGCGCGATGGAGTCCATGGTGGTGTATCCGGTGAACGCTCGCAGGAACGGCGTTCGGGCACCGGACACGATCACAGCACGGCGAGCAGCTCTGGTGGCCATGCGATTTCCTTTCGAAAGCTTCGGACCACCAAACTTACTGCAAAGTAAGGTTCACCGTCGACCCCCTTCGCCGACGGTGAACCCGACCAGCGACGATCCCCTCCACCGCCGCTGATCCGGTCTGCCACGCGCCGTTGCGCGGCAGACCGGAGACGCCCGTCCCGGCGGACGCCCCTGCGCGCTCCGGAACCACCGCATGACTCCGCTGCCATCCGACGCAAAGAACGGTAACAAACTTTCGACGCAGTTTTCAAATAGTTTCTATTCATTTGCCTCCGAGCTATCGGCGACTTACCATGAACCCACTATGCATAGCCCTTCGGAGCTGTCGCGGCAGAAGAGATTCGGGCGAATCATCAAAGAACGCCGGGACGAGCTCGGCCTCACCCAGCTACAGATCGGCGACCTCGGGGGACCTTCGGCGCCGACCATCCGGAAGATCGAAGACGGCGAGGCGACGATCAGCATGCAGACGCTGAACAAACTCGACGCCCCGCTGCGATGGCTTCCGGGCAGCGCCGCACGCACCTATGCGGGAGGCGTCCCCGCCGCCGACGAACCCGCGAACGGCGAACGCGGCGCGGGTGACTCGGTGGTGGCCGGGCCGGACGCGATCCGGTTCGAGATCTCCGACCTCACCGGCCTTCTCGCGGCATCGGGGCGGCTCACCGATGCCGTCGAGAACGGTCGCACCGCCGACCCGCAGGTGGTCTCCGCGATCGCGGAACTCAACCGGGTGGTCTCCAAACTGTCCGCGCGGTACGCGACCGCCATGCTCGAACGCAACGGCGGACCTGGCAGGCAATTGCACCCGCTGGTGGAAATGGCCTTCGCGCATCTGCTCGCGGTTCCCGCGGAGGTGAGCGATTCCGGCGAGCTACAGGAACGCCGGTACCGCCGCTGGCTGGCCGGTCGATCGGAGGATATCGATGCAGCGACCGAAGCCCGATTCCGCGCACGCTGGCTAGCGGCCAACGTGGCGACGACAGCGCCACGAAGCGGTGAGTGAAGGGGCAGGAATGATCGACGACGGACCGCACGGCACGGCCCCGGCATTGAGTCACAAGATCAATCGGCTGTTCGCCGTGGTGCATCCGCGATCCGCGCCGGAGCGCAGCACCGAATCCGTCGCCGCGCAGGTCAGCGAATTCCTCGGCCGCACGGTGCCCGCCGACTACCTGACCCGTCTGCGCGACGGCGCGTTCGACGACGAGAACGCCGCGGCGTCAGTCGATGTCGAGATCCTGGCCGCGGTGGCGCACGGCTTCGGCGTGGCCGCCGATTACCTGCTGACCAGTGGACCCGCCGCGAACGCGATCGACCGGGAACTCGAATTGCTCGCCACCATGCGGGATGCGAACGTCGCCAGCATCGCGCTGCGCGGGTCCAACATCGATCGGTCGATACTGGCCGACATCATCCGGAGCACGGGAAGGTCGATGCCGCCGAGTCGGTAGCATGCTTCCCTACATGGGCCACCGAGCTTTTGTAGGAGACCGATCGCATGGCCATCCAGGCCCGGTTCCGGAGCTTGACCCGGGACCTCCCGATACCCCACCCATGGGATTTGCAGACCTATCTCGACGACATCGCGGCCTACCGTGGCCGCAGCATCAGCCTGTTGCCGATCGATACCGCGCTGCTCGCGGGCACCGGATGCGGCACGGGCAGCGGCCTGTGGATCGCGAAACAGGACAGCGACGTCATCGTCTACGGCGCCGACACCACCGAATGGCACGCCGAGCACATCATCGCGCACGAACTCGGCCACATGCTGCTCGGACACGGCCCGGAACAGTCCGAACCCGGTGACCCGTCCTCGAGCACACCGACCGTGGCCGCCGTGGCCGACCTGCTGCCCTCGATCTCGCCCGAGTCGATCGCCCACGTGCTCGGCCGCACCGACTACGGCACCATCCGCGAGCGCGACGCGGAGACCTTCGCCGACATGGTGATGCTGCACGCCATGCGTCCGCCGCGCCGCGACTCACTGCTGCACCGCACGTTCTTCCGCGACCGGCGGCGGTGACGTCGCCGATTCCCGGCGCCGTCGGGATTTCGGCTCGGATCGGCGGCTGCTGGTCGCGCCGGCACGCCGATGGCCACGGGGCCGTTCGACGCAGATCTCCGGGCATCCAGCCGGTGAGCTGAATGCCCGGAGAAGTGGAGACGAGCAGTGCGGTTCGTTTACGTCAGGCCAGACGGATCAGACCGTAGTCGAAGGCGTGACGGCGGTAGACCACCGAGGGCCGGTCGGTCTCCTTGTCGTGGAACAGGAAGAAGTCGTGGCCGACGAGCTCCATCTGATAGAGGGCGTCGTCGACGGACATCGGAGTCGCCGCGTGCACCTTCGTGCGCACGATATGACCTGGACCCGCTTCGTAGTCCGGCTCCGGGGCTTCCTCCGGGTGCGCGTGCGCGGCGCCGGACTCCCCGAGCCGCTCGAACAGGGAGTCGTCCACCAGGGCGGCTGTAGCCTGGGCGACGGAGACCGGCGTCTTGTCGCCGTAATGCACCTTGCGCCGATCCTTGGTGCGGCGCAACCGGCTCTCCATCTTCGCGGTCACCGATTCGAAGGCGGCATAGAAACTGTCCGCGCAGGCCTCGGCCCGCACGACGGGACCCTTTCCGCGCGCGGTGATTTCGACGCGCTGGCAGTTCTTGCGCTGCCGACGGTTGCGCTCGTGGAACAGCTCCACGTCGAACAGGAAGATCGACGGATCGAAGCGTTCTAATCGGGAGAGTTTTTCCGCGACGTAAACACGAAAGTGGTCGGGCACCTCGACGTTGCGGCCTTTCACCACGATGTCGCCGCGTGGCGCCCGTGGTCGTTCCGCTGCGGGTTGCTCTGATGCTTCCTGGGTGCCGGAATCCAGCACCGAAGTAGCGGGATCATTCACTGAAGGTCGTGAAGAAGTCGTCACGCGTACCTCCCGGATCTGGCCGCACCGACCGATTCCAGTGCGGCGGGATGAGCAGTGCCGAGCGACAATTACCCGGCACGAGTTGTCCGAGGCGCCACCTCCAAACTTGCGGTTCGGGTGTGTGTCCGCGACGCTAGTCCGCCAACGGGCTGATCGCCAGTGTTCACGCAAATTTCCCGGAGTCAAGCAGCACACGTAACGAGAACGCCATGTGTCGGCAACCCTGCCCGCTCGAGCGCGAGCATCGACTCGCGGGCCGTCGCACCGGTGGTCAGCACGTCGTCGACCAGCACTACCTCGGCATCGGCCGGTACTCCCCAGTCGGCGGCGCGACCGGGAATCGTGGTCACCCGCCCAGCCAGGTTGCGAGTCCGCTGTGCGGGTGTCAAGCCCACCGAATCACGCACTCCGCGCCGCACTCGCAACAAGGGCAACATCCGGCTGTTCGGCAGCCATCGCACAGCTACCGAGGCCGCACGCAGCACCGGATCGCCGCCTCTGCGCCGCGCCGCCACCCCCCTGCTCGGCGCGGGCACCAGGACCAGCGGAAGACGTGGCGAGCGCAGCTCGGCGAGCGCTCCCGCGAGCCCCACTCCGAGTGGTTCCGCCAGATCCCGCCGTCCTCGCTCCTTGACGGCGAGCACCGCGCGGCGCGCTGGACCCGCGTACGGCCCGAGCGCCCAGCACGGGACGCCCGGGTCGGTGCGCGGCCACACCCGCACCGGCGGACCGGCCAGAGCGAGTGCGCATTCGGCGCACCAACCGGCTCCAGGACGTCCGCAACCCGCACAGGCGGCGGGCAGCACCAGATCGAGCAGGGTTCGCATCAACCGAGTGTGCGTCCACCGGCCGACAAGTTCGCTCGACC
The DNA here is from genome assembly GCF_009829295.1 of Nocardia sp. CY15. Classification (NCBI taxonomy): domain Bacteria; kingdom Bacillati; phylum Actinomycetota; class Actinomycetes; order Mycobacteriales; family Nocardiaceae; genus Nocardia; species Nocardia sp. CY15. The sequence continues at coordinate 1,087,817 of NZ_VUOT01000001.1, forward strand.
GCTACGGCGATCGCGGCAGAACGCCGGTTTCGTTGCCGCGGAACTGTTTGCGCCACTCCGGCGGTGCGGCCGCGGTCTCCCACTCTTGACAGGCAAGTGGCGACTTGCATATAACTAGGTCCGTGGAGGCAGACCCCGCCCTGTTCAAGGCCATCGGCGACGCGACGCGACGCATCATCCTGGACGAGCTGACCGACAAGGACGGTCAGACGCTGTTCGAGATCTGCGGTCGGCTGACCATGAAGCACGGCCTGGCCTCCTCGCGCCAAGCCATCTCGCAGCACCTCGCGGTGCTCGAACAGGCCGGCCTGGTGCACACCCGGCGGCAGGGCCGGTACAAGTTCCACCACATCGACACGAGCCCGCTGCGCTCGATCGTCGAGCGGTGGCCCATCGACCGAGAGGAACCAAACCCGTGATCCGCATCAACATCACCAGCGTGTTCGTCGACGACCAAGCCAAGGCGCTTGCCTTCTACACCGAGAAGCTGGGGTTCATCAAGAAGACCGACGTGCCCGCGGGCGAGGCCCGCTGGCTCACCGTGGTCTCCCCCGCCGACCCGGACGGCGTGGAGCTGCTGCTGGAGCCGGACGGCCATCCCGCGGCAGGCCCGTTCAAGAAGGCACTGGTCACCGACGGCATCCCGTTCACGCAGTTCGCCGTCGAGGACGTGTACGCCGAGGTCGAGCGGCTCAAAGGGGTGGGCGTCGAATTCACGCAGGACGCGACGGATTTGGGACCGGTGGTCACAGCCGTCTTCGACGACACCTGCGGCAACCTGATCCAGATCGCCGCCATGAAGTAGTCGGTCGCCATCGGACCAGTTGGTTCGACGCCGCCTGCGCGTGCCGGTGAGCGACTCCAGCCGAGCCCATCCCGCACCCGACACCGGGGCGCGGGCGGAAGGCTGATCTCAGCCGGGAAGAACGGGTATCGCGTTCGCGCCCAGACCGGGGACCTCACGCCAGTAGGGCTGGCCCTGCCCCGGAGCTGTGGTCAGCTCGAGCACCGCGCGCGAGTCGGCGACGTACTGATGATCGGCGCTTGCGCTCACCGAGCGCACCGGCGCCGTCAGATTCTGCGAGGTCAGCGGGGTGGGTTCGGAGCCGTCGACCGACACGGTGCTCACCGGGTCGACATTGCCCTCGCGGGCGATGATGATCGTGTCGGCGTCCAGCCAGTCCACCGACACCGCGGCCGTGCTGAGGTCGACGGCCACGGGCAGCGCCGAAGTCAGGGTCAGCTTCCCGTCCGGCTGCGGTACCACCACCGCGACGTACACCTTGCCGTTGGCGATCATCGCGGCCCGTACCCCGGACCGGGAGATCCGGAGTTCGGTGATCGGCAGCCGGGGCGCGGTGGCCGAGGAGGCGGCCGTCAACGCCGAGATGTCGACGTTCTGCACCGACACGTTGCCGGTGCCCCGATCGGTGACCGCGCGGATGACCCGCGCCCCGTCGACCACCGCCCATGCGGCGCTGCCGTCGGAAGTCCACGAAGGCCGGGTGACGGTGACGCCCTCGGCCACCGGAAAAGCGTTGCCCCCGTAAGTCCCGACCATCAAGGTGTTCGATGGCTCTCCCGAGGGACGTCCCGCCTGCGCCACGGCGGCGACGAGCTGACCGTCCGGCGACAGCGTCGCCGACTGGAGGTTGCTCACCCCGCCGAAGTAGCCGGGTGCGGGGGTGATGCCGCCGTTGCCCGCGATCTGCACCAGCCCGCCGCCGCGCAACGCGTGCAGTCCGGCCTGGTTGCGCGCGGCGGCAGCCGGATTGAACTGCTGTACGTCGGCCACGTTCCATCCGTCCGCGGCGAACCGCTCGTCCAACGGCTTGCCGTCGGCGAGCAGTTGGTAGGGCCCGAGGATGTCGGCGCTGGACAAGGTGAGCACCACCTGTGCGGCCAGTAGTTCGCGCTCGCGCGGATTCAGCACAGACGCTCCCGCGAAGTCGATCCTGACGCCACCGAGCCCGATGCCGACGCCGTCGGGGTCGCCGTTGGCCTTGGTGATCGTCCCGCGCAGCGCGATCGGCGGCGTCAGCTCATTGCGCAGGACCGATGCCAGCGCGGGCTGCGGCCCTTCGATCAGCGAGCTGAGCAGCCGCTGGGTCAGCTGCGCCTTCGGCACCGAGAACCAGCGCAGATCCGGCACGGCGGTATTGCCGCCGGGATCGATGAAGTACAGCGCGTAGCGGCGGTAGGACTTGAAGAACGCGGTGGAGTCCATGACCACGCCGTCGGGCAATTCGTCGATGCGCCACTCGCCGTCGACCTTGGTCAGCTCGATCTTGTTCTCGACGATGGGGATATCGTCGCTGGGCCGATACCCGCCATCGGCGGACAGCTCGCCTACCTTGCGCGCGCGGATCAAGTAGTTGGCTTTGTCACCCGAGCGCGATTCCCGCAGGGTGTCCGGCTTCTCGAGGATGACGGTGCCCGCCGCGTCGTCCCACTGGGTGGAGGCCGCGGGGGTCATGTACTGCCGGGCGGCGAGATGCCGGTTCGCCGGATCGGCGGTGGCCTGGAGGAAGTCACGCAGCAGCAGATCGGGATCGCGGTTGGCGACCGGTGGCGGCGGCCCCTCGGTGGTCGGCTCCCGGTTGATGGTGCCCAGCGCCTCCGGCGCGGAGGATTCGGGCAGGCTGGCGCACGCGGTGAGCGGCACCACGACCGCAAGGACCGCCGCCGACAGCACGGTCAGTCGCGGCATTCGCCCGGACCCGACACGCATTCTCATGACTGTACGTCCCCCGATTCGCGCGACTCGCCGCCCCCGGTCTGCGCCGACTCGGACGCTCGCGATCCGTTCGCTCCCGACGCATGCGCTTCCTCTGTCGAGGCGCCGTCCGTCGGCGTCGTGCCATCGGCCACTTCGTGCGAATCATCGCCGCTCGGCTCCGAGCCCGGCGCTGATGTCGCCTCGGATTCGTGGGCGGGCTCGGCGGCGTCCTTGTGCGCCGGCGTGGCTTCGGACGCCGTGACCTCGTCTCGCACCGGTGTCGTACCGATGCCTTCCGCGTCCACGGCTTCCGCCCTGTCGCCGCCCGGTTCGAAGCCGTCTTGTCCGGCCGCCCGCTCCAGCACTTCGCGCCCCTCCGCGGCGGCCATATCCGGTCCGGACTCGGCGGGCAGCTCCGGCTCGACCACGCGCAACGATTTGCGCCCCGGTTCCAGCGGCAGCGGGCTCGGCCCGAGCTTCTTGCCGCGCACCAGCGGCAGCGTCAGGCGGAAGCTGGCGCCGATCCCGACCTCACCCCAGGCTTCGAGCCTGCCTTCGTGCAGGTTCGCGTCCTCCACGCTGATCGACAGACCGAGGCCGGTGCCGCCGGAGCGGCGCATACGGGACGGATCCGAGCGCCAGAACCGGTTGAAGACCAGCTTCTCCTCGCCGGGCCGCAGGCCGATCCCCTGGTCCCGCACGACGACGGCGACGGCGTTGGCCTCGACGTCGCCGCGCATCCGGATCAGCACCGGCTTGCCCTCGCTGTGGTCGATCGCGTTGGCGAGCAGATTACGCAGCACGCGCTCCACGCGGCGCGGATCGACCTCGGCGACCAGCGGCTCGTCGGGCATGTCGCTGATCACCTCGACACCGGCGTCCTTGGCCAGGTGCCGCACGGTCGAGATCGCGGCCCGCGCGCACATCCGCACGTCCAGCGATTCGACTTGCAGTTCGGCGACGCCCGCGTCGTGCCTGCTGATCTCCAGCAGGTCGTTGAGCAGGCCTTCGAACCGGTCCAGCTCGTTGACCAGCAATTCGGCGCTGCGGGCCAGGGCGGGATCGAGGTCGTCGCTGCTGCCGTGGATGAGGTCGGCGGCCATGCGCACGGTGGTGAGCGGGGTACGCAACTCGTGGCTGACATCGGAGGTGAACCGGCGCTGCAGATTGCCGAATTCCTCCAACTGGGTGATCTGGTTGGACAGGCTCTCGGCCATCTCGTTGAACGCCTGGGCCAGCCGGGCCATGTCGTCCTCACCGCGCACCAGCATGCGTTCCTTGAGCCTGCCGTCGGCGAACCGGCCCGCGATCCGGGCCGCGGAGCGAATCGGCAGGACCACCTGCCTGGTGACCAGCGCGGTGATCGCGGCCAGCAACACCAGCAGCACGATGCCGCCGACCAGCATGGTGCCGCGCATCAGCGACAGGCTGCGCTCCTCGTTGGCCAGCGGGAAGATCAGGTAGGTCTCCAGGGTGGGGATCTCCGCGCTCGGACTGCCGATGATCAGCGCGCGACCGCGGTATCCATCCGCGTCGCCGACCGTGGCGAACTGGTAGCTGACCTGGTTGCGCTGCACGAACCGCCGCAGTTCGTCGGGCACCTCCTGGATCGGGCCGGAGGCGATCTGCTGCGGCGGCATCCCGCCGATGACGCTCAGCGCCGAATCGAAACTTCCTGCCGCGCCGGTGGACCGGCCGGTGCCGCCGCGGTTGGACAGCGCGTTGCGCGCCTCTTCCAGTCGCTGCGGCTGGGCGCCGATGTCGTGCACACCGGCCAGCTGGCTCTCCACCGTGTTGCGCGCCCGCTCCATCTCCTCGACCGCGGCGTTGATCTTGGCGTCCAACAGCCGGTCGGTGATCTGGCTGGTCAGCACCACGCCGAGGATCGTGATGACGATCAGCGACAGCGTCAGCGTCGACACGATGACGCGCAATTGCAGCGAGCGGCGCCAGAGGTGACCTAAGGCAATGCCGACCGCTTGGAACCAGGCCACCACCGGAGCCAGCGATCGTTCCAGACGCGCGAAGACGCCATGGATCACGGCGGTCCGGCCTTGTAACCCACACCGCGGACGGTCAGCACGATCTCCGGGTTCTCGGGATCCTTCTCCACTTTCGCCCGCAACCGCTGCACGTGCACGTTCACCAGGCGGGTGTCGGCGGCGTGCCGGTAGCCCCAGACCTGCTCGAGCAGGACCTCACGGGTGAACACCTGGCGCGGCTTGCGGGCCAGGGCGACGAGCAGGTCGAACTCCAGGGGCGTCAGGGAAATCTGCGCGCCACCGCGGCTGACCTTGTGCGCGGGCACATCGATCACGATATCGGCGATCGACAGCAGCTCGGCGGGCTCCTCCTCGGTGCGGCGCAGCCGGGCCCGCACGCGAGCCACGAGCTCCTTCGGTTTGAAGGGCTTGACGATGTAATCGTCGGCGCCCGATTCCAGACCCAGCACGACGTCGACCGTGTCGGTCTTCGCCGTGAGCATCACGATCGGGACCCCGGAATCGGCCCGCAGCACACGGCACACATCGATGCCGTTCATGCCGGGCAGCATCAGGTCCAGCAGCACCAAGTCGGGGCGGAGTTCGCGCACCGCCGCCAGGGCCTGCGTGCCGTCGCCGACCACATGCGGGTCGAACCCTTCCCCGCGCAAGACGATCGTGAGCATCTCAGCGAGTGCCATATCGTCGTCGACGACCAGAATCTTCGGCTTCATAACTACTATGTTGTCATCTCCCAGGCCAGGATCGGGCCGCCACGCCAACACTGGTGCGAACCCACGGCACAGCCAACCTTATCGACCAACGATTTCGGCGATCCGCGCGGCCAGCGTAGCCGGGCCGTCGTCGGATCGGTGTGTCCACCAGGGCCCGCGCCAGTCGCGTTCGGCCAGCTCACGGTACACCGCTCCGGTGCGGTGTTGCAGGCCGCCGTCACGCTCGTAGGCGTCGAGCGCGCGTTCGGCGTCGAGTTCGCCACGCCTGCGGGCACGCTCGGCCGCGAGCTCGGTGGGCACGTCCAGCAACACTTGCAGCGCGGGCGTCGGCAGGGCGAATCTGCCGAATTCCAATTCGCCCACCCAGTCCACGATTTCGCCGTCGGCCGACTGCCCGAGCCGGGCGGCCGAGTAGGCGGCGTTGGAGGCGACGTAGCGGTCCAGAAGCAGGACGTCGTTGTCGGCCAACAGCTTCGACAGCTCGTCGGCGGCGCCCGCGCGGTCCAGCGCGAACAACAGCGCCATGCCGTTGACCGACTCGGCGAGGTCGCCGTGCGCGCCGCGCAGCGCCTCGGCGGCCAGGTCGGCGTGCACCGAGACGCGGTAGCGCGGGAAAGCCGTCGTCGCGACGCGCAGCCCACGGTCACGCAGATCGGCGACGACTCGATCGATCAGCGTCCGCTTGCCCGCGCCGTCGAGGCCCTCGACCGCTATCAGCACTCCCATGACCAGGGAGAATACTCCGCCTCCTGCCCCGCGCTCACACCGGCTGACCAGCGCGGATACCGCGCCTACCGCCGGGTGCGCGGACGACGTGCCCGAAGGGCCGCGGTCCCGCCCGCGAACGGCGGCGGGACACGCGGCGGTGCGCTCAGTAGCGGTAGTGGTCGGGCTTGAACGGGCCCTCGACGTCGACGCCGATGTACTCGGCCTGGTCCTTGGTGAGCTTGGTCAGCTCGCCGCCGAGCGCTTCGACGTGGATGCGGGCCACCTTCTCGTCCAGGTGCTTCGGCAGCCGGTAGACCTCGTTGTCGTATTCCTCCGGCTTGGTCCACAGCTCGATCTGCGCGATCACCTGGTTGGAGAAGCTGTTCGACATCACGAAGGACGGATGGCCGGTCGCGTTGCCGAGGTTGAGCAGCCGCCCCTCCGACAGCACCAGGATCGAGCGGCCGCTCTCCTTGAACGTCCACAGGTCGACCTGCGGCTTGATGTTCAATTTCGTTGCACCGGAACGCTCCAGCGCGGCCATGTCGATCTCGTTGTCGAAATGACCGATGTTGCCGAGGATGGCCTGGTCCTTCATCGCCTTCATGTGATCGAGGGTGATGATGTCCTTGTTGCCGGTCGCGGTGATGACGATGTCGGCATCGCCGATCGCCTTCTCCACAGTCACCACGTCGTAGCCGTCCATCAGCGCCTGCAGCGCGTTGATCGGGTCGATCTCGGTGACCTGCACCCGGGCGCCCTGTCCGGCAAGCGATTCCGCGCAGCCCTTGCCGACATCGCCGTAGCCGCAGATCAATATCTTCTTGCCGCCGATCAGCACGTCGGTGCCGCGGTTGATGCCGTCGATCAGCGAGTGCCGGGTGCCGTACTTGTTGTCGAACTTGCTCTTGGTGACCGAGTCGTTGACGTTGATCGCGGGGAACACCAGCTCGCCCGCCGCGGCGAACTGGTAGAGCCGCAACACGCCGGTGGTGGTCTCCTCGGTGACGCCGCGGACCGATTCGGCGATCCTGCTCCACTTGCCCCGGTCGGTCTCGAACCGCTCACGCAGCAGGTTCAGGAACACCTTGTACTCGGCCGAGTGGTCCTCGTCCTCCGGCGGCACCACGCCCGCCTTCTCGAACTGCGCGCCGCGCAGCACGAGCATGGTGGCGTCCCCGCCGTCGTCGAGGATCATGTTGGCCGGCTCGCCCGGCCAGGTGAGCATCTGCTCGGCGGCCCACCAGTACTCCTCCAGGGTCTCGCCCTTCCAGGCGAACACCGGGGTGCCCTGGGGCTCGTCGACGGTGCCGTGCGGGCCGACGACCACGGCGGCGGCCGCGTGGTCCTGGGTGGAGAAGATGTTGCACGAGGCCCAGCGGACCTCGGCGCCGAGGCTGGTCAGGGTCTCGATCAGCACCGCGGTCTGCACGGTCATGTGCAGCGAGCCGGAGATGCGCGCGCCCTGCAACGGCCGCACCTCGGCGTACTCGCGGCGCAGCGCCATCAGACCGGGCATCTCGTGTTCGGCCAGACGGATCTCCTTGCGGCCGAAATCGGCCAGCGACAGATCCGCCACCTTGTAGTCGATGCCGTTGCGGACATCGGCGGTCAACGACGTGCGTGCGGGAAGTTCTGAGGTGGTCATCGGCCTCTCCTGGTTCGGCAAGTACCGAGGCAAGGCTAGTCGCTCCCGAACGCTTTCAGGCGGTCACCCCGCGGGCCGCCAGGATGCGCCGCCGCTTGCGCGGTTGGATGTTCGCCAGTGTGAGGTCGCCGCCGTAGTGGGCGAGCACGCGCCCGTCCATCACCCGGCGCCACAACGGCGGGATGGCCGCGATCACGATCATGGCGGCGTAGCCCGCGGGCAGTTGCGGAGCCTGATCCGAGCTGCGCAGCGTCTGGTAGCGGCGGCCCGGGTTGGCGTGGTGATCGCTATGGCGCTGCAGGTGGAACAGGAAGATGTTGGTGACCAGATGGTCGCTGTTCCAGCTGTCGCGCGGCGAGCAGCGGGCGTACGTGCCGTTCGGGCGGCGCGCCCGCAGCAGTCCGTAGTGCTCGACGTAGTTCACCGTCTCCAGCAGGCCGATGCCGATGACGGCTTGCAGCAGCAGCCAGGGCAGCACCTGGTAACCGAACGCCGCGACCAGGGCGCCGAACAGGACGAGCGTCATCGACCAGGCTTGCAGGATGTGGTTGTGCACACTCCACCAGCCCTTGCCCTTGCGCGCGAGCCGCTCGCGCTCGAGGACGAGCGCGGAACGGAAACTCCCGGAAACGCTGCGGGGGAGGAATTCCCACAGCGACTCGCCTAGTCGGCCACTGGCCGGATCCTCCGGCGTCGCCACCCGCACATGGTGGCCGCGATTGTGCTCGACGAAGAAGTGCCCGTAGCCGGACTGGGCGAGCGCGATCTTCGCCAGCCAGCGCTCCGAACGTTCGACCCGGTGCCCGAGTTCGTGGGCGGCATTGATGCCGATACCGCTGACGAATCCGAGAGTGGCGGCCAAACCGAGCTTGTCGACCACGCTCAGTTCGTCACCGGCCCACATGCGGCTCGCGATCACCAGGCCGATCAGCAGGACCGGGAGCATCAGGTAGGTGCACCACCGGTAGTACCGGTCGTTGGACAGCAGCTCGTAATCCTCGTCCCTCGGATTGGTACCGTCCACGCCGATCGCCCAGTCCAGCACCGGGATGACGATCAGCACGATGATCGGCCCGATCCACCAGAAGACCTCGGCGCCGGTGTGCAGCACCAGCTGCGACGGCAGCAAGGCGGACGAAGGCGCGAGCAAGCCGAGAACCCACAGATGGCGTTTGGGATCAGGTGATCCCACTGGTTTGCCAACCGTTTGCACTTTTGCCCCACTCAAAGAAGACCCGAACATCGTCGCATGAGAATACTTGGCGACTTGGTGTCCGTTACACCCCTGCGGTCGGTTGAGATGTGATCGCTATCAGAAGCCGGGCAGTCTGTTTTCAATGTGCTACAGGTACGCCGGGTCGCGAATCGGTTGCCCGCACGAGCTCAGCTCTGCACTCGTTGGGCGAGGATCGCTTCGACGTAGGGACTCAGCAGGGCGCTCAACTCCGCGGGCGCGTCTCGGCCGGGGCCGGGCGGAGTGGGGATGTAGCTGAGCGCGATTCGCACCAGCGCGTGCGCGATCACGTCCGATTCCGCGGGCGACGCCGCCACCCAGCTGTGCTGGAAGGCGCGCGACAGCCGCTCGGTCGCGTGCTCGAGCAACGGCCCGGCGTCGAGGGTGATCAGGCGCAGCAGATCCAGCTTCACCTCGCCCGCGACCAGCGACTGCACCAGCGGGTCGGACGCGGCGTCGAAGAAGAAGTTGGCCACCCCGTCGCGGAAGGCCGCGCGGACGTCGCCGACGTTGCCGTTGATCGCGGCGTCGACGTGGTCGACCAGGAAGTCGGCCAGGCGCAGGGCGTAGGCCTGGGTGAGTCCGCTGCGCGAGCCGAATTCGTTGTACAGCGTCTGCCTGCTCACGCCGGCCCTGGCCGCGACGTCACCGAGCGTGATCTTGGACCAGTCACGCTCGGTGAGCAGTTCGCGCATCGCGTCCAGGACCGACGTCCGCAGCAGTTCCCGCGCGGCCTCCTGGTAGGGAATCCTGGTTCCGTTGCGCGGCATACCCGCGACACTGTCACGGGCGCCTGCCGCAGTCAAAATCTCACGACCGTTCGATTTCGACCATGTAGAAGTCCGCCTTGGCGGCGCCACAGTCCGGGCAGGTCCAGTCGTCGGGGATGTCGTCCCAGCGTGTCCCCGGCGCGATGCCGTCCTCCGGCCAGCCCTCGGCCTCGTCGTATTCGAAGCCGCACTGGATGCATTGATACAGCTTGTACTCCGTCATTTTCCAGCTCCCATCGGCTCGAAATCGATCTTTTCCCGTACGCCGCAGTCCGGGCAGCACCAGTCGTCCGGCACCGTCTCCCACGACGTGCCCGGCGGGAAACCCTCGTGCGGCGCCCCTTTCGCCTCGTCGAAGACGTAGTCGCAGACGGGGCAGCGATACGCGCTCACGCTGTGCCCTTCGCGGCCTGAGCGGAGCCGTAGCGCGCCAGCACCTTCTCTCGCTTCGCCGGATCGATGTTCGCGCGGGTGATGTCGCCGTCGTAGTGCGCGAGCACCCGTTTGTCCATGACGCGGCGCCACAGCGGGGGGAAATACGCGAGCAGGATCATGCTGGCGTAGCCACTGGGCAGGTTCGGCGCGCCGTCCCAGCTGCGCAACGTCTGGTAACGCCGGGTCGGGTAGGCGTGGTGATCACTGTGCCGCTGCAGGTGGTACAGGAAGATGTTGGTGACGATGTGGTCGCTGTTCCAGCTGTGCACCGGCGCGGGCCGCTCGTACCGCCCGCTCGCGGTGCGCTGCCGCACCAGGCCGTAGTGCTCCAGGTAGTTGACCGCCTCGAGCAAGCTGAAGCCGACCACGGCCTGCAGAACCAGGTACGGCAGCAACTCGACGCCGAACACCGCGACCAATCCCGCGAACAGCACCGCTGACATCAGCCACGCACTGAGCACTTCGTTGCGCAGGTTCCACGGTTTCTTGCCGAGCCGGTCCAGCCGAGCCTTCTCCAGCTTCCAGGACGACTTCAGGCTGCCCCACACCGTGCGTGGCCAGAAGGCCCAGAACGTCTCCCCCACCCGAGAACTGGCCGGATCCTCGGGCGTCGCGACGCGCACGTGGTGGCCGCGGTTGTGCTCGATGTAGAAGTGCCCGTAGAAGGACTGGGCCAGCGCGATGCGCGACAGCCAGCGCTCCAGGTCGACTTTCTTGTGGCCGAGCTCGTGCGCGGTGTTGATGCCGATGCCGCCGATCATGCCGACGGTGATCGCCAGCCCGATCTTGTCCACCACGTGCAGCCCGCCGTCGAAGCCGAGCCAGCTCACCTCGTCGGCGGTGATGAGATAGGCCGCGATCATCAGGGTTGCGTACTGGAACGGCAGGTACAGGTAGGTGAGGTAGCGGTAGTACTTGTCGTTCTCCAGGTACTCCATCACCTCGTCGGGCGGGTTGTCGCCGTCCGGGCCGAAGAAGACGTCCGCGATCGGGATCAGCACGTAGACCAGGATCGGCCCGAGCCAGAACGGCACCTGCGCGAGGCCGTGCCAGCCGAGTTCGTTCAACGCCCAGATCAGCGGCAACCCGATGGTGAACAGACCGGTCGGGGCGAACAACCCCCACAGCCACATATAACGCTTGCGGTCCCGCCAAGCCGGCACCTCGACCGGCTGCGCGGGCATGTCGGCGTACGTCGACATCGTCGTCTCCATTCCGAACGGCACGCCAGGTGTGACGCGCATTACCTCAATGGTGGACGATATAGCGCTCTTTGTCGCTTGTCTATACAAATAGCCTAATTTGTAAAGATCCCCGGAATCGAACGAGGAAAGCCCCGGCCGGATGTGGCATCCGGCCGGGGCTCGGCCTCGGCAAGGGTCAGCGAACCGGTTGACTCAACGCAGCAGAACGTCGGCGTCTGCGGGCAGATCGTCCACCGGCCACCAGCGCAGGTCGGTGGATTCGTGACTGCGCACCGGGATCGCGCCCACGGGAGCGGTGATGCGGAACAGGAGGTCCAGGTGCCTGGTGGGCACGCCGAGTGAACAGGTGATGGGATGCGCCTGCGCGCCGTAGAGCCCCGGTAGCAGCCGCAGGTCCACGATGCCGGACTCCTCGATCGCTTCGCGCAACGCGGCGCCCGCGACCGTGTCGTCCCGCTCTTCGCAATGGCCGCCGAGCTGGATCCAGCGGCCGACGCGCGGATGCAAGGTGAGCAGCACCTCGCGGCCGTCGTGGGAGAAGACGACCGCGGAGGCGGTGATGTGCCCTGGCGCGTGCTCGCGCAGACAGCCACGCGGGGCCGAACCGAGGAAGGCGAGCATCGCCTCGCGCAGTGATCGCTCGGGATCGGTGGCCGGACACCACGTTTCGAGCAACTCGGTGGCCGAAGCGCGCAACGACTCCGCGCTCACCGGCGACCCGCCCGGACGGCGGCGGCGCTCGGTCCGCTCACAGCTCGACCAGCCCGGAGCCCGCGCCTGCCTGCTGCCGCGGGGTCAGCTCCTCGAGCGGATGGCCGATGGCGACGGCGCCCAGCGGGCTCCAGTCCTCGGCCAGGCCGAGCACGTCGCGGGTGACCTCAGGGGCGAAGATCGTCGACCCGATCCAGCAGCTGCCGATGCCCTCGGTGGCCAGGGCGACCAGCAGACCCTGTACGGCGGCGCCCACCGCGACGGTGAACATCGTGCGCTCGTGGGCTCGCCTGCGCTCGTCCGGATAGTCGTGCGCACCGTCCGGCACGCAGAACGGAATGATCACCTCGGGCGCGTCGAACAGGATGCGCCCGCGCGCGATCCGGCGCTCGATCCGTTCCGGCGGGAGGCCGTCGGCGGTCAGATCCGCGCGCCACTTCTGCGCCATCGCTTCCAGCAGCCGAGCGCGCAGATCCCGTTTGCGCAGCCACACGAACCGCACGGGGCGCGTGTGGTGTGGAGCGGGCGCGGTCAGCGCGACCGAGACCGCCGAGCGGATGCGTTCCGGGTCGACCGGCGCGTCGGAGAACTGGCGGATCGAACGACGCAGGAGGATCGCCTCCTTGCGGCCGCGCTCGATCGCCTCCGCGGTGCCCAGCCAGAACAGGTCATCGGTGCCGCCGCGGAGCAGATCGGCGGCCCCGGAGCCGTCGTCGGCGATCGGCAGCCCGCGCACGACGGCGACCGGGACGCCGCCGAGTTTGCCCTTGACCAGGTCCGCGGCGGCGGCCAGCTCGTCGGCCACGGCCACCTGGGTGACGAACAACTCGTTGCCCTGGCCGTCGACCGCACCCGCGTAGTCGTGCAGCACCCGCAAGCCCGCGGCGCCGATCGCCGCGTCGATCTGCCCGTTGCGCCAAGCCCGGCCCATCGTGTCGGTGACGACCACCGCGACCGTCACGCCCAAGCGTTCGGCGAGCGCGGCGCGCAGCGCCTTGGCGCTGGCATCCGGGTCGGTGGGCAGCAGGACGAGCTCGCCTCGCTCGACGTTCGAGCCGTCGACACCGGAGGCAGCCTGCACGATCCCGAGTTTGTTCTCGGTGATCAAGGTGCGGCCTTTACGGGCGAGCACCCGCACCGCCTCCTGATCGATGAGCCTGCGCCGGGCGGCGTCGCGCTCCTCGGGGTCCAGCGGCGCTTCCACGATGCGCCCCTCGACCTTGGCGACGATCTTGCTGGTGACCACGAGCACGTCACCGTCGGCCAGCCACGGCGCGCACCGCGCGATGTGCTCGGCGAGGTCGTCGCCCGGGCGGAATTCGGGCAGCCCGGTGACGGGCAGGATGCGCAGCTCGTCGGCCGCGTGATCGGTCGGTGTGGTCACAGGGCGACTCCGGCGAGATCCAGCGCCTGACGCACCATTTCGGCGGTGGTCGGCGGATCGGTCATCAGCAAGGGCACGCTACGCACTTCCACCCCGGGCACGTCGGCGGTGTCGGTGCTGTGGATCAGCCAGCCATCCAGGATGCCGGTGGCCGAGCGGGCGCCGTAGTACCGGCCGATCGCCTCGGCCGTGGTCTCCACTCCGATCACCGACAGGCACTCGTCGGCCATACCGCGCAGCGGCTTGCCGTCGATCACGCCGGAAACGCCGATCACCTTGGCCGCGGTGGTGCGCAGCGCGCCGCGGATTCCGGGCACGGCCAGGATGGCGCCGATGCTCACAACGGGGTTCGACGGCGCGAGGAGAACCACATCGGCGGATTCTATGAGATCGATCACATTTGGCGCCGGTTTGGCTTCATCGGCGCCAATTGTGGCGAATCCGTGGGTGTCGATGTTCGCCCGGTAGCGAACCCACCACTCTTGAAAATGGATCGCGCGCCGTTCGCCAGGGTTGTCCGGATCGGTCACAACGACATGCGTTTCACAGCGATCGTCGGTTGCCGGGATCAGTTTCACGCCCGGCTGCCACCGGTTGCACAGCGCCTCGGTGACCGCCGAGAGCCGGTACCCGGCACGCAACATTTCGGTGCGGATCAGATGCGTGGCGATATCCCGGTCACCCAAGCCGAACCAGTCCGGCTGTGCGTGATATTTCGCGAGCTCCTCCTTGGCGTGCCAGGTTTCGCCGACCCGGCCCCACCCCCGCTCGGTATCGATTCCGCCGCCGAGGGTATACATGCAGGTATCGAGGTCGGGGCAGATCCGGAGGCCGTGCATCCACACGTCGTCACCGACGTTCACGATCGCGGAAACGTCCGCCTCGGGCAGCAGTTCCCGGACGCCCTGTAGGAAACGCGCGCCACCGACCCCGCCGACCAGCACGGCGATGCGGGGCCCGTTGGCGGGCGTGGCGTCCGCTTGTTGTCCAGTCACATCCGCACAGCCTATGCGCTGGCGTGGCGGCTCCCGTTCGCGGCAAATTTGCTGTTTATTTGCTATTGCACATCACAAGATCAGCTCGGAATGGGGCTGCGGATAGTAACGGAATAGCGACGGCGGCTTGACCATCGCCGCGTCCGGCGTGTCTAATCACAGACATGTCATTCCGGGTTCGCGCGAGAGTTCCACGCGCGAACCGCTTTTCGAACAGATGTTCGCATCGGTATGACAAGCTCGGGGACGTCCGCGGGACAACGTCGCGGGGTATGGCCGTCGGTGCGAGTGTTGGTCCGACGGAAAGAATCATTCTGCGCTAACACACAGTGAGGAGGCGGAGCGTGGCCAACGAGATGGTCTCGCCGACCGATTCCACAGCAGGCGCAGCACGTGGCGTCTGCGCAGACAACGGCGGCTGGAACGACCAAGAGGGGGGTGACGGAGTCACGGCGCCCCGGCTCAACCTGGTCGTGACCGGCTTCGACGAGATGTTCGAGTCCATCGAGGAGCAGTGGCAGGAGCGCGCACTGTGCGCGCAAACCGATCCGGAGGCGTTCTTCCCCGAGAAGGGCGGCTCCACCCGTGAGGCCAAACGGATCTGCATGGGCTGCGAGGTACGTGACGAGTGCTTGGATTACGCGCTCGCGCACGATGAGCGCTTCGGCATCTGGGGCGGCCTCTCCGAGCGGGAGCGCCGCCGCCTCAAGCGCGGCATCGGCTGACAGACCCGATAGACCTGATAGACCCAGCCGTGCCCGGAGCGGCCCGCCACCAGGGCGCTCCGGGCACGCGCGACACGACCGGACAGTTCTCCACCGCCTCGATGCGGACCGCCGGAGCCGGCTGGCCTAGATTTTGTGTCATGGCACGTTCCCGTAAGCGTCGACCGCCGACCGCACGGTCGGTGATACGCCGCGGCCGCGGGGTCCGCGGGCCGATGCTGCCGCCCACCGTGCCCGCCTGGCGGACCCGAGGTCAGAAATTCGACCGGCTGGTGCTGGAGGCGTTCGCACCACTGGACACCCGCTGGCACGACCGGCTCACCAAACTCGACATCGCGGTCGACGACGTCCCGAAGATCCGTCCGCTGCACCCGGATTCGGTCACCTGGCCGGACGAGGTGGTCGCCGACGGCCCGGTTCCCCTCTCCAGGCTCATCCCGGCGGGCGTTGACCGGCACGGCGCGGCGACCCGGGCGCGGGTGGTGCTGTTCCGCAAGCCGCTCGAGCTGCGCGCCAGCGATCCCGACGATCTGGTGGATCTCCTACGCGAAGTGCTGGTCCAACAGGTCGCGACCTATCTCGGCGTCGACCCGGACGTGATCGATCCGGAAGCCGAGTAAGTCGCACCCATCCACGCGGCGGCGGTCCTCGAATGCCGTTGCGGGGCAGGACGCCGGAGAGCGCGTGTAGGTCGCTCCCGGCTGGGTATCCCGCTACTCCCACTTCGCGACGAACCGTTCGCGCCGCACACGTCCCCCGGGCCTGCCCGTGGGAGACCGTTGTCCGCGCGTCCGGGTAGGTCGTCCAGAACACCGCCGGAGGCTCCGCGCACCCGGCGGCATCGCGTGCTGCCCTCGTTTCGCGACGCACGGACCGAGATTCTTCAAGCGTGTCTGTCCCCATCGGCGCGCCAGGGGGGTTACTCTCATCGGCGTGATTCCCATGCGTCGTTGCTGCCGACCAGGCTGCAAGAATCCGGCCGTCGCGACGCTCACCTATGTGTACTCGGACTCCACGGCGGTGGTCGGGCCACTCGCGACGGTCGCCGAACCGCACTCCTGGGATCTCTGCGAAACGCACGGCTCACGAATCACCGCTCCGAAGGGCTGGGAGCTGGTTCGCCACGAAGGTGGATTCTCCTCCAGCACACCGGACGACGATGATCTGACCGCGCTCGCCGAGGCGGTGCGGGAAGCCGGGCTGCGCCGCCGCCCCCCGGAGCGCGAGCAGCGCGGCTACCACGACTACGCTCCCCCGCCGCCGCGAACCACGCGAACGGGCCGCCGGGGCCATCTGCGCGTCCTGCCCGACCCACCGTCCTGATCGACCGGGACGATGTCGGACCCGTCCGGCACAACCACTAGGGTGTTGGGCATGACAGTCGCCCGCTCTGCCGAATTCGTGAACGCGGTGATCAAGGCTTACGACGTTCGCGGCGTGGTCGGTGATCAGATCGACGCGGAATTCGTCAGGGATGTCGGCGCGTCCTTCGCCCGGCTGATGCGCGCCGAGGGCGCGAGCCGGATCGTCATCGGACACGACATGCGGGACTCCTCGCCCGAGCTGTCGGCCGCCTTCGCCGACGGCGCGCTCGGCCAGGGCCTCGACGTGGTGCACATCGGCTTGGCCTCGACCGACCAGCTGTACTTCGCCTCCGGCCACCTGGACTGCCCGGGCGCCATGTTCACCGCCAGCCACAACCCGGCCCGCTACAACGGCATCAAGCTGTGCCGCGCCAAAGCCCTTCCGGTCGGGCAGGACACCGGTCTGGCCACCATCAAGAGCGAGCTGATCGAGGGCGTGCCCGTGTACGGAGGCTCGCGCGGAGCGGCGACCGAACTGGACCTGCTCGCCGAGTACGCGGACTTCTTGCGCGGGTTGGTCGATCTCGGTGGCATGCGCCCGCTCACGATCGCGGTGGACGCGGGCAACGGCATGGGCGGGCACACGGTGCCCGCGGTGCTGGGCACCCTGCCCCAGGTGACGGTCGTGCCGCTGTATTTCGAGCTGGACGGCAGCTTCCCGAACCACGAGGCCAACCCGCTCGACCCCGCGAACGTGGTGGACCTGCAGAAGCTGGTCCGCGAATCCGGCGCGGACATCGGCCTGGCCTTCGACGGCGACGCCGATCGCTGCTTCGTGGTCGACGAGCACGGCGACCCGGTGTCGCCGTCGGCGATCACCGCCCTGGTCGCCGAGCGCGAGCTGGCCAAAGAGCCGGGCGCGGTGATCATCCACAACCTGATCACCTCCCGCGCGGTGCCGGAACTGGTGCACGAGCTGGGCGGAACGCCGGTGCGCACCCGGGTCGGTCACTCGTTCATCAAGCAGGAGATGGCCGCCACCGGAGCGGTATTCGGCGGCGAGCACTCCGCGCACTACTACTTCCGCGACTTCTGGGGCGCCGACTCCGGGATGCTCGCGGCGCTGCACGTGCTGGCCGCGCTCGGCGAGAAAGACCGGCCGATGTCGGATCTGATGGCCTCGTACGCCAGTTACGCGGCCTCCGGCGAGATCAATTCCACCGTCGCCGACGCGAAGGAGCGCACGATGGCCGTGGTAGAGGCCTTCGCGGGCCGGGCGCACTCGGTGGACCGGCTGGACGGGGTGACCGTGCAGCTGGCCGACAACGCCTGGTTCAACCTGCGCGCGTCGAATACCGAGCCATTGCTCCGGCTGAACGTGGAGGCCCGGTCGGCGGAGGAAGTAGACGCACTCGTGACCGAGATCCTGAGCATCGTGCGCTCCTGACTGGAATAGTGGAATCACAGGCCTTGGATTCGCCCGACTCGGTCTCGGTGTGGCAGCTGGACCGAATGGGCGCGGGGGCGGAAAAGACACAGCGCGATGAGGGGAGGTGGGACGCCCGATGATCGCTGGAACACCGGTGCTCGACCTCGACGATGCCGCTTCACTCGAGGCCGCCGACGCAGGCGGCGCCCTTCGCTCGGCCGCTTCCGGCGGCGCCCAGGTGCGCGCTACCGCGGCGGCCGTCGGTGAGGAGGCGCTCGCTCGACTAGCCGATCTGCGACCACGCAGCGTGGTGCTGGTAGCCGGCGCCGGACGTGCCGCACGGGCCGCCGGACTGCTCGTGGCCGCGCTCGGCGACCGTGCGGGCCTACCCGTCGTGCCTGCCGCCGCCCTTCCCCCGTGGGTGGGGCCGCTGGACGTCGTCCTGGTCTCCGGCGACGACGCGGGTGATCCGCGCCTCACCGACGCCGTCGATCGAGCCCTGCGCCGCGGCGCCGAGGTGGTCGTCGCCGCGCCGCACGAAGGGCCGCTGCGCGCCGCCGCCGCCGGACGCGCCGCCGTGCTGGAGCCCAGGGTCCAAGTCCTCGGGCACAACCGCCTGCTGCGCTTCCTGGCCGCCGGAATCGCGGTGCTGCGCGCGGTCGACCCCCAGCGCACCGGCGCCGCCGTACCCGAGCTCACCCACCTTGCCGACGTGCTGGACGCGGAGGCGCTGCGCGACGGCCCGCACAACGAGGTCTTCCACAACCCCGCCAAGACGCTGGCCGCGCGCATGCAGCAGCGGGGAATCGTGCTCGCGGGCGATTCACCGGCCGCCGCCGAGCTGGCCGAGCACGGCGCCGAAGTGCTGCTGCAATCCGCGGGCAAGGTGGCCACCGCGGTGGATCTGGCCGAGGCCGTCGCCGCGCGGACCCGGATGGCCGAGGCGGCAGGCGAATCCGCGCCAGACTTCGATCCACTGTTCCACGACGAGGAACTCGACGGCCCCGCGCCGGTGGAACGCATCCGGGTGTTCGTGCTCAGCGCCGATCGCGATCGAGCGGCAGCGCGCCGCCGCATCGCGGTCTTCGGCGCCGAGGGATCGAACCTGGTGGACGCCGATCTGGTGAACGCCGACGTCGACCT
Source organism: Nocardia sp. CY15 (assembly GCF_009829295.1). NCBI lineage: Bacteria > Bacillati > Actinomycetota > Actinomycetes > Mycobacteriales > Nocardiaceae > Nocardia > Nocardia sp. CY15. Next base: position 1,106,943 of record NZ_VUOT01000001.1, read on the forward strand.
GCTGCACACCGGCATGACCGATCCCGCCGCGCCCGCGCAGTCGAGGGCCGAAGAATCCGCGCAGGCCGACAGCACCGAACTCGAACAGCTCGCGGTGCTCGCGCTGCGACTGGAGATGGCCGCCGCCTACCTGCGGCTGATCGGTTCGCGCACCACCGCTTCCGACAGCCAGGGGCAGTACGGGGGAAGCTTCTAGTGCACGAACTCGTTGGTGCGCTGCGCTCGTATGCCTGGGGCTCGCGCACCGCGCTGGCTCAGCTGTGCGGAAGACCGGTCCCCTCGGCGCATCCGGAGGCCGAATTGTGGTTCGGCGCCCACCCCGCCGACCCGGCGTACGTGAAGATCGGTGACCGCAGCACCTCGCTGCTGGAGCTGGTCGCCGCCGACCCGGACCGGGAACTGGGCTCCGCCGCCGCGGATTTCGACGGACGGCTGCCGTTCCTGCTCAAGATCCTCGCCGCCGAGGAGCCGCTGTCGCTGCAGGCGCACCCGAGTACGGAGCAGGCGCGCGCGGGCTTCGACCGGGAGAACCGGGCGAAGGTGCCCTTGGACTCCCCGCTGCGCAACTACCGCGACGAGAGCCACAAGCCCGAGCTGGTCGTCGCGCTGGAGCGGTTCGAGGCGCTGGCCGGCTTCCGCGAGCCGCACCGCACGGTCGCGTTGCTGCGCGCGCTCGCGGTGGAGGAGTTGCGCTCCTACTGCGAACTCCTCGCCGCCCAGCCGGATTCGGCGGGCCTGCGCACCTTGTTCACCACCTGGATCACGCTGCCGCAGCACGTGCTGCACACGTTGCTGCCCGCGGTGCTCGACGGCTGCGTGCGGTACCTGTCCGGCAAAGGCACACGCGAGTTCACGAACGAGGCGCGCACCACCCTCGAACTGGCCGAGGCATACCCCGGCGACGCGGGCGTGCTGGCGGCGCTGCTGCTGAACCGGGTGACCTTGGAGCCGGGTCAGGGGTTGTTCCTCGCGGCCGGGAATCTGCACGCCTACCTGCGCGGGCTGGGCGTGGAGATCATGGCCAACTCCGACAACGTGCTGCGCGGCGGTCTCACCCCCAAACACGTCGACGTGCCGGAACTGTTGCGCGTACTGGATTTCGAGCCGATCGACCTGCCCGTCGTGCTGCCGGAACCCGGCGGCGACGGATCGGTGCGCTATCGCACGCCCGCCCCCGAGTTCGCGCTGCGCCGATTCGACTTGGTCGCCGGTTCCGCGCGAGTGCCGCTGACCGCGGCGGGGCCCGGGATCGTGCTGTGCACGGCGGGTACGGTGCGCCTGTTCCAGAACGGCTCGTCGCTGGAACTCGGCCGGGGTGGCGCGGCGTGGATTTCCGCCGCCGACACCGATATCCGCGCGCAGGCGGTGGACGGGCAGGTCCAGCTGTTCTGCGCGTGCGTGGGCGCCGGCTGCTGACCGATCCGGAACACCCGGCCGTAGGTGCCCTAGGCTGTTCGCGAGTATCACTGAAAACAGAGAGGACATGCTTCCATGTCTGCTGGCGGTGGCAAGAAGGCGATCATCGCGGCGTTGACCGCGAATGCGGGGATCGCCGCGGCGAAGTTCGTCGGTGCGGCGATCACCGGCTCGGGGTCGATGCTCGCCGAGGCCGTGCACTCCGTGGCCGACACGGGCAACCAGGGACTGCTGCTGCTGGGGCAGCGCCGCGCCGCGAAGGAAGCGACCGAGCTGCACCCGTTCGGGTACGCACGCAACCGCTACTTCTACTCGTTCATCGTGGCGCTGGTGCTGTTCACCCTCGGCTCCGGTTACGCCATCTACGAGGGCATCCACAAGATCCAGCACCCGGAGGAGCTGACCTCGCCGATCGTGGCGGTCGTCATCCTGGTGATCGCGATCGCCTTGGAGGTCTACAGCTTCACCACGGCGGTGCGCGAGTCCACGCCGCTGAAAGGTGACGCAAGCTGGTGGCAGTTCATCCGCAATTCGCGCAGCCCGGAACTTCCGGTGGTGCTGCTGGAGGACACCGGCGCGCTGGTCGGCCTGATCCTGGCGCTCTCGGGCGTCGGCCTGACCATGATCACCCACGACCCGATCTGGGACGGCGTCGGCACGCTGGCCATCGGTGGGCTGCTCGGCGTCATCGCCGTCGTGTTGATCATCGAGATGCAAAGCCTTTTGATCGGTGAGGGTGCCACTCCGGAGGAGAACCGGAAGATCCGCGCCAACCTGGTCGATGACACCCGCATCGACCGAGTGATCCATCTGAAGACCCAGTACCTAGGCCCGGAGGAACTGCTCGTGGCGGCAAAGATCGGCGTAGTTCCCGGTCTGGACCTCGCGGCGATCGCGGGCGCCATCGATGACGCCGAGTCCCGCGTCCGCGCGGCGGTCCCGGCGGCGCGCGTCATCTACCTCGAACCCGACCTCTACCGCACCGAACCCGCCAAGGGCTAGTCCGGCGTTGCCTCGCACGGCTCGCGAGCCGTGCGAGGCGCACGTACTCAGCGGCGCTGGACAGCGGGGGTGCGTAGGAGGTCGAGGGGATCGGTGCGGATGTCGAAGCGGTCGCGCAAGACGTGGCGGGCCGCGTGCAGCCCGCTCATGCCGTGCACACCGGGGCCGGGCGGGGTGGCCGACGAGCACAGATAGACACCGGGAATCGGTGTGGCGTAGGGATTCCAGCGCGGTGCGGGACGGAAGGCGAACTGGCGCAGCGTCATCGCGCCCGCGGAGATGTCGCCGCCGATGTAGTTGGCGTTGTGCGCGGGCATTTCGGCGGCGGTGATCACGTTCTCGGCGACGATCAGATCCCGGAAGCCCGGTGCGAATCGCTCCACCTGAGCGATCACTTCCGCGCTGACGTCGCGGGTGGAGCCGTTGGGCACGTGGGCGTAGGTGTAGAAGGTGTGGCCGCCCGCGGGCGCGCGGGTGGGGTCGACCACGCCGGGCTGGATGGACAACACGTAGGGCCGTTCGGCGTGCCGCCCCATGGCCACGGCGTGCTCGGCCGCCATGGCCTCGGCGCGGGTGCCGATGACGTGCACCGTCCCGGCCAGCGCGCAGCCCTGGGCCTGCCACGGCACCGGTCCGGAGAGCGCGAAGTCGATCTTGCAGGCCGCGCCGCCGTAACGGAAACGGCGCAGCCGCTTCGCGTATCGCGCGGGCAACCGGTGCTCGGCGATACGCAGCAGTTCGGCAGGGGCGAGGTCGAGCAGAACGGCGCGAGCGCCTGTGAACTCCTCGAGCGAGTCGATCCGGCGCCCGGTGTGCACCCGGCCGCCGAGACGTTCGAGTTCGGCGATGAGCGCGTCGGGAATCGCCTGACTGCCGCCGCGCGGAATCACCCAGCCGTCGACATGGGCCAGCGTGCCGAGCATCAACGCAGCGCCCGCGGCCGTGATGGCGCGCGGCGGGATGATCGCATGGGTGGCGATGCCGGTCAGCAGGGCCGGCGCGACCTGTTCGCGAAACCTGATATCCCACAGCGGCGAGCCCTGCTCCAAGGTGCGCATGCCGAAACGGATCGCGGTCGCGAGCCCGGAGGGGATGCGCCGCAGATCCGACATCGCGACGTCGACCACGTCCGCCCAGTGCCGCACCAGCGGCGCGAACAACTTGCGCCACGCCCGGCCGTCGGGACCGAGGGATTCGACCGTCCGTTCCAGGTCCCGCCAGGCCAGTCCGGCCACACCCCCGTCGAGCGGATGTGCGTAGGAGACCTCCGGCGCGAGCAGTTCCACGCCGTGCGCGGACAGGTCGAACGCCCGGAACAACGGTGAGGCCACCGCCATCGGATGCGCGCCAGCGCACACGTCGTGCCGGTAGCCGGGCAAGGTCAGCTCGGCCGTGCGAGACCCACCCCCAGCCGTCGCCTCGGCCTCGTAGACCTCCACCGCGAGCCCTGCCCTTGCCAGGATCACCGCTGCGGCGAGCCCGTTCGGTCCGGAGCCGACCACCACCACATCAGCCATATCCCCACGCTACCGCCCGACCGACCTCCGACTTGCTCGCCGACACCACCACCGCGCCGCCGACACGCCGAGCGGAGCCGTACCGGAACCCGGCCGATCGGTGATCCGGAACCCATGGGCGGGACCGCCGACGAGTTTCGGAGGTTCGCTTCGTCATCTCCATGGAACGCACGACCAGCAAGGAGATCGACCATGGCGACCAAGCCGCACGGCCCCGCGTCCTACTTCCCCTCCATCGAGGCCAAGTACGGCCGCGCAATCGAGGAGTGGAAAACCGCCATGCGCGACAGCGGACTGACCTCGCACAAAGAACTCGTCGAGTGGCTGAAGACCGAGCACGGCTTCGGGCACGGCCACGCGACCGCCCTCACCCAGCACCACCTCCACCCGGAGAAGTGGGCAGCCTGAGCCCGGGCGCCACGAAGGGCCCGCAGATCTTGCGGGCCCTTCGTCGTTCACCGTCCGGCCCGCTGCCCCAGGCGGAGTTCCGCCCGGCGCGGACGGGCTTCGTCCGGCTGCGCTTTATGCCTTGACCAGGTCTATGGTCTCGGCCTCCTGCGTCAGCGGTACGCCCTGCGTCCCATGGTCGTCGTCGACCATGGTCCGCTCGTCGAAGGGCAACTCGCGATCGAGCACCTCGCGCACCCGGTCCACGTCGACCGTCTTGGTCCAGGTGCCGATCAGCACCGTGGCGACCGCGTTGCCGGAGAAATTGGTCAGCGCCCGCGCCTCGGACATGAAGCGGTCGATGCCGACGATCAAGCCGACGCCGTCGAGGAGTTCGGGGCCGATGGCTCTGCAACCCGCCCGCCAGGGTGGCCAGGCCCGCGCCGGTGACGCCCGCCGCGCCCTTGGACGCGACGATCATGAACAGCAGCAGTCCCAGCTGTTCGCCGATGGACAGCGGCTTGCCCATGGCCTCGGCGATGAACAACGACGCCATGGTCAGGTAGATGGCGGTGCCGTCGAGGTTGAACGAGTATCCGGTCGGCACGACGACGCCCACGGTGGTGCGCTCCACGCCCAGATGGTCCATCTTGGCGATCAGCCGTGGCAGCGCCGATTCCGACGACGAGGTCGCGACGATCAGCAGGTACTCCCGCGCCAGGTAGCGGACCAGCTTGAAGATCGACACGCGTGAGACGCTCCACAGCAGCACGCCGAGCACGCCGAAAACGAACACCAGGCAGGTGAGGTAGAACGCGAGCATCAGCGTGCCCAGCTTCACCACCGCGTCCAGGCCGGTCTTGCCGACCACGTTCGCGATCGCGCCGAACGCGCCGATCGGCGCCAGCCACAGGATCATCACCAGGATCCGGAACACCAGTTTCTGCAGCAGCGCCACGCCGCGCACGATCGGCTCACCCGCCGTGCCCATGGCCTGGACCGCGAAACCGACCAGCAGCGCGACGAACAGCGCCTGCAGCACATTGCCGGTGGTGAGCGAGGACAGCAGCGTCGACGGGACGATGTTCTGGAGGAATTCCCAGGTGCCGCCCGCGCTGTGCGCGGTGTCGGCCAGGTCGTGACCGGCTTTGGTCGACTTGGCGATGTTCAGTCCCGTGCCCGGTTGCAGCAGATTGCCGACGACGAGGCCGATCCCGAGCGCGATCGTCGACATGACCAGGAAGTAGCCGATGGCCAGCCCGCCGACCTTGCCGACGGTGGCCGCCGCGCGCACCGAGCCGATCCCGAGCACGATGGTGCAGAAGATGACGGGAGCGATCATCATCTTGATGAGGTTGACGAAGATGGTCCCCAATGGGGCGAACGACTGCGCGACGCCGGGCGCCAGCCAGCCGACGAGGACGCCCGCGACCACCGCCACGATGACGGCCAGATACAGCCAATGGGTGCGGTCGCGCCGCGTTCGAGTCGAGTCGCTCATTGCGAGGATTTCCCTTCGAGAGGTACCGAAGTGAGGTGGCTCACGCACCCCAGGCAGAATGATGGTCGGCCGGGTGATGCCGGTCACTGTTTGGTGCATTACGTTCAGCGGAGGAAGAGCTTGTGAGACGCGGTCGGCTCTCCCTCGCCGGTCAGGCATTCGTCTTCCAGTTGGTCGTACTCGCGGTGATGATCGCGATCGGCGTGGTGCTCGCGGTGCTGGACGCCAGGCACGACAGCGACGTCACCACCACCAGGGAGGTCACCGACGTCGCGGTGAGCGTGGCCGACGCGCCCTCCACCATCGAGGCGGTCCGCAGCGCGGACCCGACGGCGCTGTTGCAGCCGGTGACCGAGGAGATCCGGCTCGAGACCGGCATGGATTTCATCGTGGTGATGGCGCCGGACCGGACGCGCTACACCCACCCCAATCCGGCGATGATCGGGCGGCCGTTCAGCGGCACCATCGATCGCGCGCTGGCCGGTGAGACCTTCACCGAGACCTTCACCGGCACCCTCGGCCCCTCCATCCGGGCGGTCACCCCCGTCCACGACAACGGACGGATCGTGGCTCTGGTCTCCGCGGGCGTGACCCGCGCGAAGATCAGTGACCAGGTGGCCACTCAGCTCTCGGTGATCTTCGGCGTCGCGGGAGCCGGTCTCCTGCTTGCCGCCGGAGGATCGTTCCTGCTCAGCCGCAGACTGCGACGGCAGACCCACGGCTTGGCGCCCGACGAGCTGCGCGCGATGTACGAACATCACGACGCCGTGCTGCACTCGGTGCGCGAGGGACTGGTCGTGTTCGGGGCCTCCGGCGAGGATGCCGAGGTGGTCAACGACGAAGCGCGCCGCCTGCTCGACCTGCCCCCCGGCGAGGTGCGCCGCAGCGACCTCCCGCTGTCGCTGCAGCGGATGAGCTGGGGCACCGTGCGCGACGAGATGCACGTGACCACCGACCGGATCCTGCTGGTCAACCAGGACACCGTGGAGTGGGAGGGCCGGCCGATCGGCACGGTGATGACCATCCGCGATCACACCGAATTGCAGTCGGTGATGGGCGAACTCGATTCCGTGCGCGGCTTCGCCGAGTCGTTGCAGGCACACGCGCACGAGTCCGCCAACCGGCTGCACACCGTGGTCACCATGGTCGAACTGGGCCGCCACCAGGAGGCCGTCGAGTTCGCCACGGCGGAGCTCGAGCTGTCGCAGGCGCTGATCGATCGGCTGTTCGCCGCGGTGGGCGCGCCCGCCCTGGCCGCCTTGCTGCTGGGCAAGGTGAACCAGGCGGCCGAACGCGGCATCGAGCTGACGATCACCGACGACACCGCGCTGGACTCGGTGGACCCGCTGTCTCCGCACGAAACGGTCACGCTCGTCGGCAATCTCGTCGACAACGCGATCGATGCCGCGGCGGGCAGCGTGTCCGGCTGGGTGGAAGTCACCCTGCGCCACCAGCGGGTGGACGCCCGGGAGGAGTCGGTGCTCTACATCCGGATCGCCGACAGCGGCCCGGGCATGTCGGCGGAGATGTTCGCGCGCGCGTCCCAGCGCGGCTATTCGACCAAAGCCGACCACCACGGGCTGGGTCTCGCACTGGTCCACCGTCTGGTGGCCCGCCACGGGGGAAGCATCCGCACGCAACGGGATCCCGAAAGCGCGGTGACCGTGACGATTCCACGAAAGGAAGCACGATGATCCGTGTGCTTATCGTCGAGGACGAGCCGCTGATCGCCGAGGCGCACCGCGCCTACGTGGAGCGCATCGCCGGATTCACGCCCGTCGGTGTCGCCCATACCGGACGTGAGGCGATGCGCGCGGCGGCCGACGCCGCGGCGGAGGGCACGCCGATCGACCTGGTGCTGATGGACATCGGCCTGCCCGACGCGAGCGGCCTCGACGTCGCCGCCGCGCTGACCGGGTTGGCGCCGCGCCCGGACGTCATCGCCATCACCTCCGCGCGGGATCTGGCCATGGTGCGCACCGCCGTGTCGCACGGCGTGGTGTTGTATCTACTGAAGCCGTTCACCTTCGCGGCGTTCCGCGACAAGCTGGACCGGTACCGCGAGTTCCGCACCGCGCTTCCCGCCGGCGAAAGCGCCATCTCCCAGCACGACATCGACCGTGCGTTGAGCGCGCTGCGCACTCCCGACCAGCGCGCCGCGACACCCAAGGGCGTCGCGCCGCAAACCCTCGACGAGATCTCCCGCGCCGTGCGCGCCGCCGAGGCCGAGGGCGTGACGGCCGCGGACACCGCGACCTCGATCGGCGTCTCGCGTATCACCGCCTGGCGCTATCTGGAGAAACTGGCCGACGACGGTTTGGTCCTGCGGCGCTCGGACTACGGCAGGGCAGGGCGGCCGAAGACCCGCTATGTGTGGAAGTCCACGACCAGCTGATCAGACCGGCTCCGGCGCGGGCGCGCGCTGATCGAGGCGCACCGGCATCCGCTCGTAGCCGTGCAGGGTGAACAGCGCGCGCCGCTTCGGCGTACCGTCCAGCCGCAGACCGGGGAACCGCTCGAACAGGGCCTGCAGCGCGTAGACGCCTTCCATCCTGGCCAGGCTGGCTCCGAGGCAGACGTGCACGCCGCTGCTGAAGGACAGATGGTCCTTGGCGTTGTCGCGGCCGATGTCGAACCGTTGTGGATCGGCGAACACGGCGGGGTCGCGGTTCGCGCCTGCCAGCGACAGCACCACCGTGCTGCCCTGGCGCAACCGGATGCCGTCGATCTCCACATCGGTGAGCGCGGTCCGCGCGGTGGTCTGCACCGGGGAGTCGAAGCGCAGGATCTCCTCGACGGCGTTGGGCCACAGCTGCGGCTCCTCGCGCAGCCGCTCCAGCTGATCCGGATGGGCCAGTAGTTGCGCGACGCCGTTGCCGATCAGGTTGACGGTCGTCTCGAAGCCCGCCCCCATGAGCAGGCTCGCGGTGGCCTTGAGCGCGTCGGTGTCCAGTTCGCCCGCGGTGACCAGGCTGCTGAGAATGTCCTCGCCCGGTTCGCGGCGCAACCGCTCGATGTGCCGCCCGAGATAGTCGTTCATCAGCTCCATCGCGAGCAGTGCCCTACGGTGTGCGCGCCAAGGGATGCCGACGTCGAGCAGCGGTGTCATCTGATCGCCCCAGTCGAGGAACATCGCCTTGTCCTCGTCGGGGAAGCCGAGCATCTCGGAGATGATCGCGATCGGCACCTGGGCGGCGAACTGCTCGATCAGATCCGCCGAACCGTGGGCGGGCAGGGCGACCAGCAGTTCCTCGGTGACCGACTCGACGCGGTCGCGCAGTCTGCGGATCGCGCGCGGGGTGAACGCCGAGGCGACCGGTTTGCGCATCCGCGTGTGTTCGGGCGGATCGATCACCAGCATCGACGGCGGCTCGACCGGATTCGGCGGCAACGGAAACCGCTCGGCCAGCTTCTGCAGCGGCTTGGGGATGTTGAAGCTCTCGGTGGTGCGCACGCCGAAACGGCTGTCGCGCAGGATGGAACGGCACAGCTCGTGATCGAAGGTCGCCCAGGCGATCGAGGTGCGCAGCAGCCTGCCCTGCCCGCGCAACCGCTCGATCAGCGGGTAGGGATCGTCGAAGCCTGCGGGACCGCCCATCAATTCGGCGAACGGGTCACCGCGGCGTGCCTGCAGACGCAGGGCGAGACGAGGCGCGCCCTGCACCGACAACCAGCGGAACCAATAATGCGGCTTCATAGTGCAACCCCGTCGTCGTGCGATGACACCACCGTACGGAACGCCGCGGGCTTCTGGAACGTCCTCAGGTCGGATGCGGCGCTTATACCGTGGTAGGAGCCCCTCCGAATGGTGGCCGCGGCTTTCGGACATCCCTCATCCGCGCTGCGCGGTCACCCGTTCCGACGCGATGCGCCGGTCGCGCAGCGCCGGATCGGGGTTGACCACCTGCACCAGCGAGGCGCCCGCGGCGAGCACCGCGAGATATCCGTCGATCAGTTCGGCAGGCGTGTCCCACGGCGTGCTGGACAGCACCCGGTCACCCTCGGCGAAGCCCTGGCGCATAGCCGATTTCCGCGCCTCGGCGAGCACTTCGGCGACCGGCATGCCATCCAGCGCGACACCGGCGCCGCGGGGCAGGAACTGGTCGCCGTGCACGCGCACCGAGGTGGCGAAATCGGTGACGCCCACCGGCAGGTCGCGCACCGGGGCGCCCATGGCGTCCAGCGACAGCGCGGCGATCTCACCCCCGCCGTCGGCGTCGTCCAGGCGATCCGGGGTCACCAGCGCCAGATCGGCGTCCTCGTCCGGGTGCAGCACCACCTCGGTGCCCGCCCACCAGCAGCCCAGCAGCACAGCGGCGGTCTGCCAGTGCGCCGGGAGCAGGACGGCGACACGGGCGCCGGGACTCAGACCGAACTCGTCGCGAATCAGATTGGCGGTCTTGGCCGCCCAGTTCGCCAGCGTCGCGCCGGACAGTTCGATCCGCGCCCCGGTGGCGTCGTCGTAATAGGTGACGCGCGGACCCGCGGGTTCGCGGGCGAGGATGGGATCGAGTACCGATTCGGTGAGAGTGTGTACCTGGTCGATGTCACGCATGGTTCAGTTCACGCATTTCGGTCCGTTCTGGCCTGCGTCGATCGGTGGAGCGGGTGGGACTGGTGTGGCGGAAGTCGACGTTCCGGACAGGGCGAACACCCGGCTCGCCGACGAGCCCGGACCAGAATAGTCGCTCGCCAGCACGACGCTCACCGAATCCGGGGACAGCGCCGGATCCGCGAGTACCGACAGCCCGCCCAGCGCCTTGGCCACCGCCTGCGCCTTCGGGCTCGAGGTGTCCGCGGCGAGCACGCGACTGCTGGTGACGCGGTTGCCGGTGTAGTTGGTCACCACGCCCTGCCGGAATCCCTTGGCGCTCAGCGTCTGCGCCACCTCGGCCGCGAGTCCGCCGATGCCGCCTGCGTTGTAGACGCTGACGGTGACCGTCGCCGGATCGAAGCCCGGCTCGGCGTTCCGCGTGACCGTCGCGTCGCCCACCAGCGAGGCGATATAGGACTTGACGGCCTTCGGCTCGACCTCGACCACGGATTCCCCGCTGCTGGTCTCACCGTTGAGGTCGGCGACCGGAATGGTCTCGAACTTCACCTGGCCACCGGACAGGTCCTTCAGCCGTTGCAGGAACGCCAGCGCGTCCCAGTCCTCGTCGAGCACGACCGTCCGCCCGACCGCCTCGCTGAGCTGTTGCAACTTGGCCGGATTGGCCAGCGTCTTCGCGCTGAGCAGCTGCTGCACCAGTTGCGCCATGAACACCTGCTGGCGCACGATGCGGTCGAGGTCGCCGCGGGGCAGATCATGGCGCTGACGGACGAAACTCAGCGCGCGCGGCCCGTCCAGGCGTTGGCGGCCCGCGGGAAACCGGGCGCCGGACATCCACTCGTCGACCGGATTCTTCAGGCACACCTCGACCCCGCCGACGGCATCGGTGAGCAGCGCGAAGCCGAGCAGGCTCACCTCGGCGTAGTGGTCGACGGTGAGGCCGGTGAGGTTGGCGACCGTCTTGATCAGCGCCTGCCTGCCCGCTTGGGTGGACTGCCGCTCCGCGTCGGCGTGCGCGACGCCTTGGTCGACGAGTTTCTGGAACTGGTTGGCCTTCGTCGCGCCGTAGGCCGAGTTGATCTTGCCCATGCCCAGGCCGGGAATGCTGACGTAGGAGTCGCGCGGGATCGAGATCGCGGTCGCGGAGCGTCCGTCGTTGGGCACGCGCAGCAGCACGATGGTGTCGGTGTTGGTGCCGATCTCGTCGCCGGCGTGCAACATGGCTCGCTCGGCGTTCGACAGGGGATTGCCGTGCGCGTCGGTGCGGCTGTCCACACCGACCAGCAGGATGTCCACCGCGCCGTCCCGGCTGCCGCCGAGACCGAGATCGCCGATGCGCTCGATGTCGGCGACCAGCGAGTCGACGCTGTGCCAGGCGAAACCGGTGAGCGCCAGCACGATCACGGCGGCGGCCGCGGCCAGCGAACGCAGCGGCCCGAACGACCGGTCGCCGGACCCGGCCGGACGCGGCGACGCCGATGTGCCCCTCCAACGCGACAAGTGTGCATCCTCTCGCCGAAACTCGCCTCTCCTGGCGACACGTGCGCAACCGATCCGCCACCACGGTTCCTGCTCGCCCCGCCCGGTTTCGGGATCCCCCGATGACTCAAGGCTAACGAACGGTTATTGCGAACGGCCGCAACCGTGGATGTGGCGGCGTGCCAGACTTGCGCCCGTGACCGACCCCACCGCGCCCGAACCCACCGCGCCCGCCCGCCTCGTCGTCACCGGGGCGCACGGACAGGTGGGCCGGGAACTGCGGCGTCTCGCTCCGGCCGCCAGCGGCTACGGGCGCGCCGAACTCGACATCACCGACCCCCTCGCCGTGCGCGCGGTACTCGCACCCGGCGACGTGGTGCTCAACTGCGCCGCCTATACCGCCGTGGACCAGGCCGAAGCCGAGACCGAGGCGGCATACGCGGGCAACGCCACAGGACCGGCCGTGCTCGCCGAAGTCTGCGCTGACATCGGTGCCCGGCTGATCCATCTGTCCACCGATTACGTCTTTCCAGGTACCCAGGATCGGCCGTACGACACCACCGATGTGACCGGGCCGACGTCCGTCTACGGCGAGTCCAAGCTCGCGGGCGAGCAGGCGGTGCTCAGCCGCTGCCCGGACGCGCACGTGGTGCGCACCGCATGGGTATATACCGGGCGCGGTGGCGATTTCGTCGCGACGATGCTGCGGCTGGAGCGGGAACGCGACACCGTGGACGTGGTCGAGGACGAGGTCGGCTCGCCCACCTACGCCGCCGATCTGGCCGCCGCGTTGCTGGAACTCGCGGGACGGCCGGACGCGCCGCGGCTGCTGCACGTCACCAATGCGGGCCGGGCCAGTCGGTTCGAGCTCGCGCGCGCGGTGTTCGCGGGTGTCGGGGCGGATCCCGGGCGCGTCCGGCCGTGTGACTCGTCGGCGTTTCCCAGACCCGCACGGCGACCGGGATATTCGGTGTTGTCGCCGCGGGCCTGGAACGACGCCGGGCTGAGACCGCTGCGGGATTGGCGGACCGCACTGGGGGACGCGCTGGCTCGGCGGTCCGACTAGGGTTGACTGCCGTGAGTGATTCCGATTCCGCCGCGCCCGCGGGCCTGGCCGTCGTCACGGTGACCTACTCGCCGGGTGAGCACCTCGAGCACTTCATCTCCACCCTCGCCGGGGCCACCGCGGAGAAACCGCGGGTGATCCTCGCCGACAACGGGTCGGTGGACGGTGTGCCCGAGCTGGTCGCCGAGGCCGATTCGCACGTGCGGCTGCTACGCACCGGCGGCAACATCGGCTACGGCGGCGCGATCAACCGGGCGGTCGCGGAGCTCGATCCGGGCATCGAGTTCGTCGTGATCGCCAACCCGGACATCCGCTGGGGCACCGATTCCATCGACAAACTGCTCGCCGCGGCCAAGCGCTGGCCGCGCGCCGGTGCGCTCGGGCCCCTGGTGCTCGAACCGGACGGCAGCGTGTACCCGTCGGCCCGCCGGGTCCCCGGCCTCCTCGACGGCGCCGGGCACGCGGTCCTGGGCACGGTGTGGAAGTCCAACCCGTGGACCCGCCGGTACCGGCAGGAGAACGAGGAGATCTCCGAGCGGGCCGTCGGCTGGCTGTCGGGGTCGTGCCTGCTGGTGCGGCGCGCGGCGTTCGACTCGATCGACGGTTTCGACTCGCGGTACTTCATGTACATGGAGGACGTCGACTTCGGCGACCGGATGGGCAAGGCGGGCTGGCACAACGTGTTCGTCCCCGACGCCGAGGTGACCCATGCCAAGGGACACGCGGCAGGCCGCCACCCCGAAGTGATGCTGCCCGCCCATCACGCCAGCGCCTACCGGTTCCAGGCCGACCGGCATCCGCACTGGTGGCAGGCTCCGCTGCGGCTGGCGTTGCGGGCCGGACTTGCGGTCCGCTCGCGGATTGCGGTTCGATCTGCCCTGCGCCGACAGGCGCGCGACGCCGGGTAGCCGGCGGCGCAAGGCGAGAAACGAACCTTGTGAACAGGGGAGCTTGATGGCAGGAAATGCAGGCACCGACGCGGTGATCCTGGTCGGCGGACAGGGCACGCGGTTGCGTCCGCTGACCCTTTCGGCGCCCAAGCCGATGCTGCCGACGGCCGGACTGCCGTTCCTGACCCACCTGCTCGCCCGCATCGCGGAGGCTGGGATCACCCATGTGGTGCTGGGCACGTCGTTCAAGGCCGAAGTGTTCGAGGAGCACTTCGGCGACGGCTCCGACCTCGGCCTGGAGATCGAGTACGTCACCGAGACCGAGCCGCTGGGCACCGGCGGCGCCATCCGCAACGTGCTGCCCAAGCTGCGCGCGGACAACGTGATGGTGTTCAACGGCGACGTGCTCGGCGGCACCGACCTCGGCGCGGTGCTCGACACCCACGAGTCGACCCGCGCCGACGTGACGCTGCATCTGGTCCGGGTCAGCGACCCGCGCGCGTTCGGTTGTGTGCCCACCGACGAGGACGGCCGGGTCACGGCGTTCCTGGAGAAGACCCAGGACCCGCCGACCGACCAGATCAACGCCGGATGCTACGTCTTCCGCCGCGAGTACATCGAGAAGATTCCGGCCGGTCGTCCGGTCTCGGTGGAGCGCGAGGTGTTCCCCGCGCTGCTGACCGAGGGCGCCCGCCTCCAGGGGCACGTCGACGCTTCCTACTGGCGCGACATGGGCACTCCCGAGGACTTCGTCCGCGGCTCCGCCGACCTGGTCCGCGGTATCGCCCCCTCCCCCGCACTGCCCGGTCAGCGCGGTGAATCGCTGGTGCACCCCGGCGCGGGCGTCGCCCCGGGAGCGGTGCTCATCGGCGGTACGGTCGTCGGGCGCGGCGCCGAGATCGGCGCGGGCGCGCGGCTGGACGGCGCGGTCGTCTTCGACGGCGCGGTGATCGAGGCAGGCGCCACGGTCGAGCGCACCATCATCGGCTTCGGCGCGCGCATCGGCCCGCGCGCACTCGTCCGCGACGGCGTCATCGGCGACGGCGCGCACATCGGCGCCCGCTGCGAACTCCTGCGCGGGGCGCGGGTGTGGCCGGGCGTGGAGATCCCCGACGGCGGCATTCGCTTCTCGACCGACGTCTGAGGCGCGTTCCGCTCGCCCCCGCGCACGAAGATCCGGAGGTCATCGACAAATCCGCAGGGTCGGCGTGGGGGAACTTGGTTCCGGCGCCACCGACCGCGCCGTCACCAGCGTTCAAGTCGGTGGCGGCACCGGCGGGTCGAACTGCGCCCCTAGGAGAAGCCGACGGCTTGCTGGCCCCAGGCGGTGTGCAGGTCCCGGTCCGGGTCGTCGACCACCCGATCGACGCTGTCGATGAGCAGCGTGGCGCGGGCCGCGAGGCGATACGGCGGCCAGTGTTTGGAGCCGTCGAGTGCGGCGGGAACGCCGTGGGCGGCGAAGGCCAGCCAGCGGCGCATCATGCGGCCGGAGACCTCCATCGCCGCTTTGCGACCGCCGAGCCAGAAGGTGGGGTCGAGGTTGAGCGTGCCGAAATTGCCGAAGACATAGGGCAGTTCGGTGGCGTGCCCCGCGCCGACCCGGGCCGCCCGCAGCATCGGGGTGGCGTAGTCGAAGCGGTACATCCAGGTCGGCGAGTGCTGGGCGTGACCGTTGGCCACCCAGTGCGCCGGCATCCGGAACGCCGCGTCGGTGGACATCGCCAACGCACCGCGGGGCTTGTTCAGATCCGGGTAAGCCGAGGTGATCTCGGCGATCCGCTCCGCCGACATCTCCGGGTGGCCGGCCGCGACGTCGCGCAGCATCGCGTTCACCGCGTCCGGCGTCACCGGCATGATCGGCGAGCGCAGCAGCCGGAACAGCGACGCCTCGTCCTTGTTGGTGCCGATGATCAACGGCACCCGGTGCGATCCCCCGCGCTGGAACCGGTCGATCGGGTAGGTCGGCAGCAGGTCCCCGTCGACCACCGGCGCGGCCGCCAGCCTGCCCGGCTCCTTCAGCGGGATCTCGTCGAGCAGGACGCCCGCCGCCGCGACGATCCGCTCGATGGGACATTCCAGCAGTTCTTTCGCCCGGGTCGCGGGCAGTTCGATCAGCTCGAGGAACCGCTGCGCCACCGTGGCCGCCCGTTCCGGTCCGAACACCGTGGTCGCGGGCGGGCTCTGCGCGATCGCCTGATGAAACAGGCCCGCGGCGCGCGGTGCGGTGAGCAGCGCGGTGACGCAACCCGCGCCGGAGGACTCGCCGAACAGCGTGACGTTGCCGGGATCGCCGCCGAACGCGGCGATGTTGTCGCGCACCCACTCCAGCGCGGCGATCTGATCGTGCAGGCCGAGATTCGGCGCGAAGTCGTCGCCGAGCGAGGAGAGGTCGAGAAAGCCCAGTGCGCCGAGCCGATAATTGACCCCGACGACCACGACGTCACCGGCCGCGGCCAGCCTGCGCCCGTCGTAGATCTGCTGCGCGGCGGTGCCGAGGCAGTACGCGCCGCCGTGCAGCCAGACCAGCACCGGGCGGGGTTCGGTTCCCGAGGCGCGGGCGGCATCGGCGCGCTCGGGCCGAGGTGACCACACGTTGAGCCAAAGACAGTCCTCGCCCATGGTCAGGCCGGAGTCGATGGGGACCATGGTGCCCATCGTCTGCGGCGCGATCTGCCCGAAAGAGGTGCAGTCGCGCACTCCCTCCCAAGGCTGCGGGGGCTCCGGCGGGGCGAATCGGGCCGGGCCTGCGGGGGCGGCCGCGTAGGGAATGCTGCGCCAGACGGAAATCGAACCCTCGCGCACGCCCCGCACGTCGCCGTGCGCCGTCCGCGCGATGGGCTCGGCGAAACCGTCGGGACCGGGCACCGCCTCGGAGAACTGAGCGCGCATCGCAGACCTCCTCATACTTCTTTTTCGAGAGTACGTCGAAGATCAGTACGGCAACGTTTCGATGCCGAGACATTGCTGCGTCGGACGCTGTTCATCCGCTGTTCAGGCCCGTGCCCACGGGTGCGGTGTCGAATCGGTCACGGTGGCCGCGACCAGCCCTTTGCTGCCCCGATTGCCGAAAGGGTGCCGCCGCGGCCCGGACAAGGGCCGTTCGCCAGGTCGCGATCCCGATACCGCTCCGCGACCGGAGCCGGTCCCCGCCGAGCTACGCGGCCCGCGACTCGGAGTACGGCCGACCCTGGGCGAGCATCGACGTGCGTGCCCGTTGCCCTTCATCGCCGCGCCAACCTGACGGGCCGCGACATCTCGCCGGAGTCCGATGCGGACACTTCGGCGGCGGAGGCCCTAAACTGAGCGGATGCCGAGTTACAGCTATCGGTGCCGCAGCTGCGGCGACACGTTCGAGGTTTCCCGTCCGATGGCGGAGTCGTCGGCGCCGGCGACCTGCCCGATCGGCCACGACGACACGGTCAAACTGCTGACCACCTTCGCCACCGTCTCCCGGGGCGGCGGGAAGGCTCCCGCGCCGAGCCCCGCCGCGCCCCCGGCGGGCGGCGGCTGCTGCGGTGGCGGCTGCTGCGGATGACTGCGGGTCCGGCCGGTGCGGTTCAGTCGCGCCGGTCGACGTGACCGAGGTCACGCTCCGGTGCGACCCGGTCGCGCACGCGCTGCTTCAGCACCGCGATGTCGGGGAATCCGCCGTCGGCCTTGCGCTCCCAGATCTGTTCGCCGTCGACGGTGATTCGGAAGACCCCGCCCGAACCCGGGATGAGCGCGACTTCATCCAGATCGGTGGCGAACGTGCTGAGCAATTCCTGCGCCATCCAGCCCGCCCGCAGCAGCCAGCGACATTGGGTGCAGTACTCGATCGCGACGCGTGCCATGCCCGCTGACGCTACCGGTCAGGCGTCGTGCGCGCCGTCCAGGTAGACCCACGCGCCGTCGGACCGGGCGAACCTGCTGATCTCGTGCAGCGCGCCGCGACCATCCGTGTCCCGGTAGTGCGCGACGAACGCCACCGTGCCGGTGTCGTCGAACGGTCCACCGCGCTCGGTGCGGGTGATCTCGAGGAACAGCCAACGTTGCGCCGGATCCAGGACCACCTCGCGCGGGCGGGTGCGCGGATGCCAGGAACGCAGCAGATACTCGGCGTCACCCACCGCGAACGCGGTGTAGCGCGACCGCATCAGCGCTTCGGCGGTCGCCGCCGGGCGCTCACCGCGCAGCACCGGACCACAGCACTCGTCGTATGCGTCACCGCGCCCGCACGGGCACCGCTGTGCTCCGCTCACGCTGTCTCCTCTCCGGTACGAGCGCGACCCGTCGTGGTCGTGCCGGTGCGACCACCTCGGTGGGAGCCGGTCATGCCATCTCCCGTCCGTGCTCGGCCGGGTCCCTCATGATCGCCGTGTCGCAGTGCCTCCGGCAAACCCGAGAACTCACGCCGTCACGGCTTCGGCCCGGAGCGCAGCCCGCCGTGGTCACGCCGCGCCGCAGAGTCCTGGTCGCTCATGCAGCGCCCTCCCGTCATCGAGTAGATCGAGGGGCCAGGTGCCGCCGATCGCTTGGCGTCATTCCCGGTGCGCGGCCACCGCCGCCAAGTCCGCGGCCAGGGCGACGGTCTGCTCCCGCCAGCGCCGCAGATCGGTGACGCTCGGCGCGAGTTCGTAGTCGTGGTGGTGAGCGGCGCGCGACAGCGCCGCCCAGAGCACAGCCACCCGAGCCGCCTCCTCCGGTCCCGCGAACGCGCGCAGCGCGATCAGCTGCGCCCGCATCGGACAGCGGACCAGCGCGGGCGCCAGTCGCAGCCACAACTCGTCCACGGCCTGTTCCAGGGCGATCCGTAGAATCCAGGCGGTCGCTCTGGACCACAACCCGCCCGCGTCGGTCACCGATCCGGCGAGCAGCAGGTCGACGGTTTCCAGCCGTTCGGCGACCGACGGCCGATTCGCTCGTGAGCGGTGCGCGCCGTTCTTGCGCCCGTGTTGCCCGTGCCGGGGCGCGCCCTCGCCACCCTGGGGCCCGCGGCGTGCGCCGACCGGCCGGCGCCGCCCGCTCATCGGCGCTTCACCGGGCCAGCCACGCGACGAATCTCTCGGTCTCACCGATCAGCTCGCGCATGTCACGCCCGATCGGCACGTGCGCGCCCGCCGTCGCGTCGCGCAGTGCGTCCACCACCCACCGTCCTTCCAACGCGATGAGGTTCTTGTTCAGGTCGTCGACCTTGCTGCCGGCCCCGAACACCGCCAGCGCCACCTTCGCCCTGGTGGATTGCGCGGCATCGATGTGGCGTTCCATCTCGCGGTGGTTCATGCCCGCGGCGAGCAGGGTACGGCGCGCTCTGGCCAGACTGGCCGCCTCCACCGCGGAACGGCAGCAGGTGGCCACCAGTTCGTCGGCGATCGCCGCGGGCAACTGCGGGGTGCGCACCAGAGCGCGGGCGTCGTCGAGGTAGCGGCGGATCGGGTCGCTGGACACTCGCACCTCGACCACCGAGCGGTCGCGGCGCTGGACCTCGAGCACGGTCGCGTCGAGCTGCATCCGCCGCACCGCTTCTGCGAGGCGCTCGTCATGGGTGAAGACCACCACCTGACGGGTCCAGGCGACCGTGGCGAGCACTTGGGCCAGGCCGTCCACTTTGGCCGGGTCCATCGCCTGCACCGGGTCATCGATCATGACGAACCGGAAGGGACTGTCCTCCACCGTGGCTCGCGGCAGGAACAGCGAGAGACCGAGCGCGTGCAACTCCCCTTGGCTCATCACGCCCAGAGCGGCCCCGTCGACCTCGTCGACGGTCACGTCGAGCAGCACGCGGCGCGCGGTGCCCGCGTTGCCCTGCAAGCGGATCGCGCCCAGCTCGACGTTGCTCTGCTGCCGCAGCGTGCGCCACACCCAGCGAGCCGTCGTCTCCAGCGGCGTCATCCGCTCGCCCCGCAGGCCCGCGGTGGCCGACTTCAACCAGTCCTCGGCCTTCTTCACCGTCCGCAGTTCCGCCGCGTGCGCGGCCACCTCGCGCGCGCCGTCCAGCCAGGCCACGATACGCGGCACCAGGGGCGTCCACACCTCGTCCAAGCGGTCGAGCTCCTTGCGGGTGCCCTTCTGCAACAGGTCCAGTTCGTCGACCAGTCGCGCGTGCGCGCTGCGCAGCCGGTCGGGCAGGTCCGGGGTGTATTCGGTGGTGGTCAGCGCCGCCCAGTCGGCCCATGCCTCGCGCACCGCCGTGGTGTCCACCGACGGGGGGTTGCGCGGATCGAAATCCAGTTCGGCGGGAACGAGGTCGGGAAGCGCCCGCGCGGCCCGCACGGCGTTGCCGAACTCCATGCGGGCGGTGGTGAGCGCGTTCACCCGGGCGGACAGCCGCTCGATGGCGGCGTCGGTCTCGCGCACCCAGTCCTCGTCCAAGGCGCCGCGGCCGCACACCGGACACGGGCAACTCCCGCTCGCCGCCTGATGCTCGCGCGCCTTGCGCAGTAACTCGAGCACGCGCAGATCGGCTTCGGCGTCGGCGGTGGAGCCCTCCGCGAGGGCCGCGCCCCACGATTCGAGGCGGCCGGCCACGGCTTCCACTTCGGTGTCATCGGGCAGCGCGAGCCGCACGATGGCGCGCAAGCCGTCCGGTCCGGCCGGGTCGTCCACCACGCCCAGCACTTCACGGCCCACGGCGGCGAGATCCGGCTGGGCGGGCCGCAGCAACCCGGCGACCCGGACCGCGCGGTCGTCGGCCACCGACGCCAGCAGGTCCAGCAGTTCCAGGCGCTCCTGACGGGAATCCCGCACGGCGCGTTCCAGCTCCAGGCGGCGCATCCGGATCCGCTCCTGCGCCAGAGTGAGCTCGTCGAGCCCCAGCAGCTGGTGCAGCGCGTCGAACAGGTCGCTGGGCTTGCCGTCCACCAGCGCGCCGAGTTCGCTGTAGGACAGGAAGGGGCGGTAGAGCTCGAGCTGGGCCGCCCACCGGTCCATGTCGAACTCCGTCGGCGGCGCGGGCGGATACCGCTGGGTCCAGTGCGCGTCCGGCAAATCCGCCTCAGCCGCCCACTCCTTGGTGATGGTGAGCCGGGGGGCGTCACCCGCGGTGAGCAACTCCAACTCGATACGGGCGGCCGTGCCGTCGTGCAGGTTGCGCCAGCCTTCCCGCCACGCCGCCGATCGACCGTCCCACCGGCGGTTCCCGCCGGTCAGGGCCATTTCGGCGGCTTCGGCGAAACTGGATTTGCCGCTACCGTTCCGCCCGGCCACGAGCGTGAGACCGGGGCCGGGCGGCAGCTGGAGCGTCGTCTCCGGGCCGATGCCTCGGAAACCGCGCACCCGGATGGCGCTCAGGAAGATCCCGGAGTGATCGAATGCCGTTGCGGCGTCGTTCGATTCGGCGGCGCCGAGAGCGCGCAACACGGTCCGCGTGACCGAGGGCGTTACCGCCGGGTCCTCGGCGAGGCGCCTGGTCACCACCTCCGAGAGCCGGGGCGCGGCGTCCGTGGAACCGGCGGCCTGGACAGCGTCGGGATCCAGGCGCATGCGAAAAATCCCCTCCACCATCGAGCCGCCACACGTCCTCCGACCCCGTGCGCGGCGACTTGTCGAAGCTGTGCGAAACGCTACCCGATGGCGCCGGAATCGCCCACCGCTCCCATGCGAATCTGCCCGCGGGGATGGATATGGTCATCGAAAGCCTGCGCCGCGTCTCGATGTCCACCCCTCGTGCCAACCCCGGCGGGCAGCTCGATGGTGTCAACACCCGTTTCGGGTGGCTCGGTCGAGCCGAACAGGACAGAATGCCAGAGCACCCCGATCGGCGCAACATTTGCCGGATGGCGAATACGGCACCGAGACAAGCGGTTCCGTATGCGGGGTGGCACCGGTGGCGGCACTTGTCGGTGCGCTGGGGTAGAAATCGTCCTCAACCGAGGAACGAAGGAAGGCGATGAGGCAGCACCGAGCTGGAGCCGCCCGATGACGACGCCGTGGACCGAAGACCAGGTCACGACGTTGGCGCCGGACGCTAATTCGCTGTCCGCGGCGCGCAAGCTGATGGGCCGCTGGCATGAGTGCGGGCACCACGGCACGGCATTGTGGGGGCGGTGCCAGGGCAGCGGCGCCACGCCGTACCAGACGATCGTCGACCTGTCCGGTCCGGCGTACCGGTGCTCCTGCCCGAGCCGCAAATTCCCCTGCAAACACGCGCTGTCACTGCTGCTGCGCTGGGCGGCGGGCGAGGTCGCCGCCGTCGCGGAGACCGCAGACTACGCGGCCTCGTGGATCGGCGGCCGTGCGGCCCGCGCCGCCGCGAGCACGGACCGGGCCCGCACCGCGAACCCGGTCACCGCCGAGCAGCGGCGGCTGCGGGTGACGGCGGGGCTGGAAGAACTCGACGTCTGGCTCGGCGACCAGGTACGCACCGGGCTCGCGCAGGCCGATCGCTCGTATCGCGCGTTCGAGGCCGTGGCCGCGCGCATGGTCGACGCGCAGGCCCCCGGCATCGCCGCTAGCCTGCGCCGGCTCCCGGCCGCCGTGGCCACGCGGACCGACTGGCCCGACGTGGTGCTGCGCGAGTACGCGCGGATGCACCTGCTGGTCGCCGCGCACCGGCAGCTCGACGCGGTGCCGCACGCGCTGGGCGCCAGCATCCGGACCCATGTCGGCTACCCCACCCCGGCCGAGACGGTGCGCGCCGAACCTCCGGTCCGGGATCGCTGGATGGTGTTCGGTTCGCAGATCACCGAGGAGGAGCGCCTCTACACCCGGCGAACCTGGCTGTACGGACGGGAAACCGGGCGCTGGGCGCTGGTGGTCGACCATTCCTTCGGTTCCCCCGGCTTCCCCGCCGACGTTCCCGCGCTCGGGCGACTGGCCGACGCACAGTTGCATTTCTATCCGGGCGCGGCGCCGCTGCGCGCGCTCTGGGGCGAACAGCACAGCGCCTCCGAACCCTTCACCACGCTACCCGAGGACGCAGGCAGGCCCGCCACTATCACCGCGGCGCTGGCTGCGCACGCCTGCGCGCTCGGCGCCGATCCGTGGTTGCGTTCGTGGCCGATGCTGCTGGTCGACGTGGCGCCCTCCCGCACCGAACAAGGCTGGTATGTCACCGAATCCGACGGCACGGCGCTGCCGATCCGGCCGGGTGAGCAACCGTGGACGCTGCTGGCCGTCTCCGGTGGTCATCCGGTGACGGTGGTCGGCGAGTGGAGCGCCGACGGGCTGACGCCGATCTCGGTGTTCACCGCGGGCGAGGTGATCGATCTGGTGCGCACGGAAACCTTCGCCCGGGACGCGCCTCGTCCGTCCACCGGGCCGGTAGCCGGCGCGGACCTCACGTCGGTCGCACTGCTGGGCACCGCCCGCCGCGCGCCGGATCTCGCCGTGCTGGCGCCCCCCATCGCGCGTGCCGCCGGCCGGCTGCCGAGCGACCCAGCGACGCGGCTGCTCGAATCGGCCGCGCTACAAGACCTTTTCACGCGCGGCGGTGTCGTACCCGCCACCGCCGAGGCGCCCGAGCCCGCAGCGGACGATCCCCGCCTGTCGCTGCCGCGCCCCGCGGCGGCACGCCTGGCGCGCATGCTGCGGGAGCGCTCGGCTTTCCTGCCCGAATGGATCGACGCGGCGCAGCCGCACGACTACCGGGCACCGGATGCGCTCTGCGAGCAACTGCTCGAGCACGCGAAGATCAATGCCGCCTTGCGTGAGCCGCTGTTGCGCCTGGCGGGCGCCCGGGGCAGCTGGCTGGCGGCCCGGCATCCGGATTGGCACGACCTGGTACGGCAGCCGTCCGGCCCATCCGAACGCTCCACGGACACCTGGTTGTTCGGCCGACCGACCGAGCGGCGCGACTGGCTCGCCGAACTCCGGCGCAGCGACGCCGACGCGGCCAGGGCGGCGCTCACCGCGGCATGGCCGAAGGAATCCGGGCCGCTGAAGGCAGAACTGCTGGCCCTGCTCGCCGAGGGCCTCGGCCCCGAAGACGAGCCCCTGCTGGAGACGGCGCTGGACGACCGGCGCGCGGACGTGCGCCGCACCGCCGCAGGACTGCTCGCGCTGCTGCCGGAATCGGCGTTCACGCGGCGGATGCGCGACCGGGCCCGCGCGTGGATCCGCGCCGAGCATCGGATGCTGCACACGAACGTGGTTCTCACACTTCCGGATACGCTCGACGCTGCCGCACAGCGCGACGGGATCACCGACCGCACCGTCGAATTCGCCTACCGCTGGAACGGCGCGCCCGACGTGCACGCCGCCCGGCTCCGGCAAGTGGTCGCCGCGACGCCGCTGACCCATTGGGCCGGTGTGCTCGGCACACCGCAGCAGGCGGTGCGCGCCACGATCGAGGACCGGTTCCGGCAGCCGGTCTTCGACGGTTGGGTGGACGCCGCTCTGGCTCAACGTGATTCGGCTTGGGCGCGAGCGCTTTTCGAAGCGGGTGTGCCCACCGACTTGGCGATGTTGCGCAGGCGCGAGCTGTTCGCGCTGCTACCGCTACCGGATCGGACCGCGCACCTGGTGCGGCTGGACGGCTCGTGGCTCTCGGAGATCGAGGCCCTGCTGCCCGCGATGGGGCATCCGTGGCCGGAAGCGCTGGCCCAGCACGTGGTCGGGCTGCTGTTCGAGCGGGCGCGGGCCGCGGCGCGGCGCCCGGAGGCGCACGGCGCGTCGCCGAACGCGCACCGGTCACTGCTGGCCGCGGCGGCCGTCCACCTCCCCGTCACCGCCGCGGGCACGCTGTCCGCGATGGCCCGCCGATGCGACGACCCCGCCTGGGAGCGTGCCTTCGACCAGCTCGCCCACGACCTCAACCACCGCTCGATGATGCTCGAGGAGTTGCAGTGACCACCACCGACCCGACACCGGCTCTGCTGCGCCCGCACGCCGAACAGGCATACGCCGACGAGTTGCGCGCCCTCGCCGCCGCCGACGACCGGCCCCGCCCGCCGTCCTGGCGGTTGTCGCCCTGGGCGGTGGTCACCTACCTGCTCGGCGGCGCCCTCCCGGACGGCACCGTGATCACCCCGAAGTACGTCGGCCCGCGCAGGCTCGTGGAAGTGGCGGTCGCGACGCTTGCCACCGACCGGGCGCTGCTGCTGCTCGGTGTGCCCGGCACCGCGAAAACCTGGGTGTCGGAACATCTTTCCGCCGCCATCAGCGGTGCGTCGACCCTTCTGGTACAGGGCACCTCGGGCACGGCCGAGGAGGCGATCCGCTATGGCTGGAACTACGCGCGGTTGCTCGCGGAAGGACCGAGCGACGCGGCGCTGGTGCCGTCACCGGTGCTCACCGCCATGCGAGCCGGCTCCATCGCCCGGATCGAAGAGCTCACCCGCATCCCCTCCGACGTGCAGGACGCGCTGATCACCATCCTGTCCGAGAAGACGTTGCCGGTACCCGAACTGGGCACCGAGGTGCAAGCGGCCAAGGGCTTCAACGTCATCGCCACCGCCAACGACCGCGACCGCGGTGTGAACGAGCTGTCCTCCGCCTTGCGCCGCCGGTTCAACACGGTCGTGCTGCCGCTGCCCGCCAGCGAGGACGAGGAGGTCGCCATCGTCACCAGGCGGGTCGAGCAGCTCGGCTCCGCACTGGAACTGCCCACCGTGCCCGCGGCGGCCGAGGAGGTGCGGCGGGTGGTGCGGGTCTTCCGCGAGCTGCGCTCCGGTAGCACCGCCGACGGCCGCACCAAGCTCAAGTCGCCGTCCGGAACGCTGTCCACCGCCGAGGCGATCTCGGTGATCACCAACGGAATCGCGCTCTCGGCACACTTCGGAGACGGCGTGCTGCGCGCATCCGACATCGCCGGCGCGGTGCTCGGCTCGGTGATCAAGGATCCGGTGGCCGATGCGGTGGTGTGGACGGAGTACCTGGAGGCCGTGGTCCGCGAGCGGCCCGACTGGGCGGATTTCTACCGCGCCTGCCGCGAGGTCACCGGGTGACCTCCGGCGCCGGAACGACGCCCACGACCAAGGTTTTCGGCATCCGCCACCATGGTCCCGGTTCGGCGCGCTCGCTGTGGCTGGCCCTGGCGGCGTTCCGGCCCGACATGATCCTCATCGAGGGGCCCGCGGACGCCGACCCGCTGGTGGGTCTCGTCGCGGCCGAGGGGATGACTCCGCCGGTCGCGCTGCTGGCGTACGTTCCCGACGCGCCCGCCAAGGCCGCGTTCTGGCCCTACGCGGTGTTCTCCCCCGAATGGCAGGCGCTGCGCTACGCCGTGGACAACGACGTGCCCGTGCGGTTCTGCGATCTGCCCGCCACGATCGCGCTGGCGACGGAGGACGAACCCGGCGACCGATTCGATCCTCTCGCCGCGCTGGCCGAGGCGGGCGGATACGACGACGCCGAACGCTGGTGGGACGCCGTCGTCGAATCCGTGCCCGACGCCGACGCGTTCGACCCGATCACCGAGGCGATGGGCGCGCTGCGGGAATCAGCCGAGCACACCGCGCGGCGAGGCCACACGACGCCGGCCATCGACCCATCTGCGGACGACCCGGCGCCGGAGGTCGATTCGGTCGCGGAGGCGGTCGATGAAACTCCCGTGCGCGAATTACCACCCGAGCCACTCGTGATCGATGCCCACACCCTGCGGCGCGAAGCCTATATGCGTCAGACCATGCGCAAAGCGCTGAAGGACGGAGCGACACGGCTCGCGGTGGTGTGTGGTGCTTGGCATGCACCCGCGCTCACCGGCGCGCTCGGGCCTGCCGCTCCGGACGCCCGGTTGCTCAAGGGGCTGCCGAAGACCAAGGCCCGGCTCACCTGGGTTCCGTGGACGCATTCGCGGCTGTCCACGTCCTCCGGCTACGGCGCGGGCGTCACCTCACCCGGTTGGTATCACCATCTGTTCACCGCGACCGAGCGACCGATCGCGCGCTGGCTGACCAAGGTGGCCGGTGTGCTGCGCGCCCACGACCTACCCGTTTCCAGCGCGCACGTCATCGAAGCCGTTCGGCTCGCCGACGCACTCGCCGCGCTGCGCGGCCGACCGCTCGCCGGTTTGTCGGAGGTCACCGAGGCCACGCGGTCGGTCCTGTGCGGCGGAGACGAGACGATGCTGCAATTGGTGATCGGCGAACTCGTCGTCGGTGAGGCGCTCGGCGCCGTTCCGGAGCAGACGCCGACCGTGCCGCTGGACGCCGACCTGCGCGCCACCATCCGATCGCTGCGGATGAAGCAGGAGCCCTCGGCCCGCACCGTCGACCTGGATCTGCGCAAGGAGCGCGAGGTCGAGCGCTCGCGCCTGCTGCACCGGCTGCGGGTGCTCGGGGTCGACTGGGGCACGCTCACCACCAGCGACGTCCGCAGCACCGGCACCTTCCGGGAAACGTGGACGCTGCGGTGGCATCCCGAGTACGCCATCTCGATCATCGAGGCCTCGCGCTGGGGCACCACCATCCGCACCGCGGCGGAGGCGAAGATCCTCGACACCGCCAACCGCACCGACCGCACCGTCGGCGAATTGACCGCCGCGCTGGAGGTCGCCCTGCTCGCCGATCTCGGTGGCGCCACCGATGGATTGATCGCCCGGCTGGAATCCACCGCCGCCCTCGACCACGACGTCACCCACCTGCTCGCCGCGCTGCCCGGCCTGATCCGGACGCTGCGCTACGGCGACGTGCGCGGCACCGACACCAAAGCGCTGGCCCACGTCGCCGACGGCTTGCTGGTGCGCATCTGCGCGGGCCTGCCCGCGGCGGTCACCGGCTTGGACACCGACGCCGCCACCGAGCTGCGCGGTCTGCTGGACGCGGCGCACACCGCCATCCACACCAGGGACGACGGCTGGGCGACCGGCGAGTGGCTGGCCGCCCTGCGCCGCGTCGCCGACCGCGACGACGTGCACGGCGCGCTGGTGGGGCGAGCCGTCCGCCTGCTCGCCGACGCGGGCCGCATCGACGACACCGAATCCGCGCGCAGA
The DNA here is from genome assembly GCF_009829295.1 of Nocardia sp. CY15. Classification (NCBI taxonomy): domain Bacteria; kingdom Bacillati; phylum Actinomycetota; class Actinomycetes; order Mycobacteriales; family Nocardiaceae; genus Nocardia; species Nocardia sp. CY15. Next base: position 1,134,602 of record NZ_VUOT01000001.1, read on the forward strand.
CTGTCCGCGGCCCTGTCGGTGGGCGCCACCGCCGCGGCCAAGGCGGCGTGGATCGACGGGTTCCTCGGCGGCCGCGGCCTGCTGCTGGTCCACGATCGAGAGTTGTTGCGGCTCATCGACGATTGGTTGCGCGGGCTCGGCGACGACACGTTCGTCGAGACGCTGCCGCTGCTGCGCCGGACCTTCGGCGCGTTCGAATCGGGTGAGCGCCGCGCGATCGGGCAGGCGGTCCGCGACGGCGGGTCCGTCTCCGCCACATCAGCGATCGCGGGCATCGACGCGGACCGAGCGACGACCGCCGTGCGCACCGCGGCCGAGATCCTGGGGGTCACGGTATGAGCGGTCAGGCCCGGAGGCGGCAGCGCAGCGTGACCACGCAGGGCCCCGCTCATACCGAAATCAAACACAGCACGAGCGGTCAGGCCCGGAGGCGGCAGCGCAGCGTGACCACGCAGGGCCCCGCTCATACCGAAATCAAACACAGCACGAGCGATCAGGCCACGGGCGAGACTCTCGCTCGTTCCGGGGAGGACACGGCATGACCGACGAAGCACAGTCCCGGCGTTGGCGACTGGTGCTCGGCGCGGCCGCGGAGGACGGGCTCGGCGCGCTGGGCTCCGGCTCGGACGCGGCCATGGACCGGGCGCTGTCGGCGCTGTACAACACCGGTGACGAGACGTCGCCGGGCAAGCGCACCGGCGGTTTGCAAGGTTCGGCGCCGCGCGTGGCCCGCTGGCTCGGCGATATTCGCGGCTACTTCCCCGCCACCGTCGTCGAGGTCATGCAGCGCGATGCCGTGGAGCGCCTCGATCTCACCCAGTTGCTGCTGGAGCCGGAACTGCTCGAAGCGGTGGAGCCGGACGTCCACCTGGTCGGCACCTTGCTGAGCCTGAACCGGGTGATGCCCGAGACGACCAAGGCGACCGCGCGGATGGTGGTGGAGAAGGTGGTGCGGGAGATCGAGCAGCGCATCGCGGCGCAAACCGTCGCCGCGGTCTCCGGTGCGCTGAACCGCGCCGCGCGCGTCACGCGGCCGAGATCGCGCGATATCGACTGGGACCGCACTATTCGCAAGAATCTCGCCAACTACCTGCCCGAGCATCGCACGGTGGTACCGGAACGCCTGGTCGGCTACGGCCGCAAGGCCCAGGCGGTGCGGCGCGACGTGGTGCTGGCCATCGACCAGTCGGGTTCGATGGCCGCCAGCGTGGTGTACGCGTCGGTGTTCGGCGCGGTGCTGGCCTCGATGCGGTCGCTGCGCACCTCGCTGGTGGTGTTCGACACCGAGATCGTCGACCTGACCGACAAACTCGACGACCCGGTGGACGTGCTGTTCGGCACGCAGCTCGGCGGCGGCACCGACATCAACCGCGCCCTCGCCTACTGTCAGTCCCTGGTCACCCGCCCGGCCGACACGCTGTTCGTCCTGATCTCCGACCTCTACGAGGGCGGCATCCGCGACGAGATGCTGCGCCGCGTCCGCTCGATGCAGGAGTCCGGTGTGCAGGTCGTCGTGCTGCTCGCCCTGTCCGACGACGGCGCCCCCGCCTTCGACCACGAAAACGCCGCGGCCCTCGCCGCGTTGGGCATACCGGCTTTCGCCTGCACCCCCGACAAGTTCCCCACCCTGTTGGCCGTGGCACTCGATCGCGGCGACGTCCAATCCTGGGCAAACGCCAACGCCGCACACCACTAGTGGCGTTGCCCCATGCCGCGTTCCCAGGTCACTGCCCCTGCCTCACCTCACGGCCTTCTTCACCAACCTCACCGATCTTCGCCTCGTCGGCGGCGGTCAACTCGGTCATCGCGAAAGCGGTCGGCCACATGGTGCCTTCGTCGAGGTTCGCGATGTCGTTGAAGCCGAACGTCGCGTACCGCGCCTTGAACTTCGCGGCACTTTGGAAGAAGCAGACGACCTTGCCGTCCTTGGCGTAGGCGGGCATGCCGTACCAGAGTTTCGGCGTAAGGTCCGGTGCGCTGGCTTTGACGACGGCATGGAGCCGTTCGGCCATGGCGCGATCCGATTCCGACATCTCGGCGATCTTCGCGAGCACGTCTTTCTCCCCGTCCGCCTTGTTCGCGCGCGAGCCGCGGCGTGCGGCCGTCTTCAACTCCTGGGCGTGCTCTTTCATCGCGGCTCGTTCCTCGTCGGTGAATCCGACAGAGGACTTGTTCTTCGCGATGGCTTCGTCGGCGGACTTCTGCGCGTTCTTCATGAGTTCTTCCTGCCGGTCTCGATGAGGACGTCTCTCATGCTATGAAGCTGCCGCGGCGAAGGCTTCTTCAAAACTGATCAATCGTCGCGAAGGTGATACCACAGCAAACGCGTACGGCGAGCCCCACTCGGCCGAGCTGTCACAGGGATCGGGTCGGCTGCATCGCGGCGCACCTGTTTCAGAGGTCGGCGATCGCCGCGAGCGGCGGCGTGCGTGCCGCCCGCACGGCGGGCCACAGGGCGGCCAGCACTCCGACGACCGCCGAACTGACCAGGACGAGCACCAGCTGGTTCCACGGGATGGCGATCTGGTCGAGCCCGAGGTCGCGCAGCGTCCGCAGGAACCCGATGCCCAACCCCAGCCCGAGCACCATGCCGACGATCGCGCCGAACACCGCGATCAGCATCGACTCCAGATAGATCGTCCGGCGCACCTGGGCGCGCTGCATCCCCACCGCGCGCAGCATGCCGATCTCCCTGCGTCGCTCCACCACCGACAGCGCGAGCGTGTTCACGATGCCCAGGATCGCGATCACCACCGCCAAGGCGAGCAGGCCGTAGAGGATGGCCAGCAAAGTGTTGATCTGCTTGCCCTGCGCGCCCTTGAACTCCTCGCGGTCCTGCACCTGCACCACGACGAATTGCTCCGTCGCCTTCTCCAGGTCGCCGCGCATCTGCGTGAGGTCAGCGCCAGGTCGCGCCTTGATCAGTACCAGGAAGTTGGTCCGGAAGTTGAGCGGGACGACCTCGTCGTAGACCGTCTGCGACACCACCATCGGACCCAGCAGCGGATTCTTCTTGTACAGACCGGTCACCGTGAGCGGGACCTTCTTGCCGTCGACGCTGGTCGGAGTCACCTGGTCGCCGACCTTCCACCCGCGCTCACCGGCCTCGTCCTCCGACACGAGCACGTCGCGGGCGCCGAGCGTGTCGGTGCCGCGCACGATCTCATAGTTCAGCACGCCGCCCAGCGGACCGTCGGCCGATGTGGCGAACACCTGCTCGTCGCCGATCTTGAAGGGGGCGCCCCGCATACCCACCGCTTGCTCCACGCCGGGCGCCTCGGTACGCGCGGCGTCGGCGGCGCCGAACGGCACGCCGAGCAGCTGTGGACCCGCCAGCACGTAATCGGCTCGCACGCCCTTGTCCACGAGCACGCCGACGCTGGCTTTCGCCGAGGCGCCGAGCATGCCGATCGCCGAGACCAGCATCAACCCGAGCGTCAGGGCGAAGGCGGTGGCGGCGGTGCGGCGGGGATTGCGCGCCGCGTTGTTGCGGGCCATCCGGCCGATCGGCCCGAACGGGCGCACCAGCGCCCCGAGTCCACCGACCACCGGCCGCGACAACGCGGGCGCGGCGAGCAGCACCGCGAAGATCAAGCCGAGCGCGCCGACCCCGACCGTGGCGGCCGCCGTCCCGCCGGTGCGCTGCGCACCCAGCACCACGAGTCCCACGCCGAGCACGGCGAGCACCACACCGGAAATCGTGCGCACGCGCAGCGACTCCCCGGCGGACGCGAACTCCTCGCGCATGGCCTGCACAGGCGGAATCCGCGAGGCGCGCCGCGCGGGCGCGTAGGCGCTCACCACGGTCACCGCGAGACCGACCAGCAGTCCGACCACGATGGTGCGCGGCCGCACCGCCATCGATCCGGTCGGCAACCCGAGGTCGAACGCGTTCAGCGCCGCCGACAGCCCGAACGCCAGTCCGACGCCGCCCGCGAGTCCGATCACACTGCCGATCGCGCCGATGACGAATGCCTCGGCCACCACCGACCGGCCGACCTGTTGCCTGCTCGCGCCGACCGCGCGCAGCAGCGCCAGTTCCCGCAAACGCTGCGCGACGATCATCGAGAAGGTGTTGTAGATGATGAACGTGCCGACGATCAGCGCGATCGCGCCGAAGGCGAGCAGGAAGTAGTTGATGAAGTTGAGCGCGTTGGAGACTTCCTTCTTCAGGTCCGCGCGCACCTGATCACCGTTCTGCACCTTGTAGCCCGGCAGCTGCGTGGCCAGGTTGTCGCGCAGTTCGTCACCGGGGATGCCGGTGGCCGCGAGGTCGACGTACGCGACGTGCAGGCCGTCGGTGAACAGCTTGCGCGCCTGTGTGTCCTCGAACAGCACTCCGATGAAACCGCCCGCGTCGGACGATCCTTCGTAGATCCCGGTGAGGGTCACGTCGATGGGATCGGGCTGGGAAGGAATGAGGATTTTGGTCCGATCGCCGATCTTCAGCCCGGCCCGCTCGGCCCCGCTTGTGTTCAGCGCGACCTCGCCCGGCCGGGCGGGCGGCGCGCCCTGCACGAACTTCTCCGGTTCCGCGACAGCCTTCTCCGGAGGCAGATACGACGTGCCGAGGGTGGGCGCACCACCGGTCTGGACGGATTTCTTGCCCGCCGGATCGAGCAGGACCACCGGTCCGTTCACGCTGGGGGCGGCGGTGCGGACGCCCGGATACTTCGCCAGCTCCTCCACCACATTGTTCGGAATACCTTGGGCCTGGCGCTCTTTCGGGCTCACCCGGACATCGACGCCTTTGGCCTCGTTGGCGAAGATGCCGTCGAAGGTGCGCTGCAGCGTGTCGGTGAACACGAACGAGCCCGCGATGAACGCGGTGCCGAGCACCACCGACAACAAGGTCAGCGCGAGCCGCACTTTGTGCGCGGCGAGATTGCGCAGCGCGACTTTGCGCATCGGGCTCCCGGCCATCACGCCTGCCCCCGAAACTTCCGCGAACCCCTGGTCACGCCTGCTCCAACGATTTCATCCGGTCGAGCACGGTGTCGGCGGTCGGATCACGCATCTCGTCGACGATGCGCCCGTCCGCCAGGAACACCACCCGGTCGGCGAACCCGGCCGCGTGCGGTTCATGCGTGACGATCACCACCGTCTGCCCGAACTCGTCCACCGCGGCCCGCAGGATCGACAGCACCTCTTCCGAGGACCGGGAGTCCAGATTGCCGGTCGGCTCGTCACCGAAGATGATCTCGGGCTTGCCCGCGAGAGCACGGGCGCAGGCCACCCGCTGCTGCTGTCCGCCGGACAGCTCGCTGGGACGATGGGTGAGCCGATCGATCAGCCCGAGCCGCTTCAACACCGTGTCCAGCCACTCCTGGTCGGGCTCGCGCCCGGCGATGTCCAGCGGCAACGTGATGTTCTCCAGCGCCGTGAGCGTCGGCACCAGGTTGAACGCCTGGAAGACGAACCCGATCCGGTCCCGCCGCAGGCGCGTCATCTGCTTGTCGGACAGGGTGGTCAGGTCGGTGTCGCCGATGCGGACGGCGCCGGAGCTGGCGCTGTCGAGCCCGGCCAGGCAATGCATCAGGGTCGACTTGCCCGACCCGGACGGGCCCATGATCGCGGTGAACTCGCCCTTGGCGAACTCGGCCGACACTCCGTCCAATGCCCTGACCTGCGTGTCACCCGATCCGTAGACCTTGGTCAGGTCGATAGCGTGGGCCGCGACATCGGTCGGTGCCGCGATGTCCGCGGTATCTGCGCCCAAGGCTTGCGAAGTCATGCCGTCCAGTCTTACCGGCTTCGCGTCCACATGCCATCAGGGAAAACCCTGTGTTGGATTCGGAGCTGGGTTGATCAGGCCTCACCCACGACCCACTCGAAGGCCGAGGCTTTCGAGCGGGCGCCTTCGAGTGCGCGCGAACGGTTGGGTTCGCCGAGTTCGGCCAGCAACTCCTCGGACATGTTCACCAGTGCGGCCAGCGTCGCGGGGGTGAACCATTCCGGCCTGGTGGCGAACAGGATGTCCTCAGAGGCGGTGTTGCCGCTCGCTCCCGGTGCGAAGGGGCAGCCGCCGAGCCCGCCGAGCGCGCCGTCGACCATGTCCGCGCCCGCCGCGACCGCGGCGAGGGTGTTGGCCACGCCCATTCCCCAGGTGTCGTGACCGTGGAAGACGACGCGGCGCGGGGGCGTCCGGTCCCGCACCGCGGCGACCAGCGCCGCGACCTGGCCGGGATGAGCTTGTCCGAGGGTGTCGGCCAGGACGATGTCGTCGGCGCCCTCGGTGCGTGGGTCGCACGCGATGGCCAGTACTCGCTCCGGGTCGACCGGACCGTCGAAGGGGCAGGTGAAAGCCGTTGCCAAGCACAGCTGGATGGACCCGTGCACCTCCCGGGCCAGTCGCACCGCGTTCGGCATGGCGGCGACGCTGTCCTCGGTGTCGCGTCCGATGTTCGCCCGATTGTGCGCGTCGGAGACCGAGAAGCAGTACTGGAAGTTGCGCACCCCCGCCGCGGCTGCCTTCTCGACGTGGCGCGGCGTCGCCACCCACACCCAGCAGTGGCGCAGTTCCTCCGGGGTCAGCGCGGCGACCAGTTCCATGGTGTTCGCCATCGGCGCGACCAGGTCCGGGCGCGCCATCGAGCCGATCTCCAGTGCGGGCACACCCAGCGCGAGCAGGCGGCGCGCGATGTCCACCTTGCGCTGCACCGGCAGCATTTTGCCGGTCAGCTGCAGGCCGTCGCGCAATGTGACGTCGCGCAGCACCGGCGCGGTCATCGCTGCTCCCGCGCTCGGTGGTGGCCGCACATCACGCCGCCCCACGGCTTCTCCCCGGCCCCGGTCGGATTGGGTTGCACGGCGGGCCTGCTGCTGCCCGGCGTGCGCGGTTCCCGGGCACTACGGCCCTCCGGTCGCCTGCGGTCGTGCGGCTGCGTGCTCATCGCGCCTCCAACGCATCGATCTCGGCCTCGCTCATGCCGAGCAACCCGGTCAGCACCTCCCGGGTGTGCTCCCCCAGGTCGGGGCCGACGGAGCGGATGGGCAGGGACTGCTCGCCGATCACCGGGACGATGCCGGGAAAGCCGACGACCTTCGGCTCCGGTGCGCCGACGTCCACAGCGAACGGCTGGATCATGTTGCGCGCTCGATACTGCTCGTCGGCCACGATGTCGGCCGCCGTGTAGATCGGGCCGCACGGGATCCCGGCGGCCTCCAGCAGCTTCAACGCTTCGGCTCGGGTATGGCGCACCGTCCACTCGCCGATGGCCGCGTCCAGGCGTTCGCGGTGGCGCCAGCGACCCGCGTTGTCCTGGAGTTCGGGGTCGGCTGCCAGATCGGGCCGGTCGATGACCGCCATGTAGCGCTGGAAGATGGCGTCGCCGTTGCCGCCGATGATGATGCTGGTCCCGTCCGAACACGGGTAGGCGTTGCTCGGGGCGATGCCCTCCATCCGTCCGCCGACGCGTTCGCGCTGGATCCCGTAGGCCAGATAGTCCGGCACCAGCGATTCCATCACCGACAGGATCGCCTCGTTGAGCGCCACGTCGATCAGCCGTTCGGGCAGCGGGACCGGCGCGTCCCCCTCGGCGCGGCGTTCGCGCTGGAACAGGGCCATCACGGTGCCGAACGCGGCGTAGATGCCCGCGATGGAATCCCCGATCGAGACACCGGTCCGTACGGGCGGACGGTCCGGGTCGCCGACCAGTTCGCGCAGGCCGCCGACGGCCTCGGCCACCGCCGCGAAACCGGGACGATCCGACAGCGGGCCGGTCTGCCCGTAGGCGGAGATCCTCGTGATCACCAGATCCGGGTTCGCCTCGTTCAGCACCTCCGGACCCAGGCCCCACTTCTCCAGCATCCCGGGCCGGAAGTTCTCCAGCAGCACGTCGCAGCGCCGGATCAGGTCGAGCACGATGCCACGTCCCGCCTCGGTACGCAGGTCCAGCGTGATCGATTTCTTGTTGCGGTTGATCGTCCGGAAGAGCATCGAGGTGTCACCACCGTAGAGCCGCCAGTTGCGCAGCTCGTCCCCGGCTTTCGGGCGTTCCACCTTGATCACCTCGGCGCCGAAGTCGCCGAGGATGCGCCCGGCGGTCGGCGCGGCGATGTAGTTGCCGAGTTCCAGGACGCGCACCCCGTCCAGCGGCCGAATACTCATGGCAACAAGTGTGGACCATGCTGTGCTGGTTTTTGCAGCGCCCGCGGCGCTGCGTGTTCGCGGCTGGATCCAGGACACCGCATGGCCCCTCAATAGCCGGGCTCGCGCCCGGCAACCATGCGGGGCCCCGCTCAGGACGCGACCAGCCGCGTGTCCTCGATGATCGAGTAGTGCTCGGCGTCGCCCGCGATAACGGTGCTCGGCGAGCCGTCGACGCCGACCGGGACGTCGCCGGCCAGGGTGATGCGGGTCAGCTTGCGCGGCTGGTCGTCGTAGTCGTCGATGGCGTAGTGCTGGGTGGCGCGGTTGTCCCAGATGGCGACGTCGCCGGGCGCCCAGTTCCAGCGGGTGGTGTTCTCCAGACGGGTCACCCGGTCCTGGAACAGCCGGAACAGGGCGTGCGACTCCGCGCTGGAGAGCCCGACGAAATGCTTGACGAAGTGGCCGAGCAGCAACGCCCGCTCGCCGGTCTCGGGGTGCACGCGCACCACAGGGTGCTCGGTTTCGTAGTAGGTCGACTCGAACTCCGCGCGGTAGGCGGCGGCGTTGGGCTGCGGCTGCTCCCCGGTGCGCGCGGCGTAGTCGTACACGTTGGTGTGTACGGCTCGCAGAGACTCGGCGAGGCGCTCGAGCGGCTCCGGTAGCGACTCGTAGGCCGCGACGGTGGAAGCCCAGGTGGTGGCGCCGCCATAGGGCGGCAGCTGAACCGCGCGCAGGACGGACGCCTTCGGAATGCGGTCGACGAAGGTGACGTCGGTGTGCCAGCTGTTGGCGCGGCCGTGCTCGGAATCGATCGCCAGGCTCTTCACACCGTGCGATGTGACCGTCGGGTGCGGGGTGGTGGGTGAGCCGAGCAGTTGGGCGAACTCGTATTGCCCGTCCTCGGTGAGGTGATCCTGCCCGCGGAAGAAGATGACCTTGTGCTCCAGCAGCGCGCGATGGATCACCTCGACTGTGACCGGGTCCAGATCGCCACCGAGCCGGACGTTGTCGATTCGCGCGCCGATGCGGGCGCCGAGCCTGGTCACCGAGGCTGTGGATGGGGTGGCGGGTGCGACCGTCATAAGATCACCTTCGCTGTCGAGATCGGTTACTGCTCGTTGGAGCACATCACCGAAACCACCCCGCCGACCAGGGTTTTCGTCGCACTGATCACAACACGGGACGAGCGGAGCAGCCCGGACCCGTCCAGCGCGAGTCCCGCGAGCACCGTTCACCCACCGCACATCGGACACAGCGCCGGGAGATCGGTCTTCGCCGCACCGATCCACAGATTCGAGACGACCGAAGCAGACCCAGCCCCGTCCAGTACAAGCCGTACCAGCACCGTTCATCCCACCCGCGACACCGCGCACAGCACCGCAAGACCGCTCCCCGCCGCACCGGCCCACAGACTCGATACAACCGAAGCAGACCCAGCCCCGTCGGGTGCGAGTCTTACGAGCGCTGTTCGCGGCCCGTCTCGCGTCCCAGCGACCGAAGCGCATGCGCCGCAGGCGCTGCACATCAAACACAGCACTCGCGCAGATACGCCAGATCCTCCGCGAGTCCGTCGGCCGGGGTTTCCAGGACCACGGGGGCGCCCGCCGTCCGGCACACCTCGGCGAGCAGTTGCGGGTCGATGGTGCCATCGGCGAAGTTGGCGTGCCGGTCGGCGCCGGAGTCGAACTCGTCGCGGGAGGAGTTCAGGTGCACCAGGTCGATCCGTCCGGTGATCGCCTTGATCCGGTCGACGACGCCGACCAGTTCCTCACCACCCGCCCAGGCGTGGCAGGTGTCCAGGCAGAAACCGGCGCCGTAGTCGCCGACCGCGTCCCACAGCCGGGCGATGGAGTCGAAATGCCTGGCCATGGCGTGATTGCCGCCCGCGGTGTTCTCGATCAGGATCGGCACCGCGAAACCGCCCTTGTCCTGCTGCCGCTCGAACAACTTGCGCCAGTTGTCGATTCCGGTGTCCAGTTCGGCGTCGGAACGCACGTGCCCTCCATGCACCACCAGGCCGAAGGCGCCGAGTTCGGCGGCTGCCTTCGCCTGCTGCGCGACCGCGTTGCGAGAGGGCATGCGCAGCCGGTTGTTCAGGCTAGCGACGTTGATCTGATAGGAGGAATGCACCACGACCTCGATCGGGCTCGCGAGGATCTCCTCGGTCCGCGGATGCGGGGTGGGTTTGTCCCAGCTCTGCGGATCGACCACGAACATCTGGATGACGTCGGCGCCGAGCTTCTCCCCGAAACCGATCGGGTCGCTGTCGAGCCGGACATGTGCTCCAATGCGCATGCGCGCCACAGTACTGGCTGCTACCGACAACCATCGAGGTTGCGCCGCGACTGTTGCATCCCGACGGTTCGGCGAGATACATGGATAGTGTCCGCGTGATTCACTCGACAAGGGGGTGTAACGGTGTTGCAGACCGGCGATGTGTTCGCGGGCTACGTCATCAAACGCGTCCTCGGCCATGGCGGTATGGGCACCGTGTACCTGGCCCGGCATCCTCGGCTGCCCCGCATGACGGCGCTGAAGCTGCTCCAACGGGATCTGTACGCCGATGCCGACAGCCGCCGCCGATTCGAGCGCGAGGCCGATCTGGTCGCGCGGCTCGACCACCCGAACATCGTCACGGTGTTCGATCGCGGCGCGGAGGACCGGCAGCTGTGGATCTCCATGCAGTACGTGCCCGGCTCGGACGCCTCCTGCGCGGACGTCGACGTGCTCGCTCCCGGACGCGCGGTGCAGATCGTGGCCGACACCGCCGCGGCGCTCGATTACGCGCACGCCAACCAGGTGCTGCACCGCGACGTGAAACCGGCCAACATCCTGCTGGCCAAGGCGCCGATCGGGCAGCCGGAGCGGGTGCTGCTCACCGATTTCGGTATCGCCGGTATCCGCGGCGCGGAGACCACGATCAGCTCGGCGGGCACGATCACTGCGACCCTCGCCTTCGGCGCGCCGGAGCAACTGATCGGTCAGCCGCTGGACGACCGCGCCGATCAGTACTCGCTGGCGTGCACGCTGTTCTGGTTGCTCACCGGCGCGCCGCCGTATCCGGGCACCAATCCGGCGGCCGTGGTCGACAACCATCTGCACGCGCCGATCCCGATGCTGAGCCGGATGCGTCCGGGCCTGCCGCCCGCGCTGGATCCGGTGCTGGCACGTGCCATGGCCAAGCGGCCCGCGGATCGCTTCACCAGTTGCGCCGAGTTCGCCGCCGCGGCCAAGCATGCCCTTCACGGATATCCCGGCGGGCACCGGGCGACACCGCTGCACGGCATCCACCCCGAAGGGCACCCGCCCGCGCCGATGCACCGGATGCCGCCCGCGCAGCCCCGTGCGAGGCCCCAACCACCTCCGCCGCCTACCCCGCGCCCGAGCTTTCCGCCGCCGCGCCGCCCCGTTCATCCCGGCCTCATCGAGTTGCCGAATCTGCCCATACGCCCGGGATCGGCGGTGCGGCCACACCAGCAACCGCCGGACCCCCGGCCCCCGCCGGGCGGGCCGGTTTCCGTCGATCGCCCGCGCGTCACCACACTCGACGACCGATAGGCGGGGGCGCGACTACTGCTATGGTTTCGATGTTTTCCGTGGTCGGGCCCATCCCGGACCGCGCGTTCTTATGCTGTACGCCTGTTCGCCGGTGGGTCCCGGCGCGCGGCGGGAAGTGGAGCAGTCATGCTGGCCAGCGGTGACGTTTTCGCCGGCTATGTCATCGAGCGGCAACTCGGGCGCGGTGGCATGGGTTCGGTATATCTGGCGAAACATCCGCGGCTGCCGCGGATGACCGCGCTGAAGCTGCTGAATCGGGAGATGTTCTTCGACAAGGAGGTGCGGGCGCGGTTCGAACGGGAGGCGGATCTGGTCGCCCAGCTCGATCACCCCAACATCGTCACGGTTTACGACCGTGGCCTCGAGGACGAGCAGCTGTGGATTTCGATGCAGTACATCGACGGCATCGACGCCGCCTCGGTGGAACCGAGATCGCTGCCGCCCGAACGCGCGGTGCAGATCATCAAGGAGACCGCCGACGCGCTGGACTACGCGCACGGCAGCGGGGTGCTGCACCGTGACGTGAAACCCGCCAACATCCTGCTGGCCCGCTCCAGCGCGGGTCGTGGTGAGCGGGTCTACCTCACCGACTTCGGCATCGCCCGGCTGCGCGACGACACCGGTCACCTCACGCAGACCGGCACCTTCACCGCGACGTTGGCCTACGCCTCGCCCGAACAGCTCACCGGCGTCTCACTCGATCACCGCTCCGACCAGTACTCGCTGGCCTGCTCGCTGTTCTGGTTGTTCACCGGCACGGGCCCTTTCTCCGCGACGAACCCCGCCGCGGTCATCCAAGGACATCTGCAAGGAGCGCCGCCCGCGCTGAGCAGTGTCCGGCCGGGACTGCCGTTCGCCCTGGACGGCGTCCTGGCCAAGGCGATGGCCAAGCGGCCCGACGACCGGTACGGCAGTTGCGCGGAGTTCGCCGCAGCCGCCAAGCAGGCGCTGACCGGGTCGAGCGCGCCATCGATGCCGGTGGTGGGCGGTCCCCGCCCGGTCACCGGTCCACCGCACCCGACCACCGGGCCGCGCCCGACCACGGGGCCGCAGATCCCGACTACCGGGTCGCCGTATCCGGTGGGCCACTACGTCAGCGGCCCGGGGCACCAGACGCACGCTCCGCATACCAGCGGGCCCACCTCGCTCGCCGCGTCGGCCGCGCCCGCACCGCCCACTCCGGTGGTGAACTCCGGGCCGCACCCGACGGCCACCAACCCCTACTCCCACCAGCAATCCGGGTTCTCCGCCTTCGGCGCCCCGCCGGCGCCGCCGCACGGTGCGCACACCTATCCCTCGGCCGGATCACCGCCCAAGAAGAACACCGGCCTGATCGTCGGTTCGGCGGTGGGCGTCGTCGTGCTGATCCTGGTTGTGCTCGGCATCATCGGCGCGACCTCGGATTCGGGGTCGAACAACGCGGGCGCCACGACCACCTCGGCGGTGAAGCCGAACCTGGTCGAGGCGACCCCGGAGTCGGTCAGCGCGGAGTTCCCGCGGATGGTGCCCGCCTCCAAGACCGAGGATGTCGGGTACAACGGCGCCGAATGCTGGCTGGCCTCATCGAGTTCGCCACCGTCGCCGTCCAAGGGCGAGCCGGATTTCGGCGACTGGGCCGCGCAGTGGCGCTGCTTCAAGGGTGGCAACAACGAGGATCCGTACTACCGCATCTACGCCTACAAGACCCCGGCCGACGTGCAGGCGGTGCTGAAGGGCCTGCCCTCCTCGGCCACCAAGTCGACGGACACCAACGGCGGAAAGTCCTACACCAACTACAAGTACGTGGACGACGGCGCCAAGATGGTCACCGCGTTCACCGGTGATCCGGATCGGACCCAATACCTGATGTACACCGACGGCTTCAGCCACACCACCATCGACGAGCTGCTGCGCTGGTGGCGCTCGGCTCCGCTGAACTGACCCGTGCTACGTACCGGTGAGGTCTTCGCGGGGTACACCATCGAACGCCTGCTCGGCCGCGGCGGGATGGGATCGGTGTACCTGGCGCGGCATCCGCGGTTGCCCCGGTTGACGGCGATGAAGCTGTTGAACCCGGAGCTGTTCGACGACACGGAGATCCGTACCCGCTTCGAGCGGGAAGCCGATCTCGTCGCGCGGCTGGACCACCCGAACATCGTCCCGGTGTTCGACCGAGGCGTCGAAGGCGATCGGCTGTGGATCTCCATGCGCTACATCGACGGCACCGACGCCGCGGCGCTGGACGCATGGACGCTGTCGCCGCTGCGGGCGGTACAGATCATCGCGGAAACCGCCAAGGCGCTGGACTTCGCGCACAGCCGCGGCGTGCTGCACCGCGACGTGAAACCGGCGAACATTCTGCTCGAGCGCGGCGAGGGCGGTGAGGAGCGCGTCTTTCTCGGCGACTTCGGCATCGCCCGATTCCGGGACGACACCGGACGGCTCACCCAGACCGGGACTTTCACCGCCACACTGGCCTACGCCGCGCCGGAGCAGCTGTCCGGCGCGCCGCTGGATCACCGCGCCGACCAGTATTCGCTGGCCTGCACGCTGTTCCGGTTACTGACCGGCACCGTGCCGTTCGACGCCACCAATCCGGTGGCGGTGATCCAAGGCCACCTCAGCGCACCGCCGCCACCGGTCAGCAGGTCGCGGCACGGGTTGCCGCCGGCGCTGGACGCCGTGCTGGCCAAAGCGATGGCCAAACACGCGGCAGGTCGCTTCGACTCCTGCACCGAGTTCGCCGTCGCCGCGTGGCAGGCCCTGACCGCAACCGCGGCGCCGTGGCCGCCGCCGCCCCTGCCGAACCGGCCGCCGCCGCGGACCGACGCGGAGATCCCGCAACGTCCCGCACGCGCCTATCTCGGCCCGGCACGGCGTTCCCGCTGGCACGCTTCGGTGGGCGGCTGGCTCGGTTTGCTGTTCGTGCTCGGCCTGACCGTCGTCATCGTCGCGGTCGTCTTCAGCAGCGTCAGCTCCCCCAGCTCCGCCGGACCGACGACGACCGAGCGCCCGCAGCACACCGCCGCCACCGCGCCATCGGTTACCAGGCATCCGCCGACGACCGTCTCCGCCACCACGGATCGAGCCACGATAGGCGCCCGCGCGGCCGAGCTGAGCGCCGCGTTCCCGGACATGCTGCCGGAGACCTCCGCCCAGCGCCTGGTGCACTCCGGAACCGGATACCACAAAGCGGGCTGTTTCGCCCACGCACCGGATTCCCCGGCGACGAGCGACCACGAGGACCCCGGCTTCGGCGCGTGGGTGGCGATGTGGAGCTGCTTCGGCGGGCAGAACAAGGCGTCCTTCGACTTCTACCTCTACGGCTCCCCCGCCGACGCTCAGGCGGTTCTCGATGCCTTGCCTGCCAACGATCGCGCGACCGCTACCAACGACAGCGGCCACAGCTATACGAACTACACCTTGCGCGACAGCCGAAATCTCCGGCCGCGGATGGTGACCGCGTTCTCCTCGGACCCGGGCCGCGCGGCCATGCTGATGTACAGCACCGGGTTCATCGCCACCCACGCCGAGTTCATGGACTGGTGGAAATCCGCGCCGCTGAATCGAGTTCCCGCCCGCCGAGCCTCGCGCCGGTGTTCGCGCGGTTCACCGCGGCCCCGCGGGGCCGTCCGGGCCGAGGGCTAGTCGAAGACGTAGTGGGCGAACTCATGGGTGGGATGAAAGCCCATCGACCGGTAGATCCGGTTGGCCGTGGCGTTGGCGATGTCGGCGAACAGGCAGACATCCAGGCTCTGGGCTCGCAGCAGCTTGGCGACGTGCGCGGTGACCGCACTGGCGTAACCGTGCCCGCGCGCGTCCGGCGGGGTGTAGACGGGCCCGATCCGTGACCAACCCTGGATCGGAATCTGATGGGCGGCAAGGCTCACCGGTTCCCCATCTCGTTCCCACAACCACCAGCGGCCCGTTTCCACGCGGCGCCGGATAGCGGCTTCGTCCAGCCCGGACTGCGTCCCGGACTCCTGGTTCATGGTCATCGACCAGTCTCGGCACAGCGCGACATCGGAATCCCCGGCTCGGCGGGGCGCTCCGGCCACGTCCGGGATCCGCAGCGCGCCGAGCCGGTGCAGCCGGGTGACGTACGACCGGTGGAAGCCTTTACCCCGCAGTCCGGACCAGTGCTGGGCGAAAGCGGTCGCGTCCTCGACGATGCCCTCGACGCCCGCGCTCTGGGGCACCACGTCGGCCAGCGCACGAGCCACCGCGGGAATGCCGTCGGGCGGTAGCGCGCCGAGATACACGTCACGGCCGGCCACGCGCATGGCGGCGCCGACGACCGAGCCATCCTCGCCGTGGACCGAGACGAAGCGCGATGCCTCGGAGGGGGCGTCGATGCCCGTGACGTGGTTGGCGACACTCGTGGTGATCACGGTGTGCCGCAGCGGATCGCGGAGCAGAAACGACCCCGCGACCGAGCGGAACTCGGCGGCGTCGGTGGTGATCTCGATCCTCATGCGGATCACGGTAGGCGCCTGAAGTGTTGCGCGCCCGCGTTTCTCGCGCCAGGCACCGTACCGGCCACCAGTGCGACCGGCCGGTTTCTCAGTCCGCTTCGCTGCCTCCGGCGCGGAGTTTGAGCAGGACCAGTCCCGCGGTGCACGCCAGAATGAGCCCGGCGACAGTGATTTCGACGTGCAGCCCGGCGATGCCGAGCACCGCCCCGACGAGTCCGCCGATGAAGATCAACCAGGCGAGCGTCCGCGACAGAATCGTGGACAGCGTGCGTGCCTGCTGGTTCGACGCGGGATGCTGCGCCGTTGCCGACACCGCATCCTCTGCGGCGTGGGATGAACCACGCTGCGCCGCTGTCGAGTAAGCTCCCATCATCTACTCCTCGATGACGCCGGTCAGAGAACCACTATCACGTTCTCACACAACGTGTCTCTCATCCTGAAACCGGCGTCTCACGCGTAACTTTGCTCACACACGCTACGACTCCGGGACGCCGGAAGATAGCGACACGTGCCCGCGACACGCCGAAGAGACCAATTCGATATCTGAATGAGGACCGTTTTATATGCGCCGTCCCGGCGTATACCCAGCGACCACTCGCCTCGCTCGGCCGAGCTGCCTCGAGTAAGGTGAGTCCACTCGAGACACACGAGGAGCGTCACCGATGGAGAGCAGCAGGACCAAGATCGCCGGTCTGGTAATCGCCGCCGGAGCGGTTTCCATCGGGCTGATTCTGATCGGCGCCTGCGGCGTCGGCAGACAGGACACCTACGTGCCGCCACCGCCGCTGAAGGCGGGCGAGTACGCCGAACCCGTGGTCCGCGAAAGCACTACCGGCCCGACGACACCCAAGGTCGTCATCCCGCCCTCGCCCACCTGGCGGGTAGCCCCCGCCAATCAGCAGCGGCCGACCCCGTTCGCGGGTTTCATGAGCAGCACCTCCGCCGAGCCCTCCCCGCGAAACCCACACGAGGACACTTCGCAGGCCGCTCCGCCCGAGGAACCGAGGCCACCGTCCGCCGCGCGGACGCCCACGAACGATTCGTCGGAAGAGGCGCCCCCGCAATTGCGGACGACCCCCGACGACGAAGACGAGTGACAGGCGGTGGTGCGCCACGCGCGCACCACCGCCGCACCCCTTACAGTTCGGGCAGCTCGTATTCGCCGACCCGGGAGCTGAGCACCCGCAGGTGCTCGAGTCCGCTACCGAGGGTGCGCTCGATCGCGGTCAGCCGGGCAACATAGTGGCCGACCGGGTACTCCGCGGTGACGCCGATGCCACCGTGCATCTGGATTGCCTCCTGCCCGATGTGCCGAGCCGCGCGGCCCACTTGCAGCCGTGCGCGTGAGGCGATCACCGGGTTGTCGGCCCCGTCCGCCAGCGACGCCGTGGCGTACAGGCTCATGCTGCGCGCCAGCTCCAGCGAGACGTACATGTCGGCCGCCCGCTGCGTGAGCGTCTGGAACTTCGACAGGGTGACGCCGAACTGCTTGCGCTGCTTGAGGTAATCGGCGGTCAGCCGCAACGCCTCTTCCATCGCGCCGATCGACTCCGCGCACAGGCTTGCCTGCGCGTACGTGAGCACCGACGCGATCGTCTCGGAGGCTTCGGCCTCGCCGAGCCGCTCGGCGGGCGCGTCGGTCAGTTCCAGCTGCGCGCCGCGCTGACCGTCCACCGTGCGGTAGGGCTTGCGCACCACACCCGGCGCGTCCGGCGCGACCAGGAACAGCCCCACACCGCCGTCCGGCAGCGCGGCGCTGACCACCAACTCCTCGGCGCTGTCGCCGTGCGGGACAGGGTTCTTCACACCGGTCAGCGTGTACGAATCACCCTGCACCGAAGCGGTGGTGGCCTGCTCGGTCGACGGCCAGCGCACTCCCGGCTCGGCATGGGCGAAGGCGAGCAGCTTCGTGCCCGAGGCGACCTCGGGAAGGATCCGCTGCCGCTGTTCGGCGCTGCCCGCCGCGGCGACCAGCCCGCCGGGCACCAGCACCGCGTCCAGGATCGGTTCCGGCGCGAGCCTGCGGCCCACCTCCTCGAGCACGACCATGGTCTCCACCGGACCGGCGCCGACCCCGCCGTCCTCCTCGGCGAAACTCAGGCCGAGCACGCCCAGGTCGGCGAGCTGACGCCATACGTCGCGACTCCAACCCAGTTCGGAGTCGACGACCTTCAGCCGCGATTCGGCGTCGTAGTTGCGGGTGAGCAGGTCACGGACCGTGTCGCGGAGCATGACCTGTTCATCGGTGAGATCGAAATCCATGGTGGCGCCTCACAATCCGAGGATCGTGGAGGCGATGATGGTGCGCTGCACCTCGCTGGAGCCTCCGTAGATGGTTGTCTTGCGGTAGTTCAGGTAGGCGGGGCCGCTGCGCTGCGCCCAGCCGGGCGAGGCGATGTCGCCGGAGCCCACCGGGATGGCATCCGGCCCCGCGATGTCCAGCAGCAGCTCGGTGGCTGCCTGCTGGAGCTCGGAACCGCGCAGTTTCAGCACCGAGGAGGCCGGATTCGGTTTGCCGTCCGCGGAGTTGGAGACCACCCGCAGCTGAGTGAGCTCCAGCGCGAGCAGCTCGTTCTCCAGTTCCGCGACCCGCGCCGCGAACACCGGGTCCTCCAGCAGAGTGCCGTCGCCCGACTTGATCTGCGCCGCGTACTGCTTCGCCACGCCGATCTTGACCTTGGTGCGGCCGACGCCGGTGATGCCGGTGCGCTCGTTGCCGAGCAGGAACTTCGCGTAGGTCCAGCCCATGTTCTCCTCGCCGACCAGCTGGTCGGCGGGAACCCGGACGTTCTCGAAGAAGACCTCGTTCACCTCGTACCCGCCATCGATCAGCTTGATCGGGCGGATGGTGACACCGGGCGACTTGACGTCGAACAGCAGGAACGAGATGCCCGCCTGCTTCTTCGGCACGCTGGGGTCGGTGCGCACCAGGCAGAAGATCCAGTCCGCGTACTGGGCCAGCGTGGTCCAGATCTTCTGGCCGTTGACGATGTAGGAATCACCGTCGCGAACAGCGGTGGTGCGCAGCGAGGCCAGGTCGGAGCCCGCGTCCGGCTCGGAGAAGCCCTGGCACCACCAGATGTCCAGCGCCGCGGTGGGCGGCAGGAAACGCTCCTTGAGCTCCTGCGAGCCGAAGTGGGCGATCACCGGGCCGACCATCTGCGCGTTGAACGTCAGCGGCTCGGGCACCGACGCGAGCTGCATCTCGTCCTGCCATATGTGGCGCTGCATCGGCGTCCAGTCCTTGCCGCCCCACGCCACGGGCCAGTTCGGCACCGCGAGACCGTGGTCGTTGAGGATCTTGTGCGCGGTGACGATGTCGTCGCGGGACAGCTCACGGCCGTCCCGGACCCGCTCACGGATGTCGGCCGGGATCTCGGTCCGATAGAACGTGCGCAGTTCGTCGCGGAAGGCGACGTCGTCGGGGGACAAGGATAGTTTCATACGCATCTCCCTGCGTGTCTCGTAACTTCCGAGTCAAACCTACCCCTCGGTAATCCTCCATTGTCGACTGGATCACAACGGACAGGCGGCCGATGCCGTTCGCGACGCCGAAAAGGGCGCCGCTCCCCGGGACGGCGGTAGCGGCGAGCTGGTACGTTGCTGCACGTGGGTCGGGGCCCCACCAGGTTCGGTATCGAGGAGAACGAGTGAACGGCAGGACCATCGCACGCGCCGCGGCCGCCGCGGCATCCCTCGGCATCGGCGCGGCCCTGACCTTCTCCGCACCGGCCACCGCCGAGCAGGCCCAAGCGCCGGTGGACTCCGGCCTGGCTCATCTGACCGAAATCGCCGGCGCCGACCCGACCGCACAGGAGGGCGTGGCCGCGCTCACGCGATACGCCGGCTTGATCGACGCCGCGCACCTGCGTGAGGTCTCCAGCGTGTTCACCCCGTTCTCCTACGCCGCGCCCACCTTCGGCTGCGGCAGCAACGGGCCGATCACCACGATCATCGCGGCCGCGACCACCGACGGGACGGGCAACGGCCGCGACTTGAACGTCGGGCCCGGTGAGCTGCGGTTCAGCGCGACCCCCTCGCACTCCGGTGCGCCGCTGGCCTCCGGGCTCGTCGTCGCGTGGGTGAACGTCAACACCGGAGCCAGCGGCATCGACCCGCTCGACGATGTCACCGAGTACCGCCTGCCGTCGCTGTCCAAGACGGTCGCGAGCGGACCCGGCACGGTGCTCGCCTCCATGTGGGGCATCATCGACTACCCGTTCGCACACTGTGTGATGACTCCCACCGTCGGCCTGTTCACCGTCCCGGACCACCCGGTCCCGCCGCCCGCCGCGCCTGCACCGGCGCCGGCCCCGAGTGGCTCCGGGGAACCGACCCCTTGAGAGTCGCCGCGCACACTTGCGCGGCGCCCGACCGGCCTCGAGCAGTTCGAGCCGGTCCGGACAGTGGGTAGCGGCTGGTGTGCCGCAGAGACCACGCCCGGATACCGGTCCCTGCACAGGCCTTCCCGCAACGCCGTGACTGCGTGCGACGGGCGCGCCGAGCCGCAGGAGCGCGCCCCTTACCGCAGCCCGGCGAAGAACGCGCGGATGTCCGCGACGTGCGCCTCCGGGCATTCCATGGCGACGAAGTGGTTGCCGGTGTTGCCCTCCGGCCAGTGCACGATGGTGTTGTCCCGTTCGGCCAGGCGCCGCATCAGCGCGGAGCCGCCGCCGTAGGTGCCGGTCGGCACCAGTTTCTGCCCCTTCGGCCAGGCGAATCCACCGTCACCGAGGCCGTTGTACATCGGCCAGGACGACTCGGCCACGGTGTCGGTGAACCAGTACAGGCTGATGTTGGTCAGCAGATGGTCGCGGCTGATCACGTCCTCGACGCGGTCGGCGAGCGGAGCGAACTCGGTGAACTTCTGCATCATCCAGGCGAGCAGACCCACGGGTGAGTCGGTCCAGGCGTGGGCGAAGGTCTGCGGGGCGTCGCGCAGCAGGACGTGGTGGTCCACCCCGCCGCTCATCCACTGCTGCATGAGGTCCCACTCGGCGCGTTCGTCCGGCGTCATGGTGGGCACATCCGCCTCGCTCGGCAGCCCGATCCCGCCGTCGAGGTGCACCCCGATCACCCGGTCCGGCGCGGCGATGGCGAGTTCGGGCGCCACATAGGCGCCGAGGTCGCCGCCCTGCGCGCCGAAGCGGTGATAGCCGAGCCGGTCCATCAGCGTCAGCCACATCCGGGCCACCTTTCCCGGCGTCATGCCGGGCTCACGCGGCCCTTCGGAGAACGCGAACCCCGGAATCGAGGGCACAACCACGTGGAAGGCCTGCGCCGGATCGAGTCCGTGCGCGCGGGGGTCGGCCAGCGGGCCGATGGTCTCGGTGAATTCGACGAACGAGTTCGGCCAGCCGTGGGTGAGCAGCAGCGGCGTCGCGTCCGGCTCCGGCGAACGCACATGCAGGAAATGCACGTCGAGGCCGTCGATACGCGTCTTGAACTGCGGGAACGCGTTGAGCTTCGCTTCCTGGGCACGCCAGTCGAATCCGGTCCGCCAGTACTCGGCCAGCTCGCGCAGGTAGTCGACCGGCACGCCGCGATCCCAGCCCGCGCCGGGCAGCTGGGCAGACCAGCGGGCGCGGGCGAGCCGGTCGTGCAGATCGGCCAGATCGGCCTGCGGGATCTCGATGCGGAACGGGCGGATTTCGGTCGAGCTGTCGGTCATGGCTTCGGCTCCTTGCCGGTCGGTCCTGCGGTACGACAACGACGGTAAGAGTCATCTAGGACGAACTAGGTCCTAGATGTCTGCGACTCTGGACAGCGTGAACGACACTCCCGCGCGACTGCTTCGTCTGCTGTCGCTGCTGCAGACCCCAAGGGAATGGCCGGGCAGCGAATTGGCCGAACGCCTCGGCGTCACCGACCGCACGGTGCGCCGCGACATCGACCGGTTACGCGCACTCGGCTATCCGGTGACCGCGACGCTCGGGGCGACGGGCGGGTACCGCTTGGTGGCGGGCGCGGCGATGCCGCCGCTGCTGGTGGAGGACGACGAGGCCGTCGCCATCGCGGTCGGGTTGCGCGCCGCCGCCGGCTCGGCGGTGGCCGGGATCGAAGAGGCTTCGGTCCGGGCGCTGTCCAAGGTGGAGCAGGTGCTGCCCGCGAAATTGCGGCGCCGGGTACGGGTGCTCGGCGCCGCGCTCACCCCACTCACCGGCGACGGACCCGCCGTCGACCCCGAAATGCTCGCCACGCTCGCGGCGACCGTCACCAACCGCGAGCGTGTGCGATTCGTCTACCGCGACGAGGCCGGCACGGAGACGAGGCGCAATACCGAGCCGGTGGGCCTGGTTCCCGCCCGGCGGCGCTGGTATCTGGTCGGCTACGACCTCGACCGCGCCGGCTGGCGCGTCTACCGCGTCGACCGGATCGACAGCCCGCAGCCCACCGCCGCCAGATTCACCCCGCGCCCCCTGCCCGCCGCAGACGCCGCCGCCTACGTGACCGGCCGCCGCACCGACTGGGGCACACCGGCCCTCCGGCTTCGCGTGACCATCCACGCTTCGGCCGACCGGGTCGCGGGACGCCTCGGTGACGGCCCGGACGAGGTCGTCGCGATCGATGCGAGCACGTGCCGGATCGATGTCCTACGGGACGACGCGCCGGAATGGCTGGCGCACCGGCTCCTCGGGCTGGGAGCGGAATTCCGGGTTCACGAGCCGCCGGAACTGATCGACCACGTGCGCGCCATCGCCCGCCGCGCCGAGCGTGCGATCCCCACGGACCCCGGCGACAACACCGGCACCTGAGTCGAAGCCGCGCTCAGAATATTTCGGGCAGTCACCTGACCTGGGGAGCTCCCACCTGACCACTTATGCGGGAGCCCCACCGCGCAGTGGGTACGGGACAGGTCAGCGGGAAAGGTCGATTCGCAGGAGAGCGCCGGATTCGGTCGTGGCGATCAGTTGGTCCGAATGGCCGGGGACGGCGGCGACGGCGGTCAGGGGTTGAGTGCTCAGGACCGAGCAAGCGGCGCCGGTGGTGGGGTCCACGCGGACCAATTGGCCGGTAAGGGTGGTGACGTAGAGGATTCCGGCCGGGTCGATCAGGAGGTCGTCGGCGAAATCCGGCAGACCGGGCAGCCGCGAGGACAGGTCGGCGACGGTGCTGCGGGACGCGGGCGCGGTGAGCGGGATGCGCACGATGCGGCCGAGCGGGCCACCGTTGGCGGTGACGAAGAGCGTGCCGTCGTGCACCGCCGCGCCGTTGGCGGCCAGTCCGGCCAGCGGCGCTCCCCACGCGGCATCGATGGACGCGTCGGGACGGACCTTCACCACGCCGGACAAGGTCGCGACGTACAGGTTGCCGCTCGGGTCGAACGCCGCGCCGTTGGGCATCGTGAAGCCGGAGACGAAGACCTCCGGCTTCGGCACGGCCGCCGCCGGATCGAACCGGATCACGCCGCCGGGACGGACGACACTGACCGGCGCGTCGCCGTAGACGACGTACAGCAGTCCGTCGGGACCGAGCCGGACCGCGCCGGGGAAGTCCACCGCGACGGTGGCGGTCAGCGCGCCCGAGGCGTCGTAGCGCTGGACCTCGTTGCGGTAGAGCCGGGAGACCCACAGGTTGCCCTGGGCGTCGTACCCGAGGTTCTCCGACCAGTCGAGCACGGGCGCCTGCGCCGGAACCGCCGTGACCGCCGAGGCGGGGTCGCAGGCGGCGACCGGCGGCGTGGCGGCTGCGACCGGCGCGAGTGCGCCGGTGAGGGCCAGCGCCGCGGCGGGCAAGAGAAAGGCGCCTCGACGGCGGAGTCTTCGCAACGCGGGCACCTCGGGCTCGGTCTGGGTGGTCGCCGCGCATCTTAACTGTTCTCGACACGAAATCGTGCGGTCCCATTCGGGAGGCGATCTTTGGCACTATCGGTGCATGCCATTTTTCGACGGCAGGCGCGGCCGGATGCACTATCGGCGGTGGCCGATCGAAAGTCCCCTGTACACCGTGGTTCTGCTGCCCGGAACCGGTCAGCACAGCAGCCACTACCACCGGTTCGCCCGCGCGTTGAAACCCGCGGGGGCGGAGGTGTGGGCCTTGGACACCTCCGGGCACGGGTTGAGCGAGGGCGATCCGCACCGGCCCGGCACCCTGGCCGAGCTGGTGGCGGACGCGGTGCGGCTGGTCGAGTTGGCCGGTACCGGCCTACCGCTGATCCTGATGGGCCACTCGCTCGGCGCGGTCACCGCGCTGGGCATACTCGGCGCTGCGGTGCCGGATTCGTCCGTTGCCACCACGGATTCGATGGTTCTGGAGCGCGACTACCCGCTGCGGCCCGCCTTGCCCGTGCACACGCTGGCGGGCCTGGTGCTGTCGGGCGTCCCGCCGCGCGCGCTGGGCGGCGGTGCGCCCGGCGCGCCGGGAACGCCGCTGCCGCGCCAACTTCCGGTGCTGGCCGTGCACGGCGTGGACGACCGGCGCGCGCCGATCGATGCGATCAGGGTCTGGACTAGCCGCCACGAATCGGTAGATTTACGGCAGTACACCGACGCAGGGCACGACCTGCTGCACGAGCCGGTGCACGCGCGGGTCACTGCCGACATCGCGGATTGGATGCAGGGTGTCGTCGTGGGGTTGGCACGACATCCGTGAACCGCTCTTCGGACGAGGAAGGGGGACGGCGCATATGCCATCGCAGGAGAACGGGTTCGGCGGAGAGCCACCCGCGGAGGTCACCGCACCCGATGTCGATATCGCCGCGCTGAACCGAGCGGTCGACGACGGCTCACTGTGGATCGACGGCCTGCTGGTCGCCGACGGCGCGCACGAACGATGCGCCCGCCAGTACGAGCTGCTCGCCGATCGGGTCGAGGAACAGATCCGCGTCCTGAGCGCCGCCACCTCGCTGCCCGGCTTCGGCGGATTCGCCTCCGGCGACGCGCTGCGCGCCGGTTTCGAACGCAAGGCCGACGGCGCGATCGCGCGGCTGAGCGAATACGCCACCGCGGCACGGGAACTCGCCCAGACCTTCCGCGCCGCGGCCGCCGCCTACCAGCAGGCCGACCAGGCGCTCGCGCTGGCGGTCGAACGGATCGACGTGACGGGAGCCGCGCATGCGTGAGATGCCGCGCGCCGGCGAGCGGGCCACCCACCGGCGCACCGACCCCGCTTACGCGCCGAACGTCGAGATGTTCGACAACCTCACACACACGGAGATCCACGCCAAGGTACAGCTGCTGGATCCGGCGGTGCTCGCGGGCGGCAAGCAGGCCTGGAGCGATGCCGCGGCGCACCTCGCCGACGCCATATTCCAAGCGCACACCGGCATTCGCGCGGCCATCGCCGACGGCTGGCGCGGCTCCGCGGCGAAGAACGCGGACGCGGTGGTGCGCGTGTTCGAGCAGAGCGGTCAAGACCTCGCCGACGTGTTCGCGGTGGTCTCCCAGCGCCTCGGGCAGGCGAGCGACGCGGCGGAAGCGCTGCGGGCCGCAGTGTCCGAGCCTTCGGCGGACGCACCGGATCTGGCGGGAGCGCTGCTGGATCCGTCCCGCGCGACGAGCAATGTCGAGGGGCAGAAGGCCAGCGAGCACGCACGCCAGGACGTCGTGCGCGCGATGAACGACATCTACGCGGGCGTATTCGTCCAGACCGGCACCGACGTGCCCGCCTTCCCCGACGAGACGGACCAGCAGGCAGCCACAGCGCCCACCGCCACACCCACGAGCAAGATCACCGGAACCACTCCGGCCGCGCCGGACGCACCGCCGATGCCGCTCGGCACGCACCCGCAGGAGCCGAGCGGGGCGGCGGAGCAGCACGTCAGCGCTGCGCCCGCCGATCAGACACCCACCACGGACAGCCCCGAGACCTCCGCCGCCGCTGTCACACCCGCGGGCGCCACGGTCCCGGGCGAAATACCGGCGTCCACCGCGCCCGGGGTCGCACCCGCCGCGGCCCCGCTTCCGACGGTGGCGGCCGCCTCCGTTCTGCGCACCGCGCCGTCCGCGAGCGCGTCGGGGCCGACCACCACGCCCGCGTCGGCCGGCCAGCCGACGATCGTGCCGACGGTGCCCGGCGTGGGCGGCCAGGTTCCGCCCGAGGAACAGCGCAAGCGCGACGAGCGGCGCAAGAACGACGACAGCGGCGACGCGGCGGTCACCGGTCTCGGCGCCGGCGCGATGGGCGGTCTGATGGGCGGTGCGCTGGCCGCCGTCGACACCCCGCGCGCCGGTTCGAGCGTGGCCGCGGGCGCGGCGACCGCACGCACGGCGCCGATCGATGACGAGGACGACGAATACGACCTCGACGATCTCACCTTCCTCGAGCCCTCCGACGACGGCGGCGAACTCATCGGGTCACTCGATCCGACCACGCCACCCGTGCTCGGTGAGTGGACCGAGTACGAGTGAACTGGACGCTGACCCCGGACCAGTTCGCGCTGGCCTGGTCACGCACCGACGGTGATCGCATCCCATATCCACTCGCCGTGCGCCTGTCGGCGCGCGACACCGGCGAACGCGCCGCGCAACTTCCGGCGCTCGATCGCTGGTGCGATCAGGTACTGGACGCGGACCTGGAAGCGGCGCTACGCGTTCTCGCGCAGCCGGACCTGCGGATCGAGGTGTTCGGTCAGCGCGACGCGGCGCCCGACCCGGCACCGTGCGGGAACGGCGGGCCGCTCGTCCTCCCTACGGCGCAGAGCGAGGTGGCACGCCCGATCCGCATCCTCGGAGCCGCCGCCGGGAACATCGCGGTGGTCGCGGCGCAACGCTCCGGCGCGACGATCGACCGCGGCGGCGACGTGCGATTGTTCGCGGGCAGCTCCAAAAGCCTCTGCGCACGGATCGTCTCGATGCTTCCGGAGAACACCCCGGGCACTCTCCCGCGGCTGACCGCTCCCCTGGCCCAGGTCGGCGAGGACAGCCGCAACCTGGTCACCGTTCCGGTCGCCGGGCCGTCCACTCCGGCCCGGATCCGCAGACTGCTCAAGCAACCGCGTGAAGGCATCGGCCAGATGGTGGTCTCCGCCCGCCGCGGCGAGGGCGAGCTGCGTCCGTTCGGCGTGCTGTGCTGGATCGACGTCATCGCCGATGGCCGCTACGCGATACGAACCGGCACCGACGTCGACGTCGTCGCGGTGACCGCGGAAAGCCTCGCCGCCCACCTGCGCCCGCTCGTCACCGCGGCCGCCCGCACGTCGACGGCCTACGCCGGGCATTGAACGGCACGGCGGGTCACCGCGGGTGTGGGGCCTGCGCACCACCGATACGGTGTACGAATGCCACTCTACGAATTCGAAGGCAAACGGCCCCAGGTCGATCCGACGGCGTTCGTCGCACCGACGGCGACCCTGATAGGTGACGTCCGGGTCGAGGCGGGTGCCTCGATCTGGTACGGCGCGGTGCTGCGCGCGGACCTGGCGCCGATCGTCATCCGGGAACGCGCCAACATCCAGGACAACGCGGTGCTGCACGTGCCGCCGGACGTGCCGATGGAGATCGGTCCCGGCGCGACGATCGCG
Organism: Nocardia sp. CY15; assembly: GCF_009829295.1. Classification (NCBI taxonomy): domain Bacteria; kingdom Bacillati; phylum Actinomycetota; class Actinomycetes; order Mycobacteriales; family Nocardiaceae; genus Nocardia; species Nocardia sp. CY15. Next base: position 1,162,167 of record NZ_VUOT01000001.1, read on the forward strand.
CACAGCGTGGTGTTCCACGGGGCCGCGGTGGGCGCGGAGGCCATCGTCGGCAACGGGACCACGGTGCTGGACCTGGCCAAGATCGGGGCGGGCAGCATGATCGCCGCCCACTCGCTGGTCCCGCCGGGCGCCGAGATCCCCGACGGCGTGCTCGCGGCCGGAGCCCCCGCCGAGGTGAAACGCCCGATCGAGGGCACCCAGGCGCAGATGTGGGTGCGGCTCAACCCGGGCTTCTACGCCGAACTGGCACAGCGCCACCGCAAGGGCATCGCCGAGATCTGACCGCCGTCAGCACAGCAGCGCGGTGACCTCGGCGTCCTCCAACTGGTGGAAATCACGGTAGGCGCCGCCGACGCCGCCCAGCGAGCGCGGCACCCACGGGCAGACCACCTCGTCGGCCTCGTCGGCGACCCGGCGCATCGCCTCCGTGGAGGAGACCGGGACCGCGGCCACGACAAGTGCGGGCTCGTGCAGCCGCGCGACCCGGCAGGCGACCACGACGGTGGCGCCGGTCGCCATGCCGTCGTCGACGATCACCACCGTGCGCCCCGCCAGCGGGATCGGGCGCACCGCGCCGCGCAGCACCTGCCTGCGCCGCTCCAGCTCGGTGCGCTCCCGCGCCTCGATCGAGTCCACCCGCTTCGGCGACAACCCGGTGTGCGCCAACACGTCCGGATTCAGGACCCGCACCCCGTCCTCCCCGACGGCGCCCATCGCCAGCTCCGGCTGCCACGGCACACCCAGCTTGCGGACCAGCAGGATGTCGAGGTCGCCGCCGATCACCTCGCGCACCGCGGCGGCCACCGGCACTCCGCCGCGCGGTAGACCGAGCACCAGCGGGTTCGACGCGCGTAGGTGTTCCAGATGCGCACCCAGCGCGTGACCGGCCGAGGTCCGATCGGTGTAGACCATCGATTCCGAACGCTACTCCGGTCCGCGCTCGGTGATCGCGAATCGACGCAACGCGAGGCTCGGGTTGGTCGTGCGCACCTCGTTCAGGTACGCCAGGTCGATTCCGGCGGTCAGCACGCCCGGCTCGTCGCCGAGTTCGGCGAGCACCGAGCCGGTCGGATCCACGATCATCGACGCTCCCGCGCCCCGTGGCGCGGCCTGATCGGCGGCCGCGACGTACACGGTGTTCTCGATGGCGCGCGCCCGCAGCAGCGTGGTCCACTGATCGACCTTGGCCGGTCCCGGAATCCACTGGGCGGGCAACAGCAGCACCTGCGCGCCCGCCGCGGCGACCCGGCGCGCGCCTTCCGGGAAGCGCAGATCGAAGCAGGTCTGCATGCCGAATGTCACATCGGCGACCGTGAAGGTGGCCGGAGCCTCGATCGCGCCCGGCTCGACCACGTCGGATTCGAGGTGGCCGAACGCGTCGTAGAGGTGCACCTTCCGATAGCGGGTGACGAGGGAGCCGTCGGGGCCGAGCACTACCAGCGTGTTGCGGATGCGGTCGCTGCCCGGCGCGCCCTGCTCCACCATTCCGGCGACCAGGAACACTTCGGACTCGCGCGCGATATCGGCGAGACCGGTGACGAATGGGCCGGTCAACGGTTCGGCGACGGCGACGACCCGCTCGTCGAGGCGGGTCACGGCGAACATCGAGTATTCCGGCGCGACGACCACGCGCGCGCCGCGCTCGCGGGCCGTGCGCACGTGTCGCGCGACCGCGGCGACGTTGGCCGATGGGTCGGTGGAGGGGGCGAACTGGACGACGGCCACGTCCAGCCGATTCGGCGTCGTGTCTCGATGCGCGGGCGCGTTGTCCAGTTGCATAGGTCTCACCGTATTGGGGCGGTGACCGGGACGGCCAGCACGAGGCAGTAAACTCCTGGTCAATGAGCACCAATCAGGTCGACAGCGTTCCTGGCGACAACGACAGGGACATTGACGGCCCGTCTTTCGCCGATCTGGGGATCGATGACCGCATCCTGGCGGCCATCGCCGATGTCGGATACGAATCGCCCTCGCCGATCCAGGCCGCGACGATTCCGCCGTTGCTCTCCGGCGCCGACGTCGTCGGTCTCGCGCAGACCGGGACCGGCAAGACCGCCGCGTTCGCCATCCCGATCCTTATGGGGTTGCAGCCCACGGGCCGCAGCCCGCGCGCCCTCGTGCTCGCGCCGACTCGGGAACTCGCGATCCAGGTCGCCGAGGCGTTCGGCCGCTACGCCGCGCACATCCCCGGCCTGCACGTACTGCCCATCTACGGCGGGCAGAGCTACGGCGTGCAGTTGTCCGGCTTGCGCCGCGGCGCGCACGTCGTGGTCGGCACGCCGGGCCGGGTGATCGACCACCTGGAGAAGGGCACGCTCGACCTGTCGCAGCTGCAGTACCTGGTGCTCGACGAAGCCGACGAGATGCTGAAGATGGGCTTCCAGGAAGACGTCGAGCGCATCCTCGCCGATACGCCCACCGACAAGCAGGTGGCGCTGTTCTCCGCGACCATGCCCGCCGCGATCCGCAAGATTTCCAAGCAGTACCTGCACGATCCGGTCGAGATCACGGTCAAGGCGAAGACCTCGACGGCCACCAACATCACCCAGCGCTGGGTGCAGGTCTCCCACCAGCGCAAGCTGGACGCGCTCACCCGGGTGCTCGAGGTCGAGTCGTTCGAGGCGATGATCATCTTCGTCCGTACCAAGCAGGCCACCGAGGAGCTCGCCGAGAAGCTGCGCGCCAGGGGATTCTCCGCCGCCGCGATCAACGGCGATATCGCGCAGAACCAGCGCGAGCGCACCATCGGGCAGCTGAAGTCCGGTGCGCTCGATATCCTGGTAGCCACCGACGTCGCCGCACGCGGGCTGGACGTGGACCGCATCTCGCACGTGGTCAACTACGACATCCCGCACGACACCGAGTCCTACGTGCACCGGATCGGCCGCACCGGCCGGGCCGGGCGCAGCGGCGAGGCGCTGTTGTTCGTCGCGCCGCGCGAGCGACACCTGCTCAAGTCGATCGAGCGGGCCACCCGGCACCCGCTGACCGAGATGCAGCTGCCCAGCGTGGAGGACGTCAACGCCCAGCGCGTCACCAAGTTCGGCGACACCATCACCGAGAACCTCGCCTCGTCCAATCTCGCGCTGTTCCGCAAGCTGATCGAGGACTACGAGCGCGAGCACAACATCCCGCTGGCCGACATCGCCGCGGCGCTGGCCATCGGCTCCTACGACGGCGACAACTTCTTCATGGAACCCGAGCCGGAGCCGGTCGAGCGCCCGCAGCGCGACCGCGCGCCGCGCGAACGTCCCCCACGGCGGTTCGAGGAGGAGCGCCAGGCCGGCGGCACGCACCACCGGGCGACCGGAACCGAGCTGGCGACCTACCGGATCAGCGTCGGTAAGCGGCATCGCGTGGTGCCGGGCGCGATCGTCGGCGCCATCGCCAACGAAGGCGGCCTGCGCCGCAGCGACTTCGGGCACATCAGCATCCGTCCCGACCACAGCTTGGTGGAGCTGCCCGCGCAGCTGCCGGAGGAAACGCTGGAGGCGTTGCGGCGCACGAGGATCAGTGGTGTGCTCATCCAGCTGCAACTGGATCAGGGGCCGCCGCAGCAGCGCCCGTTCAGCCGCGGTCCGCGCCGTGAACGCGAAGGCGTCAAGCGACTGGAGCGCCGTAAGCCGCGTTCCTGATCCGGGGAGGGCACACCGAGGTCAGGCGCGCTAGCTACAGTGTTGCCGTCCGTGTGTAATTCGGCGCACGCCGGTAGCGGGTGTCCCGCGAAGACACAGGAGGGCCGCGTTTGTTCGTGTTCGGTGATCGTGTCGTCTGCAGCACCGTCGATCTCGTACGCGCGACGCACTGCGAGTTCGCGTTGCTGCGCGCTCTCGACGCCGAATTGGGCACCATCCCGGCCGAACCCGGAAACTTCGACCAGGCCCCCGAGCCGGGGACCGATGACCTACGGCAACGCCTTCTCGACGACTACCGCACGCGGTTCGGCGGCGCGGTGGCCGAGATCGACCGGCCGCCGGACGAACCGGGCGATCCGGGACGGCAAGTCGCGGCACTGACGGCCGCGCACACCGGCACGGTCGCCGCTCTGCGCTCCGGCGCGCACGTGGTGCGCAACGCGACCTTCTTCGACGGCCGCTTCCATTGCTCCGGCGACTTCCTGGTGCGGGCGGAACATCGGGTCCGCTACACGGTGCACGGCGTCGCGTCCACGACCGCCGACCGGGTAGGCGCCGCGCTCGAACTCGCCGCCTGCGCCGACGCTCTGGACCGCTCCGGCGCGCTCACCGCGCCGCTGGTCCGTTTGCATCTGGGCGAGGAGAGCAGCGCACGGGCGCTGAGCGACCTGCTTCCGCTGTATCGGGCGCGCAGGCGCCGGGTGGAGCGCATCGTGGACGAGAAGCTCGGCGAACTGCTGCCGGTGCAGTGGGGTGATCCCCGCTATCTGGCCTGCGGCCGCTGCCGTGCCTGCGTCCCCGCGCTGTCGGCCGCGCGCGACCTGCTGCTCGTGGCCGGCATGCCGCCGGCGGCTCGGGCCCGGCTGCGCGAAGCGGGTGTGAACACCATCGATCGGCTGTCCACCACCGAGGTCACGGCGCCCGGTGTGTCGCCGCGCACCGTGTCCGCGCTGCGCAGGCAAGCGGAAATCCAACTGCGCCGGGAAGTTTCGGGTGAGCCCACGTACGCACTGCTCGACGCGGACGCGCTCGCGGCGCTGCCCACGCCCTCCCCCGGCGATCTCTCGCTCACCGTCGAGGGAGGCGGCGGCACTCCGCTCACCATCGAGGTCGGTGGGCCGGACACCGTGCATCTGTCGTTGCGCGGGCCGGTCGGCTCGAGCGGATCCGGGCGGGCCGCCGGCGAACGCCGCGTGCTCGAGCAGGTGCTGGACTATCTGACGCAGCGCCGCCGGATCTACCCGGACCTGCACGTCTACCACTACTCCGCAACCGTGCGGACGGCGCTGCTGCGCTGCACCGGACGGCACGGCGTCAACGAGGAACTCGTGGACGAGCTGCTGTGCGGAGGCGTGCTCGTCGATCTGTATCCGATCGTCCGCGGCGCGCTGCTCGTCGGCGAGTCGTCCTACCGTCTGAGCGGGCTGCGACGGCTGATTCCCGCCGCGACGGGTTCGGCCGCCGCCGAACACGACTGTCACACCGTGCTGCGGCTGCGCGATTGGCTGCTCGACCGCGCGGCCGAGCAGCGCATCGCCATCCGCCCGCCGGGCCGGACGGACACGTGGTGCACCGCGGCGGTCCCCGGCGAGCCCGAACCGGTCCCCTCGTCCCGGCCGTCGTCGCTGGAGGCTGCCCTCGCGGAATACGCTGCCGCGCAAGGTGATCCGCTGCATCCCGCCGCGCTGATGGCCGCAGCGCTCGGCTATCACCGCCGTGAGCGGCAGCCGCTGTGGTGGGCGCACGCCGACCGGCTCAGCCATCCGGTGGAGGAATGGGCTGACGCGCCGGGGGTTCTGGTCGCCGACTGGGGCACGGTCGACACCAAGTGGCACCGCCGCCCCGACCGCCCGACGATGCGGCGCTATCTGACCCTGACCGGCCGGATCGGAACCGGGCCCAGCGGCGCCCCCGGCCCGAGCGCCCTGACACCGGGCACCACCGTCTACACCTTCTACGACCGGCCGACAGCGGCAGGCATGGCCACCGGCGCGGGTCGGCGGGCCACCGCGAAGGCGACGGTGCTCGGCTGCTCGGTGGACACCGAATTCGACGACACCGTCCGGCTGGAGGAATTGCTGCCCGCGGGCTGCGAGCCCTACGACGAACTGCCCTCCGCGATCGCGCCCGGCCTCCCGGCCTGGGACGAGAATGCCGAAGCGGCCATCGAACTCGCGGCGCAGCAGTTGCTGATGACCTTGCCGGAGACGCCGCGCGCGGCCGTCTTCGACATCCTCGCGCGCCGCCCGCCCCGGCTTCTCGGCGACGCACGCTTGCCCGAGGTGCACGGGGACTACGCCGCGGCGATCACCGCCGCGCTGTGCGCCCTCGACCACTCCTACGTCGCGGTGCAGGGCCCGTCGGGCACCGGGAAGACCGCGACCGCCGCCCGGGTGCTGGAGCGGCTGATCTCTCGCAACAAATGGCGGATCGGCATCGTCGCGCGAGAACCATCGATCGTGGAGAACCTGCTCGACGCGATCGTGCGGGCGGGCGTGCTGCCGGAACTGGTCGCCAAGAAGGACGCGGCGACCCTCGCCCCGGAGTGGGTCGTGATCGACGCCGCCCGCTATCCGCGATTCCTGGACAACGCGATCAGCGGTTGCGTCCTCGGCGGCGACCCGGCCGATTTCGCGAACGAGGATTTGGTGCCCCACATCTCCCTCGACCTGCTCGTGGTCGCCGACGCGGGCCGCTTCCCGCTGGCCGAGACCGTGTCCGTCGCGGCGTGCGCGCGCAACCTGTTGCTGCTCGGCGACCCGGCGCCGTCGGCCGCACGCGGCGTCCACCCGGCCCCGGTCGGTGACTCCGTGCTCGGCTGGCTCGCCGAGGGACGCCAAACCTTGCCCGCCGAGCGCGGCTATTTCCTCGACCGCACCTGGCGGATGCATCCCGCGGTGTGCGACCCCGTCTCCCGCCTGTATTACGACGGCCGCCTGCGCGCCAACGAGACCGTCACGCTGGCCCGGCGTCTGGACGGCGAGGAGCCCGGCGTCCAGACCGTCCTGGTGGAGCATTACGGCAACGCCACCGAGTCACCGGCGGAGGCACGCGAAGTGGTGCGCCGCGTCCGCGCGCTGCTCGGCATGTCCTGGACGATCGGAGCGACCACCCGCAGGCTGCACCCGCACGACATCTTCGTGGTCGCGCCGTACGCCGCTCAGGTCGGGCGCATCCGCACCCTGCTGGCCCGCGCGAAAATCGAGGACGTCCTGGTGGGCACGCCGGATCGGTTCCGCGGCCGGGAGGCGGCGGTGGTGCTGCTGTCGATGGCCACCTCCAGTCCCGCCGATGCTCCCTACGGCATGCCGTCGCTGTTGTCGCGCAGCTCGAGCCACGTGCTGTGCCGCGCCATGTGGAAGGCGATCGTCATCCGCTCCCCGCTGCTCACCGAGTACCTGCCCGGCACCCCGGACGAGCTCACCGATCTCGCGGCGTTCCTACGGCTGGCCGACGCGGGTCAGCCGAAGCAGACGCCCTCGCCCCGATAGGTCGGCACCGCGACTCGGGAGCCGTCCCCGTCGACCAGGTGCACCGTCTCGAACCGCTCGCACAGTTCACCGGCCTTCGCGTGCCGGAACCACACCCGGTCGCCGATCCGGAGTTCCGCGGCGCCCGACAGCGGGGTCTGTACTTCGCCCGCGCCCTCGGTGCCGAGCAGCTTCACCGTGCGCGGCCACACCGGTTTGGGCACCCGCGACTGCCCGGCGGGGCCGGAAGCGATGTAGCCGCCCGCGAAGACGGTGGCGATACCGGGAGCGGGCCGTCGCAGCACGGGCGTGGCGAAATACAGCGCGGGCCTGGGGGTGAACGACCGGTAGTGGTCGAACAGCGTCGGCACGTACAGCCCGGATCCCGCGGTCACCTCGGTGACGTCCGGATCCGCGACGCTGACCTCGATCGACCCGCTGCCCCCGCTGTTGACGATCTGGAGCAGGCCGGTCACCGAGCGGACCGCGTCGAGCACTTCGGCCCGGCGCTTGCGGATCTCCCCCGCGGAAGCGCGCTTCACCAAACGCACCGCGACATTCGAGTCCGGCAGCCCGGCGATCTGCGCCTCGTAGGTCATCACGCCCACCACGTCGAAGCCACGCCGCAGTGCCTCGCTCGCCAGGCTCGCCGCCTGTAGCGCAGTGCGGACCGGGGAACGGCGCACGCCCAGATGCAGCGGGCCGATGCGCAGGGAAGCGTCCACGTCCAGGCATACCCGGGGCCGCACCCGGTCGGTGCCGACGGCCGAACGGATCAGATCGAGTTGCGCGGCGTCGTCGATCATCAGCGTGATCGAGCGCAGCAGGATGTCGTCGGCCGCCAGTTCCGCCAGTGCCGCACGGTCCACGCTCGGGTAGCCGAGCAGGACATCGCGCGCACCGTGGCGCACCAGCCACAGGGCCTCACGCAGGGAGTAGGACATGATGCCCGCGAAGCCGCCCGCGGCGGTGAGGTCGGCGCCGAGGACTTCGGCGAGGACGGCGCGGCAGCGCACGGATTTGCTGGCCACGCGCACCGGAGTGCCCGCAGCTCGACGCACCAGGTCGGCGGCGTTCGCACGCAGGGTGGACAGGTCGAGGGCGGCCAGCGGCGGGTCCAGTTCCGCGGTGGCCGCGTGCAGCCCCGCGATCGGCGACGTCTCGGTCACCAGGACAACTCAACCACCAAACTGGTCAAACGTCCAGTATTTCGGTTCAGAGTTCCGTGGCCTTGGCGGCCAGTCCGCTCACCATCTCATCGAGCACCACCAGCATGGTCTCGTCATTGCAATCGGCCAGCCAGCGCAAGACTGTGCCCTGGACGATCGAGACGACGTTGCACGCGATCGCCTCCACCGGTTCCAGCCACTGCGTTCCCGAACGCTCGGCGCACAACCGCAGGAACGCGGTGACCTCCGCGTCCTTGTCGCGGTAGAACTCCGTCGCGATCGGGTCCGGGAAGCAGTCACGCTCGCCGTTCCACCGCGCGCGCAACGCCTGCAGCGTCATCTCATAGGACTTGATCTGCTTGTCCGGAGTGGCCTTCACCAGCGGCCAGTAGGCACTGACCCCGGCATGCAGCAGCACCCGCAGCGCGCGCAGACCCCGGTAATCGAGCGTGGCCGCCGCGGCCTCGACAGCCTCGGTGACAGCCGGCCGTAGCCGGATTTCTGTTATTACTTCTCCTCGTGCGCTCAACGACGACTCCCTCGGCGAAAGAACTCGCGCACCTCCGACGGCGCGACTCGCTGAACAGGGCGGGCAACATCGGGAAACACCTGGGCTGCCCGGTCCAACGATCACCAATGGTAGAGCGTTTCCGGGGTTTGAGAACGGCTTCGATGGGTATTTCCGGACTGAAAGAATGTTTTGTTACCCAACCGGGATCGGGCTGCGATCAGGCCGTATCACCCTAAAATCCCGCTATGACGGTGGATCTCGGCGCCACCCGACGCTCGGCAGACCGTGGACTACGGTACGGTTCGAGCCGCGTGCTGCCCAAATTCTGTGGCGAATGCCACATCGTAATCAGGCGAATCGGGCACGCTTACCGTGGGGGGTTCGATCCGCTATCGACACCTTTTCGTTCCGCGAGACCGATAGCCTGGATCGGTGACTCTCTCGCCCCCCGCCGATCAGTACTTTCTCTCCGGCACGTTCAACTTCCGCGACACCGGCGGGCTGCGCACCGACGATGGCGCCAAGGTTCGTCCCGGCGTCCTGCTGCGCTCGGCCCAGCTGAGCGGACTCGACGAGGCAGGCCACGCCGCGCTGCGTGAACTGGGCGTCAGCGACGTGCACGACCTGCGCGGACAGCGCGAGATCGACCACATGGGCGCAGACCTGCTGCCCACGGACGTCCGGCTGACCGTCACCCCGTTCGACTCGCGTATGGCCGAGGCGCCGCCGCACGAGGCGACCGCGCAGACGGCCTATACGCACATGCTCGAGGTCTACCGGATGTTCCCGGCACTGCCCGAGGCGCACGCCGCCATCGCCTCGCTCGCGGAGTCCATCGTGCGCGGCGAAGGCGCCGTGCTGGTGCACTGCGCGGCGGGCAAGGACCGCACCGGCTGGGCCGTCGCGACGCTGCTGCGCGCGGTCGGTGTCACCGAGGCGGACATACAGGCCGACTACATGCTCAGCAACGGGGCCATCCCCGCGCTGCGCGCCATCATGACGACCAAACTGCTCGGCGGTGAGGAGATCTCGGTCGACTTGCTCGGCGTGCGCGAGGAGTACCTGGACATCGCCACCGCGTCGATGCGCGAGTTGCACGGCGACCTGCACGGTTATCTCGCGACCGTCGGGCTGACGCCCGCGCTGCTCGCGCGGCTGCGCGAACGAATGCTCGAGTGAGAGCGGATCACTCGACCGGCGCCGCTTCCTTGCGCACCAATCCGTCGGCGCCGATGGTCACCTGGTCGCCGGTGTGGAACCAGGTTCCGGTGAAGCGCGCCGCGGTCGTGGTGGGGTCGTTCCAGTAGCGCGGGGTGACATTCGGCCCGCGGCACAGCAGTTCACCGTGACCCGTCGTCGCCTTCGGGCCCCACAGCGCCAATTCCGTTCCGCCGAAGGGGAAACCGAGCACCGCGGCAGCCTCGGACGGGTCCACCGCCCGCTCGGCGTCGTCCACTGCCAGACCGATGCCGCTGGTCTCGGTCGCGCCCCACACCGACCATTGCCGAGCCGCGGGGAACACGCCACGCAGGCCGGCCGTGAGGTCGACCGGCGCGACCGGGGACGCGGAGCGATGGCCTGCTTTGCTGATCCGCGCGATGCCCTCGGTGCACAATCCCTCGGCGCGCAGTTCCACGAGTTCGGGCAACAGGTCCGCGAAAGTCCGCGGCGTCGCGCAGACCATGTCGATCCGCTCGGCGGTGATGGCTTCGGCCAAGCCGCGGGCGTCCCTGGTGAGCACCACGGTGCCGCCCACCGCGAAGGTCGGCAACAGCTGATCGACGCAGCCACTGGCGTGCGCCAACGGCAGCAGCACCAGGTTGCGCAAGCCGTCGGTCGGCAGATCCAGCGCCGCGACCACCGAGCGCACGGCGGAGAGCAGATTCTCGTTGGTCAACTCCACGCCCTTGGGCGCGCAGGTTCCGCTGGTGTAGCACAGCAGCGCCAGGTCGCCCAGCGCCGCACCGTCATCGATGTAGGCGGCCCCGTCGGGCAACTCGGTCTCGACGCTTGTGGGGCCGAGCACGAAATCCGCACGGCTGTCGGCGATCACGCGCTCGGCCACGGCGTCGGGCAGCCTGTCGTGCACCAGCACCGGCACCGCGCCACTGAGCAAGGCGCCGAGAAACGCCTGCACCCAGCGAGCGCCCGAGGGCATGCGGATGACCACCCGGTCGCCGTACCCGATGCCGTGCTCCTGCAGGCCGCCCGCGATGCGGGAGGCGGAGTGCCACAGCTCACGGTAGGTCAGGCGCGGGCCGCCGACCTCCACCACGGCTTCGCGAGTGCCGAAGGCGTGCACCTGTAGATCGAGCAGTTCGGTCAGCGCGGGTGTGAGGTTTCCGTAGCGCAGCACCCCGTCGGCGCCCCGGGCTAGCGGGTTGTCCCAGGCGTGCGGGCTGGTGAGGGGATATTCGACGAGCAACTGCGACATTCGTCCTCCGCATGCCTCGAGGTATCAGGCACTGCGACTATATGACGCATGTCACAACTTCGCTGGAATAGGCGATGAACGTGTCCCAGCTGTCACCGCCCCGCGTAGCGCGCCTTCCCCGGACCGGTCTCGAGGAAGCTGCGCACACCGCCCTTCAGGTCCTCGGTGTCGAACAGCGCGCCGGACACTTCGGGCGTCACCGAATCCGCATGTGCCACACCGCCCGAACGCCACGCCTCGATGATCTTCTTGGTCGCCCCGTGAGCCTTCGTCGGGCCCTCGGCCAGCCGGTGGGTCAGCGCTCGCGCCGCGGTGTCGAGGTCGTCGTGCACGGCGTTCACCACCCCCCACTCGGCCATGGTCGCCGCGTCGTAGAGGTCGCCGGTCATCACGAACTCGCGAGCCCGACCCGAGCCCGCTCGTTCGGCCAGGCGCTGCGGGCCACCCATCGACGGGGTCAGCCCGACCACGATCTCCACCAACCCGAACTTCGCCTTCGGCGCCGCGAGCAGGATGTCGCAGGCGAGCGCGATCTCGAAGGCGGCGGTCAGGGTCAGCCCGTGCGCGGCGAATACCACCGGGCACGGCAGCGCCTCCAGCGGATGGATGATCCGCGCGAACAGGGTGCGCCACAAATCGGCTCCCTGCTCCGGTGTCAGACCGTCGAAGACGTGCACGTCGACGCCGCCGGAGACCACCTTGCCCTCGGCGCGCAGCAGCACCGTGCGCGGCGGCCGCGCCGACAGCTCGGCGATATCCGAGGTCAGCGCGTCCAGCATCGCCCGATCGAAGAGGTTGAGCGGCGGATGGGCGAGGGTGAGGGTCGCCACCTCCGCGCCGCCGTCGGTGAACTCGCGCTCCAGGCGCGTGGCCTTCGTGTCACTCATCCGGTCAGCGTACGAGGTCGATCTGGAAGACTGTCCTTGTGACCAAGTCGGCCAGCGCAAGCGGTTCCTACGTCGAGCCCGGCGAGTTCAAGAGGGACACGAACTACATCACCACCCGCATCACGGCCGACGGCCGCGACGGCTACCCGGTCGAGCCGGGACGCTACCGGCTCGTCGCGGCGCGCGCCTGCCCGTGGGCCAACCGCACGCTGATCGTGCGGCGTCTGCTCGGGCTCGAACCGGTGCTCTCGCTGGGCCTGTGCGGTCCGACGCACGACAAGCTCAGTTGGACCTTCGACTTGGACCCCGGTGGCGTCGACCCGGTACTCGGCATACCCCGGCTGCGCGACGCCTACCTGGCGCGCTTCCCGGACTACCCCCGGGGCATCACGGTGCCCGCCATCGTCGACGTGCCGACGGGGCAGGTCGTCACGAACGACTACGCGCAGATCACGCTCGACTTCTCCACCGAGTGGACCGATCACCACCGGCCCGGCGCACCCCGGCTGTACCCCGAACCGCTGCGCGCGGAGATCGACGAGGTCAACCTCGCGGTGTTTCGCGATGTCAACAACGGCGTCTACCGCTGCGGGTTCGCCGGCGCGCAGGACGCCTACGACGCCGCCTACGACCGGCTCTTCCGCCGCCTGGACTGGCTGTCGGAACGCCTTGCCACACAACGCTATCTGGTCGGCGACACGATCACCGAGGCCGATGTGCGGCTGTTCACCACGCTGGTCCGCTTCGACGCGGTGTACCACGGGCACTTCAAGTGCAATCGGTCCAAGCTGGCCGAGATGCCGGTGCTGTGGGCGTACGCGCGCGATCTGTACCAGACTCCCGGTTTCGGCGACACGATCGACTTCGGGCAGATCAAGACGCACTACTACGTGGTGCACCGCGACATCAACCCGACCGGCATCGTTCCCAAGGGCCCGGACCTGGAGAACTGGCAGACCCCGCACGGCCGGGAAACACTCGGCGGCAGGCCCTTCGGCGACGGAACCCCGCCGCCCCCTCCGCCGTCGGCCGAACGCGTGCCCGCGGTCCACACCCCCGCGTAACCGGTCATAACTCGGGCAGCCGCCGGTGGAACCGATCCGGCTGGGTACTTCGTTGTCATGACGAGCTGACGGCAACCGGTGCCATACAGTTCTACCCAGCAGACCGGAAGAGGAGGATGCCGCCGATGCTCAAAGGCGCGTTCGAGAAGACGGTGGTCGAACTGCTCGACACCGGGTCCCGCCTGCAGGCCCCCGCGGTCGCCAAGTACGTGGACCGAATCCGCCGCTCCCACCCCGAGGAGAGTCCCGCGCAGATCATCGAGCGGTTGGAGAAGCAGTACCTGCTCGCGGTGACCGGCAGCGGCAGCGCCGTCGGCGCGACCGCGGCGTTCCCCGGCGTCGGCACCGTCGCGGCCATCGCCGCGGTCAGCGCCGAGACCACCTTCTTCATGGAGGCTTCGGCGGTCTTCACCCTGGCCGTGGCCTCGGTGCACGGCATATCGCCGGAAGATCAGGAACAGCGCAGGGCACTCGTGCTGGCCGTCGTGCTCGGCGAGAGCGGCATGCAGATCGTGCAGAAGAGCGTCGGCACCTCGGCGAAGAACTGGGGCACGGCCTTCGCCAACCGGATTCCCGGCCTGTCGAGCATGAACGATTCGCTGCTGAAGCGGTTCATCGTCCGGTTCATCACCAAGCGCGCCGCGCTGATGGCGGGCAAAGTGCTACCCGCGGGCATCGGCGCCGTGATCGGTGGTGCGGGCAACCGCGCGCTCGGCAAGGCCACGATCAACAACGCGCGCAAGGCATTCGGGACGGCGCCGACCACCTGGCCCGCCGACCGGCACATGGTCATCGACGCCGATCCGCTCACCGCGATCGACCCGGCGAAGCCGCGACCCCCGGCCACGCCACGATGAGCGGGGCGCGGCCGATCGCGTTCGCGGTCCGGGGATTGACCAAGCAGTACGACTTGGCGACCGCCGTGACGGACGTCAGCTTCACCGTGCCCGCCGGCGCCGTCGCCGCGCTGGTGGGTCCGCGCGGCGCGGGTAAGACCACGATCGTGCGGGCGCTGCTCGGGCTGCTCGTCCCCACCGCCGGATCGGCGTCCGTCGGCGGCCCCGGCTCCCGGCGGGACGCCGCGGGCTCGGCGAGTGTGATCGGCGGCGTCCTCGCCCCACGTGGGTTGCATCCGGTCCGTACCGCACGAGACCACCTATGGATCTACGCCGCCGCGGCGGGAGTCCTCGACAGCCGCGTGACGGACGTCCTGGAGCTGGTCGGCTTGGACGAGCACGCGGCGACGAAGATCGGCGCTCTGTCGATCGGGCAGCAGACCAGGCTGGCCCTGGCCACGGCGCTGCTCGGCGACCCACCGCTGCTGGCGCTCGACGAGCCGATGGAGGGGCTCGACACCGCCGAACGCGGCTGGCTGCACGATTTCCTGCGCAAGCACGCCCGCCGCGGCGGCAGTGTCCTGCTCACCAGCGAGAGCCTCGGCGCCGTTCTGCCGGGCGCGGACCAGCTGATCGTGCTGAGCCAGGGTGCGGTGGTCTACCAGGGCACCCCGGCGCGGTTGCGGCGCGGGCATCCGGACCGACTGGTCGTCGCGGCCTCCACCCCCATCGCGCTGGCCACCATGCTCGCGGCGCAGGGATTCACCGACGCGGTGATCCGGCCGGACGGTCGCCTCGCCGTCGCCGAGGCGAGCGAAGCGCAGATCCGGGCGGCGGCGCTCTCGGCGCAGGTGCGGATCGACAGCATCGTTCCCGACCCGATTCATCCCGATCGCGTACTCGCGTCCTTGACCAGAGCCACGGCCGCGCCCGCTCCGCAGTATCCGGGTCTCGCGACGCCCGGATTCCAGCAACCCTCGCCGATGCCTTACGGGATTCCACGATGATCACCATCCTGCCCGCGGACCTGGTGCCGAACGTCAATTCTGAGGTCCGCAAGCTCGTCACGATGCCGCGCGGCCCGATCCTGGCCGGGGCGCTGGTCGCGGTGGCGCTGCTGGCGAGTATCGCCTCGGCGGCCCTGGCCGGACCGCCGAATCCGCGCGGCGAGCCGGCCACCGGCGCGTCGACCATCGGGCTGTACATCGGCCTCGCCATGGTCGTGCTGGCGGCCACGGTCTTCGGCGCGGTGGCCGCCGGGTCGGAGTACCGGTACCACAGCATGGCGGTGACCGCGCTGTTCACCGCCGACCGCGACCGGCTCGCCGCAGCGAAATTCCTGGTCATCGGATGCTGTGCGCTGGCGGCCGCGGTGGCGGTGGAATTGGTCTCCCTCGGCGCGCTGTTCGGCGTCGGACGGGGCAAGGTCGCCGTCACCGGGGAGTTGTTCGCGGTGCTCGGCGGTGGACTGCTCGCCGCGGTCTGCTGGTCGCTGATCGGCGCGAGCGCGGGCATCCTGCTGCGCTCCTCGACTCGGGCAGTGACCTCACTGCTCGGCTGGATCCTGCTCGCGGAACCCTTGATCTGGCTGATCGCGCGCGGTCTCGGCATCCCGGGCGTGGTCACCGTGCTGCCCGTCTCCGCCACCGTCGGCACCGTGGCCGTCGGCTCCTATCCCGACAGTGATTTCCTCGCGCCCACCCCTGCCGCCGTCGTGGTCCTGCTCCTGTGGACCATCGGGCTGGGCGCCGCGAGCTGGTGGAGCCTGCGCACCCGCGACCTGTGACCCGAAAGCCCAGCCGGGAACAACGGGCTGTCGGTCGGTGTCGGTACCGTCGATGACGAACGCGGTACGACAGAGGGGGCGAACAGGCGACGTGGACGGGGGACGCAGACCGGGATGGATCCGCAGGCTGTGGGCCGAATGCCTGCCGCACCGCGCGGTGCTGGCCGGCCTCGGGGCGGCGGTGCTCGGCGGAGCGGTCATCGAGACCGCGGGACCGTTGCTGACCAAACGCGCCATCGACGCGGCGGGGATCGGTGACACGGGGGCCATCAGCGCCGTCGCGGGCCTGCTCCTGATACTGGCCGTGAGCCGGTCCGCGGCCGGATTCGGGCGGCGCTGGCTGGCCGGGCGGCTCTCCCTGGACGTGCAGCACGCGCTGCGGGTGAACCTGCTGGGCTCCCTGCAGCGGCTGGACGGCGTCAAGCAGGACACCCTGCGCACCGGCCAGGTGGTGTCGCGATCCATCACCGATCTCCAATTGGTCCAAGGCCTGATGGCGATGGTGCCGCTGTCGGGTATGGCGTTGCTGGAATTCGGTCTCGCCGCCGCGGTGATGATCTGGCTGTCCCCTCCGCTCGCCGCGGTCGCGCTGCTGGTGGTGCCCGCCATCGGCCTGGTGGTCTATCGCATGCGACCGCGCCTGCACGCGGCCACCTGGTCCGCGCAGCAACGCGCCGCCGATCTCGCCCAGCACGTCGAGGAGACGGTCACCGGGGTGCGGGTGGTCAAAGGCTTCGGCCAGGAAGCGCGGATGGTCGACCAGCTGGAGCGGCACGGCCGCGAGCTGTTCGCGGAGCGAATGCGCGCCGCGCGGATCGACACCCGATTCGCACCGACCGTCGCGACGATTCCCCAGATCGGGATGGTCGCGGTCATCGCGATCGGCGGGTTGCTCGCGCTGCACGGCAGCATCGGCATCGGCACCTTCGTCGCGTTCGCCGCCTACGTCGCCGTGATGACCGGCACCGCGCGCATCCTCTCCTCGGTGATCGTCATGGCTCAGCTCACCAGGGCAGCGGCCGAGCGGGTGTTCCAAGTGATCGACACCGCGCCGGTCATCGCCGACCCCGATCGCCCGGTCGAGCTGCCGGACGGACCGCTCGGCATCGAGATCGACGCGGTGAGCTTCGGTTTCGATCCCGACCGGCCCGTTCTGCGCGAACTGGACCTGCGGGTGCGGCCCGGCGAGACGGTGGCGGTCATCGGCCCGGCGGGCTCGGGCAAGTCCACGCTCGCCCTGCTGCTCCCCCGGTTCTACGCGCCCGACTCGGGCAGCATCCGCCTGTTCACCGACGACGTCCCCGCGTACGCGGCCTCGCGAGCCGACACCGCCGACGCGTTCACCGGCGCCCACGAGAGTTCGCGCGCCACAACCCGCACCGCCGAGACCGTCGGCGTCGACATCGCCGACCTGCGCGCCGCCGACCTGCGCGCCGCCATCGGCGTCGTCTTCGACGATCCTTTCCTGTTCTCCGACACGATCGCGGCCAATATCGCGCTCGGGCGACCGGACGCGACCGACGAGGAGATCAGGCAGGCGGCCGTCCAGGCGGCGGCCGACGAATTCATCGCCGAATTGCCGGACGGCTACGACACGGTGGTGGGCGAACGCGGTCTCACGCTCTCCGGCGGCCAACGCCAGCGCATCGCGCTGGCCAGGACATTGCTGGCGCGTCCGCGCATCCTGGTGCTCGACGACGCCACCTCGGCGGTGGACGCGGTCACCGAGGCCGCGATCTTCGAAGCGCTGCCCGGCGACGGCCGACGGACCACGGTGATCCTCGCGCATCGGGAGTCGACGCTCGCCCACGCCGACCGGGTTATCCGGTTATCCGTTCCCGCCGCGCACCCCACTCCCGAGCCGGAGGCGATCGCAGTCTCGAACGGCCGGGCCGGCGATGGTCCCGCCGGTCGTCGCTTCGGCGCCGCGGCGGCCGACATCAGCGAGACGGCCGAACTGCGCCGGATCATCGAGGCGCTGCCACCCGCCACCGAGCAACCGGCCCAGGACGCGCGGCGCTTGCGCGAGCCGGATCCGCGTTTCCGGCTGACCCGCCTGCTGCGTCCCGTCCGCAGGCTGGTGCTCACGGTGATGGCGCTGCTGGCCGCGGACGCGGCGATCGCGATCGCCTTCCCGCCGCTGGTGCGTTACGCGATCGACGGCGGCGTGCTGGACGACGACGCCGCCGCGCTGGTCCGCGCGACGCTGCTCGGCGCGGTACTGGTCACCGCGGGCTGGGCGGTCGCAGCGGCCACCACCTTGCTCACCGCGCGCACCGGGGAGCGGGTGCTGTTCGCCCTGCGGGTCCGCAGCTTCGCACACCTGCAACGGCTCGGTCTGGACTACTACGAACGCGAGCTGTCCGGACGGATCATGACCCGGATGACCACCGACGTCGACGCGCTGTCGACCTTCCTGCAGACCGGCGTCGCCACCAGCCTGGTGGGCCTGCTGACGCTGGTCGGCATCACGGTCGCGTTGCTGGTGATCGATGTCTCGCTGGCCATCGCCGTGCTGGCGACGGTGCCCGCCCTCGTGGTCGCGACCGTGCTGTTCCGGCGGGTGTCATCCACCGCGTACACCGTCTCGCGGGAGCATGTGTCGGCGGTCAACGCCGACTTCCAGGAGAACGTGACGGGTTTGCGCGCGGTGCAGGCCAATCGGCACGAGCCGCGCGCCGCCCGTCGCTTCGCCGAGTATTCACAGCGGTATCGCAACAGCCGGCTGCGTGCCCAACGGGCGATCGCGTCGTACTTCGCGTTCATCGTCGGATGGGCGGACGTGGCATTGGCGGTGGTGGTGTTCTTCGGCGCGCGCGAGGTCGCTACCGGCGCGACCAGCGCGGGCACCCTCGTCGCGTTCGTGCTGTATCTACAGCTGCTGTTCGTGCCGATCCTGCAGCTGTCCCAGGTCTTCGACAGTTACCAGCAGGCCAGGGTCGGCCTGCGCCGGATCGGGGACCTGCTGCGCACGCCGTCCTCGATCGCCGCCGATCCGGCCCACCCGGTGCCGATCGCCGCGGGACTGCGCGGTGACGTGGGCTTCGACGATGTCCGTTTCCACTACGCGGGCAGTCGTGTCCCGGCGCTGGACGGAGTCTCGCTGCGCATCCCGGCCGGTTCCACCCTGGCTCTGGTCGGGCCGACCGGCGCGGGCAAGTCGACCGTCGTCAAGTTGCTGGCGCGGCTCTACGACCTGCCACGGGAGCCCGGCGGGCATCCCGGGAAGCCGGGCGATCTCGCCGTACCGGACCCGCTGGGTCCCGCGATGGCGAGAAACAGAGCCTCGGTGATCGCGAGTGACCACGGCGCGATCCGCGTGGACGGCGCCGACGTCCGCGACTACCGCCTCGCCGACTACCGCTCCCGGCTGGGCATCGTCCCGCAAGAAGCTCACCTGTTCACCGGGGACGTGGCGAGCAACATTGCATTCGGGAAACCATCCGCGACCCCCGAGGAGATCACCGCCGCGGCCGCCGCGGTGGGTGCGACGGAGATGATCGCCGCCCTCCCGCTCGGGCTGAACCAGCCGGTCGGCGAGCGAGGCCGCGGCCTGTCGGCGGGGCAGCGGCAGCTGATCGCGCTGGCCCGCGCGGAACTGGTCGCTCCGGACTTGCTGCTGCTCGACGAGGCCACCGCGACGCTCGACCCGGACACCGAGGCATCGGTGCTGGCAGCGAGCCGATCGCTGAGCCGGGACCGGACCACGGTGATCGTCGCGCACCGGCTCGGCACGGCCGCGCGGGCCGACCGGATCGCCGTGGTCGACCACGGGCGGATCGTGGAATTCGGCTGCCACGCGGAGTTGCTCGAGGCGGGTGGACCGTATGCCCGGCTCTGGGCAGCGGCGCAGTCGTCGGAGGGAATATTCTCGGGTGACGCCGGGTCATCACCAATAGGGTCGGGGGTGTCGGGTGGTCAGTGAATCCGCCGATTTGCTGCTGGGCCTATCCTCAGATAGGGCGCATCGGCGCGCAATCCGCTGATCCCCGTGCCGGGCACGTCACAAACGTCGCAGCGCGAAGAACGAAAAGAGGCGAACACCTGCTGTGAGCAGCTCAACTTCCCAGTTCGGACAGAACCAGTGGCTAGTCGACGAGATGTATCAGAAGTTCAAGCAAGACCCATCCTCGGTCGACGAAAGCTGGCACGAGTTCCTGGCCGACTACACGCCTGACGCGAGTGGCGACTCCGGCAACAGCCAGCCCGCGCCCGCGCAGGCTGCCGCTCCCGCACCGGCTCCAACGGCCACCAAGCCCGCCGCCACGCGCAACGACGCCAAGCCCGCCGACGCCAAGCCCGCCCCACCCGCGGCCCCGAAAGCGCCCGCCCCGGCTGCCGCCAAGCCCGCCCCCGCCGCCGCCAAACCGGCCGCGGTGACCGCGCGCACCCCGCAGACCACCCCGGCGCCGACGTCGAACGCCGCGCCGACCTCCGGCCCGAAGCAGGCCGACACCGCTGCCGACGAATCCAAGGTGCTGCGTGGCGCCGCCGCCGCAGTGGCCAAGAACATGGCCGCCTCGCTGAGCATTCCCACCGCGACCAGCGTGCGCGCCATCCCGGCCAAGCTGATGATCGACAACCGCTTGGTCATCAACAACCACCTCGCCCGCACCAGGGGCGGCAAGATCTCCTTCACCCACCTGCTCGGCTACGCCATCGTGCAGGCGGTCAAGGCCTTCCCGAACATGAACCGGCACTACGCCGAGGTCGACGGCAAGCCGCACGCGGTCACCCCCGCGCACACAAACCTCGGCCTCGCCATCGACCTGCCCGGCAAGGACGGCAACCGGTCGCTGGTCGTCGCGGCCATCAAGGGCTGCGAAGCGATGACCTTCGGCCAGTTCCACACCGCCTACGAGGACATCGTCCGCCGCGCCCGCGACGGCAAGCTCACCGCCGAGGACTTCTCCGGTGTCACCATCTCGCTGACCAACCCGGGCACCATCGGCACCGTGCACTCGGTGCCCCGCCTGATGAACGGTCAGGGCGCGATCATCGGCGCGGGCGCGATGGAGTACCCCGCCGAGTTCCAGGGCATGAGCGACGAGCGCATCGCCGAACTGGGCGTCGGCAAGCTGATGACGCTCACCTCCACCTACGACCACCGCATCATTCAGGGCGCGGAGTCCGGCGACTTCTTGCGCACCATCCACCAGCTGCTGATCTCCGACGATTTCTTCGATGAGATCTTCCACGGTCTCGGCGTGCCCTACGAGCCGGTCCGCTGGCGCAAGGACATCCGCGAACGCGGCGTCGACAAGAGCGCGCGCGTGCTGGAGATGATCGCGGCCTACCGCAACCGCGGCCACCTGATGGCCGACACCGATCCGCTGCGGCTGGTCAAGGACAAGTTCCGCAGCCACCCGGACCTGGACGTCACCCAGCACGGCCTGACCCTGTGGGACCTCGACCGCACGTTCAACGTGGCGGGCTTCCACGGCCAGGAGCAGATGAAGCTGCGCGACGTGCTGTCGATTCTGCGCGACGCGTACTGCCGCCACGTCGGCGTCGAGTACACCCACATCCTCGATCCCGAGCAGCTGCAGTGGATCCAGGAGCGGGTCGAGCAGAAGCACGCCAAGCCCACCGTCGCGCAGCAGAAGTACATCCTGAACCGGCTGAACGCCGCGGAGGCCTTCGAGACCTTCCTGCAGACCAAGTACGTCGGGCAGAAGCGTTTCTCGCTCGAGGGCGCCGAGGCCGTCATCCCGATGATGGACGCGGTGATCGACCAGTGCGCCGAGCACAGCCTCGACGAGGTCATCATCGGCATGCCGCACCGCGGTCGGCTCAACGTGCTGGCCAACATCGTCGGCAAGCCGTACTCGAAGATCTTCACCGAGTTCGAGGGCAACATGAACCCGGCCGCCACCCACGGCTCCGGCGACGTGAAGTACCACCTCGGCGCGCAGGGCACCTACCTGCAGATGTTCGGTGACAACGAGATCGAGGTCTCGCTCACCGCCAACCCCTCGCACCTGGAGGCGGTCGACCCGGTCCTGGAGGGCCTGGTCCGCGCCAAGCAGGATCTGCTGGACAAGGGCGACGGGCCGGAGGGCTACTCGGTCGTGCCGCTGATGCTGCACGGTGACGCCGCGTTCGCCGGTCAGGGCGTCGTCGCCGAGACGCTGAACCTCGGTGGCCTGCGCGGCTACCGGGTCGGCGGCACGATCCACATCGTGGTGAACAACCAGATCGGCTTCACCACCGCGCCGGAGAACAGCCGCTCCACCGAGTACTCCACCGACATCGCGAAGTTCATCGGCGCGCCGATCTTCCATGTCAACGGCGACGACCCCGAGGCGTGCGACTGGGTGGCGCGCCTGGCGGTCGACTTCCGGCAGAAGTTCCGCAAGGACGTCGTCATCGACATGATCTGCTATCGCCGCCGCGGACACAACGAGGGCGACGACCCGTCGATGACCCAGCCGTACATGTACGACGTCATCGACACCAAGCGCTCGGTCCGCAAGGCCTACACCGAGAGCCTGATCGGCCGTGGCGACATCTCGCTGAAAGAGGCCGAGGACGCGCTGCGCGACTACCAGGGCCAGCTGGAGCGGGTGTTCAACGAGGTTCGTGAGCTGGAGAAATACTCACCGGGACCGAGCGAATCGGTCGAAGGCGACCAGCCGGTGCCCGCGTCCGTGGTGACCGCCGTCGACAAGCACATCCTGCAGCGCATCGGCGACGCGTTCCTGCACGTGCCCGAGGGCTTCAACGTGCACCCGCGCGTCAAGCCGGTGCTGGAGAAGCGCCGCGAGATGGCCTACGAGGGCAAGGTCGACTGGGCCTTCGCCGAGCTGCTCGCGTTCGGCACCCTGATCGACGAGGGTCGCGCGGTGCGCCTGACCGGTCAGGACTCTCGCCGCGGCACGTTCACCCAGCGGCACGCGGTGATCATCGACCGCAAGACCGCCGAGGAGTACACCCCGCTGCACAACATCGGCAGCGAGAACCCGGGCTGGTTCGCCGTGCACGACTCGGCGCTGAGCGAATTCGCCGCCGTCGGCTTCGAATACGGCTACTCGCTGGGCAACCCCAACGCCCTGGTGTTGTGGGAAGCGCAGTTCGGTGACTTCGTCAACGGCGCGCAGTCGATCATCGACGAGTTCATCTCCTCCGGTGAGGCCAAGTGGGGCCAGCTCTCCGACGTCGTGCTGCTGCTGCCGCACGGCCACGAGGGGCAGGGTCCGGACCACACCTCCGGCCGCATCGAGCGCTTCCTGCAGTTGTGCGCGGAAGGCTCGATGACCGTCGCGGTGCCGTCCACCCCGGCGAACTACTTCCACCTGCTGCGCCGCCACGCATTGGACGGCATCCGCCGCCCGCTGATCGTCTTCACCCCGAAGTCGATGCTGCGCAACAAGGCCGTGGTCTCGGATCTGAAGGACTTCACCGAGAGCAAGTTCCGCTCCGTCTTCGACGAGCCGGCCTACGAGCAGGGCATCGGCGACCGGGCCAAGGTCAAGCGCATCCTGATGACCAGCGGCAAGCTCTACTATGAGCTCGCCGCCGAAAAGGCCAAGCAGAAGCGCGAAGACGTGGCCATCGTGCGCGTCGAACAGCTCTATCCCTTGCCCACCTACCGCCTGAACGAGGCACTCGGCGGCTACCCCAACGCCACCGACATCGCCTGGGTCCAGGAGGAACCGGCCAACCAGGGCGCCTGGCCGTTCTTCGGCCTCAACCTCCCGGAAGTCCTCCCCGACCGCCTCGGCAAACTCCGCCGCATCTCCCGCCGCGCCATGTCGGCCCCGTCCTCGGGGTCCAGCAAGGTCCACGCGGTGGAGCAGGCGGAGATCATCGCCGAAGCGTTCGAACCGACGGCGTAGTCCTTGACCCTGAAATCGGGCCGAATCACTCTCCACAGAGCGATTCGGCCCGATTTCGCGTTTCCAAGGAGTCCACGCCCCGGCCTGAAAGCCGGGGCCTGGCCAGTTCCGACGATCAGGACGGCGCGAGCGCTTTCATCAGCGCAGCGGCAGTAGCCTCGTCGATGCACGTCGGCTTACCACCGTTGTCGGAATGGAATGCACCGCCTTTGGTGTTTCCGGTGAAATAGCACAACGGGAACGCCGGTCTGCCTTCCGGGAAGGTCAGTGGCGGAGCGAGACCGTCGAGAGTCTCGTCGCGCAGTGCGCGCAGCCCCTTGATCACATCCGCGCTCGTCGAAGACGGGGAGAGGTTGGCGGTTTTTGCCGCAGCCAGGAACAACTGCCCGCCTGCCCACGGCCACAGCAGCGGTGAGCTGAAGTCCGCGCTATCCCGAAGCCCCGGAATGTATTTGTCGAGGGCGTCATTGAAGTCCTTGACAGCCGCGATGGATTCGTCGGTGTACAGCGCGTTGGAGCTCGCGAAGATGCTGCCCTCGAAATTCGGGTCCTTCGCCCACCCTTTCTGGAGGGCCGTGCCGAGAGGAGCCTGCACCGGTTTATAACCTTGCTGCGCACACGATGCCGCGATACGCGAGATCGCCTCGACCGAGACAGCGGAGAACAAGGCGTCGACACCCTTGTCTTTGAATGTCAGGCAGGGAGCGATGTAGTTCGGCGCGGCGATCGCGACTTTCTCCGCTGCGAATCCCAGACCAGCCTGTTCGGCCATCGGCTCGAGCATCTGCGGCAGTTGCTCGCAGACCGGGATCTCGGCGCAATAGAAGACGCCGAGGGTCTTCGCGCCCGCCTTCTTTGCCTGGGCCACCTCGCCCAGCATCAGCACCGGCAGCGTGGTGCCGGAGGCGAAGAAGTTCGGATCGGTGATGAACGGGGCATCGACCGGCTGTCCGCCGATCACCGGAATGCCCTTGCCGGCGACGTAGCTTTGCCAGCTCGAACTGACCAGGCTGGTTTGGCCGACGATGGCGACAACCTTGTCCTGTTCGACCAGTTTCTTCGCGACGGCCAGCGCCGTGGCCGGATTCTGCTCGTCGTCGTAGGAGATGACTTTGACCGGGTGCCCATTGATTCCACCACGATCGTTGACCCACGACGCCCACGACTGCAGCACGTCGCCGGCGCGTCCCACTGATCCGGCGGCCGGGCCGGTGCAGCTGCAAATCGACCCGATCAGAATCGGGTCGCCCGTGAGCCCGCCGTCGGACACCTTCACCGGGCCGATGGATGTGGACCCGTCGTTCGTCGAGTCGGCGGAACACGACGTGAGCGCGAGCGCTGCCGCCAGCACCGGCGCCACGCACCACAGAAACCTTCTCTTCTTCATTGCTCCACTCCTCTGTGGATACCGGATGTTCGCTACGCCCATGGCCCGGCAACAGTTCCGGGTGGGTGTCCCGCCGGCGATGCCGGCAAGTCTGTGCGTTCGCCGTCCATGCCGAGATAGCTCTGCAGCACGGCATCTCGGTCGATGTCCGCGGTGGGTCCGGCGAACGCGACCGTGCCGCGGCTGAGCAGAACCACGTGGTCGGCCATCGTCAGGGCGTGGTCGACGTACTGCTCGACCAACACGATCGCCGCGCCGGTGGTACGCAGTTCGCGCAGCGCCGTGAAGATCTCGTCCACGACCAGCGGAGCCAGGCCCATGGACACCTCGTCGAGCAGGACGACCGCCGGATCGGCCAGCCAGGCGCGAGCCAGTGCCAGCATCTGCTGCTGCCCGCCCGACAACGAGCCTCCCCGCTGATCAAGCATCCTCCGCAGCGCCGGGAAGACATCGAGAGCCTCGTCGGCGCCACCTCGGCGCCACGGAGGTGTCAGCAGGCGAAGGTTCTCCCGGACCGTCAAGTCCGCGAATATCCCTCGGTCCTCGGGGATCAAGCACAGGCCCGCGCGGGCACGGCGCGCAGGGCGAGCGCGGGTCAGGTCGGTCCCGCCGATCGCCACAGTCCCCGATCGAGCTCGGAGTAGCCCCGAGGCCACCCGCAGCAGCGTCGACTTTCCGGCGCCGTTCGGCCCGAGCAACGCCGCGACCGACCGAGGCGCAACGGCCAGGTCGACGTCATTGAGGACGATCGTGGAGCCGTATCCGGCTGTGATCGAACGCAATTCGAGTGCGAAATCGGTGCCGCTCATGCTACGGGTTCCTCCAGCCTGCGCTCGACGGTGACCGGCTCGCCGAGGTAGGCGTGCTGCACCACCTCCGAAGCCCGGACCTGCGCGGGCGAGCCCCGGAATATCAGGTGACCGAAGTCGAGTACGAAGATCTCGTCGCAGATCTCGAGCACCAGCGACATGTCATGCTCGACCAGGACGATTCCGACGCCGCGTGCGGCGACGACATGCCGCAGGATCTGCCCGAAGAGCGCTGTCTCCGAACGATCGAGGCCCGCACTCGGCTCGTCGAGCAACAGGATCCGATACGGCCCGGCAAGACATCGGGCGAGTTCCACCAGTCTTCGCTGCCCGGTGGACAGTGCGCCGACACGAGAATGCGCGAGGCATTCGATACCGCACAACGCCATGGCGGAGGCCGCGGCGGTGCGCGTCTTGCGGTAGTGCCCAGGGGCCGCGACCAATTGGGCCAGCGGGTTCGCCCCGGCAAGTGGGCCTTCGGCTCCTATCGCGACGTTCTCGGCGACGGTAAGGGAATCGAACAGCTCTGTCCGCTGAAAGGTTCGCCCGATGCCGAGCCGCGCCCGGTGTGCGGTCGACGCTCGGCTGATCACCCGGTTCTGCAGTCGCACCTCGCCGCTGGCCTGGACGAGTCCGGTGCAGGCATCGAACGTGGTGGTCTTGCCCGCCCCGTTAGGGCCGATGAGCCCGATGATCCGCCCGGTGCGTGCCGCGAACGAGAAGCCGTCGACGGCTACCACACCACCGAAGCGGACCGAAAGATCGCGAACCGCCAGCTCCGCTGCGGGCTGCGCGGTGGATGTTTCCGCCGCGACGACCGCCGATGACCGATCGCGGCGAAACGCGCTGTCCAGCCAGGACCGGATCGGTCCGGGTACCTCCAGGCGGCTCGCGGTGGCGGCACGAAGCACCACCAGGATGCCGAACACGACCTGGAGCCACTGCGACATCCCGGCGACCGCGACATAGGACGGCACCAGGACCAGCGCCGCCGCGGCCAGCAGCGAATACCACGGCTCCCGGCCCACCACGATGACGATGACCGCGAAATAGGTGACCGACAGCAGCGGCGGGTAATCGATCGCCGAGGCGGTGGTGCGGGCCATTCCGGCGAGTGCGCCTCCCAACGCCGCTAGGAATGCCGAAACGCAGAAGACGAGAACGCGCGTGACTTCGATCGTGACACCGTTGGTCCGCAAGGCGGTCGGCGATTCGGCCAGACCCCGGAGCAATCGTCCCAGCCTGCTCTTGTCCAGCGCCACTATCAGCAGGGTGCCCACCGTGGCCAGCACCAGCACGAGCCGGTAGAACGCCGGGTCGGAGTCGAGCCCGAATACGCTGGGGCGCGGCATCTTCAGGCCGAGACCACTGGTGCCGAACATATAGGGCCGGGAGTAGAACATCACTTGCAGCACGACGCCGAATCCGAAGGTCGCCAACGCCAGATACAGGCCACTGAGGCGAATGGCTGGAATCGACAACACCGCACCGATCGGCACGACGACGAGTCCGCAACCGATGAGCGCGAGCGGCCAGGGCAACCCCCAATCGACAGCGAAGTGCGAGAACGCGCAGGCGCCGATCGCGGTGAACGCCACGTGGCACAGCGAGACCTGGCCAGACGTCCGGACCAGCAGGCCGAGCGACAGAAGGACGAGCGTCATCGCCAGGGCCACGGTCCAATCCGTCAGGTGGATGCCCGCGAATGAGGGAACCAGCGCGAGCACCACGAACACCATGGCCCCGCCAACGGATTGCAACAGTGGCGGAGCAGTCCAGCCGGATCGGATCCGCCGGACTGCCCGGTCCCGGTCCACCAGGTACCGACGCGGCATCACCAGCAATACGAGGAACAGCGCCAAGAACGGCAATGCGGCGGGAACTCCCGCAGCGAGCCCGGTGGTGAAGTAGCGAGTGGCCAGCGCGGCCAGCACCCCGATGAGCAGTCCTCCGCCGAAAGTCCATGGCAAACTGGTGAATCGGCCGATGGCCGCCGCTCCGAACGCCTGGACGACCAGCAACGTCAACTGCATGGGATCGAGCGGAATCAACGGCGCGAACAGCACGCCGGAAAGCGACGCCAACCCCGTGCCGACACACCAGGCCCATCGTCGCGTGCCGGCCGGGCTGGTTCCGGCCAGGTCCAGCAAGGCCGCATTCCCCACGACCGCACGCATGGCGATGCCGCGTCGCGTGAACCGCAGCGCGGCCGACAACGCGGCGGTCGCGACTACCGCGACCCCGAACGTGGTGACATCCGACCACTGCACCCGCACACCGAAGGCGGCGAATCCGCCCTGCGGCAGAAAGATCGGAACGATGCGTGTCGTCGTCCGCCCGTAGAACAGCGTCACCCCCGCCTCGACAACCAGCAGAATGCCGACCGTCGCGGCGATTCGCAATTCCACTGTCGCCCGGTCGACGACACGGGCCAGCAACTCCAGCGCCAACCCCAAGGCCGGACCGACGCCGAGAACACAGATCGCGGCGGCCAGCTGCCAGGCGACGCCATTGACAACGTGCAATGTGTAGAACGCGTACGCCGACACCGTAGCCATGGCACCGTGGGCGAAGTTGAAGACTCCCGACGTCTTGTAAGTGAGCACCAAACCCACCGCGGCCAGTCCATAGACCGAGCCGGATACGATTCCCGCGATCACGAACGGCAAGAGATCTGCCATGATGTACTCCAATTTTCGCTGATCATCGACACGGCGAGACCGTGCGGAGGCGTCGGCGCAGTCCGGCCCGACCGGGTCGGCTGCTTATCGCGTGACCACCTCACACGAAAGGGGTGTCAGCGCTCTTTGGTATATGGTCCTATCGAGGAGCAACTGGACGATCGACTTGTTCATGCCGTCTCCGGTGTTCGATGAACAGATGACACGCACTGGGGTCAACGCGTGCCAGTCAGTGTTGATCGTTGTCCCGCGCCACGCCAGGCAATCCCCTGGCTTCTGCCTCGCAACAGAATTCGACAGGACCAAAACGTAAGTCGGAAGGCGAGGTCGATGGTTCAGCCGCCGAGTTCAGCTATCTGCCGAACGGCCAACTGCGTGCCGTATCTCCCGCCGCGCCCATGTCGCCCCGCTCCCCGGGGGCCAGCAAGGTCCACGGTGGAACAGGTGGAGATCATCGCCGAAGCGTTCGAGCCAACTGGTAGTCCCTGATCCGAAAGCCGGGCCAGATCACTCCCTCCGGCGGAGTGGTTCGGCCCGGCTTCACGTTTCCGGAGCACGACCGTTCACGCCTGACTGGGCCGAACTGTCACGGCGGAGAAGTGCGTCGTCTATGGCCGTTTCCTCGCACGGCTTTCCGATGTGAAACCGACCTCTGTGCACAGTTCCGAGCGCGGCGACGCTACGAGGGCGCCTTCGCGCAGCGTAACCGACGCCCGCATCATCCAAAGGTTCGGTGCCGTCCTGAAACCCAGGCGGCTACGCTACGGTGCCAGCGCTTTTCGTGGCGGAGTATGCCGCCGCAGGAATTCACGCTGCGCCTCCGCGGTGGGAATCAGCAGGCTGCGGCGGACATTGAGAAAGCCCGACAGGTCGTCGGAGACGACGAATACCTCCATCGCACCGACACTCACACAAAACGGCGCTTGCCGCCGCAGGTCCCGGTACTGACCGACCAATACTGGAACTCAGTCGCGCGCGGCACGGGAACCGACGAGTCCGAGAAGGCGCGGAGCAGCGCGGTCACCTCATCAGCCTCCGGCTTCGCCTGGTACCGCCGCGCGTGGGCCGCGTATCGGATCACGTCAAGGATCCAGTGAAGACGCCACGTCCGGAGGCCGCGGACTGCCTCGAGTCTTTGCGGGATTCACCGATCGCCACCGCGCTCGGTGACGCCGATGGCGCGAGCGAGCAGGCCAAGATCGTGATGGAGAAGCATGGGCCCCGCGTGCCCGGCAACAGAAGTCAGCACTTGGGCGTGAGCGGGGTACACAAAGGCAGCAGGTTCATGCGGCCCGGGGTTTCCGTGGCGGTCGGCGGTGGAGGAACTTCCTCTGTGATGGGCACGGGGGCTTGTGACGGTCGTACAGCGCCGCCTGTCGGGGTCGAGCAGGAGGCGGCCAGTACCCAGATGGTGCCGATGACGAGCACGATCAGTGCCACCGCGGCGATCTGTTGAGAGCGGTGGCCGCGTGACTGCGGTTTCTCGGATGGGCGGCCGGGGGTACGTGCGGGCAGGGTGGTTATGCGTCGGAGGTCCGCGATTCGGGGGCGGCGCTCGAGGACAGTGGTTGGCGAGGGGCGGCGCAATGGCTCAGGTTGGGGACTGGGCGTGGACCACGATGGGGGGCGGTTCGGCGGAGGTGCCGGTGTGGGGCGCGGGGGAAGTGGTCGATCGGGAGCGGGTTCGATCCACGACGACCAGCTATCCGTGAACGACGACGGTTCGGGCGCTGATTGTGCAGCCGGATCGAGTCCCTCGCCGGAGGGCGAGGATTCTGTTGGTTCCGGTGCGTGGGGCTCGGCCGCGACGGGCCGTATCGACGCTACGAATCCTGTTGCGGAGCGTTCCGGTGCATAGGATTCGGGCTCGACAGGTTCCTCTCGCGCGGGTCGCACCGCGAGCCTGCCTTCGAAGCGGGGCGGCTTCGCCGTCCATTGCGCGTGGTCATCTTCTGGCACCTCCACGGATCCGCGCGGCTGCGCATGCTCCGGAGAGGACGACGAGTGGTGCGTTTCTTCGCGATCGTCCAGATCGGGATGGACGGTCGTACTCGGCAACGCGGGCTCCGACGTTGCGGGTTCCGGCGCGAGGAATTCCGGTGCGAAAGGGTCCGGTTCGGCCGGTCGTGTCCGCGCATCGGGCGAAATCTGCGCGGGATGTGCCGTGGTCACCTCGGCGGTGTCGTCGGGCACGTCCACGTATTCGACCGACTGCTGAGCCGTCGACAAGGATCCGTTCACGTGCTGTCCGCTTTGCGCACTGCCTTGCGTCGGCGGCAGGGGCTCCAAGACTTCGGGTTCCTTGATATCAGGTTCCGAGGCGTCGGGCTCCGAAGCGTCGGTTCGCGGCCGCGCGAGCATCGCAGACAACGGCGGCGTCGATCGTTCTGGCCCCGATGCTATTCGATCGACTTCGTCCGGCTCGACATCGCGCTCCGAGTGCTCGGATGCTGTCGGTTGCGCAGCAAGGGGTGCCACGTCCGACGACTCGAGAACGCTTTCCGTTGACGGCGCGTCCGAACTTTCCGGTCCCTCAGCCTTTTCCGAGATCCCGACAGAATGGCTGCCGTCGACCGCACGCGTCCTGCGCGTGACGCTGTCCAGCGCCGCCAGCGTCCCGGCCCGCAACTTCTGTTCCGGCGGGAAACCGTCCGCCACCAGATCATCGACGGTCACCTGATCGCCCAGGTTCAAATCGGCGAGCAGGGTGTGCGTGCGTTCGGCGGTCCAGACGAGTTTGCGTCCGGCGGTGCGGTGGAACCAGGCACGGAGGTCGACGGCGCCGGCTCCGAGCACTACTCCGCAACCGCGGCGACGCGATTCGATGTTCAGCGTGAGGGACGATTCGTCGGGCGGAACCACGACGATCAACCCGTCGACGGAAGCTTCGGCGTGGTGTTTGCGGACCAGCGCCTGCAGGTTGACGACGTTGCTGGTCACCTGATCGAACGGGCTGCTGTCGTTGTCGCGCACCCGCATCGGGTCGCCCGCGAAGCCGGACAGTCGCCACCGTCCGTTGGCCTGCACCGAGAGGACGCCGGTGGTGGCTTCCGGCACGGTGTCGCGCACCTCGATCACCACCGCTGCCCGCGGTGTGATCACCACCAGATCGGCTTCCTGCGTCTCGCCCTTGCGGTCGCGGTCGGGTAAGTAGCACCCGGAGATCGCCAGGCCCACAATGACGTACTGTCCGGTCCAGTTCCGCATCCAGTGGAGCACACGCTGCTCGGAGCGCGGCGCCGTCGTTCGCTCATTGATGACCAACATCGGCGGCCTCCATCGCCGTCCCACACCATCGACCACCCAAAGGTATGCGCCCGTGCACGCGGTACAAAATCGAAAGGCACTGTAAGAGCAGGGCATTGGCGACAAAAGGGCATGCTACGGACAGCGTGGCGACAGAGGGTGGTGACGGGGCTCACCCTCGGCCCACCACGGCTCGCTTCGCCGTAAGCCGGGGCCGAAGGCCCGCGGTCAGCTGCGCAATGCCGCCGCCAAAGCGGGGTCGACCGAAAACGCTATGGCGATCAAGGATTCGACCAAGAGATCGATGAGCTGTTCACGCGGAATCGGCTCGGTGCGCAACCACGTGAGGGTGGACTCCTCGACGAACGCGATCCAGCCGCGCATGGCGAGCATGAGGCGGGGATGGTCGGACTCGGAGACGGGCACCGGCGTTTCGGCGAGGATGATGCCGATGATGGCGTCGCGCGTCTGGTCGACCAACGGAGCCAGCTCGGGGCTGACGCTGGTGGGGCCACGCAGGAGCGCGAGATATGAGGTGCGGTTCTCGGTGACGTACTCGATGTAGCGCTCGATGGAGTCGCGCAGCATCTCGAACAGACCGAGGCTCGGGTCGGGGGCGACGCGTTCGAGGAGCTCGGCGTTGGCGTGGTGCACGATCGCCAGCTGGAAATCCTGCTTGGTCGGGAAGTAGTGGAACAGCAGCCCGCGGGAGATGCCGGCCTGGGCCGCGATCTCACTGACCGAGATGTCCTCGATGGCGCGCTCACCGAGCATCTTGGCACCCAGAGTGATCAGCTGCTCCCGGCGCTCCTCGGGGCTGAGCCGCGTGCGCTTGGGGGCGTCTGGCTGGGTTGTGGTCACCGGCCCATCCTACTGAACGGAAGTCAATACACTGTTGACTGGTGCTCAATAGCGCCGTAGGCTGCTTTATATGAGTCGCAAGGTCACAGACAAAGCTGTCGCCAGTCGACCCACGCGCCACGCCAGGACGATCATCATCGGCAGTGGGTTCGCGGGTCTGGGTCTGGCCATCCGGCTGACCCAGCAGGGTCGCAACGATTTCCTCGTGCTGGAACGCGGCAGCGATGTCGGCGGCACCTGGCGCGACAACACCTACCCCGGCGCGGCCTGCGACGTTCCCTCGCACCTGTACTCGTACTCGTTCGCGCTGAACCCGGATTGGTCGCGGTCGTTCTCCCGCCAAGGTGAGATCCAGCAGTACATCCAGGACGTGTCGAAGCGCTACGACGTGCGCGACAAGCACATCTTCGACTGTGACGTGACCAGCGCCCGCTGGAACAACGAGACCGCGCTCTGGGAGATCGAGTCGAGCAAGGGCAGTTTCACCGCGAACACGGTGGTCTCGGCGGTCGGCGCGCTGTGCGAGCCCGCGCTGCCGGACATCAAGGGCATCGGAGAGTTCGAAGGCGAGATCTTCCACTCCGCCCGCTGGAACCACGACGCCGACCTCACCGGCAAGCGGGTCGCCATCATCGGCACCGGCGCGTCGGCCATCCAGATCGTGCCCGCCATCGCCCCGAAGGTCGGCCATCTGGACGTCTACCAGCGCACCGCGCCGTGGCTGCTGCCGCGTTTGGACCGCCCGTACACGAAGGCCGAGCGACTGGCCTTCAAGCACGTGCCGGGTCTGCAGCGACTATCTCGCGCGGCGATCTATGCCGCACGGGAGACCCAAGTGGTCGGCCTGGCCAAGTTCCCCGCGTTCATGCAGTTGTTCGAGGCGATCGCGAAGGCCAAGCTGCGTTACGAGATCCGCGATCCGCGACTGCGCGCCAAGGTCACGCCGAACTTCCGGATCGGCTGCAAGCGAATGCTGATCTCCAACGACTACTACCCCGCGCTGACACGACCCAATGTCGACGTGGTCACCGATCGCATCGCCGAAGTGCGCGAGAACTCGATCGTCACCGAGGACGGCACCGAGCGCGAGATCGACGCGCTGATCGTGGCGACCGGCTTCCACGTCACCGATTCGCCGACCTACGACACGATCGCAGGCCGCGACGGCCGCACGCTGTCGGAGGTGTTCGACGAGATCGGCCAGCAGGGCTACAAGGGCGCCTCGATCGCCAACTTCCCCAATCTGTTCTTCCTGCTCGGTCCGAACGTCGGCCTCGGGCACACCTCGATGGTGTACATGATCGAATCGCAGATCAACTACATCGCCGACGCACTGGCCACCATCGACCGCCTGGACCTGCGTACCGTGGAAGTGCGCCGCGACGTGCAGGATGCCTACAACTCCGAACTGCAGGCGAAGCTGGCCGGAAGCGTCTGGCTGACCGGCGGGTGCTCGAGCTGGTACCTGGACAAGCACGGCAACAACACCACGCTGTGGCCGGACTGGACCTTCGAATTCCGCAGGCTCACCAGGACTTTCGACGTGGCGGCGTATGACATCTCCATTTCCCGAGCCGATTTGAAAGCAGTGGCATCGTGAGCAGTGACGCTTACTTCAAGAACGACGCTTACTTCAAGAACAAGGTCTGTGTGATCACCGGAGCGGGCTCCGGGATCGGCCGCGCGCTGGCGGTGAATCTGGCCCGGCGCGGCGCCAAGCTGGCGTTGTCGGATATCGACGTCGAGGGCCTGGCCGAGACCACGCGCCGCTGCGAGCAGCTCGGCGCGCAGGTGAAGTCCGACCGCGTGGACGTGGTCGAACGCGAAGCGGTCATCCTCTACGCCGACGCGGTGAAAGCGCACTTCGGCACGGTGCACCAGGTCTACAACAACGCGGGCATCGCCCACCACGGCGAGGTCATCCGTTCGGAGTACAAGGACTTCGAGCGCGTGATGGACGTCGATTTCTGGGGTGTCGTCAACGGCACCAAGGCGTTCCTGCCGATGGTCATCGAGTCCGGCGACGGCCACATCGTCAACGTGTCGAGCCTGTTCGGCCTGATCGCGATCCCCGGCCAGAGCGCCTACAACGCGGCGAAGTTCGCGGTGCGCGGCTTCACCGAGTCGCTGCGCCAGGAGATGCTGGTCGCGCGGCATCCGGTGCGGGTCACCTGTGTGCACCCCGGCGGCATCAAGACCGCGGTCGCGCGCAACGCCACCTACGCCGAGGGCATCGACAGCAAGTCGGCCGCCTCGATGTTCGACAAGAAACTGGCCATCCACACCGCCGAGATGGCGGCGCAGACCATTACCGAGGGCGTGCGCAAGGGGCACGGCCGCGTGCTGATCGGCTGGGAGGCCAAGCTGCTGGATCTGTTCGTGCGGGTGACCGCGTCGGGCTACCAGCGGATCGCGGCCAACGTCGAACGCCGCTTCCTGCCCTGACGAGGAACGGCGATGCGAGACATGAACCTTCCGCTGCCCCTCGCGCGGGCGGTGTTGAATCCGATCTTCCGGGTCACGCTGAACAAGCGGTTGCCGTTTCCGATGCAGCGCAGGCTACTCGACGTGAGTTCGCGGGCGCAGTTGCTGCCCGCGGGCGCCGTCGTGCGGCCGCTGCGGCTGGGCGGTAGGCCCGCCGAGCGGATCGGTTTCGCGGACACGTCCGACGACGGCGCGGTCCTCTATCTCCACGGGGGCGGCTACGCGGTCGGCTCACTGGCGACGCACCGCTCGCTGGCCGCCCGGTTGGCGCGAGACACCGGCTACGCGGTCTACGTGCTGGACTACCGCCTCGCGCCGGAGCACCCGTTTCCCGCGGCCCTGGACGACGCCGAGGCGGCATTCCTGGAACTGGTGGCGAGCGCGGGCTTGCAGCCGGGCCGGATCGCCGTCTCCGGCGATTCCGCGGGCGGCGGCCTGTCGCTCGCGCTGGCGCAACGCCTGATCGCCCGGCACGGGCAGACCCCGGCCGCGCTCGGCTTGATCGCACCGTGGGCCGACCCCAACGAGATCCCGGAGCGAGAACGCGACCTGGTGATCAACAAGCCGTGGTCACGCGCTTGTGCTGCCGCCTACCTGGGCGAGGGCGACTCGGCCGATCCGGCTTACGCCCCGCTGACCGGCGAGCTGCGTGGCCTGCCCCCGACCTACGTGCAGGTGGACGTCAGCGAACTGCTGCACAACCAGTGCGTCGCACTGGTCGCCGCACTGCGCGCGGCGGGTGTGCACGTCCGCTTCACCGAGAGCAAGGGATTGTGGCACGTCGCACAGCTGCAGGCCGCCCTGGCGGCGCCCGCCGCGGCCGCGCTGGGCGAACTCGCCGGGTTCCTTCGCGAAGCGATTCAACCGGCGGACCTGCGCGAACTAGGATGAGACCCGTGCGGGTCCCTACCCTGCGGTGATGTACGGAGGCGATTTCGGTGGTCGACCTCACGGCCCCGGCGCAGGTGTCGTAGATTACTGGCGAGTAAACCCACGTGGAAGGGCACTGATGCGAGAGTTCGAAGTCCCGGCTTCTTACACCATTCCGGATGACGCGAACAATTCCGACAACGTCTTCCGCCATGCCGAGCAGTCGCCGAACACGGTGCTGTTCAACGTGCCGAACGGCAGTGGCGGCTGGCGGGATGTCACCGCCGCCGAGTTCGCGGCAACCGTTACCGGCGTGGCGAAAGGCCTGATCGCTTCGGGTCTGGAACTCGGTGATCGCGTCGCCATCATGGCCCCCACGCGCTACGAGTGGGCCGTCCTCGATTTCGCCATCTGGGCCGCGGGCGGCTGCACCGTCGCGATCTACGACAGTTCCGCCGCCGAGCAGGCCAAGTGGATCCTGCAGGACTCGGCCACCAAGCTGCTGATCCTCGACAGCGACAAGCACCGCAAGGTGATCGACGAGATCGAATCCGGGTCGCTGCCGGACCTGCGGGAGATCCTGCAGATCGACAAGGGCGCGCTGGACGAACTGATCGGCCGCGGCGCCGACACCGACGACCAGGCCGTGCACGACCGTCGCGCTCAGGTCGGCGCGCAGTCGCCGGCCACCCTGATCTACACCTCGGGCACCACGGGCCGCCCGAAGGGCGTCATGCTGACCCACGCGAACCTGTACGCGGAGTCCAAGTCCGACCGGATCGCGCTGCACAAGTACGTCACCGAGGGCAAGAAGACCCTCATGTTCCTGCCGCTGGCGCATGTCTTCGCCCGCGCCGTCGCGCTGGCCGCGTTCGACGCGAAGGTGATCGTCGCGCATACCGCCGACTGGTCCACCCTGGTCGAGCAGTTCGGCAGCTACCGCCCGCACTTCATCCTCTCGGTGCCCCGGGTGTTCGAGAAGGTGTTCAACAGCGCCAAGCAGAAGGCGCACGACGGCGGCAAGGGCAAGATCTTCGACGCAGCCGCCGCTACCGCGATCGCGTGGAGCGAGTCGCTCGACAACGGCGGCCCCGGCGTCGGCCTCAAGCTCAAGCACGCCCTGTTCGACAAGCTGGTCTACAGCAAGCTGCGCGCGGCGCTCGGCGGTCAGTGCGAGGCGGCCGTCTCCGGCGGCGGTCCGCTCGGTGCGCGGCTCGGCCATTTCTTCCGCGGCGTCGGCGTGACCATCTACGAGGGCTACGGCCTCACCGAGACCACCGCGGCCATCGCGGTCAACACCCCGGAACACATCCGGGTCGGCTCGGTCGGGCGGCCGATCGAGGGCCACGCCGCCAAGATCGCCGAGGACGGCGAGCTGCTGCTGCGCGGTTCGGTCGTGTTCAGCGGCTACTGGGGCAACGCGGAGGCCACCGAGGACGCGTTCGAGAACGGCTGGTTCAAGACCGGTGACCTCGGCGCGATCGATGGCGACGGCTTCATCACCATCACCGGCCGCAAGAAGGAGATCATCGTCACCGCCGGTGGCAAGAACGTCTCCCCCGCGCTGCTGGAGGACTCGCTGCGCGCGCATCCGCTGATCAGCCAGGTGATGGTGGTCGGCGACGGCCAGCCGTTCATCGGCGCGCTGATCACGCTGGATCCGGAGTCGCTGCCGGGCTGGAAGGAACGCCACAACCTGCCCGCCGATACCCCGATCGAGAAGCTGATCGAAAACCCGGATCTGCTCGCCGAGGTGAACGCGGCGGTGGCCGAGACCAACAAGAAGGTCTCGCACGCCGAGCAGATCAAGAAGACGCGTCTGCTGACCATCGACTGGACCCAGGAGACCGGCGAGCTCACCCCGAAGATGTCGCTCAAGCGCGCGGTCGTGATGAAGCAGCACGCCGACGACGTGGCGAGCATCTACCACTGAGCCGAACGCCGAAGGCGCTGTCGGCGAACTGTTCGCGGACAGCGCCTTTCGCGTGTGCGGAGGTGCCACAGCCGCATCCGAAGAGAGATCGGGCGCCGGAACGGGACGGTAACCGACGTGGTGATCGTCCTTCGGGCATCGGCCGCGGGGGCCGACCGGCAGTAGTCTCGATTCCATGGCCGATCTGCGATTGCGCGTGGTGGCGGGGGTCGTCTCGGCGGGACTGGCGCTGGGCGTGGCCGAATTGTTCGCGGCTTTCTCCGGCCCCGACCGCGCTCCGCTCAACGCGCTCGGCTCGGCGGTGGTCGACCACACGCCCGACGGGTTGCGCGAGTGGGCCATCACCACGTTCGGCACGAACGACAAGGCCGTGCTGTACCTGGTCATGGGTGCTATCGCGGTGCTGGTCGCCGCAGTGGCAGGAGCGATCGAACGGACAACCCGCGCCGCCGGGTCGTGGTTGTTCGTCGTCTTCGGGGTGGTCGCGGTGTGGGCGGCCGTCGCGCGCGGCGGTCTGTCCGCCGCGCTGCCGACTGTCGTCGGCGTCGCCGTGGGCATCTATGCGCTGCGGGCGCTGACCCGTCGCATCGACGTGGCGATCGAAGAGTCATCTGCCGAGACCCGCTCGGACGGAGGCGAACTCGCCGTGGACGAAGCCGCGCCGGCAGGACCGGGCCGGGACCACGCCTCGTCGGTCATCGGCACATCGCAGCGTCGGTCGCCGGAACGAAGGCAGGTCCTGCAGGGTTTGCTGGTGACCGGCGGGTTGGCTGTGGTCACCGGGGTCGGCGGACGAATGCTCGGCGCGCGGCGCGGCGACGTTTCCGGTGAGCGCGCCGCCGTGCGCTTGCCGGAGCCGACCGCCCCCAGCAAGCCTCTCGCGCCCGGCGTGGATCTTCGTCTCCCAGGACTGACGCCGTATCTCACCGCGAACGACGACTTCTACCGGATCGATACCGCGCTGATCGTTCCGCAGGTGTCCAAGGACGACTGGGAGCTGCGCATCCACGGCATGGTCGACCGCGAAATCCGGTTGAGCTGGGCGGATCTGGCGAGCCGCCCGATCGAGGAGCGCATGGTCACGCTGGCGTGCGTGTCGAATCCGATCGGCGGCGACCTGATCGGCAACGCGCGCTGGCTCGGCTACCGCGTGGATCAACTGCTCGCCGAGGCCCGGCCGCACCCCGACGCCGACATGGTGCTCTCGCGCAGCGCCGACGGGTGGACCGCGGGCACTCCGCTGGCGGCGCTCACCGACGGACGCGATGCTCTGCTCGCGATCGGCATGAACGGCGAACCCCTGCCGGTGCAGCACGGTTACCCGGCCCGGTTGGTCGTGCCCGGTCTCTACGGGTACGTCTCGGCCACCAAATGGGTGACCGAACTGGAAGTCACCCGTTTCGACCGCGCCACCGCATACTGGACCCGTCGCGGCTGGTCGGCGCTCGGCCCGATCAAGACCGGCACCCGCATCGACACCCCCCGCGCCCGCGGTCGCCTCCAGCCCGGCCGCGTTCCGGTCGCCGGTGTCGCGTGGGCACAGCATCGCGGCATCCGCGCGGTCGAAGTTCAGATCGACAACGGCCCCTGGCAGCAGGCTCGTCTCTCCGCGGAACAATCCATCGACACCTGGCGCCAGTGGGTCTTCGACTGGGAGGCCACCTCCGGCCCGCACACCATCCGCGCCCGCGCCACCGACGCGACCGGCGAAACCCAGACCGCCGAACGCCGCGACGTGATTCCTGACGGCGCCACCGGCCACCCCTCGGTCACGGTCAGCGTGGGCTGACTCGGATCGCGGGATGGTCCGTAGTGACAGGCAGTGAACGCTCATGGACCCGATAGGATCGAGCGGGTCCGGTAGTCGTCGGCCGTTCGAGGAGGGGGCATTGTCCGAGATTCTGGATTGGGCGCGAGAAGAGAACCTGCAGCCGGCGCCGATCACGTTGGAGATCTGGAAGAAGCTTCCCGAGAATTTCTGCCGTTTGGTAGAGGTGGTGAACGGGGAAGCCGTGCGGGCGGACGAGCCTACGCGGCCGCATCAGAAGTCCGCTCGCCGGATAGCCGACTTCGTCGAGACCGCTGCCGAAGCTCACATCAACCGATACCGTGATGGCTGCTTGGACGTCGATATGGATTTCGATGTGCTGCTGTGGGAGCTGCCGAGGGTGACGATTCGACGGCCGGACATCGCACTGTTCGAGTGTGCCCCGCCCGAACTTCGGCCGTTGCCCGCTTCGCTGGTCAAGCTGGTGATCGAAGTTGTTTCCCCAGGCACCGAGCGTGTGGACACGGCCGACAAGCTCGCGGAGTATGCGCTGGCCGGGATCCCGTGGTACTGGATCGCCTGGGTGTCGAACAATCGCGTCGATTCGATCGAGGTCTACGTGCTCGACCATGTGCTCGGTCAGTATCGACCGCATATGAAGCTGGAGCCGACCGATACACCGACTGTCATCGATGTACCGATCGAGATAAAAATCGATTGGGGCAGACTCGGAGTGCTGGCACGCTGATGGCCGCCCGGAGACATCCTCCGGACGGGCATCACCGACGGCTCAACTGCTGAGATCGGCCTCGACCGGTTCCACCGAGCCCGGTGCACCGGCGCGAGCGGACGCGCCGTGGCGGATGAACAGGGCCGAGGCGGCGACGCCGAGGAGCAGGATGGCCGCGGGAAGCAGGGTCGACTGGCTCAGCGCGGTGCTGAAGGAATCCTCGACGACCTCCGGGATCGGGCCCTGGCCCGCGCCGCCCTCGGCGACCGGCCCGCCGCCCAGCCCGTTCGCCGTCATACGGGCCGCCACCAGCGCGCCGATCGCCGCGCTGCCGAGCACCGAGCCCACCTGACGAGTGGTGTTGTAGACGCCGGCGCCGGCGCCGGCCTGCTGGACCGGGAGGTTGTGGGTGGCGGTGGTCGCCAGCGGAGCCCAGATGCAGGCGTTGGCGAAGCCGGCCAGCCCTGCGGCCACCAAGAACCACGCCAGCGACGAATCCGGTCGCATCAACGCCGCGAACCAGAACACCGACAGCGCGAACAGACCGAAGCCGATGGTGGGCACGGTCCTCGGGTGCAGCCGGTCGGCGAACTTGCCGACCAGTGGGGCAGCGACGCCGGTCACAATCGCCATCGGCGCGAAGACCAGCGCGGACTCGGTCGGTGACATCTCTCGCACGGCCTGCAGGTAGAAGTAGGTCGGCACCATCAGGGAGGTCACCGCCGCGCCCATCGCGGCAATCGCGGCATTCGACAGCGCGAAGTTGCGGTCGCGGAACAGGCTCAGCGGCAACAGCGGCTCCCCCTTGTTCCTGGCCTGGTTGACCACGAATACCGCGAGCACGACCAGGCCCGCGCCGATCAGCAACCGGATACGCAACGACCAGTCGTAGCTGTTGCCCTCCTGGATACCGAACACCAGCAGGAACATCCCGATGCCGCTGAGCAGTACGCCGGGGATGTCGAACTTGTGCTCATGGGTCGGCAGCGTGGGCACCAGCCAGACCGCCAACGCGAAGGCGACGATGCCGACCGGAACGTTGACGATGAAGATCCACTCCCAGCCGAGACCGTCCACCAGCACACCGCCGAGGATCGGGCCGACCAGTGTCGCCAGCCCCGCGACGCCGCCCCACAGACCCATGGCTGCGCCGCGCCGGTCCGGCGGGAAAGTCCTGGTGATCACGGCCATGGTCTGGGGTGTCATCAGCGCGGCGCCGATGCCCTGTGCCGCGCGCGCGGCGATCAGCATGCCGATGCTGCCGGACAATCCGCACCACAGCGACGCGGCGGTGAACACCGCCAAGCCGATCAGATAGATGTTCTTGGGCCCGAATCGGTCACCCAGCCTCCCGGTGACCAGCAGCGGCACCGCGTAGGTGAGCAGGTAGGCGCTGGTCACCCAGATCACCTGCGAGATGTCGGCGTGCAGGCTCGTCATGATCGCGGGATTGGCGACGGCGACGATCGTCATGTCCAGCAGGATCATGAAGAAGCCGACGACGAGCGCCAGCAGCGCCGGCCACGGATTGCGTTGCGTGGACATGTAGTTCGTTCCTAACTCGGATTATTCGAAAAGCTCTGCACGGAGTTCGCCTCGGCGCCTCCCGGCACCGCCCGCGATGCGGTGGATCCGGCCACCGACCCGGTGTCGCCGTCGTCGGAGCGGGCGCCGGTCGCCGGGGCGAAGTCCTCCCATTCGAGTGCGCCGCTGTCCAACTCGCCGGTGAACTGGACGACCCAGGCGAGTTCGGCGGCGAGCATCGCCCGCAGATAGGGCAGCGCGATCCAGTAGCGGCGGGGAACGGCGTGCTCTTCGGCCCACGCGCTCAGCATGTCGGTGTCGGCCAGTTCGATTTCCAGTACGCCGATTCGTTCCCGCAGCAGCGCCATCGCCTCCGGCTTGGGCAGGTTGTGCAATTCACCCAGCGCCACCGGGAAGATCGGGTACTCCGGCACGGGTCGTCGCACGATCTCGGCGATCCGGTTACGCAGCGCGTCCTCGCCGCGCCCGGTGATCCGGTAGGTGGTGCGTTCGGGCCGGTTTCCTGCCCGATCGACGCCTTCAGCGCGGACCAGTTCCTGATCGGCCAGCCGGGACACGGTGTGATACAGCGAACCTGGCCGCACCTTGACCAGCTTGTCCTCCCGCCGCGCGATCAGGGTCTGGAACATCTCGTACGGATGCATGGGCCGCTCCTCTAGCAGCGCGAGCACGGCGATGCCCAACGGCGTCACCGTCGAATGCTCCTGCCCTTGCCCCATCACCTGATCACCTCTCGGTCTCGACAAGCGCCGAGCCTGCTCGCTGCCCGGACATCAGCGGGCGACGCCGACATGCTCCGTGCGAAATATTCCACGCGGAATATACGGTGCGGAACAACCGCCGGACAAGGCTGTGCGACCGGTGATAGTGCACACACAAACGACGAGAGGCCATCGAGGTGTGATCTCTCGATGGCCTCTCGATCCGCCCCGTCGCAAGGTCGACAACGTCGGCGACCCGTATCGGCGCCATTGCCGGTGCGGGAGCGGGGCGAGGATGTCACCGGGCCGTCTACGAACCCAGTGAGAACACTATGCCCAGCCTCAGGTCAGCGGCAGTGTCGCATGCGACATCTATCGCTCGATTTCCGACAGCACTCGCCTCGGCGGCCGGTGTAAATACCCGGCCCCCATCGAGGGCGAGTCGGCCGGGTGACGAACATCTACAACGCGTGGTCATCCAACCAGGCGCGCGCGACGTCCCCCGGCGCGGCGCCCTCGTCTCGGACACGACGGATCATGGCTGCCAGTTCGTCCGTCGTCAGCTCGCCCGCCACGTAGTTCAGCTTCTTGATCTGTCGCTGGTCCAGCAGGCCTTTTCGGAACAGCGGCAGGACGTTCTCGGCACGCACGGCATAACCATCGTCGGACAGCACGGTCAGACCGTCCGCCGCGCCGGGCGCCAGTTCGGGTGGACCGCTCAGCAAACCGGCCTGAACCTCACCGGCCAGCAGCGCTTTTCGCAGCGCAGCCGGGTCGGGGAACGCTACGGTGGCAGCGAAGTCGCATCCGGTGACGCGATCCTTGCCCGCAGACGGCAGCAGGCCCGGCGGGGCTGCCACACCGACGGTCAGCGCACCACAGTGTGGCGCGAGATCGCCCACCGAACGCACCTTGTCGTGCGCCGCCGCCTGCGTGGTGAGCAGCACCCGCGGCCGCAGATCGGCGCCGTCGGCGAGGTCGGAGACCACCAGCCCCTCGGGCAGTGCGGCGCTCACCGCGCTCGCCACCTCCTTCGGCAGGCGAACCGACGCGTGTTCGTCGAAGTGGGCCAGCAACGCCCCGGCGTGCTCACCGACCACCTGGACCCGGTCGGCGTCGAGCGCGGCGAGGTAGTCCGCCCGGCCGCCGAGACGGGGAGCGACCGCGGTGCGCGCGCCGGTACGCGCCAGCGCGCCCGCATAGATCTCGGCGAGCACCGAGGACTCCACCGAATCG
Organism: Nocardia sp. CY15; assembly: GCF_009829295.1. NCBI lineage: Bacteria > Bacillati > Actinomycetota > Actinomycetes > Mycobacteriales > Nocardiaceae > Nocardia > Nocardia sp. CY15. Next base: position 1,206,048 of record NZ_VUOT01000001.1, read on the forward strand.
CCCGCGCCGACGGTGATCGACGGCGCCGACTCGTCGTTCCCGCAGGACACCACCAGCGCGACGGAAGCGACGACCAGCAAGCGAGCCAGAACCCGCTGTGACGGGGCCGACACCATCCGGCGCCACCACCTCTCCGACGAATCGACACGGCCGACACAAAGACCCGCAAGCGGGCAGTATGGACACCCAGAATGTACCGGCGGCCGTGCGGAGCCGAGATCGCGCACCGCCGTCATGTCGGAAGGACTGCCGTGAAATCCACCCGCACCGCCGCCGCCGCGCCCCGGCGCCCCGCTCTGCGCGTGACGCTGCGCGCCGCCCGAGTGTTCGCCGCCTCCTCGGCACTCGCCGTCGCGATGGTCCTCTCGGCCTGTGGCACTTCCGATCCGCTCGCCACCGGCGGCAGCTGTTCGGGGGACGGATTGATCGTCGGTTCGGCGAACTTCCCGGAGGCCGAGACCGTGGCCAACCTGTACGCGGAGGTATTGCGCGCCAATGGATTCACCGTCGACACCAAGCTCGACATCGGCAGCCGCGAAGCCTACATACCGGCATTGCGGAAGTGCGCCATTTCGGTGATCCCCGAGTACACCGGCAACTTGCTGCAGTACCTGGACAAGAACGCCACCGCGACCAGCGCGGCCGACGTGGACAGCGCGCTCGGCAAGGCGCTCGGTTCCGATCTCGCCATCGGTACACCCGCGCCCGGGCAGGATTCGGACGCCGTGGTGGTCACCCGCGCCACCGCCCAGCGCTGGAACCTGCGCACGATCGCGGATCTGGCCCCGCACTCGGCAGAGGTGAAGTTCGGCGCGCCCGCCGAATTCCAGGAGCGGGCAGGGGGACTGCCCGGGCTGAAGAAGAACTACGACCTCGCCATCGCCGCGAACAATTTCGTGCCGATCGCCGACGGCGGCGGTCCCGCCACGGTGCGCGCGCTGGTCGAGGGCCAGGTGACCGCGGCCAACATCTTCACCACCTCCCCCGCCATCGCGCAGAACGACCTCGTGGTGCTGGAAGACCCGAAGCACAACTTCCCCGCGCAGAACGTCGTTCCGCTGTTCAACGCGAGCAAGAAGTCGGACAAGCTCCTCGCGGCGCTGAACGCGGTATCGGCCCAGCTCACCACCGCCGAGCTGATCGAGCTGAACGAGGCGGTCTCCGGCGCGCGCAAGACCGAGCCGAAGGCCGCCGCCGCGGCCTGGGTCGCCGCCAAAGGGCTGAACAAGCCGGTGGCCTAGGAGGAAATCGTTGTCCGATATCGAGTTCTCCGGTATCAGCAAGATCTATCCGGACGGCACCCACGCCGTCACCGACCTCGATCTGCGCATCGAATCGGGATCGTTCACCGTGTTCGTCGGCCCCTCCGGCTGCGGGAAGACGACCTCGATGCGGATGATCAACCGCATGATCGTCCCGACCTCGGGAACGATCACCATCGCGGGACGAGACACTTCGACCGTCGACCCGGTCCGGCTGCGCCTCGGGATCGGCTACGTCATCCAGAGCGGCGGCCTGCTGCCACACCGGACGGTCGTGGACAATGTCGCGACCGTGCCTGTGCTGCGTGGGGACTCCCGCCGAGCGGCCCGCGCCGCGGCGCTCGAGGTACTCGACCGGGTAGGTCTGGACCGCTCGCTGGCCGGGCGATACCCGGCACAGCTGTCGGGCGGTCAGCAGCAGCGCGTCGGCGTGGCCCGCGCGCTTGCCGCGGACCCGCCGGTCCTGCTGATGGACGAACCGTTCAGTGCCGTCGACCCGGTGGTGCGGGCCGAATTGCAGGTCGAAATGCAAAGGCTGCAAGCCGAATTGCACAAGACCATCGTGTTCGTCACCCATGACATCGATGAGGCGATCACGCTCGGCGATCGCGTGGCGGTGTTCGGTCGCGGCGGTGTGCTGCAGCAATACGATCCGCCGCAACGCCTGCTGGCGCAGCCTGCCACCGATTTCGTCGCCGACTTCGTCGGCCGTGACCGCGGTTACCGCGGGTTGTCCTTCCGAACCGCGAACGATGTTCCGTTGCATGAGATCCGGGCGGCCCTCGCCGACGAAGTGCGCGGGCTGCGGCTGGACGCGGGCGAGTGGGTGCTGGTGGTGGACGCGCGGAACAAGCCGGTCGGGTGGATGGACGTCACCGGGGTCGAGGGGTTGCGCGCGGGTCGCGCGCTGGCCGACAGCATGTCGGCAGGCGGCTCACTGTTCACCCCGACCGGTGACCTGCGCCAGGCCCTGGACGCCGCGATCTCCTCCCCCTCGGGGATCGGCGTAGCCGTGGACGACGAGGGCGCGGTCCGTGGCGGCGTGCTGGCCACCGAGGTGCTCGCGCAGCTGGCCGGGCAACGCGCGCGCGAAGACGCCGAACGCAACCGGCACTTCTTCGAAGAACAAGTGACGTGAGCGAGTGCGATGCGATATCTCGTCGAGAATTTCCCGGAGATCATGGGATTCACCGCGACCCATCTCTATCTCGCGCTGGCGCCGCTGCTCCTGGCTCTGGTGATCGCGATCCCGGTCGGCGCGCTGGTACGGCGGGTGTCGTGGCTGCGGCGGGTCACGGTGACCGCCGCGAGCCTGGCCTACACCGTTCCGTCGCTGGCGCTGTTCGTGATCATTCCTCCGCTGGTGGGAATCTCGGCCATCGATCCGCTGAACGTGATCATCGCGCTCACCATCTATTCGACGGCGCTGCTGGTGATCGCGGTCCCGGCCGCCTTGGACGCGGTGCCCGCCGCGGTGCTCGACGCCGCCGACGCGGTCGGCTACGGGCCGCTGCGGCGCACCCTCACCGTGGACATGCCGCTGGCCGTGCCGGTCTTCGTGTCCAGCCTGCGCGTGGTGGTGGTGACCAATATCGCGATGGTGTCGGTCGGCGCGCTGATCGGCGTCGGCGGACTTGGCAAGTTGTTCACCCAGGGCTACCAGCGTGACTACCCGGACGAGATCATCGCGGGCATCATCGTGACGCTCGCACTCGCGCTGGTCGCCGACCGCGCGGTGTACGCCGTGGGCCGCTGGTCGACGCCGTGGGTGCGCGCGGGTGCCGAGAGCGCGAAGGCGAAAGGCGCCGCATGAATCTTTTCCTCGACGCCTGGCACTACTTCACCGACGGCGCCAACTGGAGCGGTCCGTCCGGAATCGGGACCCGCATCGCCCAGCACCTGTGGTACAGCTTCCTGGTCATCGCCGTCTCGGCGGTGATCGCGGTCCCCCTCGGCCTGGTCATCGGGCACACCCGGCGCGGAGCGGCGGTGCTGGTCGGCTTCGCCAACGCCATGCGCGCGCTGCCGACCCTCGGTCTGCTGACGTTCCTGGTGCTGCTGCTGGGCCTCGGCCTGATCCCGCCACTGCTGGCCCTGGTCACGGTGGGCATTCCCCCACTGCTGGCGGGCGCGTACGCCGGAATCGCGAACGTGCCCGCCGATGTCGTGGACGCCTCACGCGCCATGGGCATGACCGAGCGACAGATCCTGTTCCGGGTGGAGGTGCCCAACGCGCTGCCCATCCTGCTCACCGGCCTGCGCGGTGCCACCCTCCAGGTGGTGGCCACCGCGACGATCGCCGCCTACGTCAACCTCGGCGGTCTGGGCCGGTACATCTTCGACGGCATCAGCCTCTACCGGTACGACCGGGTGCTGGTGGGTGCGCTGCTGGTTGCGATGCTGGCGATGGTGCTGGACGGCCTGCTGGCGTTCGCCGTGTGGGCCTGCGCACCGGGAACCGGTCGGTTGCGGCTCATCGAACCGAAAAGGCGCCCGCTCGAGGCAGAGCGGGCGCCTTTCAGCTGATCGTTGTGCGGTGACGTTACGCGACGCCCTCGGCACGGGCGGCGGCCGCGACCGCCTCGGCGACGGCCGGGGCGACCCGCGGGTCCAGCGGGCTGGGGACGATCTTGTCCGGACCGAGTTCGTCGGCGACGACGCTCAGGATGGCGTCGGCGGCGGCGATCTTCATGCCTTCGGTGATCCGCCGGGCGCCCGCGTCCAGCGCGCCCTTGAAGACGCCGGGGAACGCCAGCACGTTGTTGATCTGGTTCGGGAAGTCGCTGCGGCCGGTGGCGACGATCGCGGCGTACTTGCGCGCCACCTCGGGGTGGATCTCCGGGTCCGGGTTGGACATGGCGAACACGATCGACTCCGGCGCCATCGAGGCGATGAGCTCCTCGGCGATGAGACCGGCAGACAGGCCGAGGAACACATCGGCGCCCGCCAGCGCCTCGGCCGCGCCACCGGCGAGACCGCGCGGGTTGGTGCGGGTGGCCAGCTCGGCCTTCACCTCGTTGAGGTCGCCGCGCTCGGAGTTGACGATGCCCTTCGAATCGAGCACGGTGACATCCCGGACGCCCGCGGCGAGCAGGATGTTCGTGCACGCGACACCGGCGGCGCCCGCGCCGGACACCACGACCTTCAGCCCCTCGATGCCGCGGCCCTGCACCTTGGCGGCGCCGTTGAGGGCCGCGAGCACCACGATGGCGGTGCCGTGCTGGTCGTCGTGCATCACCGGGCAGTCGAGCGCCTCGATGACGCGCTTCTCGATCTCGAAGCAGCGCGGCGCGGAGATGTCCTCCAGATTCACCGCGCCGAAACTCGGGCGCAGGCGGATCAGCGTCTCGACGATCTCATCGACGTCCTTGGTGTCCAACACGATCGGGATCGAATCCAGCCCGGCGAACTTCTTGAACAGCGCCGCCTTGCCCTCCATCACCGGCAGCGAGGCGCGCGGGCCGATGTCACCGAGGCCGAGCACGGCGGTGCCGTCACTGACCACGACCACGAGCCGATCGGTCCAGGTGTAGCGCTTGGCCAGCGCCTCGTCCTCCGCGATCGCGCGGCTGACCTGTGCGACCCCCGGGGTGTAGGCGATCGAGAGGTCGCGCTGGGTCTCCAAGGGCGCACTGAGTTCGACCGAGAGCTTGCCGCCGAGATGTCCCGCGAAGATTTCGTCGTTTGTGATTTCGGACAGGCTTGCGGTGGAATTCGGTGCGTCAGTCACAGGTGACACGATTTCACTCCTGCTCGGGTCGGGCTAAACCGGGGGACGGTTACCACCGGGTAATGGGTATAAGTCGTTTCACTACGCTCATCGAGTGCGCTGACCGGTGTGTTTCGAGGCGGCTGCGAGCGAGCGAACACGGCTTGCCGATATCTCGACGGCGGGGCGCGGCACTGATCCGCGGAGCAGAACCGGACGGGTGGGCCCGGATAGAACAAGCGGTGTGATCTCGTGGGTCGCGACGGTACGTCGGCGAGTCGGAGACCTCCGTGATTCCCTCACCCGGCGGTGGCGGAGGTAAGGAATCCGACACATTCTGCCAGCCCGGTGGGCGAGTTGCCAAACCGGTTACCCGCTGGGCCGTGTCGCGCTCCATCATCCAACGTTAGGGGGCCGGAATTACCTTCACGTAAGGGGAAACTCGCCGCTCACGGGCGCCAAACGGTGAGCAGTCGCACGGCCTGTGACATCGAGGGTGTGAGACCTGGTCGCGGCTACGCTGCGTAGGCCCGTCCTCACGCGACGATATCGCGGGACTGCTCCGGCGTCGTCCACGGTACATCCGGGCGCACCCACACGTTGCGCACGCCGCCCGATACCAGTCGCACCCGCCAGCGGTCGGTCGCGCCGGGATGATCGGTCCTGCGGTGCATGCCGCGGCTCTCCGTGCGCATCAACGCGCTGTATTTCGTCCATCGCGCCACCGCGAGCAGGGCGGCGGCCTGCCGGGCATACAGCAGGTCGGCACCGCTGCCGCCGAGGTCGAATTCCGCGCCGGGCCACATCCCGTCGAGTTCGCCGATGCTGTCGCGCAGGCTGCCCGCGCTGCGCCAATAGCTGCGTCGCAGCGGCAGGGTGTGCTCCTGCACGAGACCGATCACCGCCCGCGGATCGATCCGGGCCACGGCGTCGAGCCCGGCTCCCGGCACCTCGCGGGCCGGGGCGCGCTGATCTGCGGCGCGGGCGGACTTCGCGGCGCTCGTACCGGCCCAGACGCCGGAGGCGATCGCCCACGCCGCGCCCAGCCCGCCGTAGGCGCTGACCGCGCCGGTGACCGACTCGCGGCTGGCGACGTCCCCCGCGGCGAACAGGCCCGCGACGGTCGTCGCGCACTCCGGTCCGGTGACGCGCAGTCCCCCGGTGCCGCGCACGGTGCCGTCCAGCACCGCACGCAGCGGCACCCGCTCGGCGCGGTCGGCGAGTCCGTGACGCGCCAGCCGGGAGCGAACGGCGGTCGGCACGTCGTCCAGTGCGGCGAATACCCGGCGACCTTCGGCGACGGCCGCGAGCGCCGCCGAGCGATGTCCCGGCAGCTCGGCGCCGGATTCGTCGTAGAGAGTGGCGAAGCGCAGCGCGAGACTCCGCAGTGCGGTCGCCTCGGACTTCCCCGGCGCGATCAAGCTGTAGGCACAAGAGAACTCCATCCCCGACAGTTCGGCGCCCGCTTCCGCGGCGAACAACAGACCGTCGCCGGTGTCCACGTCGGTGCCGGCGCCGCCGGACAGGAACGCGCAGCCCCCGGTGGCGACCACGACCGCGCCGGCACGCACGGTCCAGCGCCGGAACCCGTCCTGACTGCTCAGCCCGGCGGCGCCCGCCACCACACCGTCGCGGTCGACGAGCAACCGCAAGGCGGGATGGTGATCGAGCACACGCACCCCTGCTTCGCGCACCCTGCGGCGCATGCGACGCAGGTGAGCGGGGCCGTCCAGACAGATTCGCCGCGCCGCCGGGAGCTCGGGATCACCGGCGATCCGATAACCCCACCGCGCCCATTGCTCGACGCGCTGGTGGGTCTCCTCGAGCACGCGGTGCATCATGTCCGGGTCGCCCAGCCCGCCGCCGTGCGCGTGCCCGCGCCGCACCGCCTCCTCCCGGGCGGGGCCGAGCGGGATGTGCCACAACGAGATCGTGTTGTACGCGGTCGGTCCGCACGACCCGCATCGCGCCTTGTCGACCAGCACGACGGTGGCACCCGTCGAAGCGGCCGAGACGGCCGCCTGGATACCGGCGGGACCACCGCCGATAACCAGTACGTCCGTCTCGATTTCAGTCACAAAGAAAAATGTTCGGCCACAATTCATCCGTCCGCAACCAATGCGGGATTGTCAGCTCCACCATTGCGTCCACAGCAAAAGTCCAGCAGCCAGAAAAACAACCATGGATCCGATAAAAGCGGCCGAACCCCGATGCCGATCCGAATAGATCTGCGCCGCGAGGGCGACCACCGCGGCGGCCACATGCCAGGCGACCGATTCGCCGCCCGGGCCCGGGAACCCGCGCCGGTCCGCGACGACGGCGGCGCCGACCACCACCAGCGTGCCCACCACTGTGCCCCCGGCGACGATGCCGCTGAGTCCGCGCACCAGTCTCACGAGGCGATCACCGGCACGCCCGATGCCTTGCCGACCAGCTTCTCGAACTGCGCCTGCTCGGTGGTGAACTCACCGAGCCGGATGGTCTTGTTCGCGCCGTGGTAGTCCGACGAACCGGTGGTGAGCAGGCCGAGTTCGGCGGCGAGATCGGTGAGCAGCTCGCGGTCGGCCGCGGAGTGGTCCGGATGCGCGATCTCCAGGCCGCCGAGTCCGAGCGCGGCCAGCTCGCGAATGTCGTCGAGCGCCAGCAGCCTGCCCCGCTTGCGCGCCCTGGTGTGCGCCAGAACGCTGACCCCGCCCGCGCCGGCGATCATCCGCACCGCACGACGCAACGGTGTGTCGGCCTTCTCGGCGTAGTAGCGGCCGTGCGGAGCGAGCAATTCGTCGAACGCCGCGTCCACGCTCGGCACCACACCGGCGGCGACCAGCGCACGGGCCAGATGCGGGCGGCCCGCGGAGGGTCCGGCCGAGGCCAGCACGGCATCAGGATCGATCGGCAGTCCGTCGGCCGCCATGCGCTCGGCCATGGCGCGCAGCCGCTCCACTCGTTCGGCGCGCAGCCGCTCGCGTTCCTCGGCGAAGCCGCGGTGGGTCGGATCGAACAGGTAGGCCAGCAAATGCACGGGCACCGGCCAGCCGTCCTCGCCCAGGCCGACACAGGACATCTCCATGCCGCGGACCAGCGTCATCCCCTTCGGGAGCGCCTCGACCGCTTCCGCCCATCCGGCCGTGGTGTCGTGATCGGTGATCGCGACGACGTCCAGGCCCGCGGCGGCCGCGTTCCGCACGAGTTCGGCCGGAGTGTCGGTGCCGTCGGACGCGGTCGAATGGGTATGCAGGTCGATGCGCACGCCTTCAAGTCTTACAGTGCGGCGAGGTACTCCCGCACGCGCAGGCGATGATCCCGCATCCTGCTGCGACGTAGCATCGTCAGCGTGCCGTCCTTTTCGCTTCGCGGGTCCGGCCGGACGCCATCGCGGCCGGAGCAGCGGTTCATCCCGGTTCCGACGGCGCAGGCGATCGTCGACTGCGCGGTGTACGTGGACGGCGAGCGCCTGCCGGGGAGGTTCACCCACAAGGCGGCCCTCGCCAGGGCCCGGGAGGAGAACGGATTCGTCTGGATCGGGCTGCACGACCCGGACCGCACGCAGATGGCCGATATCGCCGACGCGTTCGGGTTGCACCAACTGGCCACCGAACACGCCTTGGAGCAGCACCAGCGGCCGAAACTGGAACGTTACGACGATTCGCTGCTGCTGGTGCTGCGCACGGTCAGCTATGTCGAGCACGAACGGGACAGCGTCAGCGAGATCGTGGAGACCGGCGAGATCATCGTGTTCACCGGGCCCGAGTTCGTGGTCGCAGTCCGGCACGGTGAGCATTCCGGGCTCGCCGAGGTGCGCAAGGCGTTGGAGGCCAGCCCGGCGCAACTAGGGCTCGGCCCCAGTGCGGTGCTGCACGCGATCGCCGACCGGGTGGTGGACTCCTACATCGAGGTGGCCCAGTCGGTCGGGGACGACATCGACGAGATGGAAGAGGAGATCTTCACCCCGCGCGGCAGTGTCACCGTGGAATCCATCTACCAGCTCAAGCGCGAGGTCGTGGAGTTGCGGCGCGCGGTGAATCCGCTCGCCGTGCCGCTGGAACAGCTCGGTCACAAACTCGATCTGCCGGTGCCCGAGGAGGTCCGGCGCTATCTACGGGACGTCGCCGAGCAGCATGCCGCCGTGGCGGAACGGATCAACGACTTCGACGAGGCGCTGAGCGCGCTGATCAGCGCCGCTCTGGCCCGGATCAGCGTGCAACAGAACACCGACATGCGCAGGATCTCGGCGTGGGTCGCGATCGCGGCGGTGCCGACGATGATCGCGGGCATCTACGGGATGAACTTCGACCACATGCCCGAATTGCATCAGGTGTGGGGTTATCCCGCGGTGTGGCTGATCATCCTCGCCATTTGCACGGGCTTGTTCTTCACCTTCCGCCGCAACAAGTGGCTGTAGCCGGGCGACGGATCACAGGCTGGCGGCGCCGCGTCTCGGGTCGCGCACGTCGATTCCCGCCTCCTGCCAGGCCTCCCGCAACGCCTGCGCGCCGCGGACCCGTACCCATGCCGCCTCCGTCGCGGTCACCGGCGTCACCGCGAAATACCGCACCGACTCGGCCGGTTCGGGCAGCGCCACGGCCGGGATGTCGCTGTCGCCGAGCAGAACCGCGGTGAACGGCGCGTCGCGCCACATCGGCTCGCCCAGGTCCATCAACGCGTCCGCTTGCAGCACAACACCTTCCACGACCGGCGCGGCGGCGAGCACGCCGAGCGACTTGGCCAGGCCAGAACTGGCGCCGACGCCCGACCGCAGCGTCAGGATCAGTTCCGCGCGCGGGCCGCGCACCGGATCGGCGTGCACGGCGGTGGGATCGCCCATCGGATGCCTACTGCCGCCCAGCGTCACGTAATGCACCAGGTCGCCGTCGACGATGCGCAAGATCTCGATCGGCTCCAAGCCCAGGAAAGTGACCGACGCGGCGTCGACACTCGCGGCGTCCACGCCGAAATAGCCCAGCACCTCGGTGCGGACCTTCTCCAGCACTTCCATTGCGTCAGATCGCCAGCCGCGCGAGCATATCCCGCGCCTGTTCGGCCGACTTCGGATCGCACAGCACGTCGTAGCGGCCGGCCACCAACTGCATGGTGGACGCGAAATCGCGCTGACCCTTGGTCGCCGCGTACGGGATCGAGGTCGAGATGACGCCGAAGATGATGCCGCCGACCAGGCCAACGAGCAGTGGGCCGAACGCGCCGCTGGTGGTGAACAGGCTCAGCAGCAGACCCAGGAACAGGCCGAGCCAGGCGCCCGACACCACGCCGCCGCCGATCACCTTGCCCCAGGTCAGCCGATACAGCACCCGCTCGACCTGCATCAAGTCGACGCCGACGATGGTCACGTCCTGCACCGGGAACTGGTTGTCGGCCAGATAGTCGACCGCCTTCTGCGCCTCGCCATAGGTCGGGTAGGAGCCGACCGGCCAGCCCGAAGGGGGCGTCGGGAGGCCCTGCCGCGCACGGCTCGAGTTCCCCAAGGGATTCGTCATGGTTCCATTCTGCTATTCCGACGCAACCCGCGGTGGTGTGAAACGCGTGGTGCGCGTCATTCCGGCGGCGCGACCCTTCTCCGCGATCACCTGGGCCATCTTGGCACTGGCCTCATCGATCATCTCGTCGCCGAGCATCACCGCGCCGCGCGCGCCACCCGCCGCGGAGGTGTGGAAGGCGTAGGCGTCCAGGATCTCCTCGGCCCGGTCGTAGTCCGATTGGCGCGGGCTGAAGATCTCGTTCGCCGCCTCGATCTGCCCGGGGTGCAGCACCCACTTGCCGTCGAACCCGAGCGCGGCCGTGCGCGCGGCGGCCCGCCGGAAGCCTTCCACGTCCCGGATCTGGAGGTACGGGCCGTCGATCGCCTGCAGGCCGTGGGCACGGGCGGCGAGCAGGATGGTCATCAGGATGTGGTGATAGGCGTCGCCGGTGTCGTAGCCCTCCGGTTGCTCGCCGACCACGAGGGTGCGCATGTTGATGCTGGCCATGAAGTCGGCCGGGCCGAAGACCAGGGTCTGCACCCGGGAGGCGGCGGTGGCGATCGCGTCGATGTTGCGCAGCCCCAGCGCGTTCTCGATCTGCGGCTCGATACCGATCCGGCCGACCTCCAGGCCGCAGGCCTTCTCCAGCTGGGTCAGCAGCAGGTCCAGCGCGCGCACCTGGCCCGCGTCGGTCACCTTGGGCAGCAGGATCGCGTCCAGCGCCGCGCCCGCGCCCTCGACCACGGAAATGACGTCGGCGTAGGTCCATTCGGTGGTCCAGTCGTTCACCCGGACCACGCGCAGCTGCGCTCCCCACCCGGAGTCGTTGAGCGCCGCGACGATGTTCGCCCGCGCCTGCGCCTTCGCGACCGGCGCGACCGCGTCCTCCAGATCGAGAAACACCTCGTCGACGGGCAACGTCTTGGCCTTCTCGATCATCTTCGGGTTGCTGCCCGGACAGGCGAGCACCGAACGGCGCAGCTTCATGATCACTCCCGTCGATCGTGGCGGGGTGCGAACACCCGCCCGCGAACCTCTAGCCTGGCAGCATGGCAGCTACCAGGGTGTACGTCGCCAGGCTGGCCGGGTTGGCGGTGCTGGGACCGGACGGCGAGTCTATCGGCCGGATACGTGACGTCGTCGTGGCCGTCCGCTCCGATCGCCGGCAGCCCCGCGTGCACGGCCTGGTCGTCGAATTGCTCACCCGGCGGCGTATTTTCGTGCCGATCCTGCGGGTCACGGCGATCGAACCCGGGGTGGTCACGCTGAACACCGGGACGGTCAGCCTGCGACGTTTCACCCAGCGACCGGGCGAGATGCTCGCTCTGGCGCAGATCGTCGACTCGATGGTGCGGGTCGAGGACCCCGACCTGCCGGATCTGGCGGGCGTGGACGTCCATGTGACCGATCTGGGCATCGAACAGACCCGGTCCCGGGATTGGCTGGTCACCCGGGTCGCGGTGCGCGGGCACCGCAGGCTCGGCCGCAGGCGCACGGTGCACGTCGTGGACTGGACCGTCGTGTCCGGCCTGACGCCCAACGAGATCGACCGGCCGGGGCAGGACGTCACCCAGCTGCTGGAACAGTTCGAGGGCATGCGCGCGGCCGACGTGGCGCAACAACTGCGCGAGCTGCCGGAGAAGCGGCGGATCGAGGTGGCCGTCGCGCTGGACGACGAGCGCCTGGCCGACGTGGTGCAGGAACTCCCCGACGACGAGCAGGTCGAACTGCTCAGCCACTTGGAGGTGCGCAGGGCCGCCGACGTGTTGGAGGCGATGGACCCCGACGACGCCGCCGACCTGCTGGGCGAGTTGCCCGAGGGCGAGGCCGAATCGCTGCTCGCCTTGATGGACCCGCAGGAGTCCGAACCGGTGCGCAGGTTGCTCGAGCACTCTCCTTACAGTGCGGGCGGCCTGATGACCCCGAAGCCGGTGATCTTGACACCGTCCACCACGGTGGCCGAGGCGCTGGCGCGGGTGCGCAACCCGGACCTGACCCCCGCGCTGGCCTCCATGGTGTTCGTGGTCCGTCCGCCCACCGCGACGCCCACCGGGCGCTATCTGGGTTCGGTGCACATCCAGCAATTACTGCGCGAACCACCGGCCCACCTGGTGGGCGGCATCCTCGACACCGACCTGTCGCCGCTGCGCCCCGGACTTCCGCTGGCCGCGGTGACCCGGTACTTCGCGACCTACAACCTGGTCTGCGGACCGGTGGTGGACGAGGAGAACCACCTGCTCGGCGCGGTCAGCGTCGACGACGTCCTCGACCACCTGCTGCCCGAGGACTGGCGCGACCAGGCAGAGACCGACGAGAGGGGCTCGGCATGACCACGCGGGACCCCGCGCACGCCCCCGGACGGCACAGTGTGAGCGGCCGGGCCCACAGGAGCGCTCGCGCCCGGAAGGACGGAGCATGACCGAGAACGACCCGGGCGGGCGGCTCGGTCCCAGCAGGGCGCGCCAGCGTCTGGAGACGCCGGTGGAAGGCCGGTTCCGGTTCGAGTGGGACGCCGAGGCATTGGCCCGCAGCAGCGAGCGGGTGGCGCGATTCCTGGGCACCGGGCGGTACCTGGCGGTCCAGACGATCCTGGTGCTGGTCTGGATCCTGTTGAACGTCTTCGTGGTCGCGCTGCGCTGGGACCCGTACCCGTTCATCCTGCTGAATCTGGCCTTTTCCACCCAGGCCGCCTACGCGGCGCCACTGATCCTGCTCGCGCAGAACCGGCAGGACAACCGGGACCGAGTCGCCCTGGAGGAGGACCGGATGCGGGCCGCTCAAACCAAGGCGGACACCGAGTTTCTGGCCCGCGAACTGGCGGCATTACGCATCGCGGTCGGCGAAGTGGCCACCCGCGATTACCTGCGCCGGGAATTGGAAGAGCTGAAAGGGATTCTGGACCGGATCGAGTCCGCCGAATCCCCGGCTCACGAGATCGAAAGCTCCGGAAAGGGCGGCCGCAAAAAAAGCTCCGGCAGAAAGCCCGCTACAGCACCTATTCCCCCTTCGGTAACCAGTGATCAACCGGAAATACCGAACAACGACCTGACTGGTGGGTAACCTGGACAACGTTGTCCAGAGCGGCCCGGACAGGGGATGTCCCGGACGGCCGCTCCCACGACGTCGAGGGATTGGGTGTGGCCGAATGCGTGTATCTGCTCCGATAACGGTGTCGGCTTTGGTTGTTGCTGGTGTGGTGGTAAGTGGTTCGGGGGTGCAGTCGCCGGTGGGGGTGTCGGCGCCGCGGGCGCCGGAGGTGTTGGCGGCGGCGTCGGGTGGGGGTGTGGCGGGTGGGTCGTCGGGGGTGGTGGGGTGGTTGCCGGTGTCGG